>CAYQRE010000003.1:0-68020 GCA_964420075.1 uncultured Thermoanaerobaculia bacterium | reverse complement strand
GGCCGAGCCGCGCGCGCGAGCAGGCAGCCGCCAAGCCCTGGTTCCCGCGCTGAGCAGCGGGAATGCCCAGGCACTCACCGGGACGCTCGCAGCGGGAGAGTCGCAGCGCTTCGAGCTGCTGTTGGCGGCAGGGGAGGTCGCCGAGCTGGCGGTCGACCAGTCGGGCGTCGACGTCGAGGTCCACTTGCGTGCCTTGCCAACCCGCCAGGTCGTCTTCGACAACCCATCTGAGCGCACGCAACCCGAGCGGATCTTCCTCTTGGCGAGCCGGCCGACCCGCTTCCGGCTGCAGATCAAGCCCTACCGCGACGAGCATGGCACCTATCACCTGACCCTCCGTGACGGGCCGCGGCCGGTCGAGGCGGGGGACGAAGCGGTGGCGCGCGCCTTCGCGGCCCTGCTCGCCGGCCGGGCGCCGCTTCCCGCCAATGGCGCCGAGCGCGCCTCCAGGATCGAGGGCCTGCGCTCGTCGCTCGCGGTGTGGGACCGCCGGGGCGAGCCGCTGACCGGCGCCGAGGCCAGGCTGCGGCTCGCCGAGCTGCTGGCAGCTGGTTGGGAAGCCGGTGCCGGGAGCCGGCAGGACCTGGAAGCGGCGGCCGACCTCGCCGGCGAGGCCCACCGGCAGCTCGCGGCGGCGTCGCAGAGTTCCCTCGAGGCGCGCGCTCTTCTCACGGTGGCCAAGGCGAGCTGGCGGGCGGGTCGGCTGAACGCAGCCCGAGCCGCCTACCTCGAGGCCCTAGAGAAGGCGACGACCGCAAGGAACCACCAGGCGAGGGTCACCGCCCTCTATGAGCTCGGCCGGGTGGAGCTCGAGCTCGGCTTGCTGGACCGTGCCGTCGAGCGCTATGAGGAGCTGCGCCAGCTTCCCCTGGAGGACGGTGGTGGTCTGGGTGCCCAGCTCTTCGCTGCCGACGGCCTCGCTGAGGCCTACGCGGTGGCCGGCAACCTCGACGCCCTGGAGGAGCAGGCGGCGGACGAGCTGGCGCTGGCCGGCAGGCTTGCGGACCGGCGTCTCGAGCTCAAGGCCCGTCGCTTTTTGGGGCTCGCGGCCCGCCAGGGCCGCCGCCCGGACGAGGCGCGTCGCCAGCTCAAGGCCGCGCTCGCGCTCGGCCAGGAGGGAACGGAAGAACAGGCCATCACTCATCTCGCCCTGAGCCTGGTGGAGCGCGACCTCCGCGACCTCCCGGGCGCCGTCGCGCGGACCCGGCGCGCCATCGCCACTCTCGCCCCGCTGCATGGTGACGGCGACCCCAATCTCGAGACGGCGCGCTTCAACCTCGGGACCTTCCTGGTCGAGGGCGGCAGGGCCGGGGAGGGCCTCGCCACCTGCGGCGAGGCCTTGGAACGGTTTGCCCGCCAGGGCCGCAAGCCGTTGCAGGCGAGCGCGCGTCTCTGCCAGGCCAAGGCCCTCGACGCGCTCGGGCGCCTTCCCGATGCCGAACGCGAAGCGGAGGAGGCCCTTGCCCTGATCGAGGAGGTGCGGGCCGAGCTCGAGTCGCCGCTCGGCCGCGAGCGTTTCCTGGCTGCCAAGCGCGAGTACGTCGAGTTCTATGTCGATCTCGAGATGCGCCTCGAGAGCCTCCACGGCGACGGCAGCCATGCCGCCAAGGCCCTGGCCGCCGCCGAGAGGCAGCAGGCGCGGAGCCTGCTCGACGGCTTGGAGGAGCTGCGCCAGGGCCTGCGCCAGCAGGTCGACCCGGCCCTCGCCGCGCGCTCAGAAGAGTTGCGAGCGCAGATCCGTGAGGTCGAGGAGGAGCGCAGTGGGCTGCTGGCACAGGGCTCCGTGCCCGCCGCCGAGAGCCGGGAGCGGGGGTTGAGCTCGCTGATCGAGGAGTACGACCGCCTGGAGGGCGAGATCCGCCGTCGCAGCCCCCGCTACCGTGCCCTGACCACCGCCCCCCGCGTCTCGATCCCGGAGCTGGTCAGTCAGCTGCTCGACGAGAACAGTGACCTCTTGGTCTATTTCCTCGGCGAGCGAGCCAGCTTTCTCTGGCAAGTCAGCCGGGGGCAATTGGGATGGTTCGGGCTACCGTCGCGTCAGGTCATCGAGGCACAGGCCGCCAAGCTCCTGCGCGAGCTCGAGGCAAGCGACAACCCCAACCGGCGATCGGCCCTCGAACGGGCCCAGGAGGAGCTGAGCAGGAGCCTGCTGGGGCCGCTCGCCGGCCGCGCCCTCGGCTCCCGCTGGCTGGTGGTCGCAGACGGCGCCCTGACGCGGGTCCCCTTCGCCGTGCTGCGCGATCCCACCGGCTTCGGCGCCACCCCCGGCAGCCCGGACCTGCTGGTGCTCGACCGCCGCGAGGTCCTGGCCCTGCCGTCGTTGTCGGTAGGCTTGCATCTCGCCGCGGGGCTACGGCCCCCGGCCCGGTCGCGGCCGGTCTTCACCCTGGTGGGCGACCCCATCTTCCGGCGCGACGACAGCCGCCTGAAGGCCGCTCCCCCGGCCAGCGTGCCGGCTCTCGCGGCCGCGCAGGCGGGGCGGGGCAGCGCCGCCCAGGACGCGGACCTGCCACCCCTGCCCTGGGTGCGCGAGGAGCTGGCGGGAATCCGTTCCCTGCCGTGGGCGGGGGAGCGCCGTGAGCTGCTCGCCTTCGAGGCCCGGCGGGAAACCGTGCTCGGCGGCGGTCTGGTCGGGTCGCGCTACGTCCACTTCGCCACCCACGGAGTGGTCGACGGGCGCTACCCCCGGGCATCGCGGCTCGAGCTCAGTCGCTTCGACGAGCAAGGCCGGCCGATCGCCGGCGCACTGCTCCTCCTCGACATCTACGGCCTCGAGGTCGATGCCGAGCTGGTGGTCGTCTCGGCCTGCAAGAGCGCGGTGGGTGGGGAGCGCCGCGGCGAGGCCCTGCAGAGCTTTGCCAACGGCTTTCTCTACGCCGGCGCCCGTGGCCTGGTGGTGAGCCAGTGGAGCGTCAGCGACGCCAGCACCAGTGAGCTGATGAAAAGGTTTTATTCTTATCTCTTGGTCGATGGCATGGCTCCCCCCGCGGCCTTGCGGGCTGCCCAACTCGCTCTGCGTGCCGATCGCCGCTGGCGGTCTCCCTACCACTGGGCTGCTTTCGTCTTCCAGGGCCTGTCTCGCTAGCGCTCACCCGCACTAAACACTTCACCGCTCACCGTGTCCTAGTCGAGCGGGAAACGAGAGACAACGGGTTCGTGATGGTGGCGGGGCTGCCGCCCCGAGGCTCGTTTCCGCTCGAGGACCGCCTCGCGAACCCCAAGACTGCGAGGAGTGCAAGCTGATGAGCGCAAGCAGCGACAAGGTGAACGCCAGGCCGCAGGCGACCGGCGCCGCCTGGGATGGCAAGGGCCAGGGCCTCCCGCCCTTCAGCGGCGCCGGCGCCCAGGAACCCGAGCCGGTCAGCACCGTGCCCGTGGTGTACCCGCTGCCGGGCGACGACCACGGCGAGCCGAAGCCGCAGCCGCCTTTCGGTGGCGGCGGCGCGCAGGGGCCCTCGACCGCCAGCTCCACGCCGCCGAACTACCCGGTGCCGGGAGACGGCAAGGGCGGCGGCCACTAGGCAGCGGGACCCGCGGTCGGGTGGAGGCGGGCCCCACCTCGGCCCGCCGCGGGTGCCTTCTGAACTCAACCAGGGAGTAGACGATGAACGCTCGAGCGAAGACCGGCCCTGTCCTTCCCTTCAATGGCGTCGACGGCGAAACAGGATTGCCGGTGCTCGCCGACCGCACCCGCGCCCAGGTGCTCGCGGCGCTCGAGGAGCGCCCAATCGACCTGACGGCCAAAGGCCTGGGTTTCCGGGTGGACCCTCGTGACCTCGCCTCGGCGGGCTGGGGCGTGATCTTTCCGCGCGATGCCGACCCTGCCGTCCGCGAGGCGCTGGCAGAGCTGCTCGCCTGGCGGCGTGAGTGGGCGAGCAGGCGGGACGAGCGCCACTACCGCGAGCTCGCTGGAGGCCAGGGGGTGCGGCTCGAGGAGAGCAAGGATGACTACCTCGCCCGCCTGGGCATCGGCCCGGGCACCGCCGACCCCCAGCGGCTGCCGTACTACTTGCTGCTGGTCGGCGGCCCGGAGGTGATCTCTTTTGATTTCCAGCACCAGCTCGACGTGCAGCATGCCGTTGGCCGCATCGCCTTCGATGAAGTGGAGGACTACGCGCGCTACGCGGCTGCGGTGGTCGCCGCGGAGAAGGGCGAGATCGACCGCCGCAAGACCGCCCTCTTCTTCGGTACCCGCAACCCCGCCGATCCGGCGACCGCGCTGTCCGCCGACCGCCTGCTCGGACCGGTGGCCGAGGCGCTGGCCAGCTTCTGTGGCGAGCAGCAGCCCAAGTGGCGGGTGGCGACGGCGGTGGGAGAGGCCGCCACCAAGGACCGGCTACGCTCTGCGCTGACCGGCGGCGAGCGCCCGGCCCTGCTGTTCACCGCCACCCACGGCCTCAGCTTCGGCCGCGGGAACCCACGGCAGCGCGGCGAGCAGGGCGCCCTGGTCTGCCAGGACTGGCCGGGTTGGGAGTTCGGGGCCGCGCCGCTCGCTCCCGAGCACTATTTCGCTGCCCAGGACCTCGGCCCTGAGGCCGACGTCGCCGGTTTGATCAGTTTCCACTTCGCCTGCTTCTCGGCCGGCACCCCTGCCCGTGACCTCTTTTCCCACGGCAGCCGGCGCAAGCCCAAGCCGCTGACCGATCAGCCCTTCGTGGCGGCGCTGCCGCAGCGGTTGCTCGCCCATCCCAAGGGTGGAGCGCTGGCGGTCATCGGGCATGTCGAGCAGGCCTGGGGGTACTCGTTCTTCTGGCGGCAGTTGCAGGACCAGGCGCGGGCCTTCGAAACCACGTGCATCGACCTGGTGGAAGGGCTGCCAGTCGGTGCCGCCATGGAGGCCTTCGGAGATCGTCTGAAGAGCCTCGCCGACGAGCTCGTCCGCGGCCTCGAGCTGCGCGAGCTGCGAGGAAAGGTCGACAGGGACTACCTGAAGCTGCTGTGGACGGCCCACAACGACGCCAAGTGCTATGCCATCTTGGGTGACCCTGCCACGCGCCTGGCGGTCTGAGCGCGAGGACTTCGCACCCCTTTCGAGAGGCCACGATGAGCCAGGGTCGGCAGCTCGCGCTGGTGGTCGGGATCGATCACTACCTGCCCCACAGACTGCCCGATGGGTCCAGCTATCACCCCCTGCTCGGTGCGGTGCGTGACGCCCGACGAATGGCCGAGTTTCTCCGCGAACGTGGGGGGGTGGCGGCAGACGACCTGCGCGTGCTCACCTCCTCGGCGGGCGGCGGTGGGGACGTGGCCGAGCCGGCGGCCGAGCGCCCGAGCTACGAGAACCTCGCCGGCTCGTGGCGGGAGCTCTTGGCGCGGGCCGAGGCCGGTGACCAGCTTCTCGTCCACTACTCCGGGCATGGCGGCCGGACGCCCACGGCCTTCCCCGAGCTGCGGCCTCCGGGGTCACTCGACGAGTGCCTGGTGCCCTTCGACATCGGCACCCCGCAGGGCCGCTACCTCCGGGATGCGGAGATCGCCTTCCTGCTTGCGGAGGCGGCTCGGCGCGGAGTGTTCACCGTGCTCCTCCTCGATTGCTGCCACTCCGGGGGAGCCACGCGCACCGGGGCCCGCCCGCGGGGGATCGCCGCCATCGACACCCGGCCGCGGCCTCTCGCGAGCCTGGTGGCCGACCCGGCGAGCCTGGCCGCGGTGGTCGCTCGCCGGGAGGGGCCGGCCGTGCGCGGCTTCGGCCCGGTGCGGGCCTTCAGCAACGATCCGCACGGCTACGTGATGCTCGCCGCCTGCCGGGCCAACGAATGGGCGTTCGAGGCGGTCTTCGCAGGCCGCCAGCCGCAAGGGGCGCTGACCCACTGGCTGCTCGACAGCCTGGAGACCGCCCGCCCCGGCCTCACCTACCGCGAGCTTCACGCCCGGCTGGTGGGGCGCATCCACCAGCGTTTCCCCGCGCAGACGCCGCAGTACGAGGGAGAGGCGGACCGCATGGTGCGCAGCCTCGACGGTGGGGCTGCCGAGCGGGCGATCTTCGTCCTCCAAGGCTGCAGCGAGCCGGCGCGGAAGCGGGCTCCGGCCGAGGTGCTGCTGGGGGCCGGGCAGGTGCACGGCCTGCGGGTAGGCGCGCGGCTCGCGGTCGCGGCTCTTGCGGCGGGGGGGAGCACAGAGCTCATCGCCGAGGTGACGCGACTGGGAGCCAGCCAGTCTTTGGCGCAGGTCACGGACCAGCCACCTGAAGCCGTCATCCCAGACGGCGCTCGCGCCCGCCTGGTCGAGCCCGGGCCGACCGCTCTGCGGCGCCCGGTCGCCTTCCTTCCCGCCACCGCCGCCCACCCTGCCCTCGAGCGCCTCGCCGAGGCGATCCGCCGACGCCCCAACGCCTTCCTCGAGCTGGCGAACGGAGAGCCGTCGCCTTCGCCTCTCTGGGTGGGGCTCGATGCCGGCGGCCGCTACCAGCTCTGCGATGCGGCGGGCGAGCCGCTCCCCAACCTGCCGCCGCTCCCCACGACCCGGCCGCGAGCCGAGGAGGTGGTCGTCGATCAGCTGCTCCACCTGGCCAAGTACCTCACGGTCTGGGAGCTGGAGAACTACGACCCCGGCGCCGCCCTGCGGGGAGCGCTGGAAGTCGAGGTCCTCCGCCTGCCCCACGGCTTCCAGCGTGGTGAGCGCCCGCGGCCGGTACCGTTTGCGTTCGCCGGCGTTCCCGACGCGAAGGTGGGCGAGTGGATCTGCCTGCGGGTCGAGAACCGGGCCGAGCGCGCCTTGAACTTGGCCGTCCTCGACCTGCAACCCAACTGGGCTTGCGAGCAGATCCACCCGCCGCGCAGCCGCAGTGCCGCCGAGCTCCTGGAGCCTGAAGGCGAGGTACTGATCCCCCTCTGCGCCGGCCTGCCGCCAGGCCTTGCGGCCGGTACCGATGTGCTCAAGGTCTTCGTCACCGTCGGGCCGGTGAGCTACGACGCCCTCGAGCTGCCGCCCATTGAGGCCGCCCGGCGCAGCCACTCTCCGGCCGCGCCCCCGCGCAACCCCCTCGAGCGACTCTTCGCCACCCTCGCCGCGACCTCACCCGTCACCCGCTCCCTGCGCCAACCTCCTGACGCCGCCGACGAGTGGTGGGTGGAGGAGCGCGCGGTGCGGGTGGTCGGGTGAGGAACGGTGTATTCGAGCAGGCTCAAGCCGATCCCTGGGAGAGCGCCAACGATGCCTCGCCATCGGTTCAATACCTTGCTGCTCACGGCCCGCGTCTATGGGGATCCCCTCGCCGGTTGAGCCCCCCACTCGGCCCGCGGCTCAACATTCGTGCCGTGCTGGGGTCTGGGAAGTGGGAACCATGCGCGAAGGACCTACCGAGAACTTCGACCTGCTGGTGGCCCGGGTGCCCGGCCGACCCGGTCGCCAGCCCTACCGAGCCGAGCTCCGTGGCTCGCCGGTCGGCCACGTTGGTGCCGCGGTCTGCTTTGCCTCGCCGTGGAGCCCGCGAGAGCTGGCGCGCTTGGCCCAGCAGGCCGGCCCCGGGCGCAACCTGCTGCCGGCTGGAACGGCAGAGGGGGAGGCCGAGAGCACGGCCCGTGAGCTTGGAGAGCGGCTCTTTCGCGCCGTTTTCGCCGAGGCCATCGGTACCGCCTTGCGGCTCAGCCTGGCTGAGGCCGAGCGGCAGGCAAAGGTGCTTTGCGTGCGGCTGCGCCTGGCCGACCCCGAGCTCACCACCTGGCCCTGGGAGCTGCTCTTCGACCCCGAGCGCGGCTTTCTGGCGCTTTCGCTCGACACCTCGATCGTGCGCTTGCCGGCACGGCCACAGGGAGCCGTCGAGCTCACCACCCGGCCCCCAGTGCGAGTCCTTGTCGTCCTCGCGAGCCCCGACGGGTTGCCACCGCTCGCCGCCGAGGAGGAGTGGGAGCACATCCGTGCCGCCACGGCGCCGCTGGTAGGAGCCGGTAGGCTCGCGCTCGAGCGCCTGCCCGACGGCCGCTACTCGACGCTTCAGGCCCGTCTCGGGCAAGGAGCGGTCCACGTCCTCCATTTCATCGGCCACGGCTCGGCGCCCGACCCAGGCGGCGACGCGAGCCTCTTCTTCGAGGCCCCGGGCGGCGGCCCAGAAGCGATCGCCGGAAGCCAGCTGGGCAGCCTCCTCGGCGGTAGCGCCACCGCCGTTCGCGAGCGGGCTCGCGGCGCCTACCACGCCGAAGTCGCACGTCTGCGGTTGGTGGTGCTCAACGCTTGTGACTCCGCCGCCAGCATCGGCAGCGGCCTGCTCGACGGCGTCGCCCAGACCCTGGTTCAATGCGGTGTCCCGGCCGTCCTCGCCATGCGAGCGCCGATCGCCGACCAGGCCGCGGTCACCCTCGCCCGCGCCTTTTATCGCGGCCTCACCGATGGCCTGGCCCTCGAAGGGGCCCTCGCCGAGGCCCGCCAGGCGATCCACCGCGCGCGATTCGGTACCGACTGGGCGGCGCCGGTGCTCTACACTCACGCTGCCGATGGTCGCCTGTTGCCGGCGGGGGAGGAGCCTGAGCGCCCGCCGCGCCTGCGCCGCGGCCTCGCGCTCGCCGGGCTGGCGCTGGCAGGCCTGTTCGGCGCCACCCTCCTGGGTAGACCGGTGGGTTGGCTTCTGAACCGCGTCGCCGACCCGGAGGCGAAGGCGGCGTTGAACCTCCTCGCCGGGCCCGGCTCGCCGGTGACCCGGCTCCGGGCCGTGCCGCCCTCTGCCCCGGAATGCCCGTCACCGCCCGGCCTCGAGCTTCACCTACTGCGCGTGCCGGCCGCCAAGCCCTTCTGCCTGGGCGCCACCGAGGTCACCATCGGACAGTGGTACGCCGTGATGCGGCCGGGAGAGACACCGAGGAAGCCGTCAGACCTGCCGATGACCGCCGTCTCCTGGGACGATGTCCAGGAGTTCCTCGGCCGCCTCAACCAGGCGCTCGGCCGGCCGTTCTACCGCCTGCCGACGACGGAGGAGTGGCAGTCAGCCGCCATGGCCCAGGTCGCCGGGAATTCCCCTCTCGATCGCACCGCCCTCCAGAACGGCCCCGCTGCCAACTGCGACAACCACGAGCGCAGTGACGGCTACGAGGGACTCGCCCCCGTCGCCTCGTTCGCCCCCAACGGCTGGGGTTTTTACGACCTGGTGGGCAACGCCTGGGAATGGGCCGCCGACGTCACCTCCGACGCCGGCAAGCGCCGCAAGCTCGGCGGCTCCTACGAGAGCGCACTCCAGAACTGCGGCGTCCGGGAGGTGGCGGAAGTCAAGGCCGAACGCAGGGACGCCGCGGTGGGGTTCCGGGTGGCGGGATGAGAGCGGGTTAGAGACCGGCGACCGTCCCGTCCGGGCAAGAGCGTCGACCGCACTGACTCTGCAGCCGATGGGCCCTCTTCGCCCAGGCGTCAAGGCGGGCCGCCTCGGTCGCGCGACGCCGTCTCCTCTGCCGGCCCCGCACCCCCTCCTGTACGGCAATTTCTACACGGTGCCGGTACTTCCTACAACGGGGGGTGTGCAGTCTGCCGCTGTGAGGGGTGGGCCACGTCCGCGGACGCTACTCATCGAAACGACAGCTCGATGCCGGCTTGCTGGCACCGCTGGCCGAAGGCCAAAGAGGTGTACTGGCAGCCGTCGCCGGAGTGGTGGATCACGCCGCCAGGCCGACGTGCCTGGATCGCCATCTCTAGCGCCGCGAGCACCAAATCGGTGCGCCGAGGGCCTCTCCTCGACCTGCCGACGGTGCGCCGACTCCAGGCGTCGACGAGCAGGGCGAGGTAGAGAAAACCGGCGCGACCCAGTTGCGAATCGCCTGCGCGGAGGGCTCAGACTCTTCCGACAGCTCCTCTGGCGTCCGCCCAGAGCGGACCAACTCGACCATCTTCTGGCGAGACTCCTGCGGGTACGGCGGACGACTCCTCGGCATCAGACACTCCTTCCTCCCCAAGAGGATAGGTGTCCACCATACCGGGGCAACTCCACTGAGGCTTGTCCCGGGCCAGAAGCTCCACGCACCTGACTATTGCCGAGATCGTCGTCATGAATAGGCTCTCAAGCGTCGGAGGTCTCCGCTACGATGTGGAAACGGGTCTTGGGAATCGTGGGTGGCATCGGCCCTCACGCGCACATCGAGCTGGAGCGGAGGCTGCTCGCTGCGGTCGAAGCGGTGGCAGGCGACCAGTCCTATCCGCCCTGGATCCTGTCGTCGATCCCTGCAACGCCGGACCGCACGGCGGCGCTTCTCGGTGGCGGAGCGTCTCCGGTGCCGCTTCTCCAGGCGAGCCTGGAGCGGCTCCAGCGTGCTGGCGCTGACTTTGCCGTCTTGGCGTGCAACACGATCTACGCATTCCTGGACGAGATCGGCGCCGAGCCACCGCTCCCGATCCTCCACATGATCGAGGAGACCGTGTTGGAGATCGCGCGGCTGGGCGCGGTTTCGCGGATCGGTCTCTTGGCGACCACCGGCACGCTGCAAAGCGGCGTCTACGCGAAGGCGATCGAACGGTACGCACCGCAGCTACGGCCAGTCAGCTTGCTCGACTTGCCAGGCGGCGAGCGGCTGCAGGACGACCTCGTGATGCATACGATCTATGGCTCGCCGTCCGCGGAAGGGAGGCGAGGAGGGCTCAAGGCGGGCTTTCTGCAAGATCCTGTTCGTCACCGCGCCTACTCCGATTGCCTGCTCGAAGCGTGCACACGGCTCGTGGAGAATGGCGCCGATTGCATCGTCCTCGGGTGTACCGAGGTCTCCCTGGGTCTGGCCAGGGTCGCGACTAGCGGGCTCCGGCTGATCGATCCCATGGACGTGGTGGTCCGAGAAATCCTTGCTATCGCCCAGGGCGAGAGGCCGCTGCCGCGCCGCCTCTCGCTAGCGGTCGGGCCCCCGTCGCCCCTAACCTAGTTCCGAAGCACGGCCAGCTGGACTCCGCGCGTCGCCGTCGGCCCAAGCCCGGTGTGGGAGGCCTCCGGTCGAGGTGAGGACGATTTCGAGTGGCGCTGGCCCTACTCGGGCACGAGGCGGAGGGTCTGCACCGTGGCTGCCGCCACCGCCTCCGGGCTCCACGCCGCTGGGTGGGACCGAGCCACGAGAAAACCTGGCAGCTGGTCGGCGTAGTGGCGATCGAAGGGATGACCGGCTTGGCCGCCGAGGAGCGCCACACGCGACCGGTCGGGGTTGCTGAGGTCGACGACCCAGCGGCCGGCCGGCCCCACGCGGACGGCCTCGTGACCCTCGAACCAGGGCCCCGAAAAGGCGGCGATGGTGCTCTCGGAGCCGACGGCGGGGAAGGGGCCGCGCTCGAGCCTGCTGCCCAGGATGGGCAACCCCCCCAGCGGGTGGCTGAGGCGTAGGGAGTGGACTTCACCGTAGGGCCAGGCGGCGACGGGGAGGCCCCAGCGCTTCAGCCCCGCTTGCCAGGCGTCGCCCAGCGCGGCGAGCAGTACCTCGTCGCGGCCCTCGTGCTCGGGGGTCAACACGTCCTCGAACCAGTCCTGCGACAGCTCACCGAGGATCGCTCGCCGCACGGCGCCGAGGCCGGCGAAGGGCGGCACCCTGGCTGCTTTGGCCTCATCCGCGAAGATGCGCTCCTGGGCAGCGGCGAGGAAGAGCCGGTAGAGAGCGGCGGGGCCCTGCCCGGCGAGGCGCGCGTCCCACGCCTGCAGGGCTTCGAGCGCGAGCTTCGGCGGGCCTTCGCCGGCCGCCGGCAACGCTGCGATCAGCTCCCGGGCCTCGCCGTCGAGGCAGTCGGCCTGCAGCTCGGCGACGGCCGCGGCGTCCCAGCTGGCTCGTTCGGCCAGGGCCGAGCGGATGCGGCGGGCCCGGGTGCCGTGGTCGAAATCACCCGGCAGGGCGCGGGCGTCGCCCGGCGGTCTGGGATCGTCGTTGGCACTCACCAGGGCCTCTTCCGGGCCGGGTCGGCGCTGGGGGTTCTCGGCGGTGGGCAGATAGCCGTCCCAGCCGAAGCGGGAGTCCCAGCCGGGCGCCGGAAAAGCTCCGTCGCCCTGCCGTCGCCGCGGCACCCAGCCGAGGAGCACCGCGACCCGGTCGCCGTTGCGGTGGGCCACGAGCAGGTTCTGCGCTGGGGCTGCGTAGCCGGCAATCGCCGCGCCGAGGTCCTCCAGGCGGGCCAGGGACGCCAGGTGCAGAAAGGCCCCCAGCGGGTCCGCCGCCTCATGCCCGGCCCAAGTGAGGCTGCGATAGCCGATACCGGCGTCAGAGTCCGGGTCGAGGAGGGGGCCACGGTCGGTGCTCCGCAGGACGATCTCGCGGTCGGCCCCACCGTCGACACGGATGATCTCGCGGCTCTCGGTGATGGGCTCCCAGCGCCCGTCGCGCTCGACGCGATGGCGCCCGGGGTCGAGGTGCTCGAGGAACAGGTCGAAGTCATCGAGCTGCGCATGGGTGAGGCCCCAGGCGAGGTCGGCGTTGTGGCCGATCACCACCACGGGCAAGCCGGGGATCGTCAAACCGGCGACGGTGAGCTCCGGCGAGCGCAGCTGCACCTCGTACCAGGTTGCCGGCAGGGCGAGCGGGAGGTGGGGGTCGTTGGCGAGCAATGGTGAGTGGGTGGCCGATCGCGAGGCTGCCACCACCCAGGCATTGCTGCCCACGGAGGGGCCCGTGCCGAGTTGCAGGCTCAGCGAGCGCCCGGGGGCGGGGGACGCCGCAGCGGGCAGGATGGCGGCTGGCACGGCCAGAGGACCGCGGCCGATGAGGTCGAGGACCCTCTCCTGGCCGAGCCGTTTGAGGCCGAGGAGCCGCTGGTCCTCGCGCAGGCCGGCGAAAAACGACAGCTCGTAGGCCAAGGCCATAAACACGCATTCGCTGTCGGCCGCCGTCCAGGCCTCAGGGGCCCTGGTGACCAGCCGCAAGTCCGGGGGCAGGCGCCGGGAGTGTTGCGCCAGCCAGGCGTTGACGCCCCGGGCATAGCCTGCGAGCCAGAGGCGAGTGGGAGGTGCCGCGGCGTCGACCAGGCGTTCCGCGGTCGCCCGCAGGCGGAGCAGGCGAGCCGTGCGGTCGCGCTCGAGGGTCTTCTCGCCGAAGCCCCGCAGCTCGGAGAGCCTGCCGGCACAGGAGCGACGGGCGAGCTCCATCTGGAAGAAGCGATCGTTGGCGTGCAGGAAGCCCAGCGCTGGCGCCAGGTCGGAGGCTACCCGAGCCTCGACGTGCGGCGTGCCCCAGGTGTCGAAATGCACCAGGACGGGGGCCTCGAGGCCCAGGAGCACAGCGGTCCCCGAGCGCTGGGGGAGGCCGCCGAGGAGCCAGCGCGCCGCCAGGGCGAGCACCGCGGCAAGGAGCACCGCGACGGTGAGAAGCGCGCGTCGGCGAGTCACGACCGCTCGGCCCTCGGGCACATGCCGTAGGAGGGGCCACGATGATGCAACGCAAAGCGGGCGACCGCCCGCCAGGGTCGCCGGCGACCAGTCTGAGGAGTCTGCTTGCCGCTCTGCTGGTCGCCTCCTCGCTCGCTGCAGCTCCGGCTGTCGCCGAGGTGGCGAGCGGCAGCCTGGCGGGGGTTTGGCAGGGCGAGATCCTCTACCAGCCGGGGAGCCGCGAGACGGAGATCGCCATCGAGCTTCGCCGTGAGGAGTCGGGAGCGTGGGCGGGGTGGATCTCGGTGCCCTGGGAGAGGACGTTCGGACGGGCCCTGCGCGAGGTCGTGGTCGCCGGCCGCGAGGTCCGCTTCGCCTACGACGCCGAGGAGGCGTTCAGCGGCGAGCTCACCGCCGGCTGCGACTGCATCGTGGGCCAGGTCAGCGGCCATTCCGGGCGCCATCCGTTCGTGTTGTCGCGCACCGCCGGCCCGCTGGTCGGCCGCGGCTCGTTGCCCCCGCTGGCGCCACTCCAGGACCTCGGCCCTGCCGCCGAGGAGCTGGCCGAGAGCCTGGAGGCCGACCTCGAGAAGCCGCGACTGATCCTCCTGCTTTCGCCCGCCTGCCGCGCCTGCGTGCTCACGGCGCGCGCCGTGGCGCGGCACGTTCTCGTACCGTGGCCAGGTGCCGACCTGCGAGTCGACGTTGTCTGGGTCGCCGCCCTGCCAGAGGACGGGCGGCGACGTGCCGCGGCGATGACCAACGTCCTCGCCGACGAACGTGTGCGCCATTTCTGGGCGGCGAGCCTGGCGCAGAGCGACCCGGTCTTGGGCCAGCTGCGCTTCGCTGGCGTGCCTTCCTGGAACGTCGTGCTGTTCCTGCGCCCGGGCCGTCACGCGCTCACCGCGACCGGCCTCGACGGGCGCTCCACCTGGAGCTGGCCGGATGGCTACTGGTTCCCGAGCGAAGAACCGGCCCGCCCCGACGAAGCCAGCCCTGGCGAGCACGGCTTCGATGCCCGCGCCATCGGCCGCCGGCTGGCCCGCGAGCTCACCTGGACGCCGCCTCATTCGTAGCGCAGGGCGACGCTGGGCTCGATCTGCGCCGCCCGCCTCGCCGGGAGATAGCTCGCCAGCAGGGCCGCGGCGACGAAGGCCAGGCTGAGGAGCAGGTAGTGCGCCGGCGAGAACGCCCCGACTCGGAAGAGCAGCGTCTTCATCGTCTGGCCGAGAAGGACGGCGAGGAGCAGGCCGAAGCCGAGGCCGGCGAGAGTGAGCCGCATCCCCTCCCAGACGATCATCGCGACGACATTGCCCTGCTGGGCGCCCATGGCGCAGCGCAGGCCGATCTCTCGCGTGCGCTGGCCGACCGCGGTCGAGACGATGCCGTAGAGCCCGACGATCGCCAGCAGGAACGAGGCGGCGGCGAACAGGGCGGCGGCGGCGGCGTAGAAACGGGCCTGGGCGAGCGAGGAATCGAGGATGGCGCGCATCGTCGTCAGCTTCTTGACCGGCAGCTCGGAGTCCAGGCGGGAGATGACCTCGCGCAGCGGCACCGCCAGGGTGAGCGGGTCTTGGGTGGTGCGCAGCACCAGGCTCATCACGAAGGAGGGGGCCTGCTGGGCTGGCACGTAGAGGGCGGGGCGCACTTCTTCGGCGAGCCCTTGCTGCTTGATGTCCTTGACCACGCCGACGATGCGCCGCCGGGTGGGTACGCCGGCCATTGTCTGGATGCCGTGGCGCAGGTATTTGCCGAGCGGATCGTCGCCGCGCAGGAAGCGGCGGACGAAGGTCTCGTTGACGATCGCCACGGCGGGAGAGCGCAGGCTGTTGTCCTCGGCGGCGAAGCTGCGGCCGGTCACCACCGGCGTGCCCAGGGTCTCGAAGAAGCCCGGGGAGACGGGGATGAAGTCGGCCTTGGCGTCGCCCCCCTCGGCCGCTACCGGCCGGTCCTCGATGGTGAAGCCGGTGGTCGAGGTCACCCGCGGCTGGATCGGCAGGCTCATCACCAGGGCGGCGGACTCGACGCCCGGCAAGCTCCTCGCCTGGGTGAGCAGGCTGTCGTAGAAGGCCGTCATGGGGGTCAGGGTGTAGCGCGGCTGCGGCAGCGAGAGGTCGACCGTCAGCAGGTGGTCGGGGGCAAAGCCAGGGTCCACCCGCATCATCCGCCCCAGGCTGGTCAGCAGCAGGGAGGCGCCGATCAGCAGGGCGAGGGCGAGGGCCACCTGGGCGACGGTGAGGCCGCGGCGCACCCGTTTGCCCCAGCGGCTGCCGTGGCTGTCGGCGTTGCTCGTGCGGAGCGCTCCGGTACGCTGCCCGCGGGCGAGGTGCAGGGCGGGGGCGAGCCCGCTGAGGGTGCCGGTCAGCAGGGTGAGCAGCAGCGCAAAGAGCAGGACTTCGCCGTCGAGGGCCGCCTCGCCGAGGCGCGGGAAGTCCGCCGGGCCGTAGCGGGTCACCAGGCGCAGGCCCCAGGTCGCTAGCACCACCCCAAGGGCACCGCCGAACGCAGCGAGCAGGAGGCCCTCGACCAGGAGGAGGCGCAAGATCTGGCGCCAGGAGGCGCCGAGCGCGCTGCGCATGGTGATCTCTTCCTCGCGGGCCACCGCTCGCACCAGCAGCAGGTTGGCGACGTTGCCCACCGCGATCAACAAGAACACCAGCACGGCCCCGGCGAGGAGGGAGAGGGCAGGCCGCACCGCCCCGACCACCTCCTCCTTGATGGGGTTGAGCCACATCTTCCAGCCGCGATTGGGATCGGGGTACTCGGCGGCCAGCTGGTCGCCCACCTTGGCCACCTCGGCGCGGGCAGTCGCCAAGCTCACTCCCGGCTTGAGGCGGGCGATCGCCGCCAGCGAGCGCGAGCCGCGGTGATACCCCTCGGCCTGGAGCCGCGACGGCGTGAAGAAGCGTGGCTCGAAGTTGAAGACGCTGAGCTTGGGAAAGCGGAAGTCCTTGGGCATCACGCCAACCACCGTCGTCGGCACGTGATTGAAGGAGATCGCCTTGCCGAGGACACCGGGGTCCTTGCCGAAACGCTCGGCCCACAGGCCGTAGGAGAGGACCACGGTGCCCTCGGCCTCGGGCAGGTCCTCGTGCGGCAGGAAGCCCCGGCCCAGGAAGGGCTGTGAGCCCAGGGTCTGGAAGAAGTTGCCCGAGACGGCGAAGCCCAGGACCTCCTCCGGGTCACCCTCGCCGAGGAGGGTGGTGCCGAACTCCTGGGCCGAGGCCATCTCCTGGAAGCTCTCGACGCGGGCCCGGGTGTCCTGGAAGTTGAGGGGCGAGAAGCCCCCCTTTTCCTTGCCCCACTCCTGGTTGCTCATCCACACCATCGCCAGCCGCTCGCTGTCCCCGACCGGCAACGGGCTCCACAGCACGTGGCGGACCACGCTGTAGAGGATGGTCGTCGCGCTGATCCCCAGCGCCAGCGTGCAAACGGCGGCGGCGAAGAGGCCCGGGGCACGGCTCAGCCGGCGCAGGCCGTGCTGCAGCTCGCCGAGCAGCTGGTGCAGTTTCTCGCTCATCATCAGTGTCTCCTGTCGATCGGCGAACGACCTGCGTGAGGCTGTGCAGAGGGCGGCGCCAGCGCCTCGTGCTCGTTTTTGGCGTGAGCGCGAGCCAGCCCCTCCAGCGCTTCCTCGAAGCGCCGGGCAAGGCGGCGTGCGGTGCGACGTCGGTGCAAGTTCCGGCTGTATTCCCAGTAGGCCGTGATCTCACCGCGAACGAGCCGCAGCGTGATGCGGAAGAAGTGGGGCCGGAGGGCCGGGGCGCTGGCCTCGGAGGCCTCGTCGGCGAGGCTGACGGCTGCCCGGTCGGCCAGCGGTGAGGCCGGTGGCGTGGCCGCCGGAGCGCTCCCGGCCGCGGCGCGCAGCTCACCGTCGAGGATGATGTTGAGCATCACCTCGGCCCGCGGCAGGTTGGTCAGCGAGTCGCTGATCTCCGGGTCCTCGCGCAGGTAGAGCAGGCTGAAGCCCAGGCCCTTGCTGGGCACCCGGTCGAGCTCCGCCTGTACCGCCGCCACCCCCTCCAGGGGCGAGGCGAAGGGCTCGCCGAGTGGGACGATGGCCGGAAAGCCCATGCTCAACCAACCCACCGTGCGCGAGAGGTCGATCTCGGGGTCGGGCGGGTTACGGCCGTGCTGCACCAGGTCCACCTTGAGGTAGGCATCTGTTGCCCAGCCCGAGAAGGCTTCGCGCAGGCCATAGAGGCCGATGGCGTCGATCGTCACGCTGCAGCGCCGGGGGATGTCGTGGAACAGGGCCTGGCTGGCTTCCCGCCGGATGCGGGCGACGACGCCCGCGGCCGACGCCGCGGTGTTGTGGGCCAACGGGTCCGCCATCGCCGCGGCAAGGTCTACCGGGGGTGCGGTGAGGGCCCGGCGCTCCGGCGAGCGCCAGTAGGTGAGCTCGCTGAGGATCTCCTCCGACCGCGCGTAGGCCGCCAGGCGTTCGGCCCACTGCTTGAAGGGCGTCCCCACCGGCGGGAGCTCGATCCGCTCGCGGCCGGCCTGCAGCTGGCCGTAGGCGGTCGCCACGTCTTCGAAGAGGAGCTGCAGGGAGAGCTCGTCGAGGCCCAGATGGTGACCGACGACGAGCAGCGCATCGGGCTCGCCCCGACCGCGGCGCAGCAGGGCGAAGCGCAGCAAGGGGCCTTCCTCGATCTTGAGCGCGCGGGTGATGCCGCGCCCGCCGGCGATCACCCGCTTGGCGTGCTGGGGCGACAGGCCAGAGAGGTCGACCAGGGAGAACGGGGTCGGTACCTGCTCGGCGATCACCTGCCGCCAGCCGGTCGGGTCGCAGACGAAGTGGGCGCGCAAGGCATCGTGGTGGGCGAGGAGAGCCGCCAGCGTCGCTGCCACCCATCGTGGCTCGAGGCGCTCCTGGGGCGCCAGCAGCTGCACGATGTGGCGCTCGCTCGGGGTCAGCTGCTGCATCCCGAAGTAGTAGTGCTGGCCCGGTGAGAAGGGGGTCGGGCCGAAGGCCGGCTTGGCTTCCCTACGGCGCGGGTCGAGGAGGGTGGCGCGGCGCGCCAGCTCGGCAAGCCCCGGCGCCTCAGCGAAGTCCCGCAGGCTCAGCGAGAAACCCTGGGCGCGCAGCAGCGAGATCGCCCGCAGCGCCAGCATCGAATGACCGCCGAGGGCGAAGAAGTCGTCCCGGCGGCCCACCGCTTCGACGTGCAGGAGCGCCTGCCAGATGGCGGCAAGGGCGCTTTCAAGGGGCCCCTGGGGTGGCGCGAAGACCTCGTGACGCGCCGTGGCTCCCGCCGCGGGCGCCAGCAGAGCGCGGCGATCGAGCTTGCCGTTGACGTTTCTCGGCAAGGCGGCCAGGTGCACGAAGGCGCTCGGCGTCATGTAAGGCGGCAGGGCCGCGGCCAGGTGGGTGCGCAGGCTCGTCTCGTCGGCGCCCGCGCCGTCCTCGAGGTAGGCCACCAGGTAGGTGGCGCCGCTGCCATCCCGGAAGGCGCGGACCGCGGCGTCGCGCACCGCCGGGTGCCGCCGCAGGCAGGCTTCGATCTCCTCCGGCTCGACGCGGAAGCCCCGTACCTTGATCTGGTGGTCGAGCCGTCCCTGGAGCTCCAGGCGGCCGTCGGCGAGGAGGGTCACCCGGTCCCCGGTGCGGTAGAGCCGACCTCCGGGCTGGGGAGACCAGGGGTCGGGAACGAAGGTCTCGGCGGTCCGTGCCGGCTGGCCGAGGTAGCCGCGACCGACGGCGGGGCCACCGACGCAGAGCTCCCCTGGGGTGGCGATCGGCGCCAGGTAGAAACCGGGCAGGACGACGTGCAGGCGGGCGTTCGCCACGGGTCTGCCGATCGGGCAGTTGACCACCGCTGCCGCCGGTGAGCGGTCGATGACCTCGTGCGAGACATCGTCCGAGCACTCGGTGGGGCCGTAGGCGTTGAGCAGGGGCGTCGCCGGGAAGGCGGCCAGCCAGCGGCGGGCCAGCTCGGGCGGCAGCGCTTCGCCGGTGGGGATCATCCAGCGACAAGTCGCCGGGCCGGTGCCGGTCGCGGCGATCTCCTCGAGCAGCAGGAGGAGGAGCGCCGGTACCGTCTCGACGATGGTCACCCGCTCGGCGGCGATCCCGGCGAGCAGGCGGTGCGGATCGCTCGCCACCGCGGTGGGGAAGATCACCACCCGTCCACCGACCAGCAGCGGCGCCACGAACTGCCAAACCGAGATGTCGAAGCACTGCGAGGCCGTCTGGGCCACGCGGTCGGAAGCGCTGAGCGCCAGGTCCTGCACCTTGGCCGTGAGGTGGTTGCTCATCCCGCGGTGGGTCAACATGGCGCCCTTCGGGCGGCCGGTCGAGCCCGAGGTGAAGATCACGTAAGCGAGCTGGTCGGCCGTGCCCAGCACGCGGAGCTCTGGCTCAGGGCCGGCAGCGATCGCGGCTGGCTCGTCGGCGAGCTCGAGACAGCGGGGCTGGCAGGCGGGGCCGAGGGTGGCGAGCGCCCCCGCCATGGCCTCGCGCTGGCAGTGGGAAACCAGGGCCAGTCGGGCACCGCTCGTCGCGATCAGCTCGCCCAGCCGGGCCGCCGGGCTCTCGGTGTCGAGGGGCAGATAGGCGGCCCCGGCCCACCAGGCCCCGAACACCGCCACCAGGAAGTCGAGGCCGCGCGGCGCGAGCAGGGGGATCGGCCGGTCGGGCTCGGCCCCGGCTCGCCGCAGCCGTCCGCCCAGGTGACGGCTGGCGGCGAGGAGCCCCTGGTAGCTGAGCAGCTCGTCTGCCGCGACGGCCGCGATGGCGTCGGGCGTGGAGTTGGCACGGGCGGCGAGCTCCAGGTGAGCGGGGCCGAAAGCGGGCAGGGCAGCGTCATTCCACTCGTTGAGCAGCTGGTGGCGCTCTCCGGCGGCGAGCCAGGGCAGCTCGCCCAGGCGGGAGCCGTCCGCCGTCGCCAGGGCGTTCAGCAGGCCGGTGAGCTGGCCGACGAGGCGGCGGATCGTCGAGTCCTCGAAGTGCTCCAGCTCGAAGCTGACGCCGAAGAGCAGCTCACGGCCGGGCCACACGAACACGGTGAGGGGATAGCTCGTGCGCTCGAAGACCTGCCCGTCCGCGAGGCTCACCCGCCGGCTCCACTCGGCCGCCGTTGCCTCGAAGGGGTAGTTCTCGAAAACCAGCAGACTGGAGAACAGGCTCTGCCGGCCGGCCAGCTCGGACCAGCTCTGGATCTCGGCGAGCGGTGCGTGCTCGAAGCGGTGATCGGCCAGGCGGTCGCCTTGCAGGGCCGCGAGCCAGCTGACGACCGGCGCGCCCACGTCGAGGCTGAGGCGGACGGGCAACGTGGCGATGAACAAGCCGATCATCGTCTCGACGCCCGGCAGGCTCGGCGGCCGCCCGGAGCTCACGGCCCCGAACAGCACGTCGCGGCGCTGGGCGAGACGGCCGAGGAGCAGGCCCCAGGCCCCCTGCACCAGGGTGTTGAGAGTGAGCTGGTGGCGGCGGGCGAAGTCCCGCAAGCGGGAGGTCTCGACCTCGCTGAGCCTCGCCGAGGCACCGCGGGTGGCTCCGAAGCCGGCGAGAGAGACCTCTGGACGGCGGTCGAAAGGCAACCCGGTAGGCGTCGTGAAGCCGGCCAGCCGGTGGCGCCAGTAGGCCTCGGCCGCCCCCTGGTCCTGGGCCAGCCACCAGGCGATGTAGTCGCGGTAGGGAGTTGCCGGCGGCAGCTCCGGCTCGCGGCCGCGGCAGGCAGCGTCGTAGCAGGTCGACAGTTCCCCCAAGAGCACCGGCACGCTCCAGCCGTCGAGCAGGGTGTGGTGGTAGCTCCAGAGGAAATGGCAGCGCCCGTCGCCGAGGTGCACCAGGGTGAGGCGGAAGAGGGGAGCGGCCGCGAGGTCGAGGCCGCGCCGGCGGTCGGCGGCGAAGAGCTCGGGGAGCCGCGCCGTCTGCTCGCCGGGGGAGAGCGCGCGCCAGTCGAGCTCCTGCCAGGGCAAGGCGACCCGCGGCACCACCACCTGCAGGGGGCGCTCGCCGCCCTCCCAGGCGAGCGCCGTGCGCAGCACCGAGTGGCGAGCCACCAGGCGTTCCCAGGCGGTGCGGAAGGCTGCGGGGTCGAGGTCGCCGGCGAACGTGCACGACAGCTGCTGGAAATAGGCCTCCGAGCCGGGTGCGAGCAGGCTGTAGAGGAGGATGCCCTGCTGGCTCGGTCCCAGCGGATAGAGGTCGGCGATCTCGCCGTGCTGGGCGACCAGCCGCGCGCGCGTTGCGGCGTCGACGGTGGCGAGGGGGAAGTCCTCGCCGGGCGCCGGCTGGCCCGTTCCCTCGCTCTCGGCCGCTGCCGGGGCGGCGGCGGGGGGAGACGCCGCCGCCAGCAGCGCGGCGAGGCCGGCGATCGTCGGCCGCTCGAAGACGTGGCGGGGCTCCAGGACCTGGCCCAGTGGGCTCAGGCGGGCGACGATCTGCAGGCTGAGGATCGAGTCGCCCCCCAGGGTGAAGAAGTTGTCATGCACTCCCACGGAGGGTAGCCGGAGCACCTTTGCCCAGACGGCTGCCAGCGTCGCTTCCAGCGGGTTGCGCGGCGCGACGAAGCCACCGCTCGCCAGCTGCTCGCGGTCGAGCTGGGGAGCGGGCAGCGCGCGGCGGTCGAGCTTCTGGTTGGGGGTGCGCGGCAGGGCCGCCAGCTCGACGAAGAAGGCCGGCACGAGGGGTGCCGGCAGGCGGCCCAGCAGGTGCTCGCGCAGCTCGAGTGCGCCAGCCGCGCCGCCCGCGCGGCGACACCAGTAGGCGACGAGGCGAGGCTCGGGGTCGCTGCCCACCGTGCGCACCACCGCCGCCGCCTCGGCCACCGCCGGGTGCTCGCCAAGGGCCGCTTCGACCTCCCCCAGCTCGAGGCGCAGGCCGCGCAGCTTGACCTGCGAGTCGAGGCGGCCGAGGAACTCGAGGCGCCCGTCCGGCAGGCGGCGGGCGAGGTCCCCGGTGCGGTAGAGCCGGCCACCCGGCGCGCCTGGCCAGGCGGGGACGAAGCGTTCGGCGGTCAGCGCGGGGCGCCCGAGGTAGCCGCGGGCGAGGCCGTCGCCGCCGATCATCAGCTCGCCGGCGATGCCGATCGGCACCAGCTCCCGAGCGCGGTCCCAGAGGTGGATCGCGGTGTTGGCGAGGGGCCGGCCGAGCGAGCTCACGGCCCCGGCGTCGGCCACCAGGCGCTGCCGGCTGGACCAGATCGTCGTCTCCGTGGGGCCGTAGAGGTTCCAGGCCGCGAGCGCCCGCCCGCGCAGCTCGCCCGCGAGGTCGCCGCTCAGGGCCTCGCCCCCCACCAGGCAACGCGGGATGGCCGCCTCGCCGGCCGGCCAGCCGGTCGCCAGCACGAGCCGCCAGACGGCAGGCGTGGCCTGCATCACCGTGGCCCGGGAGCTTGCGAGCAGTGCTGCCAGCCGTCCGCCTTCCGCGGCTTGCTCACGGCTCGCCACGACCACCGTCGCGCCGGCGAGGAGGGGCAGGTAGAGCTCGAGCCCGGCGATGTCGAAAGAGAGCGAGGTGACGGCGAGCCAGCGCTCGCCGGCGGCGAGGCCAGGGGCTTCGGCCATCGAGGCCAAGAAGTTGTATAGCGCGGCATGGGTGATGGCGACGCCCTTCGGCCTGCCGGTCGAGCCCGAGGTATAGATGACGTAGGCGAGTTGCGCAGCGAGCGGCGGTTCGGCAGCTTGCGGCAGATCGGCGGCGAACCAAGGGCGATCCGCCCCGTCGTCGAGGAGGAGCTCCGGCGTGCGGCCGGCGGCCGGCAGCGTCACAGACCGCGAACGGACCACGGCTGCCGGCCGGCTGTCGCCGAGCATGAAGGCCAGGCGGTCGGCCGGATACGCCGGATCGAGGGGGACGTACGCCGCTCCGGCCGCGAGGATGCCGAGGAGGGCCCACAGCATCGCCGGCGAGCGTTCGACTGCCAGGGCCACCAGGTCCCCCGGCCCGACCCCAAGCTGGCCGAGGCTGGCCGCCACGGCGGCCTGCTGTGCGGCGAGCGCCGCGTAGGACCAGCTGTCGCCACCCCGGCCCACGGCGATCGCCTCGTCGCGGGCCGGGAGGCGGGCCGCGAGCTCGCCGAGGAGGGTTGCCTCGCCGTCGAGCGGGGTGAACGTGTCGTTCCATTCGGCGATCAGCTGCTGGCGCTCGCTGGCGGCGAGGAGCCCGAGCCTCTCGGCCGCCGCGGCGGGCGCCCGGGCTGCTGCCAGCAGGAGCCGTTCGTAGGAGAGGAGCAGGCGCTCGGCCGTCGTGCCGTCGAAGAGGTCGCGGTTGAACTCGAGATAGGCGATCGGGCCCTGCTCGCTATCGCGCACCAGCAGGGTGAGCTCGAACTTGGCCACCGTCGAGGTGGTCTCGCGCAGGGAAAGGTGGAGGCCCGGCAGCTCGCCCCCTTCCTGGGGCATCGCCTGGTAGATGAACAGCACCTGGAACAGCGGCGAGTGGCTGAGGCTGCGTTCGACGGCCAGTTCCTTGACCAGCTTCTCGAAGGGGAGCGAGCGATGGTCGTAGGCCTCGAGGGTGCGCCGGCGACAGGTGGCGAGGAGCTCGGCGAAGCTCGCCTGGCCTCCCCACTCCAGACGCAACGCCAGGGTGTTGAGGAAAAACCCGATCAGCTGGGCAGTCTGGGCGCTGTCGCGGTTGGCGATCGGCGTGCCCACCACCACGTCCCGGCCGCCGCTGGCGCGGCCGATCAGGAGGGCGAAGGTGGCGAGCCAGACCATGAAAGGGGTCGTCGCCGCGCCGCCGCGACTGAGCTCGCGCACCGCGTCGCGGCTCTCTGCCGGCAGCTTCCGCCAGCGCAGGCCCCCGCGGTAGGTCCGCACCGCCGGCCGCGGGCGGTCGCTCGGCAGGGAGAGCGCTTCGGGAGCACCGGCGAGCCGTTCGCGCCAGTAGGCGAGCTCGCGGACAGCACGCTCCCCAGCCACCTCGGCCCGCTGCCAGGCGGCGTGGTCGGCCACCTGAAGGGGCAGCGGCGGCAGCTCGCCGGCCCCGGTCACCGCGGCGCGGTAGAGCGCCGCCGTCTCGCTGAGCAGCACACCGCCCGACCAATCGTCGAAGACGATGTGGTGGAAGACCATCGCCAGCTGGTGCCGCTGCGTTCCTGCGCGGAGCAGCGCGGCCCGCCAGAGGGGGCCGGCCGCGAGGTCGAAGGGCCGTGCCACCTGGCGCCGGGCGAGGTCGGCGGCAGCAGCCTCGGAGGCCTCCGCGCCGGCCCCGAGGGCGGAGAGGTCGACCACCGGCAGGTGCCGGCGCGCTGCCGGCTGGATCACCCGGCGTGGGCCGTCGTTGCTGGCCGGGAAGGTCGTGCGCAGCGTCTCGTGGCGCGCCGCGACGCCCGCGAGCGCCCGGGCGAGCGCCCGGGTCACGAGCTCGCCCGCCAGCTCGAGGACGATCGGCACGTGGTACGTCGGCTCCTGAGGGGCGAACTGCTGGAGGAACCACAGCCGCTCCTCGCCGAACGAGAGAGGAAACGCCCGCCCATCGCGCGGCAGGCGCGGGACAGCGTCGGCGGGCGTCGGCCCGTCGCCGGTCGCGACCGGCTGCCCTGCCTGGTCCTTCTCGGCCGCCAGTCGGCGCAGGAGAAGTTGCCGTTGGGCCGGCGAGAGGCTGGCGATCCGCGCCTGCAAGTCGCTCATCGTGGGCACCTCAATCCACCACCACGCCTTCGCCCGCCGGGCCAGGGCTCGTCGTTGCCGCGAGGGCCTCCCCCTCCTCGGCGAGCTCGGCGAGCAGCCGCTCGAGCGTCGCCTCGTCGCTCGCCGCGATCGCGGCCTGGGTCAGCTGATCGATGCGGGCCGCCAGCGCCGCCACCGTCGGGGCCACGAACACCTCGCCCAGGCGCAGCTCGAGAGAGTAGGCCTGGCGCAGGCGAT
Source organism: uncultured Thermoanaerobaculia bacterium (assembly GCA_964420075.1). GTDB lineage: Bacteria > Acidobacteriota > Thermoanaerobaculia > Multivoradales > SZUA-115 > CAYQRE01. Next base: position 42,960 of record CAYQRE010000003.1, on the reverse strand, counting down.
GGAGCAGACGCATGGCGAGGAGCGAATCTCCACCGAGGTCGAAGAAGCTCTCCTCGACGCTCACCCGGTCGCGGCCCAGGGTCTCGGCCATCAGCGTGGCGACGGTCTCCTCGCTCGGTGTGCGAGGAGGAACGAAGGTCGCTGCCGGTGCGCACCCTCCCTCGACCGCCGGCAGGGCACGGCGGTCGACCTTGCCGCTCCTCGTGAGGGGCAAGGCGGGCAGAGCGTGGAAGAGGGCCGGCACCATCGGCTCGGGCAAGCGGCTGAGCAAGAAACGCCGCAGCTCGGCCGGGCTCGCCTCGCCGTCTGGCCGCCACACGAGGTAAGCGGCCAGCCGGGTGAGGCCGCTGGCGTCCGGGGTGCCGATGACCGCCGCCTCGGCCACCGCCGGATGCGCCAGGAGGGCCGCTTCGACCTCGCCGGGCTCGACACGGAAGCCGCGGACCTTCAACTGCTGATCGAGCCGCCCGAGGTATTCGAGCTCGCCATCGTCGCGCAGCCGCACGCGATCGCCACTGCGGTAGGCCCGGCTGCCGGCCCCGTCGGCGAAGGGGTCGGGCAGAAACGCCGCGGCGGTGCGGCCCGGCCCCGCGAGGTAGCCACGCGCGAGGGCGTTGCCGCCGATCCACAGCTCGCCGGCGGCCCCCGCGGGAAGTGGCTGGCCGGCGGCGTCGACGACGTAGAGGCGGGCACCGGGGAGCGACCGTCCGATCGCCACCGGGCCGTCGTCGCCCGGTCGCAGCCGGTAGACGGCGCAGCCGACCACCGCCTCGGTCGGGCCGTACTCGTTGAACAGCACCATCCGCGGCGCGCCCTGCCGCCAGGGCGCGAGGCCCTCGGCGTAGAGCGCCTCACCGCCGAGGACGAGGGCGCGGGCGCGGCCGGCGAGCTCGCAAGCGGGCAGCGTGAGAGAGAGCAGCTCGAGGTGCGCCGGAGTGAGCTTGAGGAGACCGAGGTCGCGCTCGTCGAGGATCGCCGCCGCCAGCGCCTCCACCCCGACCGTCTCGGCGACCAGGACGACGCGGCTGCCGGCCAGCAAGGGCGCGAACAGGCTGGTGATCGAGAGGTCGAAGACGGGCGGGGTGTGCAGGAGGGCGCCGCGGCTGCCGGCGAGCGGATAGGCGGCCAGGCACCAGCCGAGGTACACGGCGAGGCCGCCGTGCGTCACCATCACGCCCTTGGGCACTCCCGTCGAGCCCGAGGTGTAGAGCACGTAGGCGAGGCTCGCCGGGTCGGGCTGGTGCGTCGGGGCAACGGCGCTCTCGCGCTCCAGCCGCTGGCGTTCCTGCGGGCTTTCCGCAGCGAGGGCGGCGACCGCAGCAAAGGCACTGTCGCTACCGACGGCGGTGACCAGCGAGATCACCGGCCGGGCGTCGGCGAGGATGCGCGCCGTTCGTTCGGCCGGCGCCGCCGGATCGAGCGGCAGGTAGGCCCCACCGGCCTTGAGCACGGCGAGCAAGCTCACCACCAGCTCGGCGGAGCGGGGTAGGGCCACCGCCACCCGCTCCTCGGGGCCGACGCCGAGGTAGGCCAGGCGGTGGGCGAGCCGGTTGGCGCGCGCCGCCAGCGCACCGTAGGTGAGTGTCTCCTCGCCGCTCGCCACGGCGACCGCCTCGGGCCGCTCGCTCACCTGGGCTGCCAGGCCAGCGAGCAGCTCCACGGGCGGGGCCGCCAGCGGGTAGCCCTCGTTCCACTCCACCAGCAGCTGCTGGCGGGCCGCCGGCGGCAGGGGGGACAGGCTAGCGAGGCGGGCGGTGGGGGCGGCGGCCATCTCGCTCAGCAGCTGGACCAGCTCGGTGAGGAGCGCGCGGGACCCCGCCGCGGTGAAACGCCGGGCGTCGTAGGTGATCGCCAGCTCGAGCCGCTCTCCTGGGGTCGCCATCAGGGTGAGCGGGTAGTTGGTGCGCTCCTCCATGCGCACCTCCTGCAGCTGGAGGCCCGCGCCGGCCTGGCTGCCGAGGGCTTCGCCGAGGGGGTAGTTCTCGATCACCACCAGGTTCTCGAACAGCGGCTGACCGGCGCCCAGCGGGCTCAGGCGCTGCAGGCGGGAGAGCGCCGCGCCCTCGTAGGCGCGCTGGGCCAGCTGGCGGTCCTGGACGGCGCGGACGGCAGCGAGGACCGTGCGCTCGGGGGGGAGGGCGACGCGCAGCGGCAAGCTGTTGATGAACAGGCCGAGGACCTCCTGCGCTCCCGGCAGGTCGGCGGGCCGGCCGGCGCTCACCAGGCCGAGGACCACCTCGCCCTGGCCGCTCCAGCGGCCGAGGAGGGCGGCCCAGGCGGCGAGGACCCAGCTGCCCAGGGTGAGGCGCTCACCGCGGCAGAGCTCGGTGAGGCGCGCCAGCAGCTCGGCCGGCACCACGCGCGCGGAGTGACCGAAGCGAGGCAGCTCGACCGCTGGCGCCGGGCGGTCGCGGGGCAGTGGCGTGGCGGCTTCCAGGCCCGCCAGCTCGGCGCGCCAGAAGGCGTCGGCGGCTGCTTCGTCCTGGCGGGCGAGCCAGGCCAGGTAGTCGCGGAACGGCCGGGCCGGGGTCGGGTCCAGGGCCTCGCCTTGCCGTCGCGCCTGGTAGGAACGGAGCACCTCGCCGACCAGCAGCGGCAACGACCAGCCGTCGAGGATCAAGTGATGGTGGCTGAGCAGCAACCGCCAGCTGGCTTCCGCGCAGCGCACCAGCGTGAGGCGCAAGAGGGGCGGCCGCGCCAGGTCGAAGCCGGCCTTGAGGTCGGCGGCGCACAGGGCCGCGAAGGCCGCCCCATGGGCTGGCGGCGCCAGCGCTCGCCAATCGAGCAGCCGCAAGGGCAGGCGGGCCTCGGCCCAGACTCCCTGCAGCGGGCGCTCCAGGTGCTGCCAGTAGAAGCCGGTGCGCAGGGTCGAGTGGCGGTCGATGACGGCCTGCCAGGCGCCGGCGAAGGCGGCCAGGTCGAGCTCACCCTCGAGCCGGGCGCTGAGCTGCTGGAAGTAGACGCCAGCGCCGGCGGCGTCCAGGCTGTGGAGAAAGATCCCCTGCTGGGCCGGCGACAGGTCGAAGAGATCGGTCAGGGGGTAGGCGGCCAGCAGGCTCGCCAGGCCAGCGCGGTCGACCGTCGCGAGCGGAAAGTCCGCGGGAGAGGCGGCGCCGGCCCCGGCCTCCAGGCTGTGGGCGCTCAGCTCGCCCAGGCTCGCGAGGTAGCTGGCCGCCAGCTGCTCGAGGGTCTGACGCCGGTAGCGCCGCCGGCTTGCCGTCCAGGTCACGACGAGCCGGCCAGCGAGGACGGCGGACGTCACCTGGAGCCCGTAGAGCAGGCGATGCCGCGGGCTCTGGACCCCGGGGACCGCTTCGGGGGCGGGCGCCACCGGCGCCTCGGGAGGCAGGCCCGAATCCAGCCGCCCGAGGTAGTTGAAGACCACTTCGGAGGCGCTCGGGCGGCCGTCGATCAGCTCCTCGCGGAGCACGCCCCAGCCGAGGCCCGGAGCGCCCCTACGCGCGCCGGGGACGGCCCGCAGCTGTTCTTTGATGGCGAGCAGGGCCTCGCCCAAGCCGAGCTCGGCTGGCGGCAGCTCGAGGAGGACGGGGAAGAGCGCGGTGAACCAGCCCACCGTGCCACTCACGTCGAGATCGAAGCGCTCGCCGGCGCGGCCGTGTGACTCATTGTCGACCCGCAGTCGCCGCTCGCCGCTCCACCGGCTGAGGGCCAGCGCGAGGCCGGTGAGCAGCATCTCCTCCGGGCGCAGCCGATAGGCGCGCAGAGCCTCGCCGAGCAGCTGGCGGGTGGCGCCCTCGGCGAGGGTGACGGTGGTGGTGAAGGCGTCGCCGAGGGTGTCGGCCGGAGCTTCTCGGTCCCCGGGCCGAGGATCGTCGAGAACGGGGTCCACCGGCAGCGGCGGCAGCGCCGTGGTGGCGATCCGGCGCCATGCCTCGCGCTCGGCTTCGAGGTGCGGTGAGGAACGGTAGCAGGCGAGGGCCTGGGCCCAGCTCGCGAGGCTGGCGGTCGGCGCTGGCGGTGGTACTGGGCGCCCGGCGGCGAGCTCGCCATAGGCGGCGAGGAGGTCGGCGAACAGCACCCGCCACGAGACCCCGTCGACGGCCAGATGGTGAGTGCTCCACAGCAGGCGTCCATCCCCGTCGCCGAGGTCGAAGCAGACCAGACGGGTGAGCGGGCCGGTGGCAAGGTCGAGGCTGGCGTGGACGGCCTGGCTGGCCGCCAGCGCGCCGGGCCAGGCGGTGGCGGCGAGGCCGGGCGCCGAGAGATCGACGAAGCCGAACGGCAGCCCCCTTTCCGCCGGCGCCACGGTCTGCGTCCAGCCGCCGTCGTCGCCGGCGGTGAAACGCAGGCGCAGCGCCAGGTGCCGCGCCAGCACGGTAGCGAAGGCGCGCGCCAGGGCCCCCGGTCGCACCACCTGCTGGAGGCGCAGCAGCACCGCCAGGCTGAAGTGCTGGGGCTCGGGCTGGCCCTGGGCGAGGAACCACCGCTGCATGGGCAGGAGCGGTAGCGGCCCAGCGTGCTCGCTGGTGGGCCCGCTCGTGCTGAGGCCGGCGACCCGCGCCAGGGCGGCCACTGTCGGATGGTCGAAGACCTGCCTTGGGCCCAGGCGAAGGCCGGCGGCGCGGGCCCGCGACACCACCTGCAAGCTGAGGATCGAATCGCCTCCCAGCTCGAAGAAGTCATCCTCGACGCCGATCGGCGCCAGGCGCAGCACCGCCGAGAACACCTCGGCGAGGGTTTCCTCGAGCCGATCGCGCGGCGCGACGAAGCGCGAGGCCAGCTGCGGCCGCTCGCCGCCCGGGGCGGGCAGCGCGGCGCGGTCGAGCTTGCCGTTGCGGGTGAGCGGCCAGCTTGCCAGCTCGACGAAGGCCGCGGGCAGCATGTGCTCCGGCAAGCGCTCGGCGAGGAAGGCGCGCAGCTCGGGCACGCTGGCCCGCTGGCCCACCAAGTAGGCCACCAGGCGCTTGGGCCCGGGAGGATCCTGGCGCGCGGTCACCACCACCTCGCCGGCGCCCGGGTGCTGGCGCAGGGTGGCTTCGATCTCCCCCAGCTCGATGCGAAAACCACGGATCTTGACCTGCTGGTCGAGGCGCCCGAGGAACTCGAGGTTGCCGTCGGCCAGGTAGCGGGCCCGATCACCGGTGCGGTAGAGCCGGCCGCCGGCGACCGGAGAGAAGGCGTCGGGGAGGAACTTGCCGGCGGTCAGCGCCGGCGCCCCGGCGTAGGCCGAGGCGAGGCAGTCGGCACCGATGAAGAGGTCGCCGGCGACGCCCACCGGGCAGGCTTCGAAGCGGGCGTCGAGCACGTGGTACTTGGCGTTGGTGATCGGCCGGCCGTAGGGCACGCTGGCCCAGCCTGCTTCGACCTGGCGCACGGGGAAGAAGTTGGACCAGATGGTGGCCTCGGTGGCACCGCCGAGGGCGATCAGCCGTGCGCGCGGGAAGGTGCGGGCCATTGGCTGCGGCAGGGTGAGTGGGATCCAGTCACCGGAGAGGAAGGTCAGCCGCAGGAAGCTCGCCGGCGCCGCCGCAGGCAGGAAGGGCAGCAGCTGCTGCAGAGCTGCTGGCGCCGAGTCCCAGAAGGTCACCGGCTCCTCGCACAGGATGCGCACCAGCTCGAGGGGGTCCTCGACGGCACGGTCGTCGGCCAGGCGGATGGCGCCACCGGCGGCGAGCAGGCCGAAGACGTCGTAGACCGAGAGGTCGAAGCACAACGAGGTGACGAAGAGCACCTGGTCCGCCTCGCCGATCCGGTAGCTGCGGTTCACCCACTCGATCAGGTTGAGGACCGGGCGGTGTTGCAGCACGACGCCTTTTGGGGTCCCCGTCGAGCCCGAGGTGAAGATGATGTAGGCGAGGTCGTCGGGGCCGGCGGGAGACGGCGAGGCGGCTGGCAGCGGGCCGCGGTCCCACCACTGCGGGTCGGCGTCGAGATCGAGGATGGTGCTGAGCGCGGGCAAGGTGGCCAGGACGGGCGCCAGGGGCGCGCGGTCGACCTCGCGACTGAGCAGGCAGCGCACCGCCAGGGGGCCGAGGATCTGGCGCACGCGCTCGCCCGGGAAGCTCGGCTCGAGAGGCACGTAGGCGGCCCCGGCAGCGTGGGTGCCGAGCACGGCGAGGACCATCTCGGGGCAACGGCCCAGGTCGATGGCGACCAGGTCGCCGTGGCCGATCCCCGCGGCCCGCAGACGGGCAGCCAGCCGCACGGCGCCGCGGGCGAGCCCGCCGTAGCTCAGCCGCAGCTCCGGCAGCACCAGGGCGATGCGCTCCGGGTGCGCCGCCGCCATGGCGAAGAAGGGCCGTTCGAGGGTCGACTCGGTGGCGGCCGGCCGCCGGCTGTCGTTCCACTCGTGGAGCACTTGCCAGCGCTCTCCCGCCGGCAGGGTGGCAAGCTCGCCGACCCGCACCTCGGGGCTGGTCGCCATGGCCGCGAGCAGCTGCTCGAGTTGACGCAGGCGCCGCTCGATGGTGGTGGTGTCGAAGCGGCGGCGATCGTAGATGGCGGTCAGGCGCAAGCGCTCGCCGGGCGAGGCGATCAGGGTCAGCGGGTAATTAGTGCTTTCGAGGAGCTCGGCGCCGTGGATCTCGAACGACAGGTCCGGGGCCAGCTGCGAGAGGTCGCGCGGGTAGTTCTCGAAAGCGTGCAGGCTGGCGAACAGGCGACCGCCGCGGGGGACCTCGCTCCAGCCCTGCACCTGGGCGAGCGGCACGGTCTCGAACTGGCGGCTTGCCGCCCGGCTTGCCTGCAGGCGCTGGAGCCAGGGGCCGAGGCGCTCTCGCCGGCTGATCCGCAGGCGCACCGGCTGGGTGTTGATGAACACCCCGAGCATGCTCTCGATGCCGGCGATGGGCGCCGAGCGGCCCGACGAGACGACGCCGAAGACCACCTCGGGCTCACCGCTCCAGGTGCCGAGCAACCGTCCCCAGGCACCTTCGAGGAGCGTCGCGATGGTGACCCCGAGGTGGCGGGCGAGGTCGCCGAGCTCAGCCGTGAGCCGGGCCGGCAGCTCGCGCCGGCGCTCGCGGCTGGCGTCGGCGTCGAGCTCCTCCGTGACCGCTGTGCGGTCCTCCGAGAGCGCCGTCGGGGCGTCGAAGCCAGCGAGCTCGCGGCGCCAGAAGGCCTCTGCCGGCGCCACCTCGAGGCTGGCGATCCACGCGAGGTAGTCGCGGTAGGGGCGCGGCGCGGCGAGCGCCGCCGGCCGGCCGCTGACCTCCTCCAGATACAGCGCGAAGACCTCACCGCTGAGCAGCGAGAACGACCAGCCGTCGCTCACCAGGTGGTGGAAGCTCCACACCAGGCGATGGCGGTCGGCGTCCAGGCTGAGCACCGCCAGCCGCAGCAGCGGCGGCTGATCGAGCGCGAAGCCGCGGGCGCGGTCGGCGGCGAGGAAGGCCTGCCAGCGCGCCGCCAGCTCGGCCGGCGGCACGGCGCTCCAATCGGCGAGCTCGACGTCACTGGCGACCTCGCTGGCCACCACCTGGAGCGGCGTCGTCAGGCCCTCCCAGACGATGCCGGTGCGCAGGATGGGGTGGCGGGCGATCACCCGGCGCCAGGCGCGGCCGAGCGCCGCGGTGTCGAGCGGGCCGTGGAGCTCGGCGGTGAGCTGCCGGAAGTAGAGATCACTCGCCGGGTTGGCCAGCGAATGGAAGAGCAGGCCCTGCTGCATTGGCGCTAGCGGGTAGAGATCGGTGGGCTCCCCGGCGTGGTCGCCAGCGCGCTCGACAAGGGTGGTGAGCGCGGCCTCGCTGAGCGCGGCGAGGGGGAAGTCAGCCGGCGTCAGCCGCCCGGCCCCTGGCTCGCGGCAGTGGGCGAGGAGCTGCGTGAGCTCGGCGAGGAAGCCCGAGGTCAGCTCGTGCAGGCGCTCCGGCGAGAGCTGACGGGCGCTGGCTGCGGCGGCGACCCGCAGCTGCCCGCCGGCCACCCAGGCGGTGATCTGGAGTGGATAGAGCAGGCGTTGGCGTGGGCTCTGGCCGCGCCCCGGGGCCTCGGTGGCGGGCGCCAGCCAGCTGCCCGCGGGCAGTGCGAGGTCGAGGCGGCCCAGGTAGTTGAAGCTGATCTCGGCGGCGGGTCGCGCAGCCAGCTCGCCCCCCAGGTAGCGCAGGGCGCCGTAGCCGGTGCCGCCGGCCGGCACCCGGCGCAAGGCCTCCTTGACGGCGACCAGGGTGTCCCCCGGCGTCGGCAAGCCGCCTGCCGCCGGGTCCACGGGCGACGGGTAGATCGCCGTCAGCCAGCCCACCGTGCGACCGAGGTCGAGCTCGCTGCCCGGTGGCCAGCTGCGGCCGTGGGACTCGAGCTCGAGGTCCAGCCGGCGGCCGCCGCTCCAGGCCCACAGCGCGCGCAGCAGGGCCGCGAGCAGCATCTCGTCGAGGTGGCTGCGGTAGGGGCGGTGCACCCGGTCGGCCACCAGATCGGCGGTGTCGCTGGCGCCGAGGGCGGCCTCCACCTGCACCCGGTCGGCGACCAGGCCGGCGGCGTCCGGTCCCGTGATCGGCAGGGGGTCGCCGGCCGCCGGCAGGGCCTGCCACAGCCGCTCGGCCTCGGCGCGGCCGGCGGCGGAAACCGCCCACGCCCGCCAGGCCTCGACCCAGGGGACGAAGGACGCGCTCGGTGCGCTGGCCGCCTGCGCCGCGCTGCCGGTCACCAGGTCCGCCAGCAGGGCCCGCCACGACACGCCGTCGACCGCCAGGTGGTGGATCACCCACAGCAGGCGGTCGGCCGTTGGGCCCTCGGTGCTGAGCAGCAGCAGGCGGGCGAGCGGGCCGGTGGCGAGGTCGAAATGGCCGTGTGCCGCCGCCGCGAGCGCGGCCAGCGCCGGGCCCCGGCCCTGCGGCGCGAGGGCGCTCAGGTCGACCCAGGCGAAGGGCAGGGCGCCGCCCGGGGGAGCGACCTCGGCGCTCCAGCCGCGAGGTCCGGCGGTGCAGCGCAGGCGGAGCGCCGCGTGGCTGGCGATCAAGCCAGCCCAGGCACGGGCGATGCTGGCCGCCAGGACCGGCCGGGTGATGCGCAGCAGCACGGCCTGGTTGTAGTGGTGGGGGTCGGCGAGCCCGGCAGCCAGGAACCAGTGCTGGGCCGGCAGCAGGGGCACGGGCCCGGTGAGGGTCGCGGCGGCCGCCCCATCGCTTCCCGCCACCGCCGTCGCTGCCGCGGCGAGAGTGGCCAGCGTGGGGTGCTCGAAGATCTGTCGTGGGTTGATCACCCAGCCGGCGGCGCGGGCCCGCGAGACCAGCTGGATGGCGACGATGGAGTCGCCGCCGAGGGAGAAGAAGTGGTCCTCGCGTGCCACCTCGGCCACGCCCAGCAGCTCGCTCCAAATGCCGGCGAGCGCCAGCTCGGCAGCAGTGGCGGGCTGGCGTCCCGCGCCGCTGGCCGGCAGGGCCGGCGGCGCCGGGAGGGCGCGGCGATCGAGCTTGCCGCTGGCGGTTCGCGGCAGGGCCGCCAGGGCCACCAGGCGGGCCGGGACCATGTGCTGCGGCAGCTGCGCCGCGGCGTGAGCGCGCACCGCGTCGAGGTCGACCGTCGCCGGGCTCAGGTAGGCGAGGAGCTGGCCGCTGCCAGCTGCCTGGGAGAGCACTACCACGGCCTCGCGTACCCCGGGGGCGTGGACCAGCACGGCTTCGACCTCCGCGGCCTCGATGCGGAAGCCACGCACCTTGAGCTGGCCGTCGAGGCGGCCCAGGAACTCCAGCTCGCCGTCGGGGCGCAGCCTGGCGCGGTCCCCGGAGCGATAGACGCGCTGCCCGGCCGCGGTGGTGAAGGGGTCCGGGGTGAAGCGCGCGGCGCTCTGCCCGGGCCGCCCGAGGTAGCCGCGGGCGAGGCCATCGCCGGCAATCCACAGCTCCCCCACGGCCCCCGGAAGGGCCAGCTCGCCCCAGCGGTCGACCACGTAGAGCTGGGCGCCAGCGACCGCCCGGCCGATCGCGACCGGTCCGCTGGTGGCGGCAGCCGGCAGCTGGAAGATGGCGCAGCCGACGGTGGCCTCGGTGGGTCCGTACTCGTTGATCACCTGTAGCCCAGGGTCGCTCGTCCGCCACAACGCCAGCGTCTCGGCATGCAGGGCCTCGCCCCCGAGCACCAGACGCTGGCAGAGGCCGAGGAGCTGAGCGCTGTCGGCGGCGCCGGTGAGCACGGTGAGCTGCGACGGGGTGAGTTTCAGGAAGTCGAAACCGCCGCCCAGCTCGCCGACTGCGAGCAGGGCTTGGGTGCCCTGGCTGGGGGGCACGGTGAGCGGCCGGCCGGCGAGCCACGGTGCCAGGAGGGCGGTCACCGTGAGGTCGACCGCTGGCGAAGAGGTGAGCGGGGCGCCCCGGCCGGCGGCGCCGAGGTAGCGGCGGGCGGTGCCACCGAGGTAGGTCGCCAGGGCGCCGCGCGGCACCATCACGCCCTTGGGCTCGCCGGTCGAGCCGGAGGTGAAGAGGAGGTAGGCGAGGCTCTCCGGCGGGCTCGCGGTCCAGCGGAGTGGCCCTTGCCCGGCGCTTGCCGCCGGCGCTGGGCCGAGGTGGTGGACGGCGCCGTCCCGTGCCAGGTCCGCTGCCCACGGCGCGCGGCTGACCAGCTGGCGGGCGCCGCCGGCCTGGCACAGCCGAGCCAGGCGGGTGGCCGGCTGCTCGGCGTCGAGCAGCAAGAGGGCGGCGCCGCTCGCCAGACCGGCGAGCACGCTCGCGGCGAGCTCGCTGCCGGGGGCCAGGCAGATTGCCACTACCTGCTCGCTGCCGGCTCCGGTGCGGGCGAGCTGGCGCGCCAGGTGGGCGGCCCGAGCGCCCAGGGCGGCGAAGCTCGTCTGCTCGTCTCCCTCGACGAGGGCGATGGCCTCCGCGCTGGTGGTGAAAGGGGCGGCGAGCAGCTCGGCCAGGGCATCGGCCGCCTGCCCGCCGGGGCGCGGGTACGGCGAGGTGGCGGCAGCGAGGAGCTCTTGCCGCGCTGCGGGCGTGAGCAGCGCCAGCTCGCCTGCCGGGAGGTCGGGCGCGGCGAGGCCGGCGTGGAGCTGGGCCAGGAAGCCGGCGAGGAGCCGCTCGACGGTGGCGAGGTCGAAGAGGGCGGCGTTGGCTTCGAGGCTGCCGTGGACCTCGGCGTCGACCTCGGTGAGGCCGAGGGTGAGGTCGAACTTGGTCCCGCCGGTCGGGGCCGGCAGGCTCGCGACGCGTAGGTCCGCCAGGGGGGCGGGGGCCGGCGGCAGGGCGAGGAAGGCGACCATCACCTGGAACAAGGGGTGATGGCTGAGATCGCGCTCGACGCCGACGAGCTCGAGCAGGCGCTCGAAGGGCAACTCCGCCTGCTCCTGCACCCGGCGGTTCTCGGCCGTCACCAGCTGCACCCAGTCGCGGAAGGTGGCAGCGCGCCGCGAGCGCAGGCGCATCACCAGGGTGTTGACCAGCAGGCCGATCAGCCCCGCGACCTCGTGGCGCCGGCGGCCGGAGACCGGCAGGCCGAGGGTGAGGTCGTCCTCGCCCGAGAAGCGGGCGAGGAGCGCCGCGAAGGCAGCGGTCAGGCAGGCAAAGAGGGTCGTGCCCTCCGCGCGGGCGAAGGTGCGCGCCGCAGCGAGGCCTGCCACCGCGAGCCGAAAGGGCAGCAGCTGGGCCGGGGCCGCCGCCGCCGGCCGCCGCGGCCGGTCGGTGGGCAGGGCCGAAAGCGCCGGTGCCCGCTCCAGATGGCGCCGCCAATGGTCGGCGAGCTGCTCGGCGCGCTCGCCGGCGAGGCGTCCGCGCTGCCAGATCGCGTAGTCGGCATACTGCACGGGCAGGGCTGCCAGCCGTGGCGCGCGGCCTTCGCTGGTGGCGCGGTAGCTCTCCCAAGTTTCCTCGACCAGGATGGGCAGGGACTCGCCGTCGATCACCGCGTGGTGGAAGGCGGCGAGGAAGGCGTGGTCGGTCCCACCGAGGCGCCACGCGGTGAAACGCGCGAGCGGCCCTGCGGCGAGGCTGAACGGCCGGCGGGCACCCCGGGAGAGGCCGGCGGCGAGCTCTCGACCGGCGGTCTCGCGGTCAGGCCCCTGCAGGTCAAGTCCCTGCAGGTCGATCAGCGGCAGGCGGGGAGGGCGCGGCGCGGCGATCCGCTGCCGCAGCTGGCCAGCGACGGAGACCAGCGAGGTGCGCAAGGGGGCGTGGCGAGCGACCACCGTGGCCAGCGCCTGCCGCAACGCTGGCAGCCGCAGCTCGCCGGTGAAGCGCAGGGCGCAAGGGATGTGGTAGGCCGGGTCTCCCGGGCTCAGCTGGTCGAGAAACCACAGGCGCTGCTGCGCGTAGGAGGCCGGCGGATCACCCTCCCAGCCGCCGCTCGCGAGCGGCAGCAGGCGGTCGGCCGCCGCCACCAGGGCCTCAAGGCGGCGGGCATGGTCGGCCAGGCCAGGGCTCTCGAAGAGCAGGGTGAGGGGCACCTCGACGCCCAGCAGCTCGCTGAGGCGAGCCACCGCCCGGGTGGCGAGGAGGGAATGCCCGCCGAGCGCAAAGAAGCTCTCACCGCGGCTGGGCAGGGGAGAGCCCAAGACCTCCGCCCATACCTCGGCCACCCAGCGTTCCATGGCGGTCGCCGCCGGCTCGCCCGCTGGCCGCGCGGCTTCCGGCGGGGGCGGCAGCGCCCTGCGATCGACCTTCTGGCTGGCGGTCATCGGCAGCCGCGGAAGCGCCACGAAAGTCGCCGGCACCATGTAGGCCGGCAGGCTGGCCGCGAGCGCCTCGGCGAGGCCTGCCGTCGAGGGGGTCGTTGCCTCGCCGGCGACGTAGGCGACCAGGCGGCGGTGCGCCTCGCTGCCCTGCTGTGCCAGCACCACCACCGCGTCGGCGACGCCGGGCAGGCGGCGCAGCGCCGCTTCGATCTCCCCCAGCTCGATGCGGAAGCCCCGCAGCTTGACCTGGTGATCCAGCCGGCCGAGGAACTCGAGCTCACCGTCCGTCCGCCAGCGGCAGCGGTCGCCGGTGCGGTAGAGGCGCTCGCCGGGGCCGGCGGCCCCTTCGCCAGCGGGGACGAAGGCGGCCGCCGTTTGGCCCGGGCGACCGAGGTAGCCGCGGGCGAGCCCCGGCCCGCCGAGCAGCAGCTCTCCTGCGGCGCCGACCGGCAGGGAGCACAAGCGCCGATCGAGGACGGCGACGCGGAAGTTGGCGAGCGGCCTGCCGAGGGTCACCGCGTCGCCGGCGCGCAGGGGCTTGGCGGTCGCCCAGATGGTCGCCTCGGTGGGGCCGTAGACGTTCCACAGGCGCCGCCCCGGCCCCCAGCTCTCGGCGAGGGCGGGCGGGAAGGCCTCACCGCCGACGATCAGCTGGCGAGGCCAGGCCGGTGGCCGGCCGAGGGGGCTCAGGTAGGCAGGGGTGAGCACCGCCTGGCTGACCGCGCGTGCGGCGAGAGCGCGGGCGAGCGGTGGCCCCGGTTGCAGGCCCTCGAGCGGCACGAAGACCAGGGTCGATCCTTCGCCCAGGGCCCACGCGAGCTGGAAGACGGAGACGTCGAAGCTCACCGCCGAGAGCATCAGCACCCGCTCACCCGGGCCGCTGCAGCCAGCCTGGTCGAGGGTGAGGGCGAAGTTCGCCAGGCAGCGGTGGGCGAGCGCCACCCCCTTGGGCTGGCCGGTCGAACCCGAGGTGTAGATCGCGTAGGCGAGGTTGGCCGGCGCCAGGCGCACTTCGGCGGCGGGCCAGGAGCTCGCCTCCTCGCCCGCCGCCGCGACCGCCAGAGACGGCAGCTCGCGAACGACGGGGGCGCCAGCCGGCAGGCGGCGGCGGTGGCTTGCGGAGGTGAGGATCACCGCCGGTCGGGCATCGGCGACGATCGCCGCCAGCCGACCCTCGGGCAGCCCGGGGTCGAGGGGCAGGTAGGCCCCACCGGCGCCGAGGGTGGCGAGGAACGCCAGCGCCAGCTCGGGCCCGCGCTCGAGGCAGACGCCCACCGGGACTTCGGGGCCGACGCCATCGCCGGCGAGGGCGGCGGCCAACGCCTGGGCCCGGCGTTGCAGCTCGCCGTAGCTCACCGCCAGGCCTTCGGCGCTGACCGCGACGGCCGCCGGCGCCGAGGTGGCCCACTGCTGGAAGCGGCGGTGGAGGAAGTCCCGCTCGTTGTAGGTCGTGGCGGAGTCGTTCCAGGCGAGCCGCAGCTGATGGAGCTCGGGCGGCGTCAGCCAGGGCAGGGCCTCGAGCGCGCTGGCCGGAGCGGCGCACGCCCCGACCAGCAACCGGCACCAGTGGCCGAGCAGGCGGCGCACCGTGGTGGCGTCGAAGAGGCCGCTTCTGTACTGCGCATAGACGCTTAGCCCGCCCTCCCATTCGGTCGCCACGAGCACCAGCTCGAGCGGGCTGTCGGCGACCGAGAAGGCGAACGGCTCCAGGCGCAGCGCGCCAAGATCGAGGGCCGGCCGCGGGATGTTCTGCAGCACCACCATCACCTGGAAGAGGGGGTGGCTCGCCAGGTCGCGCTCGACCCCCAGCGCCTCGACCAGGCGTTCGAAGGGCAGGTCCTGGTGGTCGTAGGCAGCGAGGGTCTCGGCGCGGACCTCGGCGAGCAGGTCTGCGAAGCTCTGCCGGGCGTCGGGCCGGGAGCGCAGCACCAGGTTGTTGACGAAGCAGCCGATCAGGCCTTCGAGCTCCTGGCGCCGCCGGTTGGCGACCGGGAAGCCGATCGCGAGGTCTCGCCTGCCGGTGAGGCGGTGGAGGAGCGCCGCGAAGCCAGCGGCCAGGACCATGAACAGGGTGGCGCCGCTGTGCTCGGCGAGGCTGCGCAGGGCTGCCGTTTGGTCCGGGCCCAAGCTGAGGTGCTCGCGCTGACAGCCAGTCTGCGGCACGGCCAGCCGCGGCCGGTCGACCGGTAGCTCGAGCGGCTCGGGGGGCGGCGTGAGGCGCTGGCGCCAGAAGGCCAGCTCATGCTCCAGGTTGGCCCCGGCGAGCCAACCCTGCTGCCAGGCCGCGAAGTCGCGATACTGGAGCTCCGGCAGGGGAAGCGCGCTCGCCGCCGCCGGATCGCCGGCCTGGAGGCGCGGATAGAGGGCCGCCACCTCGCGCAGCAGGATGGCCATCGACCAGGCATCGGCCGCTATGTGGTGGGCCGCGAGCACGCTCACGTGGTCGTCGTGGCCGAGTCGGAACAGGGCGGTTCGCAGCGGGGCCTCGCGCTCGATCGCGAAGCCGCGGGCGAGGAAGGAGCGCAGCAGCGTGGTCACCAGGAGGTCGGCCACCGGTCCCCCGAGGGTGCTCAGGTCGACCACCACCCGTGGCTCGCGGCCTGCGGTCGCCAGCTGCTGCCAGGGCTCGCCGCGGCGGGAGGGGTAGACCGTGCGCAGCACCTGGTGGCGGGCGGTGACCGCGGCGAGGCTCGCGGCCAGCGCCGCCACCGACAGCGGGCCCCGCCAGCGCACCACCTCGCCCAGGTGGTAGCCGGTCCGGCCGGGGGCGAGCTGTTCGAGGAACCACAGCCGCCGCTGCGCGAACGACAGGGGTGCCTCGGCCTCGGGGGCCAGCTGGGGGATCCGCTCCGCCATCGCCGGACGCGCTTGGCGCCGGCGGGCGAGCGCCCGCTCGAGCGCGGCCCGCTGCGCCGGGCTGAGGCGGGCGAGGTCGAGAGGCGGTGAGCTCATCGGGCGCTTTCGGGCAGGGGCGCCGTCGCCGTCGCGAGGGGGCCTGGCGTCGCCTGCTCGCTGCCGGTTTCGGCCTCCACCTCGGCGAGCAGGGCGGCGAGGTCGGTGGCCGACTCTTCCTCCAGCTGCCGTTGGCTGATCGCCAGCGCCACCTCTTCCAGGGTCGGCCTGGCGAACAGCTCGGCCAACGGCAGCTCGATGCCAAACGTAGAGCGGACGCGGGAGAGCAGCAGGGTGGCGAGCAGGGAATGGCCGCCGAGGCGGAAGAAGCTGTCCTTGAGGCCGATCCTCGCGATCCCCAACAGCTCGGACCAAAGGGCCGCCAGCTGAATCTCGACCGGGCTCTGGGGCGCCACGTGCTCGGCGCCCATCCGCTCGGAGAGCCGCGGGTCTGGCAGGGCGCGGCGGTCGACCTTGCCGGTGAGGGTGCGCGGCAGGGCTGGCAGGACGAGGAAGAGGGAGGGGATCATCGGATTGGGCAGCTGGGAGGCCAGGTGGGCGCGGAGCGTCTCCGGGTCCACCGCCTCGGCGAGCGCCACGTAGGCACAGAGGAAGCTGTCCCCCTCGCTGTCGGTGCGGGCGACCACCACCGCCTCGTTGACCGCCGGATGGGCCGCGAGCAGGGACTCGATCGGCCCCAGCTCGAGGCGCACGCCGCGGACCTTGACCTGCTGGTCCCGCCGCCCGACGACCTCGAAGAGACCGTCCTCGCGCACGCGCCCGAGGTCACCAGTGCGGTAGACGATGTCCCCCGGCTGGTTGCTGAAGGGGTTGTCGATGAACACGGCGCGGGTCAGCTCCGGTTGACCGAGGTAGCCCAACGAGCGATAGGCGGTGCGGATCCAGATCTCCCCCAGCTTGCCCGGCGGACAGGGCCGCCCGTGGTCGTCGACGACGATGGCGCGCGCTCCCGGCATCGGCTCGCCCACCGGGATCGACGAGCCCTCGCCATCCTGTGGCCCCACGCGGTAGGAGAACTTCACCATCGTCGTCTCGCTGGGGCCGTAGAGGTTCGTGAGAGCGATGCGCGAGCCGAACCGTTCGACCCAGCGGCGCACGTCAGCCGGTTGTAGGGGCTCGCCGGCGAGCAGCACATGGCGCAGCGCGGCGAGCGCCGTCGGGGCGGGGTCGGCGAGCAGCAACGAGCGAAAGAGCGTGGGGGTGGTGTGCACCAGCTCGACGCCGGCGCTCTCCAGCCAGGCCACCAGCCGGTAGGCGTCGAGCAGCGTGTCCCGCTCGACCGGCGCGCAGACCGTGCCGCCCACCGTGAGCGGCACGAAGAAGTCGCGCAGCGAGGCATCGAAGGCCGGTGACGTGAGGTGGCTCACCCGCACCCCTTCGCCGAGCTCGAAGGCCGCCGTCTCCCAGCGGATGAAGTGATCGATCGCCTTCAAGCGGCCGCCGATCGCCTTCGGCTGGGAGGTGGTGCCCGAGGTGAAGTAGACGTAGCAGAGCCCGTCCGGGTCGCGCTCGACCGGCAGGTGAGCGCCGGACGGCGTACCGGCGCTCGGCAGCTCGCTTTCGAGGCGGATCACCCGCCCTCGACTCCCGGGCTCGCCGGCCTGGCTTTCCAGGCGGCTCGCGAGGTCCGGGCAGAGCAGCCACAGGCGCGGCGAGAGGGTGGCGGTGATGGCCTCGAGGCGGCCGGTGGGGAACTCGGGATCGAGGGGGACGAACGCTCCACCCACCTCGAGCACGGCCAGGATGCCGGCGATCAGGTCGGCGGTGTCGGTGGTCAGGATGATCACCGGCTCCTCGGCGGCGACCTCGGCCGCCAGCAGCTCGCGGGCAATGGCGTCGCGACGGGCGGCGAGCTGCGCATAGGTGGTGAGCCTCCCCTCGCAGTCGACCGCCGGGGCGGTGGCGAAGCGCTCGGCGGCCTCGCGCACCAGAGCATGGATGGGCTTGTTCATCGCGGCTCCTCGTCGTCGCTCTACGAAAGGGGCGGCAGAGCGAACTGCTCACAAAGCAGGTGGAAGGTCAGGACGATCATCAGCAGGTCGGTTTCCAGGTGCGGATGCAGACGAAAGCCCGGCTCGGCGTAGCGCTGGCGCAGGTGGCTGACCACTTCCGGGGAGAAGAACCCCCAGTGCCGGGTGCAGGCCGGTGAGAGCAGCTCCTCGACCCACGGCGTGCCGCGGCGCAGCAGCTGCGCGAGCCCAGGGGCACGGAAGCCGTGCTTCTCGCGCCTCAGGACCCGCTCCGGGACCAGGCCCTCGGCGGCTCGCCGCACCACGTGCTTGTCCACCAGGCCGTTGACCTTGAGCCCAGGCGGCAGCCGCCGCGCCAGCGCCACCACCTCGACGTCGAGGAAGGGGTAGCGCGCCTCGATGGACTGCGCCATCGCCATGCGGTCGCCGTGCTCGGAGAGCAGGTGGTCGGCGAGCCGCAGCTTGAAGTCGAGAAACGACCGCTGATGCAGCACGTGGCGGCCGGCCAGCTGGCTGCGGTCGACGAGCGGGTAGTTGAGGCAATCGGTCTCGTCGAAGCGCTCGCGCACGGCCGGCGAGTAGAGCGCCTGCTTGACCTCGCGCAAGGCGATCTGGTTCTTCTCGTAGAAGAGGTCGCGGTCCCCCCACAGGCGTTCGCGCAGCTCGGCCTCGAGGGCTGCTTCCACGGGGTCGCCCGCGTCACTCGCCGTCGCGCCGCGGGCGTCGAAGCGGTAGCCGGGGTAGCCGCCGAACAGCTCGTCGGCACCTTCACCGGCGAGGACCACGGTGACCCCGGCGGCGCGGGCGGCCTCGGCGAGGGCTAGGGCGCAGGTGTTGAAGGTCTCCTTGACGGGGCTCTCGCAGTGCCAGACCATCTGCCGCAGCCGGGCCAGGATCGACTCGTCGTCGATCGCGATGGCGTGGTGCGTGGTGCCGAGGGCGCGGGCCGCCAGCTGCTGGAAGGCGGACTCGTCGATCTCGGGATCAGCGAAGCCGATCGAGAAGGACTTCCGGTCTTCGCTCGACAGGCCGCGGGCGAGGCTGGCGACCAGCGTCGAGTCGAGCCCGCCGCTGAGGTAGAAACCCAACGGCACATCGGCGAGCAGGCGGCGCTCGACGCTGCGCCGCAGCACTTCGCGGAGCTCCTCGACCGCCGCCGCCTCCGCCGCCGGGTCGGTCGCGGCGTCGGCGGGGCCGGCCGGCGGGTAGTCGAGGTCCCAGTACTTCTCGCAGCGCAGCTCGCCCCCTTCGACGATCAGCCGATGCCCCGGCGGCAGGCTCGAGACCCCCGCGAACACCGTCCGCGGGCTTACCGTCCCGGGGAAGGACAGCACCTGGTCGAGCCCGACGAGGTCGACGCCGCGCGGCGCCGCCGGGTGGGCGAGGATGGCCTTGATCTCGGAGCCGAAGAGCAGCTGGCCCGCGGCCACGGCGTAGTGCAGCGGGTTGACCCCGAACGGGTCGCGGGCGAACAGCACCCGCCGCCGGCTGCGGTCGTAGAGAGCGAAGGCGAACTGGCCGTTGAGCTCCTCGACGAGGCGATCGCCGAGCTCCTCGTAGAGGTGGAGCACCACCTCGACGTCGGTTTGGCTCGTGAAGCGATGCCCCCTGGCGACGAGCCGGGAGCGCAGCTCGCGGTAGTTGAAGATCTCGCCATTGCACACCAGGGCCAGGCTGTGGTCCTCGTTGAACAGCGGCTGGTCGCCGGTCGCGAGGTCGATGATCCGCAGGCGGCGCATGCCGAGGCCGACCTCCGGGGTGACGTACTGCCCGGCCGCGTCCGGCCCGCGGTGGGTGAGGGTTGCGGTCATCGCCGCTACCGCTCGAGGGTCCACGGCCTGCCTGCCGTCCAGGCTTACCACGCCGGCGATGCCGCACATCAGCGCGCTGCCTCTCTCGGTCCGAGGGGGCGTGACGGGCTCATTCGAGGTCATCCAGAAAGCTGGCCAGCGAGCCTGCCGCCGCCTGCTCTAGCCGCTCGGTAGAGAGCTCCCGCACCAGCCCGGCGAGCACCTCCAGGCTGGCGAGCACGGCCGCGGCGTCCGGGTGGAAGTCGATCAGGCAGGCGATCTCGTCGACGCCGATCTCCGCCAGCTGCCACAACCGCGGCTTGAGGCTCGCGGGGGTGCCGAGCAGGGAGGCGGTGGCGAAGTAGCGGCGGAAGGTGAGGTCGAGCAGCTCCTCGACCATCGCGGGTGGGATCTCGTGCGCGGCGATCCGGTGGCCGCCGCTGATCGCCCCGCCGCTCTCGGAGGCCATCTGCTCGAGGCTGATCGCCGAGCGCAGATACTCGCGCATGGGCTGGCGCACCTGCGCCTCGACGGTCGCCAGGTCGCGGCCGACGAAGGTGTGGAGCATCAGGGTGACGATGCCGCTCGCCGGCTCGTGGCCAGCTGCGGCGCGGGCCTGGCGGTAGAGCGAGATCTTGCCGGCCAGCTGCTCGACGTCCTGGCCGATCAGATGGGTGAGCAGGTTCGCTCCCACCCGGCCGGCGGCGGTGAAGGTGTCGGGGTGCCCGGAGGAGGTCACCCACACCGGCAGCTCCGCCTGCACGGGGCGGGGCTGGATCTCGACGGCAAAGGACTGGCCGGTGCTCGTCGGCCGGCTGAGCGCGCCGCCCCGCCAGAGGGTGCGCACCTCGTCGATCTGCCGGTACATCACCGCCTGGCGCTCGGCGTAGCGCTCGGGAAAGAAGATGAAGTCGTCGAGGTTCCAGCCGCAGCCGAATGAGATGCCGACACGGCCGTTCGACAGGTTGTCGACCACCGCCCAGTCCTCGGCGATCCGCACGCTGTCGTGGAGCGGCGAGACCAGGCTGCCGGCCCGCAGCTGCACTCGCTGGGTCAGCACAGCGAGGGCGGCGCTCACCACCGCCGGGTTGGGGAACAGGCCGCCGAAGCGATGGAAGTGCCGCTCCGGCGTCCACAGGCTGGAGAAGCCGTGGTGGTCGGCAAGCCGTGCCACCTCTTGAAGGAGCTGATAGCGCCCTCCTTCGAGGCTCGGCTCGGTGCTGGCGAAGAACATGATCCCGAAGTCCATGGTGTCCCTAAGAAGCGAAGTTGAAGCTCGCGGCCAGCTCGGCGGCCGTCTGCTCGTCAGCCCAGGAAGCCGCGCTTACCGGCGCGTCGGGGGCCGCCACCAAGGCGGCCAGCAAGGCGGTGAAGCGCTCGCCGAGGCGAGCCATCGCCGCTGGTTCGTAGTGGTCCTGGTCGTGAATCAGTGCGCCGGTGATCTGGCCGTCCTCGAGGTGGAGGGCGAGCAACAGCTCGAAAGTCGGGCTCTGCGGCGGCAGCTGGGTGAAGCGCAGTCGCAGGCCGGGGAGGGCAGGTGCCTCGTCGGCCGTCCGCTCGAAGGCCAGCATGACGCGGAAGGGCAGCTCGGGCCGCTCTCCTCGGCTGCCGGCCGCGGGCAGCAGCTCATAGGGCAGGTCCTGGTGATGGACGGCCGCCAGGGTGGCCTCACGCACTCGCCCCAAGAGCTCGCGGAAGGTCGGCTCACCGCCCAGGTCGACCCGCAGGGGAAGGGTGTTGACCAGCGGTCCGACCAGCCCCTCGACCGCAGTCTGCGAACGGCAGGCGAAGTTGGCCCCGACGACGAGATCGACCTCGCCGGTGGTCAGGGAGAGCAGTGTGTCGAGGCCGGCGAGGAGGCCCATGAAGAGGGTCACTCCGGCGTCGCGGCAGAGCGCTTCGAGGCCGGCGGTCAGCGCCTCGCCGAGCGCCAGCGGGTGCACGCAGGCGAGGTGCCGGGGTGGGCCGTTCGGCTGCCGCCGGCCGGGAAGCGTCAGGGGCGCCGGGGCGTCCGCCAGGGCCTGCCGCCAGTAGGCCAGCGCCGGAGCGAAGCTGCCGTCGTGCTCGCGGTTGCGCTGCCAGGTCGAGTAGTCGGCGAAGGAGATCGGAAGCGCTGGCAGGGCGGGCGCGCCGCCGGCGGCGAAGGCCGCGTAGGCAGCGGCCACTTCGCCCAGCAGGACGGCGCGCGAGGCCCCGTCGAAGGCGATGTGGTGGACGCTCAGCGCGAGCTGGTGCTGGTGCTCGTCGAGCCGCAGCAGGGTGGCGCCGAGCAGGCGCCCGGAGGCGAGCGCAAACGGCCGGTTCGCCGCCTCGCGGGCGAGCTGACGGCCCACCGCACCGCGGTGGGCGGCAGCCAGAGACGACAGCTCGACGACGGGCAGGGACAAGGGCGCTGGCGGCAGCGCGCGCTGCCGCAGCTCCCCCGCCCGCAGCATGAAGGCGGTGCGCAGCGCCGCCTGGCGAGCCACGGCGTGTTCCAGGCCACGGGTGAGGGCGGCGACCTCGAGGTGGCCCTCCAGGCTGAGCAGCCCCGCCATGTTGAAGGCGCGGGTCTCGGGGTGAAGGGACTGCAGGAAGTGCATGCGCTCCTGGGCGAAGGAGAGGGGCTGCCACTCCTCCGCCTGGGTCGCCGGCAGCAGTGGCGCCGGCCCGGCCGCGCTGGTGCCGCCGCCGCGCCGCTGCTCGGCGAGCAGCTGGGCCAGCCCAGCGAGGGTCGGCCGTTCGAACAGCGAGCGCACTGGCAGCTCGCAGCCGAACACCTCGCGGGCGCGCGCCACCACCCGCACGGCGAGGAGCGAGTAGCCGCCGAGAGCGAAGAAGTCGTCGTCCCGGCCGACCTGCGGGCGCCCCAGCACCTCGGCGAGGATGCCGCCGAGGAGCTCCTCCTCGACCCCCCGGGGCTGATCACCGCTCGCCGGGCCGGCGGCGGGGCCCGGCGCCGGCAGGCGGCGGCGGTCGAGCTTGCCGCTCGCCGTGCGGGGCAGCTCGGCCAGCAAGACCAGCTCGCGCGGCACCATGAACGCCGGCAGCCGTGCGGCCAGGGCGTCGCGCAGCACCTGGACGGCGGGGGGCGGGTCCGCGGCCGCCACGTAGGCCACCAGCTCACGGGCGCCGGTGGCGCCCGGGGGGGCGACCACGACCGCCTCGCGGACCCCCGGTTGCTGGCGCAGCGCACTTTCGATCTCGCCCAGCTCGATGCGATAGCCGCGCACCTTCACCTGATCGTCGAGGCGGCCGAGGAAGAGCAGCTCGCCGTCAGCCAGCCGTTGCACGAGGTCGCCGGTGCGGTAGAGGCGGGCGCCCGGAGCGGCAGCGAAACGGTCGGGAACGAAGCTCGCCGCCGTGCGCGCCGGGCGGCGGAAGTAGCCGCGGGCGAGGCCGGCCCCGCCGAGATGGAGCTCTCCCGGGACGCCTCGCGGGGCGAGCTCGCCGCCGGCGTCGAGGACGTGGCCCGTGGTGCCGGCGAGGGGCCTGCCGATGGTCACCGGGCGCGTCGCGGGTGAGCTTGCGGGCGTGAGGTTGACCCAGGTGGAATAGGTCGTGTCCTCCGAAGGGCCGTAGAGGTTGCGCACCCAGCCAGCGCGAGTGCCGGCCGCGATGCGGTCGACCAGCTGGCGCGGCAAGGGCTCGCCGGCGAGGTTCACGCCGCGCAGGTTCGCCAGCGGCGGTCCCAGCCGCAGCAGCTCGCCGAGGGCGGACGGAACGGTGTTCACCAGGGTTGCCGCCGCCGCTGCCGGTTCCTGAGCCAGGGCGAGCGCGTCCGGTACCAGGAGCACACAGGCACCGGCGCTCCACGGAACGAAGAGCTCGAAAACCGACAGGTCGAAGCAGGTCGAAGTCGCTGCCACCGTGCGGGCGAGCTCGTCGGGAGCGAAGGCGCCGAGCGCCCAGCTCACCATCGCCGTGGCGCTGGCATGCTCGATCGCCACGCCCTTGGGCCGGCCGGTCGAGCCCGAGGTGTAGATCAAGTAGGCGAGATGGTGCTCGTCTGCCGCCGGCAAAGGCTCGGCCGGGCTGCCGGCGCCGCGCCCGACGGGAGTGCCGACCGGGAGCTCCGCCGGCAGCTCCCCCAGCCGTGAGGCGGCGAGCGCGGGCGACGAGAGGAGGCTCGACACGGCGGCGTCGTCCAGCATGAAGCGCAGGCGCTCCGCCGGGTAGGCAGGGTCGAGGGGAACGTAGGCGGCGCCGGCGGCGAGGACGCCGAGGAGGGCGACGGCAAGCTCGGCGTCGCGCGGCAGCAACACTCCTACCGTGGCTTCCGGGCCAGCCCCCCGGGTCCACAGCTCCGCCGCCTGGCGGCGGGCCCGGGCGGCCAGCTCGCCGTAGCTGAGGGCCTCGCCGGCGGTGACCACGGCGAGCCGATCGGGGCCGTTCGCGGCCTGAACGAAGAAGGCGCTGTGCAGCTGGTTCCCGGGTTCCCCGAGCCGCGGCCCTGCGTGCTCCTCCCACACCAGCTGATGCGCCTCCGGCGGCGACAGCAGCGGCAGCCGCCCCAGCTGGCTTGCGGGGTCGGCAAGAGCGGCGGTGAGCAGGCGTTCGAGGCTCGCCACCCAGCGCGTCGCGGTGGTGGCATCGAAGAGGTCGGCGGCGTATTCGAGATCGCCCTCGAGCTCACCGCCGGGGCCTTCGCTGAGCAGCAGGCTGAGGTCGAACTTGGCTGCCCGGCGGCGCAGGGCGAGCACTTCGGCCGCGAGGGCGGGCAGCGCGAGCGGCTCGCTCGGCGCGTTCTGCAGCGCGAGCATCACCTGGAAGAGCGGCGTCGCGGCGAGGTCGCGCTCGGGGGCCAGCTCCTCGACCAGCTTCTCGAATGGCAGCTCGGGGTCGGCGAAGGCGGCCCGCGTCGCTTCGCGCACCCGCCCGAGGGCGGCGGTGAAGCTGCGGGGGCCGTCGAGGTCGAGCCGCAGCACCAGGGTGTTGACGAAGAAGCCGATCACCCCTTCGATCTCGCGCAGGTGGCGGTTGGCGACCGGTGTGCCGACCGTGAGGTCGCCGCGACCGGCGAGGCGGCTGAGCAGCGTGGCAAAGCCGGTGAGGAGGACCTGGAAGAGGGTTCCCCCGTCCTCGCGGGCGCGGGCCCGAGCGCGCTCGGCGAGAGAGGCTGCGAAGCGCACCGGCACCACCCCACCCCGATGGCTGCGCCGGGTCGGCCGCGGGCGGTCGGTCGGCAGGGCGAGCGGCTCGAGGCCCGCGAGGCGCTCGCGCCAGGGCCGCAGGCGCGCGGCGAGGGCCTCGCGGCTGAGGCGACGGCGCTGCCAGAGGGCGTAGTCGAGGTAGCGCAAGGCAAGCGGCGGCAGGGACGGCTCGCCGCCGCCGACGATGGCGCTGTAGGCGGCCGACACCTCGCGCAGGAGCACCGTCATCGACCAGCCGTCGGTGACGATGTGATGGACGGTGAGGAGGGCCCAATGCTCCGTCTCGGCAAGGCGCCACAGCCGCAGGCGCAGCAGGGGGGCGCGCGTGAGGTCGAAGGGCGCCAGCGCTTCGTGAGCAGCCAGCTCCTGGCCCCGCGCGGTGGCCTCGGCGGCGGGCAGCCCCGAGAGATCGACCACCGCGGGAAGGGCGCCGGCCTCCTCGACGAGCTCCTGGCGAGGTCCGTCGGCGGTCGCCAGGAAGCGGGTGCGCAGGGCGGGCTGCCGCTCCACCACCAGGCGGAGGGCGCCAGCCAGGGCGGCCGCCCGCAGCTCTCCTCGCAGACGCAGCACGAGAGGCAGGTTGTAGGCCGGGTTCTGCGGCTCGATCTGGTCGAGCACCCAGAGCCGTTCCTGGGAGAACGACAGCGGCTGCGGCCCGCTCGCCGCCGTCGCTCGCGGCCGGTCGTCCGTCTCGTCCGGCAGCTCGTAGCCGAGCCGCGCCGCCATCTGCACGGTCTCGGCCCCGAGGGGTGGCAGCTCAGACTCCTGCTGCCAGGCCGCGGCCACGCTCGGCTCGATCCGCCCGTGCTGGTGGAACTTGACGTCCCCCAGCATGCGCGAGGCGGCGTGCGGACCGTCGGTCATGCGGGCGGAGGGTTTGCCGTAGGGCTCGAGCATCGCCGGCTCGAGCTCGAGACCGAGGAAGGCGCAGATCCGCTCGAGCTCGCGGCGTGGCGTCGTCACCAGGTCCTCGAAGGCCACCTCGAGCTGGCGCTCGGCCGGCACCCCGGCGAGGAAGTCGCTGATATTGCTATGCGAGGCCGTCCACACCAGCTCGGCGAGGGAGCGACGGTCGAAGCCGTGCTCGGCGCGGAAGAAGACCTGCTCCAGGTGGGCCTCGGTGAAGGAGCGGATCATGCCGTAGGGGTGGCGCCGCAGATGTAGGTAGAGCGGCGCCTCGAACCATGTCTCGGCGCGCTCCAAGACGGCCGTGTCGAGGGCGTAGGACGGCGTCTTGTCGACCAAGGTCCGGCCGCGCAGGCGGGCCTGCATCAATCGGTACATCTCGGCGGTGGGCAGCCCGGCCTGCTCCCAATCCGTGAGCAGCTCGGCGGCCGCCTCGCCGGAGATCTCCCAGAGGGCCATCACCGCGCGCTGCAGGCCCTCCAGCCAGAAGCGATTGCGGCCGGTGAAGGCGGCGGCGCGGCTGCCCAGGTCGTTGAAGGTGAGCAGCTCGAGCTCGGGGGGCGCGAACAGATGCGAATGCCCGGCGAGGAGCACGCGCAGGAGGGTCGAGCCCGAGCGTGGCGGCGAGAGGACGAAGACCGCCGGCCGGTTGCGGGGAGCGGGCGGTGGGCAGGGGGCCGGGCGCAGGGTGGCCACCCAGGAGGCCAGCTCGCGGCGGTCCGCCGGGCTGACCCGCCGCGTGGCGCCGACGGCCGGCTCTGCCGCCGGCTCGCGGCCCAGCAGGCGAGCCACCGCCGAGGGATAGTCCCGTTCGAGATAGGCCGCCAGCTCCGCGATGGTGGGGCTGTCGAAGGCCGCCACCACGTGCAGGATCTCGCCCAGCTGCTCTTGCAGCCGGTTGATGAACAAGGCGGCGGTGATCGAGTTGCCGCCGAGGCGGAAGAAGTTGTCATCGACGGCGAGCTCGCGGTCCCCGAGCACTTCGCGCCAGGCCTCGGCGATCCGCCTCTCGAGCGGCCTGGACGGCGCCCGGCGACCGCCGGAGGGCAGCGCCGCTGCCACCGCCGGGGCCGGTAGGGCGCGGCGGTCCACCTTGCCGCTGGGCGTGAGCGGGAAGGTCTCCAGGATGACGAAGAACGCCGGCACCATGTAGGCGGGGAGGCGGGCCTCGAGACCGCGCTGGAGCACTTCCGGTGCCGGTGCCGGGCCGTCCGCCGTGAGATAGGCCACGAGTTGGGGGTCACCGGCGGCCCCGGGGCGGGCGACGACCACCGCCTCGCGCACCGTGGGCTGGGCGGCGAGAGCGGCCTCGATCTCCCCCAGCTCGATGCGCAGGCCCCGGACCTTGACCTGGAAGTCCAGGCGGCCGAGGAACTCGAGGTTGCCGTCTGGGCGCCAACGGGCGAGATCGCCGGTGCGGTAGAGGCGGGCGCCCGGCTGGCTCGAGAGGCCGTCGGGGACGAAGCAGCGGGCGGTGAGCCCGGGCCGGTGCAGGTAGCCACGGGCGAGCCCGTGGCCACCGATCAGCAGCTCCGCGGCCACGCCGAGTGGGGCAGGGCCGCCGGAAGCGGCCTCGTGCGGGCTCGCCAGCAGCAGGCAGAGGTTGCTGATCGGCCGCCCGATCGGCACCGTCCCGCCCAGGCTGGCGGCGCGGACGGCCCAGAACGACACATCGACCGCCGCCTCCGTGGGGCCGTACAGGTTGTGCAGCTCGCTTTCCGGCAGGAGCGCCAGGCAGCGCCGTGCGAGCTCGCTGCCGAGGGCCTCGCCGCTCGCGAAGAGCCGCTGCGGCCGCACCGCTTCGAGCCCCGGCTGCGCGAGAAAGACCTGCAGCATTGAGGGCACGAAGTGCAGCGTGGTGATCGCCTCGCGCGCGAGCACGTCGAGCAGGTAGGCACTGTCGCGG
Source organism: uncultured Thermoanaerobaculia bacterium (assembly GCA_964420075.1). Taxonomy (GTDB): domain Bacteria; phylum Acidobacteriota; class Thermoanaerobaculia; order Multivoradales; family SZUA-115; genus CAYQRE01. The sequence continues at coordinate 15,784 of CAYQRE010000003.1, read as the reverse complement.
TGACCTCCCGGCTCTGCCATCACCAGGCGGGCGCCAACCAGCAGGGGCCAGAACAGCTCCCACACCGAGACGTCGAAGCTCGCCGGCGTCTTCTGCAGCACGACGTCGTCCGGCCCCAACGGGTAGGCGGCCTGCATCCAGGCCAGGCGGTTGACGATGGCGCCGTGGGCCACCATCACGCCCTTGGGCCGGCCGGTCGAGCCCGAGGTGTAGAGGACATAGGCGAGGTCGTCGGGGCCCACCGGTGCCGGCCCCGGGGCGGCCTCCCCGGCCGGCCACTCTCCCGCGGCCGGCAGCGCCAGCGCGAGGGCGGCGAGGGCCGGTACCGCGAGCGGGCGACGGCCGTCGCTCAGCACCACGCCGAGCTGGGCGTCTTGCGCCATGAAGGCGAGGCGCTCGTCAGGAAGCTCGCTGTCGAGAGGCAGGTAGGCGGCGCCGGCAGCGAGGACGGCGACCAGGGCGACCTCCAGGTCCACCGAGCGGTCGATGGCGATGCCGACGATCGATCCGCGGCCGGCGCCGCGGCGGGGGGGGGCCCCCCCCCCCCCCCCCCCCCCCCCCCCGCCGCGCGCGGGGGGGGGGGGGCCGCCCGCCGGGGCGGCCCGCCGGCGCCCCCGCGCCGGCCGCCGGCCAGGCGGCACGGCGCGCGAGCTCGCGGTAGCTCAGCTGCTCCTCGCGGTCGCAGACGGCGATCGCCTCGGCGTGCTGCCGCTCGGCGCGGGCCAGGCCGGCGCTCAGTGTCGGCGGCAGCGCCACGGCCGCGGCGGTGTCCTGCCACTCGCTCAGCAATTGCTGCCGCTCGGCGGCGGAGAGAAGCGCGCGGTCCACGTCGGCGACGGTGCCGAGACCGCCCGCGGCCAGCGCTCGCAGCAGGCGCTGGTAGTGGGCGAGGAGGCGTTCGATGGTGGTGGCGTCGAAGAGGTCGGTGCTGTAGCGGCAGAAGCCCATCAGCTGGGCCCCGGCCTCGCGCAGGCCCACCGAGAGGTCGAGGATGGCGGTCCGCTGCAATAGCTCTTCGGGCTCGCAGACCAGGCCCGGCAGCACGAGCTCTTCGAGCGGGATCTCCTGCAGCTGGAAGAGGACCTGGAAGAGGGGGGAGCGGGCGAGGTCGCGCTCGCCTGCCAGGTCCTCCACCAGCTTCTCGAAGGGCAGGTCTTGGTGCGCGTAGGCGGCGACCGCCGTGGCCCGCACGCGGCGCAGGGCGTCGGCCAAGGAGAGGCCGCGCGGCAAGTCGGTGCGCAGCACCACGGTGTTGAGGAAGGGCCCGACCAGGCCCTCGGTCTCGCGCCGGTTGCGGTGGGCGATCGGCGTCCCGACCAGCAGATCGTGCACGCCGGTATGGGCGGCGAGCAGCAGCTTGAAGCCGGTGAGGAGGACCATGAACTCAGTCATGCCATGCTGCTGGGCGACCGCTTCGAGGTCGCGTCGCAAGGCGGCATCGAGCACGAAGTAGCGGTAGGCACCGGAGCTGCTCAGTACCGCGGGTCGCGGCCGGTCGCTGGGCAGCTCGAGGCTCGCCCGCGGCGGGCGCAACACCTCGCGCCAGTGCGCGAGCTCGGCCCCCGCCGCCGGGCTCGCCAGCCAGCGGCGTTCCCAGGCCGCGAAGTCGGCGTACTGGATCGGCAGCGGCGGGAGGTCCGGGCGGCGCTTCTCGGCCGCGGCCCGGTAGAGCTCGCTGATCTCGCGCACCAGGACGCCCATCGACCAGCCGTCGGCGATGCTGTGGTGGATCACCAGCACCACCCGGTGGAGCTCGGCGCCGAGGCGCAGCAGGCAGCAGCGCAGCAGGGGCAGGCGACCGAGGTCGAACGGCCGGTCGACCGCGGCGCTGCTCGCGCGTTGAGCGCTCGCCGCCTGGGCGGCGAGCGGCAGGCCGCCGAGGTCGAGCACCGGCACGCGGCAAGCGGCGCTCGCCGCGACCCATTGCAGCAGCCGCCGGCCGTCGTCACGCAGTGTGGTCCGCAGGGCCTCGTGGCGCGCCACCACCTTGGCGAGCGCGGCCGTCAGGCGGCCCACGTCGAGCCGGCCGCTGAGCCGGAAGACGGCCCCGATGTGGTAGCTGCTGTCGCCGCTGCTCAGGCGATCGAGGAACCACAACCGCTCCTGGGAGAACGAGGCAGCCAACCCGGTGCCGCGCGCCACCCTCGGGATGGGGGCCGCCCAAGGGTCGCTCGCCTCGCCGGAGCTGCTCGCCCGTGCGGCCACAGCGGCGGCCAGCCCGGCGACCGTCGGCGTGTCGAAGAAGGCGCGCAGGGGCACTTCCAACCGCAGCTCCTCGCGCAGCCGCGAGACCAGGCGGGTGGCCAGCAGCGAGTCGCCCCCGGCGGCGAAGAAATCGTCGTCCCGCGCCGGGTTCGACCCCGGGACCAGCTCGCGCCACAGGCGTGCGAGGTCTTCCTCGCGGCCCGGGCGTGGCGGCTCGCCCCGGCGGCCCGGCGTGGCCGGTGCCTCCGGCGGCGGCAAGGCCTTGCGGTCGAGCTTGCCGTTGGCGGTCAGCGGCAGCTGCGCGAGGGGCAGCACCCGGCGGGGCAGCATGTACTCGGGGAGGCGGCTGGCGAGGAAGGCGAGGAGCTCCGGCTCGCTGGCCGCCGCGCCGCCAGCCGGCACCCAATAGGCCACCAGGGAGCGGTCGCCGCGCGCCGGCCCGTGGGCGGTGGCCACCGCCTCGCGCACCGCCGGGTGGCTGGCCAGCGTGGCCTCGATCTCTCCCAGCTCGATGCGATGGCCGCGGACCTTGACCTGCGAGTCCTCGCGACCGAGAAACTCGAGGGTGCCGTCGGGCCAGTAGCGGCCGAGGTCGCCGGTGCGGTAGAGCCGCCCGCCGTCCGCGCTCCGCGGGAAGCTCGCGGCGGTGCGCGCCTCGTCTCGCCAGTAGCCGCGGGCGACCCCCAGGCCGCTGATCAAGAGCTCGCCCGGCACCCAATCCGGGCAGGGCTCGCCATCGGCGTCCACCACCTGGAAACCCTGGTTCTCCATCGGCCGGCCGTAGGGGATGCTCTTCCACTCCGGCGCCACCTCACCGATCGGGTAGAGGATGGACCAGATCGACGCCTCGGTCGCTCCTCCCAGGCTGATCACCGCGACGCCGTCGCGCAGCCGGCGGATGCGGTCGGGGAGGCCGAGGGGGATCCAGTCTCCCGAGAGCAGTACCAGGCGCAGGCCCGCCGGCAGCCGGCGGCGCCGGCTCTCGAGGTCGGTGACCAGCATCTCCATCAGGGCCGGCACCGTGTTCCACACCGTCACGCCGTAGCGTTCGCACTGCTCCCACCAATGCTCGGGGTCCCGCTCGCAGCCGGCAGCGGGGATCACCACCGCACCCCCCGCCGCTGGCAGGCCGAAGAGGTCGTAGACCGAGAGGTCGAAGGAGAGCGCGGAGAGGGCGAGGACGCGGTCGTCCGGCCCGATGGCGAAGCGCCGTTCGAGGTCGAGGAGGGTGTTGACGGCCCCCCGGTGCTCGATCATCACTCCCTTGGGAACGCCGGTCGAGCCAGAGGTGAAGAGCACGTAGGCGAGATCGGCGGGGGACCGCGCCGGCGCTGCCGGGACGGGGCCGCCGTCATCCCCACCAGGGTTGGCGACGACGCCGAGCACCGTCACCGCCGCGGGCCAATCGAGCGCCGTCGCGAACTGGGGCTGGGTGAGCGCGAGGCGGGCCTCGCCGACCCGCAGGAGGTGGTGGAGCCGTTCGCGCGGCAGGGCGGGGTCGATCGGCAGGTAGGCGGCCCCGGCGCCGAGCACGGCGAGCACTGCCACCGCTTGCTCCCAGCCCTTTTCCATCACCACCGCCACCAGGGTCTCGGGACCGGCCCCGAGGCGCCGCAGGGCGCGCTCCCAATGGGCCGCCTCGGCCGCCAGCTCGCTGTGGCTGAGCGAGCGGCGGTCGGTGAGCACGGCCGGCGCCTGCGGCTGGCGCGGGGCGTGGCGGAGGGCCAGCTGGTCGAGGAGCAGCGCGGGCCGCGGCACGGCCGTGGCGTTGACCCGCTCACGGCTCGCGCGTTGGGGCCCCGGCAGGCCGAGCAGCCGGCGTTCGGCCAGGCAGGCGCCGTCGCTCGCCAGACGCTGGAGCAGCTCCCCGTAGGCGCTGAACAGGCTCTCGATGAGGCCCGTGGGGAAGAGCTCGGCGACGACGTCCCAGTTGTAGGCCAGGCCCCCGGCGCGCTCACGGACCACGTGGTCCAGCCACACCTGCGGCGTCTGCGTGACGCTGTAGACCACCTCGCCCAGGGTGCTCAAGGCGGCGGCGTGGTCGACCTCCGAAGCGAGGCCCAGGGTGCTGGTGAAGACCACCGGTGCCAGGGCCCGCCGGCGGTCCTCCGCGCCGCGCTGGCGCAACGCCTGCTCGCCGCTCGCCGTGCGGTGCTCGAGGTCCTGCCAGAGCCGGGCCTGGAGCCGGCGAGCGCGGTCGCCGAAGGAGTCGCCGCGCTCCCACTCCACGGCCAGCAAGCTGAGGTGCGTGAAGTCTCCCACCAGCTCGCCCACCTGCGGGTGGAAGGGCAGGCGGTTGAAGAGCGTCAGGTTGAGCAGGAAGCGACGGCTCCGGCACCAGCCGGCGAGGGCCTCGGCGAAGGCCGCGAGGAGGAGGCCCGAGGGGGTGATCGCCAGCTCCGCTGCCCGCCTCTTGAGCTGCCCCCAGACGTCCCCGGGCAGCCATGCCTGGTGGCGCACGAAGCGTGGCGCCCTGACCTCGGAGGGGTCTTTCGCCAGGGGCAGGTCGGGTGGCGGTGGCAGCTCTTTGCAGCGCTCCTGCCAGTAGGCGAGGTCGCGGGCATGGCGCTGGCCGGCATGAAGCTCTCGCTCGGCGAGGACGTAGTCGCGGAAGCTGAGGCCGAGTGGCGGCAGCTTGCGCGCCGGCTCGACCACCAGGCTCGCGAGCTCGCGCAGCAGCACTTGCATGCTCCACTCGTCGATCAGCAGGAAGTCGATCGACACCTGCAGCCGGTAGCCCACGGGCAGCAGGCAGGCCCTGATCTCGAAGAGCGGCCAGCGCTCGCTCGCCAGCATGTGATGTGAGCGCTCGGCCCGGAAGTGGGCGAGGCGCGCCTCGCGCTCTGGCTCCGGCAGGCCGCGCAAGTCGACCGTGCGGATGGTGTAGGAAGGGACTCGCGCGAGCACCTGCTGGCGGCCGTCGGGCAGGACGATCGCCCGCAGCATCGGATGCCGCGCGATCAGCCGCCGCCAGGCGTGGGTGAGGGTGGCGAGGGGCAGGCGCTCGGCGGCCAGCTCCAGGTACACGTGGGCCGAGACGTTGCCGAGCTCGAAGGCCTCCCCCCTGCCGATCCAGTAGGCCCGTTGGATGGCGGTGAGCGGGAAGGGCTCGTGGAGGTCGTCTGGCTGCGGCACCAGGGCAGTGAGCTCGGGCTCTGGGCTCGCCTGGCCGCTCACCTGGTCGCTCACCTGGCCGCCGGCCAGCCTGGCGGCCAGGGCGGCGACGGTGGGGCTCTCGATCAGCGCTTGCAGGGCGAGGGCGACACCGAAGCGCTCCCGCACGCGGGTGAGCAGGCGGGTGGCGAGCAGGGAGTGGCCGCCGAGGGCAAAGAAATCGTCCTCCACGCCGATGCCCTCGACCCCGAGGAGCTCGCTCCACAGCGCGACCAGGGCCTGCTCGACCGGCGTGCGCGCGGCAACGAACGGCGAGTCGAGGTCCGGCCGGGCATGGCTCGCCGCCAGCGCGTTGTCGCTGCTCAGGAAGGAAGCCAGCGACAGCGCCTGGATCGCTTCCCGGCGCGCGGTGAGGTCGCTCACCGACAGCACGACCCGTGGTCCGCCGTGGGTGATCAGGCGTTCGAGGGCCGCCACCCCCTCGTCGGCGGTGAGGCCGCGGGCGAGCTCGGCGGCCCGCAGCTGGCGGACCTCGGCGGGCAGGTCGGCGCTGGCCAGCATGCCGAGGTCCCGCCAACCATCCCAGCCGGCAGCGATCCACGGGGTCGAGCCGCTGGCGCTCGCAGTCTCGGCGAAGGCCTCGAGGAAGAGGTTGGCGGCGCAGTAGTCGAGCTGGCCGACGCCCCCGAGGCTCGCGGTGAGCGACGAGCAGAGGAGGACGAAATCGAGCTTCTCCCCGTCGAGGGCCTGGGCCAGAGCGACGGTGCCGGCGACCTTGGGAGCGAGCACGACGCTGGCTTGCGCCGCCGAGCGCGCGGTGAGCAGCCCGCCACCGGGGACGCCGGCGGCGTGGACCACTCCGTCGAGGCGGCCGAGCTGTTGGCGCGCCGTGGCCACGGCCTGGGCGAGCTGCTCCGCGTCAGCGACGTCCGCGGCGAGGGTGAGCACCCGGCCACCCTCGCCTTCGATCGCCAGCAGGGTGGCCAGCTGCCGGGCGAGCGGCGAGCCCGGGTCGGCCGCGATGACGCCTTCCCAGGCAGGGCGCGCCGGCAGGGGCGTCCTGGCGACCAAGGCAACTCTCGCCCGGTAGCGGGAGGCGAGGGCCCGGGCGAAGGTCAACCCCATACCGCCGAGGCCGCCGGTGAGGAGGTAGCCGCCCTCCTCGCGGAAGCGCGTCGGGGCCGCCGGCAGGCTGCTCGGTGCCAGGCCTTCGACCCAGCGCCGGCCGGCTCGCCAGGCGACAGCGGCCGGCGCTTCCTCCTGCAACATCTCGACGATGAGATCGTCGATCAGGCCGGGGCGGTGGAGCGCGCTCGCCGCCAGGTCGACCAGCCGGCACTTCCACGCCGGCAGCTCGAGCGCCGCGACGCGCGGGAAGGCGAGGGCCGCGGCCGCCGCCGGCAGGGGCACCTCCCCGGGGCCCATCGCGAGAGCGCCGGCGGTGACCAGGACGAGCCGTCGGTCCCGGCTCGGGGGGGCCGCCTGGAGCAGGAAGAGGGGCTGCCAGAAGCTGGCTGCGAGGTCGCCGCCGTGACCCGGCGAGGTGGCGAGGTCGAGGGCAGCCGTGCTGACCACCAAGTCGGGATCTCGGCCCAGGGCTGCCAGGCGGGAGAAGAGCGACGCGAAGCCTGTGCGGCTCGTGCCGTCGATGGCGAGCGCGTCCGGGTCGTCGCTGGCGCCGGTGTGGGCACTGGTCACCCTGTGACCGGCTGCCGCGAGGTGATGAGCGAGCGCCGCGCCCACACCGCCGCGGTCGGCGAGCAAGAGGATGTCGCGCCGGGCCTCGACGGGCGGCAGGAGGGGCGGGGCCGGCTGGAAGCTCGGCACGTGGAACCAGCGTTCCAGGGGCAGGCGGGCCGGCACCTCGGGCGCCGCCCGCGGCGCCGGCTTGAGGCGGAAGCGGCTGCGTTCGAAGGGATAGGTCGGCAGCGCAACGCGGCGGCGGGCGGTGCCCTGGAAGGCTGACCAGTCGAGCTCGCTGCCGTGCAGCCACAGCCGGCCTGCGGCCTCCACCAGGTGACGCGCGGCGGGCTCTTCGCTCGCGGCAGCCGGCAGCGACGCGACCACTCTGCCGTGGCTGCGCTCACCTTGGCGGCGGGCCAGGCGGCTGAGCGCCTGGCCGGGACCGACCTCGAGGAGCACCCCTTCGCCGGCATCGCCGAGGGTGGCGAGCCCGGCCGCGAAGCGCACCGTCGAGCGCAGGTGGCGGCCCCAGTAGGCCGGGTCCGTCGCCTCCTCCTGGGTGAGCCAGCTGCCCGTCAGATTGGAGACGACGGGGAGCTGCGGCGGCGCTAGCCGGCAGGCCGCCACCCGGCGGACGAACGGCTCGACCACGGCGTCGAGCAGCCGCGAGTGGAAGGCGTGGGAGGTGTGGAGAAAGCGGTGCTCGATGCCGCGCCCAGCAAGCTCCGCAGCGAGTGCCGCGCTGGCCGCTTCGCTGCCGGCCGCCACCACCAGTCGGGGGGCGTTGACGGCTGCCAGGTCGAGGCTCGGTGCCAAGAGGCCAGAGAGCTCGTCCTCGGCCAGCTCCACCGCCAGCATTCGGCCCGCCGGGGCCGCGGCCATCAGCTCGGCGCGGGCGACCACCAGCGCCAGGGCGTCTGCGAAGGGCAGCACCCCCGCGAGGCTCGCCGCCACGTACTCGCCGACGCTGTGGCCGAGCATCGCCGCCGGCTGGACGCCCCAGCTCATCCACAGGCGAGCCAGGGCGTGCTCGCAGGCGAAGAGGGCCGGCTGCGCGAGGCGGGTGTCGCGGAGCTCGACAGCCCGCGCCTCCCGCTCTGTGCCAGGGTCAGCCAGCAGCAAGGGCCGCAGGCGGCCGGCGAGCTCGCTCCCCATGAGGTCGAGGGCCTCGTCGAGGCCAGCCCGGAACAAGGGCTCAGTCCGGTAGATCTCACCGGCCATCCCGGGGTGCTGGCTGCCCTGGCCGGGGAAGAGGAAGTACACCGGCGGCGGCTCGCCGGCCTTCACCCGGCGCCGCGCCAAGCCGGGAGCACCGAGGCTCGCCACGGCGCTGGCCGGCTCGGCGCAGACCACGAAGCTGCGGTGGTCGAAGGCCCGCCTGCCCTGCTGCAAGGTGAAGGCGAGGTCGTCGATCGAGAGGTCGGGCCGCCGCTCGAGATGGGCGGCGAGGCGAGCGGCCACCTGTTCCAGGGCCGCCGGGCTGCGGGCCGAGAGCGGCAGCAAGCGCCAGGGTCGGCCGGGCTGCGTCTCGCCAGCCGGAGGCGCCTGCTCCAGCACCGCGTGGGCGTTGGTGCCACCGATCCCGAAGGAGGACACCGCGGCGCGGCGTGGGCCCTCTCCCGCCGGCCAGGCTTCGAGGCTGGTGGGGATACGGAAGGTCTCGCCGGTGAGCTCGATCGCCGGGTTGAGGCGGCTGAAGTGGAGAGTCGGTGGGACCTGTCCGGCTTCGAGGGCGAGCACCACCTTGATCAGCCCCGCGACCCCGGCGGCGGCGTCCAGGTGCCCGAGGTTCGACTTGAGAGAACCCAGGGCACGGGGAGGCCCGGAGCGCCCGCCGTAGGCGAGGTCGAGGGCGGCGACCTCGATCGGATCGCCGAGCGCCGTGCCAGTGCCGTGCGCCTCGATGTACCCGACGCTCTCGGCTGCCACCCCGGCCCGCGCCAGGGCTGCCCTGAGCACCGCCGCCTGGCCGGCGATCGCGGGGGCGGTGTAGCCGACTTTCTCCGCACCGTCGTTGTTGATCGCCGAGCCCTTGATCACGGCGCGAATCGCGTCGCCGTCGGCGAGCGCGTCCGCCAGCCGTCTGAGCACGACGACGCCGGCGCCGCTACCCCGCAACGTGCCGGCCGCGGCGGCGTCGAAGGGGCGGCAGCGGCCGTCGGGGGAAAGGATCCCCCCTTGCTGGTAGAGGTAGCCGGCGCGCTCGGGGTCGGCGAGCGAGACGCCGCCGGCGAGCGCGAGGTCGCACTCCCCGTCACGCAGGCTCTGGCAGGCGAGATGGACGGCCACCAGCGAGGTGGAGCAGGCGGTCTGCACGCTGATCGCCGGGCCCTGCAGGCCCAGCTTGTAGGCGACCCGGCTGGCCAGGAAGTCCTTGTCGTTGGCGACCAGGAGTGGAAAGTCGCCGAGCGCGGCGACGAGAGCGGGATCACCGGCGAGGTCGAGCAGGTAGCGGCTGAACCCCGCGCCGGCAAAGACCCCCACCTTGCCGGCCTCTCGGTGCGGCTCGCCGTGACCGGCGTCCTCGAGGGCCTCCCAGGCGCACTCGAGAAAGACCCGCTGCTGCGGGTCGAGCAGCTCGGCTTCGCGCGCTCCGTAGCCGAAGAAGCCGGCGTCGAAGCGATCGCTGCCGGCGAGCGGTGCTGCCACCCGCACGTAGGCCGGATCGGCGAGGAGCTCGGGAGCCACTCCAGCGGCGAGGAGCTCCGCGTCTTCGAGGTCCACGGTGCCAGATCTCCCGCTGCTGAGCAGCTCCCAGAGGGCAGCCGGGCTCTCGGCGCCGGGGAAGCGGCCGGCGAGCCCGACCACCGCGATCTCACCCTCGAGCGCGGGCCTTGGCGAGGCCGCTGGCGCCGCACTCGGCGTGGGCTGATCGCCGGCCAGGAACCGTGCCAGGCTGGCGACGGTGGGATGGCGGAAGAGCTCGAGCAGGGGCACTTGGCGGCCCAATTGCCGCTCGAGACGGCCGTGCACCTCAGTGAGCAACAAGGAGTGCCCGCCGAGGTCGAAGAAGTTGTCGTCGCGACCCACCGACTGCCGGCCCAGGACTTCGGCCCAGATCGCCCGCACGACCTGCTCTTCGCTGCCGCCGCCAGCCGTCGGCCGGGGGAGGGGTTCGCCGTTGCCAGCGGGCCGGGGCAACGCCCGGCGATCGATCTTGCCGGTCGGTGTGAGGGGCCAGGTCGTGAGCGGCACGAACAACGATGGCACCGCGTGCGCGGGCAGCCTCTCCCCGAGCCAGGCCCGCCACTCGGAGGTCCGGGGAGGCTCGCCGCTCACCTCCACCCAGGCGACCAGGCGCTCTCCGCTCGACCGGCCCCCGGCCTCGAGGTCGACCAGGGCGCGCAGCACCTGGGGATGGGCCTGTAGCGTGGTCTCGACCTCGGCGGGTTCGACGCGGTATCCGCGAACCTGCACCTGCGCATCGATGCGACCGATGTAATCCAGCTCGCTGCTCGTCAGGCGGCGCACCAGGTCTCCCGAGCGGTAGAGCCGCTCGCCGGGCGCGGCCGACCAGGCATCGGGGACGAAGCGAGCGGCGGTCCAGGCCGGCCGGTCGAGGTAGCCGCGGGCGAGGCCGGGGCCGGCGACGTAGAGCTCACCGGCGATGCCAATCCCGACCGGCTGCCCGCGGCGGTCCAGCACCCGCGCCGCGAGGTCTGGCAGCGGTGCCCCGATGGGGCTGCCGCCGGGCGCGACGTCCGCACTCCGAAGCTCGCGGTAGGTGACGTGCACCGTGGTCTCGGTGATGCCGTACATGTTGACCAGCCGAGGGCCGTCCGGGGCCTGCAGCCACGGGGTGATGGCCGCCGGGCTGAGCGCCTCCCCGCCGAAGACGACGCAGCGCAGAGCTGGGGCAGCGCCTGGCGTCAGGTAGCGGCTGAGGGAGCGGAAGGCCGACGGCGTCTGCGACAGGCAGCTAACCCGTGCGTCGATCAGCCGCTCGGCGAGCTGCTGCGAAGAGCGCCGCTCCTCGTCACTGAGGAGCACCACCCGCCCGCCGTGGGCGAGGGCCCCCCACATCTCCCACACGGAGAAGTCGAAGGCGTAGGCGTGCGCCAAGCTCCACACCTCTTCCGGCCCCAGAGAGAACCAACGGGCGGCAGCCCGAAACAGGCGGGCGACCGCCCGATGCGTGATGACGACGCCCTTCGGCTCGCCGGTCGATCCCGAGGTGAAGAGGAGGTAGGCGGCGCAGTCCCCGGTGAGGGCCGGCGCCGGCACCTCGGGGGCTGGCCCGGGCAACGCCTGGCCTACCAGCTCGAGCTCGGCCACGCCGAGGGCGGCGAGCACCGGGAGCAGTGTCTCGGCGCTGCCTTCCTCGCGGACCACCACCCGCGGGCGGGAGCGGGCGAGCATCGCGACCAGGCGCTCGCGCGGGTAAGAGGGGTCCAGGGGCACGTAGGCCCCCCCGGCACCGAGGATCCCCAGGATCCCGACGACGAGGTTGCTCGAGCGACCCACCGCGAGCCCCACCCGCGTCTCGGGGCCGACGCCATGCGCGACGAGGCTGCCTGCCAGGCGGCGGCTACGGCGGGAGAGCTCGCGATAGGAGACCTGCTCTTCGGGGCCCACCAGGGCCACGCTGTCCGGGTAGGCATCCGCTGCGCTGGCGAACTGGCGGTCGAGCGTCGCGAGCTCTGCCGGCCCGCCGTCGCGGTCCCCCCATTCGCGGCACACCTGCTGCGTCTCTGCCGGAGCGAGGAGCGGCAGCGCTGCCAGCGGCAGCTCGGGATCGGCGGCCGCGGCCGTGAGCAGATGCCGCAGCCAGCCGAGGACCCGGCCTGCCGTGGTGGGGTCGAAAAGCTCGCGGCGGTAGGTGAGGGTGAGACCCAGGCCGCCCTCCACTTGGCCGGTTGCGAGGGCCAGCTCGAACGGCGTGGCGCCTGGTTCCACGTCGCATGAGCACAGGACGGCCGGGCCCAGGGCGAGGCGCGAGCCAGGGATGCCGAGGGCGAAGCCCGCCAGGCTCGGGCCACCTGCCCGTTGTCCGCCTTGGTGGGAGAGCACGACCTGGAAGACGGGGTGACGGTCGGGGTCACGAGCGGGGACCAGCCGTTCCACGAGAGTGGGGAAGGGCAGCTCCTGGTGAGCGAGGGCCACGTCGACGACGGCACGGCTGCTCTCCAGCAGCTGGCGGAAGCTGTCCGCTGCCGGCACCGTGAACGGCAAGGGCAGGAGGTTGACCCGGTAGTCGAGCGCGGCCTGAGCCCCGGAGCTCAGCCGGCCGGCGGCCGGCGAACCGACGACGAGGCGTCCTTCCGCTGTCCAGCGTGAGAGGAGCGCTGCGTAGCCGGCGCCGAGAACGGTGAAGAGGCTGGCCGCAACGCTACCGGCCAGCTGTTCGAGCCGGCCGAGAAGCGCCAGTGGCCAAAGGTGGACCACCCGTCCGGCGACTTCGCTCGTCGGCGTCGCACGAGGGCGGTCCGTCGGCAAGGCGAGAAGGGTCGGCATGCCGGCGAGCAGCCGCTGCCAGGCCGGCCAGTGCCGTTCGGCGTCGGCTGCCGCGGCGGGTTGTGGAGGGACCGTGGCGGGCGGTGCCAGGCCGGCGGAGGGCCCCCCGGCGGCCTCGTGGTAGAGGGCTGCGAGCTCCCTCGCCAGGAGGGTGAGGGACCAGAGGTCGGCCACCACATGATGCAAGCTGAGCAGCAGGAGGTGGCTGCTGCCCACGGCCAGGAGGTAGGCCCGCACGAGCGGCCCCGCCGCGAGGTCGAAGGGAGCTCGGGAGATCGCCGCCTGGCGTGCCGCCAACTCGGCGGGGCTCGCGAGCTGCTCGCGGTGGAGCTGCGCGCTCTCGCTGCTCTCTGATTGTGCGGCCCGGGCGATCAGGCGGCCCTGCGCGTCTTGGGCGAAGGTCGCTCGCAGCGCGGGGTGGCGGCCGACCAGCTGCCTCCAGGCCGTCACCAGGGCGTCCGCGTCGAGCGGCCCCTCGATGTGCGCGGCGATCGTGAGGTTGTAGGCGACGCTCGCCGGGGCAAGCTTCTGGGTCAGCCACAAGGCACGCTGCCCCGCGCTGGGTAGCCAGCCGTCCGTGCCCGCTGTTGGCGTGGCGGCGTAGCCGTCCGAGACGGAGCTCGCCTTGGCCCGGCCCACTTCGAGGTGGGCCGCAAGCGTCCGAGCGAGATCGTCGAGGGTCTCTGCCTTGTAGATCTCCTCGAGGGAGATCGCGCCTGCCGCCCCTACGCCCAGCCCCCGCTCGAGGGCGCCGAGCAGTTCCACCTTGGCGAGGGAGTCGAGGGCGAGGTCGGAGAGCGGGAGGTCTCCCCGCAGATCCTGGGCGGGCCGGCCGCTCACCCGCGCCGCGGCGGCGAGCACCGCCGGCAGGGCCGCCGGCTGGCCAGCCCCCGCGGCAGGCCACGCCGCCTCGGGTTGCGGCTCCGGGTCCGTGCGGGTCGGTTCTGTGACGGTTGGTTCCGTGAGCGCCGAGCCGGTGCGCCACGACCTGACGAGCACCTCGCGGCTCTCACCGGTGAGGAACTGGCTGCAGAGATGCCGCTGCACCTTGCCGCTGCTCGTCCGCGGGAGGGTGCCGAGGCGGAGCAGCACGACCGCGTCCACCGCCACCTCGTGCTCGTCGGCGATCGCCCGCCGAATGGCCTCGGCGATCTCCTCGCCGGTGGCGCCCGGGGTGCCGGGCCGGCGCTCGACCTCGTGGACCACCAGGAGGCCTTCCCGCGCCTGGCCCTCGTCGTTCGCGTCGATGGCTGTGGCAGCGCCTTGGCCGGCGAGAAGGGCCGGGTGAGCCCGGCGCGCCGTGGCCTCGAGGTCCTGCGGGTAGTGGTTGCGCCCGCGCAGAATCAGCAGCTCTTTGCGCCGGCCGCTGACGAAGAGCTCAGCGCCGTGGACGAACCCGAGGTCGCCGGTGCGTAGCCAGCGCCCTGCCAGCTCATCGCCGCGGCGGGCGGCGAACACCGCCGCCGAGGTTGCCGCCTGCCCCCAATAGCCCGTGGCGACGCTCGGCCCGGCGACCCAGATCTCGCCGATCCGCCCGGCCGGCACGGGGAGGCAGGTCGCGGGATCGACGATGGCCACCTCCACGCCGGCAGGCGGCGTGCCACACGCCACGGCCTGCTTCCGGCGCGGTGCCGAGGTCGGTGTCAAGGCGACCTCCCCGGCCGCGAGGCGGGTGGCGTCGAGGCCGAGCACCGTTGGCTCGCGCCGGCGCTCTGCCGTGGTCACCAGCAAGGTGGCCTCAGCCAGCCCATAGGCGGGGGCCCACGCCGAGGGAGAAAAGCCGCAGGGTGCGAAGCGCTCGGTGAAGCGCGCCAGCGTCTCAGCAGCGATTGGCTCGGCGCCGTTGAAGGCGACCACCCAGGAACGGAGGTCGAGGCCAGGCACGGCCTTGGGGTCGACCTTGCGTGTGCAGAGGTCAAAGGCAAAGTTGGGGCCACCGCTGGTGGTGCCGCGATGGCGGCTGATCGCGTCGAGCCAACAGGCCGGCTCGCGGAGGAAAGCCGCTGGCGGCAGGATGACGCTGCGCCCCCCCACGAAGAGCGGCTGGAGCAGGTTCCCGATCAGGCCCATGTCGTGGTACGGCGGCAACCAGCCGACCACGACCGAGGTCTCCGACTGGCCGAAGGCGGTGCGGATCGCTTCTTCGTTGGCGAGCAGGTTCTGATGGCTGACCGCGACGCCCTTGGGTTCCGCCGTGGAGCCGGAGGTGTACTGCAGGAAGGCCAGGGCCTCGCGGTGGGCCGGCGGGGCGAGCGCGGCCGGCGTCCCCTGAGTGAGCTCGTCCACCGCCAGCCAACCGAGCCCGGCGAGCTCCGGGAGATCGCGGCTCAGGGCTTGCAGCCGCGGCAGTAGCTCAGCGGTGGCGAGGACCACGAACGGTGTAGCGTCCGCGGCGACCGATCGAAGGCGCTCGCGGCCCCGCGTACGATGGGGCGGATAGACCGGCACGGCGATCACCCCGGCATGGAGACAGCCGAGGAAGGCGACGACGAAGTCGAGCCCAGGATGAAAGAGCAGCAGCGCCCGCTCGCCTCCGAGGCCTCGCTTGGTCAGCTCTTCGCCTAGGCGGATGCAGCGCCGACCCAGCTCGCCGTAGCTGAGCCAGCACTCTCGTTCACCAGTGTCGGCGACGAAGACGAGGGCCGGGCGATCGGCATGGGTGGTGGCCCACCCGAGGATCCGATCGAGGACCGTCAGGTTGTCAGGCAGTGTGGGTGGCAGCATCTAGAGGACGGGGGCCGACTCGTTGCCAAACATTCCTAACATCTTTACTTTCTACCGTGTAATCATTCGATGGAGAAATGGGAGAAACATCACAACTTGTGAGTGTCGCAACAGGCTGAGGGGGAGACAGCGCCGAAGGTGACCCTTCCCGACCGTCACCGGCCACGAAGTGATGCATCGACTGCTGGCGAGCCTGAACATGCCGGGGGTCGATCCGAGCCGCCATCAGCTCCACGCTCTTGCGCTCGCCAGACAGCAGAAGTGCTGTCAAGTAAGCCCCCGAGGGCTCCCGCCCGTCCGCATGGCCGAGCTTCTGTCCAAGCCGACTCGCCTACGCCCCAAACCGTTGCTCTGCGCTTGAGTGGCCCAGAAGGACATCTTGATACCGCCTCGGAACAACAGCAACGTATGACACAGTAGAACTACCTCGCCGGCCGAGGCCACGTCCCACCCCGTTGCCTCGGCCTTCGCGATCCTCTACAATCCTCCCTCTCCAGCGGGTCCGCCTCCGCAGCACCTCCCGCCGACGTAGCTCAGTGGTAGAGCAGCTGATTCGTAATCAGCAGGTCGTCGGTTCAAATCCGACCGTCGGCTCCACGGAAAC
>CAYQRE010000002.1:70807-446948 GCA_964420075.1 uncultured Thermoanaerobaculia bacterium | reverse complement strand
GGCGGCGCGACCGTTCCGGCCCGTGGACTTTGCCGGCTGCACCGGCGCGGGGGGCACCACCACCGCCGGCTGCCCCGGCGGGCCCCCCGGCTGGGCGGCCGCCGGCGGCGGCGGGGGCGGGGGTGGCGGGGGCGGCGGCGGCGGAGCCGCCGCCTGCACGAAGCTCACGTTGACCGGGGGCTCGGGTACCGCTTCCACCGACCAGTAGCTCGCGAGCAGGAACCCCAGGCCGACCAGGCCGTGGAGGGCGATCGCCACCGGCAGGTTGAGGAACCTGGATGCCGGCCGCCTCCGCTGTTGAGTCTCGATGAGAGAGTTCTCGAACATCACCTCTCCTTTCAGTTGCCGGCTGCGGCAGCCCGCTTCTCGGCCTCTTTCTGGGCTTCTTCGCGCAACGCGAGAGCTTTCTTGAGCAACTCCTCAGCCTTGGCGTAGAGCTCCTGGGCCTTGAGCGGGTCGGGCTCGAGCTTCGCCTTCTCGCGGTAGAGGAGGTTGTAATAGGTCATCGCTTCGAAGTACTTGGGGTCAATGCGCAGGGCGTCCTCCTCGGCCTTGAGACCGAGGTCGACGATGCGCGCGCGCTCCACCGGGTCCATGTCCTCGCCACCACGGTAGGACTTGTCCCAGGCGAGGGCCGCGATCCCCTGGAAGACTTCCTTGTTGCTCTTGGAGGAGTGGCCCTTGGCCCAGTCGTAGGCCTCCTGGAGCTTGTCCTGCTTGGTGAGGATGGTCACGATGCCCTGGTCGATCCGCGCATCGTCCGGCTTCTTGGCCTGCTCCTGGCGCAAGTAGCGCAAGGCGTCGTCGTAGCGCTTGGTGTTGATCAGGGTCGTCAGCAGGTAGTCCTGGACCTTGGCGTCTCGGGGGAAGGCCTCGAGGTACTTCTGGAAGGCCTCAATCGCCTGGTTGCCCAGCTTGATGTTCTCCGGGCTTTCGTCGTCCGGGCGGAACATGGCTACCGCGGAGAGGCCGAGAGAGCGCCAGGCGAACTTGGCGCTGGGATCGAGCTGGAGCCCCTTCTGGTACTGCGCGATGGCTTCTCGGTAGTTCTCTTCGAGGTAGAGCTTGTTGCCCTTCTTGAGCTCCATGCGGGCGTTGAGCTTGTTGCAGCCGGCCATCGGGACGACGGCGAGAGCTACGCTCAGCAGAAGGGGGGTGGGGGAGGCGATTCTGAGCATAAACAGGGGTCCTCACTCGTCCCGAGCGGTTCTCATATCCAGGGTTGAGAGTTCGGTTGGATCGTGTCGATGGAGGCTTCTGGCGAGCCCACGGAGGCCCTGGGTCAGCTGCATCGCCCTTCCACCAGGGCTTCTCTGTGCGACATGGCGCAGGGACTTTAGCACAACCGCTTCCCCCTCTTGGGCCGTCTGGTTTGCACTTCCTGCGCCAGCGCGAGAGGGCCTTGGGAGGACCATCCTCAGCCGAGCTCCGAAGCGGCTTGGGGAGCGGTTTCGCCCCGAGAGACCACCACCGCGGCGGCGAGGTCTCCCGTCACGTTGAGAGTGGTCCGGCACATGTCGAGGAAGCGATCGACCCCTAAGATGAGGCCGATGCCTTCCACGGGCACTCCCACCATGCCGAGAATCATCGCCACCACGGGGAGCGAGCCCGCCGGCACGCCGGCTGTTCCGATACCACCGAGGACGCAGATTAGCACCACCAGCGCTTGCTCCGATAGCGTGAGGGAGACACCATAGAACTGTGCGAGAAAGAGCACAGTGATGCCCTCGAACAAGGCCGTGCCGTTCTGGTTGGCGGTGGCGCCGATGGTCAGCACGAAGCGGCTGATCTGGGGCGGCAGCCGCAGCTCCTCCTCGGCCACCTTGAGGGCCGTGGGCAGGGTGGCGTTGGACGACGCGGTCGAGAAGGCGGTGATCATCGCCTCCTGGATGCCGCGGAAGAAGAACCGGGGAGACATTCCGCCCAGCAGGCGGACCGCCAGGGAGTAGACGACGAACTGGTGGATGGCGAGGGCGAGCACCACCACTCCGACGTAGCGAGCCAGCTGAACGAGGATCTCCCAGCCCATCTGTGCCGTCAGGGTGAAGA
This sequence comes from uncultured Thermoanaerobaculia bacterium, assembly GCA_964420075.1. GTDB lineage: Bacteria > Acidobacteriota > Thermoanaerobaculia > Multivoradales > SZUA-115 > CAYQRE01. The sequence goes on along the minus strand of CAYQRE010000002.1, from coordinate 444,899 downwards.
GCAGGGCGGCAACCCCGAACGGTGCCAGGCTGATGACGATGTCGATCAGCCGCATGGTGACGTCGTAGATCCCCTCGATGGCCTCAAGTAGGCGCTTGGCGGCGTCGGTCGGCGTCAAGGTCAGGCCGATGCCGAACATCAGGGCGAAGAACATCACCGCCAGCATGTCGCCGTTGGCGGCGGCGCGGATCGGGTTGTCCGGCACGATCTGGATCAGCAGCTCGATGCCCGTCTTGGGGGCGGCGGCCGTGGCGAGGCCCTTGGCACGGTCTTCGGCGCCAGCGGTAAGCCGAGCTCGGGAGGCCTCCGACATGCCTTCGCCGGGGCGCAGGGTGTTGACCAGAAAGAGGCCGAGGAAGACGGCGATCGCCGACACCGCCACCGTGTAGGCCAGGGTGCGCAGGCCGACCCGCCCGAGGTGCTTGAGGTCACCGAGGCCGGCCACCCCGAGCACCAGCGCCGAGAAGATCAACGGGATCACCAGCATGAAGAGCAGGCGCAGAAAGACCTGGCCGACGGGCTGGCTGACCCATTTGATGAACTGCGCGAGGCCCACGGAGGAGGCGCCGCCGAAGAAGTGAGCTGCCAGGCCGCCGCCGACGCCGACCAAGCCGCCGATCAGCACACGGGTGTGAAGCGGGATCTTCTTCATCCTGGAGAGGTCTCCCCTGGCCAGGGCGGCCCGACGAGGCCAGCCGCCGGCCTCGCGGCGACGGCTGGAGATGGGGGAGCGGGCGATCGAGTCATGCGCGTCGTACGGTTGCCGAGGCGGTTGCGGTTCGCTGGCAACCGTCAGGCCTCCCTGGTGCGCGTGCCGTCACCAAGGTACGGCAGCCAGCCGATGACGCCGAGGGCACAGCCCAAGATGGCCAGCCAGCCGCCGATCGAGGCGCGCAGGGCCGTTCCGGGCGTGAAGAGCGCGCTCGCGAAGTGGGTGATCCCCACGTCGTGGGGCATGGCGATCAGGGCCAGGCCGGCCACCAGGAAGCCCAGGCCGGCCAGCGTGAGGCGGCGCGGCGTCGTCGCCGGGCGGCCCAGCTGGTGGCCGACGGTGCTGTGGGTGAAGCCATAGCTCGAGTAGACGCCGAGGCCGAGGAGCAGCCAGCCGACGAACCGCCACCACGAGGTGGGCGGCAGGTAGAACATTAGGAAGAGGCAGGAGACCACCCCGAGCAGGGGCAGCAGGTAGGGCCCGAAGGGCACTCGAAAGCTCCCATCCGCACTCTGGTCCAGGCCCTCTTTGGCCCGCAGCAGGGGGATGCCGGCGCAGACCAGCACGAAGGCGAAGAGCGTGCCGATGTTGGTCAGGTCCACCATCTCGTCGATGGTGGTGAAACCGCCGATCACGCCGACGACGAGCCCGGTGATGATGGTGGTGACGTGAGGCGTCTTGAAGCGCGGATGCACTTTGGCGAAGATCGGTGGCAGCAGGCCGTCGCGGGCCATCGAGAAGAAGATCCGGGGCTGCCCGAGCTGGAAGACCAGCAGCACGGCCGTCAGCGCGACGACCGAGCCGAGGGCCACCAGCGAGTTGGCGAAGTGGCTGTTGACGGCGCTGTGGTGGCTCTGGCCCACGTAGGAGAGAGCAAGAGTGAGCGGCTCGGCCTTCTCGGTGGCCTGCCTGGTGACCAGTTCGCCGTAAGGGATGAGGCCGATGAAGACGGCGGAGACGATGACGTAGAGGACGGTGCAGATGCCGAGGGAGGCGAAGATGCCGATCGGCAGGTCGCGTTTGGGGTTGCGGGTCTCCTCGGCGACCGTCGAGACGGCGTCGAAGCCGATGTAGGCGAAGAAGACCACGGCGGCACCGGCGAAGGTCCCCCGCCAGCCGTTGGGCTGGAAGGGGACCCAGTTGGCGGCCATCTCGGACGGGGTGACGAACGAGAAGGCCGCGGCAACGAAGAAGGCGAGCACCAGGATCTTGAAGATCACCATCGCGGCGTTGAACCGTGCTGACTCTCGAATGCCCCAGACCAGCACGACCGTGACGACCATCACGATGAGGAAGGCGAGAAGGTTGAAGACGATCGGTACGCCGAAGACCCGCGGCGCGCTGGCCATCAGCTCGGCGTTGGCGGCGGCGGTGCGGTAGTCGGTCGCCAGCCAGAGGGGGAAGTTGAGGCCCAGGCTGTGGAGGAAGCTGCGGAAGTAGCCCGCCCAGCTGATCGCCACGGCGACGTTGCCGATCGCGTACTCGATGATCAGGTCCCAGCCGATGATCCAGGCCACCAGCTCACCGAGGGTGGCGTAGGAGTAGGTGTAGGCCGAGCCCGAGATCGGCACCCGCGAGGCGAACTCGGCGTAGCAGAGGGCCGTGAAGGCGCAGACCACGGCGGTGATCAGGAAGGAGAGCATCAGCGACGGCCCGGCTCCCGGGCGGACCGAGTCGCCCGCCGTCGCCGTGCCGACCGTCGTGAAGATGCCGGCGCCGATGATGGCCCCCACCCCGAGGAGCGTCACCTGGAGGGGGCCGAGGACGCGCTTCAGCGAGCCGCGAGGGTCCTCGGCCGCGGCGAGGATCTCGTCGAGCTTCTTGGTGCGGAACAGTCCAAAGGACACGGTCACCTCGGCTTTCGGGTCCGGAGCTGCTGGCGGTCGAATTGGGCGCCGAGTTTCGCACAAGCCATCAGCTGAGTCGAGCCAGCGCAAGATTGCCCAGCTTGACTGCTAGAGTACGCCCCAACAGTTTCGAGGGCAGTAGGGCCGCGGGCGGCGGGGTGAGCTCGTGGCGACCGGTGACCACGTTCTCATGGGAAGGATTGGAACATGAAGAAACGCGAAAGCTGGGGGACTCGCGTCGGCCTCGTCCTGGCCGTCGCGGGCAATGCCGTCGGGCTGGGGAACTTCCTGCGTTTCCCGGCCCAAGCGGCGCAGAATGGCGGTGGCGCCTTTCTGATCCCGTACCTCGTGTCGTTCCTGCTGATGGGCATCCCCTTGCTGTGGGTGGAATGGGCGATCGGCCGCTTCGGCGGCCAGTTCGGCCACCACTCCTCGCCGGGCATGCTCGATCGGATGGGCCGCTACCGCTGGCTGAAGTACGCCGGCGTCTTCGGCCTCTTCACCAATCTCACCGTGGCCGCCTACTACTGCTACATCGAGTCCTGGGCCCTCGCCTACGTCTGGCACTCGGTGGTCGGTACGTTCAAGGCGATCGCCCCCACGGACTTCTTCCCGCGCTACCTGGGCCAGCACGCGGACTCTCTCTTCGCCCTCCCCGGCCAGGCCTTCTTCTGGTTCGTGGTCACGCTGGCGCTCAACATCTGGATCCTCTCGCGAGGCCTCGCCAAGGGCATCGAGATCGCGGCCAAGATCGGCATGCCCCTGCTGCTCGGCTTCGGTGCCCTACTGGCGGTGCGCGGTCTGCTGCTCGGCCCCGGTGACCCGGGCGTCGTGGCGAGCCCACTCGAGGGCCTGAACTTCGTCTGGCAGCCGCAGCTCTCCGGGTTGACCGATCCCAAGACCTGGATGGCGGCCGCCGGCCAGATCTTCTTCACCCTCTCGGTGGGCATGGGCTCGATCCACTGCTACGCCTCGTACCTGCGGAAGAAAGACGACATCGCGCTCAACGCCACCGCGGCCGGCTGGATGAACGAGTTCGTCGAGGTGGTCCTGGGCGGCACCATCCTGATCCCCATTGCCACCGCTTACCTTGGCCTCAACGCGGTCCAGGCGGCGACGGGCGGCGGCAGCGGCTTCTCGCTCGGCTTCCTCACCCTGCCGACCCTGTTCAACAACTGGGGCTGGTTCGCCCCGCTCGCCGGCGCCATGTGGTTCGGCCTGCTGTTCTTCGCCGGCATCACCTCGTCGCTCGCCATGGGCCAGCCGGTGATGGCCTTCTTCGAAGACGAGTGGGGCACGGCGCGCAAGAAGGCGGCGGCCTACTTCGGCGCCTCGGTGCTCCTGCTGGGCGGCTTCTGCGTCTGGCTCTATCCGGGCGGGGCCTTCGACGAGTTCGACTTCTGGAGCGGCACCTTCGCGCTGGTCGTCTTCGCCCTGCTGGAGATCATCATCTTCTCGTTCATCTTCGGCATCGACCGCGGCTGGGACGAGATCACCCGTGGGGCTGACATCCAGGTGCCCAAGATCTTCCGCTTCATCATCAAGTACGTGACCCCGCTCTTCATCACCGTGGTCTTCCTTGGCGCCGTGTTCAAGCCCGAGGGTGCCTGGGATGCGGCGATCGCCGGCCTGTTCTCCGGTAACGGCTGGGCCCTCGCTCCCGACAGTGTGCTGGGCAAGATCCTGCACGTCGGGGTGAAGGACTACAGCTGGTTCACCGCCGACGGCCGCGGCACCCATGCCATGGTCGAGGACCTCACCCGCACTCTTCTATTGGCGATCTTCGTCGGCATCTCGCTGCTCGTCTGGAGCACCTGGCGCCGCAAGAGGGGGAACGCGCAATGACCAGCAGCGCTTGGTGGATGCTCGGCATTACCTGGACGGTGATCATCCTCTTCACGGCCAGCTCGTTCCTCAAGGTGGTGCGCACACCGCCGAAGAACGACACCGAGTCGTAACCTCGTGGAACGGCTCGCCGCCCGCAGCGGGCGGCGAGCCCGCGGCCGGCGGGCCGCAGGAGCCGGCGGATGTCGACCATGGAGCTCGGGGTCCGTATGTTCTTGCAGCTCGCCGTCATCCTGGCCACCTGCCGGGTGGTGGGCTGGCTCGGCCGGCGCTTCCTCGGCCAGACGCAGGTGGTGATGGAGATGGTGGCGGGCGTGCTGCTCGGGCCCTCGCTGCTCGGCTGGCTCGCCCCCGCTCTCCAGCGCGACCTCTTCCCGGACCGCGTCGTGTTGGCCGACGGCTCGGCGGTCGCCCATCCCTCGATGGCCATCCTCTACGCCCTGGCCCAGGTGGGCCTCGTCCTCTACATGTTCGTCATCGGCCTGGAGTTCAACCCCGAGCACCTGCGCGGCAAGCTGAGGAGCGCTGGCCTGATCTCGGCGAGCGGCATCGTGGTGCCCTTCGTCCTCGGTGGCCTGCTGGCCCTGGCGATGCTGGCCCGCCGTGACCTCTTCACGAGCGCCGTGACGCCGTTCTCGGCCGTCCTCTTCATCGGCTCGGCGATGTCGATCACCGCCTTCCCGATGCTGGCACGGATCCTCTACGAGCGCGGTCTCGCCAACACCCGCCTGGGCACCGTGACGCTCGCCTCGGGCTCGATCGACGATGCCCTCGCCTGGTGCTTCCTCGCCGTGGTGATCGGCACCTTCAACGCCACCCCGGCCCGCGCCGCGGTGACGATCTTCGGTGGCCTGGCCTACGCCGTCGTGATGCTGTGGGTCGGCCGGCCGTTGCTGCGGCGGCTCGAGCGGAGCTTCCTGGCCGGCGGACGCCTCTCGGAGGGCGCTTTCACCGCCGTCCTCTTGGTCCTGATCGGCGGCGCCTACTTCACCGACCGCATCGGCATCTACGCCGTCTTCGGCGCCTTCGCCGCCGGCGCCGCGATGCCCAAGGGGGAGTTCGGACGCGCCCTGACCGAGCGCATCGAGGTGCTCACCACGTCGCTCTTCTTGCCGATGTTCTTCGTCTACTCGGGGCTCAACACCCAGCTCGGCCTGCTGAACTCGCCGGCGCTTTGGCTACTGACTGGCGTCGTCGTCCTCCTTGCGATCCTCGGCAAGGGCGTGGCCTGCGCTATGGCGGCGCGGTGGAGCGGCGAGAGCTGGCGCGACGCGGCGATCATCGGCACGCTGATGAACGCCCGCGGCCTGATGGAGCTGATCCTCCTCAACATCGGGCGTGAGCACGGCCTGATCACCCCCACGCTGTTCACCGTGCTGGTGATGATGGCGGTGGTAACGACCCTGATGGCGAGCCCCCTCTACCTGCTGCTGATCCGCACCTGGCGGCCCCCGCAAGCTGCCTGAGCCGGGAGGGGATTGCCCGCCGCGCGCCGCGCGTGCGAGACTCTGCCCACTTTGAACCTCGCGATCCTGGCGACCGCCTTCCTCGGCCTGCTGGCCGTGGCCTACCGCTCCTATGGGCGGTGGGTGGCGCGCCACCTGGCGATCGACGACAGCCTCGCCACCCCGGCGCACACCCATCGTGACGGCATCGACTTCGAGCCCACGAAGCCCTTCTACCTCTTCGGCCAGCACTTCTCCGCGATCGCCGCCGCCGGCCCGATCGCCGGGCCGATCCTCGCCTGCCAGGCCTTCGGCTGGTTGCCCTGCTTGTTGTGGATCGCCCTCGGGGTGGTGCTGATCGGCGCCGTGCACGACTTCACCAGCCTCTTCGCCTCGGTGCGCCACGGTGCCCGCTCGGTGGCGGAGATCGCCCGCGAGCACCTCGGGCCGCGCGCCGGCCTGGCGATGATGGCGTTCATCTGGATCGCCTTGATCTACGTCATCGTCGCCTTCGCGGACATCACCGCGGCGAGCTTCGTGGTCGGCACCGAGGAGCTCCAGGGCGTGGCGAACGGCTTCCACCCCGGGGGTGCGGTGGCGGCCGCCAGCATCCTCTACCTCGTGCTGGCGGTGGTGATGGGGCTAGTCGAGCGCTACCTCAAGGCACCGCTGTGGTTGCTGACGGCGATCTTCGTGCCGGCGATCCTCGGTGCCGCCTGGTACGGCACCCACATCTCGACGGCCTTCCAGCTCGACCGCGTGCACTGGGGCCTGCTGATCCTGCTCTACTGCGCCGTCGCCTCGGTGGCGCCGGTTTGGGCCCTGCTGCAGCCGCGCGGCTACCTCGGCGGCTTCGTGCTCTACGCCGCCCTGGCCCTGGGGGTGATCGGGGTCTACTTCGGTGGCTACGAGATCCAGCAGCCGGCCTTCAAGACCTGGAACGCCGGCGGCATGACGGGGACGCTGTTCCCCTTCCTCTTCGTCACCATCGCCTGCGGCGCCTGCTCGGGCTTCCACGGCCTGGTCTGCTCCGGGACCACCTCGAAGCAGGTGGACCGCGAGGCCCACCTGCAGCCGGTGGGCTACGGCGCCATGCTCGCCGAGGGCTTCGTGGCGGTGATCGCCTTGGTGACGATCATGATCGTCAGCCCGGCGGCCATCCAGGGCCTGGCGCCGGGGACGATTTACGGCGACGGGGTGGGCCGCTTCTTGACCTTGCTGATCGGCGAGGGCAACGCCGCCTTCGCCCGTACCTTCGGCGCCATGGTGTTCTCGACCTTCGTCTTCGACACTCTGGACGTCTGCACGCGGCTCGGCCGCTACCTGCTGCAGGAGCTCTTCGGCTGGCGAGGCCGGCTGGGCGCCTTTGCCGCCACCTTGCTGACCATCGGCATCCCGGCCTACCTGCTGGGTTCGGCCGAAACGGGCATGTGGGTGAAGTTCTGGACCCTCTTCGGGGCCTCGAACCAGCTGCTCGCCGCCCTCACCTTCCTCGCCATTACGGTCTGGCTGCGGCGCTCGGGCAAGAACGTCTGGTTCACCCTGGCACCGATGCTCTTCGTCCTCACCATCACCCTCTGGGCCCTCGGCCAGCTGGCGTGGGCCAACCTGGTGCAGCTGCGGGCCGGGGCCGAGGGCAGTGGGCTGGCCCTGGTCAACTGCCTCTCCGCCGTCGCCCTCATCCTGCTCGCGCTCTACCTCGCCCTGGCCGGCCTCGTGGCGGTGCGCAACGACCGCCGCCAGCCCTTGGCGCCGGCCGCCGGCTAGCGCTGGCATCCCTCGACGACCGGTCAGGAAGCTGCGGGCGGCGGCGGGGCTCCGTCCGCGGCGGTGCTGGCCGCCGTGGGCGGTTCGTCCTGGTGGCCCAGCTCGACGCGGTGCACGGGGCGGAAGTCGTCGCGGTAGATGCGGATCATCTCGGTGAGGCAGGCCACCAGCAGCGGCCCGTAGAGCAGGCCCATGCCGCCCAGGGTGGCGAGGCCGCCGAAGAGGCCGATGAAGACCAGGGCCGGGTGCACCTCGGCCTGCTCGTGGATGAGCAGCGGCTTGATCAGGTTGTCGACCGTCGAGACCACGGCGCCGATCGCCAGCATGGCGAGGGCTGCGCCGCTCTGGTCGGTGAGCGCCAGATAGAGCGCCGCCGGCGCCCAGATGAGGCCGGTGCCGACCACCGGGATGATCCCCGTGGCGGCGATCAGCACCCCCCACACCAGCTGGTTCTCGAAACCCAGCAGCCAGAAGCCGATGGTCGCCACCGTGCCCTGCACCAGGGCGGTGGCGAGCGAGCCCAGGAACACGCCCTTGATGGTGCCTTCGAGGCGGCTGAGGATGCGCCGGCTGCGCTGCCGCCCGATCGGCAGCAGGTTGGCCAGGCGGTCCACCAGCTCAGGGCCGCGCACGAGGAGGGTGAAGAGCACCACGTAGAGCAGGAGCGTGCCGACCGCCACCCGACCGGCCTGCCCGAAGAGTGCAGGGATGCGTTCGTAGAGGCTGGTGCCGAGGCGCCGCAGGGTTTCGTGACCGAGCGCCTCGAAGTCGAGCGTGTCGCCGGTGAGCGAGCGCGTCGCCTGGGAGAACCAATCGAGATATTGCTGGGCGACGGCGACGAGCCGGCTCCTCTGGGCCTCTTCGCCCAGCAGCTGGGCGATCACCTCGCGCACCTGGACCAGGAAGAGGGTCACCAGACCGAAGGCGGGGGCCATCACCACCAGGGTGAGCAGGACGGTCGAGGCCGAGGCCGCGAGGACTCGCCGGCCGCCCAGCAGCTGGACGATCCGCCGATGGAGGGGATAGACGATCGTCGCCGTGAGCATGGCGAGGACCACGGGGGCGAGGATCGGTCGCAGGACGAACCAGGCGCAGGCCGCGAGGATCAGGGTGGTGGCGGAGAGGAAGGCTCGGCGTTCGATCCTCTCGGTCTCGCTCGCTCGCATCGGCTGGCCCACGGGCGGCAAGGCTACCGCAGATCCTTGACGTGGATGACTTTGCCGTCACCCGGGGCGTAGAAGTCCGCCAGCACGGCGGCCTCCAGGTAGCCACAGGCACGATAGAAGGCCCGGGTGGGCTGGTATTGGGCGCGCGACGAGGTGTCGAGGTACATCCGCTCGCCGCCGAGGGCGCGGACGCGGCCCTCGGTGGCGGCGAGCAGGGCCTTGCCCAGCCCCTGGCCCTGGAGGGCGGGGTCGACGGCGATCCAGTAGAGGTCGAAGCTGCTGCGGGTGAGCGGGATGGGCCCGAAGCAGGTGTAGCCGGCGAGCTCTTCCGCCATCCCGGGTGGCGCCTCCGCCAGCTCGCCGGCGTCGAGGAAGAGGAACTCGTAGCCCGAGGCGGCCCCCTGGGCCAGCCGCTCGCCGACCAGCTCGACCGCCGTCTTTACTTCTTCTGCCGAGAAGAAGCCCGTCGCCGCCGTGAGGGCGCGCACGGCAGCGAGGTCACTGGTACGCGCTTCGGCGCGGTAGTGCGGGGCTGGCCTCATGCGCGCCGCGCCTCGACGGCGATCAGCGCAGAGGGGACCGTGGCGGTGCTCGAGCCCTGCGCTGCGGCCAGGATGCGCTCGACGGCGGCCGGAAAGCCGAGGCCGGCGCGGTCGGCGGCGGCGACGAAGCCGGCGTCGGGAGACAGGCAGGGGTTGGTGTTGACCTCGAGGATCAGCGGCCGGCCGAGGGGATCGACCCGGAAGTCGACCCGGGCGTAGCCGCGGAGCGCGAAGCTCCGCCAGGCTGCCAACGCGAGGCGCGAGGCCTCGGCGAGGAGCGGCGCGTCGGCGGCGGCGAACTCGAAGCTCCGCACGGTGTGCTGGTGCTCGAAGGAGCCCGGCTGCCACTTTGCCGCGTAGCCGACGATGCGAGGCTTGGCAGCGGGGAAATCGACGAAGCGGATCTCGGCCGGGGGCAGGACTTGCGGCCCCGTGGCGCCGGCGAGGAGGCTCAGGTTGAGCTCGCGCCCGGGGACGTACTCCTCGGCGTAGCAGTCGCCGCCGAGCCGGTCGGCCACCGTGGCCAGGCGGGCCTCAAGCTCCGCGGCCGAGCCGCCGTCGAGCACCAGCTCGTCGCTCAGCCCCTGCGAGCCGTGGTTCCACACCGACTTGAGGATGGCGGTCGCCGGGCCCACGTCGCCAGCGCCCTCCGGCTGCGGCGGCCAGCGGGCCAGCAGGGCTGGGGTGGGCAAGCCGGCGGCGCGCAGCCTCTCCTTGGCGAGGAGCTTGTGGGTGGTGAGGAAGGTGGCCGTGGTGTCGGCCCCGGTGTAGGGCACGCCGAGGGCGTCGAGCAGGGCCGGCACCACGGGCAGCAGGCGGTCGTGCCCGGCGAGGCCCTCGACGAGGTTGAAGACGACGTCCGGCGAATCGTGGACCAGCTGGCGGCGGAGCGCTTCGAGGTCGAGGTCACAGGCCAGCGTTCGGCTGGTGTGGCCGAGCACCGCCAGGGCGTGCTCGACGGCCTCGACCTGGTCCAGCACGTCGCGCGCGTCCGGCGCGTCGCCGGCGGCGACCCGGTTGTGGAGGATCAGGACGCGCATGCCAGGCTCGGCGCCGGGGCGCTCAGGCGGCGGCGGGCCGCCTCGACGATGGCCCCGATGAGCTCGCCGTAGGGCATCCCCGAGCGAGCGCAGAGGATGGGCAGGTCCGAGCGCTCGGGGTGGAGGCCGGCGAGCGGGTTGATCTCGATCAGCTGCGGCTGGCCGTCGGCGGTCGAGCGCAGGTCGACGCGCCCGGCGTCGCGGCAGCCGAGGGCGCGCCAGGCGGCGAGCGCCACCTCGACGGCCGCGGCGACCTCGGGGTCGCCCTCTGGGTCCGCCAGCCGGTAGTCGACCAGGGTCTCGAAGTGCTCCTTGTTGCGGTAGGAATAGACGCCGGCGTCGGCCCCCGGCTGCAGCAGCACCTCGAGCACGCCGAGCGCTCGTGCCCCCTCGCCTTCGCCGAGCACCCCGACCGTCAGCTCGCGACCGGGCAGCAGGCCCTCGAGCAGCACGGGCTGGCGGAAGCGGTCGAGGAGGTCGCGGCAGACGGGCTCGATGTCTTCCCGCCGGCGCAGGATCGAGCTCGGGCCGATGCCCTTGCTGGTGCCCTCGGCGATCGGCTTGGCGAAGAGCGGCAGCGGCAGCCGGACGTCGCGGGCCTCGGCCGGCCGCTCGATCACCACGAAATCGGGCGTCGGCACGCCGGCGTCCCGGGCCACGCGCTTGGTGGTCGCCTTGTTGAGGGTCAGGGCCATCACCAGCGGGTCGGAGAAGGTGTAGGGAACCTGGTAGTGATCGAGGAGGGCAGGCACCAGGGCCTCGCGGCCGTAGCCGTAGAGGCCCTCGGCGATGTTGAAGACGAGGTCCCAGCGCTCGCCGGCGAGCAGGCGCTCCATCAGCCGCCGCGCGTGGCCCACCCGCACCGGCCGGTGGCCGAGGGCGAGCAGGGCCTCCTCGATGGCTGCGATGGTGCGCGGGCTGTCGAGCTCGGCGGTCTCCTCCTCGCTGTAGCCCTCGGCGAGGTACTCCTCGCGGAGGTCGAAGGTGAGGCCGATGGTCAGTGGAGCACCGGCGCTCCGCCAGGCTGCTACGGTGCTCATGGGGCACCTCCGGCGCTCTCCGGCTGGGGATCGGGATAGCGGAACAGGCGGCCCTCGAAGTTGCGCAGCAGGAGGTCGTCGGCCTCGCGGCCCACGGCGTAGGCCGGCTGCAAGGGGATCTTGCCGCCGCCGCCGGGGGCATCGATCACGAAGGTCGGCACGGCGTAGCCGGTGGTATGGCCGCGCAGGCCCTCGATGATCTCCAGACCCTTGGCCACCGAGGTGCGGAAGTGGCTGGAGCCGGAGATCGGGTCACACTGATAGAGGTAGTAGGGGCGGACCCGCATGCGCAGCAGGTGGTGCACCAGCCGCTTCATGGTCTCGACGTCGTCGTTAACCCCCTTGGCGAGGACGATCTGTGCACCCAGGGGGATGCCGGCGTCCGCCAGGCGAGCGCAGGCGCGGTAGGTCTCCGGCGTGCACTCGTCGGGATGCATGAAGTGGAGGCTCATCCAGAACGGGTGATGGCGGCGCAGCACCCGGGTCAGCTGGGGGGTGATGCGCTGCGGCAGCACGGCCGGCATCTTGGTGCCCAGCCGCACCATCTCGAGGTGGGGGATGGCGCGCAGCTCGCCGAGCAGCCAATCGAGGCGGTGGTCGGCCAACGCCAGGGGATCACCACCCGAGAGCAGCACGTCACGGATCTGCGGCGTGCGCCGGATGTAGTCGAGAGCCACCCGCAGGCGCGTCTCGTTGGGGGTGATCTCGCCGTGGCCCACCACCCGCGAGCGGGTGCAGTAGCGGCAGTAGGTGGCACAGAAGTCGAGCACCAGGAACAGCACGCGGTCCGGGTAGCGGTGCACGAGGCCCGGCACCGGCATGTGGGCGTCCTCGCCGAGCGGGTCGTCCGCCTCGCCGGGGAGCCGCTCGAGCTCGGCGGTGGTGGGGATCATCGTCCGGCGCAGCGGCTGTTCCGGGTCCGTTGGCGAAAGCAGGCTCAGGTAGTAGGGCGTGATGCCGGTCGGCAGCAAGGCGCCACGCCCGCTGAGAGCTGCCCTCTCGGCGGGCGACAGCACGAGAAACCGCGCGAGCTCGCCGAGCTTGGTGACCCGGTTGCGGGTCTGCCAGTGCCAGTCGTTCCACTCGCTGGCCGTCACCGCCGGGAAGAAGCGACGGCGGAAGGCGGCGGTGGGCGACGGCCGGGGCCCGCTGGCGGTGCACGGCGCTGGCGCCGGGGGGGCTTGGCGAGCTAGGGACTGGAGAGCTGGGGACTTGTCGGAGGATGGGTCGGGCGGAGCGGAGGGGATGGCCGGCGTCGGGTGGAGGACGAGCAGGGGCGACGCCGGGCTCGCTGGTCCGGGGTCGGGCACATCGTCGGCTTCATTGGCCGACGCGTGCCCCTCCTTCCGAGGTTCGACCATCACTGCGACAGCGCGGATGGCTTGCGTCAACGGGGGTTCCTCCCTTTGGTGCCCGCGCCAGCTGGCGCGGGAAGAGCGATTGGGTCTTTTGAGCTCAAGGCCAGTCGGGACAGGTGCATCGCTCCTTCGGCGTTGCAGCCGAGTCTGCGTAAATCGAGCAAGAACAATGCCCATGCCAGCCATGCGCGGTCGGCCGCGCTTGATGGTTCTAGATCTGCAACTTGGCTCGCCACGGTGGAGGAGAGAGGGGGCGAGTGGCTGGAGAATCGGAACGAGAAGGCCGCTTTCCTCATCTGGATATCGGGTTCATCTTGCCGAACCTGCAGAGACGGAGAGGGCGCTCGGCGAGCGGTTGCCCCCCTCCCGAGCGTGTGCTAAAACCGCCCCCTCAAGCCAGCGACAGGCAACGCGGCCGCGTCGGTTCTCCTGGCCCTGATCGATTCGGGGGAGGTGGGAAACCCGAGCAGACGATGATGGAGCGATGGCCACGGACCCCAGCGCCACGGAATCAAGCGCCACGGACCTCGGCGTAGAGCACCCGAGCGTCGAGATCCGCCGGGTCGAGAAGCGCTTCGGCAGCTTCGTCGCGGTGGACGACGTTTCTCTGGCGATCGAGCGCGGCGAGTTCTTCTCCCTGCTCGGCCCCTCGGGCTGCGGCAAGACGACCCTGCTGCGGATGATCGGCGGCTTCGAGGCCCCGACCTCCGGCAGCATCCTGATCGGCGGCGTCGACATGACCCATGTCCCGCCCTATCGCCGGCCGGTCAACATGGTCTTCCAGCACTACGCCCTCTTCCCTCATCTGACGGTGGCCGAGAACGTCGCCTTCGGCCTGCGCTACCAGGGCGTGCCGAAGGGGGAGCACGGCCGGCGCGTGGCCGAAGCCCTGGCCCTGGTGCGCCTGGAGGGCTTCGAGGACCGCCGGCCGGACCAGCTCTCGGGAGGCCAACGCCAGCGCGTGGCCCTCGCCCGCGCCCTCGCCCTGACCCCGCAGGTACTGCTGCTCGACGAGCCCTTGGGCGCTCTCGACCAGAAGCTGCGCAAGGAGGTGCAGGTCGAGCTCAAGAGCCTGCAGCGCCGGCTCGGCATCACCTTCATCTTTGTCACCCACGACCAGGAAGAAGCCCTGACGATGTCGGACCGCATCGCGGTGATGAACCAGGGCCGGGTCGAGCAGGTGGCGAGCTCGCCGCAGGTCTTCGAGTACCCGGAGACGGAGTTCGTGGCGCGCTTCATGGGCGCCGCCAACTTCTTCACCGCCACCGTGCGCAGCCTCGCCGACGGCCTGCTCTCGCTGAGTGCCGTGGGCGGGCACCAGCTCACCCTGCGCGCCAACGGCCAGCCGCGCCAGGCCGGCGAGGAGGTGCGCTTCGTGGTCCGCCCCGAGAAGCTCGACCTGCGCCTGCGCGACCTTTCCTCGCACGGTATCCCTTCGCTGCCGGTGACCATCGCCGACCGCGTCTACCAGGGGATCTCGACGGTCTGGGTGGTGCGCGACGAGCGCGGCGGCGAGTACGTGGTCTACGAGCAGAACGAGCGGCCCTTTGAGGAGAGCGGCAAGCTGGCGATCGGCAACCGGGTGTTCTTGTGTTGGAACCCGCGCCACACCGTGCTCGTGGGAGCGCAGGAGTGAGCCGGCGATGAGCCGAGCGGCCCGTCGAGCCCCGCGTGCGAGCCGTGCTCCCTACTGGCTCTCCGCCCCCACCTGGCTCGTCCTCGGCCTGTTCTTCCTGCTGCCGCTGCTGCTGATGCTGGTGGTGAGCTTCGGCCAGCGTGGCACCTACGGCGGCCTCAAGGCGATCGACGACCTCGGGGCCTATCTGCGCTCGGGCGCCTTTCTCGACAACTATCGCCTGTCGCTCGAGCCGATCTACCTGAAGATCTACTGGCGCTCGGTGTGGATCGCCCTCGCTACCACCGCGCTCTGCCTGGTGGTGAGCTACCCGGTCGCCTACTACATCGCGGTCCTCGCCCCCGAGCGGCGGAAGAACCTGCTCTTGGGCCTCGCCGTGGTGCCGTTCTGGACCAGCTTTCTGATCCGTACCTATGCCTGGATGTTCATCCTGCGCAGCCAGGGCCTGCTCAACAGCCTGCTGGTGGCGAGCGGCCTCATCCAGCAGCCGTTGGACCTCCTCTACAGCGACCTCGCGGTGATGATCGGCCTCGTCTATGGCGAGCTGCCGTTCATGATCCTGCCGATCTTCGCTTCGCTCGAGAAGCTCGACCTCTCGCTCCTCGAGGCGGCGACTGACCTCGGGGCGAGCCACGCTGCCGCCTTTTGGCGGATCACCGTGCCCCTCACCATGCCGGGGATCGCCGCCGGTGTCGTGCTGGTGTTCATCCCCTCGATCGGCCAGTTCATCGTCTCGGACCTCCTGGGGGGAGCGAAGAGCATCCTGGTGGGCAATCTGATCCAGAACCAGTACGCCATCGCCCGCAACAAGCCGTTCGGCTCGGCCGTCGCCTTCGAGCTGACTGCCGTCGTGCTGCTCCTGCTGCTCGTCTACGGTGCCACCAGCCGGCGGCGTGGCAAGGAGGTGCTGCTGTGAAGTCGCGACTCGAGAGCGTGGCGGTCGAGGAGGCGGGTGCCGCTGCCCTGCCGGCCGACCGGCGCCTCGCCGGGCCGCGGGTGCCGGCGGCGCCGGCGGCGCAGCCGTTTCGCTGGGAGCGCGCCCTGCTGCGCACCCACACCTGGCTGGTCTACCTCTTCCTCTACCTGCCGATCGGCGTCCTGGTGCTGTTCTCGTTCAACGCCGGTAGGCAGACCGCCGTCTGGGAGGGGTTCACCTTCGAGTGGTACCGGCGGCTCGCCGCCAACGACCTCATCCTGCGCTCGCTGCGCAACAGCCTGGTGGTTGCCGGCGTCACCACCCTGGTCTCGACGGTCGTCGGCACCCTTGTCGCGCTGGCCATCGGCCGCCATGAATACCGCGGCAAGGCGGCCACCCAGGCGGTGCTCTACCTGCCGATCATCATCCCGGAGATCGTCATCGCCGCCGCGCTGGTGACCTTCTTCGGCGTCGTCCAGCTGCGGCTGTCTCTGCTCACCGTGATCATCGCCCACATCGCGTTCTCGATCTCCTACGTGGCGGTGGTGGTGCGGGCGCGGCTCGCCGGCTTCGACCGCTCGCTCGAGGAAGCGGCCCTCGACCTCGGCGCCGGGCCGCTCACCACCTTCTTCCGCATCACCCTGCCGTTGATCGCTCCCGGCATCCTCGCCGGTGCCCTCCTCGTTTTCACCATCTCGATCGACGACTACGTGGTGACGTCGTTCGTCGCCGGGGTCGGTGCCACGACCCTGCCGCTGCAGATCTATTCGATGCTGAAGGTCAACGTGACCCCGGAGATCAACGCGGTCTCCACCCTGCTGCTGGCGGTGACCGTCGTCTTGATCGTGGCGGCGCAGCGGTTGCAGCAGGCCCACTCCTCGACGGGAGGTCAACGATGATGCACACGCCCTCGCACGCACCCGAGCGCCGGCCGCGGCGCTTCGCCCTCGCCTGGTCGGCGCTCGCCACCGGCGCCCTCCTCCTTGGCCTCACCGCCTGCGGCGGGCCGGCGAGCGTGCCGGAGGAGCCGGCCAAGCAGGCGAGTCAGGGTGGCGGCAAGGTCAACATTTTCATCTGGTCGGCCTACCTGCCGAAGGAGGTCCTCGACGAGTTCAAGCAGCGCACGGGGATCGACTACAACTTCGACCTCTACGACTCGAACGAAGCCCTGCTCGAGAAGCTGCAATCCGGCGTCGCCGACTACGACCTCGTGGTGCCGTCGGATTACATGGTGCGGATCCTCATCGCCGAGGGCCTGATCCAGCCCCTCGACCACGCCCGGCTGCCGAACCTCGCCAACCTCGACCAGCGTTTTCTCGACAAGGCCTTCGACCCCGGCAACCGCTACACCTTCCCCTACTTCTGGGGCACCACCGGGTTGGGCTACAACAAGCAGGCGACCGGCGGGCCCATCGACAGCTGGGCGGCGGTCTTCAACGAGCGCTACAAGGGCCGCATCTTGATGCTCGATGACATGCGCGAGGCCTTCGCCGTGGCGCTCAAGAGCGAGGGCAAGAGCCTCAACGAGCGGAACCCCATGGTCTTGCGCCGGACGGCCGAGCTGCTCAAGCGGCAGAAGCGGTTGGTCAAGACCTACAACAGCGGCGACTTCGCTAACATCCTCGCTTCCGGCGACGTCGACCTGGCCCACGGCTACAACGGCCAGCTGGCGGAGGTGGTGGCCGCCGACCCGGACAGGTTCGCCTACGTCGTCCCCAAGGAGGGTGGCACCTTCTGGATGGACAACGTCGCCATCCCCGCCAAGGCCCGCAACCTCGACGCTGCCTACGCCTTCCTCAACTTCATCCTCGAGGGCGAGGTGATGGCGAAGATCGTCAACGCCACCCACTACGCCTCGGCCAACGCCAAGGCGCGGCAGTGGATCGAGCCGGCGATCCTCGCGGACCCGGCGATCTTCCCCCCCGACGAGGTGCTCGACCGCTGTGAGCTGATCGAAGACCTGGGCGAGACCACCCAGCTCCTCGACCGCTTGTGGACGGAGATCAAGGCGCAGTAGTGGTGCGCCAGGCGCGGGCCGGCCGGCGTACCCCTCAGCCGGCGATGGCGCTCGCCAGCACGTCGAGGCCCTCGTCGAGCTCGGCGTCGCTGACCACCAGGGGCACCAGCGTGCGCAGGGCGTTGCCGTAGGTGCCGGCCGAGAGCACGATCAGGCCGCGCTCGTAGGCCCGGCGAATGATCGCTGCCGTCTCGGCCTTGTCCGGCTCCTTGCTCGCCCGGTCCTTGACGATCTCCAGGGCCTGCATGGCGCCCAGCCCGCGGGCCTCGCCGATCTTGGGGTGGCGGGCGGCGAGCTCGGCGAAGCGCTCGGCGAGGCGCCGGCCGATGGTGGCGGCGCGCGCGGCGAGGCTGCCGTCGGCCATCGCGTCGAGGGCGGCGACGGCGGCAGCGCAGGCCACCGGGTTGCCGGCGAAGGTGCCGCCGAGGCCACCCACCGGTGGGTGGTCCATCAGCTCGGCGCGACCCACCACAGCGGAGAGCGGCAGCCCGCCGGCCATCGACTTGGCGAGCACCACCAGGTCCGGCTCGAGGCCGTAGTGCTCACAGGCGAAGAGCTTGCCGGTGCGGCAGAACCCAGTCTGCACCTCGTCGATCACCAGCAGGATGCCGTGCCGCCGGCAGGTGCGGGCGAGGGCGCTGACGAAGGCGGGCGGCGCCACCACGAAACCGCCCTCGCCGAGCACCAGCTCGATCACCACGCAGGCGACCACCGCGGGGGCGACGTGGGTGGCGAAGAAGGCCTCCAGCTCGGCCTCGTACCCGAGGGCGTCCGCCGGCAGCTCACGGCGGTAGGCGTAGGGGTAGGGGTAGCGGTAGACCTCGCTCGCCAGCGGCCCGAAGCCGTCCTTGTAGGGGCTGGCCTTGGAGGTCATCGAAAGGGCCAGCTGGGTGCGACCGTGGAAGGCGTGCTCGCAGACCACCACGGCCGGCCGGCCGGTAGCGTGGCGGGCGATCTTGACGGCGTTCTCGATCGCCTCGGCACCGCTGTTGACCAGCATCGTCTTCTTGGCATGGGCGCCCGGGGCGAGACGGTTGAGGCGTTCGGCCACTGCGACGTAGGGCTCGTACATCGCCACCTGGAAGCAGCTGTGGGTGAGCTTCTCGAGTTGCTCGCGAGCCGCCGCGACGACCTCGCGGTGGGTGTGCCCCAGGTTGAGGGTGCCGATACCGCCGGCGAAGTCGAGCAGTTGGTTGCCGTCGACATCGGTCAGCCGGGCGCCGTGCGCGTGGGCGACGAAGATCGGAGTGCCGAAGCCGACCGCGCGGGTGACGGCGGCCTGGCGGCGGGCGAGCAGGGCTTGCGAGCGGGGGCCGGGGATGGCGGTGCGCAGCTGGATGGCGGGCGCCGGCGGCGTGGTGGTAGCCGGTCCGGCAGAGGCAGCGGAGAGAGACATCGGGTGCCTCACACGTCGTCGGCCGCGTCCACGGGCTCGACGCCTGGGTTGGTGGAGCGAGGTTGTCGTCGGATCGGGCGGCGGGGCGACAGCCGTCGCGGCGCCGGGTAGGGCGGCGAGCCTAGCACGATCCCCTGCCGAGCAGCGCGCCGCCCGAGGCTGCTAGGATCGCGTCTATCTTTTTCGTGTTGCAGTGAGTCGGCAGCCTGGCGGGCTGCGAGGAGGAGAGATCATGAAGGGAAGAGTTCGCCTTGCCGCGGCGCTCGCCTGCGCCGCCGCGCTGGCTAGCGGTGCCGCGCTGCGTGCCGAGGACGACGAGAAGAGCTGGAGCCTCGACCTCGGCTACGACCACGCCTCGCGCTATATGTTTCGCGGCGTCGACCTCCTGGACGGCGAGCCTTACGAGAGCCCCTACGTGACCTGGACGGTCGGGGACTTCTCGCTCTACTACTCTGGCTACTACGGCAAGGTGGGCAAGGGCGGACCGCGCTACGAAGAGGCCGACGTTGGTGCCGACTACACCTTCAAGCTGGGTGAGTCGGTGTCGCTGACCACTGGCGCGATCGCCTACCTCTATCCCAAAGAAGACTCGGGGACCGACACCACCGAGCTCTACGCGACGCTCGCCGTCGATACCTTCCTCGCTCCCACGGTCTCGGTGTACTGGGACGTCGACGCCTACGACGGCGGCTACGCGAGCTTCGGCCTGTCGCATAGCGTGCCGCTGGGCAGCCGGCTGAGCGTCGAGCTCTCGGCGGCGGTGGGCCTCGACTTCGGCTACAACGACCCCGACACCAGCGGTGACCTGAACGATGTCCTGCTCGGCGTGAGCCTGCCCTGGCAGCTGGGGGAGCACTTCTATCTCAAAGCGAGCGCCCAGCGGTCGATCGCCCTCTCGGTGCTCGACGACCTCGGGCAGGACGATGTGTCCTTCTACACCGTCGGTGGCGGCTTCAGCTTCTGAGCGGAAAGCTCTGCCGTAGGGTGGCGGACCCCGCCCGCACCCGCAGGCGGACGGTGGTCGCCTCGCGCGGCACCTCGACGACGAAGGCGTAGCGCCCGGCACCGTCCGTCTCGCCGCTCAGCAGAGCGCGGGCACCGGTGCCGCCGAAGCCCACCTCGAGACCCACCTTGAGGCCGGTGGCAGCCTTCCCATCCCGGCGAGCCTGCACGGCGAAGGCCGCTTGCTCGTTGCCCCGGCTGATCGGGCGCTGGTCGGCCAGGCTCAGCCGAGGGCCGGCGAGCGTCTGCACATCGAGAGTCAAGGTCGGTTCGTGGAGCATCGCAGCCAGTCCCTCGTTCGCGCCTCGGGGCCGACGCGGAAGGTCGATCCATCGCCCCACGGGCAGCGCCCACAGGTCGAGCCTATCGTAAGGTTGAATGTAAGAGATCCACACTAGGATCCGACCAAGCCATCCCAGGTACCGGCACGCGGCGAGCGGCCCCGTGTGGAGGAGGCGGCATCCGGCACCACGGGTGGTGAAGCGCTGATCTGTAGGTTTGCTTTGTCATGGCAAGGGTGGCATCGGCCGCAAGCGGCGGTGCCACTCCGTGGAGAGACGAGAGCACCCAGCCACCCACGCAGGCGGTAGCCGGTTGGCGGTCCCTCGGGATCGCGCGGCCGGGGCGCGCGCGAGCCGCGACGGCCCACGGCCGCTCGCCGTCCGCGAGGTCGTCTGGCGAGGGTGGCGTGGAGGGTTGATCGACGATGAGCGACGAGAGCGAAGGTCTGGCTGGAAGACCCGTCGAACCAAGTGCCGGCGGTGAGACGCCCGACGCCGGCCACGGAAGACGGCGCCTCTGGCGCCCCGACAGCCTGGCGGTCGAGGGCGTGCTGGGCCTGGCGCTGGTCTCGGCGCTCCTCCTCCTCGGCGCCCTGCTGGTGATGAGCCTCTTCGGCAAGCGGCTGGTGGTCGAAGAGTCGAAGCGCAAGATCGAGCAGGCCGGCAACCGCCGGGTCGAGGAGCTCGGGGCACGCTCCCGCGAGGTCGCCGCCGTCGCCCGCACGCTGGCCGACCTGCTGGCCCGCGCGCCCAAGGACAGCGCAGCGATCGAGTCGCTGCTGCCACCCCTCCTCGACTTCCAGGGTGACGAGGCGATCGCCGGTGGCGGCTTCTGGCCCGAGCCGCGGCTCTTCGACCCTGCCGTCGAGCGCCGCGGCTTCTTCTGGGGCCGCGACCAGGGCGGCGGCCTGAAGCTGTTCGAGGACTACAACGATCCCCTCGGCCCCGGCTACCACAACGAGGAGTGGTACGTCCCGGCGCGCTTCGAGAAGGCCGGTGACGTGTTCTGGAGCCGTTCCTACACCGAGCCGTACTCCTACCAGCCGATGGTCACTTGCGCGGCACCGGTGATCGCCGACGGGCAGTTGCTCGGCGTAGCGACGGTCGACCTCAAGCTCGACGGCCTGCGTGACTTGGTCGAGCAGTGGCAAGCGACCCTCGGCGGCTACGGCTTCCTGCTCGATCGCGAGAACCGCTTCCTGAGCTTCCCGCAACCGGAAAAGGTGAAGGACCAACGCCTCGACGAGAAGGGCAACCCGGTGGCGGAGTTCATCCACGCCGAGGAGCTGGTGGCCCGCGACGGGCGCTTCCGGCCGATTGCGACGGCGCTGCGCGAGATGGACGACGAGGTCTTGGCGCTGGCCCGCGAGCAGCCGGGCTACGACCCCGGCCTGGCGGCGCGGATCGATGCCGCGAGCTACCAGATCGACGCCCACGAGGCGCAGATCATCGCCGCCACCGTCGTCGACCCGTTGGCCGAGCGCCGCAGCCAGGGCGGCGACCTGATGCGCACCCTCGAGCTCAGTGACGACGTGGTGATCGGCAAGCCGGCGCTCGCCTTTCTCTTCCACGTCCCCGGCTCCTACTGGAAGCTGGTGGTGGTGACGCCGCGCGACGCGGCCGAAGCGGTGGCGACGCGCATCTCCCGCTACCTGGTGCTGGCCTTGGCCGCCATCATCCTGCCGGTCTTGCTCCTCGGCTATCTCTTCCTCGCCCGCAAGCTGATCCGGCCGGTGACCACCCTGGCCGAGGCGGCGCAGGCGGTGAGGGACGGCGACCTCGGCGTCGCCGTCGAGGTGGTGGGGCGCGACGAGCTGGGCCAGCTGGCAGCGTCGTTCAACCAGATGGTCGGCCAGCTGCGCGACAACACCGCGGGCCTCGAGCAGGCGAACCGTGAGCTCGAGCGCTCGCTGCAGCTCACCGACACCATCATGGGCAACGTCAACGAGGGCCTCTTCCTCCTCCAGCCCAATCTCGAGATCGCACCGCGCTACTCGACGGCCCTCGAGCAGATCCTCGGTGCCCGCGACCTGGCCGGCCAACGCTTCCTCGACCTCATTCGGCAGATCACTCCCGAAAAGACGCTGGAGCTGACGGACCGCTTCCTCAAGCTCCTGTTCAACCCGGCGAAGACGGACAGCGTGATCGCCAAGATCAACCCCCTGCGCGAGGTGGAGGCCTCCTTTCCCGGGCCGCAGGGCCAGCTCGAGCAGCGCTACCTCAACTTCCACTTCGATCGCGTCTGGGAGGGCGGCAGCATCCGCTACGCGATGGCCACGGTCGTCGACGCCACCTCGCGGGTGCTCCTCGCTCAACAGCTCAAGGACTCGCAGCAGCGCCTGGAGCGGCAGGGCGAGCTGTTGCTGGCGATGATGCACGTCGAGCCGGGGATGCTGCGGGACTTCATCGACGGCGCCCACCACGAGCTCGAGCGGATCAACGACACCTTGCGCGAGGGGCGTGGCGAGGGGCTCGCCGATCACGAGCGGCAGGCGGTCTATCGCCGGGTCGTGGACCAGATCTTCACCAGCATCCACAGCATCAAGGGCACGGCGGCGATGCTCCACATCGACTACTTCGCGGCCGCCGCCCATCGCTTCGAGGAGAAGCTGAACCAGCTGCGCGGCCGCGCCCGCCTCGACGGCAACGACTTCCTGCCGGTGGTGCTCGAGCTCTCCGAGATGATCGACAGCCTGGTCGAGATCCGCCAGGTGATGCACCGCTTCAGCGCCGTCGCCCGGCCCGCGGAGGAGGCTGCGAAGAGCGATGCCGACCTGCTGGCGACGGTCCTCGAGCGCTTCGTCGACGACCTCGCGGGCAAGCACGGCAAGAAGGCCGCCCTGCGCTTCGAGGCGGCTGAGCAGCTGCAGATCCCGTTCCGGGTGAAGTCGCCGCTGCGCAACGTCATGGCGCAGCTCGCCCGCAACTCCCTCGTCCATGGCATCGAGACGCCCGCCGAGCGGCTGGCGGCGGGCAAGCCGGAGAGCGGCACGATCCGGGTCACGGCGCGGGTCGACGGCGGCCAGCTGACCGTCACCTTCCGCGACGACGGCCGCGGGGTCGACTACCGCCACCTGGTGGAGAAGGCCAAGGAGCTGGCGCGCAGCGAGCCGGGGTTGCTCGAGACGCTGGTCGATCGCGAGCACAACCGCTGGCGCCTCGACCGGCTCGACGAGCTCCTCTTCCATCCCGGGCTCTCGACGGCGAGCGAGGCGTCGGAGGACGCGGGCCGGGGCTACGGCCTGGCGGCGGCCCGCCGCGAGATCACGTCGCTGGGCGGCCGGATCCAGCTTCGGCACCGCCCGGGGCAGTTCTGCGAGGTGCTGATCCAGGTCCCCCTCGGCGCCGAGACGGCCAAGGAGGGCGCAGCATGAAGCTCCTCATCGTCGACGATTCGAGCATCGTCCGGCGGGCGATCGAACGCCAGCTCGAATGGGAGCAGATCACCGAGGTCTACCACGCCGGCAACGGCCGTGAGGCCATCGACATCTTCCGCCGGCACCGCCCGGACTTCGTGACCATGGACATCACGATGCCGGAGATGGACGGCCTCGCCTGCGTGAGCCGGATCATGGAGATGAAGCCCGACACCCGCCTGATGGTGATCTCCGCCTTGGGCGACGCCGAGACGGCCATCGAAGCGGTGGAGCGGGGGGCCAACGAGTACGTCCTGAAGCCGTTCACCGCGCAGGAGCTCAACACGGCCCTGCGCAACCTGTTGGGGACCGCACCGTGAGCGACGAGGAGATCAAGGTCTTCATCGAGGGCACCCTGCGCTACTTCGAGCGCGCGACTGGCGAGGCGGCGTGTGTCGAGACGCCGTATCTCAAGGGCGAGGAGTCCGTGGCCTGCGAGTACACCGGGGTCATCGGCATCTCGGGACGCCACCGTGGCGCGGTCTACTTCACGTCGGGGGCTGACCTGCTGACGGAGATCCTCCGCCGCCTGGGCGAGACCAGCGCCGACGCCGCCTGCCTCGCCGACCTGGTGGGCGAGGTGGCCAACACCATCGCCGGCAATGCCCGCCGCAGCTTTGGCCACGAGTTTCTGATCTCGGTGCCCGTCGTGCTGCGCGGCCGGCCGGACGAGATCAGCTTCCCCCGCCACCTCAAGGCCTTCGTGGTGCCCATCCTCTGGCGCGCGATGCGCAGCTACCTGATCCTCTGCCTGGAGAAAGGCACCCCGGCCGGCGCTAGCGACTGGGTGGAGCACCCCTAGGCCGGGCCGTCACGCCTAGCGCGCTGCCAGCACCTCGTTCCAGGCCTTTTCGGTCTTCTCTGTCCCCTCCTCGCCGAGGTAGAAGAAGGGGTGGAACTTCGCCGCTTCCGGGAGCTGGAAGGAGGCGCTGTCGAGGATCTCCTGAGGGATGAAGGGCCGCGCGTCGGGTAGCGTGGTGGGGTTGCGGCTCTGGGTGGAGAGCTTGCCGGCGACCTCGGGCTGCAGGATGTAGTTGAGGACGGCGAGGGCGGTGTCCTTCTTGGTCGAGGCGGCAGGGATCGCGAAGTTGTCGATGAACAGCATGAAGCCCTCGGCCGGCAGCACATAGCCGCGCTGCGGGTTTTCTGCCACCACCTGCGCGATGTCGCCGCTCCAGCCCATCACCAAGTCGAGGTTGCCGGAGGCGAGGTTGTCCTCGTAGTTCTCGCTGTCGAAGGCAGCCAGGTCCCGCTTGGCGGCGATCAAGAGGTCGCGGGCGGCGGCCAGCTGACCGTCTTCGGTGGTGTTGGGATCGTGCCCGAGGTAGATAAGGGCAGCGCTCAGGGCTTCGCGCCCGTCGGCGAGCATGCTCATCTTGCCCTTGTGGCGGGAGCGCTGGGCGGGGTCGAAGAGCACGCCCCAGCTGGCCGGCGGGCTGGCGAAGGCCTGGCGGTCGTAGCCGAGGCCGGTGGTGCCCCAGTAGTAGGGCACCGAGTAGCGGAACTCGCGGTCGTAGATCGCATTTTGGAAGCGGCGGCCGACGTTCTTGAGGTTCGGCAGGCGCTCGTGGTCGAGGGGGGCCAGCAGGCCGAGGTCCGAGGCCAGGTGCACGGCATAGTCGCTCGGCGTCCACAGGTCCCAGACCTCGCCTTGCTGCAGGCGGGCGATCACCTCTTCGTTGTTGTTGACGAAGTCGAGCTCGAGCTTGACGCCGAGGTCGCGCTCGACGTCGGCCGCCACCTCGGGGGTGATGTAGTCGTCCCAGAGGACGACCCGCAGCGAGCTGGCGAGCGCAGGGGCCGTCACCGGCGCCACGGTGGCCTGCTTTTCCTCGCCGCGATGGCAAGCGGCGACGCCGAGCGAGATCAGCAAGGTGACGAGCAGAGCGGTCAGGGGCCGGCGCTGGAGCAGGAAAGGACGCATGGTCGCACCCTCGCGAGTTCATGGGCCTACGCTCGCACTTGCGAACCACCAGCCGTGGCGCGGCGGCGAGCCGCGTCGAGGGCGCACGAGCGATCCCGTGGTGAGTTTGGCAAGTATAGCAATGCGCGCGGTCCGAGCTCGGAGGGCCGGGCTAGAATCCAGAGGATGGCTCCCGGGGCGATCGAGGTCGAGCGGCTGAGCGAGTTTCGCTGGCGCATCCCCAAGCGCGGCGGCATGCGCGTCGACGGCATCGTCTACGCGAGCGCCGCGATGATGCGCGAGCTGCGGGGAGACGAGAGCCTGCAGCAGGTCGCCAACGTCGCCCACCTGCCGGGCATTCTCGCTTCGTTGGCAATGCCGGACATCCACTGGGGCTATGGCTTTCCCATCGGCGGCGTGGCGGCGATCGACGCCGACGAGGGGGTGATCTCGCCCGGCGGCGTCGGCTACGACATCAACTGCGGGGTCCGCCTGCTGCGTTCGAGGCTCTCCCGCGAGGAGATCGAGCCGCGCCTGCGAGACCTGGTCAAGGCCCTCTACCAGACCATTCCCACGGGCGTCGGCATCGGCCGCCGGGACCTTCGCCTCGGCAAGGGCGAGCTCAAGGCGGTGCTCGCCGAGGGCGCCGCCTGGGCGGTGAAAGCGGGGCTCGGCGAGAGGCGCGACCTCGAGGCCCTGGAGGAGCACGGGACGATCGCCGGCGCTGACCCCGAGCTGGTCTCCGAGCGCGCCTTCGAGCGCGGCAAGGGGCAGCTCGGCTCGCTCGGCTCCGGCAACCACTTCGCCGAGATCCAGGTGGTCGAGGAGATCTACGACGCTCTCGCCGCCCGCGCTTTCGGCCTGGTACCCGGGCAGGTGACGGTGATGATCCACAGCGGTTCGCGCGGCCTCGGCCACCAGGTGTGCAGCGACCACCTCAAGGTGATGGAGAAGGCGGCAGCCCGCTACCGCATCCAGCTGCCGGACCGCCAGCTCGCCTGCGCCCCCCTCGCCTCGCCGGAGGGCCGCGCTTACCTGGGGGCAATGGCGGCTGCCGCCAATTTCGCCTTCGCCAACCGCCAGGTGATGACGCATTGGGCCCGTGAGGGCTTCGCCGCGGCCCTCGGCCGACCGGTCCACGAGCTCGGTATCGAGGTGGTCTACGACGTCTGCCACAACATCGCCAAGCTGGAGACCTTCGAGGTCGAGGGCCGTGCGCGGCGCGTTTGCGTCCACCGCAAGGGCGCCACCCGCGCCTACGCCCCCGGCCATCCGGGGACGCCGGCACCCTACCGCGAGGTGGGCCAACCGGTGCTGGTCCCTGGCGACATGGGGCGCTACTCGTATGTGCTCAAGGGCACGGCGCGGGCGATGGCGGAGACCTTCGGCTCTTGCTGCCACGGTGCCGGCCGCCGCCTGAGCCGCAACCGCGCCAAGCAGGAGGCCCGCGGACGGCCGCTGCTGCGCGAGCTCGAGGAGCGGGGGGTGATCGTGATGGCCGCCGGCATGGCGACGGTAGCCGAGGAGATGCCGGAGGCCTACAAGGACGTCGCTGAGGTGGTCGACGTCGTGCACCAGGCCGGGATCGGTGAGCGGGTGGCCCGCTTGCGCCCCGTGGGCGTGATCAAGGGCTAGGCGCAGCGGGCGCTCTCGGCAACGCTTCGGAGAGAGAAAGGGCGAGGCGCAGCGCATGGCGGAACGGGTCGAGGTGGGCCTCAACGCGGTCATCGTGGCGGTGACCGAGGACACCCCGCGCCTGCTCACCGTGGTGCGCGGCGGCCAGCCTCCGGCCCTGCCCTTCGGCCCCCTCGATCCGGTAGGGGACGCCACGCTGGAGCTCGGCCTGCGCCGCTGGGTCCGCGAGCAGACGGGCCTGGAGCTGGGCTACGTCGAGCAGCTCTACACCTTCGGTGACCGCGACCGCGTGCCGGCCGGCCGGGAAGACGGCCCGCGGCACCTCTCGGTCGCCTACCTTGCCCTCGCCCGCGAGGGCGAGAGCCGCGGCGCCGACGAGGCACGCTGGCTCGACTGGTACCGGTTCTTTCCCTGGGAGGACTGGCGCGCCGGCCGGCCCGACGAACTCGAAACGCGGATCGCGCCGGCCCTCCTCGCCTGGTCGGCGGCTGCCCCCAGCCAGGCCCTGGCCCGCCGCCGCCGCGACCGCGCCGAGATCACCTTCGGCCTCGGCGGAGCACCGTGGGACGGTGAACGGGTGCTCGAACGCTACGAGCTGCTCTACGAGGCCGGCCTGGTGGCCGAGGCCCGGCGCGATGGTCTCGAGGGTGGCGCCGCCAAGGGCAGCGACGGACCTCTGCTGCCGGGCCTGGAGATGGCGCTCGACCACCGGCGGATCGTCGCTACCGCCCTCGGCCGTTTGCGCGGCAAGCTGCGCTATCGGCCGGTGGTCTTCGAGCTCCTGGCGGACACTTTCACCCTCTCGCAGCTGCAGAGGGTGGTCGAGGCGCTGTCCGGCCTGCGGCTCCACACCGGCAACTTCCGCCGGCTCCTCGAGGCGGCCGGCCTGGTCGAAGGTACTGGCCGGCTCGCTGCCCACACCGGCGGCCGCCCCGCCGAGCTCTTCCGCTTCCGGCGCGAAGTGCTGCGCGAGCGGCCGGCGCCCGGCGTCGGGCTGCCCGGCGTCCGCCACGTGGGGTAGGCGCCCGGGATCGCCCCTTCGGTGTCACCGGCTTGACACCCGGATATTCTCACTTCTAGAATAACTGTCGTGCCGGCGAGGCCGGCATTTCTCGGGCCGCACATTTTCTCTATTCGAGTAGAAGGAGAGGCGTTGATCGACTCGCTGCAGCCGTCCCCGTCGCCCGCCATCACCCTGGTGCGGGCGGCGCACGGCACCACCGCCGAGCCTCTGCGCGGCGTCGTGCCGGACGTCGAGTGGGCCGTCCATCAGCCCTGGATCGAGCGCATCGAGGCGCTCAAGAGGCAGCGCAACGCCATCGTCATCGCCCACAACTACCAGACGCCGGAGATCTACCATGGCGTCGCCGACCTGCGGGGTGACTCGCTCGCCCTGGCGCGCATGGCGGCCGAGACCGACGCCGAGGTGATCGTCCTGGCCGGCGTCCACTTCATGGCCGAGACGGCGAAGATCCTCAACCCGGGCAAGACAGTGCTGATCCCCGACCTCGCGGCCGGCTGCTCGCTCGCCGAGTCGATCACCGCCGCCGACGTCCGCCTGCTGCGCGAGCGCTACCCGGGGGCGCCCGTCGTCACCTACGTCAACACCTCGGCGGCGGTGAAGGCCGAGAGCGACATCTGCTGCACGTCGGCCAACGCCGTCGAGGTGGTGGAGTCGCTCGGCGCGCCGCGGGTGATCTTCCTGCCGGACGAGTACCTCGGCCGCTATGTGGCTGGACAGCTGGCGGCCCGCGGCAGCGGCATCGAGCTGGTGCTCTGGAAGGGGCACTGCGAGGTCCACGAGCGCTTCTCGGCGACCGACATCCGAGCCTATCGGGCGAGTTTCCCGGAGGTGGTGGTGCTGGCGCATCCCGAGTGCCCGCCGGAGGTGCAGGCCGAGGCGGACTACGTGGGCTCGACGGCCGGCATGATCGGCTACGTCGGCGCGCGCAAGCCGCGGCGGGTGGTGATGGTCACCGAGTGCTCGATGAGCGACAACGTGGCGGTGGAGGCGCCGGGCACCGAGTTCGTGCGGCCCTGCAACCTCTGCCCCCACATGAAGCGGATCACCCTGCCGAAGATCGCCGCGGCCCTCGAAACGCTGTCGCCGCGGGTCGAGGTCGAGCCCGCGGTGGCGGTGCGGGCGCGCCGTGCCGTCGAGCGGATGCTGGCGGTGGGCCGGGGGCAAGGGCGATGAGCGGCTCGCCGCGGCTGATCCATCGTGACGTCGTCGTGGTGGGGACCGGCGTCGCCGGCCTCACCGCCGCTCTGGGGCTCGCCCCACGCAGCGTCGCCCTGGTCTCGAAGACGCCGTTCGGCGCCGGCGGCAGCAGCAGCTGGGCCCAGGGCGGGGTGGCGGCCGCGGTCGGTCCGGACGACTCGCCGGCCGCCCACGCCGCCGACACGCTGGCGGTGAGCGGTGGCCTCGGAGACGCCGAGATCGTCGCGCTGTTGACGGCCCAGGGTGCCGAGCGCATCGCCCGCCTGATCGCCCTCGGCGTCGCCTTCGATCGCAACGAGCGCGGCGGGCTCGCCCTCGGCCGTGAGGCGGCGCACGGCCGGCGCCGCATCCTCCACGCCCACGGCGACGCCACCGGCGCCGAGCTGGTGCGGGCGCTCACCGCTGCCGTCACCCTGGCGCCGGAGGTGAGCGTCTTCGCTGGCACCGAGGTCCTCGACCTGGCCGTCGCCGACGGCCGGGTGGTGGGTGTCCACGCTGTCGACGGGGAAGGCGAGAGCGTGCTCTTCCTGGGACGGGCCGTGGTGCTCGCGACCGGCGGCTGTGGGCAGCTCTACCGCCATACGACCAACCCGCCGGAGTCGGCCGGAGATGGTCTGGCGATGGCGGCGCGGGCCGGGGCGCGGCTGATCGACCTCGAGTTCGTGCAGTTCCATCCCACCGCCCTGGCGGTGGACGCCGATCCATTGCCCTTGCTGACCGAGGCCCTGCGCGGCGAGGGGGCCGTGCTCCTCGATGGCGCCGGGAAGCGCTTCATGCCGGCGGAGCACCCGCTCGCCGAGCTGGCGCCGCGCGACGAGGTGGCGCGGGCGATCGCTCGCCGGGTGCTCGCCGGCGAGCGGGTGGTGCTCGATGCGCGAGAGGCCGTGGGCGAGCGTTTTCCGCAGCGCTTTCCCACCGTCTTCGAGGCTTGCCGGAGGTACGGTCTCGATCCGCGGACGGACCTCCTGCCCGTTACCCCGGCCTCGCACTACCACATGGGGGGCATCGAGGTGGACAGCTGGGGCCGCAGCTCTCTCGCCGGGCTCTTCGCCTGCGGTGAGGTGGCCTGCACGGGCGCCCACGGTGCCAACCGCCTGGCGAGCAACTCGCTTCTCGAGGCCTTGGTCTTCGGCAGCCGGGTGGCCGAGGAGCTGGCGCGCAGCCTGGCGAGCGCGGTGCCGGCGCCGCGACCGCGGCCAGCGGCCGCCCAGCCGACGAACGACGCCTTGAGCGCTGCCGTGATCGAGCGCGTTCGGGCCCTGATGGAAGAGAAGGTGGGGGTGATCCGCGATGGTGGCGGACTGGCTGCGGCGAGGGAGGAGCTCGCCGCCTTGTGGGCCGGCCGCGACGAGCTCGGCCCCCGGGCCCGCAACCTGCTCACGGCGGCGCGGCTGGTGACGGCCGCGGCGGCCTGGCGGCGGGAGAGCCGCGGTAGCCACTTCCGGGAGGACTTCCCCCACGAGGCAGCCGGCGCGCCGTTGCGCTGGGCCTGGCGGCTCGGCGCCGACGGTGAGCCGGCGGTCTGCGAGGCCGTCGGGGTTGCCGCGGCGGTGGTGGAGGAGCGGGCATGAGCCCGTCCGCGACCACACCTCCGCCGGCGCCCCTCGATCGCCTGCTCTGGGAGCCCCTGCTACGAGCTGCCCTGGCGGAAGACCTCGGCCGCGCTGGTGACCTCACCACCGACGCCATCGTGCCGGCCGCGCTCACGGCGCGGGCCCGGCTCGTCGCCCGCAAGGCTGGCCGCATCGCGGGCCTGCCGATGGCGCTCGCGGTCTTCGATCTTCTCGCCCCGGGCTTCACCGTCAGGGTGGAGCGGGCCGAGGGCAGCGACGTCGAGGCGGGCACCACCCTGGCCTTGATCTCCGGCCCGGCCCGCGCCCTGCTGACGGGCGAGCGCACGGCCCTCAACCTGCTGGGGCACCTCTCGGGGATCGCCACCGCCACGCGCGCCGCGGTCGCTGCCACCGCCGGCACCCGTGCCCAGGTGGTCTGCACCCGCAAGACGACCCTCACCCTGCGGGCGCTCGAAAAGTACGCCGTGCGGGTCGGCGGTGGCCGCAACCATCGCTTCGGCCTCGACGACGCCATCCTGATCAAAGACAACCACCGGGTGATCGCCGGTGGGGTCACGGCGGCGATCGAGCGGGCCCGCGGCTACGCCGGCCACCTGGTGAAGATCGAGGTGGAGGTCGAGTCCCTCGCCCAACTCGACGCGGCGCTGGCCGCCGGTGTCGACGTGGTGATGCTCGACAACATGGGGCTCGAGGAGATGGCGGCCGCGGTGGCGCGGGTCGCCGGCCGGGCGCTCACCGAGGCCTCGGGCGGCATCACGCCCGACGGCGTTGCGGCCGTGGCGGCGACCGGGGTCGACCTCATCTCCCTGGGTTGGCTCACCCACAGCGCGCCGAACCTGGATGTCGCCCTGGACGTCGTCCTCGACGGCGAAGCGCGGTGAGCGCAGGCGCCGCGGCGTCGTGCGGCGGCCGCTGCTAGACTCCGCGCCATGGCCGAGACGTTGATCCAGATCGGAGCGCGGGCGCCGAGCGCCGCCGGCGAGCCGGCGGCAAGCCCCCGCGCCGGGCGCCCGGACTGGCTGCGCATCCGTCTTGCGACGCCGGCGCGCTACCACCAGGTGAAGCGCCTGGTCGACGACCTCAACCTCCACACCGTCTGCCAGGAGGCCCGCTGCCCGAACATCTACGAGTGCTGGGGCCAGCACGGCACGGCGACCTTCATGATCCTCGGCGACATCTGTACCCGTCGCTGCGGCTTTTGCGCCGTCACCTCCGGCCGGCCGCGCGCAGGCGTCGATGCTCAGGAACCCGCTCATGTGGCCGAGGCGGTGGCGACGATGGGCCTCCAGCACGCTGTCATCACCTCGGTCGATCGTGACGACCTGCCCGACGGCGGCGCCCGGCACTGGGCGGCGGTGATCGCGGCCGTTCACGAGCGCAGCCCGCAGACGGCGGTCGAGGTGCTGACCCCTGACTTTCGCGGCGTGCCGGACGCGCTCGACGTCGTGCTCGCCGCCGCCCCCGAGGTCTTCTCGCACAACACCGAGACGGTGCCCCGGCTCTACCGCACGGCCCGCCCGGGCAGCCGCTACGACCGCACCCTGGCCCTCCTCGCCGAGGCTTCGCGCCGCCGCGACGCCGGGGAGTACGCCGGGCGGGTGAAGACCGGCATCATGGTCGGCCTGGGGGAGGAGAACGCGGAGGTCCTGGCGACCCTCGCCGACATCCGGCAGACCGGCGTCGAGGTGGTGACCATCGGCCAGTACCTGCAGCCGACCCGCAAGCACCTGCCGGTCGCCCGCTGGGTCCGCCCCGAGGAGTTCGCCGCCTTCCGCGAGCACGCCCTCGGTCTTGGTTTCCGCCACTGCGAGTCGGGCCCCTTGGTGCGTAGCAGCTACCACGCCCATGAGCACGTGGGGGAGCTTGCCGCCCTCGCCGCGGCGAGCGGCGGTTGAGGCAGCGTGGGCGGCGGGGCGCCGACCGCAGTGTTGTCTGATATCGTCGTATGCGTTTCTAGCATGACCTGAGATCAACTCGGCTGGAGCAGCGCAGCGCGTCGAGCCTCGACGCTGGCGCCAGCGACCGGCCCTTCCGTGAGGAGACAGTCCGATGAAGACCCGCGCCTGGAACCTGCTCGCCGGCTGCCTCGTCGCCGGCGCCGGTCTCGGCCTGGCCGTGCCCGCCCACGGCGCGATCGGCACTCTGGATGCCGTGCCGGCCGCCACCCTCCTGCTGCCGTACTTCGAGGTCAACCTCACCGACCCGACGTGGCAGACGACGCTGTTCTCGGTCAACAACGCCGCCGAGGTGCCGGCGATCGCCCACGTCACGCTGTGGACCGATCTCTCGGTGCCGACGCTGGACTTCAACATCTACCTGACGGGCTATGACGTCGCGACGGTGAACCTGCGCGACCTCTTCGAGCTCGGCGTGGTGCCGGCGACCTCGCACAACGACCCATCGGTGAGCAATGTGGGGGACTTCTCAGCCCTCTCGAACCCCGTCACTGGGGTGGGGCCGGGCTCGACGAGCTGCAATGGCCAGCTGCCCCTGCCGCCGCTGCCGGCCGTGCTCCTCGAGCACATCCGGGCGGCCCACACCGGGCAGCCATCGGCAGCCGTCTTCGGCGGCCTGTGCTCGGGGGTCGATCACGGCGACAACGTGGCCCGTGGCTACATCACCATCGACAGCGTGAGCTTCTGCACGCTCGATTTTCCCGGCGACACCGGCTACTTCATCGCCGGCGGCAACGGCGCTGCCAACAACCAGAACGTCCTCTGGGGCGACTACTTCTACGTCAACGCCTTCCATGAGTTCGCCCAGGGCAACCCGCTGGTGCACCTCGAGGCGAGCGATGACCTGGGGGCGGGCAACTACACCTTCTACCGGCGCTACAGCGGTGGTGCCGACCAGCGCGAGGGGCTCGGCTCGACCTTCGCCAGCCGCTTCGCCACCGGGGGCGCCTTCAGCGGCGGCACCGAGCTGATCGTCTGGCGGGACAGCAAGCGGGCGATCGCACCCTTCTCCTGTGCCCTCACCGCCCCGCTCCCCTTCCCGCTCGGCAATTTCCAGATCGTCGTCTTCGACGAGGAAGAGAACCCGAGCCTGCAGCCGACGACTCCGTTCTCGCCGCCGCTGCCTGGCGTCGAGCTGGTGCCGTTCCCCTGGGAGGCCAACCGCGTCGAGGTCAACGGGACGGACTTCCCGGTGCCTTTCGCGTTTGGCTGGCTCTACCTCAACCTCAACACGGCGGTCCAGGGCAGCCAGGTGCCATTCGAGCCGCTGACGCAGAACTTCGTCGCGACGTTGATGTCGGCCGAGGATCGCTTCAGCGTCGGCTTCGACGCCATCGAGCTCGCCAACGTGACCGACCCGCTGGCCGGCGCCAACCCGATCATCCCGTTCTGCGACGGCCCGCCGGACCCGGTCGCCTGCCAGTAGAGCGCGAGATCACCCTCGCCGGGGCCGGGCGCCCCGGCGAGGCCGCAGCGCGGCCCGGACGCGGCAAACCAGACCCCTTCCCGTTGCGTAGCAGGTTTGGCGCCACCCCCGGGAATCGATAGAATTCCCGTTGAGGTCTCGCCCGTCCTTCCTCCACACCCAGGGCCCTACACCACCCACGGCGAGCCAGGGAGATCCATGAGCGACACAGCGACCGCCACGGCCACGCTTCGCATCCGCCCAGCCAACGAGCTCGATCTCGACGCCATCACCGAGCTGGACGAGAAACTCGGCGGCCAGTACCGCCCCGACGCCTGGGAGCGCCGGTTGACCTACTACCTGCGCC
The DNA here is from genome assembly GCA_964420075.1 of uncultured Thermoanaerobaculia bacterium. Taxonomy (GTDB): domain Bacteria; phylum Acidobacteriota; class Thermoanaerobaculia; order Multivoradales; family SZUA-115; genus CAYQRE01. Next base: position 410,413 of record CAYQRE010000002.1, on the reverse strand, counting down.
GCGACCCGGAGGCCCCTTTGGTGGCTGAGCTCGAGGGCAAGGTGGTGGGCTTCATGCTCGGCGAGGTGCGGTCCGGCGAGTTCGGGCAAGACGAGATGACTGGCTGGATCGAGGTGGTGGGCGTCGACCCGGAGGCCCGAGGCATGGCGGTGGGCCGCCAGCTCGGCGAGCGCATGCTCGACTACTTCCGGCGCGTCGGTGCCGTGGCCGTGCGCACCCTGGTTGACGAGGAGCGCACCGACCTCAGCCGTTTCTTCGCCTCGCTCGGCTTCGAGGAGGCCACCCTGCGACCCTACGTGAAGCGCCTGGCCTAGGCCGGGAGGAGCCCCGCGATGAAGACCACCTCGACGACGATCCCCAAGCGCTTCCACGACGCCGTGGTCACCTGGCGCGACACCTATCTGACCGACTTTCCCTTCCTGATGGAGAGTTGGGACAAGTACTTCCCGACCGACAAGCGCTTCGAGCTCTGTGCCTACCGCGAGCTCGGGATGTGCGACGAGATCGAGTGTGGCGACCAGAAGGGCAAGCCGAAATTCCAGGCGGCCGCCCAGATGCATCCCGATCATGCGCAGCTGCTCCTCGGCGCCATCAAGGCCCAGGCCTCGACCGAGTTCGGCTCGATCCAGCAGCACCGCGAGGTGCTGGCCCGTGCCCAGGAGGAGGAAGAGCAGGTGTGGATCCTCCGCATGATGGCCGAGGAGCTGCGGCACGGCTACCAGATGCTGCACCTGTTGCTCGCCGACGACTGGTCGGTGGTCTCCCAGCAGTCGGGCGCCGACATGGTCGAAGAGATCCTCTCGATGACCACCGGCTCGCACGTCCTGGGGGCCTTCAACATCGCCTTCGACAGCTTCGTCGACAGCGTCGTCTTCTGTGCCCTGATCGATCGTGTCGGCAAGTACCAGCTGCAGATGCAGCAGGTCTCGGCCTACAAGCCGATGGCCGAGAGCATGCCGCCGATGCTGCGTGAGGAGGCCTTCCACCTGGCGGCAGGCGTCGTGCCGCTGCGCCGCTGGGTGCAGCGGGCGGCCGACGGTGACCTCTGCATCACCATGGAGATCATCCAGAAGACCCTCAACAAGTGGCTGCCCCGCGGCCTCGAGATGTTCGGCGACGAGCGCGGCGGCGCGAGCAACGTGCGCATGGGCCTCAAGCCGTGGAAGAACGCCGAGGCGCAGGACCTCTACTACGACGAGGTCGCCAAGGTAGTGCACGACCTCAACCAGCGCTACGTGCGGGCGCGGCTTCCCGAGCTGCCGCGCAAGGAAGCCGAGGTGCTGCTCGGGCGGCTGCTCGCCGACGGTGGCAGTGAGCAGGGCATCCGCTACGAAGACCTCTTGCACATGCCCCACAAGCATTTCTTCCGCCGTAGGGGCGTGCCGGCCTTCGCGATGATCGGCCTCCATGGCGAGGTCTTCACCGAGATGGAGGCCTACGTCCAGCACCTGCGTCGCTGGCTGCCGGACACCTACACCGCCGGCCGTGACTTCAGCGAGTTCGTCAAGGGCCTGGCCGAGGTGACCTCGGGCAAGGCGACCGCCGAGGAGGTGGGCCGCCGGATGCCTACCCTGCGGCGGGTGGGTGGCGCCTGTCAGTGCTCGCGGGCGGTACGCTGGGTGGTGGACGATCCGCAGCCGGCGGACGTTACCGCGCCAGCTGCCTAGGCGCTTTTCGTCGGCGGGCGGGGACAGCTTCCATGAGCCTTCTGAGCCGGCTGATCGTCACCACTCTACCTCTGGTGCCGAAGTTCGTCGTCGGCCGCGTGGCGCGTCGCTACGTGGCCGGCAGCAATCGCGCCCAGGCCCTGGCCACCGTCCGCGAGCTCAACGCCGCCGGAGCAATGGCCACGCTCGACCTCCTCGGCGAGGAGGTCTCCGAACGCGCCAAGGCCGAGGCCGCCGTCGAGGAGTACCTCCGCCTCTTCGCCGACATCGCCTCCCAGGGCCTCGACTCCAACGTCTCGATCAAGCTCACCATGCTGGGCTTGAAGATCGACGAGCAGTTCTGCCTCGGCAATGTCGAGCGGATCGTGGCGGCGGCGCACGGCCACGGCAACTTCGTCCGCCTCGACATGGAGGACTACACCACCACCGACGCCACACTGCGGATCTATCACCGGCTCTTCCCGCGCTATGGCAACCTCGGGGTGGTCTTCCAAGCCTACATGCGGCGCACGTTGGCCGACATCGCGGCGCTGCCCGCCGAGGGCGCTAACGTCAGGCTTTGCAAGGGGATCTACATCGAGCCACGGCGGGTGGCCTGGAAGGGTTACGAGACGGTGCGCCTCAACTTCGTTCAGGCGCTCGAGAAGCTGCTCCGCCAGGGGGTCTACGTGGGGATCGCCACTCACGACGAGTACCTCGCCTGCGCCGCCGTCGGCCTGGTCGACCGCCTCGGTGTCCCGCGTGACCGCTACGAGATGCAGATGCTCTTGGGTGTCGACGAGGAGTTGCGTTCGATCCTTATCGCCGGTGGCCACCGGCTGCGGGTCTACGTGCCCTACGGCGAGGACTGGTACGCCTACTCGATGCGCCGTCTGCGCGAGAACCCCGAGGTCGCGGGGCACGTGCTGCGGGGCTTCCTCGGCATCAAGCCGCAATGAGCAGCGAAACGAAGACGGCGCACCTCGGCCGGCTGGCGGTGATCGGGGCCGGCAAGATGGCCTCGACCCTGGTCAAGGCCTTGATCGAGACCGGTGCCGTGCGGCGGGAAGACGTCATCGCCACTGCCCGCCATGCCCGGCGGACGGCGATCGTCGAGCGCGAGCTGGGGGTTAGGACCAGCCTCGACAACCGTGCGGCGGTGGCGACGGCGGACGTCGTCCTCCTCGGCGTCAAGCCGCAGACCGCTGCCGAGGTGCTGGGCGAGCTGCGCGACGTGCTGACCCCGGACCATCTCCTGATCTCGATCCTCGCCAGCGTCTCCAGCCGCTACATCGAGGAGCGCTTGGCGGCGGCCGTGCCGGTGGTGCGGGTGATGCCCAACACGCCGACGCTGGTCGGCGCCGGGATGGCTGCCGTGTGCGCCGGGCGGTGGGCCACCGCGGAGCAGGTCGAGCTGGCGCGCGGCCTCTGCGCCCGGCTCGGGCGCGCGATCGTCCTCGACGAGAAGTACTTCGACGCCGTCACCGGCCTCTCGGGCAGCGGCCCGGCCTTCCTCTACATCGTCATCGAGGCGCTGGCCGAGGGCGGCGTCAAGGTGGGCCTGCCGCGCAACGTGGCCACCGAGCTCGCGGCGCAGACCTGCCTCGGCGCTGCCAGGATGGTCCTCGAGACCGGTGAGCACCCAGCTCTCCTCAAGGACGCGGTGACCACGCCGGCCGGCTGCACGGTGGACGGCATCCTGCAGCTCGAAGAGGGCGGCTTGCGGGTGACCTTGATCAAGACGATCGTCGAAGCCACGCGCCGCGCCGGCGAGCTGGTGTCCTAGCCGGCCGGCCGGCCCCGGCGCGCCCCGCCACGCGATGCCCACGCCTCGCCACAGGCTCCGCGTGCTGTTGATCCAGGTCCGCGGCCACGCGGTCTCGGCCGAGGCCGAGCAGCGCTGCGTGCTGGCCCGCTGCCGGCTGGCACCCGCGCAGCTCAAGGTGTGGAACGTCGTCCAGCAGCCGGGGATCGACCTCTCGGTGGCCGACGACGTCGATGCCGTGATCCTCGGCGGCGCCGGTGCCCACTCGGTCACCGAGCGCTACGACTTCACGGCCCCCTTGCGCGAGGTGGTTTCCCATCTGTTGGAGGACGACCGGCCCTTCTTCGGCTCCTGCTGGGGGCATCAGTTCTTGGGCGAGGTGCTCGGCGGCAAGGTCGAGACAGACGAGGTGCGCGAGGAGGTCGGCACCTTCGACGCCATCCTGACCGCCGCCGGCCGCAGCGATCCACTCACCGCCGAGCTGCCGGAGCGCTTCGCCGTCCAGCTCGGTCACAAGGACCAGATCGTCGTCCCGCCGCCCGGCTTGGAGGTGCTCGCCACCACCGAGCGCTGCCCGTTCCAGCTCGTCCGCGTGGCCGGCAAACCGGCCTACGGCAGCCAATTCCACAGCGAGATGTCGACCGACGACATGAAGGCGCGGGTGCGGGTCTACAGCCACTATCTCAAGGGCGGCGCGGCGGCGATCGCCGCCTTCGAGGCGGCCCTGCGCCCCAGCCCCGAGGCCGACGGCCTCCTCGACCGCTTCTTGACGCTCTACGCCTGAGGCGAAGCGCCGGCGTCTGCCCGGAACCCGCGTTGACGCTCCCCGGAGCCGGTGCTAGCATCGCCAACCATCGATCCAGGCCCCGTCGACGGAGTGGCTGGTAGTCTCGCCTCCTCGTCTCGCCTGCCATGCGCGACCCGAGCCCTCCCGGTCCCCCCAGAACACCCCGCGAAGAAGCGGATACCCACACCGATGACCTCGATCTCGAGGCCCTGCGGGAGTCCGGGCACACGCATCCCTTTGCCACCGGGGGAGCGGCGGGCCGTGGCCCCGAGCCGCCGATCGAGGCCAACTTCATCCTCATCGCCCATCCCGAGGGAAAGCGCCTGGGCAGCCGCTTTCGCCTGGCCCCTGGCCGAAGTCTCGAGGTCGGCCGTGATCCGCAGTGCGGGATCAGCGTCCCCGAGGTGCTGTCGATCTCGCGCCGTCACGCTCAGCTGCGCTTCGTAGGTCGGTCCGTCACCCTCGAAGACCTGGGTTCGACCAACGGCACCTACGTCAACGGGCAGCTGATCCGCGAGCGCGCCGTGCTACGCAGCGGTGATCGTTTTCAGGTCGCTGCCGTGCACTTCAAGTTCCTGCACGAGAAAGACGTCGAGCACGCCTACTACGAGGCGATCTCCGACCTCGTCACCCGCGACGGCCTCACCGAGGTGTTCAACAAGCGGAAGTTCGAGGAGGAGGCCGAGCGCGAGGTGGCACGGGCGCTGCGCTACGGCCGGCCGCTCTCTCTCGTCCTCATCGACCTCGACGATTTCAAAGAGGTCAACGACGGCTACGGCCACCTCTGCGGGGACTTCGTCTTGAAGCAGGTGGTCAATGTGGTGCGCGAGGTCGCCCGCCAGGAGCAGGTGGTGGCGCGGGTGGGCGGTGACGAGTTCGCCGTGCTGAGCCCCGAGACCGACCTCGACGGCGCGCAGACGCTGGCCGAGAGGATCCGCGAGCGGGTGGCCGGCCTCAACTACAGCTACTGCGACTACCGCATCAACGTCACCTGCTCGTTCGGGGTGGCCCGCCTCGAGCCGGCGATGAAGCGCCACCAGGACCTCTACGCCGCGGCCGACGAGGCCCTGTACACCTCGAAGCGCGCCGGGCGCAACCGGGTCTCGGTGGCGCCTGGGCCGCCGACCGCCGCTTCCTGACGCTCAGGTCCCGCCGGCCGCGGGCGGGGTGAGGACGAAGCGGCGCAGGAACTCGATGAACACCGCCGTCTGATAGTCCGCGTTGCCCTTCTTGCGGAAGCCGTGCCCTTCGTCGGCAGCGACCAGGTACCAGACGGGAACACCGCGCGCGGCGAGGGCATCGACGAGCTGGGTCGACTCGTTGAGCGGCACCCGCGGGTCGTTCGCCCCCTGGCTCACCAGCAACGGCTTCTTGATCTCCGCCACGCGGGTCAGCGGTGAGATGCGGTTGAGGAACTCGCGCATCGCGGGCTCGCGCTCGTCGCCGTACTCGACCCGCCGCAGGTCCCGGCGGTAGTCCTGGGTCTCGGTCAGGAAGGTGACGAAGTTGGAGATCCCCACCGAGTCGAAGCCCGCGGCCAGACGGTCGGCGTAGGCGACCATCGAGGCGAGCACCATGTAGCCGCCGTAGGAGCCACCCATCACGACGACCCGGGTGGCGTCGAGGTCGCCCTGGGTGGCGATCCAGTCGAGCAGGCTGCCGATGTCCTTGACCGAGTCCTCGCGGTTGCGGCCGTTGTCGAGCTGGTGGAAGTCTCGGCCGTAGCCCGTCGAGCCGCGCACGTTGGGCAGCACGAGGGCAAAGCCTAGCTCGTCGAGGTAGTAGTTCGTCGGGCCGAGGAAACGCGGCCGGCTCTGGCCCTCGGGGCCGCCATGGATGTTGATCAGCACCGGCCGCGGCCCAGGGAAACGGCGCGGGTCGGGACGGTAGACGAAGGCCGGGATGGTGCGCTGCGGCCCAACCTCGCGGGCGCTGGCGCCGGGCAGATGGTCGAAGGTGGGGAAGCGCACCAGCTCGGGAACGGCGAAGCGGCTCGGATCGAGGCCTCCTACTTCGCTCTCGGTCCAGCGGTGGAGGCGGCCCGCCGCGGGGTCGTAGGAGTAGACGTCGGTCGTCGAGCGGGCCCAGCTCAGCGAGAAGGCGACCTCGTGCGAGCCCGGCCGGAAGCGTGGCGAGGAGGCGACGCCCAACGGCAGCTCCGGCGGCGGCAGCTCGCGGCCGCTGCCGGCCTCGAGCAGATGCAGGCGGCTGCCGCCGTCCTCGTTGGTGAGGAAGGCGATCAAGCTGCCGTCGCTCGACAGGTCGAAGTCCTCGACCTCCCAGTCGATCTGCCCCGAGAGGGTGGTCGAGAGGTTGGTGTCGAGGTCGAGGCGGACCAGGCGGGCGAACTGGCTGCCGCGATCGGTCACCAGGTAGATCGACGCCCCGTCGGTCGACCAGCGGGCGCTCGAGTAGGCCGCCGGCTCGCCCTCGGTGGGCGTCAGGGCGCGCCGGGTGCCGCTCGCCACGTCGATCGCATGGAGAGAGCTCTCGGAGACCGAGATGAAGTTGAGGATCAGCACCTGCTTGCTGTCCGGGCTCCAATCGAGCACGTACCACTGTCCGGAGAGCTCCGCCACCCGACGCTCGGCACCGCTGTCGGGGTCTACAACGTAGAGGTCGGAGTCCTGCCCGTTGCGAGCGTTGCCGGTGTAGGCGAGCCACTGGCCGTCCGGCGACCAGCGCAGGCCCTCGTGCCGGTGGGTGCCGTCGGTGAGCAGGCGCACGCCGCCGGTGGCACGATCGAGCAGGTAGATCTGGTAGTTCTCGTTGCCCCCCACGTCGCGGGTGAAGGCGATCTGCTGCGGTCGGCCAGGGCGGTAGAGGCCGTCCGCCACCGGTTCGGCGAAGAACGTGATCTGGGAGCGGGCGCCACCGGGGAAGGCCACCTCGTGGAGCTGCCGCGCGTCGGCGAAGCGGGTGCCGATGAGCAGCTTGCGCTCGCTGGGATGCCAGTCCTCGAAGCCGGCGGCGCGGGTGTTCTGGTACGGCTGGAGGGCGGCGAGGCTGCTGGCGTCGATCGCCGGCACGCCGCGCGTCGTCATCCCGCTCGGCACCGCGAGGGTGGTGTCCTCGGCGGCCGGGAGCGGCGCGGCGAAGACGGCAGCGAGCAGCGCGTAGCAGACGAGGTGCGAAAGGCGGCGGCCGAAAGGCGCGAGGGGCAGGAGGCTGATCATGGGGCTCATCCTGGGATCGTGGGATCGTGGACGGAGCTGGCTGAACGGCGCGAACGAACGCCTGGGCTCGGTCCTCGAGCCTATCAGCATGGGCGCAGCGATCTCCCGTCCGGCGCCGGCGAGGGCCGTGCTAACGTCGGCAGCCGAGCCCGCGGGCGGTTTCGCTGCCCGTGACGAGCCACCTGCCTCGGGAGAGCCGATGAGACCGCCGAACCGCGCCAGAAGCCCGCAACCGCTCGCTCTCCTTCTCTGCTGGCTGAGTGCCGGTTCGTTCCTCGCGGTGCCGGCCTCGGCGCAGGAGAGCGATCCGGCGCCGGCGGAAGCCATGCGAACCGAGGCGAGCCCGCCGCCGGCCGAGGCCGCTGCTGCGGAGGTGCCGGCTTTGGCGAACACCCTGCGCTGGGCCACGGCCAGCGAGCTCGACAACTTCGGCTTCGACGTCTACCGTGGGGACCACAAGGAAGGTCCCTTCGTCCGCCTGACCAAGACTCCCGTGCTCGGCGCCGGCACCATCGACACGCCGTCGAAGTACAGCTACGTGGACAGCAGCATCGAGCCCGGCCGCGAGTACTTCTACTACGTCGAGAGCATCTCGATGGAAGGCGTTCGTGAGCCCTTCACGCCGGTGGTCCGCGTCGCCCCGAAGCCGGCGCCCGCGGCGCCGGTGGCACCGCCGTCGACGCCGGAGGAGCCGCCGGCCGGAGCCCCGGAGGGCTCGTCCGGCAGCTCTGCCGTGGCCACTTCGACCAGCGAGCCGCCGCCGCGATGAAGCGCGGGCGACGGCCCTCGGGGCGCCGACCCAACGGTCTCGCTTTCCTTGCGCTCGCCCTGGTCAGCTGGCTGGCGGCGAGCGGACCGGCAGCCGGTGCCGAGGTTGGGGCGGCCGGCGCGTCACCCCGCTTCAAGGTTCGGGTGCGCGACGAGGGCGTCTACCGGCTGCGCTTCGAAGACTTGCAGGCCGCCGGCCTGACTGCGAGCGAGCTGCCGAGCGCCAACCTGGGCCTTTCCTGCCAGGACGAGGCGGTGCCCATTCGCGTCGACGATGGTGGCGACGGCCGCTTCGGCCCCGGCGACGCGCTCGTCTTCGTGGGCCATCACCTCACCGGCGAGAGCACCTACTTCAACCCCTACTCGGACTTGAACGTCTACTGGCTCGCCGTCGACGCGACCGCTCCGGCCCGCTTCCGGGAACTGGCCGACCTCGCTGCGGCCAGTGAGCCGGCGGCGGAGCTCACCACGCTCTCCCACCTCGAGAACGACACCCTGCTGCTGCGCCTCGCCCGCAACGAGGGCGCCAGCGCCGACCTCTGGTACTGGGCGAAGCTCAACTCGACGGATACCGAGCCTTTCGCCCTGCCGCTCGACCTCGCGGCCCGCCGGCTGGACAGCGCGCTGCCCGTGCGCTTGCGGGTCGCGCTGCGCGGTTGGTCGTGGCAGCGGCCGAGCCAACGTGGCGAGGTCGCTGATCATAGGGTCGAGGTGGCGCTCAACGGCGTCGCCCTGGCGGCGGCCGAGTGGAACGACCAGAAACAGCAGGTGATCGACCTGCCGGCGGTGCCGCCGGCAGCGCTCCAGCCGACCGGCAACGTCCTCACCCTGAAAGTGCCCAAGCGGCGGCGGGCCGACGGTGCCGAGGACCTCATCGACGTCGTGGTGCTCGATTGGGTCGAGGTCGAGATGCCCCGCGAGGGGCGGGTGGACGGCCAGCTGCGGCTGCGCGTCCCTGAGGGGCAGACGGGCCGGGCGTTCCTCTTGACCAGCGGCGATGGCCGGGAGCTCAGCCTCTTTGGTGGCGCCGGCAGCCTGCTGCACGCGGAGCACAGGCCAGCGGGGCAGCGCTTCACAGTCCCGGAGGGCGAGCAGGAGCTGTGGGCGGTTGCCGGGGACGAGTTGCTGGCACCCGTCGGCGTCGAGCGCGATCGCCCGTCGCACCTGCGCGATACGGCGCAGCAGGCCGACTACCTGATCATCACCCACCCGAGCCTGGCGGCGGCCGTGGCCCCCCTCGCGGAGTTCCACCGCAGCCGCGGCCTTCGCGTGCTGGAAGCCAGCGTCGACGACATCTACGACGAGTTCACTGCCGGGATCACCTCCCCGGTGGCCATCCGCCAGTTCGTCAAATTTGCCTACAGCTCCTGGCAGCGCCCGGCGCTGCGCTTTGTGCTGCTGGTGGGCGACGCCAGCTGGGACCCGAAGTCGCTGCAGCCAGACGATCGCAACTACGTCGACTGGGCCTACGGGCCGAACGACGGCACCCGCTTCCGCAAGAACCGCAGCACCGCCTACGGGCCGGAGACCCAGCTCGCCGGCCGCAACCTGGTGCCCACCTGGACCTTCTTCAGCTACCAGGGCCACGCGGCGAGCGACAACGACTACGCTCGCGTCGAGGGCGAGGACGTCTATCCCGACATCGCCATCGGTCGCTTCCCGGTGGTCAGCCCGGCGGAAGTCTCGGCGATCGTTGCGAAGACGATCCGCTACGCCCGCGAGGCCGATCTCGGCCGCTGGCGGCAGCGCGTGCTGTGGATCACCAACGATCAGCGCTCGCTGCAACAGAACAGCGATCGCATGGCCGGTGAGCTCGCCGGCCGCGGCATCGAGTCGGCCCGCATCTACCCTTCGCCCGAAGTGCCCAACCTGCAGCACCAGAAGGACTTGCGGGCGGCTTTCGACGCCGGCTACGAGGTCGTCCACTTCCATGGCCACGGCGGCCGCTACATCTGGCGGACGGGCGCCGCCGACTTGAAGAAGAACCATGACCTCTTCACCTTGGCGGACCTCGATCAGCTGGCGCCCACCAACCGCCTGGCGATCGTGCTCAGCATGACCTGCTACTCGGCGCCCTTCGACCATCCCACGGCCGACTCGATCGGCGAGAAGTTCCTCCGCCTGCCGGACCGCGGCGCCGTGGCGGTGGTGGCGGCCTCCTGGCGCAACAGCCCGCTGCCGGCCTTCTCCGAGGCCCTGGTGGACGCCATGCTTACCGCTCCCACCGTCGGCGAGGCCCTGGTCCGTGCCAAGCGCAAGGCCCAGGTGGTGCCGCTGATCGAGCTGTACAACCTTCTGGGGGACCCCGCGGTGCCGATCGCCCACCCGGCCGGCGAGCTTGCCGTGGAGCTCGCCGCGAGTGAGGACGGCAACCGCTCGCTGCGCGCCCACCTGGTCGACGGCGCCTGGAGCGGCCACGCGCAGGTGGACTTCTTGGGGCCGGTGGGGGAAGTCCTGCTGTCGCGCACGGTTGACCTCGGCCCGGGCGGCTGCGAGCTCGCCTGGCCCGCCGAGCTACCCCAGCAAGGGGCAGTGCGCGCCGTGGCGGTCTACGCCTGGAACGAGGGCCAGCGGCTCGACGCCGCGGGCACTCTCGAGCTCGAGGAGATCCCCCCGCCCTCGAGCCTCGAAGAGCTGCCACCGGCGCAGCTCGATGACCTCGGACCCTGAATCGGACGTTGTTTTCCACTCTGGAGGGATGACCTCGATGCCACGAATGCAGTGCTTTCCTCGCTGGCATGCCGGGCTCGCGGTGGTCGTCGCCCTGGCTCTCGGCCTGGCGTGCAGCAGGCCGCCGGCTACCGCCCCTGGCGCGGGTGCCAAGAACGTCCTGCGCTGGAGCACCCGCGCCGAGAAAGAGACCGTGGGCTTCGACGTCTACCGCGCCGAGCGCCGCGAAGGCCCCTTCGAGCGCCTCACCGCGCAGCCGGTGCCCGGCGCCGGTGCCACGGCCGAGATGCAGTCCTACGCCTACGAAGACGCCAGCATCGACCCCGCGAAGGAGTACTTCTACTACGTCGAGTGCGTGCGGGCGAACGGTGAGCGTCTGCGGGTGACCGGCGTCATCCGCGCCAAGCCGAAGCGCGCGGGCTAACCACCGGCGAGGCCCGCCAGGCGGGCCGTGGCCTGCTGGCGCCGGCCGCGGGTCTCGGCGTCCTGGGCATTGGCCGAGGCGCCGAGGAAGCGCTCGAAGGCCTGTCGGGCCTCCGCCGCGCGACCCTGCTCGAGGAGCAGCATGCCGAGGTGGAAGGCCGACGCCACGCAGGCCGCACCGGGGTCCAGCCCCACCCGCGGCTGCGTGCTCTCGAGCTCGCTGAGCGCCTGGGCCTTGTTGCCCAGCAGGTAGAGCACCACGGCCAGGTTGGAGGTCATCGCGCAGCGCTCGTAGGGCACCGCATCGCGACCCCGCTCCAGCTCGCGGGCAGCCTCGGCCAGCCGGCCCTGCTGCTGGTAGACGAAGGCGAGCTGCTGGTAGGTCTGCGGGTTGTCGGGCTGCTCGACCTGCACCCGCCGGAGGTCGCGTTCGGCATCCACCAGCTGGCCTTGTCGGCTCTCGATGAAGGCACGGTCGAGGAGGGCGGTGGTCACCGGCGCGATCTCCAGGGCGTGATCGAGGGCGACGAGCGCCTCCTTCGACTGCCCCTGGGCGAGGAGCGCGCTGCCCAGCTGGGCCCAGTTGTAGGCGCTCGTCGGGTCGGTGTCGACGGCGCGGCGCCAGAGCGCGAGCTCGGAGGTCCAGCTCTTGGCATAGCTCGCGGTCACCGTCGTGAAACCCACCACGAGGAGGGCGGCGAGGCCCGTCGTCGCCACCTCGATGGCGCGCCGGTGGGGTGAGCCGTGCTCCCGGGCGAGCACTGCCGGGGCGCCGAGGGCGAGGAGCCAGAAGCCGAGCAGGGGCAGGTAGAGGTAGCGGTCGTGCACCAGCTGCTCGGGCAGAAAGGCGTTGAGGTTGAACGCGGGCAGCAGCGGCAGGGCGAAGAGGGCGAGCCCGAGCTGCAGCGCAGGCCGGCCGCGCACCAGGCGCCAGGCGACGAGGGCGAAGACGAGGCAGACCAGGAGGGGCCCCACGAAGCTCTCGGCGCCGAGGCTGGCAGCGGTCGTCGCGCGCAGCGGGTAGGAGGGCCCCAGGCTCGCCGGCAGCAAGGCGTGGCGCAGGTAAAAGGCCGCCAAGGAGGGCGCGGTCAACAGCAGGTCGAGCGCCCCGAGGTGCCACGGCACCCGCACGCTCACTTGGCCCAGCACCAGCCAGCGCAGCAGGAAGTAGAGCCCGGCCACGGCGAGAAAGGGCCAGGCTCGCCGCCAGACCGCGGGCAGGCGCTGCCGCCCGCTGGCGCGCAGCGGCGCCGCCGCCCAGGCCGTCCAGCCGGCCAGGACGGGGAAGACCACCGCCATCTCTTTGGCGAGGAGGGCGAGAGCGAAGAGCGCGAGGGCCGCTCCCAGCCGGCGGTGGGACAGCTCCTCGCGTGGTGGTAGCAGCAGGAGCAGGGCGCCGAGCAGGGGGATGGCCGCCAGGAGGTCCGGTGAACCCGAGATCCAGGCCACAGACTCGACGTGCGCCGGGTGCACGGCGAAGACGGCCGCGATAGCCGCCGCGACGCCGGTCGCGAGCTCCAGGCGGCGCAGCAGCACATAGGCCAACAGACAGACCACGAGATGCAGCAGGAAATTGCCGAGATGCCAGCCGAGGGTGTTGCCGAGGCCGAACAGGGCGTGGTTCGCTGCCAGCCAGAGAACGAAAGCGGGGCGCCAGTAGTTGCTCCAGGCTGCGCTGCGCTCGCCCTTGAAGGCCCAGACATCGGAGACCAGGGCGCGGCCGAGCAGCTCGGGCGTCTGGATCAGCGGGTTGCCGGCGACCTGCGTGCGGTCGTCATACACGAAGGCGCCCTGCACGGCGGGGTGGAAGGCCAGCCAGACGAGGGCGCCGAGGAGGGCGGCGGCCAGCAGGTCCTCCATCCGGGGGCGCAGCGAGAGGCGGCGCGGGCGCGGGGCACCGGCGGGGCTCGGGCCAGAGCTCACGGTGGCGGCACGCTAGCACAGCCCGCCCTGCTATCGTCATCGCCGTGAGACGCGCCCCGATCGCCTGCCTCCTCGCCATCCTCGCCACGGCCGCCGCGAGTTGCAGCGGACCGCCGCGCCTGCCGGCCGGTGTCGAGCTCGCCACCTCGCTGCCGGCACCCTCGCTCGCCACCCTGGAGCCGTCGGCGCGCCAGCAGGTCGAAGAGCGCCGGGAGCGCCTGGCGGCCCTGCCCGTGGGCGCCGATCCGGCCGTGGCGGCCCAGGCCTTGGGCGAGCTCGGCATGGCCTACCACGCCTACCAGCTGCTCGACGCGGCCCGCGCCTGCTACCAGAGGGCGGCGGAGCTCGCACCCGGCGAGCTGCGTTGGCCGTATCTCCTCGGCCAGCTGGAGCTCGCTGCCGGTCAGCCGGCCGCGGCGGAGACGGCGTTGACCGCGGCAGCCCGCCGCGCACCCGGCAGCGTACCCGCGCAGGTGGCGCTCGCCCAGGCGGCGCAGGCGACGGGCCATCTCGCCGCTGCAGCGGCGGCGCTCGACGCCGCTCTGGCGCTCGACCCCAAGGCCGCGTTCGCCCACCTCCTGCGTGGCCAGACCGCCCTCGATCAAGGCGATCTCGCCGCGGCCCGCCAACACCTCGAGCGGGCGCGCGCGCTGCAGCCGACGGCCGAGGCCGTGCGGCGCGCCCTGGTGACCGCCTACGGCCGTGCCGGCGACAAGGAGCTTGCCCGCCAGCTGGCCGCGGCGCCGGCCGGCGGCCCGATCGCCTTTGACGACCCTCTGCTCTTCGCCGTCCAGAGCCTGGCGGCCGGGGCCCGTGCCGCCACCGAGCGCGGCGCCGCGGCGATTCAGGCCGGCCGCTACGCCGAGGCCGAGAGCGAGTTTCGGCAGGCCCTCGCCGAGCGGCCGGCCGATGCCGACGCCCACCTCAACCTGGGCGTCGCGCTCTTCTTCCAAGGCCAGCTCGGCGACGCCGAGGCCGCGCTGCGCCGGGCCCTGGAGCTCGCGCCGACCAACGCCCGGGCCGCCTTCAACCTCGGCCGCCTGCTGGCGGCGCGGGGCGACCGGCAGGGCGCGATGGCCGAGTACCGGCAGGCCCTGGCGAGTGATCCGGGTTTCGGCCCGGCCCATCTCAACCTCGGCAACGCGCTCACCGTCGCCGGCCGCTGCGGCGAGGCGGCGCCGCATTTCCGTGCCGTGCTGGCCAGCGAACCGGCCAGCACACCGGCCCGCCTCGGGCTCGCCGTCTGCCAGGTGGCGACGGGCGACGAGGCGGCGGCGCGGGCGAGCCTCGAAGAGGGTCTGCGCGCCCGCCCCGGGGACGCGGCGCTCGCCGGCGGCCTGGCCCGGGTCCTGGCGGCGAGCCGCCGAGAGGGGGTACGCGACGGCCGCCGCGCCGTCGAGCTCAGCCTGCCCCTGGTGCGCGGTCGGGCCGAGCTCTCCGCCGTCAGCGCTCTCGCCATGGCCTACGCCGAGGCGGGAGACTTCGCGCAGGCGATCGCTTGGGAGGAGAAGGCCCTCGCCGCCGCCCGCCAGGCGTCTCGCCCCGACCTTGCGGACCTCATCGCCAGCCGGCTCGCCCTCTACCGCCAGGGCAAGCCTTGCCGCGAGCCGTGGGGCGAGGCCGAGCTGGCGCCCGGCTAGCGCGCCACGAGGACGAGGTCGGCGGAGGTGTCGGACTGGTAGGGCTCGCGCTGCATGCCGCCGAAGGGCTCCACGGCAGCGAAGCCTGCGGCAGCCAGCCGAGCGGCCAGCTCGGGTCGGCGCCAGCCGCGCAGCTCGACGTTCTTGCTCGCCACCACCTCGACCGGTGGCTCCGCACCCGGCCGGTAGGCGAGGGTGGTGGGGTTGAACAGCACCGTGCCGTCGTCCCGCGGCGTCATCAGGCGGAGGAAGACGATCTCCTCGCCCTCTCCCGGCCGCACGCTCACCGGCAGATACCGGACCTTCTGACCGATGATGCGTTCGTAGTTGAGGATCTGGAGGCAGAAGACGCCTCCCGGTGCGAGGTGCTGGCGCAGGCCTGAGAAGAAGGTGTCGAGGGCCTGCTCGTCGCGGAGGTGGGGGAGGACGTTGCCCAGGCAGAGGGCGAGCCCGAAACGGCCGTCGACGAGGCTCGCGAGCTCCGTGAGGTCTCCGGCGATGAACCGCAGGCCGGCCGGCAGCTCGCCCTCGCGGGCCTTGTCGAGCATCGATGGCGAACGATCGACGCCCACCACCTCGAGGCCCTCGCTGGCGAGAAAGCGGGCGTGCTCGCCGGTGCCACAGCCGAGATCGAGGGCCCGTGGCAGGGGCGCCGCGGCTGCCAGCTCGCGCAGGAAAGGCGCCTCGCGCCGCACCCGTTCTGGCCAGGCGATCAGCCGCCGGTAGTCCACCCGGGAATAGGGATCGTCGCTCATGCCGGCGAGTTTACCGTGGGCTGGCCAGGGCGCCGGTGAGTACCCCCGCGAGCCCGGGGTTTCCACCCCGGGCTATGGTTGTCCGGCCCCGGGCGGGGGCCCAGGTCCATAGCCTGGGGTCTCAACCCCCCGGCGGGATCGCAGCCCGCCCGGGGTTTCCACCCCGGGCTATGGTTGTCCGGCCCCGGGCGGGGCCTCGATGCGCCGGCGCCCGGGCTGCTGCAGCGGCCGGCGCGCTACGCCTTCGACACCAAGATCGAGTACTGGCCGGTGCCGCCGCTGGCGTTGAAGTGGCGGACCTGCACGGTGTACTCGCCGGGGATGAGATCGGCCGCGATGCGGGCGTTGCTCCCGGCGCCGCCGTCGTCGTCCTGCGCGAGCTTGGTGCCGGTCGAGGAAAACAGCGTCATCACGACGTCGGTGGGGCCCGACGTCTCGATCACGTAGCGAGCCGCGGTGTCGGCCTTGAAGCGGTAGAGGTCCTCCTCGCCCGGCTGGCCGATCGCCGCTTGATGGCCAGCGGCGACGGGGAGGTTCACCGCGGCCGGCGCCACCGGTTGGCCGGCGCCGGGGTAGACCCGCGCGGCGAAGTCGCGATCGAGCTGCGACAGCTGCTGGTTGGGGTTGCTGTGGAAGCCGTTCAGCGTCCAGCTGGCCGGGAAGCTGTAGAGCATCACGGAGGCCGAGTCGAAGCTGCTGCCGTTGATCTGGGTGACCGCGTACTTGGCGTACATGTTGTGGTCGATGGTCGCCTGGCTCCAGCGGTTGGGGGGGCCGGCGAGGGCGGCGTTGACCACCGGCTTGTTCCATTGGATGAGGTTGTCGATTGGGTTCTGGTGCTCGTGGATCATGCCGATCATGTGCCCGAACTCGTGCAGCACCACCCCCTCGTCCAGCCAGCCAAAGTTCATCGTCGCCTGACCGGCGGCGATCCCCAGGGCGTCGGTGCCGATGTAGGACCACGAACCGTCGTCCTGGAAGTCGATGCGCACCTGGCCTTCGCCGCTCGCCAGCCAGTTGAACTTGAGGTTGGCGAACTGGGGCCACTGGTTGGCGAACTGCTTGACGGTGGCGTGCTGGCTCGGGCTGCCGGAGAGGAAGCTGAGCGTGATCGTCGAGCCGTTCGGCCACAGCTTGGCGATCTCGAAGGCGGCGCGCGTGGGCTGGCCGCCGGGCCCGCGCAGCAGGCGCCCGCGGTGGGGGCGTGCGAGGTCAGCGGGGAGGATGCGATCGAAGCAGATGTGCTCGCTGGTGGGCATGGCTCTCTCCTTGGACAGTGAAGGGGACAGTAAGCGCCGCGCGGGGCCGGCGGTTCCCTCGGGTAGACGGACCGGCCGCGGCAGTTCCCGCGGCTGGTTCCGCTCTTCGCTATCAAAGAGGAGTCGTGCTCGCCGAGATTTCGTTACGTGCGCCGGCCGCGCCGGCCTCCCGGCTGCTCAGCCACGGATGCGAAGGTAGCGCGCGGCGGGAAGGTCGAGGAACCGCCGCCGCCGGCCGTCGGGGGTGGTGATCGCCAGCTCCAGGCCCACCGCGGCCGGCGCGGAACCAAGCCCGAAGAGCACCCGCGGGTCGCTCGCCGAGGCGTAGGAGCCATCCGTGTGCACGTGGGCGAGCCCGCCTGGGCCGTTCGCCCGCCGCAGCTCAAGGCGGCTACCGAGGAGGTCCCGGCCGTTGCCGGCTGACACCACCTGCACGCCCAACCAGGCGGACCGGCTTCCCTGCTGGTTGTCGAGCAGGCGGACGGGGCCGTTGTTGTTGGTGATCACCACATCGGTGTCACCGTCGCCGTCGAGGTCGCCGAAGGCGGCGCCGCGGCTCACCTCGGAGAGCTCGAAGGCGGCGCCGGCCGCGGCCGTCACCTCCTCGAAACGGCCCTCGCCGACGCCCCGGAAGAGCTGGTTGCGCTGGTGGAGGGGGAAGGGGTCGCCTTGGGCCAGCAGCTCCGGCAGGTCGCGGATCGCCCCGCTCACGGTGAGCAGGTCGAGAAGCCCGTCGTTGTCGTAGTCGAAGAAGCGGGTCCCGAAGCTGGTGAAGGGGAAGCTCGGGGGCCCGAGGCCGGAGGCTCGCGAGCGATCGGCGAAGGTGGCACCTCCCAAGTCGACGTAGAGGGTGTTGGTCTCGCCCGTCAGATGGGTGATGAAGAGGTCGAGGTCGCCGTCGCTGTCGGGGTCACCGGCGTCGACGCCCATGCCGGCCTCGGAGGCACCGGCGGCGTTGACCGCGGCACCAGCGACCAGGGCCTCGTCCGCGAAGGTGCCGTCGCGGTGGTTGATCCAGAGCTGGTTGGGCGCTTCGTCGTTCGCCACGTAGAGGTCGAGCCAGCCGTCGCCGTCGAGGTCGGCCGCCACCACGCCGAGGCCGGGGCCGTCGGCGGCGAGGAGGCCGGCACGCGCCGTGGCGTCCTCGAAGCTGCCGTCGCCGCGGTTGTGCAGCAGGCGGTCGGGCAGGGCATGGTAGTTGGCCGGGCCGCAGTAGTCCTCGCTCCCCGACGGGCTGGTGCAGCGCTGGTGGTTGGCGAAGGTGAAGTCCACGTAGTTGGCGCTGAACAGGTCGAGCCAGCCGTCGCGGTCGTAGTCGAAGAAGGTGGCGGCGACGGCGAAGCGATCGTCGGCTGCTCCGGCGCGCGCGGCGACCTCCTCGAAGGTGCCGTCACCGCGGTTGTGCCAGAGCTGGTGGGGACCGTAGTTCGTGAGGTAGAGGTCCACCCAGCCGTCGTTGTCGAAGTCCCCGGTCGCCACGCCGAGGCCGTAGCCTTCGGCGCGGATCCCGCTCGGTGCCGTGACGTCGACGAAGTACGCCCGCGTCCGGCCGTCGGGCGCCCGCTCGAGGTCGTTGCGGTAGAGCCGGCCGCCGAGGGGCAACATCTCCGGCGCGGGCGGGAAGCTGGCGTCGGCGAGGACCTTGCCGGGGCCGAGCATCCGCCCCTGCGCGAGGAAGACGTCGAGGTCGCCATCGCCGTCATAGTCGAGGAGGGCGACGCCGGCGCCGAGCACCTCCACCATGTAGCGCTCGCCGGAGCCGCCGTTGCAGTGGCGGAAGTCGAGGCCGCTCGCTGCGGCCGTCTCGACGAACGGTACCGCCGGCGTTTGCGGCCCGCGGGCGCAGGCGAGGCCGCCGAGAACGGCGAGGCAAGCCCCGGCGAGCCGCTGCCGGCCGCTCACGGCGGGGCCTTTCCGGCCGCCTCGCGGGCCGGCAGCTCGCGCTGCATCTGAGCGAGCACGGCGTCCTCGGGGTGGCGTTCGCGGGCCGCGGTGAGGACGCGCGCGGCACCGGCGTAGTCCCCGCGGCCGGCGAGCAGCACGGCGGCGTTGCGCGCTGCGGCGGCCGGGTAGGGAGGCTCGCCGGCAGCGCCAAGGAAGGCGGCGAGGGCCTCGTCCCCGCGTCCCACCTGGAAGAGCGCCGTGCCGTAGTTGATCCTGGCCTCCGCCGCGTCCTGGGCCAGGTCTGGCCTGCTGGTGAAGCGCGCGAGGGCCTTCTCGTAGAGCGGCAGGGCGCCAGCCGGGTCGTGCAGGCGGGTGAGCAAGACCACTCCCAGGTTGCGATAGCCGAGGGGCGAGTCGGGGTCGGCGGCGATCGCCCGCTCGAAGAGGCCGCGGGCCGCGGCGACCTCGCCGCGGGCGAGGGCGCGGGCCCCCAGCCAGTCGAAGGCCGCCGGGTTCGCCGGGTCGACCGCTGCGACCCGCTGCCAGAGGGCCTCGTCACTCGCCCAGAAGCGGTCGTGGTAGACGGTGCTCGCCGCGAAGAGGAGAGCGAGGCCGGCGACGCCAGCCTTGCCGAAGCGCCGGCCGCTTCCCTCGCAGAGCCACCAGGCGAGGGCCAGGCAGGGCCCGAGCACCGCCAGGTAGAGGTAACGCTGGTGGACCAGGTAGGTGGAGCGGAAGGAGCGCACGTTGAGGGCAGGCAGGACGGCGAAGGCCGCCCAGGCGGCGGCGAAGGCCAGCCAGCGCCCCGCCGCCCCCGCGCGCTTCCAGGCGAGGCCGAGGAGCAGCGCCAGGGCCAGCAGCACGAGGAGCGATCCCCAGGCCGCAGGCGCTGCCCAGCCGGCGACGTAGCGCAGGGGGTAGCTAGGGGCGTAGCCCCAGGGCCAGACCAGGAAGCCGAGGTAGGCGACGGCGAGGCGGGGCAGGGAAGGCAGCACCGCGGGCCAGGGCGGCGCCGAGGCATAGACGCCGAGGAAGCTCCCCAGCATCGCCTTGCGCAGGGCGAGATAGCCGGCGGCGAGGGCCGCATAGGGCAGCCAGGCTGGCAGTGAGGCCCGGGCCTTCTCCCGCCAGGAGGGCGCCGGGAAGCTCCACAGCTCGACGAGGGGTAGGAGCAAGAGGAGGGCG
Source organism: uncultured Thermoanaerobaculia bacterium (assembly GCA_964420075.1). Lineage (GTDB taxonomy): Bacteria > Acidobacteriota > Thermoanaerobaculia > Multivoradales > SZUA-115 > CAYQRE01. The sequence continues at coordinate 390,532 of CAYQRE010000002.1, read as the reverse complement.
AGGGCACTCTCCTTGAAGCCGAGGGCGACGGCGAAGGCGGCGATCGCCGCGGTGAGCCAGTGCCGGCCGCCTCCCCGTCGCCAGGCGAGGTGGGCGGCGAGGGCGCCCAAGACGCCGAGGGCGGCGGGCGGGTCGTTGAAGGCCGCCGCCACCCAGGCGACCGACTCGCCGTGCACGGGGTGGACGGCGAAAAGCAGCGCGGCGGCGAAGGCCGTGCCTGACCCCAGGCCCAGGCGGCGAGCGAAGCCGAAGCTCGCCAGCACCACCGCCACGTGGACGGCGATCGCCGCGGCGTGCCAGCCCACCGGGTTGGCCGCGAAGAGCTGGTAGAGCAGCAGGCAGAGGCTGAAGAAGAGGGGCCGGTAGTAGTTCGAGTGCTGATCGTCGGCCCGCGACAGGGCGAGCACGTCCCGCTGGAAGAAGCTCCCCAGGCTCGACCACGTGTGCAGCAGCGGGTTGTTCACCACCTGCTCGTGGTCGTCCCACACGAAGCCGTGGCCGAGCGTCGGCAGGAAGGGCAGGGCGCTCGCCAGAGCCAGCACGAGAAGGAGAGCCGCGGTCGGCCAGCGCCCGGCAGACGGCCCCACTCAGACCCCCAAGTGCCGCTGCACCTCGCGGTCGCGGCTCACCCGCCAGATCTTCGAGTCGAGGTAGTAGTGCTGCATGGCGAAGCCGAGCAGAGCGGCAGCGAACAGCTGCTCGCCGAGGCCGAGGCTCGCCGGGTCGCGGACGCCGGCCATCATCCCCAGCGAGTTGAGCATCACCTGGTCGAGGCGCAGGCCGGTGGCGTCCTGCAGCCACTCGATCCACGGCCCGCGGTAGAAGCCGAAGGTGAAGACGAGGCCAACGGCGGCGTAGACGGCGAGGTTGGCGAAAAGGGCGCGCGGCAGGCGGTAGCGGCGGCCGGCCGTTCCCACGTACTTCGTGCGGCCGTAGGCGTAGACGATGGCGTGGTACTGCAAGTTGTGGCCGACGGTCACCAGCGGCACCACGAAGGCGGCGAGGATGGGGTGGCTGAAGGCCACGAAGTGCAAGGGGATGAGCAGCGCGAGGTAGAGCAGTTTGGTGCCGTTGAGCACCTCGCCGCGCTGCCAGCGGCGTAGCTGCCAGCCGCCGTAGGCGAGGAGAGCGCCGAGATACGCCAGCCAGGCCAGCGGGTGCAGCAGCGCGGCGAGGGAGTGGCCGGCCAGCAGGGGGCGGCCGAGGCCGAGGTCCGGGAAGCCGGGGGCCCGCCCATAGAACGTGCTGGTGAGGAAGAGCACCAGCGGCATGTACATCACGGCGTTGAAGAACCAGCGGTCCACCCGCACCGCGGCGGCCTCCCCGGCCTTGCGGTTGTAGAGGCTCACGAAGCCCCAATGCTGGCGGACGACGTGGTAGTAGGCCCACAGCCGGAAGGTGACGAAGAAGAGCAGCGCGCCGGCACCGAGCGCCGCCGGTGGCAGGGGCCTTCCTAAGCGCGCCGCCACGGCGCCGAGGAGGTACGGGGTGAGGATCGCGAGGGGGCCGACGGCGAACCAGACGAACGAGAAGAGCAGGACCGGGCGGCGTTCGCGCCACTCGTCCGGGTCGCAGAGGGTCCGCCCGAGGGTCGCCCAGACGTGCGGCGCATCGAGCAGGAAGGCCCAGCTCGCCACCACCAGTAGCTCGAGGGTGAGCGGGATGGTGAGCCCGCCCAGCCGCAGGCTGGCCAGCGGCTCGACCAGCGGGGCGCCGAGGTGGCGGATGGCGTAGACGATCACCGCCACGTAGAGCCAGCCGAGGAGCGCCGATCCCACGTAGAAGGCGAGGTCACGGCGGCGGTCGAGCAGCCAGACGAAACGCACGCTGCCGCGCGCCGCAGCGGCGGCCGGCGCCGTCTCGGCCGGTGGCGTTGGGGAGAGCGCTGGCGAGGCCATGGCTCCGAGCGCGCGGATACGGCCGGCCCGGCGCCGGGGCAAGCCGGGAAGTTGGGAGGCAGGGAGGCTGGGAGGCTGGGAGGCGCAGGGTACAATCGCCGCCGGCCGGCGCCGGCCCGCAGGGGACGGGCGATCCGGCCAGGAGAGGGCGACCATGGGCGATCTCGATCGCAGGAGCTTCCTCAAGACGGCAGCCGCGGCCGGCCTCGGTGGTTGGGCCTCGCTCGAGGCCCTGGCAGCCGCGGTGCCAGCGCCCGGCAAGGGCGATCCGCTGGCCGGCGGGCGCCTGGTCGGCACGGTGCCCTTCCGCGGCGGCAGCCCCCGCTTCGGCGAGCTCGCCGGCAGCGGCACGGCCGCTCGGCGGGTGCTCGACCTCGGCGGCCTCGACGCCGGCTCGCTCGTCACCCCCACCGCGTCCCACTTCCTCCACACCGGGGTCCCGGCCTACCTGCCGCCCACCGAGAGCTGGAAGCTGAGCGTGCGCCTGCCCGGGGGAGCGCCGCAAGAGCTCTGGGTGAAGGACTTGCTGCCGCTTGCCGAGCCCCAGGGCGTCCACCTCTGTGAGTGCGTGGACAACGGCGTCGAGCAGCAGTTCGGTCTGCTCAGCGCCGCGGAGTGGACGGGCGTCCCGCTGGCCAAGCTCTTCGCCCGCACGGGCCAACCGGAGGACGCCAGCTGGATGCTGCAGGTCGAGGGCTTCGACCGCCACGCCGAGAGCTTGCCCAATATGCAGCAAGGTGCCGGCTGGATCTTCTCGCCGGCGGACCTGGCAGCCACCGGCGCCTTCCTCGCTACCGGCGTCAATGGCGCGCCGCTGCCGCCCGAGCTGGGCTATCCGCTCCGCCTGGTGGTCCCCGGCTGGTACGCCTGCACCTGGCTCAAATGGGTCTACAGCCTGGTCTTCGTCCCCGAGTGGTCGTTTTCCACCTCGCAGATGCTCGACTACGCGGCCCGCACCTTCCAGAGCGGCCGGCCGCGGCGGGCCCGCGCCTATGTGCCGCCGCGGATCGACGGCGCCGCGATGCCGATCCGCGTCGAGGAGTGGGAGGTCAAGGGCAAGCGGCTCTTCCGGGTGGTGGGCATCGTTTGGGGCGGTGAACAGCCGCCGGCCGAGGTCTTCCTCCGTTTCCGGGCCGAGGAGGACTTCGTGCCCGTCGACGACTACCAGCCGCCGGCCTCGACGCGCACCTGGGCACTGTGGACGCACCTCTGGCGGCCGCGCGAAGCGGGCCGCTACACGCTCGCCGCGCGGCTCGACACCTCTCTGCTGCGCACCCGTCGCCTGGCGGCGGGCTACTACGGACGCACCGTCGACCTCGAAAGGGTGTGAGCATGCGCGAGTTCTGGCGTTGGACGGCAGGTTGGGCGGCCGCCCTCTTGGTGATCGGTTTGGCTTTCCACGGCGCGGCGCAGCCGCCGGCCCCCGCCGCCGGCGAGGCGACGGAGCCCACCCTCACCTTCGAGGAATACGAGCCGCGCTCCACCCTGGTGGTGCCCGAGCACAAGCTGACGCGGGCCAAGTTCCCGTTCATCGATGTCCACAACCACCAGCGGGGGAGCACGATGACGGCCGAGGAGGCCGCCAAGCTGGTGGCCGACATGGACAGCCTCAACCTGCAGCTGATGGTCAACCTGAGCGGCGGCTGGGGCGACCGCCTGGCGCAGACCGTCGCCAACATGAAGGGCCGCTACCCCGGCCGGTTCGTCGTCTTCGCCAACCTCGACTTCGAAGGCATCGACGACCCTGCCTGGGGCGCCAAGGCGGCCGCGCAGCTCGAGCACGACGTCAAGGTGGGCGGCGCCCAGGGCCTCAAGATCTTCAAGAACCTGGGGATGTTCACCCGCGATGCGAGCGGCAAGATCGTCCCCGCCGACGACCCGCGCCTCGACCCGGTGTGGGAGAAGTGTGCCGAGCTGGGCATCCCGGTGCTCATCCACACCGGCGAGCCGAAGCCGTTCTACGACCCCTGGGACCGCTTCAACGAGCGCTGGCTCGAGCTCAAGCAATTCCCCAACCGGCGCCGCCCCCCCGAGACCTTCGGCACCTGGGAAGAGACCATGGGGCACCAGCACGCCCTCTTCCGCAAGCACCCGAAGACGATCTTCATCAACGCCCACCTCGGCTGGTTGGGCCACGACCTCGGCGCCTTGGGCAAGCTGATGGACGAGCTGCCCAACATGATGACCGAGATCGGCGCCGTGCTCGCCGAGCTGGGCCGCCAGCCGCGCACCGCCCGCGAGTTCCTCATCCGCTACCAGGATCGCGTGATGTTCGGCAAGGACACCTGGGAGCCCTCGGAGTACTACGTGTACTTCCGCACCCTCGAGACGGCCGACGACTACATCGAGTATTACCGCCGCCGCCACGCCTTCTGGCGCCTCTACGGCCTCGACCTGCCGGACGAGGTGCTCAAGAAGCTCTACTACAAGAACGCCCTGCGGGTGATCCCCGGGATCGATCCGAGCGCGTTTCCGCAGTGAGCGGGGCGCGGCGGTCTGTTCACCGCCACGCCGCCACACCTTGCCGCTTTGGGGGGCCTCGGCCCCCGGCGGAGAACCTTCTGTCCTCGCGAGCGTAGGAACGGGCACGGAAGTTTCGACCCACACTCCGAGGACAGACAGATGAAATCACGCAGCTCTTTGCCTCTTTTCTCGTTCCTGCTCGTCCCGCTGCTGCTCGCGGCCGCGGCGCTGCCGGCAGCAGCTGAGGACGCCGATTGGGTGACCCGCAGCAACGCCAACGCCAAGCTGCTGTTCGACGTCCAGGCCAAGTACGGCCCCGAGGGCGCCGCCCGTATCGGCATCGACGGCTACGACGAGGCGATCACGCAGTTTCCCCTCGACATCAACGAGCGCATCGTCCGTGACTCCGAGGCCGCGACCGCCACGCTGCGCCAGCGTCTGGCGACGGAGAAGGACGCCAACGTCGCGCAAGACCTCGAGATCATGATTCAGGCCTCGGAAGACGGCATCCGCGGCTTGCGGCTCAGCGAGAAATACGATGTGCCCTATCTCAACGTGGTGGCCCAGGTCTTCGGCGGCTTGCGCGCCCTGCTCGACGATCGCGTGCCGGCCGAGCGCCGGCAGGCGGCGGTAGTGCGGCTGCGCAAGTACACCGGCCTCGAGCCGGGCTACACGCCGATCACCGAGCAGGCGATGGCCTACACCCGGAAGGCGCTGGCTGGTCCCGGCGGCAAGCAGCTGCGCGGGCCGTTCGTCGACGACTTGAAGAAGGACTTCGGCAACGCGCCCCGCTATCTCGACGGCATCGGCAAGCTGTTCGAGAAGTACCAGCTGAGTGGCTGGCAGGAGCCCTACGAGGCCCTCAAAAAGCAGCTCGCCGACTACGCCACGTTCCTGCATGCCGAGATCGAGCCACGAGCGACCACCGACTTCCGCCTCCCCGAGGAGAAGTACCGTTACGCCCTCGAGCAGTCCGGCATCGACTGGTCGGTCGAGGAGCTGCAGGGCCGGGCCAAGGCGGCGTTCCACGAGATCCAGAACGAGATGCAGGTGCTCGCCGGGATGATCGCCCGTGAGCGTGGCCTGCCGTCGTCCGACTACCGCGACGTGATCCGCGAGCTGAAGAAGAAGCAGCTGGTGGGCGACGCCATCCTCGGCCACTACCAGCAGCGGATCAAGGAGATCGAGGGCATCATCGCCGCCAACCACATCGTGACGCTGCCCAAGCGCGAGATGCGGGTGCGAATCGCCAGCGAGGCCGAAAGCGCCCAGATCCCCGCCCCCAACATGAGCCCGCCGCGCCTGATCGGCAACACCGGTGAGATGGGCGAGTTCGTGCTGCCGTTGAAGATCGCGAGCGAAGACGCCAGCCAGCAGATCGGCTTCGACGACTTCACCTTCGAGGCAGCCTCCTGGACCTTGACGGCCCACGAGGGCCGCCCGGGCCACGAGCTGCAGTTCGCCTCGATCGTCGAGAAGGGCGTCTCGCAGGCGCGCGTGCTCTACGCCTTCAACAGCGTCAACGCCGAGGGTTGGGCCCTCTACGCCGAGGCCGAGATGAAGCCCTACGAGCCGCTCGAAGGGCAGCTCATCGCCCTCCAGCACCGCCTGCTGCGCGCTGCTCGCGCCCACCTCGACCCCGGCCTGCAGCTCGGCACCATCAGCCGCGAGGAGGCCTACCGGGTGCTGGAGCACGACGTGGTCCTCTCCCATGCCATGGCCCTCCAGGAAGTGGAGCGCTACACCTTCTGGTCCCCCGGCCAGGCCCCTTCGTACTTCTGCGGCTACCAGCACCTCCTCGAGCTGCGCACCGACGTCGAGCGCGCGCTGGGCGACAAGTTCAACCGCCAGGAGTTCCACGACTTCCTGCTCGCCCAGGGCCTGCTGCCTCCAGGTTTGCTGCGCCAGGCGGTGATGCAGAACTTCGTGGCCCCCCGCCTCGCCGCCGCGGCGAGCACACCGCAGTAGCGCTTCCGCAGGTTGCCTTTGGCCGCGCCGGGCCCCGTCTCCCGGCGCGGCCCTCGTCGTCTCACTCCTCCTCGTCGCACCCCTCCTCGCCGACGCTACCTGCGCCGATTCCGCGCGGCCGCCGTCGAGCTCGCTGCCTCCAGCGGCGTCAACCGCAGCATCCAGATCGCCGTCATCGGCAGCGTCTGGCCCGTCGAGGAGCCGCTGGTTCGCAACCCTTCTCTACCAGGCTTGACACAGTACTGTGCGACAAATACTATGTGTCGGACAGTGGGAGGCGACGCATGGTAGATCGTGACAACTCGATCCTGACGGAGCTGCGGCGCGGGGTGCTGGTCCTCGCGGTCCTCTCGCGGCTGCGGACACCGCAATACGGCTACTCCCTGCGGCAGGCCCTCGCCGATGGTGGGATGCCGATCGAAGAGGGGACGCTCTACCCGCTGCTGCGGCGGCTGGAGGCGCAGGGCCTCCTGGCGAGCGAGTGGAACGTCGAGTTCTCGCCGCCACGCCGCTACTACCGGCTGAGCTCCGACGGCGAGCGGACCTTCGCGGCGCTCGCCGAGGCGTGGCGTTCCCAGGCACAGGTCGTCAACAGGTTTCTCGAATAGGAGGGGCGCAGATGGACGCCCAGCAAGTGATCGACTCGTACGTTCGCGACGTGGCGGGCTATCTGCCGCGCAAGAAGAGAAACGACGTGGCCTTCGAGCTGGGCGCCCTGCTCGCCGACGAGCTGGCGGCGAAGGCCGCGGCCGCCGGCCGCGCCGCCGACGCGGCACTGGCCATGGAGCTGCTCGCAGGCTTCGGGCGGCCGGCGGAGGTCGCCGCCCGCTACCACCCGCGGGCGCCGATCGTCGAGCCGGCGGACAATCACAACTTCCTGATCTGGACGGTGGTGGGTGCCCTTCTCGCCAGCTTGCAGGAACCGGACGACGATCCTCTCTTTCTACGCTGGTTGGGCATCCTGGTGATCGTCTTTGCGGTGATGGGTTGGCACCGGCGCCGCCATCCGGGCGCCTTCACCTGGAAACCGCGGCGCGACCCGGATGTCGCGCCGCGAGGCCTCACCCTGCTGGAGCTGGCCCTCACGATGATCTTCCCGCTCTTCATGTACGCCACGCCGCAGACTTTTGTGAAGGTCGTGTTCCTGAACAAGATCCCGCACAGCGGCGTGGTGCTGACCGAGGCCTTCCAGGGGAGCTGGCTGCGCATGGCAAGCCTCGCCGCGCTCGTCGTCATCGTCCTCGTCTATGCCATGGTCGCCGTGCAGGGAAGGTGGCGGCCCTCGACGCGCTGGACCAGCATCGCGGCCCACGGTTGCCTCGGCCTGCTCCTTCTCTTACACCGCGGAGCCGTGCGCCCGCTGCTGGGCGGTGCGAGCTACCAGGTCTTCGAGTTACCCAAGGCGAACGAGATCGCCATGCCGTTCTTCGGCCTCGCCGCGCTGCTCCTCCTGCTGAGCGCCCTCTACGAAGGCTACCGGGAATGGGCCCGCATCCGCCCAGCCCCGGCCCTCGACACCGGCCAGCCGTCGCGGCCCATCAAGGCCGCGTTGTAGAGGCGGGTCTCAAGCCCGCCGCCGATGCTCACCCCTGCGTGCCGCCGGTGGCGCGCAGCAGGTCGGCGACGAGGGCCGTCCAGCCGGTCTGGTGCGAGGCCCCCACGCCGCGGCCGTCGTCGCCATGGAAGTACTCGAAGAAGAGCGGGTAGTCCTTGAAGTGCGGGTCGCTCGCCAGCTTGGGGTGGACGGCGAGGGCCGGGCGCTTGCCGTCACTTACCGGCAGGAAGAGGGCGGAGAGGCGGCGGGCCAGCTCGTCGGCGACCTGCTCCAGATTGAGCTCGATTCCCGAGCCAGTGGGGCACTCGATCTTGAAGTCGTCGCCGTAGTAGCGGTGCTGGCGGCGCAGCGACTCGATGATCAGGTAGTTGACGGGGAACCACACCGGCCCCCGCCAGTTAGAGTTGCCGCCGAAAAGGCCGGACTCGGACTCACCCGGCTGGTAAGAGACCGAGAACCGCTGCTCGCCCACCTGCAGCACGTAGGGATGCTCCAAGTGATGGCGCGACAGGGCGCGCACGCCGTGCGGCGACAGGAACTCGCTCTCGGCCAGCATGCGCTCGAGGACCCGCTTGAGCCGGTGGCGGCGCAGCAGGGAGAGCAGCCGGCGGTCGCCGCGGCCGGGCTCGTGCCAGCGCGACACCAGGCGGGCGAGGTCGGGCCGGTAGCGCAGGAACCACTGCAGCCGCTCGGCGAACTTCGGCAGCTTGGCGAGCAGGTCCGGCTCGAGGATCTCCACGGCGAAAAGGGGGATCAGACCCACCATCGAGCGCACCTTCAAGGGCACCAGCTCGCCGCTCGGCAGGTGCAGCACGTCGTAGAAGAACTGGTCCTCCTCGTCCCAGAAGTCGACCTCCTGGTCGCCCAGCTTGGAGAGCGCCGCGGCGACGTAGAGGAAATGCTCGAAGAACTTGGTGGCGATGTCCTCGTAGACCGGGTTCACGGTGGCGAGCTCGAGGGCGATGCGCAGCAGGTTGAGGCAGTACATCGCCATCCAGCTGGTGCCGTCGGCCTGGTCGAGGTGGCCGCCGGTGGGCAGCTCGGCCGAGCGGTCGAAGACGCCGATGTTGTCGAGGCCGAGGAAGCCGCCCTGGAAGACGTTGCGGCCCTCGGCGTCCTTGCGGTTCACCCACCAGGTGAAGTTGAGCATCAGCTTGTGGAAGACCCGCTCGAGGAAGGCGTGGTCCGGCTGGCCGGTTTGCTCGCGGTCAATCTCGAAGACCCGCCAGGCGGCCCAGGCGTGCACCGGCGGGTTGACGTCGCCGAGGGCCCACTCGTAGGCCGGCAGCTGGCCGTTCGGGTGCATGTACCACTCGCGGGTCAAGAGCACGAGCTGGTGCTTGGCGAAGTGGGCGTCGAGCTGGGCGAGGGGGACGGTGTGGAAGGCGAGGTCCCAGGCGGCGTACCAGGGGTACTCCCAGGTATCGGGCATCGAGACGATGTCGGCGTTGTTGAGGTGCACCCACTCGTGGTTGCGGCCGCGTAGGCGTTCGGCGGGCGGTGAAGGCTGGCCCGGGTCGCCGGCGAGCCAGCGTGGCACGTCGTAGTGGTAGAACTGCTGCGACCAGATCAGCCCGGCGTAGGCCTGCCGCTGCACCCGCCGCGCCTCGTCGCTCATCGCGGCGGTGGCGAGCTCGGCGTAGAAGGCGTCGGCCTCGGCCAGGCGTTGGTCGAAGACGTCGTCGAAGCCGGCGAAGGGCTCAGCGACGCGGTCGGCCGAGAGGCGCAGGCGCAGCACGACCTCACCACCGGCCGGCACCTCGCGGTGGAAGCGCGCTGCCGCCTTGGTACCGCTCTGTGCCGGGTTGACGGCCCCCGCGACGTGCTGGACCACGTGGTCGTGGAAGGCGTCCTTGGGGTGGTCGGAACTCCCCTCGGCGTGCCACAGCTGCGCCGCGTTGGTCTCGTTGTCACAGAACAGGTGCTCGTCGGCACCCTCGCTCGCAAGCCAGTAGGTGCCGAGGTCGGCATGGTCGGCGCGGATCAGCTCGCCGTGGAGGTCGAGGTGCGGCTTCTCCTGCCCCTTCCGCTCGCCGGGGCTGGGCCCCCAGCTCCAGGTGTTGCGGAACCACAGCTGCGCCAGGAGGTCGAGGCGCGCCGCCTCGGGGCCGCGGTTGACCACAGTCACCCGCGCCAGGATGTCTCGCGGGCCGGCCTTGGCGTACTCGACGAAAACGTCGAAGTAGCGGTCGCCGTCGAAGAGGCCGCTGTCGAGCAGCTCGAATTCGGCGTCGTGCCGGCCGCGGCGGGCGTTCTCCGCCACCAGCTGCTGGTAGGGGAACTCACCCTGCGGGTACTTGTAGAGCATCTTCAGGTACGAGGCGGTGGGCGTGGCGTCGAGGAAGTAGTAGAGCTCCTTGACGTCCTCGCCGTGGTTGCCCTGGGGGCCACTGAGGCCAAAGAGGCGCTCCTTCAAGATCGGGTCGCGGCCGTTCCACAGGGCGACGGCCAAGCACAGGCGCTGCAGGCTGTCGCAGAGGCCGGCGAGCCCGTCTTCTCCCCAGCGGTAGGCGCGGCTGCGCGCCATGTCGTGGGGGAAGTAGTCCCAGGCCTCCCCGTCGGCGCTGTAGTCCTCGCGCACCGTGCCCCATTGCCGCTCGGCGAGATAGGGGCCCCATTGCCGCCAGGGCTGCTGCTGCCGGTTCGCTGCCTCGAGGCGCTTGCGCTCCGCGTTCATCGTCCGTCGCCTCCTTGGGTCAGGGTCGGGGTCGCCGGGCACTCCCGTCGTGCCTTCATGCAGGTGGCTGGCCAGGTCGAGGGTGGGCGCTGTCGACGTCTGCCGCCGCCCGATCGGGGAGCGCGGGTCTCGGCCGTTTCCCGGCCGGGCGCGCCTCGAGCAGGACCTGGCGCGATGGCTGGCCGTCCTTACGACCGGGGTACCCATCCGGTCTTGAAACCAGGCTGCGGTTCTTGCATCGAAAGCGCGGTCGACTCCGACGGACGGCACCTCGTAGCGAGGCTGAGGAGAGATGATGGCAGCAGACGTCGAGGCACAGAAGGAAGGCCCGCAGCCCTTGGCTGGCCAGCGGGCGATCGTCACCGGCGCCAACTCCGGCATCGGTGCCGCCGTGGCCAAGGAGCTGGCGCGCGCCGGTGCCTTTGTGGCCGTCAACTGGGTGCGCGGTCCGGAAGCGGCGCACGCCGTGGTCGCCGAGATCGTGGCCGCCGGCGGCCAGGCGCTGGCCGTGCAGGCGGACGTCAGCTGCGAGGAGCAGGTGCAGGCGATGTTCCGCCAAGTGATCGACGCCGTCGGCAGCGTCGACATCCTGGTCAATAACGCCGGCCTGCAGAAGGACGCGCCCTTCCACGAGATGTCGCTCGCCGATTGGAACTTCGTCCTTGGCGTCAATCTGACCGGTCAGTTCCTCTGCGCCCGCGAGGCGGTGCGTGAGTTCCTGCGCCGCGGCGTGGTGCCCGAGCTGTCGCGGGCGGCCGGCAAGGTCATCTGCATGTCGTCGGTGCACGACATCATTCCCTGGGCCGGGCACGCCAACTACGCCGCCTCGAAGGGTGGCGTGGCGATGCTGATGAAGACCCTCGCGCAGGAGATGGCGCAGCACCGCGTGCGGGTGAACAGCATCGCGCCGGGGGCGATCAAGACGCCGATCAACCGCTCGGCCTGGGACACCCCGGAGGCCGAAGCCAGCCTGCTCAAGCTGATCCCCTACGGCCGGGTGGGTGACCCTGTCGACATTGGCCGGGTGGCCGTCTGGCTCGCCTCCGACGCCAGCGACTACATCAACGGCGCCACGCTCTACGTCGACGGCGGGATGACCCTCTACCCCGAGTTCCGTACCGGCGGCTGAGGCCGTGGTGGCGCCTGATCGGGCGGGTTGGAAGCCCGCCCCTGCGTCCGCCGCCTTTCGTGCTAGGATCCCTCCACTCGGGGAGATCCTGGATTCGCGACTCGGCTGTGCGTCGCGCGGCAGACACGTTTCGATGTCGACCGATCAACAGCGCCTCTGGCGCTTGTGCGCCTCTTATTACCCGATGACAATAGATCTCTTTGCTGTGAGACGCCATCGTCGTCTCACGGCGAAGCTGTGCCTAGCACCGGCCTGCTGGAGGGTCGCCATCCATGCTGACGTGGCGTAACACCGATCGTCACCTTCTCGGCCGCGCGAGCGCAGCGGCGTTGCTCCTGAGCGGGGTCCTGCTGTCGCGGCCGGCCCTGGCCTCGGGCGAGACCGTTCCTCTGAACGACTTCGACCTGCCGCCGGGCGCCTCGGTGACGATCACCTTCGAGGTGGACGTCGACAGCCCCCTGGGGGCGTGCGCCACCGCGGTGGCTAACCAGGGTGGTCTCTCCGGCGCCAACTTCACGAGCTTCACGACCGACGACCCCGATGTCGTCGGGACCGCCAACCCGACACAAACGGTCCTCGACGCCGTCGACCTGGCGATCACCAAGACCGACGGCTCGGCGACCGAGGTGCCGGGCACCACGGTCACCTACACGATCGCGGTCACCAACGCCGGCCCGTCCGCAGCCACGGGCGCCACGGTGAACGACGCCTTCCCGGCCAGCATCACCGGTGTGACGTGGTCTTGCGTCGGGGCCGGCGGCGGCACCTGCACGGCGGCCGGGGTTGGCAACATCAGCGACTCGGTCAACGTACCCGTCGGCGGCTCGGTGACCTACACGGCCACCGGCACCATCGCGGCGAGCGCCACTGGCACGCTCGTCAACACGGCGACGGTCGCGGCAGGCGGCCAGCTCGAGTGCAACCTGGCGAACAACAGCGCCACCGATACCGACACGCTGACCCCACAGGTCGACCTCGCGATCACCAAGACGGACGGCCTGACGAACATCAACGCCGGGGCGCCGACCACCTACACGATCACCGTCACCAACTCCGGCCCCAGCGACGCCGTGGGCGCCAGCGTCGCCGACACCTTCCCGGCGGCCCTGCTGTCCCCAAGCTGGAGCTGCGTCGCCTCCGGGGGCTCGAGCTGCACGGCCGGCCCCGTGGCGGGCAACCTCAGCGACATCGTCACCGTGCGCGCCGGCGGCACCTTGACCTACACGGTCAACGCCACCGTCTCCGGCTCCTTCTCGGGCACGCTGGCGAACACCGCGACGGTGAGCGCCCCGGGCGGCACCACGGACACCAACAGCGGCAACAACAGCGCCACCGACACCACCAACGTGCTGCCGGTGGCCGACCTCTCGATCACCAAGACCGACGGCGTCACCACCGCGGTGCCGGGCCTCTCGGTGACCTACACCATCGTCGCCGCCAACGCTGGCCCGGCGACGGCGACCGGCGCCGCGGTGAGCGACACCTTCCCGGCGGCCTGCCTCACGATCTCCTGGACCTGCGTCGGTGCCGGCGGCGGTACCTGCACGGCCGGGCCGGTGGCCGGCAACATCGCCGACTCGGCCAACCTGCCGGCCGGCGGCAGCGCCACCTACACCGCGGTCTGCACCCTCGCCAACAATGCCAGCGGCTCGCTGGTCAACACGGCGACCATCAGCGGCGGCGGCGTTTCCGACACCACCCCGGGCAACAACAGCGCCACCGACACCGACACCATCCTCACCCTCGACTTCGGGGACGCCCCCGACAGCTCGCTCGCCGCGCCCTCGGGCTACGCCACGCTCCTGGCCGACAACGGCGCGCGCCACGGCGTGACGGGCTTGAAGATGGGGACGCTGGTCGACAGCGAAACCGATGGCCTGCCGACCGTCAACGCCGACGGTGACGATCTCAACGGCAGCGACGACGAAGACGGCGTGACCCTGCCGTCACAGCTCGTCACCTGCGAGAACGCCAGCGTCACGGTGAACGCCTCGGCCATCGCCAAGCTCGACGCCTGGGTGGACTTCAACGCCGACGGCGACTTCACCGACCCGGGCGAGAAGATCTTCGACAACTTCGCCCTGGTGGCCGGCGCCAACAACCTCAACTTCACGGTGCCCTGCACGGCAACCCCGGTGCCCAAGAGCTTCGCCCGCTTCCGGCTCTCGACCGCTGGCGGCCTCTCCTCGAGCGGCGTGGCCGCTGATGGCGAGGTGGAGGACTACGCCGTGGTCATCCGCGGTCTCGACTTCGGCGACGCTCCGGATTCCCCCTTCCCGACCCTCTTCGCCTCGAACGGCGCCCGCCACGTGGTCGCCGGCAGCGGCCCGATCCTCGGCGCGCTGATCGACACGGAGGCGAACGGCCAGCAGAACTCCGCCGCCAACGGCGACGACACGAATGGCCTCGACGACGAGGATGGCGTCACCTTCACCTCGCCCCTGGTGCCGGGGCAGAACGCCAACGTCACGGTGACCGCCTCGGCGCCGGGCGTGCTCAACGCCTGGATCGACTTCAACGCCGACGGCAGCTTCGCGACCGCCGGTGACCAGATCTTCACCAACCAGGCTGTGGTCGCCGGCGCCAACAACCTGGTCTTCGCGGTGCCGGCGGGAGCCAGCTCGAACACCGCCACGGTGTCGCGTTTCCGCGTCGCCACCGCCGGCGGGCTCTCCTACGACGGCCTCGCCGCCGACGGTGAGGTGGAGGACCACGCGGTCGCCACCGCGCCGGTCGCCGACGTCTCGATCACCAAGACCGACGGCTCCGCGACGCAGATCCCCGGTACCACGGTGACCTACACCATCACGGCCTCGAACGCCGGCCCGGACGGGGTCAACGCCGTGGCGATCGCCGACACCTTCCCGGCGGCGATCAGCGGCGTCACCTGGACCTGCGTCGGTGCCGGTGGCGGCACCTGCACGGCGGCCGGGGCGGGCAACCTCAGCGAGCTGGTGAACCTGCCCGCGGGCGGTTCGGTGACCTTCACCGCCATGGGCACGGTCAGCGCGTCGGCCACCGGCTCGCTCTCCAACACGGCGACGGCGACCCTGCCGGTGACGGCGTTCGACCCCAACACGGCCAACAACACGGCGACCGACGTCGATACCCTGACGCCGCAGACGGATGTCGCGGTGACCAAGACCGATGGCGCGGCGACGGAGATCCCCGGCACGGGGGTGACCTACCTCGTCATGGTGACCAACGCCGGCCCCTCGCAGGCGACCGGGGTGAGCGTCACCGACACCTTCCCGGCGTCGCTTTCCGGCTGCAGCTGGATCAGCGCCGCCCTCGGCGGCGCCAGCGGCAACACGGTCGGCCCGGTGGCCGGCAACATCGCCGAGACCGGCATCACCATGCCGCCGGGCTCGTCGATCACCTACACCGCCACCTGCAACATCGATCCGGCGGCGCGCGGCAGCCTCGTCAACACGGCGACGGTGGCGAGCGCCACGACCGATCCGACCCCGGGCAACAACACGGCGACCGATACCGACACGCTCGATCCGCAAATCGACCTCACGGTGGCGAAGGCCGAGTCGGCCGACCCGGTGGTCGCCGGCTCCGGGGTGGGCAACCTCACCTACACCATCACCCTCGGCAACGTCGGGCCGTCGACGGCGACCGCGGTCACCCTCGGCGAGGCCCTGACCCTACCCGCCGGTGTCAGCGTGGTCTCGGTGACCCCCAGCCAGGGCAGCTACGCAAGCCCGACCTGGACGGTCGGCACCCTGGCGCCGAGCAGCAACGCGACTCTTACGGTGGTGCTCACTGTGGGTGCTTCGACCGCCGCCGGGACCGACGTGATCTGCGACACGGCGAGCGTCAGCGGCTCGGCGGAGCCGCGCATCAACACCGGCAACGACAGCGCCACCGAGTGCACCTCGGTGGGCCGCCAGGTGGACATCGTGGTCTCCAAGGTGGAGTCGATCGACCCGGTGATCGCCGGCTCGGGCACCGGCAACCTCACCTACACCGTGACGGTGCACAACAACGGCCCATCGGATGCCTCCGGCATCACCCTCTCCGAGGTGGTGACGGTGCCGGCCGGGGTGACGGTGGATACGGTCACTCCCAGCCAGGGCAGCTTCGCGAGCCCGACCTGGACGGTAGGAGGCCTCGCGAGCGGCGCCAGCGCCACCTTGACCGTGGTGCTCACCGCTACGGCGGCCGCCTCACCTGGCACCGACGTGATCTGCGACACGGCGACCCTGACGGCGGTCAGCGAGCCGCAGGTGGCGACCGGCAACGAGACCGCCACCGAGTGCACCTCGATCACCGTCTCGGCCGACCTCGCGATCACCAAGAACGACGACGCTGACCCGCCGCCGGCGGGCTCCAACCTGACCTACACGATCAGCGTGCACAACAACGGCCCCTCGAACGCCACCGGCGTCGTGGTGACCGACCCACTGCCGGCGGCGACCACCTACGTCTCCGACACCTGCGGCGGCTCGAACGTGCCGCCGTGGACCTGGAACATCGGCAACCTCGCCAACGGCGCCACGGTGTCCTGCGACGTCGTGGTGTCGATCAACCCCTCGCCGCCGGCCTCGATCTCCAACACGGCGACGGTGACGGCGACCACCAACGACGCCGTGCCGGGCAACAACTCCGACACCGAGGCGACGACCCTGGACGCCGTACCGCCGCAGGTGACCAACGTCGACAGCGTCAACGCCACCGGCGGCGGCTCGCTCGCCGAGTGCGAGACGGCCAACGTCCAGGTGAGCGAGCTGTTGGTGACTTTCAGCGAGGCGATGGCGACGACCGGTGCCGGCGACGTGACCAACGCCGCGAGCTACGAGCTGGTGGTGCCGGGTGACGACCTCAGCTTCCAGACCACCGGCTGCGGCGCCGCCGGCGGTGACGACATGGTGCTCGCTGTGGGCAGCGTGACCTACGACGGCCCCTCGCACACAGCGACGCTCCACCTCGGTGGCAACCTGCCGGACTCGCAGTACCGGCTGCTGGTCTGCGCCGCCCTGACCGACGTCGCTGGCAACGCCCTCGACGGTGACGGCAACGGCAACGGTGGTGACGACTTCCAGCGCGGCTTCCGGGTGGATGCCCGCAACTTGCTCGCCAACGGCTACTTCGACTGCGATCTCGGTGGCTGGACGGTGAGCCAGGCGACCGCTGGCGAAGTGGCCTGGAACAGTGCGGATGCGGATGTCGCCAGCGACTCCGGCTCGGCCGAGGTGACCAACCTGATGCCGGGCATCGACACGACCTTCGGCCTCTCCCAGTGCGTCGCGGTGCCGGCTGATGCCAGGCTGAGCACGAGCGCCCGGGTGCGGCTGCAAGCCGGCGCCGGGATCTCGATCAACCTGGTGCGCTCGTGCGAGCTGTTCGCGGCCCCGGCCTGCGCCTCGAGCCTCGGTGGCCCGAGCGACGGCTTCGTGCTGCAGGACACCGGCGGTGCCTGGCTGACCCTGGCGCGCGAGGTCCTCACCCCCGCCGGGGCGGTCTCGGCCCGTTGTCGCTACCTGCTCGACACGCCGGCCGGTGCGAGCTTCCTGGCCAACCTCGACAGCATCTCGCTGGAGGTGATCCCGGAGATCTTCGCCGACGGCTTCGAGACCGGGGACACCAGCCAGTGGACCCAG
This sequence comes from uncultured Thermoanaerobaculia bacterium, assembly GCA_964420075.1. Taxonomy (GTDB): domain Bacteria; phylum Acidobacteriota; class Thermoanaerobaculia; order Multivoradales; family SZUA-115; genus CAYQRE01. The sequence goes on along the minus strand of CAYQRE010000002.1, from coordinate 373,233 downwards.
TGCGTCGGCACAGGGTGCCCGCCATGACGGGACCTTCGGCGACCTCGACCATGCACCCGACGACGACCATGAGAGCTTTCCCTCCGAGCGAGGAGATCTTGAGGATGAGCCACCAGGACCTCACGACGCGCCGCCGGCGCGCCGCGGCATGCGCCGCGGTGCTCGGCACGCTTTTCCTCGGCCTCTCGGCCACCGTTGCCGGTGCCGAGCCCGGCTGGCAGTACGTCCCCGCACCGCAGGTGGTGGAGGCCGTGCCGCCGCTGCCGGGGCCCGATCAGTTCGCCGTGCGCCTGTACCTCGACGACGACGCCGCCGAGGGGGCGGTCGGCGTCGCCGCGCAGGCGGCCCGCCAGTTCCTCTGGTTCAACCGCTTCACGCCGGGCGGCCCGTTCTCGCTCGAGGAGGTCTGGGTGCTCTTCCCCTCCGGCCCCAACGTCAACGTCGGCGGCGCCGTTCAACTGGCGATCTACGAGGACCAGGACGGCGATCCGACGAACGGCGCCACGCTGCTGGCGAGCTTCGACGAGACGATCCAGGCGGCCGACGGCAACACCTTCTCGGTGTACAGCCTGCCGTCGCCCGTCGCCTTCAACGGCGTCGGTGACCTGCTGGTCGGCGTCGTGCCACGCTTCATCCAGAGCGGTGTGACGCCGCCCACCCAGCCGGCGGCGATCGACACCACGGCGAGCCAGGGGCGTTCCTGGCTCGCCTCGTGGACGGGTGATCCGCCGGACCCGCCGGCCTTGACGCCGCCGCCGGACCAGCAGATCGTCGTCGTCGACAGCTTCCTCGCCGGCAACTGGATGATCCGCGCCTTCGGCTCGACGCCAGCGGCGATCACCGTGCCCACGCTGGGAGGCGCCGGCCTCGCAGTCCTGGTGGTGGCCCTGGCTCTGGCGAGCTTCTTCCTGTTGCGGCGCCGGCGGGCCGCGGTGCTGCTCCTCACCACGCTCGTGGCCTGGGGTTGGGCACAGGCGGCCGCGGCGCAGACCACGATCGACAGTTTCACCACCAACCAGGCCTCGATCTTGGCCCCGCCCGGTGGTGCCTCCAACGTGGCGACCGGCGGTGCGGACATCCTCGGAGGCCGCCGCTATCTGTCGCCGACGAACCTCTCCGGTGCTGGGCCGACGACGGTGGCGGTGAGCGGCGGCAACCTGACGTTCAGCGTCACCAACACCACCCCGGACTCGCGTGGCTTGGCGACCGTGCGCTGGGACGGCACAACGGGAATCGGGCCCAGCCCCACCCCGAGCATCGGACCGGTGAACCTCACGAGCGGCGGCGCCAGCGGTTTGCGCATCCGAGTCGCCTCGACGTCGGTGGCGGGCGTCGAGCTGGAGATGACCGTCTACACCGACTCGAGCAACCTCTCGCGGGCCGGCCGTCGCCTGCCGTTGGTGGCGGCACCGACCGATTTCTTCCTTCCGTTCTCCGAGTTTCGGCTGGCCGGTGGTAGCGGCGCCGACTTCACCACCGTGCGGGCCCTCGTGCTGGTGGTGCGCGGCACCGAGGTCTCGGCCTCGATCGACGAGATCGTGACCGGCACCCCCAGCCTGGCGGCCACCAAGGTGGATACCCAGACGGTCGACAACGACAGTGACACCCGCGTCGACCCCGGCGACCGCGTGCGCTACACGATCACGCTCACCAATACCGGCAGCGAGGCGAAGACGGTCCACCTCGCCGACACCATCGACGCCAACACCACGCTGGTCGGCGGCACGGTGAGCTCGACGCCGATCGCCCGCAACGATCAGTACCTCTGGTTCGGCAACGTCAGCTTCGCGACGGATGGCTCACCCGCCAAGCCGCATCTGCTGGCCAACGACAGCGACCCCGACGGCAATACTCTGACCGTGGTGGGCGGCAGCTTCCCCGTAGCCACGGTGCAGGGCGGGTCTCTGACCCTGGTGGACGCCAGCACGGGTGCTTTCTCCTACAGCCCTCCGGTTGGCTTCTCCGGCGTCGACTCGTTCAACTACACGGTGCAGGACCCCGGCGGCCTGATGTCGACGGCCACGGCGACGCTGGTGCTCAACGGCGTCGTTTGGTTCGTGGACGACTCGAACACCACGCCGCCCTTCAACGGCACCCAAACCGATCCCTTCCCGGCCCTGGCGAGCCTCAACGGCGCCGGTGGCGCCGGGGACGCGGACGGGCCGAACGACACGATCTTCGTCTTCGACGACGACGGCACCCCTTACGCCGGTGGCCTCGAGCTCGAAGCGAGCCAGCAGCTGATCGGTGAGGGCGAGGGCCTGGTGCTGGGTGGCACCACCATCGTGCCGGCCGGCGGCCGGCCGCAGATCACCAACGCCGGCGGCGTCGGTGTGCTGCTGTCGACCAACAACGTCCTGCGCGGCTTCGATACCCAGGCTAGCGCGGGGGTCGGCATCGCGGGCAGCAACTTCGGCACCCTCACCGCGGCCAACGTCAACGTCCTCGCGGCCGGCGGCGCCGCCCTCGACCTCAACACCGGCGTCCTCGCCAGCACCTTCGGCACTCTGGCCTCGACCGGCACGGGAGGCCAGCGCGGCATCCTGCTGCAGGCCGTCTCGGGCTCGCTGACGGCGAGCACCACCACCCTCACCAACCCGACGACGCAGGGCATCCGGGTGGCCAACTCGCCGGGGGTCAGCCTCAACTTCGGCGCCACGACGATCACCGACAACGCCATCGGCTCCGGCCCCACGGCGACCGGCATCGACGTCGCCACCGGCAACGGCGGCGGCTCGAGCTTCACCTTCTCCAGCCTGTCGATGGTGACCGACGCCGGCACCGGCATCCTGGCCAACAACAGCGGCACCCTCAACATCGCCGGCACCAGCAACAGCCTGGTCGCCAACGGCGGCCCGGCCCTCGACATCAGCTCGACGAGCCTGGGCAGCGGAGCGACCTTCTCTACCCTGAGCTCGACCAACAGCCTGACCAAGGGCATCAACCTCGACACCGTGAGCGGTGGCCTGGTGGCCAACGGCGGATCGCTCTCCAACGCCGGCGGGATCAGCTTCGATCTCAACGCCGGTTCGAGCACCGTCACCTACGCTGGCTCGATCTCCAACATCGCCAACGTCCTGCTGATCGACGTCAGCGCTCGCACCGGCGGCACGGTCACCTTCTCCGGCAACCTGTCGAGCACCAGCGCCGGCAATGGCATCAACGTGGCGTCGAACACCGGCGGCACGATCAACTTCTCGGGTTCCACCAAGACGCTCACCACCGGCGCTGACGCGGCGGTGACGCTGTCCAGCAACGGCGGCGCCACCATCAACTTCACCGGCGGCGGCCTCGCCATCAGCACCACCTCCGGGACGGGCTTCAACGCCACGGGCGGGGCGGCGGCGATCACCGTCCAGGGCAGCGGCAACACGATCGCCTCGACGACGGGCACGGCGCTCAACGTGGCCAGCACGACGATCGGGGCGAGCGGCCTCACCTTCCAGAGCATCGCCTCGAACGGCGCTGCGAGCGGCATCGTGCTGAGCAGCACGGGAGCCAACGGCGGATTGACCGTCACCGGCACGGGGAGCGCCAACTCGGGCGGCACCATCCAGTCCTCGACGGGCCCTGGCATCTCGCTCAGCAGCACACAGAGCGTCAGCCTGTCGTGGATGCGGATCCAGAACGGTGGCGACGACGGCATCCGCGGCAGCAACGTCAACGGCTTCAGCTTGATCCAGAGCACGGTCTCGGCGAACGGCAACGCCGCCAACGAGAACGGCCTGGACTTCACCGAGCTCGCCGGCTCGGCGCAGATCACCAGCTCGACGATCACCGGCTCGGCGACCCACAACGCGATCATCGTCAACAGCTCGGCGACGCTGAACCCGTTGACGGTGACCGGCAGCACCGTGAGCAGCAACTCCTCGACCCTGGGAGACGATGGCCTGCAGTGCAGCGTCACGGGGACCGGCTCGATCACCGTCAGCGTCACCGGCAGCATCTTCACGGCGAACCGTGGCGACCACTTCCAGGCCGTGGCGACGAACGCCGGCAACCTCAACGTGACCTTCACCGGCAACACGTTGACCGGTGGTAACGCCAGCCCGTTGGGCCAGGGCGTCACCGTCAACGCCGCGGCAGGCGTGCCGGGCTACACCGGCTCGGTGGTCTACAACATCAGCAACAACACCATCAACGGCGCCGTGCTGAACGCCATCCAGACCAACCTCGGTACTTCGGCGGCCGGTGCCACGATGTCTGGCACGATCGCCAACAACCAGATCGGTACCGCGGCGACGTTCCAGTCCTGCTCGACCCAGGGCTCGGGCATCGGGCTCGACGCCCACGGCAACGGTACGCACACCGTGGCGGTGACCGGCAACACCATCCGTCAGTGTTTCGACCGCGGCATCAGTGTGTTGGCGAACGACGGCTCGGGTACGCTCAACATGACGGTCACGGGCAACACCCTTCTCCACACCGACGGCACCAACAGCCGCGAGGCTTTCTTCGTCAACAACGGTTCGGCCGATCCCAATATCTTCGGCGTCCCGGACGCCCATTTCGTCTGCCTCACCCTGGGTGGGGCGGGTGCCAATGCCAACACGTTGAGCCATGGCCCGGGGGCCCCCGACGACTTCCGGCTCCGGCAGCGGTTCAACTCGACGATTCGTTTGCCCGGCTACGCGGGCGCTGCGACCGATACGGCGGCGGTGGTCACCTTCGTGAAGGGGAACAACCTACCCGCTGGCACGCTGGTGGGCAGCGCAACGGTCAACTCTCCGCCCGGCGGTGGTTTCGTCGGCGGAGCTGCCTGTCCGTTGCCCTGATGCCATGAGTTTCGGTCGATGAACCCGGCCGGGCCTCGCGCCCGGCCATCTGCGGAAGGAAGGAGGAAGGGATGGCGGAACCGTTTCTCTCCGAGATTCGGATCATGAGCTTCGGCTTTGCGCCGAAGGGCTGGGCCCTCTGTGACGGGCAATTGCTCCCCATCAACCAGAACCAGGCGCTGTTCTCCCTGCTGGGCACGACCTTCGGGGGAGACGGTCGGGTGAACTTCGCGCTGCCGGACCTGAGGGCTCGCACGCCGATCCACGTCGGAAGCGGCCACACGCTGGGGGAAAGGGGAGGTGAGCAGGCTCACACGCTGTCGATCGCCGAGCTGCCCCAGCATGCGCACCAGGCGATGGGCTCCCCGACCGCCGGCAGCGCGGCGCCGGCGGTCAGCAACCTCCTCGGCTCGGCGTCGAACGTCTACGCTCCGGCCGCTGGCCTCGTGGCGCTCAACACCTCGAGTGTCGCCAACACCGGTGGCAGCCAGGCCCACCTCAACATGCAGCCGTTCCTGACCCTCAACTTTTCGATCGCCCTCCAGGGCATCTTCCCGTCTCCCACCTAGGAGGAGATCATGGCGCAACCCTACGTAGGCGAGATCCGCATGTTTGCGGGCAACTTCGCCCCGGCAGGATGGATGTTCTGTGAGGGGCAGCTCCTCCCGATCTCGGAGTACGAGACGCTGTTCAACCTGATCGGCACCACCTACGGTGGAGACGGGCAGAGCACCTTCGGACTGCCGGACTTGCGTGGCAGGATCCCGGTGCACATGGGCAGTGGCTTCGTCCTGGCCGAGACGGGAGGGGCCGAGGAAATCACTCTGACGGTGAGCCAGATCCCCTCCCACAACCACCCGTTCCTCGCCTCGGGTGCGGCGGCCAGCCTGAGCTCGCCCGTCGGCAACGTGCTGGCGGAATCGGCGACGGTGAACCCTTACATTCAGGACGTGACGAACAGCAACATGAACGCTGCAGCGATCACCTCCGTCGGTGGTAGTCAGCCGCACAACAACTTCCAGCCCTATCTCTGCGTTGACTTCATCATTTCCCTGTTCGGGATCTTCCCGTCGCCCACCTGAGGAGGATGAGATGGCCGATCCGTTTGTTGCTGAGATCAGGATCTTCCCGTTCAATTTCGCGCCCAAGGGCTGGGCGTGGTGCGACGGCCAGCTGCTGCCCCTGTCGCAAAACACGGCGCTGTTCTCCCTCCTCGGAACGACCTACGGGGGCAACGGCAAGTCGAACTTCGCCCTGCCCGACCTCCAGGGCCGCGCGCCGATGCATCCTGGCCAGGGCCCGGGTCTGTCGCTGCATGACCTGGGGGAGACCGGTGGCTCGGACACGGTAAGCCTGCTGGAGAGCGAGATGCCGTCGCACAGCCACACGATGCGCGCCTCCTCCGACGACGCCGACCTCAAGGTGCCCAACTCGACGCGGGTGCTCGCGCGCTCGAACCCGGGCTTCCTCTACCAGTCGAGCACCAACGGCAGCATGGCGATGTCCGACAACGCCCTGGCCCCCGCGGGTGGGGACCAACCGCACAACAACATGCAGCCGTACCTGACCTTCTACTTCTGCATCGCGCTCCAAGGGGTGTATCCTCCTCGTACCTGAGCCACGAGCCAACCATGTGCCATCGCGTGCCCTGCCCGCCTCCCCGGCCGGCAGGGCACGTTGCGTTTTGCTGTTCTTTCCCCAATCTTGCTTATTGCCAACCTGGAGGTGACGTATGGAGGTGGAGGACCCCGAACAACCTGGCTCACGGCGGCTGATCAGTCGTCGTGACGTCCTGGGATGGGCCTCGGCCTGCGGGCTGGGGTCGTTGCTGGCGGCCCCGGCGGCGGCGCGTCAGCTGTTGGGCCTCAACGCGCCCGTCGAGCTGCCGATGTCGGTGGGCTTCCTGCGTGGCAGCGAGGGGTTGAAGGACGTGCGCTCACTGCCCTGGCAGCGCTCGGGCAACCTGCAGCGAGAGCTCACCGTGGAGCCCGCGGCGGCACTGCCGCTGGGCGACCAGAGCCTGGCGCTCTCGACGGTGCTGCTGACCGTTCACGGCCTCTACCCGCGGGTGCCGCCGGCGCGACTCGGCGGGTTCCGCAACTGCAACCTGCTGGTGATGTTCCCCTCCGAGGATCCGCTCGCCCCCGGCCTGCTGCCGGCGGTGCCCTGGGGCCTCAGGCGCCTGCCCCAGCAGAACCTGCCGGCGCGAGTGCGCTTCCCGGTGCCGCTGCGCGAGGACGGCGGGCTCGATCTGGCCCTCGAGCTGACGGATCAGAACGGCACTCTCAAATCGGCCGTGCGCCTGGTGACGAGCTTCACCGTCGATTGGTACGACGGGCGGCCGAAGCTGCAGAGGGGGATCTACTTCCTCGGCCTGGCGACCGACACCTGGGCGAGCTCCCAGGTGCTACCGCCGCGCGAGGATCGCCGCCACGACGAGCTCTGCTCGCTGGTGGTGAGCTTCGAGCCGGCGCCGGAAGAGTAAGCGCGGCCGGTCAGAGTTGGCTCGCCGCCGCGGCCAGGAAGCTCGCGGCCGCGGCGGGCGTGCGGAGCTCGTTCCAGCGCAGATGGGCGTAGGCGGGATCCTGCCGTAACGCCTCGTATTTCCTCACGTTGCGTCGATAGCTGGTGAAAGACCAGAGCAGGATGGACTGGTGCGAGAAGAGCGCCTTGCGCAGCTGCTCCCGGTTGCCGTGCCAGAGCGGCTCGCGAAGGAGGGCCCGCCGGAACGTCCGCCAGAGGATCCGCCGTGCGATCACCGTGCGGCTGAAGTTGAGCCACACCACCTCGCTCGCCCGTGGCCAGAGCAGGTGGCGGACGGCGCTGTAGTTGCCGTCGACAACCCAGCCCTCACCCCGGCTCGCGGCGTCAACGGCAGCGAGGAAGGCTTCCGCAGGCCGCGGGGCCCAGTCCGGCCCCCAGTGGAGCTCGTCGAGCTCCACGTAGGGAACCTCCCTCAGGCGGGCGAGCTCCCTGGCGAAGGTGGACTTGCCGGCTCCGCTGGTACCGACGACGAGAGTGCGCATCGAGCTCTGCAGAAGGGAGTCGCTGCGCCGCGAGGGGTCGCGGTGAGGCTCCCCGGGCGGCCAAGGCTACTCGAATCCGGGGTGGGGCGGCAGCAGAGGGAGAGATCTTGCCGGCAGGGGCCTCGTTGTCGCAAAGCCACCTACCCGAGGCGAGGAGGCGGAGGAAGTCTAGAAGCAGACGCAGTCGCACTCGCAGGTTGAGAGGTTCACGCAGACGGCAACGCAGCCCTGCAGGCGGCAGTACGAGCAGCCTTGCCGGCACTGAAAGTTGGTGCAGGCCATCGGGAGCGGCCTCCTGGAAGAGGTCGGCGAGGGTGGCAGCCTGCGGGTCGCTGCAGGCGCCCGGGGCGAGGCTCTGGGCTCGTTTCGAGGCGGAGCTGCCGACCTACCGGCAGGCGGTGAGCGGCTTCAGCGGCGAGCTGGCCTTCCTCAACCTGGACTGCTAGCCGGCTGCGCAGCCTCTGGCGAGGTCTCCCGCGGTTTGTCGTCAAGGTGAGTGGCGGCGCTTGCTCGCCCCGCCCGACGCCTTCCGAAAGGAGACCTCTCGATGGTCCGCACGCTCTCGTCCGCCGGCCTCCGCCCGCGCTCCTCGGCCCGGGGCCCCGTACCGACGTTCGTGTTCCTCGTCGCCATCTGCCTGGCGGCCCCGGCGTTCGCCCAGGTGGGCACGCCCGACCCGAGCTTCGGCACCGGAGGCAAGCTGACGGTGCCCTTCAACCGCAACGGCAACTGGGTCGATGAGTTCACCGACCTCGTGGTGCAACCCGATGGCAAGGTGGTCGCCGTCGGCGCCGTGGAGTGGAACGACCCCGACTTCGACTTCGGCATCGCCCGTTTCGACGCCCAAGGTGTGCTCGACACCACCTTCGGCGCCAACGGCAAGGTGACCGTGGCCTTCGATCAGGGTGGCGGCAACGCCGATTTCCCGACGGCGGTAGCGCTGCAGGCGGACGGCAAGGTCCTGGTGGTCGGCCAGGTGGAGGTGGGGACGAACGCCGGCGTCGACATCGCCATCCTCCGGCTGCTGCCGAGCGGTGTCCTGGACACCAGCTTCGACGGCGACGGCAAGCGGGTGATCCCCATCGACGAGACCCCGAACGGGGCCGACTTCGCGAGTGACGTCTTCGTGCAGCCGGACGGCAAGATCGTCATCGTCGGGACCGTCGACGACGAGGTGAACTTCAACATCAACACCAACTGTGTGGTGCTGCGGCTGCTGGCCGATGGCTCGCTCGACCCGTCGTTCGACGCCGACGGCAAGGTGATCGTGGCATTCGACGTCGGGGGCACCCTCAACGATACGTGCAGAGCCGGTGCCGTCTATCCCAGCCCGCCTTTCAACGGTGAGATCGTGATCGCCGCGCAGGCAACGACGAACACCTCGTCGGATACCGGCCTCGCCCGCCTGACGACGGGCGGCTCGCTCGATCCTTCCTTCGGCACCCTCGGCAAGGTGGTCTTCGACTCCGGCTTTGCCAGCTACGAGGAACCGCGCGGGCTGGTCATCGACTCGCTCTTCCGGGTGCTGGTCGCGGGCCGCGCGGACACGGCGAGCTTCGGTAGCTTCAACGACGACTTCACCGTCGCCCGCCTGCTGACCGACGGCGCCCTCGACACCTCGTTCGCCGGAGACGGCCGGGCCGAGGTGGCCTTCGACCTCGGCGCGGACAACTTCGACGATGCCCGTGGGCTCGCCCTGCAAGCGGACGGCCGCATCGTGGTGGCGGGCTCCGTGCGGCGAGCGACCGGGGACCTCGACTTCGGCATCGCGCGGCTCGACACGAACGGCAGCCTGGACACCAGCTTCGGCAATGCCGGCCGGTCCATGGTCGGCTTCGACCTGGGGCAGGGCAACACGGATGCCGGCCGGGCGGTGGCGGTCCTGCCCGATGGCCGGATCATCGTCGGCGGCGCGGTGAGCGAGTCGTCGGGGATCGACGTGGACTACGGCTTCACCGTGCTGCGTGGCCCGCACATCTTCTCGGACGGCTTCGAAAGCGGCGACCTCTCGGCCTGGACGCTCGCCGTGCCCTGATCTCGCCGTGGCGAGGTCAGCCGTCTTTTGTCGTCAGGTCCAGCAGAAGGTCAACCGAACGCTCTCGCAGAGGAGATCAGGATGAACGTCATGAGGAGTCTCTTGCTCGTCGGCATGGTGGTTCTCGTGCCCCAGGCGCTGCGGGCCGATCGCAGCCAGCTGTTCATCGGCAACACCACCGTGGGGGGCAACTGGCAGCGCCCGCTTGCGGACGGCAGCGGGATCGCGACCTCCGCTGGGCCGATGCGCTACGTCACCCAGGAGTTCAAGCTGCATGCGAACACGGTGTGCTCGATCGTCAGCGCGCAGGGTTACGACGGGGTGCTCTTGCTCTATCGGGCCCCCTTCGACCCGGCCGCACCGCTCGCCAACTTCATCGCCGGCAGCGACGATGCGGCGCTGGGGGACAACGCGCCGGTGACGGACGTCGGCAGCTCGTTCATCGAGAACGTGGCCTTGACCGGTGAGGCAGAGAACGGCACCACCTACGTGCTGGTCACCACCGGTTTCCGCGACCAGGACTACGGAGCCTTCCAGAACTTCGTGACCTGTGACGACGATCGCCAGCCGACGCAAGGCTCCTGCGGCCGGCTGGTGGCGATCGATCCGTTGAAGACCGTCTGTTTGCAGGACCGCTTCCTGACCGCCATCTTCAGCATCACCAACCATCCGGGGGACGGGGTGGCGACGCCGGTGCCGACCGGTACCAACGACACGGCGTTGTTCTGGTTCTACAACGACCGCAACTGGGAGGCGATGGTCAAGGTGTTGGACGGCTGTGCGATCAACGGCTATTGGTGGGTGTTCGCCGCCGGGCTGACCAACCAGGGCTATGTGATGAGCGTGACCGACACCCGCTCGAGCACCTTCGTGTCGTTCACCAACAACCAGGGGGAGCGGGCCCCGGCCTACGCCAACACGACGGCGTTCCCCTGCAACTGACGCACCGTCGCAGGTCGCCCTGCTGGGCTCTCGGGGAGCGCCTCGAGCGGATGAGATCGCAGCCTCATCAGCTAGACTGAGGCGTGGCCTCCAGCTCAGGTTCGGATCTCGAGCCCGGCGGCGCGCTCGCCGGCGCTCTGTTCGAGGACCTTCTCGCCGCCCTGGCGACGGGCGAAGGCAGCGAGCCTCTGCCCGCGGGAGGGCTTGCCGGCAGCCGCGTCGGGCGGCTCCGCGTCGAGCGGCTGCTCGCCGCCGGCGGCATGGGCGAGGTCTACGAGGCCTACGACGAGCTGCTCGAACGACGGGTGGCCCTCAAATGCCTCCGTCCCGATCACGACGCCACGCCGGAGGCCCGCGCCCGCTTCCTGCGCGAGGCCCGCCTGCTCTGCCGGCTCGACCATCCCAACGTCTGCCGCTTGCACGACCTCGTGGAGCACGCCGGTGGCGAGGCGCTGGTGCTCGAGCTGCTGGCGGGCGAAACGCTCAAGAGCCGCCTCGACGAGGGCCCTCGGCAGAGCTTCGAGGCGGCGCTCGGCATCGCGGCACAGATCGCTGCCGGGCTGGCCGCGGCGCACGCTGCCGGTATCGTCCACCGCGACCTCAAGCCCTCGAACGTCATGCTCGGCGCCGGTCGGCAGCTCAAGCTGATCGACTTCGGCATCGCCCGCCGCGAGCGGCAGCAGCTGCCGTCCGAGCCCGCGGCGGACGAGCCGCCCGGTGCGGGCGAGACGCTCCACACCCGGCGCGGCAGCACCCTCGGCACCCCGGCCTACATGAGCCCCGAGCAAGCCGGCGGTGAGGAGCTCGGTCCGCCGACCGACGTCTACTCGCTGGGGGTGCTCCTGGTGGAGCTCTTCACCGGCCGTAGCGCCTATGCCGCCCGCGACGCGGCCGAGCTCCAGGCGCGGGTGCGCGAGGCCCAGGTCGAGCCGCTCGACGACGTGGCCGCCCCCGTGCGTCCCTTGCTCGAGCGCATGCTGAGCGTGGACCCGGCGGCGAGGCCGACGATCGCCGAGGTGGAGGCCCGGCTGGTGGAGCTGGCGCTGGCTCCCGAGCGCCGCGCCCGGGCGCGGCGGCAGCGCTGGCTGGCGGCCGCCCTCTTTGCCCTCGTCGCCCTGGCCGGCGGGCTCGTCGCCTACGCCTACCGGCCGGAACCGTCGCTCACCGCCGCGGGGCCGCCGCGGCTCGCCGTGTTGCCGTTCGCCAACCACACCGGCGATGCGGCCCTCGACTGGGTGGAGCAGGGCCTCGCCGAGATGGTGGCGGAGAACCTCGCCACGGTCCCGGGGGTGAGCGTGGTGCCGAGCCGGGACGTGGCGGAGATGCTGCGCCAGAAGGCCCTCACCCTGCCCGTCGCGCCCGCCGACGTGGGCGCGGTGCTCGCCGGCCTGGGTGCCAACGTCGCCCTTTCCGCCGAGGTCGAGGCGGGTGGCGCGCCGGGAGCCTTCCGGCTCCGCTACCAGGCCGAGCGTCCCGGGGTCGAGCCGCGCGCCCGGAGCATCGAAGCTCCCGACCTCCTGGCCGCGGCCAACGAGCTGTCGGCCCGCCTTAGCCGCCGCCTGGCGCCCGATTCCTTGCTGCCGGCGCTCAACGAGCGCTTCTCGGAAGTGCCCCTCGCCAACCAGCTCCATGCCATGGGCCTGCAGCGGTTGCGCCTCGAGCAAGGTGCCCCCGCCGCGCCCTTCTTCCGCGTCGCCCGCGAGCTCGACGCGGGTTTCCTCGACGCTCCGCTGCGCCTCGCCGAGGCCCTGGCCCTGCAGTCGAACTGGTCCGAGGCGGCCGCGGAGGCGCAGCACGTCGTCGCGGCGGCGCGGGCCCTCGGTCGCGAGGACCTGACCACGGCGGCCTACACCGTGTTGGCCAACGTGGCGCACGGCCGCGATGCCCGCGAGGAGGCCGTGCGCTGGGGCGAAGAGGCGGTGGCGAGCGCCGAACGCAGTGGCAACCGCGAGGGCCTGGCGAGCGCCGTCTACGCCATGGCTCGCTCGCTGCGCTTCCTCGACCCACCGCGCGGGCGGGCTAGTTTCGAGCGAGCGCTGGTCCTCTATCGGGAGCTGGGGCACCGCCTGGGAGAGGCCAAGGCCCTGCATGCGCTCGGCGTGATGGCCGACGAGGCGGGCGACACGGCGCGGGCGCGCCAGCTCTTCGACGAGGCGCTGGTGATCGACCGCGAGCTGGGTGCAGCCCGCCTCGAAGCGATCGTGCTCGACAGCCAGGCGCTCGTCCTCGGGCGCACGGCCCCCGCCGAAGCGGCGGTGCTGCTCGCGCGGGCGGTGGCCCTCGAAAAGCAGGTGGGGGAGCGGCGTGCCCTGATCATGAGCCTCGGCAACCTGGGGGACGCTCTCCACGAGACCGGCGACCTCGAAGCGGCCGAGGCGCGCTTCCGTGAGGCGGAGGCGCTGTGCCAGGAGGTCGAGGCGCCCGTGCCCTGCGCCCTCCTCGGCTTCAACTTCGCCGAGCTGCTGTTGCAGACCGGCCGGCATGCGGAGGCCCTGCCGCTGATCGACCGGGCCGAGGCCGTCTACGGTGCCGACGACCCCGACCTCCTGCTCGAGCGAGCGATGTACCGCGCGGCGATCGGGGACGTCGCTGGTGGCCGGCGGCTGCTTGCACGGGCCATCGCCGGCGTCGACGAGCAACGCGGTCGGGAGGTCGCCCAGGAGTTTGCCGAGGTCCTCGCCCAGCGGAGCGAGGGGCGATGAACGCTCCCGAGTCCGTCACCCAGCTCCTCGAGCGCCAGCGCGCCGGCGACCCCGCGGCGTTCTCCCGCCTGGTCGAGGTCGTCTACGCCGAGTTGCGCACCCTGGCCCGCCGCCAGCTGCGGCGGCAGCGCTCGGGCGGCACGTTCTCGACCACCGCGGTGGTGCACGAGGCCTACCTCAAGCTCGCGGCGCACGGCGGCTCGGGCTGGGAGAGCCGCGGCCACTTCTTCGCCGTTGCGGCGCGGGCGATGCGCCAGATCCTCGTCGACCACGCGCGCAACCGCGGCCGCGCCAAGCGCGGCGGTGGCGCGCTCCACGTCGAGCTCGACGAGGCGGCGGCGACCCTCGTCCAGGAAGCGGAGCGGATCCTGGCGCTCGACGACGCCCTGGACCGCCTGGAGCAGGAAGACCCCCGCGCGGCCCGTGTCTTCGAGTGCCGCTTCTTCGTCGGCCTGACCGACGCCGAGACGGCCGAGGCCCTCGGGACCTCGCCGCGCTCGGTGCAGCGCGGATGGCTGGCCGCCCGGGACTGGCTGGCCCGCGACCTGCGGGGGGCCTGAGGCCAGGGGCGAGACGAGCTCGCCTCGCCCTCTCCCGCCACTCGCACGACGCTTGCCGACCGTCGCAACCGTCAATGTCGCGGCGGGACGGCCCCCAAGGGCCGCCATCCGGTCTTGCCGCCTGGCACCTCCCTTGCGTTCCGAGTTGTTCATTCCCCTAGGGAAGAAAACCCAAGATCAAGGGAGGAGGTTGCCATGCAGGCCACCCGTGTCGTCGTCTGGTCACTACTGTTGGGTTGCGGAGCGGTCGCCGCCTGCGCCGGCCCGTCAGGGCCGAAGCCGGCCCCGACCTCGGGCCAGACGCTGTCCGCCGAGGAGGCCGCGGACTTGCGCTACGTGCGTGAGAACACCTCGGTCTCGATCCCCCACCGTCTCAACCTGGCAGAAGAGCACCAGTACCGCTACGTGCTGGCGACCCTCAAGCGTTTCGGCCGCACGCCGGAAAACGCGCCGCAGCTCTTCAAGGAGATCGAGCGAGCTCGCCAGACGAGCCAGGCCGCCGCGCCCGAGGCGATGCCGGCGGACTTCAGCACCTCCGGCGGTGCCACCCTGGGAGGCATCAACTACACCACCGAGTTCGGCCAGACCACCGGCCTGGGCTACTCGACCACCAGCTTCTCGACCTATCCCAGCGGCCAGGTGCCGTACAACTCGCAGGTGCTGGTCAGCCTGATCGACACGCAGAACAACGCCGTCATCGGCTCGAACCAGAGGAACGTCTTCAACACCACCAACGTCGACGTCAACGCGACCGGCTCCTCGACCGCGGCCGGCATCCCCGTGGAGTCGAACGCGCTGTTCCTGATCGCGCCCCGGAACGGCGAGCCCTTGCAACCGTTCAGCGTCATCCTCACCGACTCCGTGGCCGTCACCCAAGCCTGCCAGACCTCGCCGGCCTACAACACGACGGGCGTGCAGCAGTGCCAGACCAACACCAACACGGCTTGCGTCAACAACGGCCCGGTGACCACGCCGCTCAAGATCTGCTATGGCCCGCGGATCCAGAAGGACTGCGACTACGGCTGTCAGGGGGCGGGCGTGCCGCCCAACATCATCTATCCCATCTCGGGCTCGGTGAACCTCGGCCAGACGCCCGTCTCGCCCCCCACCGGCTCGCTCTACATCGTGATGACGGACACCACGGGTGGTGGTTGCGTGCTGCAGGCGGTCCAGAACACCACCGGCTCGCTGACGGGCCTGATCAACGTCAGCGGCTCGACGGCCTCGTGGAACCTCTCGCCGGCGAGCTTCCCCAACCAGAGCTGCCTGAAGACCAACGGCATGCTGTTCAACTACACCTTCCAGCTCTTCACCCAGACGACCACCGGCTTCGCCGGCGCCACCTTCACCAGCGACACCACCCAGGGCTCGCTGCCCGACACGGTGATCGTGCCGCAGATCGACATCATCCAGGGCTGCCTGCCGGACGGCACCCAGATCACCACCGCCGACGGCAAGACGAAGGCGATCGAGAGCTTCCAGGGCTTTGGGGACGAGCAGGTCCGCTCGACCGGCGGCACGACGCGGACCGTCGTCGCCACCACCTGGGGCACCGAGGAGCTGCCGCTGATCGCGATCCGCGACGACAAGGGGCATGCGCTGCGGCTCACCGAGGCGCACCCGGTGATCACTGACCACGGGGTGGTGATGGCGAGCGCGCTCGAGGTGGGGGACGGCATCGACACCGAGGCCGGCCCGGCCAAGCTCGTGGCGGTGACCCGCGTCACGAGCCCGCAGCCGGTCCCGATCCACAACCTGCGGGTGGGAAGCGAGGAGGACGCGAAACAAGGCGCGAGCACCTTCTTCGCCAACGGCATCCTGGTGGGCGACCAGCTGATGCAGCGCCAGGGGATGCTCGCCGCCACCCGGCCGCGGCACCTGTCGAAGGACGAGATCCTGGCCACCCTCCCCGAAGAGTGGCGGCAGGACTACCGCACCGCGCTCGCCGCCGAGAAGCCGCCCAAGCCGTAGCCGTCGACCACCGCGAGCCAGCTGCCGTCCTCCAGGCGGTGGGCGTCGAGATGGTGCATGCGGTCGCCGTTCCAGCCGGTGCCGGTGGGGGTGAGCACCGGGCCGGCTGGAACTTCCCGGTAGCGCTCGGGGCACAGCTCCAGGATCTCGAAGGCCACCACCCGTGAGCCGTAGCGCGGCTGGCAGTCCTGGGCGAAGCGGTAGAGGCGGCCGGCATGCTCGACCACCCTGCCCGCCGGGCGGGCCGTGCGCGGATCGCCCTCCACGATGGGGCTCGCGGGGTGCCGCCGCCAGGGCCCGAGGAGGTCCTCGGCGCAGAAGAGCTCCAGGCCGTCGTGGCCCTCCGGGGTCGGGCAGGCAAAGAGCCACCAGCGCCCGGCGTGGTGGAAGAGGGTGGGGTCGGCGAAGCGGCCGGGGAGGAGATCGGCGAGGGGCGCGAAGGGTCCCGCGGGCGAGGCGGAGCGGTAGAGGCGGAGGGCGCCGGCGCCCAGGGTCTCGGGCAGGAGGTAGTACCAGCCCTGGTGGGTGAAGGCCAGCGGGTAGGAGAGGTGGAAGGGCTCGGCCAGGGCGATGCCGCGGTAGTCGAAGCGGCGGCCGTCCAGGCTCTCGGCGTACCCGATCTCTCCGCGCTGGGTGGCCGTCGGTAGCACCTCGAAGTAGAGGGCCCAGCCGCCGGCGTGGCGCAGCAAGAAGGGGTCGGCCACGAAGTCCACGGCCGGACCGCCCAGCTGCCAGCGGTCGAGGACCGGGTTGACGCCCGTCACCTCGGTGAGCGCCAGGGGCGAGGGCCCGGCGTAGAGCCCCAGGGCCCAGCGCTGCGGACCGTCGTTCAAGGCGCCGGCTCCACCAGCGCCTGGAGGGTGCGCTCGCCGGTCGCCCACTGTGCCTTGTAGGGCTCCTCGCCGCGCAGCAGGTCGAGCTCGCCGATCCCTTCCTGGCAGCAGGTCCGGGCCTCGAGGTCGAGGAGGAGCTTGCCGGGCGAGAAGGGGGCGGCCTGCGGCCGCCAGCCGCCGTTCCAATGCCCGAGGCTCGACGCACCCACCATGCACAGGCTGAGAGCGAGCACCTCCTCGCCCCGGCGCAGGGCGAAAGCGCGAAGACGGCCTTCGGCGAAGAGGGCCGGCAGGGCGCGGCTGGCAAAGGCACGGTCGAGGGGCCGGTCGAAGCAGCTGCGCGCGAAGCGGGCGCCGTGGAGGGCGAGAAACAGGGGCGCCAGCGAGGTGGAAGGGAAGCTTCCGGGCCGCAGCTCCTCGGCCGTGAGCCCGGCGGCTCCGGCCCGTTTCCAGGCCCGGCGCAGGGCACTGCGGAAGTTGCTGCTGCGCGTCGCGAAGAAGGCCGCGTAGCCAGCCGAGAGGTCGAGGTACGGGCAACGCAGGTCTGGGCCCTGAAGGCTGGCTGCGGGGGCGGCCAGGGTGAGGTGCGAGCCCGGCGCGAGGCAGCTCAGCCGCAGGCCGAGCCCGGCGTCCCGTGCCGTGTCCCGCGCCGCCGCGAGCAGCGCAGCCGTCGTCTCGAGGTCCCCGGTTGCCACCACCGCGTCATGGTAGTCCGCCAGCTCACCGGGGAAGCGCAGCGGGCCGCCATCCTCGCTCACCAGGGCCAGCACCCCGGCGAGGGTGGCCTCGCTACGGGCCACCAGCACCCGAGGCTTCCAGCCCGCCACCTCGTGCCAGCTCAAGAACCAGCGGGCGGAGCCGAAGGCGCGATCTACCGCCGAGCGGGCGAGGAGGTCGTCCCAGGCGGGGGCCAGGGCGGCGATCTCGGCCGGAGAGGAGAGGACCTCGACCCTCATCCACGCCCCTGGAGCGAGAGGCGCAGCTGGCCCTCGGTGGCCGCGAAGTGCTCGTCGTCGGCGTGGACCACGAGGGCGAGGCCAGCGATCGCCGGCGCCGGTCGGCCGGTCGGGGCGTTCCAGCGCAGCTCCGCGACCCCCGGCAGCTCGGCGAGACGTGTCTGCACCCGCAGGTCGAGGGCCCGTCCCGGCCGTGGGTTGCGCAGCACCAGGATCGCCGCTCGGCCCTGCCAGGGCCGTGGCGCCGTCCGGTGGCCGAAGCCGCCGCGGGCGAGGCTACGCACCACGCGATCGACCTGGCTGTCCCCCGTCGCCAGGCGGCAGAGGGCGTGCGCCGCCTCGCCGCCGTGCAGGCGGGCGCCGACCTCGATCAGCACCGGCTCGCCGCCGACCAGCATCACCTCGGCGTGGCTCGGGCCGAAACGGATGCCGAGGGCGTCGAGCAGGCGGCGGACGTAGACCATCAGCCGTTCGGCGAGGTCGCCGGTGGGGGGCAGCAGCTCCTTGGCGTCGAAGAGGGGCACGGGCCCGCGGCCGTCGTCGCCGGGGCGGTGGTAGCGCCAGAGGGCCGCCAGGCGGTGCTCGCCGTCCCAGCTCACGGTGTCGACGGCGAGCTCCGGCCCCTGCAGGGCCTCCTGCACCAGGGCCCGCTGGTTGCGGCGGCCGAAGGCGTTGGGCAGGCGGAAGATGCGCGACAGGCAGCTCTCCAGCTCGGCGATCGAGGCGCAGCGCTCGACCTGCTGCGAGCCGTAGCCGTGGGCGGGCTTGGCCACCACCGGCCAGCGGCCCCGCCGGGCGGCCCATGCGAGGAGGGGTCCGGCGGTGCCGGCTGCCGCCTGGACCGGCACCCGCAGCCCGGCGGCGAGGGCGAGCTTGGCCATCGCCGCCTTGTCCCGGCGGGCGGCGGAGCGCTCGACGCCGTTGCCAGGAAGGGCAAGCTCGCTCGCCAGGCGGTCGGCGTTGGGGACGCCGTGCTCGTGGCCGGCGAGGACCGTGCCCACGCCGAGGGCTTGCAGCCGGGAGAGCGCCTCCGGCCAGCCGGCCTTGAGGTCGATCGTCGAGGCGAAGGTCTCGGGCCGCACGGCCGCCCGCCGCTCCTCGCCTTGAAGCGGCGGTGCGCTCTCCACCCGGTGGCAGGTGAAGCCGTGCTCGGCGAGGAGGGGCGCGTAGAGGGCACCGGCCTCGTAGGGGTCGACGATCGCCACCACCCCACCGTGGCTGGCGCGCCTCTTTTGCGTTCCTGCCTGTTTTGTTCCTGTCTGTGTCGTTCCCATGGTCAGCTCGCGAGCCGGGCGGCCGGCCCCAGCTCCTCCAGGGCGGCGGCGAAGCCCTCGGCGGTGGCGCCGGCCACGAAGGCCAGGGCTGCTTCCTGGGAGGCCCGGCCGAGCGTGGCCTCGCGCGCGGGCTCGGCGAGGAGCTCGGCGAGGGTCTCGCTCCAGCGCTCGGGGTCGGCCGGTGGCAGCAGATAGGGCAGGCCCAGCTTGGCCTCGGGCAGGCCCCCGAGGTCGGAGGCCAGCACGGGGATGCCGCGCGCCATGGCCTCGATCACCACGTAGCCCAGGGTCTCGGGAACCAACGAGGGGGCGACCAGCACCCGCACGCCGTCGAAGAAGGGCCCGAGGTCGTCGGCCGGGGAAACCAGCGTGAGGTTGGGCAGCGTGGCGAGCTGGCGCCGGGTCTCGGCGTTGGCCCCCCAGGTGGGCACGGCGGCGAAGGGCAGGTGGGGGAAGCGGCGGGCGAGGGCGAGGAAGACGGCGAGCCCCTTCTCCGGGCACGGGTTGATCATCGCCACGCTTCCCTGCGTGCGGCGGCGCCAGGGCGGGAAGGGCCCGGGGCCGAAGACGGGGAAGCGCACCACCCGGGCCTCGAGCCCGCCGTGCTCGGCGAGGTAGCGCTCGGCGTAGCGGCTCACCGTGAAGACGGCGCGCGCCCGGCGCAGCTGGGCATGCCGGCGCTCGTCGGGCGCCACCGCCTGCGGGCCGAAGGGCAGGTGGAAGGCGGTGTGGACGAGGACCACGGTGCGCTCGGGGTCGGCCGCGAGGGCGGCGTCGAGGAGGAAGCCACGGCGGTCGTCGGAGACCAGGACCCAGTCTGCCTCGCAGGCGTCGAGGCGCCGCCGTACCAGCTCGGCGCGCTCCTCGTCGCGGCGCGGGTCGAGGGCGCGCACGTCCACCCCGCGGTGGCGGTAAGCGAAGAGCTTGCCCCGCTCACCGCGCTGCCAGGCCACCCCGCGGGCGGCGAGCGCCTCCTCCAGCTCGGCGACCGTCATCGGTGCCATGGTGGCGTTGCGCGCCCGCGCCACCATCTCGCAGTGGTGGCCCAGCGCCGCCAGGCCTTCGAGGAGCAGGCGGTTGGCCTTGTTGCCGCCGCCGAAGGAGGGCAGGTGCGGCGCATCTTGGAGCAGCAGGACCCGCATCCGCCCTCAGCTCGCCGTCACCGGCCGGTGTGGCACCTTCTGGCGCATCGCCCGCAGCTCGCGCACCACCGTGAGGTCGCTCGGGCGCACCAGGTAGGCGGCGCCGTCGTAGCAGGCGGCCACCAGGTGCTCGCCGCTGCGCGCCAGCGAGCTGATGCCGTTGGGGCCGATGCGGGCCCGCGTCACCCTCTCCT
Source organism: uncultured Thermoanaerobaculia bacterium (assembly GCA_964420075.1). Taxonomy (GTDB): domain Bacteria; phylum Acidobacteriota; class Thermoanaerobaculia; order Multivoradales; family SZUA-115; genus CAYQRE01. Next base: position 352,823 of record CAYQRE010000002.1, on the reverse strand, counting down.
CGGCGAGGTCCGCCTTGACCAGGAAGCCCCAGTAGTTGCCCACCACCACGGTGTCGTGGTCCCAGAAGCAGACCGACTTCGGTGACTGCCGGCCGGTGTCGAGGGAGGCCAGCATCTTGCCGCTCGCCAGGTCGTAGACCTTGAGGGTGAAGTCGCGGCCGGAGCTCGCGATGCGGCTGCCGGTGGGGTCGATGTCGACGTCGTCGATGATCGCCATGTGGCCGAGGAAGCGCTCGACGAGGCGACCCTCGAAGTCCCAGGCGAGGAGCAGGCCGTCGGCCCCGCAGCTCACCCCCAGAGGCTGGCTGGGGTGCAGGCGCAGGGCCTTGACGGCGCCGTCGTGGAGGCCGATCTTGCCCAGCACCTCGCCCCGCTCCGACACCCGCACCACGGCGTGGCTGTAGCAGGCGACGAAGGCCTGCCCCGCGTAGCCGGGCACCTGGGCCACCCGCACGCAGTTGATCGGCCCCTCGCCCAGGACCACCTCGAGCTCCTCGACGAGGCGGCCGTCACGGCGGCGGAAAAAGTGCAGCTTGTGGTCGTGAGCGCCGGCGATCACCCGCTCGCCGTCGAGGGTGACGGCGTTCATCAGCACCCGCCCGGTCCTGGGCTCGACGCGCGCCGTCCACGCCGCCTCGCTGGTGGTCAGCCGGCCCAGGCGCACGACGCCGTCGTCACAGACCACGGCGAGGTCCCCGGCGTCGTTGGCCGCGAGGTCGTTCAAGCAGGCGTTGCCGGCCTCGGGCGCCGCCTCGGCGCCGATCTCGCCCAGCTTCTCGCCCGTCTCGGCGTTCCAGTGCACCAGGGTGCCCTCGAAGGTGCCGGCCAGCACCTCGCGGCCGTCGGGCGAGAAGTTGAGGGAGCGCTCCCAGATCCCGGGGTGCTTGGCGAGCTCCACCTTGGGCGCGAAGCTGGCGGCGTCCCAGATGCGCAGGCGCTGGTCGTAGGCCGCCGAGAGGATGCTGCCGTCGGCGGGCGAGACGGCCACCTTCTTGATCCCCGAGGCGTGGGCGGGGATGGGGGCGAGGGTGGCGCCGCTCTGGGTGTCGAAGACGTAGATGCAGCCGTCGTCCGCCCCCAGGACGGCGCGGTGGCGCGCGGGGTCGATGGCGCAGGTGTCGGTCTCGACCTCGAAGGGGCCCCAGGTCTGCAGCAGCTCGCCGCTCGCCAGGTCCCACTCGCGCAGCGTCATGTCGTCCCCCGAGGAGTAGACCCGGCCCGCGGCGTGGACCACCGCCAGCACGTCCTTCTCGTGGCGCTCGAAGCTGCGCTTGACAGCCCCCGTCTCGAGGTCCCAGACCAGCACGCGATGGTCCCGCGAGGCCGAGACGCCGGTGGTGGCGTCGACGAAGGCGAAGTCCTCGACATCGTCCCAATGGCCGCGCAGCACCCGCAGCGGCCGGCGCTTGGCGAGGTCCCAGAGGCAGATCGTGTAGTCGGAGGAGCAGGAGGCGGCGCGCTGGCCGTCCGGGCTCACCACGATGCGGTTGGCCAGGTGCTCGTGGTAGCCCAGGAGCTCGACGGTTGCGGCCTCGAGGTCGACGTAGGAGACGGCCGAGTCATAGCCGGACATCACGGCCGCCCGGCGGCCCGGGATGCCGGCGGCGCAGGTCACCGGGCCACGATGACGGACGAAATGCTGGCGGACGACGCTCTCGGCGGCGGGCGGCTGCGGGCAAGGGGCGGACAACGGTTCGCTCATGGTGTTCTCCTCGGGCGAGGCCGGGGCAGGTCCAGCGCCGCGAGCTCCGCGGCAAAGGGCCCACCTTCGAGGTCCCGGCTCAGGGTGTCGAAGTTGGAGATCGCCTCCCGCAGCGCGCGGGGGCCCTGCTTGCTGGTGCCGGCGACGAGGCGCCGGCCGGGGTCGACGCCGAGAAAGCGCAGGATGCGGCGCTGCTCGGCGAGGCGCGGCAGCTCTTCGTAGGTGGTGGTGAGCACGGCGTGGCCGGCGGCCCGCAGGCGCTCGGCAAGCCAGGCGTAGTAGCGCTCGTTGCGGGCGGCGTGGGCGGCGAGGCCGGTGGCGGTGATCGCCACCGGCGGCAGCCCGCTCGCGGTACGCGGTGCGCGATCGCCAGGATGGTCGAGGTAGGACTCCCAGCGCCCGGTCTCCTCGGCGAGCCGTTCGGAGAGGTAGGTGCGCAGGCGATGCCGGCGGCGCAGCACGAGGACGCGGATGCCGGCATCGGCGAAGACGGTCTCGAAGACGGCCGCTGGCTGCTCGCGGGTGACCTTGAAGCCCACCGCGTGGCAGCCGAAGCTCAGCCGCCACAGCCGTTCGAGGGTGCCGCGGCGGTCGCGGTCGCGCGCGGCGACGGAGCCGAGGTCGATCTGCTGGCGCCGCGAGCGAGCCAGGTGGATCCCCGCCGGGTTGAACACCTCGTGGTGGCAGAGCACCGCGGGATGCGAGTCGAGCAGGGTGCACAGCCAGTTGGACCCCGTCCGCGGCGCGGCGAGGATGACGAAGCGCACCGGCGGGTGGGCCGCCTCGGCCAGGGGCACGCTGGCGGCGGCACTGGCCATCAGAACAGCAGCTCGCAGTGGTGGAGGCGGCCGGGGTCGAGCTCGTCGCCGCCGTGGGCGGCGAACCAGCGCTGGTAGGCGGCGGCCTGCACGTGGTTGACGGCGACGTTGTCGCTGCTCGCGCCGTAGAGCCAGAGCCCGGGGGCCGCCCCGGCGAGCTCGGCGAGGAAAGAGCGGTAAATCTGCCGCCTCGCGCCGGCCGGGTGGAACCAGTTGGAGACCAGCGAGAAGAAGGCGTTCGACCACCAGATGGCCGCGGTCTCGTCGCGCGCCGCGGCGAGGGCGGTGCTGAGCGCCGAACGGTCGCCCAGCAGGTCGACCTCCACGAAGCGGTGGTCGAGCCGGCGGTAGTGCGCCCAGTGGCGGGCGAGGGTGCCCGCCCCTCCCCAGGCGTCGACCTCCTGGCGCCAGCGCCGTGCCACGGCGTCCCAGTCGAGGCTCTCCGGCGTTTGGCCTTCCCACAGGCAGTAGTGGGCTTCGCTCGCGGGCAGGCGGCGGAACAGGCGGGCGAGGAAGCGCGGGTAGTCACGGCCGTCCCAGTCTTTGCAGAGCAGGCGGCGGAAGGCGAGCCCCGGCTGGCTGTAGTCGAAGAAGACGACGCGGGTGCTGGCGTCGAAACCGTGGGTCTCGAGCAGGCGGTTGGGTTTGAAGCCGGCCGCCACCGAGTAGAGGGCCGCGAGCGGGCCGGCGAAGTCCTCGGGCGGGCTCTCGACGTCGGTGGAGGGCTCGATGTTCCAGACGAAGACCCCGCGCGGCAGGTTGGCGAGCAGCCGGCGCTGGCCGGCGAGGTAGCGCTCGACGGCGGGGCCGAGCTCGCGGGTGCCCGGGCCGGGCGCGAAGCGCGCGATGCCGGCGCCGAGGAAGGGGGCGAGGGCCTGCCTCGCCGCTGGGTCTTCGGGCCGCAGGTGGACGGCGCTGCGGTAGAAGGCGGGGGGAAAGTCGGCGAGGAGGCCGTTGCCGGCGGCGTCGAGGGCCGGCCGGCTGGCGTCCTCCCAGCGTTCGAGGTCGACCAGCCAACAGCCGCCCTCGGGCGTCCCGTCTGGCCGGTGGCGGCCCGCGGCCATGGCGCCACTCGCCGGGAACCACTCGGTGAGCACCTCGAGGGCGCCGCGTTCGCGGTCACCCGCGGGGCGCCACTCCTCGGCCAGCACGTGGCCGTAGGACTGCACCAGGCAGCGGCTCCCGCCGGCAGCGCGGGCGGCCCGCAGCAGACCGTCGAGGGAGGTCCCCTCGGCGATCGGCCCCGGGCGCTTGAAGCGGGTGCCATCGAGGGTGAGGCTCCGCGCCTTCACGGCCACCTCGCGGCTGGCGATCGCCGCCGAGGTATCGAGGAGCGCGAACCTCAAGTCCTCCATGGCCGTACCCTCTCGCTCGGGTCGCTGTGCCCCGCCGTCACTGCTTGGCTGCCGCCTGGTGGGCGGTGATCAGCTTGGGCACGCAGGTGTTGATGTCGACCGGGCAGGTGCTCGGTGAGGTCTGGGTGACCCGCTGCAACGAGTGAACGAAGTCGAGGTTGATGTCCGGCGGGTCCGCCGTGTAGCCACCGGAAGGAGCGCTCTGGTGGCAGGTGAAGCAGTTGAACTGGTTGGAGCTCGTCGGCGTGGTCTGGAAGTACGTCTCCATCGTCGAGTTGGCGAGCCATGGTGAGCCCACGGAGCTGGACGGGTCGGTGGGCGCCGGGGTCTTGCCCCACACCGAGCCGACGAAGAAGTAGTTGGCCCACACGTTCGAGCCCAGCTTGTTGCGCATCGCCTCGTTGAGGTCGGCGATGTTCGACGGGTCGCCATCGCCGCAGGGCGCGAGGCGGCAGACCTCGGTGTCCGGCTGCTTCTGCGGCGCCTTGGCGCTGAAGTAGGGCTGGTTGAGGCAGTTGGCCTGGGTGGGTGGGTTGCCGAAGTTGGCCGGGTCCGGGCACTGCGGCGGCGTGTTGACCAGCGGCGGCGGCGTCACCTTGGGGTCGTAGAGGTTCCAGCCGCTGGGGGTCGCGACGCCGTTCATCGCATGGCTCGGGTCCTGGCAGACGGAATTGTCACTCCCGGGGCACACCGGGTCGTTCGACACGTGCTCCCAGGTGGCCCACAGGAACTCGGGGCGGGTGGGGGTCTTCTGCATCAGGTGGAAGCCGACCAGGCCGATCAGCACCTTGGCCGGGCCCTGCCATTTGGGGCCGAGGGTCTCGACCGTCACCGGGCCGGTCCAGAAGAAGTCGTCGAGGTCGTCGGGGGTGCAGGGGCTGGGCGAGTCGGGGAGGTTGCAGGTCTCCATCACCCGCCAGGAGAGCTTCAGCTCGGCGGCGCCGGGGGTGCCGCTGCCCGGGGTGGGGCTCTTGACGACGCCCGAGGGCCAGCGGAAGGCCGGGCTGGCGGCGACCGCCGCCGTGCCGCAGGCCTGGACCTGCAGCTGGCAGGCCGTCACCGTGGCGCAGAAGGTGGGGTTCACGCGCATCTCGTACTGGATGTAGCGGCCGGCGCGGTCCACCAGGGGCTCGCCCGTGGCCTGCACCGGCGGGCCGGCCGCCAGCTCGGCGGCGCTGCGCTTCCGGTTGATCAGCTCCATCACCGCGGCGCTGTTCTGGCGGATGAAGGGCGTCAGCGAACTGCCCAGCTTGGCGCCGGAGCAAGTCGGCGGGCCGGAGGCCGGGTAGGTCTGCTGCAGCGTCGGCCAGCTCTCGAAGGCCGGGTTGGCGCCCAGCACCAGCGCCATGAAGTTCCAGTTCGAGAACTCCTGGAACTGGCAGAAGCCCGAGCCGGGGGCCTGGCTGATGTCGATGAGGAAGGGCGGAGGGTTCGCGGGGTTGAGCCAGCTGACGTCGTTGCAGGTGCTGCTCGCCGCCGCCGGGGACGGCTTGCCCGCGGCCATCGCCGGGGGCGCGGTCAAGGCCGTGGTGAGCAGCAGGACGAGGCAGGCCGTCAGGGCGGCAACGTGGTACGGCTTCTCGGACATCTGGACCTCCTTCTCGTAGACCTTCATCTCCCCGTCCCGATCGACTTCGGGAGCGGGAGTGGAAGCGGGCTGGGCGTTTCCAGCCCGTTGAGGCGATGGCCATTGCGGGCCTTGGCGGCGAGGTAGCGCTGGTTCACGGCGTTGTGGCCGGCCACCAGGCCCCGCAGGGCGGCAATCTCGAAGCCACAGCCGATGAGGGCCTCGAGCTTGAGCGGGTTGTTCGACAGCAGCGCGATCCGCTGCCGGCCGAGGACGGCGGCGAGCACCACGGCGGCGTCGGTATAGGAGCGAGCGTCTTCGGGCAGTCCGAGGCGACGGTTGGCCTCGTAGGTGTCGAGGCCGGCGTCCTGCAGCAGGTAGGCACGGGCCTTGGCCCACAGGCCGATCCCCCGGCCCTCGTGCTCGGTGAGGTAGACCACGGCGCCGGCCCCGGCGCGCACCACCTCGAGCAGCGCCCGCTCGAGCTGCGGCCCGCAGTCGCAGCGCATCGAGCCGAAGAGGTCGCCGGTGTGACAGCCGGAGTGGAGGCGGACGAGGGGGGCGTCGCTCGCTGCCAGATCCCCGTAGACGAGGACCGAGCTGGCGAGCGGCCCACGCGGCTCGGCCTCGCCGGCGGCGACCCGGCCGAAGACGTGCCAGGCGAAGCGGAAGGTCTGGCCGCCAAGCTGCACCGGCAGCGGCACCGGTCCCAGGAGGGCCAGCCGCTCGCCACGCGCCCCGCCGTTGGGTACCCCGCAGGCGTCGGGGTCGAGGTAGCGGAGGTGCTCGCTGAGCGGCTCGCTCGCTTCACCGCTCCGCCAGCCCGGCCCCCGCTCCGGCCCCAGCTCACCCGCCCCGGGCCGGCAGCAGCCGAGCAGCATCCCACGGCCGCAGGGCTCGGCTTGCAGGGCCGGGGCCGCGGGCAGGGCGCACCGCGCGGCCTTCGCCGCCGCCGCTGCGTCGCGGACCGCCACGTAGACGGTCAGCCGGTCGAAGAGGCCCTGTTCCAGGAAGGAGGCGAGGAGCGTCGGCCCGCCCTCGACGAGCAACGAGCGCACGCCATGCCCGGCGAGCCGGGCCAGGGCCGGGGCCAGCTCACGCCCGCTCGTCGCGACGTGGATGCCGGCATCGCCGGGGGGCCGTGCGCCCACCACGTAGGTGGGGTGGCCGTTGAGCGCCGGTAACCGGCAGGCCGAGCTGCCGCTGAAGATCACCCGCGCCGGCTGGCGGCCCGGTGGCCGCCCGACGACCTCCGAGCGGACGGTGAGGCGAGGGTGGTCGCGGAGCCAGGTGCGAGCGCCGACGGCAACCGCGTCGTAGCTCTCGCGTAGCAGATGGACTCGACGCCAGTCGGTGGCGCAGGAGATCGAGACGGCGTGACCGTCCTGCGCGGCGACCCGTCCGTCGGCGTCGACGGCGAGGTTGAGGTGAACGAAGGGCCGTTTCACGATCGCGCGGCGCGCGATCGAGCCGGAACCACCGAGAACTCAGCGAGCTGTCAGGAACCCGATGGCAGGCACCATACAGGAAGCGGGCGATCCTGACAAGCTTATTTCTGGATGTTCTAACTTTTCAAGATATCGCGCGGAGCAAATAATTTGCTGGCGTGCGCTGCGGCGGCGAGGGCGAGGGCGAGAGGGTAGCCCGGCGCCGGAGGGTTCCCCCGGCGCCGGGCCACCCGTCAGAACTTCATCTCGACACCGGCGTAGACGCTTCTCCCAGGCTCAGGGATGCGTTCGCCCGTGAACGGGTTGAGGGAGTTGAGGTGGGTGGCGTAGCGCCGGTCGCCCACGTTCTCGACCCCCGCCTTGAGGCGCCAACGCTCACCGAGCGAGGTGCCGGCACCGAGGTTGAACACGGCGTAGCCGGGCGTCGTCTTCTCGAGGCGAGCGGTGGCGATCCGGTCCTGCCGCTGGACGGCGATGCCGCCGAGATCGATCCACCACCGAGAGCCGGGGAGGAAGCGGAGGTCCAGCCTGGCGGTGGGGGGTGGCATGCCGAAGGCTGGCTCGTGGAAGGCCTTGTCCTCGCCGTGGATCCACTCGAGCGAGGCTCGCCAGTTGAGCCAGGAGACGGGACGGTGGGCGAGCTGGGCCTCGCCGCCGTAGAAGTCCGCCTTGCCGTTGACGTAGCGGTAGACGGTGGGCGGCGAGAGGGGCAGGCGCCGGGGAAGCGTCGGGTCCGGCTGGACGGTGATGTAGTCCTCCACTCGGCGGTAGTAGAGGCTGACCTCGAGGCTGGCCCGCGCCGTGGTGCGCCCCAGGGCCACGTCGAGCTGCGAGGCCGCTTCGGGCCGCAGCTCCGGGTCGCCCAAGAACTCCGCCGCGGTCTGGAACTTCGAGGCCGGGAAGCGATCGGAGTAGCGTTCGAGGACGTTCGGTGCGCGCAGCGCCCGCCCGGCGCCGACGCTCAGCGACCAACCGCTCCCCAGGTTGCGGCGCGCGCTCGCCGCCGCGTTCCACAGCAGGTCGCTCTGGGCCAGTGCGCCGTGGGTGTTGGCGAGGAAGAACGCGGTGGGGTCGACGGCATCGGCCTCCACGCGGTCGACCCGCACCGTGCCGGCGACCGTCCACGGCCCGCGCCATTCGAGCTGGCCGTAGAGGCCCGTGGCGTCGATCGTGGCGTCCGGCCAGATGCGATCGACGAACAACACGATGCCGTTGTCGCGCCGCGAGATGGTGCGGGTGGCCGACTGCTGCAGGTGGTAGGAGTCGCCGCCCGCCTTCCAGCCGAGATCACCGCGCGAGCCGTCCAGCCGCAGCCGGGCGCCTCGGGAGTCAGACTGGGTCGGCAGGTGGACGTCGATGCCGAACGGCGGGACGCGGCCGGGCTGCGGCAGGGCCGTCGGCTTCTCGTCGTTGTTCATCAGGTGGTCTTTGCGGTTGACGTAGACCTGGCCGTAGACCTCGTCGAGCCCCGCGACTTGCGGCGCCCAGGTGGCCTCGAGCGAGTGGGAGCGAGTGTAGAAGTAGTTGGCGTCAAGGATGCGCCCGGGGTAGTCGACGTCGTGCTGTTCCTGGTACCCGCCGGTGAGGTCGAGGACCAGGTTGTCGGTGGGCCGGAAGCCCAGGACCCAACGGGTGTCCTGGCTGCGGTAGTCGCCGGGGACGGTCGCGCCGTCGCCCCCGGAGCGGTAGTCCCCACCTTCCCGGGCACCGACACTGACCCCGTAGCGCCACCGTTCGCTGCTCCCCCAGAGGCTCGCGAAGGCATCACTGGCGTCGACGTTGCCCTTGTAACCAAGGTCGAGGTTGCCGGTGGCCCGCGGCTGCTGGGGGCCGAAGGTGGGGCGCAGCGTCTCGAGCGCGATCGCGGCCAGCGCTCCGGCTCCCCAGGTCAGGGCGTAGGGCCCCTTGACGACCTGCAGTCGCTCGATGGCATGGGGCGAGACGTGGCTGAGCTCGGAGTCCATGCGGGCCGGGCCAGCGGCGAAGGTGCGGGTGCCGTCCACAGTTGTGAGGACCTCGGTCTCGGAGAGGCCGCGCACGAGCGGGTCCAGGTTGAGGGGCCCGCGGCGGGCCGAGCCGGCGCCCGGCAGCGTCCTGAGGGTCTCGGCGAGGTCCTTGCCCGGGGCCGCGGTGAGCTCCGAGCCGGAGAGCTCGGCGGCGATCGGCGGCAGCTCTGGATGGGTAGCGGTGACCAGGATCTCCTCACGGACGTTGCCGGCGGGCGCCTCCTCGCTGGCCGCCGCCGGTGGTGGGGAGTCGAGCGAACCAGGGCCGTCCGCGGGCTGGGCCCGGAGCCAGGCCGTCGACGCGAGAAGCAGGAACACGAACGAGAACACAGCCATGCCGGCGCTGCGCCGGCGGAGCGTAGAAGTACGCACAGAAGCCTCCTTGAACGAAGAATGGCGGAGCCCAGCGACCGGCGGTCGCCAGGAGCGTTGCCTCAGCTTCGAGCAGGGTGGCTGCGGGGTGGTGGCGTGGGGGGCTGGCGAGGGAGCGAGCGCCGGGGCACGGCTGCCTCCGCGGGGCGCTCGTCCCGCACCCTCGGGCCGCCGAGCAGCGTCGCGCCGGGATCGATCCCCAGGCGTTCGCCATGGACCGGCCCGACGAGGGCCGGTCCCGGTGCCGCGGGGACCTTGCTCATCGCGCAGGTGCCGTGGCAGCGCGCCCCGCAATGGGCCGCGACGCCGCCCTTGGCGGGCCGGCAGCAGCTGCCCCCCGGGCCACAAGAGCAGCGGGCCGGCGCCTGGCTGGCCAGCAAGGGTGGGCTGGCCGGTAGGGCCAGGCTCGCCGCCAGCAGGGCCACCAGGGTGAGTCGCCAGAGCATCGAAGAGTCCCGCCCGCAGTCTAGCAGCTGGGGCAACGCGCTCTGCCCAAGCCCTGGAGGGCTGTTGCCGCGGCGCTCCGTGCTACTGCGGCGCCGGTGGCGCGGTGAAGCGTGCCAGGGCCAGGTGGGTGAGGCCGTAGGCGATCCCGGCGAGGGCGGCGACGACCACCAAGAGGTGGACGGGGGCCGGCCCCAGCTGGCGGGCCCAGAACGGGTCCTTGAAGGCGAAGTTGACGTTGTCGGCAGGAGCGGTGAGCAGCCGCGCGGCCACCACGGCCCCGGCGGCGATGGCGGTCTGCAGGGGCCAGCCGCGGCGGTCGTAGCCCACGGCCGCCACGCAAAGCAGGCAGAGCAGCGGCCAGCCCAGGTGGTAGAGGGAGAGCAGGCGGGTGAACAGGGGGTACTGCGGGTCCCACATGTAGGACGTGCCGCCGTAGAGGAAGTCGCCCGTCGTCACCTTCCAGCCGGCATCGATCGCCCAGGCGAGGCCGATCACCGGCGCCGCCACCGCCTGGCTCGAGACCAGCAGCCGGCTGCCGGCGAGCAGGCCCACAGCGGTGACCATCACGCCGAGGTTGCAGAGGAAGAGGAAGTTGGCGAAACCGTAGGCGAGCCAGTAGGAGGGCAGGTACACCGCCAGCCAGGCGGCGGCCAGCCAGCGCAGCCGCGGGAAGGGATGGGGAGAGGTCTGGGTGGGCAACGGGGAGGATGATATTCCAGGCCAGGCCAGGCCAGGCCAGGCCAGAACAAGGCAGGCCAGGGCAGACCAAGCCAGGCCAAGCCAGGGGCCGAGCCTGGCGGGCGTGGCGAGATCGGCCGCGGCGGGCCTAACCCGCTTGCCGAACAACGGTATCGAAGGCATTATCGAAAAACAGATTTCGGCCCGTCGCCGCCGGGGAGAGCCGGCGCGCCCGGCCGCCAACGAGGAGCACATGCGCCGATTCCCCACTGCCCTCTGGATGCTGTCGCTCGTCTTCGCCCCCGCGCTTGCGGCCGGCGGCGAGATCGACCTCGAAGTTGAGCGGAAGGCCTTCGAGGAGGAGGTGCAGGCCGAGCTGCGGGCGATCGACCCGGAGGCCGCCACGCTCTTCGCGGCCGGGACCGCGGCGCGCGAGCAGGGCGAGCACGCGGCCGCCGTGGACCTCTATGCGCAGGCTGGGCGGCTGGCGCCGTCTTCCGCCCATCCCGTGCGGCGCCAGGCCTCCGAGCAGCTGGCCTTGGGGCACCGCGCCGAGGCCCTGGCGCTGGCCCGCCAGGCGGTCGTCCTCGCGGACGAGCCCGCGAACCTGTCGGTGCTCGCCCTCGCGCTCGCCCGGCGCGGAGACGGTGCTGCGCCGACGGCCGGCGAGCTGGCCGAGGCCCGCCGGCTGGCCCTGAGGGCCTTCGAGGCGTCGCCCGACGACTACTGGGCGGTGATGACGCTCTGCCAGGTGGGCGTGCTGTCCGAGGACCTCGACCTGCTGCAGAAGGGCACGCCGCGCCTGCTGACCATGGCGCCGCGGCAGATGGAGACCCACATCGTGGCGGCCTTGACAGCAGGCCTCGAAGGCTCCCCCGAGGCGGCGAAGCGCTCGCTCGAGCGCGCCCGGCAGCTGGGGCTGCCTCAAGATCAGTACCGCCGCCTGGTCGCCGAGCTGGCCCCGCCGCGGCCGTGGTGGCTGCGAGTGCTCGGCCCTCTCGGCTGGGCCCTGGCTGGTTGGGCCCTCGCCCTCGGCGGGCTCTTCGTGGCCGGCGCGGTGCTCAGCCGTCTGACGCTCGCCAAGGCGGCAGAGATCTCGGGCCGGCCGCGCGGCGAGCTGGCCGGTTTCGAGCTCGCCTTGCGCCGGGCCTACCGCGGTGTCCTCTGGCTCTGCTGCGCCGCCTACTGGCTCTCGCTTCCCTTCGTCGCCCTCCTGGTGGTGGGAGTCTTCGGCGGCGTCGTTCTGCTCATGCTGCAGGTGGGCTTCGTCTTCATCAAGTTGCTGCTGATCGCCGGCGTTCTCGGCCTCTCGACCCTCGCCGGGATGCTCAAGAGCCTCTGGGTGCGCGCGAGCGACGAGGACCCCGGCGTCAAGCTCGACCTCGCTCGCGACGCCCCGGGCCTGCGCTCGGTCCTCGGTGAGGTTGCCGCGACGATCGGCACCCGCCCGGTGGACAACGTCTACCTGACGGCCGGGACGGACCTCGCGGTGCTGGAGCGGGGTGGCCTCTGGAAACAGACGATGGGGGCGAGCGAGCGCTGCCTGATCCTCGGCCTGGGAGTGGTCGAGGGCTTGAAGCTGCGGCCCTTCCGCGCCATCCTTGCCCACGAGTACGGCCACTTCTCGAACCGCGACACCGCCGGCGGTGGGCTGGCGCTTGCCGTGCGGCGGTCTCTGTTCACGATGGCCCTGCGCGTGGCCGAAGGTGGGGCCGCCGGTTGGTACAACCCTGCCTGGCTCTTCATCCAGGGCTATCACCGGCTCTTCCTGCGCATCTCGCAGGGTGCCTCGCGCTTGCAGGAGATCCTCGCCGACCGCTGGGCGGCCCTCGGCTTCGGCTCGAAGTCGTTCGAAGAGGGCCTGTTGCACGTGATTCGGCGAGACCTCGATTTCAGGGCCCACGTCGAGGCGACACTCACCGAGCTCGACGCCAGGAAGCTGCCGCTGGCCAACCTCTACGCCTACGAGCCGGCGACGGAGCGTGCCGACGAAGAGCGCGCCGAGGCGTACCAGAAGGCCATCCACGCGCATCCGTCGCCCTACGACAGCCACCCGGCGCCGGTGACCCGCCTCCTGCTGGTCAAAAAGCTCGCCGCCGCCGGCCCACCGCCGGCCGCCGACGACGAGGAGCCCGTCTGGGGCTTGTTCCGCGACCGCGGCGCGCTCGAAGAACGCTTCTCTCGCCTGGTCAGCGACCGCCTCGGCTGGCAGCACGAGGCGCCAGCCCCGGCTGGGTAGTTCCTGGGCAGGCCTCGTCCGGTCGGTCCCCGGCCTCCCCGCCGCTCACGCCCGTCGTTCATACCTGCCGATGGGCTGGGATGAACGACGGGCCGTGATGTTGACCACGCCGACTGCTCGCTTACGGGCAGGTGGCGAAGGCGCTGGTGTCCTGGATCGGTTGGAAGGCGGTTCCCCGCGGGTTGCGGTACACCTGGACCTGGCCACTCACCGTGTCGGTCACGCGCGTTGTCACCTCGACGTTGGTCAGCCCACCCGAAAACACCCAGTAGCGGTTGTTGGCGCCGCAGCCCTTGAGGACCTTGAGCACCATCTCTACGTTGCCCTCGTCGAAGAACCAGAAGTACCCCGTGTCGTCCGTCAGGCTGACCGCGTGCCCTGCGCCGCTCTCCCCGTTGGCGCGCCGCCAGGTCGTTTCCACGCTGAAGCGCCCTTGGCGCAGGCACATCTTGGTAGTGCTCGCGACGCAGGTCCCGGCGCGTACCTCGCCAGCAGGCTCGGCCGTGTCGGGGGTGGTAGCAAGAAGACCCAGCAATGAACCCAGGCTCCGTCGCGGAGACAGCGCGTTCGTCGCTAGCCCGTCGGCAGCAGCCAGGCTGGCTCCGCAGGTGGCGAAGGCGCCGGTGTCCTGGATCGGCTGGAAGGCAGTACCCTGCGGGTTGAGGTACTCCTTCACCTGGCCCGTCGCCGTGTCGGTCACGCGCGTGCGGACCTCCACGTTGGTCAAGCCACCGGAGAAGACCCAGAAGCGTCCACCGGCCCCACAGCCGTTGAGGACCTTGAGCACCATCTCGACGTTGCTGGGGTCGAAGAACCAGAAGTAGCCGGTGTCGGCGGTCAGCCGCACGGCGTGGCCTTGCCCTTCAACGCCGTCCCGCCGGCGCCAGTAGGTCTCCACCCGAAAGCGCTCGTCGCTCAGGCAGAGTGCAGTTGCGGAGGGCGTGCAGGCGCCGCCGCCAACCGCGCCGCCAGCAGCCTGGACCGCGCTCAGGGCATCTACGAGACCAGCGCCGAAGGAGGTGTCGTAGCCCGCCGGGCCGAGGTCGCGCGCAGTCTGCCGGAGGAGGGCGCGGACCTCGTCGCGGTTCAAGAGCGGGTTGATGGAGCGGACCAAGGCAGCGACACCGGCGACGTGTGGCGTGGCCATCGAGGTGCCCGATCCCTGGCAGCTCTCGCCGTCGCGGAAGAGGCTGACCACGTCCACCCCGGGAGCAGCGAGGTCGAGTCCCGGGCCGTGGTTGCTGAAGTCGGCGAGAGCGAGGCTGGGGGTCAGGGCACTGACCGCGATGGTCAGGGGCGACGAGGCGGGATAGTAGAGGGTGTCCTCACCGTCATTGCCGGCGGCGGCGACGACCACCACGTCGCGGGCAGCGGCGTACTCGAGCGCGTCCTCGATCACCTGCTGGGTTGCACAATCGCAACCCAGGCTGAGATTGATGACCTTGGCCCCCTGGTCAGCGGCATGCACGATCCCTTGCGCGACGCTCTCGGAGCTGCCGGAGCCACCAGCATCGAGGACCTTGACCCCGAAGACGCAGGTCCCCGGGGCCACGCCGGCCACCGAGGTCGAGTTGTCGAGGGCCGCGGCGATGGTGCCGGAGACGTGCGTGCCATGGCCGTGATCGTCTTCGGGAATGGGGTCGTCATTGATGAAGTCATAGCCACGGCCGGGCAACACCCGCCCCTGCAGGTCGGCCAGCTCGCTGCGTAGACCGGTATCGACGACGGCCACAGGGGTGGCGCAGGAGCCTTGGGTGGCGCTCCAGGCCTGCGGTGCTCTCACCGCATCGAGACCCCAGAGATCGCTGCGGAATGGGTCGCGGCCGACGGGAGCGAGCACCGACAGAGTGGTGGCGACCTCCGCCCATTCGACGCTCGGCGAAGCGTTGAGCTCCGCCGCCAGTTGCTGCGCGGCAGCCAGGCTCGCCACCTCGAAGGCGATGGTGCGCGTCAAGCCCGCGGCACGGCGCCCGGGGTTTGCGGCGTAGACGCTGCGCAGGGCCGTCGCGCCAGCGGCGGCGAGCCGCGCGTCGAGAGCGGGCTCGCCGGTTCGCAGCCCGAGTGGGCCGGCAGCCTTGTCCAGGCTGGGCTCCAGGCGGAGCCTGGTCACCACCGTGTGCGGCGTGGGGCTGCGAGCCAGAAGGCCCGTCTCCGCGAGGACCTCGGCCAGGGGGCGGCCGACCTTCGCGGCGAGCGCGAAGGTCTGCCATTGGCTCCTCAGCTCGGCTGCCAGGGGTGGAGAGAGATGGGGCATCACCGCGCTGAGCAACTCTTCGAGGCGATGCACGTCAGCGGCGGAGAGCGTGGTGCGGGCCTCGTCGCCACGGGCGAGTGCCAGGGCCGCTTCCGCCAGGGGCAGGAGGGAGAGCACCTCCTGATAGGCCTGCTGGCGGAAGCTGCTGTCAGCCAGCAGATTGGGGACCAGGTTCTTGCCGAGGCGCCAGTAGAGGTCATTCAGCTGGCGGCCCGCCGAGCTCTGCAGCAGAAGCTCGCTCCTGACCTCGCGCAGCCGGCCGAGGACGACTCGCGCCGTGGGCTCGCCCTCGGCCGCTGCAGCCAGCGAGCAGCCCGCCGGCCAGTCGCAGCGTCCGCTGGCGATTCGCGTCAGGCTCCCCCGCAGGCTGAACGTGCCGCTGCGCCGGGAAGTCACGCGAACCAGGTATGGCGGGGGGAAACCCAAGGGTGCCGCCAGGGAGGCGTTGTAGCTCGCGCCACTGTCGTCGTCCTCGGCGAAGGGCTCGTCCCGCTGCGCCTCCGCAAGGTTGGCAAAGACGCTGAGGGTCGTGTCGTAGCTACCCAGCGTCTCGAGTCTCAGGTGGCTCACGGTCGAGTTGGGAGTGAAGTTGACGCGCAGCCACACGGCCCCGTAATTGCTGGCCACGCTGACGGGGATCGAGCCCGTGGCGAGCTCAAAGGGGAGCGGGTTCTGCGGCGAGTCGCCGGCGCCGTAGGCAGCGGAAGCGACGGCCCCGAGGAGGCCGAGGAGCACGCCACAGAGGCCACGCGGGGTGCGCGCCGAGTGGTGGAGGAGTGGTCGAGTCGTGGCAAGGTGCATCTGAGTTGAGCTCCCTTCTCGCGAGGGTGGCAGGCGGAGATGAGGCCGCATTGCCGGGGCCGGTGGGGAATTTGATTCGACGTTCATGAATATTTGCATTTCTAGTTTTCTTCGCTTCTTCCCTGATATGAGACGCGAGATGGAGCCGGCCGGGAGGTCGCGTCGCTGCGACCTCGGCTACGGGGATTCCGGCAAAGCCGCCGGCCGCGGCCCCGCTGCTGGGGCCGCTCCCTTGCTACGATGGTTCGCCATGACACGACTGCAGCGCTCTCTGTCGATCCCGGTCCTGGCCCTGCTGGGGCTGGGCGCCGTGCTCGTTCTGCGCGCGGCCTCGCTCTCGTCGCGGCAGCTCGCCGAGCCGCCGGCACCGAACCGGCCGGTCGACGGCGCGCGGATCGCCGGGGTGCTGGCGCGGGCGATCCAGCTTCCTACCGTCTCGCGTGAACCTGGCACGCTCGCCGATCCGGCGGCCTTCGCGGCTCTCGAGGAGCTGCTCGTGGCGAGTTTCCCGCGCCTGCACGCCAGCCTGCAGAAGGAACGGGTGGGAGCGGCCGGCCTGCTCTTCACCTGGCAGGGGAGTGAGCCGAGCCTGGCGCCGCTGGTGCTGACGGCGCACCAGGACGTGGTGCCCGTCGAGCCGGGGACGGAGGCCGGATGGTCCCAGCCGCCGTTCGCCGGCGTCATCGAGGGCGGCTACGTCTGGGGGCGTGGCGCCCTCGACGACAAGGGCGGCCTCATCACCCTGCTGGCGGGCATCGAGTCACTCCTCACTCAGGGCTTCACGCCGCGGCGCACGGTGCTCGTCTTCCTGGACCACGACGAGGAAGTGATGGGCAGCGGGGCTCGGGAGTTTGCCGGCCGTCTCGCCGCGGCCGACGTCAAGCCCTTTCTGGTGCTCGACGAGTGGATGCCGATCGCGGCGGGCGGTTTTCCCGGCATCACGGCCCCAGTGGCGCTCATCCGCGTGGCCGAGAAGGCCTACCTCACCGTCGAGCTGACGGCCGAAGCTGAGGGCGGCCACTCCTCGATGCCGCCGCGGCAGACGGCCGTCGGCTTCGTGAGCCGCGCCGTGACCCGCCTCGAGGCGCAACCGCTGCCGAGCCGGCTGGCCGGCGCCGCCCGCAGCACCCTCGAGGCCCTGGCGCCGGAGATGCAATTCAGCAATCGCCTGGCGATGGCCAACCTCTGGCTCTTCGCGCCGCTCGTCGAGCGCCAGCTGGCCGCCAAGCCCTCGACCGATGCCTGGATCCGCACCACGACGGCGCCGACGGTGATCGCCGGCGGCGTCAAGGACAATGTGCTCCCCGCGCGCGCCCGCGCCGTGGGCCCTCCTTGAGCGTCTCCAGTGCATCGGGCAGGTGCTCCCCGCGCGCGCCCGCGCCGTGGTGAACTTCCGCGTGCTCTACGGCGACACCGTCGCCGGCGTGCTGGCGCATGTCGAGCGAGTGATCGCCGACCCCCGGGTCCAGGTGCGGGTGGTGGGGGAGGCGGCGGACCCGCTGCCGCCCTCCGCCGTCGACGGCGACGGCTTTCGGACCATCGCCCGCGCCGTCCGCCAGGTGGCGCCGGGCACCCTCGTCGCACCGGCCCTCCTGGTGGGGACCTCCGACGCCCGCTTCTACCAGAGCTTCTCGGACCAGGTCTTCGGCTTCCGCCCCTTCCACCTCAAGCCGGAGGACTACTCCCGCTTCCACGGCACCAACGAGCGGCTGGCCCTCACCGACCTCGACCTCGCGGTGCGCTTCTTCGCCCGCCTGATCGAGCTGGCCGACGGCGCCAGCGCTGCTCAGCCCGGGCCGAGATAGCCCTCTGGGGCCAGGCTGGTCGCCAGCATCACGGCGTTGATCTCGGCGTGGGCCTGCCAGGAAGGGCTGCGCCGGTGCTCCGCCTCGCTCCAGAAAGCGTCGATCCGCGCCGCGAGCGGCAGATGGCCCTGCAGCGCCGACAGCGCCTCGGCAGCGCTCGGCGGCGGTGTAGCGATGCGTCCGAGGGCGTGGAGTCCGAGGGCGAGGCCGAGCTCGCGGAAAGCGAGGCGGCCGGCGGCGGCAGCGAGCGGCGCGCCGCGGACGAAGGCGTCGAGGCTCACCCGTGCCGCTGCCAGGAGGCGGGCGAAGAGCTCGGCTTCGCGCCGGCCGTGCTCGGGGAGCAGCCGCGCCAGGCGGTAGGCGGCGATCAGCAGGGCGCCGAGACCGAGCGGGTCCGCGGTCTCCCAGCGGGCGCCCGCGCACAGTGCCGCGGCCTCGGCGATCTCGCGGCCCAGCGCTGGGGCGGGTACCGCCGCGCTCGTTCGCTGCGCGGCGTGGGCGATCTCCAGGTAGGCGAGCCAGGCGTCGAGCGGGTCGTGCTGGCCCATCGACGGCACCAGCGGCCGCGAGAGATCGAGGCTCGCCTTCCAGATCATCCGCCGCGCCGCGCCGCCCTGGCGCACCACGAAGGCCCGGTGCGCGGTCGCCGCCAGCTCGTGGGCCCAGCGCAGGAAGGTCGGCTGGCCAGTCGCCTGGCTGACCCGCGCCAGGGCGTGCATCCACTGCGTCAGGTAGTGGAAGTACTGGCCGTCGCGCTCCCACTCGAGGTCGGGGTCGAAGGGCTCACCGGGGCGGCGCTCGGGCAGCTCCTTGCCGATCCGCAGGCCGCCCAGGGTCGGGTGCCGCTCGGCCTCGGCACCGGTGAGGCCGCTCAACCAGCCCTGGCGGTCGTCGTCGGGGCGGTGGTGGCCGAGCACGTGGTGCACCTGATCGACGAGGCTGAGCGCGAGCTCGAGGTAGCGACCCTCGCCGGTCGACTCGGCGAGGCCGAGGAAGTTGCCGACCGCAAAGGCGTCCGTCCACAGGTAGCGGCGCGGCGGCGCGTCGCCGATGAGGCCGGTGGCGCTCGCGAAACCGTCCATCAGCGCGCGGGCGAGGGCCTGGCCCTGTGCGTCTGGGGCCGAGAACGGAGCGGTGGTCGGGGCGCTGGTCGCCATGGTCGTCAGAGTCCGAAGGGATAGGTCGCCGGCAGGCCGGCGACCTCCTCGCTGGCGAGCGGCCGCACGGCGCTCGTCGAATCGAACCAGGCATACTCGTCGAACTGCTGCGGGAGGTGGGCCGCGAAGTAGTGGCTGGCGAGCTCGCTCTCGGGTCGGTAGATGACGCCGATGGCGCGCTCCAGCCGCGGCTCGGTGAGGGCGTCGCGGAGCTCGCCCGCGGGCCGTAGCGGCAGCAGGAAGCACGGTTCTCTGCTGTCGTGGCAGAGCCGTTCGTAGCTGCGGGGGTGCGCCGGCCGGACCACCTTCACCTCCATCGCCCCACCCCAGTCGCTCGCCGCGGCCACGGTGCCATGGTCGGTGCCGAAGCCGACGGCGAAGACCTCGCCGCCCAGCTCACGGCGGCACAGCTGGCCGAGGTTGATCTCGCCGCGCGCCGTCATCTCGGTCGCCGAGGCGTCTCCGAGGTGCGAGTTGTGGGCCCAGACCACCGCCTTCGAGTCACCCCCGCGGGCGCGCAGCAGGCGCCGCAGGGTCTGGAACATGTGGGTGTCGCGCAGGTTCCAGGACTCGGCGCCGCCGTAGTACATGGCCCGGTAGTAGCGCTCGGCCTGGGTCACCAGCCGTGCGTTCTGCACCGCGTCGAAGTAGCGCTCGTCGCCGCTGGCGAGGTAGCGCAGGCGCTGGTCGAGCAGGTCCTGCAGCATGCGCACCACCTCGTCCTCGCACGAGCGGTAGCGGGCGGTGAGCGCGGCGAGGCCGTAGGCCGCCGGGTCCGCCTGCCACGGCGTCAGGCAGCCGTAGCGCTGGCGGGCGAGGGCGGCGGTCTCGGCGTCGACGTCGTCGAGGTAGGCGAGCACGGCGGCGATCGACGTGTGGAGGCTGTAGAGGTCGAGGCCGTAGAAGCCGGCCCGGCGCGCGCGGGGCACCGTGGCGTTGTGCTCGCGCAGCCAGTCGACGAGGGCGCGCACCTCGTGATTGCGCCACATCCAGGTCGGGAAGCGGGTGAAGGCGACCCAGTCGGGGGCCGGGTGCTCGAGGTCGCGCACGAAGTGATCGATGCGCGCGGCATCGGGCCAATCGGCCTCGGCGGCGACGATCGTGAAGCCCTTGCGGGCGACGAGCTCGCGGGTGAGGCGGGCGCGGAAGCGGTAGAACTCGCTGGTGCCGTGCGTCGCCTCGCCGAGGAGCACGAGGCGCGCCTCGCCGATGCGGGCGAGAAGCGGTGCGAGGTCGGCCGTGGCGAGGTCGTCGAAAGGCTCGCAGTACCTGGCGACGAGCTGGGCGAGGGGTAGCTCGGCGGGCACCACGGGGGGGCGCCGGGCGCGCGCCGGCTGCTCGCCACCCTCTCTCCAGCCTTCGGCGCCGACCAACGGCACGAAGGCGACGGCGAGGAGCTCCTCTTCGTCCCACCGATGCTCGCCGACGCGGGTGATGCGCACCAGCCGTTGCTGGTGCGTCGTCGGGCCGACGGGCACCACCAGCCGGCCGCCGAGGCGCAGCTGCTCGCGCAGGCTGGGCGGCACCTCGGGGCCGCCGGCGGCCACCACGATGGCGTCGTATGGCGCATGCTCCGGCCAGCCGAGGGTGCCGTCGCCGCAGAGGACGTGGACGTTCGCGTAGCCGAGCCGCGCCAGCCGCTCGCCGGCCGCCGCCGCGAGGTTCGGGTAGCGCTCCACGCTGTAGACCTCGCCGGCGATCTCGGCGAGCACTGCGGCGGCATAGCCGGAGCCGGTGCCGATCTCCAGCACCCTTTCGCCGCCGGTGAGGCGCAGCGCCGCGGTCATGTAGGCGACGATGAACGGCTGCGAGATGGTCTGGTCGGACTCGATCGGCAGCGGCGTGTCCTGGTAGGCGAGCTCGGCGAGCCCCTCGCGCAGAAACTGCTCGCGGGGCACCCGGCGCAGCGCCGCCAGGACGAGCGGATCGTCGACGCCACGCGCCACGATCTGCTCGCGGACCATCTCCTCGCGCGGCTCGGCGGAACGGTCGACAGTCTCATGCATGGTGGCCTCCTCGTGGGGATGGGTCCACCCGCCAGCGTGCCCGCTCTCGTCGACTCGTAAGGGGAAGGCTCCTTCACGCAGCGGCGATCACAGACCCGCCCTTGGCCAGGATGCGCTCGGCACGGGCGGCGCGCGCCGCCTGCCGGGGTGGGCCACCCCGGGGGCAGCGGGGCGACCTCGGGGGCAGCGGGGCGACCTCGGGGCTCGCGCGGCAGCCGCCGGCTCAGCCGCGCAGCAGCAGGCGGGCGGGAGCCTCGCGGGTCGCGCGGCGGGCGGGGAGGTAGCAGGCCAGGGCGGCGACGACAACGAAGAGGAAGGGGAGAGCGAGATAGCTCACCGGGTCGAAGCGGCCGAGGCCGAAGAGGAGGCCAGCGAGCAGGCGCGACAGGCCCCAGGCGGCGCCAACCCCCACCAGGGTGCCGAGGACCACCGGTTGCAGCCCCTGGCGGGCCACCCACAGCAGCACGGTTTCGTCGCGAGCGCCGAGCGCGCGACGCAGGGCGATCTCGTAGGAGCGCTGGGCGACCGCGTAGGAGACGACGCCGTAGACGCCGAGCAGGCTGACGACGCTGGCGAGCAGGGCGAAGGCGCCGAGCAAGAAGGCGCGCAGGCGCGGCTGGGCCGTCGAGGTCGCGAGCAGCTCGGCCAGCGAGCGCACGCCGGCGATCGGTAGGTCGGGGTCGAGCTGGCGCAGCGTCTGGCGCACCTCGCGTTCGAGGCCGCGCGGCGAGCCGCCGGCCGCGAGGACCACGGACACGGTGTCCCACGGGTCCTGCAGCAGGGGGACGAAGAGAGTCGGCGGCGCCTCGGCTTGCACCCCGAAATGGCGCACGTCGGCGACGATGCCCACGATCTCGCAGGACGTCTCGACGCCGAGGTCCGCCCGCATGGTGCCCGGCCGCGAGCCCACGGTCAGTCGCTTGCCGAGCGCGTTCTCGCCCGGCCAGTAGCGCGCCGCCATCGCCTGGTTGATGATCGCGATGGGCGGCGAGCTGCGATCGTCGGCCTCGCTGAAGGCGCGACCGGCGACCAGCTGGATGCCCATGGTCGCGAAATAGCGAGGACTGACCCCGCGCAGCTCGGCGTTCAGCTTGACGTCGGGCGGTGTGGGCCGGTCGTCGATCGCGAAGCCGTTCGCCTGGTTGCGGCCGGAGAGCGGCAGGATGCTGGTCAAGCCGACGCCGGAGACCCCGGGCAGGGCCGCCAACCGGGACTCGAGCTGTCGGTAGAGGTTGAGGAACTGCACGGGCTCACGGTAGGACTGCCGCGGCAGGTTGAGGTCGACGGCGAGGGCGTTGCGGGTGGCGAACCCTGGGTTGACGGCCTCGAGGGCGAGATAGCTGCGCACCAGCAGGCCGGCGGCGATCAGCAGCGCGAGGGCGATCGCCACCTCTGCGAAGACGAGCAGCGAGCGCAGGCGGCGGCCCCGGCGGCCTTCCGAGCTGGCGCGGCCGCCCTCCTTGAGCCGGTCCGGGGTACCGAGGCGCGCCGCGGCGAGCGCCGGAAGTACGCCGATGAAGAAGGCGGCGACGAGCGCCACACCGCCGGCGAAGACGAGGCTCGACCAACCCAGGCGCAGGGTCTCGACACGCGGCACCTGGCCGCCCACGAAGCGTAGGATCAAGCGCTGCAGCAGGCTGGCGAGGGCGAGGCCCAGGCCGCCGCTCGCCGCGGCGAGGACCACCGCTTCGAGCAGCGGTCCGCGCACCACCTCGCTGCGGCTGGCTCCGAGCGCCACCGTCACGGCTGTCTGCTGCGCCCGGTCCTGGGCCCGCAGCAGGCCCAGGCTGGCGACGTTGGTGGCGAGGAGCAGGAGCATCAGGAGGGCGGCGCCGAAGACCAGGGCCAGGCCGCGGCGCAAGGTGCCCACCACCTGCTCATGGAGGGGATTGAGGTCGATCGTCCAACCTTGGTTGGTGTTTGGGTACTCACCGGCCAGGCGCTCCGCGATCGCCTCCATCTGGCGCTCGGCACCGGCGAGGGTGATGCCGTCGCGCAGGCGACCGAAGGCGAGGAAGAGCCGGCTGCCGCGCCCGAGGGACGCCGCCCAGGGCTCGACGACCGTCCACAGGGCCGCCTTCTCGTTGACGGTCACCTGGTTGAAGGTGATCGGGGGTGGAAAGTCGAAGCCGGCGGGCATCACGCCGATCACCGAGTAGGGCTCGCCATTGAGGGTGATGCTGCGCCCCACCACCTGCGGGTCGGCGCCGAAGCTGCGCCGCCAGAGCGGCTCGCCGAGCACCACCACGCGCTCGGCCCCTTGGCGGTCTTCGTCAGGGCGAAACAGGCGCCCGGCGAGCGGCTTGACGCCGAGCGAGGCGAAGAGGTCGGCCGAGACCCGGACCCCGAACAGGCGTTCCGGCTGCTCGATGCCGACCAGGTTCACCTCCCACGGGCTGAGCACGCCGAGGGCGGCGAAGGCGTCGCTCGCCTGCCGCCAGTCACGGAAGTTGGGGTAGGAGGTCGTGGTCTCCCGCCAGCCCTTGGGGACGTTCGCTTCCCAGACCATCACCAGCCGGTCGGGTTGCGCGTAGGGCAACGGCTGCAGGACGACATCATGGTAGAGGCCGAAGACGGCGGTCGCCACGCCGATCGCGAGGCCGAGGATGGCGAGCACCGCGAGCGCATAGCGGCGCGAGCGCAGCAGCGAGCGCACCGCTCTCGCCAGCTGCCTAAGAAAGCCGCGCACCGGGCGCCACCTCCAGAGCGGCCAGCTCGCGGGCGGCGGCGCCGGCAGCCGGCAAGGACGACGGCGCCGTGTCGCGCTCGACCTGCCCGTAATTGAGCTTCACCACCCGATCGGCGACGTCGTAGTAGCGGTCGTCGTGGCTGATCACGAAGACCGTCTTGCCGCGTGCCTTGAGCTCCGGCAGCAGGCGACGGTAGAAGACCTCCTTGAACTCGGGGTCCTGGTCGGCCGCCCACTCGTCGAAGAGGTAGATGGGACGGTCCTCGAGGTAGGCGGCGAGCAGGGCCAGGCGCTTCTGCTGGCCTTGCGACAGCGAGGTGGTCGCGGAGAGCGTGGCGGCCTCCACCCGCACCTTGTGATCGAGGTGCAGCTTCTCGAGGTAGCTGCGGGCCTGGCCTTCGAGATCGGCGTGGTGCTCGCCGACGAGGTGCTCGAAGAGGTGGAAGTCGGAGAAGACGCAGGAGAACAGCTGCCCGTAGGCCTCGCGACCGGCGTCGTCGATGGCGACGCCGTCGAGCCGGATCTCTCCCGCCTCGGGAACGTAGAGGCCGGTCAGCAGCTTCGCCAGCGTCGTTTTGCCGCTGCCGTTGCCGCCCACCAGGAAGACCAGCTCGCCGCGGCGGAAACGCAGGTCGATGGGCCCGAGGGTGAAGCTGTCGTTCTCCCGCTCGCGGTGGTAGGCGTGGGTCACGCCGGCGAGCTCGAGCGCTTGCCAGCCCGCGGTGGTGCTCGCCGGCAGCTGGCGAGGCGCCGGCAGGGCGAGCTGGTCGAGGGAGATCCCTAGCTTCTCGACCTTGTTGAGTGCCACCGTGGCGCGCCCCAGGGCCGGCATCAGCTGGCTCACGACGTCGATCGAGATGGCCATGAACATCAGCGTCAGGACGGTTTGAATCACCACCGACATGGGAGTGCCGAGCTCTTGGGGCCCGAGCACGAAGAGAAGCCCGATGAGCAAGAAGTAGACGAAGGTCACCCAGCTGCCCGAGATCCCCAGGCGGACCGCCGCCGACACCTGTTGCGTGGCGTACTGGTGGCTGGTCGGCTCGAGGAGGGCGCCCACGAAGTGGTCCTGGCGCTCACGGTTGAGCTTGAGCTCCTTGAGGCCGTCGGTCAGCGAGCGCAGGTAGCGGTACAGGCGGTCCTGGGTCTCGCGGGCCTGGCCGAGGAAGCGCAGGGCGCGATCCAGGCCGTAACGATAGGCGAGCACCGCAACCACGACGAAGACCACCACGCCGGCAAACAGCGGCAGCGAGATCGTGGCGAGGAGGACCAGGCAGCCCAGGACGATGCCCAGGTGCATGAGGATCAGGGCCAGGCCACCGAAGGCGGCGCTGATCGTCACCGTGTCATCGGCGAGGGTGGCCAGCAGGCGCCCGCCGCCGAGCTCTTCGAGGGAGCGCAGCGGCGCCTGCAGGATACGCTTCGCCATCCGCACCCGCAGGTCCGCCAGGGCGCGTTGGCCGAGCTGCGCGAGGAGCACCTGCGCCGCCGTGCGGACCACCGGAAAGAGGACCAGCAGCACGAGGAAGAGCACGATGTCCGGCCGGGTCGGCGGCGTGGCCCGCTCGACCGTGAAGTTGATCAGGGCGATCAGCGTGCTGTAGACGGCGCCGCTGGCCAGCGAGGCGAGGATCCCCAGGGCGAGGAACCCGCGCGAGTAGCGGGTGAGGAAGCTCAGGATTCGCATCGTTGTTGGTCACCTCTGTCGTCAGACTGGGTTGTCGCGGCGTGGCTGGCCACGAAGGGGCCGAGAGCGGGGCCGGCAGCCGCGTCGATCGCCGATTGCAGCTCCCGTGCGACGTGCTCGACGTGGGGAAGGACGAGCATGTCGCCGTGATGACCGGGCACCTCATGGACCTCGACCCCGGCGCCGGCGAAGGCGTCCCAGCCGAGGCTCGGGTCGAGGCGTAGGGCGCGCAGCGCCGGTGGCAAGCTGGCGAGGAGCCCCGGCTCGGGGTTGGCCCGCAGCACGACCAGCCGGCCCGGGTAGGGCCGCGGCTGCCACTCTGCCAGGGCGGCGAGCCGAGCCTGGTGGCCGTCGATGAGCCGCCGCAGCGTGCTGGCCTCGACCGGCCCCGAGAGGCCTCCCGCGCGGCGCAGCGCAGCGAGCACCGTCTCGGCCTGCGCCGCGCGGTCGAGGCCGGCGAGCTCGCTCGGCTCCAGGCTGACCTCGACGCCCACCTGGCGGCCGTAGTCGCGGACGGCGGCGACGATCACCGGGCCATAGTCCGCGGCCAGCGTCGCGCGATCGACCACCCCGGCGGGGCAATCGAGCAGGGCGACGAGGGGCACGTCTGCGCCGGCCGCGACCAGTTGCTGGGCCATCTCGAAGGCCACGTAGCCACCGAAGGAATGGCCGCCGAGGAAGTAGGGGCCCTCCGGCTGCCGACGGCGAACCGCCGCGACATAGCGCTCGGCCATCGCTTCGAGGGGCTCGTGGGTGCCGTCGGCGATCGCGGCCAGGCCGGCCGCTTCGAGGGCGACGAAGGGCTGTTCCGGGCGCAGCCGTTCGACCAGGGGCTGGTAGCCGAAGACGGTGCCACCGATCGCATGCACGCAGTAGAAGGCCGGCCGCCCATCCCCCTCTTGCATCACCACCAGCGGCGAGCCTGGGGCCGCCGCCGGCGCTGGCTGGCGCAAGGCGGCCGCGAGGCCAGCCACCGTCCGCCCGGCCCCCAAGAGCAAGGTGGGGGAGACCTCCCGGCCGAGCTCCTTGCCGGCCAGCGAGGCGAGACGCACCGCCAAAAGCGAATGGCCGCCGAGGTCGAAGAAGTCGTCATGGACGCCGATGGGCTGCGTCCTGAGGGTGGCCTCCCAGACCCGCACCAGGCGCGCTTCGAGCTCGTCGCGTGGCGGCCCGGCCCTACCGGCCGCGCGCGGTTGCTCGCCCGCTGCCGGCAACCGCAGGCGATCGACCTTGCCGCTGGCGTTGAGCGGCAGCTCGGCGAGCGGCATCAGCACCGCGGGCACGGCGTGGGCCGGCAGCTGACGAGCGAGGTGCTCGCGCAGCGCCGCCGGCTCGATCGCGTCCCCCGCCGCCGTGAAGTAGAGGACGAGGCGGGCCTCCTCGCTGCCGGCAGCTTCGAGGTGGGCGACGGCGCGACCCAGCCCGGGCAGGCGAGCGGCCACCGCCTCGATCTCCCCGAGCTCGAGGCGGAAGCCTCGCAGCTTGACCTGGTGATCGCGGCGGCCGAGGAACTCGATGGCGCCGCTCGGCAGCCGACGCGCGAGGTCACCCGCGCGGTAGGCGCGGTCCCCGGGCTGCCAGGCAAACGGGTCGGGCACGAAGCGCTCCGCGGTCAGGGCGGGCCGCCGCAAATAGCCGCGGGCGACCCCTTCGCCGGCGATCCAGACCTCGGCCGGGGTGCCCACCGGCGCCAGCCGACCGTCGGCCGCCAGCAGGTGGACGCGGGTGCCGGCAACGGCATGGCCGATCGGCACCACGGTAGGTTCGCCGCGCAGCCGGAAGGCCGTCGACCACACCGTCGTTTCGGTCGGGCCGTAGATGTTCCACACGGTCGCCGACCGGCGACAGAGCTCGCGCACCAACGGCAGCGGTACTGCTTCGCCGCCGCACAGGCAGCGCAGCGGCGGCTCGCCTGCCCAGCCGGCGGCGAGCAGCAGGTGGAAGGTCGCAGGCGTCCCCTGGAGGAGCGATGCCCGCTCCCGCTGCAGCATGGCGAGGAGCAGCGAGCCGGCAGCCGCCTCGGCGGACCGCGCCAGCACGACACAGGCGCCGTTGACGAGCGGCAACAGGAGCTCGACGGCGGCGATGTCGAAGGCGGCGGTGGTCACCGCCAGGACGCGGTCCTCCCGGTGGACCCTCGCCACCTCGTTGACGGCCACGAGGAACGTCGCGAGCGCGTGATGGGAGACCATCACTCCCTTGGGGACCCCGGTCGAGCCCGAGGTGAAGATGGCGTAGGCGAGCTGCAGGCGTTCCACCTCGACCGCTCTGGCGAGGCCCTGGCCCTCGCCGTGTCGTCGCGGCTCGAGGACCTCCACACCGGGGGGTGGCACCAGGCCGTGACCCGGCTCGGCGAGGAGAAGGCGCGCTCCCGAGCCCCCCAAGATCAGCTGCCGGCGCTCGGCGGGATGGTGGGGATCGAGGGGTACGTAGGCAGCCCCGGCAGCGTGGACGGCGAGCAGGGCGAGGGGGAGCTCGACAGACCTTTCGAGGGCGACCGCCACCGTCGCCTCGGCGCCCAGCGCGCGCGCGCGGAGCGTTCCGGCCAGCTGCAACACCCAGGAGAGCGCGGCGCCGTAGCTGCGCAGCTCGTCACCGCTGACGACGGCGATCGCGTCGGGTTGGGCTCGCGCCACCGCCTCGAAGCGGGCCGGCACCAGCGCCGCGGGTGGCCCGCAGAGACCGGTATCGTTCCAGGCCCAGAGGAGCTGGTGCCGCTCGGCGGCCGAGAGCAAGGGGAGCGCTGCAAGGCTGGGGCTCGACCCATCGACGAGGCTCACGAGGGCGGTTCGCAGGTGGCCGAGGAGCGCGGCGACCATGGTCGCCGCCAGGCGCCGGCGGTCGAACATCGCTTGCAGGCCCAGCCGCTCCGCTCCCGGTTGCACGGAGATCAGCAGCGGCACCCCGGGCTGCTCGGCGCTCTCGATCCGCGCGATCGCCGGCCCGGCCCCGGGGCTGGCGCCGGCCACGGCCGCGGTGCGGCTTCCCGCGGGCAGGGCCTCGAAGTTGAGGAAGGTCTCGAACAGCGGCAGGCGCTGCGGGACCTGGCTCCAACCCTGGATCTGCGGCAGCGGACAGTAGGCGAGCCGGCGAGCTTCGAGGTGGCGCGTCTGGAGGTCGTCGAGGGTGGCGGCGAGCGGGCGGTCGCCGCGTAGCGAGACGCGGACGGGGACGGTGTTGATGAACAGACCGACCATCGACTCGGCCCCGGGCAGGTCGTCGGGGCGGCCGAGGACGGCCGAGCCGAAGAGCACCTCCGGCTGGCCGCTGTGGCGTCCGAGCACCGCACCCCAGGCAGCCTGCACCAGGGTGGCGAGCGTCAAGCCGGCGCGCCGGCCGTAGCCGCGAATGGCCTCGTAGCCCGCGCCGTCGAGGCCGTCCGAGAGGGTGGCGAAGCCGCTCGGCTCGTCGCCTCCCGGGGCTCGCTCAGGCGGCGCCGGCAGCGCCGTGGGCTCGCTCAGGCCGGCGAGCTCGGCGGTCCAGAAGCGCCGTGCCTCGGCCTCGTCTTGCTTGCGGAGCCAGGCGATGTAGTCGCGAAACGGCGGCGGTGCCGGCAGCTGCGGCTGGCTTCCGGCGACGATCGCCTGGTACGCCGCGAAGAGCTCCTGCAGCAGCACTCCCACCGACCAGCCGTCGAGGATGAGGTGGTGGAAGGTGATCACCAAGACGTGCGAGTCCTTGGCGAGCTTGAGCAGGGCCGCCCGCAGCAGCGGTGGTCGGTCGAGGGGGAAGGCCTGCTGGCGGTCGGCGGCGAGGAAGCGTGCGAGCTTCGCCGCCCGGCGCTTCTCGGTCTCGCGGCTCCAGTCGTCCTGGGCGAGCTCGAAGGGCACCGCGCGGCTCACCACCTGAATGGGCTCCTGCAACTTCTCCCAGACGAAGGCCGTGCGCAGGACGGCATGGCGCTCGACGAGGGTGGACCAGGCGGCGGCGAGCGCCGATGCCTCGACGGCCCCGGTGACCTCCAGACGATGCTGCACCAGGTAGATGCCGGGCGCGTTGGCGACCAGGGACTCGAAGAGGATCCCCTCTTGCATCGGCGAGAGGGGGTAGAAGATCTCGACGTTCTTCATGGCTCGGCCCCGTCCGTGCCGGCCTGGTCTTGGAGCACGCTGAGCACGTCGGCGATGCGGTCCGCGGAGAGGTCGAGGTCGGCCAGGGCGGCGAGATCGAGCCCGCTGGCCGCGGCGGCAGCCGGCGGCGCCGCCGCGGCTCCTCCCGTCGCTAGCTGACGCAGCCCGGCGACGAACTGGGCGAGGGCGCCGGCGATCGTGGCGCGGTCGAAGCGCCCGGCGTCGTAGCTCCAGACGCCGCGCAGCTGGCCACCCTGGACCCAGAGGTTGAGGTCGAGGGCGAAGAGGGGCCGGCCGCCCGGCGCCGCGGTCGGCCCGGTCGACTCGCGCGCCAGCCGGAAGGGGCCACTCGCCGGCAGGGAGGCGTCCCACTGACCGAGGTAGTTGACGCGCACCTCGGGCTCGGCGCTCGCCGCGAGCTGCCGGCGAGGGCCGTCGGGGCGGCCGAGGTAGCGCAGCACGCCGTAGCCCAGGCCGCGATGCGGCAGGCTGGCCAGCGTCGCCGCAGCGCCGCGCGCCGCCGCCGCCAGGTTGCCATCCGGCGGGACGTCGAGACGAACGGGAGCGAGGGTGGTGAACCAGCCGACAGTGCGGCTGAGGTCGACCTCCGCGAAGACCTCTTCGCGCCCGTGGCCTTCGAGCACGACGTGGGCGACGCGCCGGCCGCTCCAGGCGGCCAGAGCTTGCGCCAAGGCCGCGAGCAGGACGGCGGGGAGCTCGAGGCGTAGTTCCTCGGCGGCGGCGCGCAGGAGGGCGCGGGTGGTCTCTCCGTCGAGCTCGAGGTCAAGGGCCGCCGACCCGGGGCCCGCCGCGTGCCGATCTGCTGGCAGGGGCGCGAGATCTGCCAGCATTTGCTGCCAGAAGGCCCCCTCGCGCTCGAGGTCCTGGCTGCCCGCCCAACGCGCCAGGGCGGCACCCCAGCGCTGGAACGAGGTGGTCTTGGCCGGCAGCTCGCCGGCGCTGCCGGCGGGCGGGAAGAGCAGGCTCTGCAAGTCCTCGAGCAGTATCCGCCAGGAGACGGCGTCGACCACCAGGTGGTGAATGACGACGAAGAGCCGGTCGCCGTCCGGCCTCCCGAGACGGAAGAGCGCCACCCGCAGCAACGGGCCGTCTTCGAGGTGGAGGCTCGCCTGCAGCGCGCTCGCTTGCGCCGCGAGCTCTGCTTCCCAGCCGCCGGCGGCGAGGTCGCGGAGGTCGTGCTCACTGGCGATCGCAGCAGTCTCTTGCGCGGCGATCTCCCCGCGGGCGTGCTCGCCCCAGCCGTGAAGGCGGGCGCGCAGGGCGTCGTGGTGCTCAACCAGGCGCGCGACGGCCGCCCGCAGCGCTGCCGCGTCGATCCCGGCAGGGACCGTGAGGAGCACCGCCTGGTTCCAGTGGTGCCGGTTCGGCAGCGCGAGCTCGAGCAGCCAGCGGATGATCGGCGTCAAGGTGAGCGGACCCTGGAGGCGCCCCTGCTCGGCCGTCGTCTGCCGGCCGCCGGTGCGGGCGTGGGCGGCGAGGGCGGCGACCGTGCGCTGCCGGAAGAGGTCCATCGGCGCCAGCTTGAGGCCCTCGCGGCTGGCTCGTGAGGCGATCTGGATCGCCAGCAGCGAGTCGCCGCCGAGGGCGAAGTAGTCGTCGTCGCGGCCGACGCGCGGCTGTTGCAGCACCTCCGCCCAGATGGCGGCGAGAAGCTCCTCGTCGGCCCCTTGAGGGGCCTCGCCCGCCGCGCTCGACGAGCTCGCCGCCGGTGCCGGCAGGGCCTGGCGGTCTACCTTGCCGTTGGCCGTCCGGGGAAGGTCGGCGAGCAGGGTGAAGGTGGACGGCACCAGGTAGGCCGGCAGGCGGGCGTGGAGGGCATCGCGGAGGGCCTCGGGGGTGACGGCCTCGTTCACCGCCACCACGTAGGCGGCGAGGGCCGCGCTGTGCTCTTCCTGGCGGACCACCACCACGGCCTCGCGCACGCCCGGCAGCTCGCCGAGGGCGGCCTCGACCTCGCCTGGCTCCACCCGATGGCCGCGCACCTTGGCCTGGAAGTCGAGGCGGCCGAGCAGCTCGAGCTGGCCGTCGGGCAGGCAGCGCACGAGGTCACCCGTGCGGTAGAGCCGGCCGCCGGGCGTCGCTCCCAGAGCGTCCGGCACGAACACGCGGGCGGTGGTCCCCGGCCGCCGCAGGTAGCCGCGCCCCACCCCCGCGCCACCCACCAGCAGCTCGCCGGGGACTTCCGGGGGCAGCAGCCGCTGGCCGGCGTCGACGACGTAGAGCCGCGTGTTGAGGATCGCCCGGCCGAGGGGCACCCGCAGGGCGCCCTCCGGCGGCAGTTTCAAGAAGGCGTGGGTGACGTCGTCCGAGCACTCGGTGGGCCCGTAGGCGTTGACCAGCGGCTTGTCCGGCCAGCGCCGCAACCACTCGCGGGCGAGCTCCGGCGGCAGGGCCTCGCCGGTCGCCACCAGGGTCCGTAGCGGCGCCAGCCGGGCCCCAGCCGCCTCGTCGATCACGGCGCGGAAGAAGGAGGGGACGAGCTCGACGATGGTGATCCGGCGCTGCTCGATCGCCGCCAACAGGCGGGCCGGCTCGCGCGCCGTCTCGTCGTCCACCACCTCGACGCGGCCCCCCACCAGCAGAGGTGCGAGGAACTGCCAGACCGAGATGTCGAAGGTCTGGGAGGCGTTCTGCAGCACGGCGTCGCCGGGGCCGAGCTCGAGGTCCCGCACCTTGGCGAGCAGGTGGTTGACCATCCCGCGCTGCTCGACCATCGCACCCTTGGGCGTCCCCGTCGAGCCCGAGGTGTAGATCACGTAGGCGAGGTCCTGGGGCAGGCCGCGCGCCGTCGAGCCGTCGCCATCGGCCGCGGCGAGGAGCGCCTCGACGGTGAGGACGCGCCAGGCACCGGCCGGCGGTGGCGCCACCTGCGCCGCGAGCTCGCGCTCGGCGATCACCAGCCGGGCGCCGCTCGCCGCGACGAGGTTCGCCAGGCGCGCCGGTGGTGAGGCCGGGTCGAGCGGCAGGTAGGCGGCGCGCACGGCGAAGACACCGAGGATCGCGGCCAGCAGGTCCGCGCCGCGGTGCTGCAGCAAGGCCACCACCTCGCCCGGCTGGGCCCCGGCGGCGCGGAGCTCGGCGGCGATGCGGGCCGCGGCCGCCGCCAGCTCGGCGTAGGTGCGCGCGGGCCCCACACCGCCGACCGCCTGCCGCTCGGGGGTGCGCGCGACCTGCGCCGCGAAGAGGGCGCTGAACGGTTGGTCGAGGGGCAGCGCCACGGCGGTGTCGTTGGCCTCGACCAGGAGGGCGTGGGTCAGCGCCGGGGGCAGGTGCGGCAGCTCCCAGAGCGGCCGTTCGGGGGCCGCGAGGCCGGCAGCGAGGAGGGTCAGGAAGAGGTCTACCGTCAGCTCTCGCTCGCTCGCCGTGAAGGCCTCGCGGTTGAAGTCGCAGAAGAGCTGGAAATCGCCGCGCTCGCCGAACTCGTCGATCTCGAAGACGATCAGCTCGTTCGAGTGCCCGGTGTCGATGTGCTCGGCGCTGACCGGCACCCCGGCGAGGGGGCTGAACTCGAAGTTCACGTAGTTGAGCTCGACCTCGTAGGTACGCTGGTCGAGAGCGTTGGTCAGTGGGTAGGACTGGTGCGGCCTGGCGGCGCGCAGCTCCCGGCCGAAGCTGGCCGCCAGGCCTGCGAGGCTGGCCGTCGGGCCGACCTCGAGGTGCAGCGGCAGGATGTGCATCAGCAGGCCAGGGAGCTGCTTGAAGGCTCGCTCTGTGCGGTTCTTGAACGGTGTGCCGAGCGCCACGGTGCGCGCGCCGCCGAGCCGCGCGAGGAGGGCGGCGAGCGTCGCTCCCACCACCTGCAGCACGGTGGCGGCGCGCGAAGCGCCGCGCGTCTGATGGCTGTCGACGAAGTCGTGCAGGCGGGCGGCGAGCTCGGGCGGGAGGCGGAAGTGAAGCCGCGCGGTGCGAGTGGACCGCTCCGCCGGCAGGTGGCGGCCGAACGGTGCGAGCGGCGGCAGGGGCCGCGCGGTCTTGGCGAGCCAGTAGCCACGAGCCTTCTGCCCGCGCTCGCTCGCCAGCTCCTCGCGTTGCCAGTCGACGAAGCTCTGGTAGCTCGGCACAGTGAGCGCGACGGGCTTGCCGGCCGCGAGATCGTCGTAGAGGTGAGCGACGAGCTGCCAGAGGAAGACCGTGCTGTAGCCGTCGCTCATCAGGTGGTGCTGGTTGAGGAAGAACCACAGCTCGTCGTCGGCGGTGCGCAAGAGGACAGCCTCGGTGAGGCCGCGGCGTAGATCGAAGGGGCGGGCGATGTGCTCGGACACCCAGCTGCGGAGCGCCCGGCGGGGCTCGGGGGCGCCGCTGAGGTCGACGCGGCGCAGCCCCGGCCCTTCTGCCAGCAGCCGCCGCTGCGGTACGCCGTCGACCTCCTCGATCACCGTCCGCAGGGCGTCGGCGGCCGCTTCGAGGTGGCCCCAGGCTGCCACCAGCCGGTCCTCGTCGGCAGCGAACGGGATGCGCACCAGGGCCGACGAAAGGAACAGCGGCAGCGCGGGTTGCAGCTGCTGGCCGGCCCACAGGGCGAGCTGGTAGCGCGTCAGGTTGGAGCGTTCGTAGAGCGCTTGCAGGCGCGCCTCCACCGCCGTCGCGTCGTTGCCGGTCGCGTCGTCGGCCGTGTTGTCGTGGTCGGGGGCCGGCGGGGCGAGCGCCGCCGGCGGCGGTGCCGGCAAGCTCGCGAGGGGGGCGGTGGGGTCGGCGACGACGGCGGCGAGCAATCGCTGCCAGTGGTGCAGCCAGAGGTCGATCCGCTCGGGGGTGTAGAGGTCCGAGGCGTAATCGAGGGCCACCCGCAAGCCGTCCGCCGCCTCGGCGACCTCGAAGTAGAGGTCCACCTTGGCGCCCGAGACGTTGCCCTCCACGTCGACCTCGAGGTCGGCGAGCCGGAAGGGTGCGGAGTCGCGGCCCAGGTTGAGCACCGCCGAGGTCAGGGGGAAGCGGCCGGGGTCGCGCTGGACGCCCAGCTTGTGCAGCAGCTCGCTCGCCGGGTAGGCGTGGTGCTGGTAAGCGTCGAGCACGTGCTGGCGGGCCTCTCGCAACAGCCGCTCGAAGCCCTGCGCGGGGTCGATCTCGAGGAGGATCGCCAGCGGGTCGAGATGCAAGCCCACCAGGGCGCCGCCCGTTCCGCTCAAGGGCTCGGTGGTGTTGACCCCGATGGTCAGCCGGGGCGCCCGGGCCAGCTGGTGGAGGAGCAGCCCGAGGCCGGCGAGAAGGGTCGAGAAGAGGGTTGCACCCTGCCGGCTCGCCAGCTGGCGCAGGCCGTCGGCGAGGTCGGGGGGGAGCGTCAGGCGGTGGCGCCGCACGTTGTGGCTCTGCACGGCCGGCCGCGGCCGGTCGGTGGGCAGGTCGAGCACGGGGACGCCGGCACGGAAGCGATCCAGCCAGTAGACCTCGGCCGCGGCCAGCTCGCGCTCGCTGGGCGGCAGGCGGCTCGCGAGGTACGAGCCGAGGGTGAGCACGGCCGGCAGGTCGACGGCCTCGTTGCGGAGCAGCCCGGCGTAGAGCTGGCGCAGCTCGCCGAGCAGCACGGAGAACGAGCGGGCATCGGTCACCAGGTGGTGCGAGACCAGCACCAGCTGGTGCTGCTCGCGCGCCAGGCGCAGGAAGAGCGGGCGCAGCAGCGGGCCCCGAGCGAGGTCGAACGGCCGCTCGACCTCGTGCTGGACCAGCTCGCCGGCGACCGCCTCGCGCCGCGTCGCAGGCAGGCCGCCGAGGTCGATCAGGCGCAGCTCGAGGCGGGCCGTCGGGAGGACCCGTTGCAGCGGCTCGGCCTCGTCGAAGGTGGTCCGAAAGGCCGGGTGACGGGCGAGGACGCGCGCCAGCGAGCGCGCCATCGCCGGCACGTCGAGCCTTCCCCGCAGGTGCAACGTCACCGACTCGTTGTAGGCCCGCGAGACGTCGGGGCCGAGGCGGGTGAGGACCCACAGCTGCCGCTGGACCGTCGTCAGCGGCTCGGCGGCCCTGGGCCCGCTCGCGAGGGGCTCCGGTGCCGCGCCTTGCCGCCGGCCCGCGGTCGGGGGCTCCGCTGCCAGGAAACCGCCGCGGCAGAGGCCGGTGAGCGCCCGCTGGTAGGCGGCGAGCACCAGCTCGATGTCGGCGTCGCTGTGGGCCGTCGAGAGGTAGCGGGTGGCACCCTCCCAGGCGTAGACGCCGGCGAGCGCGAGATGGCAGCGCAGCAGATCGGCATAGCGCCAGGTGGTGGTGGGGCGCAGCACGAAGAGCGAGCCGAAGTGTTCGACGGTGAGCGGCAGGCCCGCGGTCGTGAGCCAGGCGTTGAGCTCGCCGGCGAGGGCGCCGGTGCGCCGGTTGAGGCGCTCCTGCAGCGCGGGGCCCTCGCTCTCTAGGTGCTCGAGCACGGCGCGGGCCGCCGCCATCGCCAGCGGGTGCTTGCAGAAGGTGCCGGCGAAGAGCGTCTGCCGGGCCGTGGGGTAGGAGGCGTCCCCGAATTGCCAGACGCCGCCGTCGATGGCGTCCATGTACTCACCGCGGCCGGCGATCACCCCGACGGGCAGGCCGCCGCCGAGCGCCTTGCCGTAGGTGAGGAGATCGGCCTGGACGCCGAACCAGGCCTGCGCGCCACCCTGGTGGCAGCGGAAGCCGGTCACCATCTCGTCGAAGATCAGGCAGATGCCGCGCCGGCGGGTGATCTCGCGCAGGCGGTGCAAGAACTCTCGGGGCTGCAGCGACGGCCGGCGGCTTTGCACCGGCTCGACCAACACTGCGGCGAGCTCGTCGGCCTGCGCCTCGATCGCCGCCAGCGCCTCGTCGCTGCCGTAGTCGAGGATGCTGAGGTCGGCCACCGCGCCCGGCGTGATGCCGGCCACGAGCGGGCTCGGTGGCACGTTGGGGGATGCCATGCGGCGGCCCAGCGTGCCGTCGTAGAAGCCATGGTACGAGCCTTCGAAGAGGGCCACGCGCGAGCGCCCGCGCACCGTGCGGGCGAGGCGCAGGGCGATCATCACCGCCTCGGTGCCGGAATTGCTGAAGATCGCCCGCTCGGCCCCCACCAGCCGGCAGAGCCGTTCCGCCACCTCGCCCGCGAGGTCGCTCTGCGGGCCCAGCTGCAGGCCGCGCTCGAGCTGCTGGCGCACCGCCGCCTCGACGAACGGCGGTTGGTGGCCCAAGAGGTTGATCCCGAAGCCCATCGCGAGGTCGACGTACTCGTGGCCGTCGAGGTCCCAAACCCGCGAGCCCCGCGAGCGCGCCGCGACCAGCGGGTAGACGAGCTCCTTCCACGCCGGCCGGAAGCCGACCGAGTTGCGGTTGTCGGCCAGAAAGGGGCGGTAACGCTCGGTGTGGGCGCGCGAGCGGCCGGTGCGCGCGTGGTAGGCCGCGGTGAGCTCGGCGAGGTGCTGGCTCTGCGCCGGGCTGAGCGCCTCGGCGGGGCCGATCTCGACGCTGGCGACGGGGATCACCGGCTCGGCGCGCCCCACCGGTGCGGCGGCGGCGGGGCCGGCGGGTGCGGGGGCCGGCACCGCGACGGCTGCCGCCCCGACGGCCGGCGCCCCGGGCATCGCGACGCCCTGGACGGTCGCCAGCTGCCGTGCCATCAGCTCCTGCATGGCGGCGAGCTGCTGGGCGACGATGCGTTCGAGCGCCGTCGTGGCGGCCACTGGCTCGCCGGCCGGCAGCACGGCCGGAGCGTCGAGGCCAGCTGCGGCGGCGACCTCGGCTGGCGGCCGGAAGGCCTCAGGCGGCAGCTCGCGGTCGAGGAACGCCGCGAGGGCGTCGAGGGTCGAGAGCTCTTCGAAGAGGGCTCGAAACGGCACCGCGAGCCCCATCTCGCGCTCGATGAGCTGGCTCGCCTGGATCAGCAACAGCGAGTCCACCCCGAGCTCGAAGAAGCTCGCCCGTGGGTCGACGGAACCGGCCTCGGCACCGGTGAGCTGCTGCACCACGCCGCCGAGGCGGGCGAGGAGGGCCGGCCGCCGGTCGGCGCGCTCCGGCGCCGGGGACGGCACCACCGCGGCGCTGACCGTGGTTGGGCCGGCCTCCCCTGCGCTGCCGGCAGCGGCCGGGGAGCTCGGCGCGCTCGCCGCCGTGGTGGCGGCGTCGGCCGTCGCCGCCGGCGGCTCGATCCAGTAGCGCTGGCGCTGGAAGGGGTAGGTCGGGAGCTCGCAGAAGCGGCGGCGCTCCCCCTGCCAGAAGGCGCCCCAGTCGGGCTGGAGGCCGGCCCCCCACAGCCTTCCCAGGCTGGCGAGGAGCTGGGCGAGCTCGCTGGCCGCGGTCCCGGGACGGGGCAAGGAGGTGAGCACCGGCCGCGCCTCGCCGGGCGCCAGCTGCAACAGGGCGAGCTGGGCGAGCGCCTGGCCAGGGCCGACCTCGAGGAGCACGCGCGCCGGTTCGGCAAGCAGCGTGCGCACGGCGTCGCCGTAGCGCACGGTGTGGCGCAGCTGGCGGCACCAGTACTCGGGATCGGTCGCCGCCTCGGCCTCGATCCAGCGACCGGTGAGGCTGGAGACCCAGGGCAGGCGGGGAGCCTCGAGGCGCACCGTGGCGAGCTCCGCCCGGAAGGCGGCGAGGATCGGCTCGACGGCCGGCGAGTGGAAGGCATGGGCGGTCTGCAGGAGCTTCGAGGGCGTTCCCGCGGCGGCCAGCCGCTCGCCCAGGCGGCTGAGCTCCTCCCGCGGCCCGGCGATCACCAGCCGCTCCGGGGCGTTGACGGCGGCGAGCGCAAACGGCTCTGCGAGCCAGGCCTGGGCGCTCGCCTCGTCGGTCGAGACGGCGAGCATGGCGCCCGCTGCGAGGCCTCCCATCAGGCGGCCGCGGGCCGCCACCAGGCGCAGCGTGTCGGCGAGCGACATCACCCCGGCGAGGTGCGCGGCGGCGAGCTCGCCGACGCTGTGGCCGACGAGCGCCGTGGGCTCGATCCCCCAGCTCTGCCAGAGGCGGGCGAGGGCGATCTCCACCACCACCAGCGCCGGCTGGGCGACGGCCGTCGCGGTCAGCCGCTCGGCGTCGCCGGCGGCGGGCTCAGCGGTGAACAGCAGGGCCCGTAGGTCGATGTCGAGGTGGGGGGCGAGGAGCCGGCAGCATTCGTCGGCGGCGGCGCGGAAGGTGCTCTCGCTGGCGTAGAGCTCGCGGCCCATCCCGAGATGCTGGGTGCCCTGGCCGGGGAAGAGGAAGGCGATCGGCCGCTGGCTGGTCTCCTGAGCGCTGAGCTCCAGGCGACCGGCCTCACCGCGCAGGATCGCCGCCGCCTCGCGGGCGTCGGTGGCGACGAGGCTGGCGCGGTGCTTGAAGTCGCTGCGGCCCCGTTGCAGGGTGAAGGCGACGTCGGCGAGGGGGCGTTCCGGCTGCGCTTCGAGGTCGGCGGCAAGGCGCTCGCAGGCAGCGGTGAGGGCCGCTTCGCTCTTCGCCGAGACGAGCAGCAGCTGATGCTCCCGCGAGGCCCCGGACGCCGGCAGCGGCGGCGGCTCTTCGACGATCACGTGGGCGTTGGTGCCGCCGATGCCGAGCGAGCTCACGCCGGCGCGCCGTGGCCCGCCGTCGGCCGGCCACTCGGCGAGGCCCGCATTGGGCCGGAACGGGCTGTCCTCGAAGTGGCATTTGGGGTTCGGGGCCGTGAAGTGCAGCAGCGGCGGCAGCTGGCGGTGGCGCAGGGCGAGCGCCACCTTGACCAGGCTGGCGGCGCCGGCCACCGTGTCGAGGTGGCCGATGTTGGGTTTCACCGAGCCCAGGGCGCAGTAGCCCCGGCGCTGCGTCTTGGTGCGATAGGCCTGGGTGAGGGCTGCGATCTCGATCGGGTCGCCGAGCGGCGTGCCGGTGCCGTGGGCCTCGAGATAGGAGATCGAATCGGGATGACAGCCGGAGATCGCCAGCGCCTCGACGACCACGGCCGCCTGACCGTCGACCGAGGGCGCCGTGTAGCCGATCTTCAGCGAGCCGTCGTTGTTGACCGCCGAGCCCTTGAGGACGGCGTGGATGGGGTTGCCGTCGGCCACCGCGTCGCGTAGCCGCTTGAGCACCAGCACGGCGACGCCGTTGCCGCCGACGGTGCCCTGCGCCGCGGCATCGAAGGCGCGGCAACGGCCGTCGGGGGAGTGGATGCCGCCCTCGCGGTAGATGTAGCTCGCGGCCTGCGGGATGCTGATCGAGCTGGCGCCGCAAAGTGCGACGTCGCACTCGCCGTTGAGCAGGCTCTGCCAGCCGAGGTGCACGGCCACCAGCGAGGTCGAGCAGGCGGTCTGCACCGCCATCGAGGGGCCGCGCAGGTCGAGCTTGTAGGAGATCCAGGTGCTGAGGAAGTTCGGGTGGTTGCCCATCATCAGCCGCGAGTGGCCCACCGCCCGCCGGATGTCCTCACGCGGGTAGACGTTCGAGAACAGGTAGGTCCCCATACTGGCGCCGACGAAGACGGCCACCGCCGCGCTCGTCTTGCCCGGCGCGCAGCCGGCGCTCTCCAGGGCCTCCCAGCTGCATTCGAGGAGGAGCCGGACCTGCGGATCGGTGATCTCGGCCTCGCGCCGGCTGAAGCCGAAGAAGTCGGCGTCGAAACCCTCGATGTCGTCGAGGATCCCCCCGGCCCGCACGCGCAGCGGCTCGCTCGGGCCTTCCACCAGGGCCGCCGCCGGGCTCGGCTCGGGGGCGAGGAAGGTGATCGACTCGACGCCGGCGGCCAGGTTGCGCCAATAGTCTTCGACCGTGCTCGCCCCTGGGAAGCGGATCGCCATCCCGACGAGGGCGACGTCGGCGCTGTCGGCCAGCTGGTCCAGCATCTCCTCGTGGCTCATCCCGCGCTCCCGCCTCCTGGCGGCGAACCGCCGTCGCTGCGCAGCTCGTCGCGCCCGCTCTGCCGCCGCCGCCGTTGCCGTTGCATCGCCTCGGCCCGGCTGGCGCCGCGCTCCTGGCTCGCTTCGTGACCGTCCCCACCGTCGTCGAGCGAGGCGAGGTAGCTCGCCAGGCTGCTCACCGTCGGGTGGCTGAACAGGCCGAGGATCGGCACCTCCCGCTCGACCAGCGCGGCGAGCCCGCGATGGACCTCGAACATCAGGTACGAGTGGCCGCCGAGGTCGAAGAAGTTCTCGTGCAGGCCGACCTGCTCGAGCCGGAGCACCCGGGCCCAGAGGGCGGCGATCTGCCGTTCGGTCTCGCTCGCCGAGGCCGCGAGCTCGCTGCCGCCGGCGGTGCCGCGCCGTCGTGGCGGTTCGGGCAGGGCCGCAAGCTCGAGCTTGCCGTGCGCATCGAGGGGCAGCGCTGCGAGGCCGACGAAGGCCGACGGCACCAGGGCCTCGGGCAGCTGCCGGCGGGCCGCGGCGCGCAGGCCGCCGGCGTCGAGCTCGCAGCCCGGCTTCGGCACCACGTAGGCGACGAGGCGCTCGTCGCCCGTGCCGAGCGTGCGCGCCACCACGGCGCATGAGCCGACCTCGGGCTCGGCGGTGAGCACGGCCTCGATCTCGCCGAGCTCGACGCGCAGGCCGTGGAGCTTGATCTGGCGATCGGCGCGACCGAGGAAGGCGAGCTCTTCCCCTGGCCCCAAGCGGACGAGGTCGCCGCTGCGGTAGCAGCGCGCACCGGCCTCACGGGCCGCAGGGTCGGGGAGGAAGCGGGCGGCGGTCAAGCCCGGCCGGCCGTGGTAGCCGCGGGCGACGCCCTCCCCGGCGATGAAGAGCTCGCCGCTGTAGCCCGCCGGCACGGGCTCGAGGTGGCGGTCGAGCAGGGAGAGCCGGGTGTTGGCGATCGGCCTGCCGATCGGCACCGGCCCCGGTGGTACCGGCCCGGGCGGCACCTCGTAGACGGCACAACCGACGACCGTCTCCGTGGGACCGTATTCGTTGACCAGCCGCACGGCTGGATCGCCCTGGCGCCAGGCGGCGACGTCCTGGCCGTGCAGGGCCTCACCGCCGACCACCAGGGTACGGGTGCGGCCCGCGAGGGCGGCGGGCGGCAGCCAACCGCCGAGCAGCTTGAGCTGCGTGGGCGTCGCCTTGAGCAGGCTGAAGCCTCCGCGCTCGCGCAGCAGCAGAGCGAGGGCCTCGACGGCGGAGTCCGCGGGCAGGAAGCGCACGCTGCGGCCGGCGAGCAACGGGGCCCAGAGGGCCGTCACCGTGAGGTCGAAGCCGATCGACGACTGCAGGGGGGCACCGTCGCCATCGCCCGGCCGATAGGCCTCGACGGCCCAGCGCAGGTAGTTGGTGAGGCCGCGATGGGTCACGGCGACGCCCTTCGGTCGGCCCGTCGAGCCCGAGGTGTAGAGGACGTAGGCGAGGCTCTCTGGCAAGACCTCAGGAAGCCGCTCTGCGGTCGTCGCGCTGTCTGCTTCCACCGCCGCGAGCGGCTCGACGTGCAGCACCGGCGCCGCGAGGTCCGGCAGGCGTGTGAGCTGCGCCTCGTCGGCGAGCAGCAGCGCGACGCCGGCGTCCGCCAGCACATAGCGAGCGCGCTCCGCCGGGTAGCTGGGGTCGACGGGGACGTAGGCCGCACCGGCCTTGAGCACGCCGAGGAGGGCGACCCCCATGGCCAGGGGATCGGAGACCGCCACGCCCACCCGCGCCTCGAGCCCGATCCCCTGGCGCTGCAGGCGGAAGGCGAGAGAGGCCGCCCGGGCTTCGAGCTCGGCAAAGCTGAGCTGGCGCTGACCGTCGCAGAGGGCGGTCGCTGCCGGCTGCCGCGCCACCGCCGCGGTGAGGAGCGCGGGAAGCGACGCAAAGGGAGCGGGCGTGGCAGCTGGTGCCAGGCAAGCCGCGAGACGTTCCTGGGCGGCCGCGGCGAGGAGGGGCAGGCGGCCGACCACCGTCGCCGGTGCTGCGGCCGCGGCGCGCAGCAGGGCGACGAGCGCGGCGGTCAGCTCCTCGCCGTCTCGCAGCGACAAGGCAGCGCTGTCCCAGTCGAGAGTGAGTCGCCAGCCTGCAGGCCAACGGCGGGCCGCGAGGCAGAGGGCGCTCGCCTCGGTCCGGCAGTCGGCGGTGGCCCACTGCAGCTCGAGGCCGGCGCCGCGGATCGGCGGCGACCAATCCTCGACGACGAACAGAGCGGCGTGGGGCTCGCCGGCCTCCTCGCCCACGGTGAGGGCGAAGCTCTCCTGAGCGCTGGCCGCCTCGACGCGCGCCGCTTCGATGGCCCGGCAGGCGTCGGCGAACGGGCTCGCGGCGCCGAACGGGGCAAGGATGGGGACGGCCAGAGAGAAAGGCCCCAGGCTCTCGCCGAGCTCTTCGAAGGGCCGGCCGTCGAAGAGCTCGGCGACGGCGACCGGCGGCTCTTCGGCGAGGCGCAGCAGCACGGCTTGCCAGCCGGCGAGGAGCACGCTCGCCATCTCGACCTCGAGGCTCGCCGCCAGCCGTTCGAGGGCCGCGGTGTCGGCGGCGCTGAGGTCGAGCTCACGGGCCTCGCGGCCGCTGGTGGTGCTGCCGGCGGCGGCCAGCCGAAAGCGCTGTGCCGCCAGCAGCGCGGGCCGCCGGAAGATCGCTGCTGCGGCGCCGGCCGCGGGGTCCGCGGCAAGCTCGTCCTGCCAGGCTACGAACTCGGCGTACTGCACCGGCTCGGGGGCGCTCCGCGCCGCGCCGGCCGGCCCGCCGGCGAGCTCCGCGACCAGCTCGCGGGCGAACAGCTGCAGGCTCTCGGCATCGGCTGCGAGCGGCGAGAAGTGAAGGCTGAGCAGCGCCTCGCCGTCACCACCGGCAGCCAGTGCCAGGCGCAGTGCGGCTTGCTGCAAGGTGGCCTCGGCATTGGAAGCGGCACCACCACCGGCGGCTTGGGCGGCGGCGTCCTGCCAGCTCACGGCTGGCTCGGGCCCCAGCCGCTGCCGCGGCAGGCGCAGCCCCGGGTGCTCGACGAAGCTCGTCGCGAGGATGCCGTGCCGGGCCGCGACGCGCTCGGCCGCGGCGGCGAGCTCCGGCTGGCGCAGGGTGCCCCGGACCCGCAACGTGGCGGCGACGGAGAGCGGCTCACCCTGCTGCAGGAGGGCCCAGCGCCGGCGCTGCTGGCGCGACAGGCCGATCTCGACGCCGGGGGGCGCTGCCAGGGCCTCGCTCACCGGGCCCCTCCCGCGCTCATCCCCTCGACCTCGTCGAAGCGCGTCATCTCGCCGAGCGCGACGAGGATCTTCCGCTTGCCGGTGTACGGCCGGCGGCCGTGCGCAGCGAGCACGTTGTCGACCAGCACGACGTCCCCCCGCTGCCAGGGATAGGCCACCTCGAGACGGGTGTAGAGCTCCTGCATGGCCGCGATGTCGGCATCGGGGATCGGCTCGCCGTCGCCGTAGCTGCACGAGCGGGGCATGTCGTCGGCACCGAGGGCGGCCTCGAGCTGCCGGCGCACCTCCGGCTCGAGACAGGCGACGTGCCAGTGCAGGGGCTGGGCGAAGAAGACCTTCTCGCCGGTCACCGGGTGACGCACCACCGCCGGCCGCACACAGCGGGTGGTCAGGCGGCCGTCGGCCCGCCACTCGGTGGTGAAGCCGCCGGCACGGCAGCGCGCCTCGACCACCTGGCGGTCGGCGGTCTGG
Source organism: uncultured Thermoanaerobaculia bacterium (assembly GCA_964420075.1). Lineage (GTDB taxonomy): Bacteria > Acidobacteriota > Thermoanaerobaculia > Multivoradales > SZUA-115 > CAYQRE01. Next base: position 309,264 of record CAYQRE010000002.1, on the reverse strand, counting down.
AACACCGTCTGCCAGTCGAGGCCCATGCCGGCGCCGTAGGTGCGCTGGTAGAGGATGCCCTTCTCCTCGTAGCGGCGGCGCACCTCGGGGTCCAGCTGGCGATAGACCTCACGGCTGTCGACCAGGGGCGTCTCGCCGCCGCTCGCCGCCGGCAGGTGGCAAGCGAAGAAGATCTTGCGCGGCCAGCTCGGGTTGAACGAGTTCTCGTTGTGCCAGTAGAGCAGCTTCTCCGGTGGGTAGAAGACCGGCGTGTAGACGTTGCCGCTGACCGACTCGCGGGGGTGTTCGGCGTTCTCGTTGAAGAGATCGCCGCACAGCTGGCTGGCGAAGGCCTCGAGACGCTCCGGGGTGTCGATGCCGAAGCCCCGGAAGAGGACGGCGGCCGAGCGCCGCAGCTCGGCTTCGACCTCGGCGGCGTGGCCAGCGGCCCATGCGGCAAGCTCGACATCGGGGACTGCCGGCGCCGCCAGACGGGGCAGTGGATGGCCATCGAAGGCCTCGAAGCGCACCAGCTGGGACTCCTCACTGGGGGTGCTCGCGACGGCGCGCAAGCGGCTGCGATCGAACCCCGACTTCTTGGTGATCATGAGCCTCGCCTCTCCTGACGCAGCTGACGCTGGCGGCTCATCGCGGCGCGGCGGCCTTCGGCCCGGTCTTCCTGGGCCTCGAAGCTCGCCGCCGGTTGCGCCGCGTTCTGCAGGTGGGTCGCCAGCAGGTGAATGGTGGGGTACTGGAAGCTCGCCAACAGCTCGATGTTGCGGTCCAAGGCCTCGCTCAGGCGGCGATGGGCCTGGAGCATCTTGAGGCTGCTGCCGCCGAGGTCAAAGAAGTTCTCGTGGAGGCCGATCTCGTCGCGCTGCAGGACCTCCTGCCACACCGCAGCGATGGCGCGTTCGAGGTCGCTCACCGGTGGCGCCGCGCGGACCTCCGCGGGGGCCGGGTGGGGCAGGCGGTCGAGGTCGAGGTGGCCGTCCCAGGTCAGCGGCCAAGACTCGACGGCCAACACGCCGGCCGGCAAGGAAACCTCGGCGCCGGCCACGGCCCAGGCGACGAGCTGCGGAGCGGCGGCGCCGGTCGCCACCCAGGCGGCCGCGGCGTCGAGCACGCCGGGCCGCCGTGACAGTGCCGCGGCCACCCGCGGCCCTTCGCTGCGCCGCCCTTCGCGCAAGGGTGCGCCGCGGCGCGCTCCCAGGCGCTCCCAACCCTCGGCGCGCCGGCGGACCAGCTCGCCCGTCGCCACGAGGCCACTGCCCGCCGAGGTGCCGGCAGCGTCGCTGGCTGGCTGGCCCTGGTAGAAGACCTCGGCGAGGGCACCGGGCAGCGCCGGCCGGCCGAAGGCGGCGAGCGCCTGCGTGCCGGCATGGCCCGGCTGCCAGAGGCGCGCGGGCTCGCCGCCTGGCTGGCTGCGGCGGACGAGGGCGGCCGGCGGTCCGGCCGGCGGTCCGGCCGGCGGGCCCCAGATCTCGACGACCTCGGCCCCGAGGCGGGCCACCGCCTGCGCGAGCAGGCCCGGGGTGAGCGGCGTCGGGGTGCTCACCACCAGCCGGCGCAGGGCCGGCCAGCGGCCGGGGGCGGCGCGGGCCACCAAGCCGGCGAGGAGCCTGCCCGGAAGGGCGAGGATGGTGACGGCGTGACGGCCGAGAGCGGCGTCGAGGGTGGCAGCGTCGAGCCTGAGCGCCGCTTCCTCGACGACGAGCCGTGCCCCCGCGGCGAGGCCGAGGAGCCAGGGCCAGGCAGCCGTCCAGCTCCCTGGTGGCCCGGCCGCGAGGAGCGTGTCGCCCGGCCCCAGCGGCAACAGCCCTGCCAGCTCGCCAAGCCAGGCGTCGAGCCTGGCGGCCGGGATGGTGGCGAGATCGAAGCTGCCGTCGGCGCCCGCAACGGGCGCCAACACGGCCGCGGCGGCGCTCTGCCGTGGGTCGAAGGCGGTTGCCGGCGGCGCTCCGTCAGGCCGGGCATCTTGAGGCTCGGCAATTTGGGGCCCGGCATCTTGGGGCTCGGCATCCTCGGGCCAGTCGCCAAGCCAGACCGGCCGTTCGCCCCTGGCAGCCAGCTGGCCGGCCAGGGCGGCACGGACCGCGGCGGGTGCCGCGGCGTCGGCGAGGAGCACCTGCGCCCCCAATGCCTGGCTGGCCGCGAAGGCGCCGAGCAGGTCGAGGCCGGGCACGCCGGCGAGGCCGACGACGCTCCCCGGCCCGACGCCGGCCGCCGCCAACCGGCGCTGCTGGAGGCTGGCGTGGGCGGCGACCTCGGCGACGCCCACGACCGCCGCCGGCAGGCCCGAAACGGCCTCGCCGCACGCGACGCCGGCGGGGTGGCTCGCCAATCGCTGCCACCACGGAGCCTGCGCTGCCAGATGGTCGGCCGGCATGGGGATCGAGGTCGCCACGACGGGCTCGTCGTCGACGGTGGTGAAGAGCTCGTGACGGGCCTCGCCATCTGCCGCCATCGCCTCCAGCACGGCGATGTAGGTCGCCCCCAAGGCAGCGACCTGGGCGTCGTCGAAGACGTCGCGATCGCAGTAGAGGTGCAGATAGACCTGCCCATCGGCCACCGCGGCGCCGAAGCCGGCGACCAGCGCGAAATGGGTCTCCTCGGAGTTGAGGCTGGCCAGGGCCGTCACCGGCCGGGCCCCCGCGGCCGCCTCGCCGAGGACATGAAAGTGGACGTAGTTGAACTGCGTCTCGAAGAGGGGCTGGCGGCCGGCCCACTCCTGGATCAGCCCGAGCGGATACCGGCGGTGGGGAAGGACCTCGACCTCGCGGCGGTAGACCTGGCGGGCGAGCTCCTGCCAGCTTCCCGGCGCCAGCTCTAGCCGGAAGGGCAAGGTGTTGAGGAAGAGGCCACGCACCTGGTCGCCATCCGGTTCCTCCGGGCGACCGTGCGAGGCGAGCCCACCGAGGAGGTCTTCCTCACCCGTCGCCAGGCTCAGGGCCTTCAGGTGGGCGGCCAGGAGGACGCTCTTGAGCGGCACGGCGGCGGCGCGGGAGAGCTGGCGCAGGCGGTCGGAGACGTCGGCGGGAATCGGCGTCGGGGCGAGGACCACCCGGGGACCACCCTGGCGGTCTTCGCCGGGGGCGCGGCGAGGCAGCTCGGGGACGCGGTAGCCCGCGAGCAGCTCGTGCCAGAAGCGACGGGAGGTCTCGGAAGCCGCCGCCTGCCGTTCGAGGTGGACGAACTGGCGCAGCGAGCTGCGCAGCTCCGGCCGGGCCGGCAACGGTCCGCCGGCCAAGAGGGCGCGGTAGTTGTCGAAGATCTCGGCCAGCGTGCTCTGCAGGCTCCAGCCGTCGAGGATGGGGTGGAACTCGGTCAGCGTGAGCTGGAAAACCTCGTCGCTCAGCCGGTGGACGTGGAAGCGCAGCAGCGGCGGCCGCAGGAGGTCAAAGCGGCGTTGGATCTCGGCCTCGCGCAGCGCCAGCAAGGCCGCGCGCTGCTCGCCGGCTGGCTCCCCGCGCAGGTCGACCACGCTGATCTCGAGGCTCGCTTCGCGGTGGACGAGCTGCAACGGCTCGCTGAAATGCGTGAGGTCGAAGCCGGTGCGGAGGATCGGATGGCGGGCGACGACGGCGTCGACGGCCCGGCGGAAGGCCACCGCGTCGAACGGCAGCGCCAGCGCGTAGCTGTTGACGTTGTGGTAGACGGGGCTCGCCGGCTGCAGGTCCATGTGGTAGATCATCCCGGCCTGCAGTCCGCTGAGCGGATAGGCGTCCACGAGGTCGGGAGGCAGGCGGGCGAGGTCGCTGGCGGTCACCAGCTCGAAGGCCTGGGGCCGCGTCGTCTCGGCGTCCGCGGCGTCTTCGCGCCGGGCGTGGCGCGCCAGCTCGGCCAGGGTCTGATGCCGGAAGAGGTCCTGGAGCTCGAGCTCGAGGCCGCGCTCGCGAGCGAGCGCCAGCACCCGCACCGCCCGGATCGAGTCGCCGCCGAGCTCGAAGAAGTTGTCACCGGCCCCGACCCGATCGAGCTCGAGGGCGTGGCCCCAGACCGCCGCCAGCACCTCCTCGAACGGCGTCGATGGCGGCTCGTAGGCGGCGGCCAGGCTCGGCCGTTCGCCGGTCGCAGCGGGCAGCCGGCTGGCGTCGAGCTTGCCGTGGGCGGTGAGCGGCAGGGCGTCCAGGGGGACGAAGTAGGCCGGCACCAGGGGCTCCGGCAGGCTCTGCCGCAAGAAACCCCGCAGCTCGCCGAGCTCCGGCAGGGCGCCCTCCCCCGGCACCAGGTAGGCGACCAGGCTGGCATCGCCGGTGGTCTCGCTCCTCACCACCACCACCGCCTCGGTGATCGCCGGGTGGCGGCGCAGGGCGGCCTCGATCTCCGCCGGCTCGATCCGAAAGCCGCGCACCTTCACCTGTTTGTCGATCCGGCCGAGGTGCTCGACCTCGCCGTTCGCCCGGCGGCGACCGAGGTCGCCGGAACGGTAGAGGCGGTCCCCGGCGGCCCCGGGCAGTTGGCCCCAGGGGTGGGGCACGAAGCGGCTGGCGGTGAGCGCCGGGCGCTTGAGGTAGCCGCGGGCGAGGCCAGGCCCGGCGACGCAGAGCTCGCCGGGGACGCCCAGCGGGGCTGGCCGGCCTCGCCGGTCGAGGACGAAGAGCTGGAGGTCCGGGATGGCAACGCCGATCGGGCTGCCGGTCGCCGCCGCCAGGTCGTGGCCGCCGATCGGCCGGTAGGTCACGTGCACGGTCGTCTCGGTGATGCCGTACATGTTGACCAGGGCCGGTCTTGCGGTGCCGTAGCGGGCGATCCACGGTGCCAGCGCGGCGGGCGAGAGGGCCTCGCCGCCGAAGATCACGCAGCGCAGGGCGAGGGCCGTCGGCTCTGCCTGCTCCGCCTGCACCAGCTGGCGGAAGGCCGAGGGGGTCTGGTTGAGCAGGCTCACCCGTTCGCGGGCGAGCAGCGCCAAGAAGGCCGCCGGCTCCCGGCTGGTGAGGTAGGGCACGACGGCGAGGCGGCCGCCGAAGCCGAGCGCTCCCCAGAGCTCCCAGACCGAGAAGTCGAAGGCGTAAGAATGGAAGAGGGTCCAGACGTCCGCCGGCCCCGGCGCGAACCACTGGGCCGTCGAGCCCAGCAGGCGGAGGACCTCGGCGTGCTGCACGACGACGCCCTTGGGCGTGCCGGTCGACCCCGAGGTGTAGATGACGTAGGCGGCGTTGGTGGCCTCTGCCCGCGACTCGGGGGGGCCGGGGTCGGGGCCTGCGCTGCCGGCGAGCCCCGCCAGGGCAAGGACGGTGGCTGGCCCCGGCGGCAGCTCGGGGACCGTGCCGGCGGTGAGCAGGGCCACCGCGCCGGAGTCGCGGAGCAGGAGCTCGATGCGCTCGGCCGGGTAGGTCGGGTCGATCGGCACGTAGGCGCCGCCCGCCTTGAGGGTGCCGAGGATCGCCGCGACGAGCTCCGGGCCACGCTCACAGACCAGCCCCACGAGGGACTCCGGGCCGACGCCGCCGGCGCGCAGCCGGTGGGCGATACGGTTGGCGGCCGCGTCGAGCCCGCCGTAGCTCTCGAGCTTACCCTCGGCGCTGAGCGCCACGGCGTCTGGGCGGGCGGCCGCTTGCAGCTCGAAGAGGCGGCTCAAGAGCGGCGCCGGGAGCGGCAGCGCGTGGCTTGCAGTGTGCTCACCGCAGAGCAGCTGGCGCTCGGCCGGGGTCAGCAGCGGCAGCGCCGCGATGGCTCGCTCCGGGTCGGCCGCCAGGGCCTCGGCGGCGACCAGCAGGTGCTCCGTCAGGCGCCTGGCGGTGGTGCGATCGAAGAGGTCGCTGCTGTATTCGAGGGCGCCGTGGAGGGCTGGGCCGTCCTCGAGCAGCAGGGTGAGCTCGAACTTCGCCGTGCCGTCGTCGACGGGCAGCGGCTCGATCGCGAGCTCGCTGCTCGCGGCGGTGAGCGGCGGCACATTCTGCAGCGCCAGCACCACCTGGAAGAGCGGCGTGCGGGAGAGGTCGCGCGGGACCTCCAGCTCGTGGATCAACTTTTCGAAGGGCAGGTCCTGGTGCGCGAAGGCGCCGAGGGCGGTCTCACGACAGCGGCGGACGAGCGTCCGGCCGCTGGGGTTGCCCGCGAGGTCGGCCCTCAAGGCGAGGGTGTTGACGAAGAAGCCGATCAGGCCCTCGATCTCCGGCCGCGTGCGGTTGGCGATCGGCGAGCCGACGGCGAACGAGGTCTGCCCCGACCAGCGGTGGAGGACGATCTGCAGCGCCGCCAGGAGGACCATGAAGAGCGTGGCGCGCTCGCTCTCGGCGAGGCGGCGCAGGGCCGCGGTCAGCGGCGCGGGCAGGCGGATCCGCACCCGCCCGCCGGCAGGCCCCAGCTCGGCGGGCCGTGGCCGGTCGGTGGGCAGCTCCAGCGGCTCGCAGCCGGCGAGGGCCTGCCGCCAGTAGGCGAGCTGGGCGGCGAGCGCCGGGCCGCTCAGCGCTGCGCGCTGCCAGGCGGCGAAGTCGGCGTACTGCACGGGCAGGGGTGGCAGGCCGGCCTGGGTGGCGCTGCCGCCGGCGGCGTAGAGGGCGGCGAGCTCGGCGATCAGCACCTCGCGGGACCAGCGGTCCGAGATGATGTGGTGGAGGGTCAGCAGCACGCCGTGCTCGCTCTCGCCGAGGCGCACGCAGCAGGCCCGGAGCAAGGGGCCGCGGCCGAGCGAGAAGGGCCGCCGCTGCTCGCGGGCGGCGAGCTCGCGGAGCGTCTGCTCGCGCGCCGCGGCAGGCAGAGCGCCGAGGTCGATCAGCGGCGTCGGTAGCCGCCGGCAAGGGACCACTCGTTGCCGCGGCACGCCGCTCGTGGCCTCGAAGGTGGTGCGCAGCACCTCGTGGCGGCGGCAGAGGCCGGTGAGCGCGGCGGCGAGGTCGGCGAGGACCAGGCTGCCCCGCACCCGCATCGGTGCCGGCACGTGGTAGACCGGGTTGCCGGGGGCCAGCTGATCGAGGAACCACAAACGCTCCTGCGCGAAGGACAGTTCGGCGGGCTCGTCCGGCTGCGGGCGTGGCCGCGGACCGTCGGCGCGCGCGGCGCTCAGACCCTCGGCCGCGAGGAGCTTGGCGAGCAGGCGCTGGCGGCGCTCGTCGGTGGTGGTCGCCAGCTCGCTCATCGCGGCGCCTCGTTCTCGGCCGCCAGCAACGCCTCGACCTCCTGGTCGGAGAGCCGGGCAAGACGCCCATGCGCCGCCGCCACCTTGCGCGCATAGCCGGGCTCCGGCTCCAAGGCCTCGATCGCCGCGGCCAGCTGGCGCACGGTGGGGCCGTCGAAGATCACCCGCATCGGCAGCTCGAGGGTGAAGGCACCGCGCAGCCGTGAGAGCAGCTGGGTGGCGAGCAGGGAGTGGCCGCCGAGGGCGAAGAAGTCGTCGTCGATACCGACGTCCTCACGCTTCAGCACGGCCCGCCACTGGCCGGCCACCAGCTCGTCGAGGTCGTCGCGCGGTGGCACCGGCGCGCGGCGCTCGGCGGTCCGCGTCTCGGGCGCCGGCAGCGCCGCGCGGTCGAGCTTGCCGTTGGCGGTGAGCGGCAGGGCGGCAAGCGGTACCAGGGCGGCCGGCAGCAGCGGCGCGGGAAGCTGTGCGGCGAGCCGCGCCGCCAGCTCGCCAGGGCTCACCCGCGCCGTCGAACCGACGACGTAGTAGCCCACGAGCTCGTCGTCGCGCAGCACCACCACGGCCTCACGCACCTCCGGGTGGCTGGTCAGAGCGGCGGCGATCTCCCCGGTCTCGATGCGGAAGCCGCGGACCTTGACCTGCTGGTCGCGCCGGCCGAGGAACTGCAGATGACCATCCGGCCGGCGCCTCCCGAGGTCTCCGGTCAGGTAGAGGCGGGCGCCGGGCGAGCCCGCGAAGGGGTCGGGCCGGAAGCGCTCGGCGGTGGCGCGTGGGCGGCCGAGATAGCCGCGGCTGACGCTTGCGCCGCCGATCGCGAGCTCGCCGGCGGCCCAGAACGGCACCGGCAGGCCGTCGGCGAGGAGATGCAGGCTGACCCCGGCGAGCGGCCGCCCCAGCGACAGCGGCGTCGAAGCGAACGCTGGCCCCTCGACGCGGTCGGCGGTCACCCCCACCGTCGTCTCGGTGGGCCCGTAGTGGTTGGCGAGGGCGGCACCGGCCGGGAGGTGGGCCGCGAGCAGCGCCAGCAGGCGCGGGCTCGCCGCTTCGCCGCCGAGGACGAGCAGCCGGCGCGGCAGCACCTCGGCGGGCCGCTCGTGGCTCAGCAAGGCCTCCAGGTGCGAGGGGACGATCTTCAGCACCTCGATCCCGGCGGCTTGCATCAGCGCAGCGAAGGCCGCGGCGTCGGCGGCGGTGGCCTCGGGAACCAGGTGCAACGTGCCGCCGAGGGTGAGGGCCGGGAAGAGCATGGTCAGGCCGAGGTCGGCGGCGAGGGTCGAGGTCAAGGCGTAGGAACGTTCGCCGGTCAGCCCAAGCCGTTGGCTGACCGCCGCCACGTACTGGCTGAGCTGGCGGTGCTCGACACCGACGCCCTTGGGGCGCCCGGTCGAGCCGGAGGTGAAGAGCACGTAGGCGAGTTGCGCGGGGAGAGGGTCGGGGCCGGCGGCGACCGGCGCCGCAGCGTCGGCAGTGGCCCGCAGCGCCGCGACGTCGAGGTGCGCGACCAGCCGTGGCGCGAGCGCCGCCGGCGCCGGCCCTGCGCCGACGCTCAGCCGGACCCCCGCTTCGGCGGCCAGGAGGGCTTGACGCTCGTCGGGCCAGGAGCGGTCGAGGGGCAGGTAGGCACCGCCGGCCAGGAGCACTCCGAGGAGAGCCACCACGGCGTCCGGGCTGCGTTCGGCGGGGACCGCCACGCGCTCCTCGGGCTCGAGGCCCTGCGCGAGGAGGGCGGCGGCGACCGCCTGCGCGGCCACCATGAGCTCGCCATAGGGGAGCGTCTCACCGGCCATGACGACCGCCGGGCGCCGCGGGTGGCGGCGGGCGGCCTCAGCGATCTGACGGCCAACCGGCGCCGGCACCTCGGCGAGCGGTGCGCCGGCGCTGAGCTCGGCGAGACGTTCGCGGTCCGCCGCCGGCACGAGCTGGAGACGGCCGAGGCGGCTCTCGGGGGTCGCCGCGACGAGCAGCTCGCCGAGCCCGGCGAGCAGGCGCTCGGCCTCCGGCGTCGCCACGGCAGCGGTCGCGTAGTAGAGCGCCAGGCCCGGCCGGCGCCCCCCCAGGCGCGGCGCCAGCTTGAGGTGGAGGTCCTGTCGCCAGGCAAAGCAGCCGGCTTCCACCGTGCCGTCGGCCTCGTCGGCGGGCTCGCTCTCGAAGCCGTAGAGGGGCCGGCCGGGGTAGAGCTCGGGGCTGAAGAAGGGCTGGTTCTCCGCTGCTTCCGCCGTGGCGGCCGCGACCCGCTCGACGGCCTCGGCGAAGCGGAGGTCGCGATGCAGCCGGCCGCGGACCGGGAGCAAGGCGTCGAGCGGGCCGAGCACGCCGGCGATCTCCGCAAAGACGCGGCCGGGAACGGCCGTGGCCACCACCGAGACGAGGCCCTCGCCAGCGGCGGGAGACGGCGCCGCGAGGAGCGCCAGCAGGACGTGCCAGGCGGTGAGGAGGACCGTCGAGGGGGAAGCACCGGTGGCGGCGGCGAGCCGCGCGAGCGCCTCGCTCTCTCGCGCGCTGAGCGGCGTCCAGGTCAGCGCCGGCGGGGAGGCCTGGCCATCCCCGTGGTCGAACGGCAGGCGCCCAGCGGCGGCCTCGGCGAGCGCGCGCCGCCATTCGGCGGCCACCTCTGCGGCGGGTTCCTCGTTCGCCAGCAGCTCCGCCTGCCACTCGGCCACCTGGCCGAAGCTCGCCTCCGGGGCTGGCGGCATTGGGCTCGTCGCGGCTGGCAAGCCGGCGGGCAGCCCGGCGAGCAAGGCGTCGAGGCTCGCCAGGTCCGCGTTCGCGGCCGGCAAGGTCAGCACCCAGCCATCACCGCCGGCACCGCGGACCCAGGCGCCGCGCACCAGCGCGCCAGCGGCGAGGTCGAACGGCTGTTGACGCTCCGCGCTGGCGACGTTGGCGAGCTCGCCGTCCACCTCCCGCCAGGCGAGGGTCGGGGAGTCCTCGACCACCTGCAGGGGGACCTTGAACCCGGGGGCGGACCGCAGCCGGGTCCGCAACACCGGGTGGCGAGCCAGCGCTACCAAGAGGGCCTGCCGCCAGGCTTCGGCGGTCAACTCTCGGCCTGCCGGCCCCCAGCGCTGGACGACGTAGGGGCTCGCCGCGGCGAGCGCGGTCAGCTGTCGTTGTTGCGGTGTGCTGCGGATGCCTGTCATCGCCATTCCCGAGATGTCGTCGATCCTGGTTGTCGTGCCGTGGCCTCACCCGTCGTGGCCTATCCGGCCGCTGCGTCCTCGCGAGAGCACGGCTCGCCCATCGCCACCAGCACCCGCCGTTCGCCGCGGTAGGGCTTGCGGCAGTGGGCGACGCGGATGTTGTCGACCAGCACCAGGTCGCCTTCCGCCATCAGCAGCTCGATGGACGAGGCGTCGAGGGCACGGCCGACCTCGGCGACCTCGTCGTCGCTGATCGCCGAGCCGTCGCCGAAGAAGACGTGGCGTGGCAGCTCGTCGGGAGCGAAGACCTCGCTCAGCGAAGCGCGCGTCTGCGGGTCGAGGCAGGAGACGTGATGGAGCTGGATCTGGTTGAACCACAGCCGTTCGCCCGTCCGTGGGTGGGTGACGACGGCCGGCGCCGCGTTGCGCAGGCGCAGCGAGCCGTCCGGGCGCCACTCGCAGTCCACGCCCGCCTGCCGGCAGCGCGCCTCGACGGCCGCCCGGTCCTCGGTGTGGAAGAAGTCCTGCCAGCGCACATCGAGGTGCTCGACGAAGTTGCGCAGGTAGCTGAGGCCGAGCCGTTCGAAGCGCTCGCGCAGCTCCGGCCGCAGCTGCCGCAGCACCTCGCGGCCGTCGGCGAGCACGGTCTCGCCTCCTTCCTCGGCCTTCACCACGCAGAGGAACATTTGCTTGCGGGGCCAGCGCGGCGTGTGCGAGGCCTCGTTGTGGAAGAGGATGGTGCGGTCGGCCGGGTAGGGGGTGGCGCCGTAGACCTTCTCGGTGCCGTCGCCGGGGGCCGGCAGGTCGCCATAGTCCTCGAACAGGCGGTCGCAGACCACCTCGGCGAAGCGCGCCAGCTCGGCGCCGCCGGCGACCTTGAAGCCGCGCAGCCAGAGCGCACCATGGGTGTCGAGGTCGCGGTCGAGCTCCTCACGGTGACTCGCCGCCCAGCTCACCAGGTCGACGTCGGGGACGACCGGTTCGATCACCAGGGGGAAGGCCCCGGCCGCCACCGGCCGCTTGCGCACCAGCTCGCGCGACCCCTCCTGAGGGGCGGTGGCCTGGAACTGCCGGAACGAGGCTCCGAACTGCGCTTTGCCTGCCTTCAAGGCGGTGCTCCTTTCTCTCACGAGGGCCTTCTGCAGGTCGCCGAGCCGCGCTGCGGGGTTGGCGAGCAAGGCATCGAGCGTCTCGCGCAGCTGAGCGAGCAGGGCGGCGACGTCCGCCGCCCGGTAGCGCCGGCGGTCGTAGAGGCTGCCGAGGCCCAGCCGCTCGCCGGGCGAGACCTTGAGGGTGAAGGGATAGTTGTTGGGGGTCAGCGCGGTGAGCTCGACGATCTCGAGCGACGAGGCCTCGGCGGCCGTCGCCTCCGGGAGGTTCTCGACGACGACGATGCACTCGAAGAGGCGCTGCCCGCGCGGCAGCCCACTCCAGCGCTGGATGTCCGCGAGCGGCGCATGCTCGTGCCGGCGCAGCTCGAGGTTGCGGGCGAGGAGGTCCTGCAGCCAGGCGTCCAGGCGCTCCTCGGGAGGCACGGCCACCCGCAGCGGCAGGGTGTTGAGGAAGACGCCGAGGATCTCCTCGACCCCGGCGAGCTCCGGCGGACGGCCCGAGACGGTGCTCCCGAAAACCACCTCGGAGGCGCCCTGGCGCGCCGCGAGGAGGAGGGCCCAGGCACCCTGGATGAGCGTGTTGAGGGTCACCCGGAGGCGTTGGGCGAGCTCACCGAGGGCGGCGGTGGTCGCCGCCGAGAGGCGCTCCTGGTGGAACTCGAAGCCGGGGCCTTCGCTGGCCTGCTCCGCCTCCGAGCGTTCGATGCCGAGCCGCGTCGCTGCCCGCAAACCACCCAGGTAGCGGCGCCAGGCTGCCTCCTCGCCGCTGCGATCGAGGCTCGCCAGCCACTCGACGTAGCGCCGATACGGCACCGCCGGTGGCAGGGTCGGCTGCTCTCCCCGCTGCAGGTCGTGGAAGGCGCGTGCCAGGTCGCCGAGAAGGACCGGGAAGGAGAAGCCGTCGAGGAGCAGGTGGTGATGGCTGACCAGCAGGCGGTGGCGCGCCGGTGCGAGGTGGACGAGGCGGAGGCGCAGCAAGGGAGGCCGCGCGAGGTCGAAACCGGCCGCGCGATCGGCCGCCCACAGCGCGGCGAAGCGCGCCTCTTGCTCGGCCGCCGGCAGCTGCCGCCAGTCCTCTTCCGACCAGCTCGCCTCGAGGTGGGGCAACACCACCTGGTGCGGCGTCGCAAGGCCCTCCCAGACGAAGGCGGTGCGCAGCGTCGGGTGGCGGTCGATGACGCTTTGCCAGGCGGTGCGCAGCAGCGCCGGGTCGAGCTCGCCCGCGAGCGTGCAGGCGAGCTGCGAGTGGTAGCTCGCGGCGTCGGCCATGCGCAGGGTCTCGAACAGCATCCCGGCCTGGATCGGCGTCAACACGAAGGCGTCTTCGATCTCGCCGTAGCGCCGGGCGAGGGTCGCCTCCTCCTCCTGACTGAGCTGCCGCAGCGTGGCCGAGGCGGCAGCGAGGTCGGCAGCCGGCGCGGCCGCCGCCATGGCGACCGGGGTGGCGAGGGCGGCGAGCTCGGCGATGGTGCTGTGCGAGAGCACTTGCGCCGGGGTCAGCTGCAGGCCGCGCTGGGCCAGGCGGGCGACCAGCTGTAGGCTGCGGATCGAGTCGCCACCGAGGGCGAAAAAGTCGTCCTCGACGCCGACGCGAGGCTGCCGCAGCACGCTCGCCCAGACCTCGGCGAGGAGGGCCTCGGTGGCGTTACGCGGCGCGACATAGCGCTCCTCCGGCTCGCTCGTCGCCGCCAGCTCGGCAAGCCGGGAGCGGTCGAGCTTGCCGTTGGCGAGCCGCGGCAGGCTGGCGAGCGTCACGAAGGCTCCCGGGACCATCGGCTCGGGCAGACGCTGGGAGGCGAAGGCGCGCAGCTCGGCGGCCGTCGGTGCGGCGAGCTCCGCCGCGGGCACCACGCAGGCGACCAGCCGCAGGTCGCCGGCCTCCCGCGGCAGGGCCAGGACGACCGCCGCGGCGAGCTGTGGATGGCTGCTGAGCACCTGCTCGACCTCGCCGAGCTCCACTCGCACGCCGTGGACCTTGACCTGCTGGTCGCCGCGACCGAGGTAGACCAGGGCGCCGTCCGGCCGCCAGCGGGCGAGGTCGCCGGTGCGGTAGAGGCGCTCACCGCCGGTGCGCCCCCAGGGGTGGGGCAGGAAGCGCTCCGCCGTGCGGCCGGGCTGACCACGGTAGCCGCGGGCGAGGTTGACGCCGCCGGCGAAGAGCTCGCCCGGCAGGCCGATGGCGCTGGGCCGCCCCGTCGCGTCGAGGACGAGGAGCTCGACGTTGGGGAGCGGCCGGCCGATCGGCACGCTGCGCTGGCGGCACCCCGCCTGCCAGGGCCAGTGGGCGACGTCGATCGCCGCCTCGGTCGGTCCATAGAGGTTGTGAACGGCGACCGGCAGCACCGCCGCCGCCCGCTCGGCCAGCTCCATCGGCAAGGCTTCGCCGCCGCAGAAGAGCAGCCGCAAGGCCGTCGCCTCGCCGAGCCCCGGGAGCTCGAGGACCAGACGCAGGAGGGTGGGAACCAGCTGCAGCACGCTCACCCGGCGCTCACCCAGCGTCGCGATCAGCTGCCCGAGGTCCTGGTTGGCCGCCGGCGGTGCGAGGACGAGCCGGGCGCCGGCAAAGAGCGGCACGAAGAGCTCCCAGAGGGCGGCGTCGAACGAAAGCGGCGTGCGCTGCAGAACGCGGTCGCCGGCGTCGATGGGCAGCGCGGCGAGCATCCACAGCAGGCGGTTGGCGATCGCCCGATGGCTGACCATCACGCCCTTCGGGGTGCCGGTCGAGCCCGAGGTGTAGATCACGTAGGCGAGCTGCGCCGTCGAGCCGCCGCCGGGTGGCGGCGTGCCGGCCCGGGGAGCTGCCGCCAGCAGCGCCGTCAGCTCGTGGACGGCGACGCCTGCCGCGGCGAAGCGGTCCGCCTCGCCGCGGCTCGCGAGCAGGAGCGGTGCGCCGGCATCGCGCAGCATGGCCAGCCGGCGGGCCAGCGGGTACCCCGGGTCGAGCGGCACGTAGGCCCCGCCGGCGGCCAGCACGGCGAGAACGCCGATCACCAGCTCGGGCGACCGCTCGGCGGCGACGCCGACGGTGACCTCGGGCCCGACGCCGAGCTCGCGGAGGCGCCCGGCGAGGCCGCTGCACGCGGCGGCGACGGCTGCATACGACAGCTGCACGTCGCTCAGCTCGACGGCGATGGCTTCCGGGCAGGCGGCGGCACGGGCGAAGAAGACCTCGTGCAGCAGGCGGTCCGTGCCGGCGAGGTCGGCGCCCCGGCCGAGCTCTGCGCGGCAGGACCGCGCCTCCTCCGGGCTCGCCAGGTCCAGCGCGGCGAGCGGTGCTGTGGGCCTCTCCGCGGCGCTCGCCGCGCTGGCGACCAGCTGGGTGAGCAGGCGGTCGGCATCGGCCTCGCCGTAGAGGTTGCGGTCGTAGGTGATCTCGGCGAGGAGCTCGCTGGTCTCGCCGGCGGCGGGTGCGAAGAGCGACAGCCGCAGCTTGCAGGGCTCGGCGTAGGAGCGCACGAGGAGCGGGTGCCAGCCGGCCGGCCAGGCCTCGCCGGCGACCAGCTCGTCGAAGGCGAACGGCTGGCACGGCAGCGGGTGGGCGAGCGGCCAGGCGAAGACCTCCTGCCAGCGCTCGAGGGTGGCCAGCTCGCTCGCCAGGTGGCGGCAGACCTCGACGACGTTCGTGGCCGGCCCGAGGGGAGGGAGGCGCAGCGGCAGGCTGCGCTCGAGCGGGCCCACGGCGGCGGCGAGCTCGGCCTGGCGCCGGCCGGCGAGGACGACGGCGTGTCCTTGCGCGCCGCCGTCGCCCAGGCGGGCGAGGAGGCTCGTCCAGCAGGCGAGCCAGAGCACCCCGGCCCTCTCCCCGGCCGCAGCCGCGGCCGCGGCGACGGCGGCGGCGACCTCCGAGGGCACGCGGAGAGCGCGGCTCGCCGGGGCGAAGCCGGCGGCCTCTGGTGCCAGCAGCTCCTGCGGCAGCGCGCCCTGGCGTGAGGTGGCGGCGAGCTGGCGGTGCCAGAAGTCGCGACCTTCGGCCGTCTCCGCCGCTTCCAGCAGCTCGTTCTGCCACTCGGCGAGGTCGGCGTATTGCCACTCCGGCTCGGCGAGCTCCTCGCGGGCGACCAGGCGGGCGAGCTCGCCCACCAGGAGGAGCAGGCTGCGACTGTCGACGACCAGCGCCGGGGCCGCGATCACCAGGCACTGGAGGCCGTTGGCGAGGGGAGCGAGCAGGGCGGCGAAGAGCGGCCCGCGGCCAAGGTCGAGGGGGCGACCGAGGGCCTCGGCGAGGAGCTCGTCGGCGGTCACCGGCGGCCCTTCGCGCACCTCCAGGCTGGGCACCGCCGAGCCGGCGATCACCTGTACGGCCTCGGTCATCCCGGGCAGGGCCGCGAACGTCGTGCGCAGCACCTCGTGGCGCTCGGCCAGGGTCGTCAAGGCCTCGCGGAGCGCTGCGGGCGTCACCGTCCCGGCGAGCTGCACCGCCACCCCGCAACGGCCAGCGGGTGCTGTCGCCTCCGTCTGCAGGGCCCAGGCGCGCTGCTGCTGCGGCGCCAGACGGAAGCCCTCGAGCGTGCTCACGGTCTCCACGTGCGTCATCCCTTCCCGGTCCTCAACCCAGCTGCTCCCAGCTGCAGGGCCGCCCCATTCCCACCACCACCTTGCGCTCGCCGCGGAACGGCCGCCGCCCGTGCGCCACCAGCATGTTGTCCAGCATCAGCACGTCGTTCACCTGCCACGGGAAGGCCACCGTCTCGGCGTGGTAGGCGGCGCGCAACTCCTCGAGCGTCGCCGGCGCGATCTCCTCGCCGTCACCGTAATAGGTGTTCGTCGGCAGGTCTTGCGTGCCAAACTGCGCCAGAAGAGGCTCGCGAAGCTCGGGCGGCAGGGTCGAGACGTGGAAGAAGGTGGCGTGGTTGAACCACACCGGCTCACCCGTCTCGGGATGCTCGACGAAGGCCCGCCGCACCGCCCGGGTGCGCAGGCGGTTGCCCGGCTTCCACTCCACCTCGATGCCCCGCTGCCGGCAGTAGTCCGCGATCGCTGCGTGGTCTTCCGTCTGGAACACCGTTCGCCAGTCGAGCCCGAGACCGTCCCCGAAGTTGCGCACATAGGCCCAACCGTGCTCGCCGAAGCGAGCCCGCGTCGCCGGCGACAGCCGTTGGTAGACGCGGCGGCAGTCGGCGAGCGGTGTTTCCCCACCTTCGGCCGGGGCCGTCACGCAGCAGAAGAAGATCCGCAGCGGCCAGGTGTGCTGATAGGAGTTCTCGTTGTGGAGAAAAATCTCCTGGTGGGCCGGGTAGTCGGTCGAGGTGTAGATGTTGCCCTGCACTTGGGAGCGCGGTGACGAGCGCTCCTTGTATTCGAGGGCGCCGCCGGCCACCTCGGCGATGAAGCGCTCGAACTGCGCCAGGCCGCTCACCTCGAAGCCCCGCAGCAGCACGCCGCCGTGCTGGCGCACGGCCGCCTCCAGCCGCTCGCGGTTGGCGCTCGCCCAGCTCACCAGGTCGAGCGCAGTGCCCCGCGGGCTCAAGACGAGCGGCAGGTGCTGCTCATTGAGCCAGCTCTCTTCCACCAGGTCCCCGCTGCTCACCACGACAGCGCGCCGGGGTCGTCGTACGAGCTCTGGTGCCGTCATCGTTGGTCCTCCTTCATCTCAGTGCGCCGAGCCGGCCGGAGCGCGTTCGTCGCCCTCCACCCGGTGCGGCTTGCGGCGGGCCAGCCGCAGTTTCGAGCTCGCGGCGCTCGCCAGCTGTTCGGCGGCCTCCTGGCGGCGGCGGGCGAAGCGCTCGGCGACCAAGGCAGCAAGGCTCGTGAGCGCCACGTCCTCGCTGCCCGCCACCGCCGCGAGCACCTGCGCGAAGGCCTCGGCGATCGCCTCCACCGTGGCGCGGTCGAAGAGGTCGGTGGCGTATTGCCAGCTGCCGCGGATCTCGCCGCCGAGGTCGGAAAGGTTGAGGTTGAGCTCGAACTGCGAGCGTTCGGCAGCGATCGGGAAGGGCTGGCAGCTGAGCCCGGCGAGCTCGTGACTCGCCGTCGGCGCCATCGCCGCGGCACCGAAGGTAAGGCCCACCTGGAAGAGCGGATTGGCCGTGGCCGTCGGTTGCGCGCCCAGCCTTTGGGCGAGGAGGTTGAACGGTACCTCCTGGTGGGCGAGCGCCCCGAGCACGGTCTCCCGCTCGCTGGCCAACAGGTCCGCAAAGGTCCCCAGGCCGCTCAGCCGGCTACGCAGGACGAGGGTGTTGACGAAGAAGCCGATCAGTCGCTCGGTCTCGAGGCGGCTGCGGTTGGCGACCGGCGCCCCGACCACCAGGTCTGGCTGACCGCTGAGGCCGTGGAGGAGGACCTTGAAGGCGGCGAGAAGGAGGGTGAAGAGGGTGACCTGCTGCCGGCTGGCGAGCTGCCGCAGCGGTCGGCACGCGGCGGCGTCGAGGCGCAACGGCAAGCTCGCACCGGCCCAGCTACGCGCTGCCGTTCGCGGGCGGTCGAAGGGCAAGGGCAGCGGGCCGGGCAGCTCGGCGAGCTGGCGCAGCCAGTAGTCGAGCTCTTCTTCGAGCAGCTCCCCTGCAAGCCAGTCGCGCTGCCAGAGGGCGAAGTCGCCGTACTGCACGCGGAGCTCGGCCAGCGGCGCCGGCTTGCGCGCACGGCTGGCCTGGTAATGAGCCAGGAGCTCGTCGAAGAAGATCTGCAGCGAGACGCCGTCGCCAGCGATGTGATGCAGGCAGACGAGGAGCGCATGCTGGCCAGGGCCGAGGCGGAGCAGGCGACAGCGCAGCGGTACCTCCCGCCGCAGGTCGAAGGCTCGGTTGGCCTCGCGGCCGGCGATCTCGCTGGCCGCCGCCTCAGCCGCCTCGGCGGCGAGACCGCCGAGGTCGATCAGCGGCAAGGTCGGCCGGCGGGCCGCCAGCAGGCGCGGCAGCGCGACGCCATCGCGCTCATCGACGCCGGTGCGCAGCGCCTGCTGGCGTCGCAGGAGCGCGGCGAGGGCGGCTCCGAGGGCAGCCCGGTCGAGCTCACCGGTGATCCGTAGGCCCACCGGGACGTTGAGCACGGCGCCGGCACCCAGGCGGTCGAGGACCCACAGCCGCTCCTGGCCGAAGGACAGCCGCCGCGGGACCTCCGGCGGGTAGGGCGCGAGCGGTAGCGAGGTCGCGGCCAGCAGGTCGGCAACCTGCCGTGCCTGCTCGGCGAGCCGCGGCGCCTCGAACACCACCCGCAGCGGCAGCTCGACGCCGAGCGCCGCACGGAGGCGTGCGAGGAGCCTGCCGGCCGCCAACGAATGGCCACCGAGGGCGAAGAAGTCGTCGTCGCGGCTGATGCTCTCGCCGCCCAGCACTTCGCGCCAGAGGTCGGCGAGCTGCTCCTCGACGAAGCCCTGGGGCGGCGCGCCGCCCTCCGGGGCCAGCGCCGCGAGGCTGGGCGGCGGCAGGGCCCGCCGGTCGAGCTTGCCGTTCGGCGTCCGAGGCAGCGCTGGCAGCACGGTCCAGGCCGCCGGCAGCATGATCGCCGGCAGCCGCTCGGCGAGCGCCGCCCGCAGGGCGCCGACCTCGGCCTCGGCGGGGCCGGCGACGTAGGCGGCGAGGCGCAGCTCGCCGGCTTGCGGCTGCCAAGGCACGACGGCGGCTTCGGCGACCTCGGGCAAGGCCGCCAGGGCGGCCTCGATCTCGCCGAGCTCGATGCGATAGCCGCGGACCTTGACCTGGAAGTCGATCCGGCCGAGGAACTCGATCTCGCCGCCGGGCCGGCTGCGCACCAGGTCACCGGTGCGGTAGAAGCGCTCGCCGGGGAGAGCGTCGCCCGGCGCCGGGACGAAGCGTTCTGCCGTCAAGCCGGGGCGGCCGAGGTAGCCGCGCGCCAGGCCGGCGCCACCGAGCCAGAGCTCACCTGGAACGCCGAGCGCGGCCGGCTGAAGCCGGCGGTCGAGGACGACGGCCGTGGTGGCGGCGAGCGGCCGGCCGATGGTGATCTCCCGCCCTGGCGCGACCCTGAGGCCGGTCGACCAGATGGTCGTCTCGGTGGGTCCGTAGAGGTTCCACAGGGCTGCCACCCGCGGCGCCAGGGCTGCGGCGAGGCTGGGCAGGAGCGCTTCGCCGCCGCAGATTGCCCGGAGTGCGCCGCCCTGCCAGCCGGCATCGAGCAGCAGCTGCCAGGTCGCGGGCGTCGCCTGCAGGAGGTCGGGCTGCGCCTCGTCGACGCGGCGCGCCAGGCGGCGGCCGTCCTGCGCCTCTTCGCGGGTCGCCAGGACGACGGTGCCGCCGCTCACCAGCGGCAGGAAGAGCTCGACCCCGGCGATGTCGAAGGAGAGGGCGGTGACGGCGAAGAGGCGTTCGCCGGCTGCGAGGCCGGGGCGGTCGGCGATCGTCGCGAGGAGATGGCAGAGCGAGCGCTGGGTGATCCCCACGCCCTTCGGCCGGCCGGTCGAGCCCGAGGTGTAGAGCACGTAGGCCAGGCCGTCCGGCGCGGCGGGCGCCGGCGCCTGGAGGGCTGCCGCGGCTGGCGTGCCGGCGAGCCGCAGGACCTCGCCAGCGAAGGCGCCCCAGTGCTCGGCGAGGCCTGGAGAGCTGACCAGGACCCGGGCGCCACAATCCGCGAGCAGGAAGGCACGGCGCTCGGCCGGCAGCTCGGCATCGATCGGCACGTAGGCGGCACCCAGCCAGTGGACGGCGAGGGGGGCCACTACCAGCTCGGCGGCACGCGTCAGGCCGAGGCCCACCTTGGCCTCGGCACCGACGCCGTAGAAGGCGAGCCGAGCCGCGAGCGCGGTGATCCGCCGGCCGAGCTCGGCGTAGCTCAGCTGCTCGTCGTGGCAGCGCACGGCGACCGCCTGCGGGGCGCGGGCGACCTGCGCCCAGACCAGCGCCGGCAACGTGGTGGCCGCGGCGGCGTCACCGCGGTCGTTCCACTCCCGCATCAGCTGCTGGCGCGCCGCCGGCGAGAGCAGGTCGAACGTCTCGATGGGCCGCTCTGGGGCAGCGACGGCCGCCTCGAACCAGGCTCGCAACTGGTCGGCGAAGCGCTGCATCGTCGTCGCGTCGAAGAGGTCGGCGCGGTATTCGAGCAGCCCCTCGAGACCGGCTTCGCCGCCGCTTGCCGCGACCGTGAGGTCGACCTTGGCGGCGCGGTGGAGGCTCGGCAGCACCTCTACGGCAACGCCCGGCAGCGCCAGGCCGCGAGGTAGCGCCGCGTGCAGCACCAGCAGGACCTGGAAGAGGGGAGCGTGGTCGAGGCTGCGCTCGGGAGCGAGCACCTCGACCAGCTTCTCGAACGGGAGGTCCTGGTGCGCAAAGGCGGCCAGGGTACGCCGGCGCACCCGGCCGAGCCAGGTGTGGAACGAGTCGCCGGCGACCAGCGAGCCGCGCAGCACCAGAGTGCCGGCAAAGAGACCGATCAAACCCTGCAGGCCGCCGTGCCCACGCCCGGCGACCGGTGTGCCGACCAGCAGGTCGGCCTGCCCGCTCCAGCGGGCGAGCAGCGCCTGGAGGCCGGCGAGGAGGGTCATGAAGCGGGTGGCGCCCCCCTGGCGGGCGAGGGCGTCGAGCTTGGCGAGGCTGGCCGCCGGCAGCTCGAAGGAAACCTGGCCGGCGGTGGCGCCGGCGAACGGCGGCCGCGGTCGGTCGGTCGGCAGGCTGAGGAGCTGCGGCGCCTGGGCCAGCTCTCGGCGCCACCAGTCGCAGAGCGCGGCGATCGCCGCGGCGCCGAGGCAACGCCGCTGCCAGGCCGCGAAGTCGAGGTAGCGAAATGGCAGCGCCGGCAGCCCGCCCGGATCTTCGTAGAGCCTGGCCAGGTCCTGGTGCAGCACCTCGAGCGAGGGGCCGTCGGCGGCGAGGTGGTGCAGGCTGAGCAGGAGCTGGTGGGCACCGGGGCCGAGGCGAAGGGTCACCGCCCGCAGCAGCGGCGGCCGGTCCAGAGCGAAGGGGCGGTGAGCCTCGCGCCGCGCCAGCTCGGTCGCCAGCGCTGCCGGCGCAGCGACCCCGCCGAGGTCGACGACGGTGCTGCGAGGCCGCCTCGTGGCGGCTGCCAGCACGGCGGCGCCGTCGTGGTCGACACCGAGGCGCAAGGCGTCGTGGCGGGCCGTCAGCGCGCTGAGGGCGCGGTCGAGGCGGCGGAGGTCGAGCGGGCCGCGCAGCCGGAAGCGCAAGGGTAGGTTGTAGCTCGCGGCCGTGGGGTCCAGCCGTTCGAGAAACGCCAGGCGCTCCTGGGCGAAGGACAGCACGGGCTCGGCCGCCGCCACGCGCACCAGCTCCGGCCGCCGAGGTACCTCGCCGGCCAGCAGCCGATCGATGGCCTCGGCGAGGGCCGCGAGGTCGGGGTGCTCGAAGACGGCGCGCAGCGGTAGGTCGACGCCGAAGGCGGCCTGGACCTGCGCCACCAGGTTGGTGGCCAAGAGGGATTGCCCGCCGAGCGCGAAGAAGTCCGCCTCGGCGCCGATCGACTCGACGGCAACACCGAGCAGCTGTGCCCAGAGACCGGCGAGCACTTCCTGGCTCGGCGTGGTGGTGGCGCCAGATGCGCGCCCGGCCACGGTGGGGGCCGGCAGCGCTCGGCGGTCCACCTTGCCGTGGGGCGTCCGCGGCAGCCGCGCCAGGCCGACGAAGGCCGCCGGCACCAGGTGGCGGGGCAGGCGTTCTCCGAGCGCTTGCCGCAGGCCGGGCAGGGCCGCCTCCGCGGCGCCCGCCACGTAGGCCACCAGCCAGGGGCCCTGGGGGCCGTCGGGGCGCGCCAGGACCGCCGCTTCGGCGACGCCGGGGAGCGCCGCGAGAGCGCTCTCGATCTCGCCGAGCTCGATGCGAAAGCCCCGCAGCTTGACCTGGAAGTCCAGCCGGCCGAGGAACTCCAGGGCGCCGTCGGGGCGGCTCCGCACGCGATCACCGGTACGGTAGAGCCGCTCCCCGGGCCGCTCGCTCCAGGGATCGGGAACAAACCGGGCGGCGGTCAGCCCGGGCCGTCCGAGGTAGCCGCGGGCTACCCCTGGGCCACCCAGCAGTAGCTCCCCCGGCACCCCCGCGGGGACCAGACGACCGTCGTGGTCGACGATCCGCGCCCGCCCCCCGGGCAGCGGCCGGCCGATCGCCGGCTCACCGTCGTCGCCCGGCTCGATGATTGCGGCCGTCGAGTAGGTGGTGTCTTCGGAAGGGCCGTAGAGATTGCACAGGCGCGGTGGCGCCGGCAGGGCCAGAAGCTGGCGGGCGAGGGCGGCGCTCAGCGGCTCGCCCGCGACGTTCACCACCCGCACCTGCGGCGGCACGGCGTCCCTGGCGAGGAGCTCGGCAAGCAGCGATGGCACGGTGTTGAGGAGGCTCACCTCGCCGCGTGCGGGCAGGTCGGCGAGCGCCGGGGCGTTCGCCGCCAGGATCACCGTGCCGCCCTGGGTGAGGGGCACGAAGAGCTCGAAGATCGAGAGGTCGAAGGTGATCGCCGTCGCCGCCAGCACCCCCGCGCGCTCGGAGGCCGGGTAGGCCTCGGCCGCCCAATCCAGCCGCGCCGTGGCGTTGGCGTGCTCGATCGCCACCGCCTTGGGCTTGCCCGTCGAGCCCGAGGTGTAGATGAGGTAGGCGAGGTTCTGGCCCGTGACGGCCGGCCAGGCCGCCGGCAGCGCCGCTGCGGCCGCGGGGCCGAGCAGCGGCGGTGGCTGCGGCAGCAGGGCGAGCGTGGCGCTGAGGGCCGGCCCGGGCTCGGCGATCAGCAGGCTCGCGGCAGAATCGGCCAGCAGGAAGGCGAGGCGCTCGGCCGGGTAGTCGAGGTCGAGGGGCACATAGGCGCCGCCGGCGCGGCCGACCGCGAGGAGAGCGACGACCAGCTCCGCGCGCCGCGGCAGGGCGACGGCCACCCGCATCTCGGGGCCGACGCCGGAGTCGACCAGCGCGGCGGCGAGGCCGCCAGCCCGAGCGGCGAGCTCGGCGAAGGAGAGGCGCTCCTCCTGGTCGATCAGCGCGATGCGCTCGCTGGTCCGCCCGGCTTGCGCTGCGAAGCGCTCGCTCAAGGTGTCGCCGGCTCGAACCGCCGCTGGCTCGCTCCATTCCCGCAGCAGCTGCTGGACCTCGCTGGTAGCCAGCCAGGGCAGCTCGGCGAGCGGCCGCGACGGCTCGGCCGCCAGCGCGTCGAGCAGCCGTTCCCAGGTGGCGAGCCAGCGCCGGGCCGTCGTCGGATCGAAGAGGGCGGCGTCGTACTCCAGGCCGACGGCGAGCTCGTCTCCGGTCGCGGTGAGGCTCAGCAGGAGGTCGAACTTGGGCTCGGCCACCGGGGTGCCGAGCGGCACCAGCGTGACCTCTCCCCAGGCGAGCTCTTGCTCGGGCGTGTTCTGCACTGCCAGAGCGACCTGCACCAGCGGCCGGCGGTTGAGGTCTCGGCGGTCGACCAGCGCCGCCACCAGCCGTTCGAACGGGACGTCCTGCCGCTCCTGGGCCCAAAGGCTCGCCGAACGTGCCTCAGCGATCAGGCTCGCGGTGTCGCTGGCGGTGCCGAGCCGCAGGCGAAGCACCAGGGTGTTGACGAAGAAGCCGACGACCCCCTCGAGCTCGGCGCGGGTGCGGTGGGCGACGGGAGCGCCGATGGCAAGGTCGCGCTGGCCTGCCAGGCGCCCCACCAGGGCGCCGAGGGCGGCGAGGGCGAGCATGAAGGGGGTCGCGCCGTGGTGGCGAGCGGCGGCTTCGAGGCGCGCCGCCCGCGAGGCGGCGAGGCGCGAGCGTTGGCTGCCGGCCGCAGCCCGCTGCGCGGGGTGAGCCAGGCGGGGCCGGTCCGTGGGCAGCTCGACCGGTGGCAGCTCACGCAGCCGCTCGACCCACTCGGCCAGCAGGCCGGCAAGGGCGGGGCCGGCCAGGCGCTCGCGCTCCCAGGCAGCGTAGTCGCGGTACTGCAGGGCGAGCGGCGCGAGGGAGGCAGGACGGCCGTGCGCCGCGGCGGCGTAGAGCCTGCCGAGATCGTGGCTGAGGATGGCCCGCGACCAGCCGTCGCAGGCGAGGTGATGCAGGGTGAGCAGCAGGGCATGGTGCTGGGCGGCGAGGCGGGCGAGGCAGGCCCGCAGCGGTGGGTCGGCCGCGAGGTCGAAGGGTCGGCGGGCCTCGGCGGCGGCGAGCCCGCGGGCCACCTCCTGTCGCTGCGCAGGCGCCAGGCCGCCGAGGTCGACGACCGGTAGCTTGCTCAACGCGGGCCGCAAGACCTGCTGGGGAGCCCCTGCCGCAGGGGCCACGATCCGGCTGCGCAAGGCGGTGTGGCGCTCCTGAGCGGCCACCAGGCCGGCCCGCAGGGCGCGGACGACGAGCGGCCCCTCCACCCAGGCGTGGTAGGGCAGGTGGTAGGCGGTGCTCGCCGGGTCGAGCCGGTAGAGGAACCAGAGTCGCTCCTGGCCGAAAGAGAGGGGCGCCGGGGCCTCGGCCGGCAGGGCCACCAGCGGTGCTTCTGGCGATTCTGCCCCCTGCTCGGCGAGCCAACGGGCGAGGCCGGCCACCGTCGGGTGATCGAAGAGGGCGCGCAGCGGCACCTCGACGCGGAGTGCCGAGCGCAGGCGGGAGAGAGCCTGGGTGGCGAGGAGAGAGTGCCCGCCGAGCTCGAAGAAGCTCTGCTCCCGGCCCACCGCGGCGAGGCCGAGGAGCTCGGCCCATTGGCGGGCGAGCAAGACCTCCCGCCAGGTCTGGGGAGCGGCGTCCAGGACCACGACTGGCGCCGCCGGTGCAGGCAGGGCCCGGCGATCGACCTTGCCGTTGGCGTTGCGCGGCAGCGCTGCGAGCACGACGAGCTCCGCCGGCACCATGTAGGCGGGCAGCCGCGCGGCGAGGCCGGCGAGGAGCTGCTGCCGGAGCGCGGAGTCCTCCGGCGCGCCAGCGGCCTTGCCGACGTAGGCGATCAGCCGGCGGTCGGCCGCGGCGTCGCCGCTGGCGACCACCGCCGCGGCAGCGACCCCGGGCAGGGCCTGGAGGGCCGCCTCGATCTCGCCGAGCTCGACGCGGAAGCCGCGCACCTTGATCTGATGGTCCACCCGGCCGAGGAACTCGACCTCGCCGTCAGCCAGGCAGCGCACCAGGTCGCCGCTCTTGTAGAGGCGCGCGCCAGGCGTGGCGCTCCACGCATCCGGGAGGAAGCGCTCGGCGGTGCGCGCGGGCTGGCCCAGGTAACCGCGCGCGACCGAGCTGCCGCCGATCAGGAGCTCGCCGGGGACGCCGAGCGGCTGCAGCCTCAACGCGCGATCGACGACCACCGGGCGGACCCCGGCGAGGGCGCGGCCCAGGGGCAGCACGGCGCGCGCAGCCGTGGCAGGGACGCGGTGGGTGAGCACACCCACGGTGGTCTCGGTGGGCCCGTAGTGGTTGAGCACCGCGAGGCCGGGGCGCAGGTCCAGCTGGCGGCGAGCGAAGGCGGGTTCCAGAGATTCGCCGCCGAGCACCAGCAGCCGCCGCGGCAGGACGGCAGCGGGTCGTGGCGTGTCCTCGAGGGCTGCCAGATGGGAAGGGACGATCTTGAGCACATCGATCGGCCGCTCGGCGAAGTACGCCCCAAGGGCCAGCGGGTCGGTCAGCCGGTGGGTGGCGATCACGTGCAGGCAGCCGCCGCGGCAGAGCGCCGGGAAGACCGCCGTGTTACCGAGGTCGGCGGCGAAGGTCGAGACGGTGGCGAAGTGCAGCCCGGCGCCGGCCGCGGCGAGCGGCAGGCGGCTCACCACCGCCTCGACGTAGCTCCACAGCTGGCGGTGCTCGATGGCCACACCCTTGGGCTCGCCGGTCGAGCCGGAGGTGAAGAGCACATAGGCCAGGTTCTCGGGGCGGGTGGTGGCCGCGGGCCGGGCCGCCGGCGGGCCGCCGGCAGTCTCCAGCTCCAGCCAGCCGCCGGGCACCGTGGCCAGGCCGCGGTCGGCGCCGTCCGCGCCCACCGCGGCGACGGCACCGCTGGCGCGCACGAGCGCCGCGCGGCGCTCGCCGGGCTGGTTGCGGTCCAGGGGCAGGTAGGCGGCACCGGCCTTGAGCACGCCGAGCATCGCGAGCGGCACGGCCGCGCCGCGTTCGAGGTCGAGCACGACGACGGCCTCGGGCCCGGCACCCCGCGCGCGCAAGCGGCCGGCGAGGTGATTGGCGCGCTCTTCGGCAGCCGCGAAGGTGTAGCTGCCGTCGTCGTCGATCAAGGCCACGGCGTCGGGTCGGGTGTCGACCTGGGCCTCGAAGAGGCTGTGCACACAGTGCGGCGGTTCGGACGCCGGTCCGCCGTCCCGCCACTCCCGGCTCAGCTGGTGGCTTTCGGCAGCGCTGAGGGGAGGCAGCGCGGCGAGCGGGGTCGCGGGGTCGCGGCCCACCGCCTGCAACAGGCCGACGAAGCTCTTCGCCCAGCGGGTGATCGTCGTGCGGTCGAAGAGGTCGCGGCGGTAGACGAAGCGCAAGTCGAGGCCGCCGGCGATCTCGGCGGCGAAGAGGGTCAGATCGGCCTTCGAGGTCTGCGCCTCGGTCGCCACCGGGGTGAGCTCCAGGCGACCGATCGTGAGCTGCGGCAGCGGCATGTTCTGCAGCGCGAACTGGACCTGGAAGAACGGTGATCCGGCGAGGTCCCGGCGGGGCTGCAGGAGGGCGACGAGATGCTCGAAGGGGACGTCCTGGTGTTCGAGGGCAGCCAGCGCACGAGCCCGGGCGGCAGCCAGGAAGTCGGCGAACGAGATACCAGGCGGCGCCACCGAGCGCAGGACGATGGTGTTGACGAAAAAGCCCAGCAGGGCCTCGACTTGCGGATGGTTGCGCCCGGCGGTGGGGGACCCGACGGCTAGGTCGGAGGTGCCCCCGAGGCGGTGGAGCAGAGCCTGGAAGGCCGCCAGCAGAGTCATGAACAGGGTGGCGCCATGGCGTTGGCCGAGCGCCCGGACGGCCGCGAGCTGGGCGGCCGGGAGGTGCAGGGACAGGCCCCCACCGCGCGCCGTCACGCTGGCCGTCCGAGGCCGGTCGACCGGCAGCAGGAGGGGGGGAGGCTCGTCGCCCAACTGCTGCCGCCAGAAGGCGAGATCGCGCTCCAGCGCCTCGCCGGTGAGATGCTCGCGCTGCCAGGCTGCGTAGTCGGCGTACTGGATCGCCAAGCGCGGCAGCTCGGGGCGGCGCTCGGTGCTCGCCGCCTCGTAGACCGTCGCCAGCTCCCGCAGGAGGATCGCCATCGACCAGCCGTCGAAGGCGATGTGGTGGGCCGAGAGGAGGAGCACGTGATGGTCGGGCCGCCAGTGCAGCAGGCAGCCGCGGAGAAAGGGCGGCCGGCCGAGGTCGAAGGGCCGCAGCGACTCTCCGGCGACCAGGCTCGCCTCGGCAGGGCTCGGCGCCGTGAGGCGGCTGAGGTCGACCACCGGCAGCGCCACGCGCGCCGCGGCCAGCGGCTGCAGCCGCGGCCGGCCCGCCACGGCCAGGAAGCCGGTGCGCAGCACGGCGTGGCGGCGGACGATCGCGGTGAGCGCCTGGGCGATCGACCGTGGGTCGAGCTCGCCGCGCAGGCGCAGCGCCGAGGACAGGTTGTAGGTCGGGTCGCCAGGGTGCAGCTGGTCCAGGAACCACATCCGCTCCTGGGCGAAGGAGAGCGGCGCCGGCTGTCCGGGGGGCAGCGGGGGGATGGCTCCCGCCGCCGGCTCGGGAGCGAGCAGGGTTTCGAGTCGGTTGACGAAGGCACCGAGAGTGCCGGCCTCGAAGAGCAGCCGCACGCTCAGCTCAATGCCGAGCTCCTGGCGCAGCCGCGAGACGACGCGGGTGGCGAGGAGCGAGTGGCCGCCGAGGGTGAAGAAATCGTCGTCCGGCCCGACGGTCTCGACGCCGAGGACCTCGTGCCAGATCGCCGCCACCCGCCGGCCGAGAGAGCTCGCCAGCGGCAGAGCGGCCGGGCCGCCCCGTGGGCGCTCGGCTTGCGGATCCGGCAGGCGGCCGCGGTCCACCTTGCCGTTGGGCAGGCGGGGCAGCTCGGCGAGCAGCACCAGGCTGCCGGGCACCATGTAGGCGGGCAGCTTAGCGGAGAGCGCGCTGCGCATCTGCTCGGGGTCGAGCTCCGCTGCCGCCGCGCTGCCGAGCCAGGCGATGAGCCGGCCGTCGCGGGCGCCGGCCACGGCTTCGCGCACCCCGGGCTGGTCGAGCAGGGCGGCCTCGACCTCGCCGAGCTCGATGCGGAAGCCGCGCAGCTTGACCTGGTGGTCGATCCGGCCGAGGTATTCGAGCTCGCCGCTCGGCCGCCAGCGCGCCAGGTCCCCGGTGACGTAGCTGCGCTCGCCTGGCGCTTGCCCTCGCGGGTCGGGCACGAAGCGCTCGGCAGTGAGCCCGGGGCGGCGCAGGTAGCCGCGGGCAAGGCCGTGGCCAGCGAGCAGGAGGAGGCCGGGCACGCCCAGGGGAGACGGAGCTCCCGCACGGTCGAGCACCCAGGCCCGCGTCCCGCTCAGCGGGCGGCCGATCGCCGGCTCGCCACCGCCGCGGGGCACCAGCGACCAGGTGGAGTAGGTGGTGTCCTCGGTGGGGCCGTAGAGGTTGTAGAGGCGGCGGGCGGCGGTCTCGCGGTAGACGGCGTCGGCGAGGCTCGCCGGCAGCGCCTCGCCAGCGAGGCAGACCACCTCGACGGAGGCCGGCAAGCCGCGCTGGCGCACCAGCTCGGCCATCGCCGACGGCACGGTGTTGACCAGCCGCGGCGCGCTCGCTGCGGGGAGGTCGGCGATCGCCAGCGCGTCGGCGACCAGGATGACGCGACCGCCGCGGCAGAGGGGCATGAAGAGCTCGAAGACGGAGAGGTCGAAGCTCACCGAGGTCGCCGCCACCACGCCGTCGAGGTCGCGTTCGGCGAAGTGTTCGCGGGTCCAATCGAGCAGCGCCGCGACGCTTCCGTGGGGGATGGCGACGCCCTTCGGTCGGCCGGTCGAGCCCGAGGTGTAGAGCACGTAGGCGAGGCTGGCTGGCGCGAGCTCGCGGGCCGCGGCAGGCCGGGTGCCGGCGCCCGGCGGATGGGCGAGGTCGAGCCGCCGCCCACCCGGTGCGGCGAGATCGGCTGCCAGCTCGCCGCGGGTGAGCAGCAGCCGGGCGCCGGAATCGGCCAGCATGCCGCGCAGGCGTTCGCGGGGGTAGGCCGGATCGAGGGGGAGATAGGCCCCACCGGCCAGCCAGGTGGCGAGCAGGGCGGCGACCAGGTCGGGCGTGCGCTCGAGACAGATGCCGACCCGTTCCTCGGGCCCCACGCCTTGTTCGGCGAGCTCGCCGGCGATCGTTCGTGCCCGGCGGTCGAGCTCGGCGTAGGTCCACACCTCCTCGCCCCACACCAGCGCCGGGTGCTCTGGCTGGCGCCGGAGGACGGCTTCGAAGCGTGCCGGCGCCATGACGCCGGAGGCGGCCGTCCCCGCGTCGTTGAAGGCGCAGCTGACCTGATGCTCCTCGGCCGGCGTGAGCCAGGGCAGGGCGCGCCAGGCGCGCTGCGGCCCCTCGGCAACGGCTTCCAGCACGCGGCCGAGGCCCAGGGCCATCCGCCTGGCGGTGGTGCGATCGAAGAGGTCCGCGTCGTACTCGAGCTCGCCCTCGAGCCCCGCGCTGGTGACGCGTCCGAACCAGGTGAGGTCGAAGCGGGCGACGCCGCTCGGGATCCCCAGGTGGCGCACGGCGAGCCCCGCCAGCCGGGGGACCGCCGGTTCCTCCTCGAGCGAGAGCATCGCCTGGAAGAGCGGCGAGCGGCTGGTGTCTCGCCCCGGGTCGACCGCCGTCACCACCTGCTCGAAGGGCGTCTCCTGGTGGTCGAAGGCGGCGAGGCTGGTCTCGCGCGTGGTGTGGAGCAGGCTTGCGAAGCTCTGCGCCTCGGCGAGCCGCAGGCGGATCACCAGGGTGTTGACGAAGCAGCCGATCAGGCCCTCGAGCTCGGGCCGAGGCCGGCCGGCGATCGGCCAGCCGAGAGTGATGTCGTGCTGCTCGGCGCGGCGGGCGAGGAGGACGGCGTAGGCGCTCGCAGCGACCATGAAGAGGGTGGCACCGTGCCGGCGCCCGACCTCGCGGAGCCGCTCGACGGTGGCGGCGTCGAGCCGGAGGGGCACGGTCCCGCCACGGCGGCTGGGTCGCGCCCGGCGGGGGCGGTCGGTCGGCAGGTCGAGGGGCAAGGCGCCGGCGAGCTCTCGCCGCCAGTAGGCGAGGTCGGTCTCCAGCCGGGCCGCCGCGAGCTCGCGGCGCTGGCGCGCGGCGAAGGCGGGGAACTGCAAGGGCAGGGGCGTCGCGGCCACCTGCTCGCCGCTTGCCGCGGCGCCGTAGAAGCGCGCCAGCTCTGCCGCGAAGACCCCCATCGACCAGCCATCGCCGGCGATGTGGTGGAGGGTCCACAGCAGCAGGTGGTCGACCGTGCTCAGCCGCAGCAGGGCGGTGCGCAAGAGCGGCCCGCGCCCGAGGTCGAAGGGGCGAGCGGCCTCTCTGGCTGCCAGCGCCAGGCGGAGGGGAGCGCGATCGCCGGCCGCGAGGCCGCTGAGGTCGATCACCGGCAAGCGGGTCGGCCGGTAGGGCTCGACCCTTTGCCAGGGCTCACCCAGCCGGTCGACGACCACGGCGCGGAGCATGTCGTGCCGTTCGACGATCCGCGCCAGGGCTGCGGAGAGCGCCGCGACGTCGAGCCCTCCTGTGAGCTCGAGCTGGGCCGGCAGGTTGTAGACCGCGTTCGGCCCTTCCATCTGGTCGAGGAACCACAGGCGCTCCTGCGCGAAGGAGAGCGGCCAGAGGCGCCTGCCGTCGGCAGCGCGGCGCCAGCGGCGGAGGCGCGCCGGGCCGTCGGCGGCAGGCGCCGTGGTGGCGCCGAGGGCGGTCTCCCCGAGCTCGGCGAGCTCGTCGGCCAGCAGGGCGACGGCCTGCGGCCCGCTCGCCCGCAGGGGAGCGCTCAGCACCACGATGCCGTGGCTGGCGGCGTGGCGCAGCAGCAGGCCGCGGGGCCGCGCCACAGCGTCGTCGGCAAAGGCGGGTGCCAGGGCGCCCGCGGCCAGGGCCCGGCCGACGAGCGGGCGATCCGCGGCGGTCAGGGCGCCGAGATCGACCACCGACAGCGCCGTCTCGGCGGGTGGAGCGACGTCTTCGCGGCCTGGCCGCGGCACGAACGGCAGCACCGTGGAGCGCGGCGCGAGCGGCTGGGGAGCTTGGGTCGCGAGGATCGCCGCGAGCCCCTCGACCGTCGGGGCTTCGAAGAAGCGCCGCAAGGGCAGGCTCACCCCGCTGCGCTCGCGCAGCCGCGCCATCACCCGGCTGGCGGCGAGCGAGTGGCCGCCGAGGGAGAAGAAGCTTGCATCGCGGCTGACCGTGGCTGCGCCGAGCACCTCGCCCCAGACCTCCGCCACCAGCTCTTCCCACGGGCCCTGCGGCGGCGCACCGCGGCTGGCGACGGCCTGCGGCCGGGGCAGCGCCTTGCGGTCGATCTTGCCGTTGGGCGTGCGCGGCAGCGACGGCAGCACGACGAGGCGCGCCGGCACCATGTGGGCGGGAACCAGCTCGCCGATCCGCCGGCGCAGCTCGGCCTCGTCCGTTGCCGCCGGTGCCGTGAGATAGCCGATCAGAGCGCGCTCGGGCCCGTCGCCGAGCACCAGGGCGATGGCTTCGGCGGCGCCGGTCGCGGCGAGCATCGCCCGCTCGACGTCTCCCAGCTCGATGCGAAAGCCGCGGACCTTGACCTGGTGGTCGCGGCGGCCGAGGAGCTCGAGATTGCCGTCGGCGCGCCAGCGCACGAGGTCGCCGGTGCGGTAGAGGCGCTCGCCGTGGCCGCCGGCCAAGCCGTCCGGCACGAAGGCGGCAGCGGTCAGGGCCGGCCTCCCGAGGTAGCCGCGGGCGAGGCCGAGACCGCCGAGGAGCAGCTCGCCGACGACCCCCGGGGCCGTTGGCCGGCCGGCAGGGTCGATGACGAAGCCGCGCAGGGTGGCGAGGGGGCGGCCCAGAGAGGGCTCCTCGGCGGCCGTCCTCACCGGCGTCCAGGTGGCGTAAGTGGTGGCCTCGGTCGGGCCGTAGAGGTTGAGCACCGCGGCCCGCGGGGCCCGTTCGGCCAGCCGGCCCACCAAGTTGGCCCGCAGGGGCTCGCCGGCGAGCCCAACGGCGCGGACGCCGGAGGGGACATCGCCCAAGGTGAGCAGCTCGGCGAGGACGGAAGGGACGGTGTTGATCAGGCGGACCAGGCTGGCGGCCGGCAGCTGGGGCAGGGCGAGGGCGTTCTCGGCGAGGATCACCGTGCCGCCGCAGGCGAGCGGCGCGAAGATCTCGAAGACCGAGAGGTCGAAGCAGATCGAGGTCGAGAACAGGACCCGCCCGAGGAGCTCGCGACGGAAGGTGTCGAGCGCCCAGCCGATGAAGGACGTGGCCGCGCGGTGGGGAATGGCGACCCCCTTGGGGGTGCCGGTCGAGCCCGAGGTGTAGAGCACGTAGGCCAGCTGCTGCGCCGTGCGCTGTCGCTGGCGGGGAGCAGGTGCCTCAGACGGCGCCGGGTCGAGCGCTTGCCGGTGTTCCCAGCCTTCCTGCCACCACAACCACTGGGCGCCCACCGGATCGACGCCGGCGGCCAGCTCGCGGTCGGCGATGACGATCGGGGCGGCCGAGTCCCTCAACATCACCTGCAGCCGTGCGGTCGGATAGGCCGGGTCGAGAGGGACGTAGGCGGCGCCGCTACGCAGCACGGCCAGTACGGCGCTCAGCAGCGGCAGGCCGCGGGGCAGCAGCAGGCCGACGCGGGTCTCGGCTCCCACGCCGGCGGCGCCGAGCCGGGCGGCGAGGCCCGCCGCTCCGGCGGTGAGCGCCCGGTAGCTCAGCCAGCTCTCCTCGGCGACCACCGCCACGGCGTCGGGGCTGCGCTCTGCCTCGGCCCACACCAACTCGTCGAGCATGGCGTCCGGCGCCGGCGCTGCCCCGGGGCCGTTCCATTCAACGAGCAGCTGCTGGCGCTCGCTCGGGCTGAGCACCGGCAGGGCGCTGAGCGGCGTGGCGGGTGCGCTGGCGAGCGTTGCCAGCAGGCCGCTCCAGAGGGCGCTCCAGCGGCGGATCGTGGTGGCGTCGAAGAGGGACGGGTCGTAGCGCCACGAGAAGCTCAGGCCGGTGCTGCTCTCGGCCGCCATCAGCTCGAGGTCGAAGGCCAGCGGCCGGCGGCAGAGAGGCAGCACGCCGAGTGTCCAGGCGCCGCGGCGCAGGGTCTCCGCAGGGTCCTCGACGGCGAGGGCACCGAGGTGGCCGCCAGCGCTCCCAGGGGCGGACTGCAGGCTGAAGAGGGCCTGCACGAGGGGGTTGCGGCCGGCCTCACGCTCCGGTCGCAGGCGCTCGACCAGAGTGGCGAACGGCATCTCCTGGTTGGCGAGGGCGGCGGCCACGGTCGCGCGGTCGCTGGCCAGCAGCTCGGCGAATGTGCAGCCGGGAGCGATCCGCGCGCGCAGGGCGAGGGGGTTCACGAGGTAGCCCACCAGGCCGGCCCATTCGGCGCGCCCGCGGCCCGCGGCCGGGGCGCCGACGAGCAGGTCACGTTCGCCGGTCAGCCGGTAGAGGAAGGCCTGGAAGGCGCTCAGCAGGACGACGAAGAGAGTCGTCTCGCTGCCAGCGGCGAGGGCGCGCAAGCGGTCGGTGAGGGCACCGTCGAGGCGCGTCAGCTGGGCGAGGCCCCAGCCCGCCGGTGGTCCCTGGCGCGGATGGTCGGCCGGCAGGCGAAGGGCCGGCAGCTCGCCAGCGAGCTGCTGGCGCCAGTAGGACCACACCCGTTCGCCCGTCGGCCCGGCCAGGCGGGCCGCCTGCCAGCGCACGTAGGCGCCGTAGCTCGGCGCCGCGGGCGGGTCGTAGGGGCGGCCCTCCTGCGCAGCCTGGGCCGCCGCCGCCAGCTCATCGACCAGGAGGGCCAGCGACCAGAGGTCGACCACCAGGTGATGGACCACCAGCAGCAGGACCGTCCGCTCTGCGGAGCGGGGTAGCAGCCAGGCACGAAACAGCGGCGCGCGGCCGAGGTCGAAGGGGGCGAGGGAACGCTCGCTGGCGAACTCGCGCACCTGCGCCTCGCTCCAGGTGCGGGAGGCGACCGGCTGGAGGAGGCGGCGCGCGGTCACCGCCGCGGCCTCGGCGATCACCTGGCGGGGGCCGGTGGTGGTCGTTTCGACGTGGGCCCGCAGCTCCTCGTGACGGCTGACCAGGGCAACCAGCGCCGCCTCGAGGCTCGTCGGATCGACCGTGCCTTCGATCACCAGCGCCAGGGGGATGTTGTAAGCCGGGCTCCGCGGCTCCGCGTGCTGGCTGAGCCAGATCCCCAGCTGACCGGCCGAGAGCGGACCGGCACCAGGAAGGGTCGGCGGCGGCGCTTCTGCCAGGCTCGGCTGCGCGGCGGATGGCTGCCCCGCCTCGCCGACGATTCGCTCGAGATCGGCGAGGCTCGCCGCCAGCAGCTCGGCGCCGTCCAGGACGACGCCGGCGTCGCGCTCGAGGGCGTGCGCGAGCTCGATCGCCGCCAGCGAATCGAGGCCGAAAGACGCCAGCGGCCGGTCCGCGGCCAGCTGCGCCGCCGGTCGCCGGAGCTTTGCCGCCAGGGTCGCCCGCAGGCGGCTGAAGAGGCTCGCGGCGGCGTTCGTCGGAGGGGAGGCCTCTGTCACCACCGGGCTTGGTTCTGGGGTCGGCTGCGCGTCGTCCGGCCACGCTGCCAAGGTCCGCAGCTTGCCGGTGGCCCATAGCTGGCGGCAGAGGAAGCGCTGGATCTTGCCGCTGGTCGTCTTCGGGATGGAGCCTTCTTCGATCAGCACCACGGCGTGGGGTGCCACTTCGTGCTCCTGCCCCAGGGTTTCGACGATCCGCCGCAGCAGCTCACCCGCCGCCACCTCGGCCTTGGCCTTCACTTCCTGCACCACCACCAGGCGCTCTTCTTCGCCGACGTCGACCGCGAAGGCGGCACCGCAACCGGCCCTCAGGGCCAGGTCCACCCCCTGGACGGTGAGCTCGAGGTCCTGCGGGTAGTGGTTGCGGCCCCGTAGGATGATCAAGTCCTTGCTGCGACCGGCCACGAAGAGCTCGCCGTCGGCCAGGAAGCCGAGGTCGCCGGTGCGCAGGAAGGGGCGGCGACCCGCATCGTCGAGCCTGGCCCCGAAGACCTCGGCGCTGAGCTCGGGGCGCTGCCAGTAGCCGGCGGCGACGCTTCTGCCGCGGACCCAGACCTCGCCCACCTCGCCGGGCTCGCAGCGCCGCGTCGTCCCCGGGCGGACGATAGCGACCTCGGTTCCCGGCACCGCGCGGCCGGCGCTGGCGAGGTAGCGCACCTCGTCGGCCCCCGGGAAGGCCGGCACGGCCCGGTTCTGGCCCAGCTCGGCGGTGCGGAAGGCGGCGGTCCGCGGGCTCGCGGCCTTGGCGGTGCTCGTCACCATCAAGGTCGACTCGGCGAGGCCGTAGCAGGGCAGCAGCGCGGAGCGGTGGAAACCGGCGGGGGCGAAGGCGATGGCGAAACGCTCCAAGGTGGCCGGGCGCACGGGTTCGGCGCCGTTGAAGGCCACCTGCCAGGAGCTCAGGTCGAGGGTCGCCCGCTCGGCCGCGCTGCTGCGCGCCACGCACAGGTCGAAGGCGAAGTTGGGCCCGCCGCTGGTGTGGGCCCGGTAGCGCTCGATCGCCCGCAACCAGCGCATCGGTTGCTGGAGAAAGGCCGTGGGCGACATCAGCACACCTTCGGAGCCGCAGTAGAGCGGTTGCAGCACGGCGCCGATCAGGCCCATGTCGTGGTACATCGGCAGCCAGCTCACGAAGGTGGACGCCTCGTCGTGGCGGCAGACCCGGCGGATGATCTCCTCGTTCGCCATCAGGTTGGCGTGGGTGACCATCACCCCCTTGGGCGCCGAGGTCGAGCCGGAGGTGTACTGCAGGAAGGCGACCTGCCGAGCGGTCGGCGGTGTGGGCCGCCAGGCGGCATCGGCGTCCGGCAGGTCGTCGACCGCCAGCCAGGCGAGGTGGGCGAACTCGTCCAGGCCGCTGGTGGCTGCCGCCAGCTGCCTGGCCAGCCGCGCCGAGGTCAGAACGGCCGCCGGCGCGCAGTCCCTTACTACGCTGGCGAAGGGCGATTCCAGCCGATCGGGCCGCGGCGGCCGAACGGGCACGGCGATCAGCCGCGCCGCCAGGCAGCCGAGGAAGGCGGCGATGAAGTCGAGGCCCGGCGGCAGGGCCAGCACGATGCGGTCGCCCGGCGCAGCCGTCGTTCCCAAGCCCGCCGCGATCCGCCGGGCCGCGGCCGCGAGCTCACCGTAGGTCAGCCTCTCGGCTTCCTCCTCGCCGTTGCGGAGGAACCGATAGGCCACTCGCTGCGGTGACGCGCTGGCCCGCCGTGCGAGGACGCTGAGCAGAGTCTCTTGGGCCGGCAAGGAGGCTCCGTCTTCTCAGCGGTGGGCGCCGGCCAAGACCGCGAGAGGCAGAGGCCGCGGGCACCGAGCAAGGCATCGAGTCGGCCCGGCAAGGCTCACCGTGTGAAGGTGAGTCGCCTGGCCAATAGGTGCAAACATCGCTATGATCATAGAAGTGAAGTTCTGATCCGGTCAATCTCTGAGGAAGCAGACGTTCTGGAATGGATAGTGAGTCTCATCTGGGGGATTGGGAGTATTCCTCGATGTGTAGAAGTTACCGAAGAATCGAAGGCGCTAACATGAACACCTAAGATGAGGTCTGCGATGGGTCGCCACTTCCTCAGCGTCCAGCCTCTGAGCACCGACGCTCTGCTCTCCATCATCGAACGTGCCGCAGCGCTGGCGGTTGGCGACAGCGAGCCAACGCCCTCGCTCGCCGGGCGGGTCGTCGGCATCTACTTCCGGCGAGCCTCGACCCGCACCCGCACCTCCTTCAGTGCCGGAGCTTTGCGACTGGGCGCCCAGATCGTCAGTTTCGGGCCCAACGATCTCCAGGTCACCACCGGCGAGACCCTCGAAGACACGGGACGGGTGCTCGCCGGCTACCTCGATGCGCTGGTGGTACGCACCAACGACAGCATCGCCGAGATGGAGGCCCTGGCCGCCCAGGGTGCGATGCCGGTCATCAACGCGATGAGCGAGAACGAGCACCCGACGCAGGTGATCGCCGACCTTGCGACCCTCCGCGAGGCCTTCGGCACGCTGACGGGCCTGCACGTGCTCTACCTCGGCGAGGGCAACAACACGGCGGCGGCGTTGGCGCTGGCGATGGCCAAGATCCCCGGGACCAAGCTCACGGTGGCCTGCCCGCGCGGCTTCGGCCTGCCCGCGGAGGTCACGGCCGCCGCCTTCGCGACGGCGGCCGCGCACGGTGCCGAGCTCGTGCTGCTCGACGACGCGGCACAGTTGCCGGCCGGCGTCGATGCCGTCTACACCACGCGCTGGGAGACGATGGGGGTCAGCAAGCCGATCCCCGATTGGAAACCGATCTTCAGGCCCTTCGCCGTCGACCAGGCGTTGATGGCCCGGGTCTCGAAGCCGAAGGGCACGGTGTTCCTGCACGACCTGCCGGCGGTGCGCGGCCAGGAAGTGACGGACGAGGTGCTCGACGGCGGGCAGAGCCTCGCCTTTCGTCAGGCGCGGTTCAAGATGTTCGGTGCGATGGCCGTCCTCGAGTGGTGCCTGGCCTGAAGGGGCGGACGGTCTGCGCGGCCGCGAGTTCCCCGGCGCGGTGGGCGCCGTCGCCTAGCCGTCCGGCACCACCTTCGAGGCGGGCCGCCATGCGCCCCGCCAGCCGCGCGCTCGCGTAGGATCCACTCCAATGAGCAGGCTCCTGCGCTCCCGTGGGCTCGCCCTCGGCTACCTCGCCGCCGGCGCCCTCGCCATCGCCAGCCACGGCGGGCCGCTGGCCAACCCCTGGCTGTACCTTGTCGCGAAACCCCTGCCGCTGGCCCTGCTGCTGGCCGCGGCGCTCGCCGTCGCGCGCGCCGAAGGGGGGCGCTACCCCTGGGGGATCGCCACCGGCCTGGCCTTCTCGCTCGCCGGCGACGTTCTCTTGATGCTCCCCGGCGACCTCTTCGTCCCCGGTCTGCTCGCCTTCCTGCTCGCCCACCTGGCCTATCTCGTCGCCTTCACCGCCGGCTGCCGCTGGCTGCCGAGGCCGCTGCCGGCGGTGGCCTTGGCGCTGGTCGCGCTGGCGGTGATGGCCTTCCTCTGGCCGGGCCTGGGGCCGTCGCTCCGGCTGCCGGTCGTCGTCTATGTCGTCGCGCTCTCGACGATGGCGGCGCAGGCGATGGGGCGAGCCGGGGCCCTGGGTACGCTGGCGGCGCGTGCCGCCGCCTGGGGGGCCGGGCTCTTCGTGCTCTCGGACGCTCTCCTCGCCGTGGGGCGGTTCCGGGCGCCCTTCCCCGGCAACCATGTCGCCGTGCTGGTGACCTACTTCGCGGCCCAGTGGCTGATCACCCGCTCGCTGCCCGGCGAGGCCGGCGAGCAGCCCGGCACGGTAGCGGCGACCTCGCGCTCGGCCGCCGGGAACCGATAGACTGCCGCCCGATCATGCAGCTGCCGCCGGGCATCACCAGCCGCCCGATCACCGCCGCGGACGCGGAGTTCCTCTGCGCCCTCTACGCCTCCACCCGTGAGGAGGAGCTCAAGGTGGTGGACTGGCCCCGCGAGCGCGTCGAGGCCTTCCTGCGCCAGCAGTTCGAGGCCCAGCATCACCACTACATGAACCACTATGTAGGTGCCCAGTTCAACCTGCTGCTCGCCGCGGGCGAGCCGATCGGCCGCCTTTACGTGGCGCGCTGGGCGAGCGAGATTCGGCTGATCGACATTGCGCTGCTACCGGCCTGGCGCGGCCGCGGAACGGGCACCGCCCTGGTGGGCCAGCTGCTGGCCGAGGGTGAGGCGAGCGGCAAGGTGGTCTCGATCCACGTCGAGATGTTCAACCCCGCCCTGCGCCTCTACGAAAGGCTCGGGTTCGAGCACGTGAGCGACTACGGGGTCTATCGCTTCCTGCGCTGGACGCCGCCCGGCCTTCAGGTGAACACGGCTTCGTAGCGCATCTCGCCGGTCTCCGGTCCGAGGGGAACCAGGAACAGCTCGAGACGGCCCAGCGCCGGGTGTTCGAGGGGGTAGATGCGCTGCGGCAGGAGCGGCTGCGTGGGTCCCTTGAAGAGCAGGGCAAAGGGCTTGCGCTTGGCGCCTGGCACCGTCTCGCTGCCGAGCGGCCGAGCCTCGGCGAGGCGGAAGGCGAAGTCCGCCGGCAGGCCCTCCAGGGCGACCGTGAAGGGCTCCTCGAGGTGGGGCAGGAAGGCTTCACGGGAGAGTTCGTCGAGCATCGCGCTACCTCCGTCGGAGTGACGCCGCAGCGTAGAGCAAGCCTCCCGAGGAGGCAAGGCCCGCCGGCGAAGGCACCGGCCCCGACCGGATTCCCGGCCGGGGCCACGGGCAGCCTCAGAGGTCGAAGGTCACCGTGCAGGTCTTGTTGGAGTCGAGCAGGACCGTGGTGAAGAAGTCCGTGCCGCTGCAATCGCCTCCCCAGCCGCTGATCACACCGTCGAAGGGCCGCGCCAGCAGGGTGACGCTGGTGCCCTGGGCGAAGGTGGCCGCGCAATTCGACTCGCAGATCAGCCCCGAGGGGTTGCTGCTCACCTGGCCGCTGCCGCTGCCCAGGAAGATCAGCGTCAGCGCATAGGTCGAGGGCGGTGGCGGCAGGGCCATGAAGGTGGCGGTGCAGTTCACCGCGGCGAAGAGGTCCACCGAGCCGTCCTCGCAGTCGGGGTCACCGCTCCAACCCACGAAGGCCGAACCAGCCGCCGCCTCGGCGGTGAGCTCGACCCGAGTGGGGATGGGGTAACTGGCCGAGCACGCTCCCGGGCAGAAGATGCCGGCGGGGTCCGAGATCACCAGGCCGCTTCCCGAGCCGTCGAGGGCGACCGACAGGGTCGCCGTCGCGGCGAGGAGGTTGAAGCGAGCGAAGCAGACCTTGTCGCCGTCCGGCGTCAGCAATCCGTCGGCGCAGTCGGCGTGGCCGGAGAAGCCGGCGAACTGCGAGCCGGGGTCGGCGACCGCTTGCAGCTGGATGGGCGTCGGGGGCGCGAAGTCCGCTTCGCAGCTGCTGCCGCAGTCGATCCCGGCGGGAACGCTCACCACCCGGCCGGTGCCGGTACCGAAGGGGATGATGGTGACGTGGCTGAGCCCGCTGATGGTCACCGTGACCGCGGCGGTGTCGCAGGCGGTGGGCGTGCCGTCGTCGCAGGCCTCGTAGACGAAGCCGTCGGTCGTGCTGTCGCTACCGTCATGGGTGTAGGTGAAGGTACCGTCGGCGTTGAGGCTGACGGTACCGTGCGCCGGCCCGCTCACCGGCGTGGTGGTGACGCTCAGGGCGCCACCCTCGGGGTCGAAGTCGTTGGCCAGCAACGAGGTCTCGCCGGAGTCGAGGACGCTGACGCTGCCGCCCGTGAGCACCGAGGTCGCGTCCGGCACGGCCGTGGGTGGGTCGTTGACCGGCACGATGGTAATGGTGACGGTGGCCGTGGCGCAGAGCGGCGGGGTGCCATCGTCGCAGACTTCGTAGATGAACGAGTCAGCGGTCGTCTCGCCGCCGTCGTGGGTGTAGGTGAAGGTGCCGTCCGAGTTGAGGGCGAGGATGCCGTGGTCGGGGCTGTGGACCGGCGTCGTGGTCACCGTCAACGGATCGCCGTTGGGGTCGGAGTCGTTGGCGAGGACGGAGCTCGCGCCGGAATCGAGCAGGCTCGTGGTGCCGCTTTCGTCGACCGTCGCCGCGTCGTCCTGGGCCTCGGGCGCGCGGTTGAAGAAGGCGCTGTCGAGGGCCACTGTCGCCTGGTTCTCGATCAGCACGTCGCGGCCCAAGAAGGCGCCGGTGGCGATCGACTTCTGGCCCAGGCGCAGGGTGCCGTTCGGCACGTAGAGGTTGGCGGTCACGACGTTCGAGGTCCCCAGCTCGGCAGCGAGCGGCGTCGAACCGAGGGCCCCGTCGTCACCGTTGATGCCGGCGACGTAGAGCACCAGGTCGTGGGCCGCGACCCCCGAGCCGTCCTCCGGGCCGAGGTTCGAGCTGCTGCCCATGGCGAGGCGACCCGCGATCCGCACCTCGGCCGGGCCGGCGAAGAGGACCTCCGAGCTGTTGGCGCCGGTGAGCGAGCTTAGGTTGTAGATGCCGGCGCTGAGGATGAGCTTGCCGTTGTGGCCGATGCTCACCGCGCCGTAGTCCCCGGGTGGCAGGGTCGCCGCCCCGCCCGCACTCACGCTGACGTCCGGCGAGCCGGGGGCCGGGGGCGAAACCACGAAGGCAGGCAAGGAGGCGAACACCGGTAGGGCCAGCGGGGTGAGGAGCGCGCCGCTGATCGAACCCTGGTTCGTGAGGTTGTTGTAGGAGACGTCGCCGGCGACCTTGGCGTTGTTCTTGATGCGCACCGAGTCTGCGGCGAGGCTCGAGCCGGCGGTGGTGGCGGCGAAGGGGTCGAGGGCGAGCTCGTAGCCGTCCAAGAGGGTCGGGCCGGGGCTGGCGTCGTTGACCACCACGTCGCCCGTCGAGACCGTGGCGCGGTTCTTCAGCCGGACGCTGTTGGTGGCGAAGACGGCGACCTCCGCGAATCCCGGCGCGATCGCCGAGCCCTTCACCGGCCAGAAGAGCACGAGATCGCCCACGGCGCCCCGGCGGGGGCGGCCGTCCGCCTCGCTGCTGGCAGCCAACCAGGCGCGCAGCACCGCGAGATCGGCGCCGGCCAGGCGGCGCTCGGCCTCGCCGAGCCGGGAGAGCAGGAGGAGCTCGCGGCTGGTCGCCAGGCGCCAGCTCTCGGCGCTCGTGTCCTTCTCGCCTGCGGCGTTGGCGGCGGCGAGCACCGCCAAGGCGCGGGCACGGGGCATCACCAGGCCCTCGCTGGCTGCGCTGCCGGCGAGCGCCAGCGGGCTGGCGAGCCAGCTGAGGCCGTGCTCGCGATCGAGGATGACGCTCACCTCTTGAGCATTGAGCACCACTGGAGTGAGCAGAAGCAGCATTGTCGCCATGCATGCTGCGCTACAGCGCGCAAAGGCCCGTGCGTTCATCATCTCGACTTCCTCCCGACGAACGATTGGATGGGTTGTGTCGAGCAGGGTAAACCGGCGGGACGGTATCGTCAACCCGTTATTCTGCAATCAGAAATCGTGATTCGGCGATGGAAAAACCTTTCTGAATAGGCCATGCGCCAACATGCGGCGGGCGCTCTCCCGGTGTCGGCTCTCCGGCCGGCCGGTGATGGTCGGGCGGCCTGTTAGGATGGAACTTCAACGCACACGCAGGGAGGTTTGGAGGTGGAGAGCGAGCGCACCACGTTGACGGACGCGCGGATCGGCCGGACCCTCGGCCGCTACCGCATCGAGCGCGAGCTCGGGCGCGGCGGGATGGGGGTGGTCTACCTCGGTCGCCAGCTCTCGCTCAACCGGCTGGTGGCGATCAAGGTGCTGCCGCCGCAGATGGCGGCCGACCCGCAGTTCCGGCGCCGCTTCGAGCAGGAGGCGCGGGTGATCGCCGCCTTGGCGCACGAGAAC
Source organism: uncultured Thermoanaerobaculia bacterium (assembly GCA_964420075.1). Taxonomy (GTDB): domain Bacteria; phylum Acidobacteriota; class Thermoanaerobaculia; order Multivoradales; family SZUA-115; genus CAYQRE01. The sequence continues at coordinate 266,649 of CAYQRE010000002.1, read as the reverse complement.
CTGGTGCACGTCTACGACATCGAGGAGGCGGAGGACACCTTCTTCATCGTCATGGAGCTGGTGGACGGCCAGACGGTGCGGGCCATCCGCGAGGCCCGCCGGCTGACCCCGGAGGAGATCCGCTCGATCGGTATCGCGGTGGCGCGGGCGCTCGAGGCGGCGCACCGGCAGGGGATCATTCACCGCGACGTCAAGAGCCACAACGTGATGGTCACCCGCGAGGGGCGGGTGAAGCTGATGGACTTCGGGATCGCCCGCGTCGCCGGCGGCGGTGGCATCAAGACGGCGACCGGCTCGGTGCTGGGGACCCCCGAGTACATGGCGCCGGAGCAGGCGCGCAGCGGCGAGTCCTCGCCGCAGACCGACATCTACTCCTTGGGCGTCCTGCTCTACGAGATCGCGACCGGGCGCCTGCCGTTCTCGGGCAGCGACCCGTTCGCGGTGGCCCTCAAGCACATCAGCGAGGTCGCGGTACCGCCGCGCCAGATCGATCCGACGATCCCCGACTGGCTCGAGACGGTGATCGTCAAGACCCTGGAGAAGGACCCGGCACGACGCTATGCCTCGGCTGCCGAGGTGGAGGTGGCGCTCGCCGCCGGTGGGCAGGAGGGCGTGCCGGCAGAAGTGGTTGACACCCCCGCGGCCTCGCTCGAGCCGCCGCCGGCACCGGTCGGCCTCCTGGACCTGGGAAGCCCCGCGCCGCCTCCCACCCTGGCGAGAGTGCCGGTGGCGGTGGCGCCGGCAGCCCCGCTGGCACCCTCGCCGACGGCCAGTGAGGGCGGCAGCACCTACGCCGTGCTCGGCGCTCCGCGTCATCCCTGGCGGTGGCTGGCCGCTGCCGTGCTCGTCCTTGCCGTCGGCTGGGGGGCCTGGAGCTGGTTGCGGCCCGCGGCTCACTCCCCCGGCGCGCCGACCCCGGCGGCGAGCTCGGCGGAACCCGCGGCGCCGCCGGCAGCGTCGACCGCCCCACCGAACGCTGCGGAGAACCCGCCGCTGCCGGCACGGCAGGGGCCGACGGCGACGCCGCGCCGCGAGCCGGCCCCGACCCCGCGACCCGTGGCCGCGGAGCCGGGACCTACGCCCACGCCGCCCGCGGCCGCCGCCGCGCGGCCGCCGGTGCAGCCCGAGCCGGTGAGGGCGAGCCCGCCGGCGCCGGCCGCCAGCCCGCCCGCGGTGCCGGAGGTGCGCGTCTCGGCGACCTTCCGCTGCCGGGGCAAGGTGAAGTTTCAGGTCGACCCCGAGGAGGCGGTGGTGTCGGTCGACGGCAAGGTGCTCGGCGAGGCCGACGACTGGGACGGCATGGGCCGCTCACCGTCCTGGCAGCCGGCCCCTGGCTCCTACGTGGCCTGCTTCCGGCTCAAGGGCTACCACTCCGACTGCGTGCTGGTGGTCCGCGAGCCTGGCGCCAAGGATGAGGTGTGCAAGGTGGACACCCAGCTCGAGGAGATCGACGACTGAGGGTCGCGACCTCCCCGGTTGGCTGCGCTTGGCTACCGTGGTTGAGCGGCGTTGGAGGCGGTCACTGCTTGGTGGTCTGCAGGGTCGCCAGGAAGGCCACCAACTGGTCCAGCTTCGCCTGCACGTCGGCCTCCTGATCGCCGCCCTTCTCGAGGTTCTGGAAGCTCAGGCCCCACACCGGCATGTCGCTGTAGCCGTGGGCGGCGACGGCGTTGCGGCCATCGACCTGCCCGCGCACGGTGGCGGTGTCGAAGGTGCCTTTGTTGCGCTCCGCGAGCTTGGTGAGGTCTGGCGGCGCCGTCTTCAGCATGCCGGCGAGGGGACCGTCACCCAGCCCGGCCGCCCCGTGGCAGTTCGAGCAGTAGACGCGGTAGGTGACCCTGCCGCGTGCGGCGAGCTCTCTCTGCGGCTCGGCCTGCGACGCCGGGCCCCAACTGATGGCGACGAGAGTGAGGATCACCAGCCCCAGGATGGTCCAGGATCGGGTCGTCGTGTTGCGCATGGTTCGCCCTCCTCGCTGCCAGCCTGCCCTGCCCGGGTGGCCCTGTCCACACCCCGGCGGGCAGCCCGGGCGAGGGTTGGCGGGCGAAGGTGTTGGAGCGGGGGAGTCAGGGGTGGAAGTGACGGCTCGTCTCGGGCCGGGCGCCAGCTGCGAGCGGCGCCTCAGCGCAGGCGTTGCAGAGGCCGAGGATCTGCAGCTGATGATGCTCAGGGGAGAAATCGTGGGCCCGGCAGATCCCGGCCTGGAGGGCAGCGATGCCGGGGCTGACGAACTCCACGACCCGGCCGCAGCGCCCGCACACCAGGTGGTCGTGGCTCTGCCCGCCGTGGATGTGCTCGTAGAGGAAGCGGTCGCGGCCGAGGCGTTGCTTGCGCACCAGGCCACATTCGACCAGCAGGTCGAGGTTGCGGTAGACGGTGGCGCGGGAGATCTTGCGGTCGCGCGCCTTGAGGCCGGCGAGCAGCTGCTCGGCGTCGATGTGGCCGTGCTGGCGGTAGATCTCGTCGAAGAGGGTGAGCCGTTCACTGGTGACGCGATGGCCGCGCTCGCGCAGGAACTGCAGGAACTGCTCACGTTCGCGTTCGTTCGCCATGGCTTGCTGGTGTGGAGAGGCGGCGGTCGGTCCACCGCGACGACCGTCCCTGGAGCTTATCAGGCAGAGTGTCGCTCGATTCCCGGCTTCCGATCGTGCTAGAGTCTCCGCGATGAAATTGAGACAGCGTCTCAATAGTGATTCCATGTCAGGGTTGCTAGCGCAGCCAGGCGAGGGTCGGGGTGGCGAAGGGTCGACGCACCGTGCTTGAGCCGGTGGTCGCCCCCACGGGCCCGACCGCCGTGGTGCCGACTGCGCAGGAGGCCGTGCGGGAGATCGTCTCGCTCGCGAGCCTACACCGTGGGCAGCTCGCGCAGCTGGTCGCCGTCGAGCTGCAGGCGGCGGACCGCAACTACCTCTCGGCGCTGGGGCTCACCGTCGGCTGCCGCTTCCGGGTTTGCCACGCCGGCGACCCGTGGATCCTCCAGGCCCGCAGCACGCGGATCGGCATCGCCAGCGCGGTGGCCCGCCAGCTGCAGGTGATGCTGGTCCCAGAAGCGCCAGGGGAGAGCCGGTGCGAGGTGCCCTGCGAGCCGCTCCCCGGCCCGCCCTCCCGCCTGCCCATCCTCGGCTCGGGCGGCCGGCCCGAACCCGAGCGATGAGCCTCGCCGGTCCGTCGGTGCTCGCCGCCGCCGGCCCGAGTCGGGCCGGTCAGCCGCTGCGGGTGGCGCTGGTCGGCAACCCCAACACCGGCAAGACGACGCTGTTCAACCGCCTCTGCGGCCTGCGGGCGAAGACGGCGAACTTCCCCGGCACGACCACCGATGCGCGCCTCGGCCGCCTCAGCCTCCACAGCCGGCGGCCGCTCGAGGTCGAGATCATCGACCTGCCAGGCCTCTACCGCCTGGACCTCGACCTTCCCGAGGCCAGGGTCTGCCGCGCCGTGCTGTGGGGAGAAGGCCTCTACCGGCGGCCGGACGCCGCCGTCGTGGTGCTCGACGCCACCAACCTGCCCCGCAACCTGCTCCTCCTCGGCGAGCTGCTGGCGAGCGGATTGCCGACCGTGGTCGGCCTCAACATGGTCGACCTGGCGCAGAAGCGGGGACTGACCATCGATCCCGATCACCTCGCGGCCGAGCTGGGTTGTCCCGTGGTGCCCCTGGTGGCGCGCAAGGGCACGGGGGTCGAGGCCCTCCGGCTCAGCCTCGCGGCGACGCTCGAGAGCCGCCGCGCACCGGCCCCCAAGCAGGTCCCGGGGCGCGAGCCCGAGGCCCTCGAAGCCTGGGCGGATGGCGTCCTCGCCGCGAGCCTGGGCGGTGGCGAGGCGGTGGGCACGGCCGAGGACAGCCTCACCGAGCGCCTCGACCAGGCCTTCACCCATCCGGTGCTGGGAGTGGCCGTCTTCGTCAGCATCATGGGCCTCCTCTTCTGGGTCCTCTTCACGCTCGCCAAGGTGCCGATGGACCTCATCGAGGCCACTTTCGAGCACCTGAGCAGCTGGCTTGGCCAGCACCTGCCGCCGGGGGCGCTGGGTGATCTGCTGGCCAACGGCATCGTCGGAGGTGTCGCCGGCACGGTGGTCTTCCTGCCGCAGATCTGCCTGCTCTTCTTCCTCATCAGCCTGCTCGAGGACACCGGCTATCTCGCCCGCGCCGCCTTCGTGATGGACCGCATCCTCTGTCGCTTTGGCCTGCCCGGGCATGCCTTCGTGCCGCTCCTGTCGAGCCACGCCTGCGCCCTGCCGGGGATCTTCTCGTCGCGCCTGATCCCCGACCGCCAGGACCGGCTGGCGACCATCCTGGTGGCACCCTTCATGAGCTGCTCGGCGCGGCTGCCGGTCTACGTGCTGCTCACCGGGCTCCTCTTCGCCAGCTCGCCGCTCTACGCCGGCCTGCTCTTCGCCGGTTGCTACCTCCTCGGCGCCGCCGCCGCCCTCGGCAGTGCCTTCCTCGCCCGGCGCACCCTGCTCCCCGGCCGCTCGCGCTCGATGGTGCTCGAGCTGCCGACCTACAAGCGCCCGTCGTTGCGCACGGCCTTCTTCGTCGCCGTCGACCAGGGCCTCAACTTCCTGCGCAAGGCCGGCACGGTGATCGTCGGGATCTGCATCGTGATGTGGTGGCTGTCGGCCTATCCCCTGACGCCGCCGCCGCCGGCCGCTGTCGAGCTGCGGCAGTCCGCCGCGGCGCTGGCGACCAGCGACCCCGAGCAGGCGGCAGCTCTCGTCGCCCAGGCCGGGCAGCTCGAGGCCCGGGCCTCGCAGGCGGGGAGCTTCGCGGGCCGGCTGGGGCGCGCCATCGAGCCCGTGTTCGCGCCCTTGGGCTACGACTGGCAGCTCACCGTCGGCGTGCTCACCAGCTTCGTCGCCCGCGAGGTCTTCGTCTCGACGATGTCGGTGCTGTTGGTCGGGGAAGGGGACCTCGACGTCCACGACCGTGGTGTGCTCGAACGCATCCGGGCCGCCACCCGCGACGACGGCAGCCTGCTCTTCACCACACCGACGGCGGCGAGCTTGCTGATCTTCTTCGTCCTCGCCATGCAGTGCCTGCCCACGTTGGCGCTCACCCGCCGCGAGACGGGGAGCTGGAAATGGGCAGCGCTGCAACTGGGTTACATGTCGACAGTGGCTTACCTCAGCGCCTTCCTCACCTACCACGGCCTACGCTGGCTAGGGGTGTCATGAGCGTCTTCGGCTTGCCCTGGGGCGACTGGCAGTTCTACGCCACCACGCTGCTCGCCGCCGGCGGCCTGTGGTGGCTGCGGCGCAGCCTGCGGGTGCCCCGGGAGCGGCAAGGCACGGCGCCGCCCTGCGCGCACTGCAGCAGCGGGGGCTGCGCCCCTGATCCCACGTCGTCGTCGCCCCTGCGCATCCTGCGCTAGGGGCTCGCGAGCAACAACGAGGAGATGTCGATGCGGGGACGGTTGGCCTTTCTCGCTCTGGGCATGGCCTTGGTAGTGGCCTCGGCGGCCGGCGCTGCCGAAGCGCCCAAGCTCGCCTTCTACGTGGTGAGCGAGACGCCGGTGGCCGGTGGGCGGTACGTCGATACCGCGGCCTTCCCGCATGCCGGCTACCTCAGCGCGGCCCCGGACCTCCAGCTGCACAAGCTGGTGAAGGTAGAACCGGACGCGATGTGGGCGAGCTTCCGCGGCGAGACCGCTCAGGTCCGCGCCGCCATGCAGGCCAGGGGAATGCGGCCTGGCCTCTCGATCACCCTGCTGCCGGAGGACGCGGCCGGGCTCACGGCCCTGACCAAGAGGGCGATCGGCAAGCAGGTGCTCCTCTTGCTGGACGGCGAGCCGATCCTCCTGGCGGTGATCCAGACAGCCATCGACAGCGAGTCCTTCCTCATCACCACGCAGACGGAAGCCGAGGCGGAACGCTACCTGGCCAGCCTCGAGCGGCTGGCGAAGTAGCCGGCCGGCAGCGGCTCAAGGTTCACGCCGCTCGATCGCCCGTGCCAGCTTGGCGAGGAGAGCAGCCAGCTGGCCGGCCTCCTCTGGGCTCAGCAGCTCGACGACACGCTGCTCGACGGCCATGTCCTCCTGAAACGCCGCCTCGACCACGTCGCGCCCGCGGGGCGTGAGCTCGACGAGCAGGCTGCGGCCGTCGTCGGGGTCCCGCTCGCGGCGCACGAGCCCGGCGGCCGCGAGGCGCGCCAGGCGGTCGGCCATCCCGGCCGAAGAGACCATCAAGGCCGAGTAGAGCGCCGTGGGCCGCAGGCGGTAGGGCTCGCCGGCACGGCGCAAGGTGGCGAGGACGTCGAACTCACCGGCATCGAGGCCGTGCCGGCCGAAGACGGCCTCGATCTCCGGGCGGAGGGCGAGAGTGATCCGCCGCGCTCTGCCGACGATCGCCATCCCGAGCGTTTCGACTGTGGGTAGCTCCCGGGCCCAGGCGGCCCGCAGCCGCTCAACGTGGTCCCCTTCCCCCGCCACCGGCGCGACCGCGCGCCTTCTTCTCGCCATGCAGGGCCTCCGTCCTCTTTGCATTTGTCTCGACGTCGAGACAAATGATATTCTCGCGACGTGCTGGGCGAGATCCTCGCCCAACTTCTTCGGAGGCGCCACCATGCACGTCGTCCAGCAGCAAGACCTGCCCTTCCAGGGAATGTCCCACCAGTTCATCGGCGCCGACCACCGTGGGGTCGAGATGTCGGCCTATCTCGTCGAGGCGCCCGCCGGCCGCAGCTCGCGGCGGCACCGGCACCCCTACGACGAGGTGGTCTTCGTGCGCCAGGGGCGTGGCACCTGGACGATCGACGGCGTGCCGCACCAGGCTGCCAGCGGGGACATCGTGACCGTCAAGGCCGGCGAGGTCCACAACTTCGCCAACCTCGGCCCCGAGCCGCTGGTGCTGGTCGCCATCCACCTGAGCCGTCGCTTCGTGCAGGAGAACCTCGATTGAGCACGGCGCGGCGCCGGCGGCGTGAGGCCCGCCGGCAGGCTGACGATCCGCTGCGTGGGGCCACTCCTCGACGAGGCTAGCCGGCCTCGACGCTACGCAGATCGAGGAGCCGCGCCGAGATGAAGTTGAAGTTGTCGAGGCGCAGACCGCCATCCTTCAAGCTGCGGAAGCGGGCTGCCCAGATCAGCTCACCGCTGCCATGGCCGTCGGGCTCGAGGTCCAGCTGCAGCACCGTGAAGGGGTAGTCGCGACGGGGGCTGCTGCTGAAGATCTCGCGGATCGAGATCGGCCGCTGGGCGATCAACAGGAGGTGGGAACCCTTCTCGTCCTCGAAGCGCGAGGCGAAGGCGATCGGGATGGGCAGCCGGGTGCCGATCTGCAGGCTGCCGACGGTCTCGGCGCCGAGCACCTGCTGGGTGAAGGCGGTTTGGTTCTTGCTCATCGCCTGCTCGAGAGCTTTGAGCCGCTCCTGCGAGCTCAGGCGATCGAGGGAGATGCGGACCTGGTGCGAGACCATCGCCGGTCGCGGTGAGAGCGGGTCGACGACGGTGGCGAGGTAGGTGAGCGGTTGTGCGGCGGCGCTAGAGTCGGCGGTGGCGTGGGGAGCGGCGACAGCGGGTACGGCGACGAAGAGGGCTGCCAGCAGTGCGACGAAAGAGCGAGGGTTGCGGATCATGGCGCTCTTCCTCCTTTCGTCCCCTGCCACTGCAAAGGGCGCACCAGCCGTAGCCGGCCCGGCGGCGAGCCGTGAAGAGGGTAGAGTCGAGGCGGCCGCGCAGCCCCTTCACCACCATGTCGCACCCTCCCCAGCTCTCCCCGCCCCCGCGCCCAGAGCAGCCCGGGTCGCGGCGCGGGAGCTCCCGCCGCGCCGGCCTCCTCGCCTTCTTCCAGCGCGCCGGTCCGGCCCTGGTCTCGGTCGCCCTGTTCAGCGTCGCCCTGCTGACCTTGCGCCACGAGCTGCACCACGTGCGCTTGGAGGAGGTCGGCCGGGAGGTGCGCAACCAGCCGTCGGCGCGTCTTCTCCTCGGCCTTCTCCTCACCGCCGCGAGCTACGGGGTGCTCACCCTCTACGACCTGCTGGGTCTCGCCTACCTCGCGCGCCCCCTCGGCTACCCGCGGACGGCCCTCGCCTCTTTCGTCGGTTATTCCTTCAGCAACACGGTGGGCAACGCCCTCCTGGTCGGTACCTCGGCGCGCTACCGCCTCTACTCGCAGTGGGGCCTCTCGGCCCTCGACGTCACCAAGCTGGTGGCCTTTGCCTCGGGCACCTCCTGGCTCGGCTACTGTGCCGTCGCCGGGGTGGTCTTCCTCGCCGAGCCGCTGACCGTCCCGGCCAGCCTCCACCTGCCGTTCGGCACCACCTGGGGCGTTGGCTGGCTGCTCGCCGCCGTCCCGCTCGTCTACCTCGTCGCCACGTTCGCCGAGCGGCGGAGCTGGACCCTGCGCGGCTGGGAGATCGAGCTGCCGCGGCCGGCGATCGCCCTCGCGCAGGTGGTCATCGCAGTGGTCGACTGGTCGCTCGCCGGGAGCGTCCTCTACGTGCTGCTGCCGAGTGGGGTGGCGACCAGCTGGCCGGCCTTCCTCGGCATCTTCCTCCTCGCCCAGGTGGCTGGGGTGGCGAGCCAGGTCCCCGGCGGCCTCGGCGTCTTCGAGACCGTCTTCCTCTTGCTGTTGGGGCCGGCCACGACGCCGGCCGTGGCCGGCTCGCTCGTGCTCTTCCGCGTCGTCTACTACTGGCTGCCGCTGCTCTCCGCCATCCTGCTGCTGGCCATCCGTGAGCTCGCCGAGCGCCGCCACGGGCTGCTGCGCACGGGCCGTGCGCTCGCCCGCTCCCTGCCAGCGATGGCGCCGCCGGCGTTGGCCATCGGGGCGCTGGTGGCGGGCGCCGTCCTCCTCGCCTCGGGCGCCACCCCGGCCCTCGCCCCGCGGCTGGCCCTGCTGCACGGCAACGTCCCGCTGCCGGTGGTGGAGATCTCGCACTTCGTGGCCTCGCTCGCCGGGGTGGGCCTCTTGCTGCTCGCTCGTGGCCTCGAACGGCGGCTCGATGCCGCTTGGTTGCTGGCTGCGGTCCTGCTCGCTGTGGGTGCCGTGGCGTCCCTGCTCAAGGGCCTCGATTTCGAGGAGGCGGCTGTGCTCCTCGTCCTTCTGGCCGGCTTGCTGCCGGTTCGTCGCCACTTCTACCGGCAGGCGGCGCTCCTGGCCGAACCCTTCACGCCGGGCTGGATCGCGGCGATCGCCCTGGTGCTCCTGGGCTCGACCTGGCTGGGCCTCTTTGCCCACAAGCACCTCGAATACTCGGGTGAGCTGTGGTGGCGCTTTGCCCTTCATGGGGACGCCCCCCGCTTCCTGCGGGCGACCGTCGGTGTCCTGGTGGTGGTGGTGCTCTTCGCCCTGGCGCACCTTCTGCGGCCCGTGCCCAGCGAACCACGCCTGCCGGACGAGGCCGAGCTCGCACGCGCAACCCCGATCGTCCGCGCCACGCGCGCGACCTCGGCCCATCTCGCCTTGCTCGGGGACAAGCACTTGCTCTGGCATGAGAGCGGCAAGGGCTTCGTGATGTACGCCGTCGAGGGGCGTAGCTGGATCGCGATGGGGAACCCCTTGGGCGACGAGACCGTGCGCCACGAGCTGGCCTGGGAGTTTCGCGAACGGGTCGATCGCGAGGGCGGCTGGACGCTCTTCTACCAGGTCCGCCCGGAGAACCTCCACCTCTATCTCGACCAGGGCCTGAGCCTGCTCAAGCTCGGCGAGGAGGCCCGCCTACCGCTCGGCGAGCTGACTCTCGAGGGCGGGGGGAAGAAGAAGCTGCGCCATGCGACTCGCAAAGTGGAGGAAGAGGGCTGCACCTTCGAGGTCGTGCCGCCTGAGCGGGTGCCGGACCTCTTGCCGCAGCTCGCCGGCATCTCGGACGACTGGCTGGCCGGGCGCCGCAGCCGCGAGAAGGGCTTCTCTCTCGGCTTCTTCTCGGCCCCTTACCTCGCCCGCTGCCCCCTCGCCCTGGTGCGCCAAGACGGCGCCCCCGTGGCCTTCGCGAACCTCTGGCTGGGCGGTGGGGGCGAGGAGCTGTCGTTCGACCTGATGCGCCATCTCGCGGCGGCCCCGTCCGGGGTGATGGACTTTCTTTTCGTCCACCTTGCTCTCTGGGGCCGCGAGCAGGGCTACTCCTGGCTGAACCTCGGCATGGCACCGCTGTCCGGCCTGGCCGACCGCCGGCTGGCGCCGCTGTGGAGCCGGCTCGGCGCCCTCGCTTTCCGGCACGGGGAGCACTTCTACCACTTCCAGGGCCTGCGCCAGTACAAGGAGAAGTTCTCGCCCGTCTGGGAGCCGCGCTACCTCGCCGCCCCCGGCGGCCTGGTGCTGCCGCGCGCCCTCACCAACCTCGCCACCCTGATCGGCGGCGGCCTGCGTGGAGTGATCGCCAAATGAGCCTGGGAACCAGCGTCCCGCCCCTGTTGCACTCGCCCGTGTTGCTCGCCACGGCCTTGCCCGCGGGCCGTGCCGCCGGAGAATCTACTGCAGGCCCAGGCCAGAGGCTCGCTCGGGCGGTGCAACCGCTGGAGCGAGCCCCGAGCTTCGCTGGCGATGCGGCGGTCGACCGCAGCATCCTCACTGCCGCCTCGCCGGAGAATTGACCGCATGCAACCCCGCCCGGGGACGATCTCGATGGTCGACAAGCAAGCCGGCGAGCAGCGCGACTACGACCTAACGGTCCACCTCTTCACGATCTCGGCCGGGATGATCGGCGTTTGCCTCACCGCCATCGGCATCCTGCGCCTGGTGACGGCCCAAACGCAGATCGAGACGTTGGGCGACGAGCTGCTGGCGATCGATGCCGTGCTCTACGTGCTGTGCTGTTTTCTGGCCTTTTGGTCGTTCAAGGCGGCGCGGGAGGCGGTGCGGCGGCGCCTGCGCTGGGTGGTGGACGGCCTCTTCATGCTCGCGCTGTCCATCATGGTGCTGGTCTGTGCCGTGATCGCCTACGCCCTCGCTTGAGCTCGGCGCTCGGCTGGAGGGGGAGAAGACGGCGGCCGGCCGTGGCCGACCGCCGTCGCGGATCAGCCGCGGCTCACTGCACCGGCGGCGGCTCGTCGGCGGCCGGCGGTGGGGTGGTCGTGGCGCTTTCCTCGGTGTCGTCGCCCATCGCCTCGTCTTCGGCAGCGGCTTCCTCGGCCTCGGCCTGTTCGGCGGCCGGCGTACCGCCGTTCTCAGCGGCCGCGGCGGCCGGGTTGGCCTCCTGAGCGGGGGCGGGTGCGGGGGTGTCGTGCTTGCCACCGCAGGCGATCATCGGCATGGCGACGACCGCCAGCACAGCCAGGGTGAGCCAGAAGAGAGCCGTCTTCTTCATGAGGTTTGCTTCTCCGTCGTCAGGTCCCGGCGATCTCCTGCGCAAGCTCGCAGGGGGGGAGTGCCGGGAGCGTTCTCAAGGCGACCCCGGTGGCTCCGGGATCGAGACATCACGCAGGGTGACGGTACCAAAATCCGACCACGGCCGGTCGAGCCCCTGCCGCGGGCCCACCACCACGATGGCCAGCTCGTCGGCGCGCAGGTGGCGGCGAGCGGCCTCGCGCACCTGCTCGACGGTCACCGCCTCGACGCCGGCACGGTAGCGGGAGAGCCAGTCGCGAGGATAGCCGTAGAGCTCGTAGCTCAGCTGCTGGAAGAGCGTCTTGCGAGGGCTGTCGGAGTTGAAGATGAAAGCGTTGAGGATCGCCGCCTTGGCCTCGGCCACCTCCGCCTCGGTGGGCGGGTTGGTGGTCATGCCCCGCACCTCGTCGAGCAGGGCGGCGATGCCGGCACCGGTGGTCTCGGCCTTCGTCGACATCAGGACCACGGTCATCCCGCGGTGGTCGTAGGTGCTGGCCACGGCGCCGAAGACGCTGTAGGAGAGGCCTTTCTTCGAGCGCACGGTCGAGAACAGGCGCGAGGAGAAGGCGCCGCCGAAGAGCTGGTTCATCACCTCGAGGGTGAAGTAGTCGGGATCGTCGCGGCGGATGCCGAGGGCGCCGAGGCCGAGGTAGGACTGGTTGAGCTCCGGCCGCTCGATGGCGTAGACGCCCGGCCGCGGGCCGTCGCCCTCGGCCGGGAGCTGGTCGCGTCCCGCCTCGCCGCGCGACCAGTCGCCGAACGCCTGGCGGATCGCCGCCAAGGCCTGCTTGCGGTCGAAGTCCCCAACCACGCCGAGGACGGTGCGCTCGGGGGTGATCCGGCGCTGCTGCCAGGCGGCGAGGTCCTCGCGGCGGATGCTGGCGACGGCGGCGTAGGTCGGCGTGCGCGCCCAGGGCGAGCCGTCGCCGTAGACGACCTCGGCCAGCTCGCGCTGCAGGATGCCGTTCGGGTTGTCGTTCTGCCGCGCGATGCCGGCATTGAGATAGGTCTTCGCTTGCTCGAGGCGGTCCTCGGGCAGGCGGGGCCGGCGCAGCACGTCGGCGAAGGTGCCCAGCAGCTCGCCGAAGTCCTCGGCCAGGCAATCGAGGCTCGCGCGCAGGGTCGAGGCCGTCGACGAGATCTCTATCGCAGCGGCCTTCGCTTCCAGGTAGTCGTCGAGCTGGTCGGCATCGCGGTCGCCGGCGCCACCGCCGCGCAGCACCTGGGCGGCGAGCTGCGACATCCCCACCTGGCCCACCGGGTCATAGACGCCGCCGGTTTTGATCAGGGCCACGGCCTGGACGAGGGGCAGCTGGTGGTCTTCGAGCAGCAAGACCACGAGGCCGTTCGCCAGCTCCACACGCTCAGGTTGCGGGATCTCGAAGGCGGGGAGCGGGGGGTAGCGCAGCTCATCAGCGTGGCGCACCTGGGCCACGCTGGGGGAGACGGTGCCGCCCACGAAGAAGGCGCCAAGCAGGCAGGCGACGGCGGTTGCAGTTCGGTTGCGCATCCTTGCCTTTCCTAGCGGCCACCGTGGGTGGTCGTCGGTCCTTGCGCACCGGGCCGGCCCGCCGCGGGGTCGCTCTCCACCTTGCCGACGATGCGGTTGCTGTCCATGAAGGTCTGCTGCGCCACGCGCCGGATGTCGGCCTTGGTGACCGCCGCCAGCTGTTCGAGCGAACGGAAGAGCATCCGCCAGTCGCCGAACAGGCGCTGGTGCTCGGCGAGCTGTTCGGCGAGGCCCGAGGCATCGTCCAAGCTGCGCACCAGCTCGGCACGGGTGCGGGTACGGAAGCGCGCCAGCTCGGCGTCGCTGACGTCCTCGTCGCGCAGGCGAGTGATCTCGCTGCGGATGGCCTGCTGCACCTGGTCGAGGCTCACGCCACGGGCCGGCACCGCCAAGACCAGCCACAGGCCGGGGTACTTGTCGCCTGGGAGGCCGGTGAACGAGCGCACCGCGACGGCCAGCCGCTGGTCGCGCACCAGCGAGCGGTAGAGGCGCGAGGTGCGGCCGTTCGAGAGGATGTCGTCGATCGCCATGTAGACGGCCTGGTCGGGATGGGTGATCGCCGGCTTGTGGTACGCCTCGAGGTACATCGGCTGGGCCGGGTGCCGCAGCACGACGGTCTTCTCGACGCCCTGCGGCGGCTCGACCGAGCGCAAGGGCAGCGGCGCCGGGCGCGCCGGGATGCGGCCGAAGTACTGCTCCAAGAGGGGGATGACCTTCTCGTGGTCGATCGCGCCGACGATCGCCGTCACCAGGTTCGACGGTGCGTAGTAGGTGTCGAAGAAGGACTGCGCATCGGTCATCGTGATCGCGTCGAGATCGCTCATCGAGCCGACCGTCGAGTGCTGATACGGATGGGCCACGAAGGCGGCGCTGATCATCTGCTCGAGGAGCTTGCGCAGCGGATTGTTCTCCACCCCCAGCCGGCGCTCCTCCTTGACGACGTCGCGTTCCTGGTAGAACTGCCGGAAGACGGGATGCAGGAAGCGCTCGGACTCCAGGTAGCAGAACAGCTCCAGCTTGTTGACCGGCAGCGAGTAGTAGTAGGTGGTCGAGTCGGCGCCGGTCGCGGCGTTCATGCCGTTGCCGCCCTCGCGGTCGATCAGCGACGGGAACTCGTTGCGCACCACGTATTGCTCGGCCGCCTGCGTGCGCTCGCGGAAGGCCTGCTCGAGGCCGGCGAGGCGGGCGGCGTCGGGGTGGGGGGAGAGCCGCTCGGCCTGCCAGGCGAGATAGGCTTCCTCCTGCGCCGCCAGGGCCACCTTCTCGGCGTCGTAGTCGGTAGTGCCGATGTGGGGCGAGCCCTTGAACGCCATGTGCTCGAACATGTGGGCGAGGCCGGTGATCCCCAGCACTTCCTGCGCCGAGCCGACGTCCACCACCGTGGCGAAAGAGAACACCGGCGCGCCCGGTTGCTCGACCAGGATGAACGTCCAGCCGTTGGCGAGGGTGTGGACCGTGGTGCGTTTCTCGAAGGCGGCGAGGTCCTGCGCGGCAGCCAGAGAAGGGGCGAGAAGAGCGGCGGCGATGAGGCCGATCGAGGTCGCCGCACGGCGGCGCCACTGGCGTCCCGGCGCGGGCTGAGAAGGGAGCTGGCTCATCGGCGCAGTCTAGCAGCCGGCCGCGAGGACCTCTTCCATCACGTCGAAGAGGCCTTCCACCTCGTCGTCGGTCACGCAGTAAGGCGGCAGCAGATAGAGCACATTGCCGAGAGGGCGCAGCAGCAGGCCGCGGTCGAGGAAGGTCGCCATCAGGCGGGGGCCGAGGTCGTCGAGGTAGCCGCCTTCGCCCTGCGGGGCCAGGTCGAGGGCGGCGACGGCGCCGAGGCATCGGGTGCTGTCGACTGCCGGGAGCGCCGCCAGCCGAGGCAGGCGCCGCGCGTAGATCCGTTCGAGGCCGGCCACCCGGGCGAGCGCCCGCTCGTCGTCGAACACCCGCAGGCTTTCGAGCGCCACGGCGCAGGCGAGGGCATTGCCGGTGAAGGAGTGGCCGTGGAAGAAGGTATGGCCGCGGTCGGTCGACAGGAAGCTGGCGTAGATCTCCTCGCTCGCGAGTGTCGCCGAGAGGGGGAGATACCCGCCGGTGAGGGCCTTCGACAGGCAGAGGAGGTCCGGTGCGACCGGCCCGTGCTCGCAGGCGAGGAAGCGGCCAGTGCGGCCGAAGCCGGTGAAGATCTCGTCGGCGATCAGCGGGATGCCCCGCTCGCGGGTGAGCTGGCGCATGGCGACCAGCTCTTCGGCCGGCCACATACGCATCCCCCCGGCGCCCTGCAGCATGGGTTCGACGATCAGCGCAGCGACCCGCTTGCCGTCGCGCTCCAGGAGCTCGTCGAGGGCAGCCGCCGAGCTCACCCGGGCGACCGCGAAGAAGAGGTCGGAGAAGGCCTGGTGGAAGGCCGCCACGCCACCGGCGGCCATCGCCCCGAAGGTGTCGCCGTGGTAGGCGTGCTCCAGGGCCACGAAGAGCCGCCGCTGCGGCTCGCCGCGCTGGCGCCAGTGCTGATAGGCCATCTTGAGGGCCACCTCGACCGCCGTCGAGCCGTCGTCGGAGTAGAAGACCTTGCTGAGGCCGGGCGGCGCCCGCCGCACCAGCTCGGCCGCGAGCTCCGCCGCCGGCTGGTGGGTGAAGCCGGCGAAGATCACCTGCGCGAGCTTCGCCGCCTGCGCCGTGAGGGCGCGGTTGAGGCGCGGGTGGTTGTGGCCGTGGATGTTGACCCACCAGGAGGAGATGGCGTCGAGCACGCGGCGGCCGTCCGCGAGCTCCAGCCAGGCGCCCTCGGCACGCACCACGGGTAGCGGCGGCGGCGCCGTGGCCATCTGCGTGTAGGGGTGCCAGACGTGGCGGCGGTCGAGCTCGAGCCAGGGCGGGGCGGCCATGGCGGCGGAGTATACGGGGCGGTTGCCGAGCCTCAAGATCAGGGCAGGGATGGAGCTGGCTAGCGCCGCGACGGCCAGGTGGCCTGGAATCCACGCCTGACCATTCCACTTCGGCTGGAGACAGCGTTGCGGGCGTTGAGCTCGGTGCTGGCGCGATCAAGTGCGACCTCGCGGCTACGCTCTGCACGCCGCCGCCAGTCCCGGCCCAGTCAGCGGCCCCTACTGCACGACCAGCGTCCAGGCCGAGAAGTCGCCGGACTCGAAGCCGTCGGCGAAGATGGCACCGCCGGCCCCTGCTGCCATGCGGGTGCTGACGTCGAGGCAGCTGACCTCGGCCTCGGCGCTGACGTCGAGCCCGGCGCCGTTGCCGCTGGCGTCGAGCAGGAAGCTGGCGAGGGCGACGACGACGCCATTGCCGCTGATCGTCATGGTGCCGCGCACGGTGGTGGCTGCCGAGCCGGCGCCGGTGAGCGTGAGGGAGCGTCCGACGGCGAACGACTCAGGATAGGTCTGGGCGGCGAGGACGATCTCGCTGCAGGTGGGGTCGGCCACCGCCGCGGCGATCGTCGAGTAGGTGCCGGGCACGTTGCAGACGGCGGCAGCGGCGTCACCGGCAAGCAGGCTGCCGGCCCCGGCGACCAGAGCGGCGGCAAGGGCGAGGAGCGGGGTCGCGGACCACGAAGGGAAACGCATCAGGGGATCTCCGGCGCCAGCAGACGCCCGATCAACGAGTTGTTGCAGGTCAGCGGGTTCTGTTGGCAGTTCTCGGCGGCGCAGTCGAAGAACCAGTTGGCGTTGAAGTCGCACGTCGTCGTCTGGCAGGTGGCGGCGGAGGTGATGTGCCCCGGGTTGGTGCAGCCGGGAAGTCGCCGGTAGACCGGGACCTCGGTGCCTTGGAACTTGGCGTTGGTCACCGCCTGATCCTCCAGGTCGGCGCGGGTGACGGCACCGGTGGCGAAGTTCTCCGCCAGAACCGCCCCCGGCGCCAGGTCCTCCGCCCGCACGGCATTGGTCGCCAGCTTCGGGTTGGTCACCGCCTGCGGGTCGATCTTGGGGGTGGTCACCGCACCGTCAGCGATCCGGGAGGTGGTGACCGCACCGTCGACGATCTTCGGCGCCGTCACCGCACCCGTCGCCAGCGGGTTGGGCCCGATCACCCCGCTCTCGATCTCGTTGCCGCCGACGCAGGGTGTCGCGCAAGCGAGGTCCGAGTAGGAGCTCAGCGAGCGCGCCCCGCCGACGAAGGCCTGGGCAACCATCACGCCGCCGGCGGAGACGTAGAAGGACTCGAAGCCGTTGACCCGCCCCGAGATGATGCGGCCGTTGCCGGTCGCGACGAAGGCGCCGGCGAAGCCCTGCGGGCTGGCCACGCGGCCGACCAGGCCGGCCGTGGCGCCGCTCGCGGCGAGCGTCTCACCGCGGACCCCGGCGGCGCCGAAGCTCGTGCTGGCGGTGCTGCCGTAGATCCCGTAGGTCAAGCCCTGGGTCGAGGTCTCCTCACCGCGGACACCCACGGCGTCGGCGCTGAGGGCTCGCAGAGCCGTCGCACCGCGGGTGCGCAGGCCGGCGGCGGTGCGGAAGAGCAAGGGCTCGGCCCAGGTCGGATCGGGCGCCGCAGTGCCCGCTGGCAGCTCGCGGACGGACCAGGCGTGGCGCCGGCCCGGGGCCAGGCAGCTGGTGGCGGGCAGGCGGTGCTCGCGGCTCGCCGCCGGCACGCGAGCGCGGTAAACGGCCGTCAGCTGCGGCGTGCCGTGCTCGATCTCGCCGATCTCGTAGACCACCAGCTCGATCTCTCCCGCGCTGGTGGTGCTCTGCCAGCGCAGCACCGGGCAAGGCGAAACGTCGGCGGCCAGCTCGGCCGGGTCGCCGGGGGCGAGAGCCTGAGGCTGGGCGGCAGCGCTGCCGCTGCCGGCAGCGGCGAGGAGACAGGCGACGAAGCAGACGGGCCACGGGGCCCGGTGTTGATCAAGGAGGGAAGTCGGACGGTGCATGGGCATCCTCGGCGCAGGGCGCACGGCGGCCTCCTAGACGTTAGTTCCAGGGCACCATGAAACCGGCCCAGGGGTTCGAGCAGCTCTGAATGGTCGTCGCCGTGCAGTTGCCGGCGCAATCGAGGTAGCGAGGCGGGCTGACTTGGCACAGCCGAGAGCCGCAGGTGGGATCGGTGCCGAGCTGGCCCGAGGTGAGGCAGTCGTCGTGGCCGACGAAGAGCAGGTCGACGCGGGTCTGCCAGGCGTCGAGCTTGTGGCGGGTGACGGCGTTGGTGGCGACGGCGGTGCTGCCGACGGCGCCGTCCGCGATCGCCCTGCGGTCGACGGCGCCGAAGGCGAGCTTCGCGCTGTCGATGGCGCGGTCGGCCAGCTTGGCGGTGCCGACGGCGCCGGCAGCGAGCTTGGCTGTCGTCACCGCCCCGGCCGCGAGCTTGGCGGCGTTGACGGCGCCGCTGTTGATTGCGTCGGTGCCCACGGCACCGGGCAGCAGGTGGCTGGCGGTGATCGCGCCGTTGACCACCTCACTGCTGTCGATGCAGCCCGCGCAGTTGAGGCCGCTGCCCCCCACCAGACCAGAGCCGTCGCCCGCGAAGCCGTTGGCGATGACCAGGCCGTCGCCGGCGATGATCAGGCTCGCCGAGCCGTTGACGCCGCGGAGGATCGGGCCGCCGGCCGTGTTCTCGAAGAAGCCGGCGACGCCGGTGGCATTGCTGGTGAAGCCCTCGACGCCGACCGAGAAGCCCGCGGTGGCGAGCGACTCACCGACCAGGCCGGCCGAGTCGTCGTCGGCGCTCACCGAGATGCCTTGCAGGCCGAAGACGATGCCCGTGGTCTCGGGGGGAGCGCCGTGGACGGCGATCTTGTCGGCGATCGTCGCCCGCAGGGCCAGCTCGGCGGGCGCCACACCATCTTGGGCCACGACGGCGCCACTGCCGGCGAGGGCCAGGCAGAGCAAGGTTGGAACGAAGAGCGGGAGATCTCGATGTCGCATCGTCTCTAGTCCCCGATGTCGGGTGCGAGCAGATAGCCGTAGAGCGGGCTGGTGCATAGCTGCGGCGTCGCGGCGTTGCAGACGTTGTTGCAGTTGAGGAACAGCCCCGGACCGCAGACGCGGCTCAGGCAGGTGCTCACCAGGGTCAGCTCCTGCGGGTCGCTGCAGCTCGAGTGGGTCGCATAGACCTGCACCTCCGTGCCGTCGATGTCCGAGCGGCGTAGGGAGTCGTCGGCGAGCTTGGCCGTGTTGATGGCACCATCGAGGATGTCCACGCTGGCGACGCCGCCGAGGGCGATGTCGATGCCCGCCACCGAGTCGTCGGCGATCACCGTGGTGTCGACGGCGCCGTCGGCGAGGGCCGCGGTGGTCACCGCCTGGCCAGCGAGGTCGTCAGTGTTGACGGCCGCCGTCTGCAGCTGGGCGGTGCCGACCGCACCGCTCGCGAGATCGGCGGCAGCGAGGCCGCCAGGCGCGAACACGGTATCGGAGACCAGGCAGGGACCGGGGCAATCGAAGTCGCCAAGGGCGGTGAGCCCGTCACCGCTGCCGAAGAGGTCGACGACGGTGGCGACCCCGGCATGGTCGACCTGGAAGACGGGCACTCCCGCCGAGGAGCAGCGCAGCAGGTCGCCGGTGCCGAAGACGGTGAACAGGGCCGCAGCGCCGTCGGTGCTCTGGCTGCGGCCGATGACGCCGGCCACGAAGCCCGAGGTGGCCGTCGACTCGCCCACGGCACCCACCGAGCCGTCGGTGGTGCTCGCCGAGGTGCCCAAGGCGCCGTAGTTCAGGCCGCTGCTGGCGTTGGTGATACCGCTGATCGCCGTGCGGTCAGCGGCGCCGGCCGGCAGCGCCGCGAGCAGGCCGACGCTCAAGGCCCCGGCGGCGAACGCGGCGAGGCCCCGGCGCCGTGGCGGCCGCGGAGCGAGCGGGACGGGTGAAGGCGAACGATTTCCGAGGCGAGCTCTGGGCAGCATGGACGTCTCCTGCCCAGGTGGCGCCAAGGCGTGAGAAAACTGGACATCCTGCCGGCCAGGGCCCGCTGCTGTGGTCCTGCCCCGCCGTGTTATGCGCGTTTCAGGAACTGCTCGTGCTAAGCTGAGACCTCCCCACGATGGACGCCTCGCGCTGGAACGAGCTCCAGGAACTCTTTGCGCAGCTCGCCGAGCTACCGGCTGACGAGCGACGAGCTCGCCTCGCGGACCCGGCCCTCGATCCGGCCCTGCGCGAGCCCCTGACGCGCATGCTGGCGGCGCACTTCGCCGACGAGCCGTTGGCCCTCGAGGCCCGGCTGGCGACGACCCCTCCACCGGTGCCGGTCGAGATCGGCCCCTACCGGCTGTTGCGCCTCCTCGGCCGCGGCGGTATGGGAGAGGTTTGGCTCGCCGAGCGGGAGGGCGACGGGTTCCGCCAGCAGGTGGCCCTCAAGCGGATCCGCCACGGCCTGGCCGGCGACGAGGTCCGCGAGCGCTTCCGGCTCGAGCGGGCAGTGCTGGCGCGCTTCGCCCATCCCGGCATCGCACGCCTGCTCGACGGCGGCGTCGACACCGAGGGCGTGCCCTTCCTCGTCCTCGAGTACGTCGAGGGCGAGCCGATCACCGCCTACTGCGACCGCCATCGGCTGGGGCTCGCCGAGCGCCTGCAGCTGCTCGAAGAGGTCTGCCGGGCGGTCGAGGTGGCCCACGCCAACCTGATCGTCCACCGCGATCTCAAGCCGTCGAACATCCTGGTGGACGGCGAGGGGCGGGTGCGCCTGCTCGACTTCGGGATCGCCAAGCTCCTCGACCCGGTGGCCTTCGGCCTCGCCGCGCCGGAGACCCGCACGGCGCTGCGCCTCGCCACCCCCGAGTACGCTGCCCCCGAGCAGCTGCGCGGCGAGGCGGTGACGACGGCGGCGGACGTCTGGTCTCTGGGCGTCTTGCTCTGCGAGCTGATGACCGGCCGGCGGCCGTTCGCAGCCCACGAGGGCTCCGTCGCCGGCCTCGAGCGAGCGCTCACCGAGGTCGAGCCGCCGCGCCCCAGCGAGCTCGTGCATGCCCTGCCGGCGGCGGCGCGCGCGGCCGCCGCGGCCGCCCGCGGCACGACGCCGGAGCGGCTCGCGCGAGCGCTCGCTGGCGATCTCGACGTGCTGGTGCGCGAAGCCACCCGGCCGGACCCCTCACGCCGCACGCCATCCGCCGAGCGTCTGGCGGAGGACCTGCGCCGTTTCCGCCTCGGCCTGCCCGTGCTGGCACGGCCCGACACGGTGCGCTATCGGCTGGGCAAGTTCGTGCGCCGCCACCGCGCCGCCGTCGCCGCCGGGGCGACCGCCGCCGCCCTGTTCGTCGTCTTCAGCATCGTCACCGCGCTGCAGGCCGTGCAGCTCGCCCGCGAGCGTGACGCCGCGAAGACCGAGCGCGATGCCGCCCGCGAGGTCAGTGACGTGCTCACCTCGCTGTTCAGCGCCAATCCGCTCGCCGAGGAGGATGCCTACCGCGACAGCACGACGCTGCGCGAGTTCATCGACGGCAGCGCCGAGAGGGTGCGCGAAGAGCTGGCCGACCGCCCGCTGCTGCGCGCGCGCCTGCTGACCCTGCTGGCCCGCTTCCACGGCAACCTTGGCCGCCTCGACCGCGGCCTCGCCCTCGCCGAAGAGGCCCTCGCCCTGCAGAAGGCGGCGGGCGACACGGCGTCGGCCGAGCACGGTGCGACGCTCACCGCGCTCGCCACGATCCTCCAGGACCAGGGTGAGTACGCCCGTGCCGAACAGCTCTTCCGCACGGCCCTCGCCGTGCGCGAGCGGCTCGGTCCCGAGGCGAACCCGGCGGTGGCAGAGGCGGTCAACAACCTGGCGGTGGTGATCGAGACCCAGCGCCAGCCGGAACGCGAGGTGGAGGCCGAGGTGCTGCTGCGCCGCGGCCTCGCCCTGCGCCGCCAGCTCTTCGGGGACGACCACCTCGACACCGCGCAGAGCTTCAACAACCTGGCCGTCTTTCTCTTCCGCCGCAAAGCGGCGGGTGACCTCGCGGAGGCCGAGGCGCTGTTCCGCCAGGCCCTGAGCATCCGCCTCGCCCGCCTCGGGGAGGACCACCCGAACGTGGCGGCAACCCGCAGCAACCTGGCCAACGTCCTCCATGACCTCGGCCAACTGGACGAGGCCGAAGCGCTGTTCCGCGCCGCCATCGCCGGCTGGGAGCGCTCCCTGGGGCCCGAGCACCCGCGGGTCGCGGCCGGCCTCTTCGGCCTCCACGAGCTGCTCGCCGACCGCGGGGACTTCGCGGCGGCAGAAGAGGCGATGCTGCGTTCGCTGGCGATCGATGAGAAGAGCCTGCCCGCCGACCACCCGTACCTCGAAGACGACCGCCAGGCCCTCGCCAAGCTGCGCGCGCGGGCGGCCGCCGCTGGTGCCGCGCCGACGGCCTGGGGGGCGCGGCCATGAACGGCGAGGTGACCACCTGGCTGGGACGGGCGCGCGCGGGAGACCCGGCGGCGCTCGACCGCCTCGTGCCCTTGCTCTACGACGAGCTACGCCGGCTGGCGCATCACCTGTTGGGCGACGAGCAGGGGGGGATCACCCTCTCGACGACGGGCCTGGTGCACGAGGCCTACCTGCGTCTTCTCGGCGAGCGCAGCCTGCCGGCCGAGGACAAGGGGCAGTTCTTCGCCATCGCGGCGACGGCGATGCGCCGCTTGCTGGTCGACGCGGCGCGGCGGCGGCATCGCCAGAAACGGGGCGGGGACGCCGAGCATCTCGACCTCGACCAAGTGGCCGAGTGCGTCGCCGGGCCCGAGCTGGTGTCCGATCGCGAAGCCGACGAGCTGATCGAGCTGGATGCCGCCCTCGAGCGGCTGGAGGCCGGCAGCCCGCGCGCCCGCCAGGTGATCGAGCTGCGCTTCTTCGCCGGCCTCACCCTCGAAGAGACCGCCAGCGCCCTGGGGCTCTCCGAGAAGACCGTGCGCCGGGACTGGTTGGCCGCCCGCGCCTGGCTGCGTGCCGAGCTGCAGGGCGAGCTCCGGCTCTGAGGCCGGCCTCAGCGGCAGCCCAGCTCCTCGAACCAGGGAAGCTCGGCCACCACCTCCACCTGTCCAAAGTGCTCGATGGCCCAGCGGTTCTCGGGGTTGGATGGGCCGTTGAGGACGATGCCGGCGATCGTGATGCCGTGCTGCCGGGCCGCCTCCAGGCTCAAGAGGGTGTGGTTGATCGTGCCGAGGGTGGTGCGCGCCACGAGGAGGGCCGGGATGGCGAGCCGGGCGACGAGGTCGGCGAGGAGCTCACCGTCGTCGTCGAGGGGCACGAGCAAGCCCCCGACGCCCTCGATGAGCAAGCGATCGTGGCCGCCCGTGGAGCGCAGCCCAGCGAGCTCGGCTGCCACCCGCGTGGAGTCGACCCGGCGCCCCTCGAGGCGGGCGGCGAGGTGGGGGGAGAGCGGGGCCGAGAAGGTGAAGCACTCGGGATGGATACGCAGCCGCCCGGTGGGGATCTCGGCGGCGGCGATCTCGGCGGCGGCGAGCTCGGCGACGGTGGCGCTGTCGCTGCCCTCGGCGAGGCCCGAGGCGATCGGCTTCCAGTAGACGACGCGCTCCGTGGCCGCGAAGTGGCGGCAGAGCCGGGCGGAGACGACCGTCTTGCCGACCCCGGTGTCGGTGCCGAGCACCCACAGCTCCGGGCCCAGCGCGCCGAGCGTCATGGTTGGGGACCGGCCACAGCGCCGAGGAGGCTCGCCAGGCGGGCGAGGTCTGCTTCCCGGTGGTCGGCGTGGACCGAGATGCGTAGCCGCGCGGTGCCCTCCGGCACGGTCGGCGGCCGGATGGCACGGATGTCGAAGCCCTGCTCTTGGAGGGTGGCCGCCACGGCCAGGGCTCGCTCGTTGCTGCCCAGGACCACCGGTACGATCGGCCCCTCGCCGCCGGGGACCGTGAGGCCCCAGGCCCGCAGCTCACCCCGGAGGCTGCGGGCGAGCTCGCGGACACGAGCGCGGCGCGCGGGCTCGGCGGCGATCACGTCGAGAGCGGCCTCGATCGCCGCCAGCAGCAGCGGCGGCGGTGCGGTCGAGAAGACGAACGAGCGGGCACGCTGCAGCAGCAGGTCGATGAGCTCGCGCGAGCCACTAACGAAGGCTCCGGAGACGGCGAGCGCCTTGCCGCAGGTCGAGAGGGTGGCCGCCACGCGCGGCGCCACCCCGAACGCCTCGACCAGCCCCGAGCCGCGCTTGGTACCGAAGAGCCCGGTCGCGTGCGCGTCGTCGACGATCAGGTCAGCGCCGTAGCGGTCGCAGAGCTCGGCATAGCGGTCGAGGGGTGCGATGTCGCCGTCCATGCTGAACAGCGACTCGGTGACCACGAAGGTGCGCCCACCGGGGTGGGGAGTGGCGAGCACCTCCTCGACCGTTGCGAGATCGAGGTGCGGGAAGATCACCCGCCGCGCGCCAGCCAGGCGCAGGCCATCGATCAGGCTGGCGTGGTTCAGGCGGTCGGAGAGCACGCGGTCCGCCGCTGTGACGAGCGTCGAGAGCAGGCCGACGTTCGCCTGGTACCCGCTCGCGAAGAAGAGGGCGGCCTGCTGCCCTTTGTAGGCCGCGAAGCGGGCTTCGAGCCGGCGGTGATGCTCGCTCTCGCCACGCAGCAGCCGCGAGGCCGGCGTCGTCAGGCCGCCGGCTGGCAGCGCCGCCAGCCGCGCCATCACCGCGGCGCGAAAGCCCGGGTCGGCGGCGAGGCCGAGGTAGTCGTTCGAGCAGAGGTCGAGCCCTCGGGCCTCCTGCAGGCGGCGCGTGAGGCCCTGCGCCTCCAAGGTCGCCAAGCGCTCGGCGAGCACCTCGGCGAGCGCTGGGGGCCTCATTGCCCGTCGAGGCCGAGGCGGCTGAGGAGGGCGCGGTCGGCGTCCTCCCCGGGGTTGGGCGTCGTCAGCAGCCGTTCGCCGGTGAAGATCGAGTTAGCACCGGCGAGGAAGCAGAGCAGCTGGGTGCTCTCGGACATCTCCGTGCGCCCGGCCGACAGCCGCACCCGGCTCGCCGGCAGCGCGATCCGCGTGGTGGCGATCATGCGCACGAGGGCGAGAGGGTCGAAGCCCGGAGCGCCGGCGAGAGGCGTGCCTGCCACTCGGACCAGGGCGTTGATCGGCACGCTCTCGGGGTGGGGGTCCATCGCCGCCAGCGTGGCGAGCATCTCCAGCCGGTCCCGCACCGACTCGCCGAGGCCGAGGATGCCTCCGCAACAGACGTGGATGCCGGCCGCGCGGACGTGGGCGAGGGTGGCGAGGCGGTCCTCGTAGGTGCGGGTGGTGATGATCTGGCCGTAGTGCCCCGGGCCGGTGTCGAGGTTGTGGTTGTAGGCCGTGAGCCCCGCCTCAGCGAGGCGCTCGGCCTGCTCGGCGGTCAGCATGCCGAGGGTGCAGCAGGCCTCGAGGCCGAGCTCGCGAACGCCGCGCACCATGGCCAGCACGCGCTCGAAGGACTCGCCGTCGTGGACCTCGCGCCAGGCGGCCCCCATGCAGAAGCGGCTCGAGCCGGCCTCGCGGGCGGCGCGGGCGGCGGTGAGGACGTCGGCCAGCTCGCGCAACGGCTGGCGCTCGACGGCGGCCTGATGATGGGCGCTCTGCGGGCAGTAGCCGCAGTCCTCCGGGCAGCCACCCGTCTTGATCGAGAGCAGGGTGCACAGCTGCACCTTGGTGGGGTCGTGGCAGGTGCGGTGGACGCTCTGGGCCTGGAAGACGAGCTCCGGCAGGGGCAGGTCGTGCACGGCTTGGAGCTCGGCTGCCGACCAGTCGTGGCGGAGGTGGGGTGGCCGGTGTGGCGCTGAGCTGGCGCTGACCTCGGGGATCGGTGGAGAAGCGAGCATGGTGTGGGGAGCTCCTCGCGGGCAGGTGGCGGGTCGCACGGCCTCGCTGGCAGTGCCGCGAGACCGGGCGCAGGATAGTGGCAATCCCGGCCCCGGGGCAAGGCCGCCCGCGCAACCCGGCCACGGCGCGCACGTATGTCACTCGTGCTACTTTCTCGCTTCAACCGGCGCCGCACAGCGCCGGTCCTTTCCCATTCCTTTGAGGAGGATCGCAGATGCGGATCGAGCCTTGGCGAATCGTCGGGTGTGTCGTCTCGTGCTTGCTCATGGCTGGTGTCCCGGTGCGCTCGGCCACGCCGTCCCCAGCGCTGGCGATGGGCGCTGCCAGTGTGGCTGCCAGCGGAAACGGCGAGCTGCCGCCACCCTTGGGCATCGGCATCACGTTCTATGGCCAGAGTCAGGACTACAAGCTGGCCCAGCTCTCTTTCTCGGTGCCCGGCTTCAGCGTTGACCCGAGCTCCCTGGCGATCGCGAACCGGCTCTCCGAGGCCAACGTCAAGATCGACTACTGGGTGCTGCCGTTCCTCAACGTCTTCGGCCTCGCCGGCCAGCTCGATGGCAAGACGACCGTCGACTTCCGGCGCGCCCAACTGCCGATCCAGCTCGACAATCTGGTGATCGACTACGACGGCAACGTCTTCGGTGGCGGCATCACGCTCGCGGCCGGCAACCAGCGCTGGTTCGGCTCGCTGACCGCGATCTACACCAAGACCGATCTCAGCGGCGATTTCGACTCCAAGGTCAAGGCCCTGGTCATCGCACCCAAGTTTGGCCTGCACGACGGCCGCGGAGCGCTCTGGGTGGGGGCGATGTATCAGGACGCCCAGGAGGACCACTCCGGTCGCATCACGCTGCCCATCGTTGGCGGCACGGATTTCGCCGTCCGCCTCAACGAGAAAGACAGCGTCAACCTGCAGGTCGGGATGTCGGTCGCCCTGACCGAGCACTGGTTCCTCGAGGTCGAGGGCGGCACGCTGGGCCGCGAGAGCGGCTCGATGGCGATCACCTACCGCTTTTGAGCCGAGCGTGCGGCGGCTGAGCGGGCGGAGCAGGGTACGGCGGTGAAGGAGCGGTGGTGGCGGGGCACGGCGATCGCCTTGGTCCTCGGGCTGTGCCCTCTCAGCCGCCTCGCCGCCTACGAGAGTGACCAGTACACCCACCGCCTGCAGCCGATCGCTGACTGCGCAGTGGTGCTCGACGCTCGCGTCAATCAGGTGATCGCCGAGGTGGCGGCCGCCTGGCGGGGCCCGCGCAATCCCTGGCGCTTCGCCACCCAGGTCTACTGGCGGCTGGGCGGGCTCCACTGGGTAGACAAGATCGAGCGCTTCGCGATGCGGAGCCCCAGCGTCGAGAAGCTACCCCAGCACCGGCGCCAGAGCATCTTCGCGGGCGCACCGTTCTACGCCACGCGGGTCAACTTCGTCTTCGGCGTCGGCCGCACCATCCGCCTCGCCGACGTCCTCGTGGGCTCGGACAAGCTCGGCCACTTCTTCTCCCAGGGGCTCAAGTACTACCAGAGCCACCTCCAGCAACAGCCTGAGCAGAAGGTGCTGGGACGGGGGCGCTTCAACGAGCGCTGGTTCTTCGGCCTGCTGACGACGGGCGCCTACTCGAACGCCGACCTGGTGGCCAACTACGAGGGCTACCGCTTCTACCGCAGCCTGTTCGAGCCCGGGATCGTCCCCGGCAAGGGGGCCATCCTGCGCTGGGAGGGAGAGCGCCCGGTGGTCCAGCGGCCCTTCGCCTGGGCCGACCATGTCAACGACTTCTGGGACGAGGCCCTCAACCCGTCCTACTTCGGGCACGCCCTGCAAGGCTACATGGACCGCGCCCTGCCGAGCCTCTGCGGCGACTACTGGCAGGCACCCGCGGCCTTCGTCCCCCGCCGGGAGACAGCGCTCGCGGCGCGCTACGCAGCGCTCGGCCTCAGACCGGCGCTGCGCAACCGCCTCGATCAGGTCTGCGCGAGCCAACAGCAGCTCGCGCACTCGCCCTAGCCCGTCGGCCCTACCGCGGGCCGATCGCCACCAACGTCGCCGTCGGTGGTGCGGCTGGCGCGAGGTAGGTGCCGCAGATCTTGCTGCCCGCCTGAGCGCCGCCGTGCATGAACCACACGACCTGGCGGTGGCTCAGGCTGTGCTGGAAGACGATGTCGTTGCTGCCGTCGAGGTCGACGTCCCAGGTCCCCGCTACCTGCCAGACGGGGTCGAGGCTCGCCGGGCTGAGGGCCGCAACCCCCACGGCTGTCGTGCCGTCCAGCCACCAGACCACCAGGGCGCCGCTCGTACCGTGGTGCCAGAGCAAGTCGGGTTTGCCGTCGCTATCGAGGTCGCCGGCCGCAGCCAGGCGCCAGCCGAGGTCGGGCGGGTTGGCGATCGTCGCCTCGCCGAGCTTGGTGGCGCCGTCCATCGACCACACGCGCAGCTCGCCGGTGGCCTGGTTGCGGAAGAGCAGATCGCGGCGACCGTCGGCGTCGAAGTCGCCGCTCGCCGCCACCCGCCAGTCAGCGCCGGGGCCTGCGAAGGCAGTGCCGCTGGTGCGCAGGGTGCCGTCGAAGGCCCACAGCGAGAGGTTGCCGGAGTCGAGGTTCTGCCACACGAGGTCGGCCTTGCCATCGCCCGTGAAGTCGCCGGCCGCCACCACCTGCCAGTTGCCGCTCGCCGGCTGGGCCGGCGTGAAGGCGCTGGTCCCGAGGCGGACGAGGCCGTCCAGCAATCCCGCCAGATGGTCGCCGGAGGCGGTGTCGAGCCAAAGCAGATCGCTCTTGCCGTCGCCGTTCCAGTCGGCGCGGGGCGTCAAGGCCGCGGTGCGGTCGTTGTCGCGGATGACGCCGTTGCCGAGGGCCTCGCCGAGGCTACCGCCCACGGGGTTGGTGAGCTCGAGGAGGAAGGTCTCGTCCCCTTCCGGCAGCACGTCGCCGTAGACGTTCACCGTCACCGTTTGCGCGAGCGGTCCCCCGGGGCTGAAGGTCAGGCTGCCGGCCGCTGCCTGGTAGTCGCTGCCGGCATCGGCGGTGCAGTCCGCGGTGGCGTAGCTCACCGTGACGGGCTCGCTCGCGGCGTGATCGAGGCTCACCGTGAAGACGGCGGCGACCGTCGCCGCGGCCTTGTCGAGCTCCGTGACCTCGGCCGGGGAGACCGCGATCACCGGTGGTGGTGGCGGCGTGACAGTGACCAGCCCTCCCGTGCTGGGGCTGCCGAACCACTCGACGCATTCCTGCACCATCTGCCAGGCGAGGGCATAGGTGCCCGTGACGGCGGGTGCCGTCACCGTCGGGTGGAGGGTGATCTCGCCGCCGGCCGGCACGGGCGCCGGTAGCTCGACGCGATCGATGCCCCAGGTGGTGCCGGTGAGCGGTGGTGCCACACCGAGCCGGAAGGCGTTGCACTGCGGCCCGAGGGGGCTCCAGGGCAACGAGCCCGTGTTGTGGACGGTGAGGTCGAGGGTGTAGGTCTGGCCGGCCACCAGGCTGGCCGGCAGGCTCTCGGCCACGAACACGGCGTCGCGCGGCCGCGGATCGTCGTTGCCGAGGACGGCCACCCCCTGGCCGTCGGCGATGCTGGCACCGTTCGCAGCGACGAGGCGGAGGAAGAAGCTCTCGTCGGCCTCGAAGAGCGCGTCCGCCACCACCGGCACCTCGACCACCACCTCCGTCTCGCCGATGCCGAGGCTGGCGCTGCCGGTGGTGGCGATGTAGTCGTCGGGGGCGACGGCGGTGTCGTCCGCGGTGGAGTAGGTGAAGGTGACCGGGTTCGCTGGCGGCTCGTTGAGGCGGACCCGGAAGTGGGCGACGACGCTCGCCCCGGTGCCCTCGGCGAGGCTGGTGTCGAGCACCGAGAGCGCGAGCGGCGCCTGGGCGACGGTGAACTGCGCGTAGGGGCCGACGGTCGGACCCGCTCCGGGTCTGCTCGCCTCGACCCAGAAACGGTAGGTGTCGTCGGCGAGCGGCAGGCTCGTCGGACGGGCCGAGCAGAGGTGGGCGTCGCAGACCGCCGTGGGGTCGGGGAAGCTGACCGCGCCGACGGCGGCTCCGGTCGCGGTGATCACCTTCAAGGCATAGCTCGCCGCGCCGGCGGCGGGCTCCCAGGAGTAGGTGGGGAAAGCCGAGTCCACGCTCCCCACGGGGGCGACGGCCGCGGCGGTGCCGAGGGTCGCCGCCGTGCATTGCGGCACGAAGTAGCGCAGCTGTGAGTACGGGCCGTCGACGCCGTTGCTTGCCTTGACCTTCACGCGGTACTCCTGCCCCGGGACCAGCAGGCCGGCCGGCACCGGCCAGGTGGTGGCGGGGGCCTCGATGCCGGCGCTGGCGATCTCCGGGTCACCGCCGCCGACGCGGTTGATCCGCAGGTGGTACCAGAGGGCGCCAGCGACCGGCGTCCAGTCGATCGCGGCTGGCACGCTGGCGAGGCAGCCCGGGTCGGGGACCTCGAGGACCGGCGCCGTGAGCTCTTCGCAGAAAGGCACGAAGTACTCGGCGGCCGAACCGCTGCCGCGGCCGATGTTGTTCATCCCCCACACCCGCAGCATGTAGGGTGTGTTGCGCGCGAGCAGGGGAACCTCAGAGAAGGAGTTGGTGTCGACGATCGGGTCGTCCATCACCGGCTCGCCGGTGGCGGCGTTGAGCAGGCGGACGTAGAACTGCGTCGCGTCGCCACCGCCCCGCCAGTGGAGAGTGGGGCGCAGGGTGTCGATGCAGCCGCGGGGGCGCAGGGTGTCCGGGCGGCTGGGCGGCTCGCTGAACATCCGCGCCTCGGCGCGGTTGGAGTCCGGCGAGGTGCCGTAGTCGTTGAAGGCGCGGACCTTGTAGAAGTAGTAGGCGACCCCACCACCGGGGCCCGGCAAGGTCGGCACCTGGTCGCGGTAGCTGGTGACGCCGGGGCCGACGTCGTCGAGGTGCACCCAATGGTCGACGCCGCCGCCCAGGCGGTAGATCGCGAAGCCGTCCTCGTTGTAGCTGCGGTCGCGCCAGCTCAAGTCGACGAGGGTCTCCTGCCACTCCTTGGGGATCGCCTTGAGGTCGCTCGGCGGTGCCGGCGGCAAGCCCGGCTCGCCGCCTCCCGGTGGCGCGCCGTACACCTCCTCGAACTTGCCGATCATCCAGGCGATCAGGCTCTCCGGCGGCCGGTTGTGGGCGGCCATGTAGCCAGCCGTCCGCCAATCGTCGAAGGGCACGTGGGCGGGGTCGTCGGCGGCCAGCGCGCTCCACACCGGGATGAAGGTGAAGGCCCAGTTCTGGTCGACGTACCAGTAGTTGCAGAGCAGCTCGCCGAGCTTGCGCTTGATCCACGGCAGGCTCGCGAAGTCGTCGGACTCGAGGGGCTTGGTCAGGCTGTCGAAGGAGGCCGGGAAGCGGCTCCCGGGGTCGAGGTCGTGGCCCGTCGCATGAAAGGCGGTGTGCTCGAAGCCGCAATCGGTGCGGAAGTCGGCGAAGACGTTGCCCGGTTGCGGGACGAAAGGCCCGCCGTGGCCGGGGTCGCGCGGGCAGAGGTCCTCGTAGGAGGCGTTGTAGTCCCGCTCGCCGCCGTAGCACTGGTTGTGGGGCGGCTGCCAGTCGCCGAAAGAGACGCCTACCGTGGGCACGCTATGCGCGAAGCCGTCGCCGTTGATGCCCCACACCGGCGGCCCGGCGTCGCAGG
Organism: uncultured Thermoanaerobaculia bacterium; assembly: GCA_964420075.1. Classification (GTDB taxonomy): domain Bacteria; phylum Acidobacteriota; class Thermoanaerobaculia; order Multivoradales; family SZUA-115; genus CAYQRE01. The sequence continues at coordinate 235,576 of CAYQRE010000002.1, read as the reverse complement.
TGCAGAGCAGCCCCACGAGGTGGTCGCAGACGCCGTTCTGGGCGAAGAAGTGGGCGGCTGCGCCGTTCAGGTAGAACGAGTAGTAGTTGTTCTGGCGGCAACCGGCGCCGTCACAAGAAGAGATCAGCAGCTGCTGGGCGGCGCAGGAGTTGAGGTTGAAGAGCTCCTCCTTGCCCTTCTCCCAGAGGAACTGCTGCATTTCGACGCTGGCGTTGGCGCCGCGCAGCGGCGAGTCGCCGAAGGCCAGGAGGTGGATCGGCAGCTCCTCGCCGAGGCCGAGGGCCTGGCGCCAGTCGGCGTCGGCCTCCCAGCGGGCGGTAGCGAGCCGCGCCGTGACGCCGCCGAGCGAGACGCCGAGCACGCCCACCTTGCCGCCGTAGGCGCCACCGCCCCAGTTGGCGGCGCGCTGGATCGCCTGCGCCAGCTCGGCCGCCTGCTCGTGGATGTTCTGGCCAGTCTTGTAGGGGCGGAACATCCAGACGTCGTAGCCGAGGAAGTGCAGCGGCTGCAGCATCGAGCGGAAGGTGAACCAGAAGCGGTCGCGGTCGGTGCGCAGCTCGGCGTCCTGCTCGCCGAAGTCCATCCCCTGGGGAATCACGAGCACCTTGTCGTAGACGCCGTCGGAGCCCATGTAGAGGCTGCCGGTGCCCAGTCCGTCGGGGTTGAGCCCGCTGGTGGTCAGCGTGCCGTCGGGCGGCGGCGCCACGGTGACGTCGAGCTGCAGGCGAAAGCCGTGGTTGGCCTCCTCGCGGGTCTCGCCCTGGGTGACGAGCCCAACGCCGCGGCGGGGGAGGTCCTGGGCGCGGACCCGGCAGCGCCACCAGATCTTCGCCGTGGACCAGTCGACGGGCACCTCGACGGAGCCGCTCGAGTCCGTGGTGCCCATGGTGGTGTAGTCAGGCGTGAAGCTCGAGTCCGGCCAGCCGGGCGGCTCGATCGACCACACGTCGACGTGGACGGGCACGCCGGCGAGCGGCCGCAGATAGCCGTCTTCGACGTGGGCCTGGCAGATGTGCCGCAGCTCGTCCTGCGCCGGGAGCGCGGGGGCGATGAGAGCGGTGAACGCCCAGAGAAGCGGGATGAGGGTTCTGGGGGGGCGCAAGGTGGACCTCCTGGGTGGCCGCCGGCGCGGTGTGCGCACGGGCGGGTCTTCCAGGCCTCACGCAAAGCGAGCGCAGGAGGGGACAGCCGGAGAAGGCCGGCCTGGCGGCGGGCCGCCGTGTCAGGGCAGGAGGTCGGCGACGGCGAGCGAGGCGGTGGGCCGAGCGAGCGGGGCGGTGGGCCGAGCGAGCGGGGCGACGTTCTCACCGGCGGCGAGCACGACGCGCTCGGCATAGCCGGCCAGGTGCGGCTGGCGATGGACCTCGAGCCTCGCCTCGCCGAGGTTCACGATCCACAGCTCGGGGATGCCGGCACGGGCGTAGAGCCGTTGCTTCACGCTGCGGTCGAAGTCGAGGGTCGTGTCTGACACCTCGACCACCAAGAGGGCCGTTCTCGGGTGGGCGTCGCGGTAGTCGCGCGCTTCGCCGGCGACCACGGCGATATCGGGCTCTGGCTCGGAATCCGCCGTCAGAGCGAGGGGTACCTGCACACGGGTCACGAAGCCGAGCCCCATGGCGCTGCGCAGGGCGTCGGCGGCGAGCTGCACGCCGGTGGCGTGCAGGCTCTTCTGCGGGCTCATGGTGAGGATCTCCCCCTCGATCAGCTCCACGCGATCCTCGGGGCCAAAGATGCCCGCCTCGACCATCGCGTCGTACTCGGCACGGGTCCAGGCCTTGGGTTGCCGGGCGGGAAACATGCGATCAGGCTAGCACAGGGCTTGCGTCGCGGATCGCTGCGGTGGGCTCCCTCAGCGCTTGGCGATGGCTGCCAGGAAGCGGTCCAGGGGCAGGGTGTTGAGCACGTCGCCGGCGGTGAGCCAGGCGCGGCGCGCCTGCTCGATGCCGTAGGAAAGGAGCCCGAGATCGGCCGGTGCGTGGGCGTCGGTCGAGATCACCACCTTGACCCCCAGCTCGCGGGCCCGCATCAGGTGGGTGTCCTTGAGGTCGAGGCGCTCGGGGTGGGCGTTGAGCTCGACGGCGACGCCCTCCTCGGCGCAGGCCCGCAGCACCGCCTCGAGGTCGAAGTCGAAAGGCTTGCGCTTGCCGAGCAGGCGCCCGGTGGGATGGGCGAGCACCTGCACTCGCGGATGGCGCACGGCCCGCAGGATGCGCGCCGTCTGCTCGGCGGCCGGTAGCTCGAAGCGCGAGTGCACCGAGACCAGCACCCAGTCGAGCCCGGCGACCATCGCGTCCTCGAGGTCGAGACTGCCGTCAGCCAGGATGTCGATTTCCATGCTCTTGAGCAGGCGGATCTCGGGGTGGCGGGCCTGCACCGCGTCGATCTCCCGCCACTGGCGGCGCAGCTTGGCGGCATCCATCCCACCGGTCATCGCCAGGGCCTTCGAGTGGTCGGTGAGAGCGAGGTACTGGTAGCCGCGGGCGGCGCAGGCGACGAGCATCTCCTCGATCCCCGCCCGGCCGTCCGACCACGTGGAGTGCATCTGGAGGTCGCCGCGGATGTCCGCCGCGGTGATCAACCTCGGCAGCGTGCCCCGCTCGGCGGCGGCGATCTCGCCGCGGTCCTCGCGCAGCTCGGGGGGCACCCAGGCGAGGCCCACGGCGGCGTAGACCTCGGCCTCGTCGCGGCCGGCAAGCCAGTCGGGTGAGTCGGCATCGGTGTCCCGCCCGGGCGCGGCGTCCGCCTGGAAGACCCCGTACTCGTTGATCTTGAGCCCGCGCTCGACGGCGCGGATGCGCAACTTGACGTTGTGCTCCTTGGAGCCCGTGAAGTAGACGAGGGCGGCGCCGTAGCTTTTCTCCGGCACCACGCGCAGGTCCACCTGGAGGCCCGACTTGAGCACGACGGAGGCCCGCGTCTCGCCGGCACCGAGCACCCTCTCGACCTCCGAGTAGGCGGTGAGCGCCGCGATCACCGGGGCACTGTCGCGGGCGACGGCGAGGAGGTCGATGTCCCCCACCGTCTCCCTGCGGCGGCGATAGCTGCCGGCGACCTCCAGGTGTTGCACCGCGGGCTGCGAGCGCAGCAGCTCGACCAGAGGCAGGACCAGGCGATCGGCGAGGTCGATGCGGAAGCGCCCGTGGTGGAGGCGGTACTCGGCGATCCCGGCGAGCACCTTCCGCTGGCTTTTCTCGCCGAAGCCTTCGAGTGCCGCCACGCGGCCAGCCTCGGCCGCCGCCGCGAGCTCGTCGACCGTCGTCACGCCGAGCTCTTCCCACAGCCGCTTCGCCTTCTTCGGGCCCACCGAGGGCAGGCGCATCAGCTCGACGAGCGAGCGCGGCACGCTCTTGCCCAGCTCCTCGAGAGCGGTGAGCCGGCCGGTGTCCAGCAGCTCGGCCAGGTGGGCCGCCATCTCCTTGCCGATCCCCGGCAGAGTGGTCAGGTCCCTGCCCTCGGCACGCAGCTGGCCGAGCTGGGTGGCGAGGCCCTCCAGGGTGTGGACGGCGTTGCGGTAGGCGCGCACCCGGAACGGATTGGCGCCGGAGATCTCGAGCAGGTCTCCCAGCTCAGCGAGAACGGCGGCGAGGGCGGCGTTGTCCATGGTGAGAGGCTAACCCAGGGCGTCGCCTTCGGCATCCGAGGGGAGACGGCGGGGCACTCGCGGGAGGTAGCGACTCCTGGCTCTCCAGAGGCCGGAGCATTCGTGCGAACGGCCGTACAATCGACCGAGCAGCGGGAGGGCATGGTCATGTCGACGCAGCGGGCGCGGGTCGCACCTCGTTTCCTCGGAGCTCTTCTCTGCGGTCTGTCGCTTGCCGCCGCCGCACGGGCCGTGGCGCAGGAGAGCTGGCAGGGCCTCGACCTTTTCGGTGGCATCCCCAACAGCCTCTCGATCGATCCGCAGCTGAGCTCGACCGTCTACGTGGCCTACCCGAGCGGGGTCTACAAGTCGACGGACGGCGGTGCCACTTGGGTGCTCGGCAACCAGGGCCTCGAGCCCTACGGCGGCCTGGGCGTCGCCGTCTCCCCCTCGCAGACCTCGACCCTCTACGTCACCCGCGGCTTCGAGGACTTCTTCCGTTCCACCGATGCCGGTGCCAGCTGGGAGCAGCGCCACTCCTGCCCGAGCTGCGGCGTGGTGGTCTACAACCAGGTGCTGGTCGACCCCACTGACGCCGAGCAGCTCTTCTTCTGCGACGTCCAGAGCGGTGCCAGCGCCAGCTCCGACGGCGGCCTGACGCTGCTAGGCCTCGGCCCCGAGTGTGGCGGCCAGCTCCACGTCGCGGCCGACGGCGCGGCCTACGCTGCCTCGGCGACCTCCGACCTGCGGGCCGAGCGCAGCACTAACGGCGGGCAGAGTTGGGCGCCGATCGGCCCGGCCCCGGACGCCTTCGCTCGCGGCGTGGCCACCGACCCCGGCGATCCGCAGCGGATCTATCTCTCGGCGACCAGCACTCTCGTGCCGGGCATCTTCTTCGTCTCGAGCGATGGTGGCGGCAGCTGGGCGCCGAGCGGCAACGGCCTCTCTGCGCGTGGTCAGCTGGCGGTCTCCGCGGCGCAGCCGGCGACCGTCTACTGGTACCACGGCGGCGCGATCTACCGCAGCACGGACTCTGGCGCCAACTTCTCGCCCGTCACCACCGACCTGCCGGTCGCCGCGCAGCTGGCGAGCCTCAGCCCGGACCCGGCGAACGCCAGCACCCTCTGGGCGATCGCCTACGGCCGCCGCCTCTACAAGTCGACGGACGCTGCTGCGACGTGGGTCCACGCGAGCCAGGGGGTGCGCTCGGGCACCGTCTCGCGTTTGCTCTTCGACCGTGCGACGCCCGCCGTGGTCCTGGCGGTCGAGGACCACGAGCTTTACCGCAGCAGCGACGCCGGGGTCAGCTGGGCGCTGGCGATGAACGGTATCCCCGACAGCCTCAACTTGGAGCTCTTCGCCCATCCCCTCACTCCAGGTGAGCTCTTCGCCTCGAGCTCGCTCGGCTTCTGGCGCTCGACCGATGCCGGCGCCAGCTGGGCGCCCTGGGGTACGCAGGTCGCCGTCGTGGGCCTCGCTTTCCACCCCAGCGATCCACAGACCTTCTACGCCGCCTCCGGTGCCGGGGTGGCCCGCACCACGGACGGTGGCCTCACCTGGACGCCCGTCAACACCTTGTTGCCGAGCCTCGACGTGCGCGCCGTGGCGCTCGATCCCTCCGCTCCCCAGGTGATCTACGCGGCGACCGACCTCGGCCTCTTCAAGACGACCAACGGTGCCAGCTGGTGGGAGGCGACGGGTCTCTCGGGGGTGAGCGTCGTGGACGTGCGGGTCGATCCGCAGACGACCAGCCGGGTCTTTGCGCTCAGCAACTCGAGCCTGCGGCGCAGCGAGGACGGCGCCGCCAGCTGGCAGACCCTGCCGGTCGGCCACCCGGTGTTCAGCCTGACGGCGGCCCCGGGCCACCCCAACGTGCTCTATGCCGTCGGCAACGAGGTGTCACGATCGTCGTCGAGCGGCACGGCCTGGACGCCGCTCACCACGAATGGCCTCGAGCAGCCGGCGGGGATCGTCCTGGCGGTCGACCCTGCGGCGCCGGCCCGCCTCCTCCTCGGCACCCTGCGCCGCGGTGCCTACGCCCTCGACCAGCTGGCGATCTTCGCCGACGGTTTCGAGTCGGGGGACACCTCCGCCTGGTCGGCGACCGTACCCTGACGGACGGCTTGGGACGAGCGGCCTGGGACGGGCGGCTCAGGGGGTCGTGAAGGCCCACGCTGCGGTATCGCCGCTCTCGAAGCCATCGGCGAAGAGGGCCTGGAAGTCCAGCACCTGGGTGTAGATGTCGAGGTTGCCGTTGGCCGTCGTCGGGTAGAGGAGGTGGACCCGGTCGCCGGCGACGGTGAGCCCGAGGTAGTCCCCCACGAACTGCTCGAAGCCGGGCCAGGTGGCAAGGGACGACTCGAAGGGCTGGGGGGTCACCCGCAGCTCGGACCAGGTGTCGCCGTGGTCGCTGCTCGTCGCGTAGTAGACGTCGAGAAAGGCATCGACGTCGGCATCGAGCTGTGGCGTGCTGCGGGTGTCGAAGAAGATCAGGTGCAGGCGGCCGGTCGCATCCACCTCGAGCCAGGGCAGGAACTGGTCGCGGGGCGGCGTCGAATCACCGTTGATGATCCGCGGCGTCGTCCAATGGCTGCCCTGGTCGGTCGAGCGGCTGAAGTAGAGATCGATGTTGGCTTCGCCGCCGCTGGTGCCCGTGAGGTCGGCCCAGACCACGTAGAGCGTGCCGCTCAGCGGGTCGACGGCGAAGGCTGGGATGGGAGCGACGCGGAAGCGACCGGGGACCTCCGGGAGCTCGCTCGTGCTCCAGACCGCGAGACGGGTGGCGGCGGTGATCGGCGGGTCGAAGGTCGCCCCACCGTCGAAGCTGCGCAGCAGGACGTTGTCGAAGCCGACGTTCCAGTAGGCGATGTAGAGCTGCCCACCCGGCCCCACCCGCGGCACCAGGCCGATGCCGCCGTCCAGCGTGTGAACGGGCGACCAGGTGGCGCCGAGATCGTCCGAGGTCTGCAAGCCGAGGTTGTAGGCGGCATAGAGGCGGGTGGTGTTGGGCAGCCCGGGCCGCGGGCCAGCGGCGACCAGGGCCTTGTCGATGAAGTCGTCGACGTGCAGGGAGACCGCTGGGTCGAAGCTCGTGCTGCCGGCATGGCGGCGGGCCAGGTAGAGCTGCGAGGCATGCTTGGCGGCGTAGCCGAAGAGGATGCCGCCGACCCATTGGTTGCCGGTCCGCGGATCGTGCACTGTGATGGGGTCGCCCTCGAAGTCGTCGGCGAGGCCGGCGGGGGCGCGCACGATGGTGTCCGTCCAATGGGCGCCGCCATCGAGGCTCGCCGCCGCGCCCAGCCGCCACTCGCCGGCCGGCCCGGCCTGCCGGAGGTCGTTCCAGGCGGCCACCAGGCTCTGGCCGTCACCGGTGGCAAGGATCGTCTCGGCCGCCTGGGTCGTGCCGCCGGTGTCCACCCTCACCCCCGCCAGCGGAGTCGGCAGGACGCCGGCGGTGCGCGCACCGCCGGCGTCACCCGCGAGCAGGCCATCGAGCTGCGGCAGGCCCCTCGCCCCGAGCTGGCGGGCCCGGGCCAGCTCTTGACGGGCGATCACCAGCTGTCCCGTCTCGTAGGCCGCGGCGGCGTGGCGCAGGGCAATCTCACCGTCTGCGGGCGCGAGCTCGCTCGCCCGTTGCCAGGCGGTGCGGGCCTCACCACGCCGGCCCTGCCGTTCGAGGGCGGTGGCCAGGCTGACCTGGGCGCTGCTCGCCGCCGGCGCGAGCCGGGTCGCCGTGCGCGCCGCCGCTGCGGCCATCGCCAGGTGGTCCCCCTCGCCAGCCAAGGCGTCGGCAAGGAGCTCGTAGGCCAGCGGGCTTGCCGGGTAGGAACGCACGGCCAGGGCCGCTGCGGCGATCGCCCGGTACGGGCGCCCCTCGTGTTGCAGCCGGCGGACTTCGTCGCCGAGCGTGGCGAGCGGGCCCCGCGGCGCCTCTGGCTCGCGGACCTGCAGCTGGCCGCTGGCGATCTCGAGGCCGTGGAGCGCCGTCTCCAGGTAACTCTCCCAGCCCTTCTCCGGTCCCAGCTGCCGGCTCGCCAGTCGATTGGGGCCGGGGCACCGGTTGTCGCGCGTCACCGCGGCCGGCCGCGCCCGGAGCCGGGCCAGGCCGGCGGCCGCCAGGCTCGCCGTGATCAGGAAGACGACGAGGGACCGCAGGAGGGCCCGTCCCGCGGAAGCGCACCGATGTTGATTTGGCATAAATGGCATTCTGCCATGCGCCGCGATGGAAGCCAAGGCCCGGGCGAGGGCCCTGACGGTCTCGGCCTGGCCCTGGTGGTCTCGGCCTGGCCGAGGCGGCGAGGCGGCAGGGTAGACTGCCGAGAGGAGGCCCCTCATGGCTCAACCCATCGCCGCCGAGCCGCCGACGGCCGCGGATGCTCGCTTCGACCGCCTGGCGCGGCGCATCACCAGCCCCTGGTTGTTCCGTCTCTACCTGCTGACCAAGCTGCCCCTCGGTCTCTTTGCCGGCCTGCGGGTGCGCGAGCTCAGCCGCGAGCGCTGCGCCGTCAGCGTGCCCTACGGCTGGCGCAGCACCAACCCGTTCCGCTCGACCTACTTCGCGGCGTTGGCGATGGCCGCCGAGCTTTCCACGGGGGCCCTGGCGATGGCCGCGGTGGAGCTAGCGCCAGGCTCCGTGGCGATGCTGATCGTGGGGCTCGAGGCCGAGTTCGGCAAGAAGGCGACCGGCGCCACCACCTTCGTCTGCGAGGACGGGGCGGCCGCCTTCGCGGCGGTTCAAGAGACGCTGGCGAGTGGCGAGCCGGCGACCTTCCGCGGCACCAGCGTGGGCCGCCTGGCCGACGGCACGGAAGTCGCCCGCTTCACCTTCACCTGGTCGTTCAAGAAGCGGGCGAAGTCGGCCTGAGGCTCGCCGGCCTCATTGCACCGTGTCGCTCCAGGCTGCCGTGCTACCGCTCTCGAAGCCATCGGCGAAGAGGGGATGGACGGTGCGTCCGACCAGGTGGTGGACGTCGAAAATGCTGTAGGCGGCGCGATAGAAGTACTCGCCGTTGAACTTGCCGATGCGGCCGGCGACCTCGTTGAAGCCGGTGGCGCTGGCGCGGTAGTACCAACCCCAGTAGCCGACGGGAAAGCCGCTGATCAGCTGCTGCGGGGGCGTCACGTCGACCGGCGCCGCGGGGTTGCTCACCTCGTACAGCCACTCGTTCTGGATCTCGTGCCCGGCGTTGCACTTGTCGAAGGGAGCGAAATAGACGAATGGGATGCCGTGGCTGGCCGAGGCGGTGACGAAATAGTCGGAACCGCTGAGCGGTAGGTTGGCGCTCCACAGTGGGCTCGGCAGGCCGGTGCAGCCGCCACTGTCGAGGCAGCTCAGATCGTAGACGCGGGCTCGCGTCACGGTGTTGGTCCCCGGGTCTGAGCGCAGCGCCAGCAAGAGGCGCGAGCCCTGGCGCCAGAGGGCGACACCGTGGACGAACTCGCTGCCGAGGCCGCTCAGGGCGAGCACCGGGTTCGCCGGGTCGGTGACCTCCCAGACCTCGAAGCCGAGGGCTCCGGCGCCGGACGAGGCTGCCAGCCAGTAGCGCGTCGTGGTGGCGTTGCCCACCCCGGCGACGTAGCTCCACGCGGAGCGGTTCCCTAGCCGTCCCAGGTAGATGCCGCAGCTCGTAGCGGCCGGCGTCTGCTCACTGCACGGCGTGGCGGCGGCAAGGGCGGCGTCGAGGTCGTAGGCCAGCAGGCCGTCGTTGACGGTGGCCGCGAAGGCGTAGCGATGGCCACCGATCCGCGCGGCATGGACCTGGAGGGTCGTCTTCTCGCGGTCGGCATAGCGGTTGACCGGGTTTGTCTTCACGGTGGTGTCGAGGAGCAGCACGCCGCCGCGGCCGGCGAGGCCGAGGGCCACGGCAGCGTCGTCGCCGGCTGGCGCGTCGACGCTGCGCACCGGGGTCCCCTCGTGTGGGTCCATCGGCCAGGAGAGAAGGCTCGTCTCGCCGAGCTGGATCTGGCGGTGCGGGTTTGCTGGTTGACTGCGCGCATCCCAGATCTCGAAACCCTGGTCGACGCTGGTGAACAGTCAGCCGTTCTCGATGTCGAGCGAGGTCCAGTGGGGGAAGGCGAGGCTGGGTAAGTCAGCGAACTCGTCGAAGTCGGTGCTGTCTCGGTTGGCCGGAAGGACTCCCGCATCCACCGGCTCGAGGTCTCCCCAGAGGAAGACGGGCACTCCAGAGGCGGGCGAGCGGCAGGCCAGGAACTGGCACACGGGCCCGCTCACACAGCCGGCCGCGGCGTCGGCGGCCAACAACAGTGGGAGGAGCAGGGGCCCGACGAACGGGCTAGCCAGCCGCAGCGTGGCGCCCAGTGGCCACCGTCCAGTGCTCTGCATCGCGTCCCTCCGGCCCCAGGAAGAGGTCCTGGAGCAGATATGAGAAAACAACATAGCACGGCCGAGGGGTGCCAGGACGGCGCGTTCACGAAGCGATCACTCAGCGCCGTGGACGACCTTCAGAAGAGGCTCCAGAGGGGGTCCCACTGGCAGGGGAAGCAGTCGAAGAAGTGCGGCCAGGCCTGGCAGCAGGAGTCGTGGACGTAGCAGAACAGGTTGACCTCGCACACGCACCAGCGCGTGGTGCAGCCGCACCAATCGCAGCCGGGGCCACAGGCGCCGTGGCAGCGCCCATCGTTGGGACCGACCATCAGCCGCAGATGGCTGCTCTCCTGGTTGTCGGTCTCGAGGTGGTTGGCGACCAGGCCGGGAGTGCCGCGGATCGCGGTGACGAGGCCCTCGTACTCGCGGCCTTGGAGCTCATTTTCGAGGCGGCGACCGGCGAGATCGAGACGGGTGAGCGTGAGGAGCTGTTCGTCCACCTTGGCGCCGCGCAGCCCGGCGCCGATCTCGAGGTCGCCGGCGGTGCGGGCCGCTTCCGGGTCCATGAAGGAAGCCACCGGGCTGGGAAAGCGGACGGCGACCACCACGCCCAGCTGCGGGTCGTGCGCCGAGAAGGTGCCGCCGCCGTCGCTGCCTGGCTGGACCTCGAGGGTGAGCGTGCGGCCCAGGTAGGTGTGCTCGGCCACCAGGCGAGCCCCACGGTCGCGCACTTGCCAGGTGTCCGCCGCGGCGCTCGGTGCCTCGCCGGGCGGCGCGCTCGGTGCGGCGGGAACGTCGGCCGCTGCCGCCGGCGCAGCGATCGTCAGGCGTACCGTCAGCTCGACCAGGTCCTGCTGACATTTGGGCGGCGGAGGGCAGTCCAGGCAGCGGATCGCGATCGTGCCAGCGTGCACCCCGGCCGCCAGCCCGCGCGGGTCGACCACGGCGGGGACCGAGCGGCTCTGCCCCGGCGCCAGCCCGTCGATGGTGGCAGGGCCAGCGAGCTGCAACCAGGGTGCACCCGCGATGGCGATGCTGAAGCGGTGCTTGCCGCGGCAGGACTGATTGCTCGCCGTGACGCTCGTGGGGTAGGTGCGATCGGCTGCGAGCGTGCCGAGGTCCCAGACGGCCGCCGGGCCCTCGGCGACGGCGGGCCGTGGGGCGAGGGCCGGCAACCAGACGGCCACCAGGAGGACCAGCAGCGGGACGGCGCTCTTGGCGAGGCGATGGCGGCTCTGCTGCGGTGGGCTGCTCGGATCGACGCGCATGCTCATCTGCGACCCCTTCCCTGGCTAGCCAGGGCGAAGTGCGTGGGTGCTCCATTGCACCCAACGCTCGTTCTTTGGGTGGCCAGGCAAGAATCTTTGAAAACTATTGCGTTCCATTATTTGTTTCTGATGGTTATTTGTCAAGAAATCTCTTCTCGCGCCGTCTGCGCAACCTTCTCCATCCGCCGTGTCGCAGCCCTCTCCATCGCCGCGGCAGCTGGATCGTTCGCCCGCGCACTCGGAACGCCGTCTTGACGCCGCACCGAGGGCTCTCCTAGTGTTTTCTCTCCCGTGTCGAGCAACCCCGAAGAGCTGCTGCTGGGCCGGCTCGCCCTGCACTATCGGCTGATCAGCGAGGACCAGCTGGCCGCTGCCACGCGGCAGCAGGCCAAGGAGGCGGTCCACCGGCCGCTGGGGGACCTCTTTGTCGAGCTGGGCTACATGAGCCAGCAGCGCATGGAGCGCCTGCTGGCGATCCAGAAGGAGTACCAGGAACGCCGGGCCGAGACCGCTGCGCCGCCCGCTCCGCAGCCGGTCGAACGGGTGGTGGTGCCGGCGACGGGAGGTGCCGGGCGGCGGGTGGACCGCATCCTCGAGGTGGCGGTGCGGTCAGGGGCGAGCGACGTCCACCTGCACTCTGGCCTGCCCATCCGCATGCGGCGCTGCGGTGCTCTTGAGGTGCTGGGAGAGAGCGCCCTCGACGCTCGCACCGTCGAGCAGCTCCTCAGCGAGCTGCTCGACCCCGCCGGCCAGCGCTCGCTGGCCGAGCAGGGACAGGTGGACTTCGCCTACGCGATCGCCGACGTGGCGCGGTTTCGCGGCAACGCCTACCGCACCCAGCGCGGCAGCGACGCGGTCCTTCGCCTGGTGCCGCCCGTCGCCCCCGGCCTGGCGGACCTCGGCATGCCGCAATCGCTCGCCGGGCTCACCAACTTCCCCCAGGGGCTGGTGTTGATCACCGGCCCGGCCGGCTGCGGCAAGTCCGCCACCCTGGCGGCCCTGTTGCGAGTGATCAACGAAGAGCGCCGCGAGCACATCATCACCATCGAGGACCCCGTCGAGATCCTCCACCGGCCGGTCCGCTCGGTGGTCAATCAACGGCAGGTGGGGCGCGACACCGGCAGCTTCGCGCGGGCGCTGCGCGCCGCCTTGCGCGAGGACCCGGACGTCATCGCGATCGGCGAGCTGCGCGACCTCGAGAGCATCTCGCTCGCCCTGACCGCCGCCGAGACCGGCCACCTGGTGCTCGCCACCTTGCACACCGGCTCGGCCATCCGCACCCTCGACCGCATCATCGGCGTCTTCCCGCCGTCGCAGCAGAACCAGATCCGCACCATGGTCGCGGACTCGCTGCGCGCCGTGGTCTCGCAGCGGCTGCTCAACCGCGCCGACGGCCGCGGCAGGGTGCCGGCCCTCGAGATCCTCGTCGGCACCCGCGCGGTAGGCAACCTGATCCGCGAGAACAAGGGCGTGCAGCTGCGCTCGCTGATGCAGACCGGCGCGGCGCAGGGCATGTGCCTGCTCGACTCCTCGCTCGCCCAGCTGGTGCGCGCGGGGACGGTGCGGCGCGAGGAGGCCCTGCTGCACTGCGAGGACCCGCGGGCAATTCCCGCCTGAGCCGAGGGCGACGATGGCAGACCTCTACGACCTCCTACGCCATACCGTTAGCCAGGGCGGCTCCGACCTCCACCTCGCCGCCGGCATGGAGCCGCGGATCCGCCGCCATGGCCTGCTCGAGCCCGTCGCCGGCTGGGCCCGGCTGACTCCGGCGGCCCTCGTCGAGCTCTTGAAACCGCTGGCGAGCGGCTCGCAGTGGCAGAGCTACCTGGCGAGCGGCGACCTCGACTTCGCCCTCGGCGTCGAGGGCGTCGCCCGCTTCCGCGCCAACTACCTGCGCCAGGAGCACGGCCCGGCGGCCGTCTTCCGGGTGATCCCGCAGCAGATCCTCTCCCTCGAGGAGCTGCGGCTGCCCGGCGTCCTCGCCGGCCTCGCCGAGCTGCGCTCGGGCCTGGTGCTGGTCACCGGGCCCACCGGCTCGGGCAAGTCGACGACGCTGGCGGCGATCATCGACCGCATCAACCGCTCGCACGCCCGCCACATCGTCACCATCGAAGACCCGGTCGAGTTCGTGCACCCGAACCGCAAGTGCGTCTTCTCGCAGCGCGAGGTCGGCACCGACACCGACAGCTTCGCGGGCGCCCTGCGCGCCGCCATCCGCCAGGACGCCGACATCATCCTGGTGGGGGAGATGCGCGACCTCGAGACCGTCTCGCTGGCGATCAAGGCGGCGGAGATGGGCCTCCTCGTCTTCGGCACCTTGCACACCAACAGCGCTGCGAAGACCATCGACCGGCTGATCGACACCTTCCCGGCCGACGAGCAGGCGCAGGTCCGTCTCTCGCTCTCCGAATCGGTGGCGGCGATCGTCGCCCAGCTGCTGCTACCGAAGAAGGACGGCGAGGGCCGGGTGGCAGTGCACGAGGTCTTGCTGCGCACCCCGGCCCTGCCGGCGATCATCCGCGAGGGCAACCTCGGGATGATCGCCAACGTGATCGCCGCAGGCCGCAAGCAGGGCATGCAGTCCCTCGACGACGCCCTCCTGCAGGTGGTGCAGGCCGGGCTCGTCGATCCCGAGCTGGCCTACCACAAGGCGGTCGACCGCTCGCGGTTCGAAGCTCTCCTGCGCGAAGCCTAAGAAGAAGGCGCCCTTCCGACCGCTCACCCGATGGCGGTGGCGGCGGGAAAACTCCGTTGTCCCATCGGGGGGCCTGGCGCCTGTCCCGATAAATTGATTCATGCGCACGAAGACATTGACGGCGATGTTCGCGTGACGCCCTGGTAACGGATCGATTTTTTTGCGAGCCGGTGTACCCAATCGCGATCCGGTACGCACTAGAGAAGGCAGCCAGCGAGAGAGTGGAGAGGTGACTATTTCCTGATTCTTGATCCTTATTTTCAAAAAGTTTGTCTATTTGCCGTTCTTTGGTCCGCCGGCTGCCGCCGCTGGGTCCGGGCGGGGAGTTCCCGAGCGAGGCCGGCGGATCGTGGGGGACCGCAAGCTCCCGGAGCCCGCTCGAGCCCGTTGCGACGTTGCCCGCTGACGCAGTGCCCCTTGAGATGCCGCCCGTTGAGCTTTCGAGAGAGCCGAGATCGCTTTGACGACCCAGACACCCGCCCCAACCAGCTGCCCCGGCCGCCACGCTCCCAGCGGCGCCGGCATGCCTGCCGCGGGCGGGCCGCCAGCGACGCTGGTCGAGCTGCTCGCCGAGCGCGCGCGGCAGGACCCTGGCCGCGTCGCCTACCGCTTTCTGGCCAACGGCGAGGAGGAGGTCGAGAGCCTGAGCCTCGGCGAGCTAGACGCCGGGGCGCGGCGGATCGCTGCCGAGCTCATCGGCCGGGGTCTCGCCGGTGAGCGGGTGCTGTTGCTCTACCCGCCGGGGCTCGGCTTCGTGCAGGCCTTCTTGGCTTGCCTCTACGCCCGCGCGGTGGCGGTGCCGGCCTATCCACCACAGTCCGAGCGGGGGCTGCCGCGCCTCGTCGCGATGGTGCGTGACGCGGCCCCGCGGGGGGTGCTCTCACCGGCGGGCGAGCTCTCCCTGGCGCGCGCCCGGGACGGGGCCCGCGGCGAGCTCACCGGCTTGGAATGGGTGGCGACCGACGGCCTGACGGGCCCCGTGCCGGCTCCCGGCCCTGGCCCGCGCCCAGACGACCTCGCCTTTCTCCAGTACACCTCGGGTTCCACCTCGACGCCCAAGGGCGTGATGGTCACCCACGCCAACTTGATGGACAACGAGGCGGTGATCCGCCGCGCCTTCGGTATGCAGGCGAGCGATGTGGTGGTCGGCTGGCTGCCGCTCTACCACGACATGGGGCTGATCGGGAACGTCATCCAGCCCCTCTTCAGCGGTGCGAGCTGTGTGCTGATGTCGCCGGTTGCCTTCCTGCAGCAGCCACGCCGTTGGCTGGCGGCGATCGACCGCTATCGCGGCACGGTGAGCGGCGGCCCCAACTTCGCCTACGACCTCTGCCTGCGCCGGCTGGCGCCGGCTGTCCGCGCCGGCCTCGATCTCTCCTCCTGGCGGGTGGCCTTCAATGGCGCCGAGCCAATCCGTGCCGGCACTCTCGCCGCCTTCGCTGCAGGCTTCGCGCCGCAGGGCTTCCGGTCGCGCGCCTTCTTCCCCTGCTACGGCCTCGCCGAGGCGACGCTCTTCGTGAGCGGCACGGGTGCCGGCGCTGGTAGCCACGTCCTCGCCGCCGAGGGCGGCCCGTCGCGGGTGAGCAGCGGTGCGGTCGCCTGGGGGCCGGAGGTCCGGGTGGTCGACCCGCAGACGGCCCTGCCGCGGGCCGAAGGCGAGGAGGGCGAGATCTGGGTGCGGGGAGGCAGCGTCGCGGCGGGCTACTGGGGCCGCCCGCAGGCGAGCGCCGCAACCTTCGGGGCCCGGCTCGCGGACGGCGACGGCCCCTTCCTGCGCACGGGGGACCTGGGCTTCCTGGTCGCCGGCGAGCTCTTCGTGACCGGCCGCAGCAAGGACCTGCTGATCGTGCGCGGCCGCAACCACCATCCGCAGGACGTCGAGCTCACCGCCGAGCGAGCGAGCGCCGCGCTGCGCCCGGGGTGCGGTGCGGCCTTCGCCATCGAGCCCGAAGACGGCGAAGGGGCCGAGCGGGTGGTGCTGGTCTTCGAGGTCGATCGCCATAGTGATCAGCCGATCGAGGTGGTTGCCCAGGCCGTGCGGGCCGCGGTGGCGGAGGAGCACGAGCTGCGCCTGGCCGAGCTGGTGCTGATCCGTGCCTCGACGTTGCCCAAGACATCGAGCGGCAAGGTGCAGCGGCACGCCTGCCGCGAGCTCTACCGCCGCGGCGAGCTCGCCGTGGTGGGCGCCAGCCGGGCGCCGCAGGCGGAGGAGCTCGCGGCGCCACCAGCGGCCCAGCCCCTCAGCCCCGAGGAGCTCGCCTCGTTGGCCGGCGAGGCCCTCCAGCCGGGCCTCGAGCGTCACCTCGCGGCGCGCCTCGTCTCGCTCGTGGGCGAGCCGCCGGCAGGGTACCTCGATCTTCCGCTCGCCAGCCTCGGCCTCGACTCGCTGGCCGCCGTCGAGCTGCAGCATCGCCTGGAGCTCGATCTCGGCGCGGCGCCTGGGCTCGATGAGGTGCTCGCCGGGGCGAGCGTCCGTGAGCTGGCGGCGGGGCTGGCCGCTCGTCTCGCGGCGCGGCGAGAGGCGCCGACGGAGGCGCCTACCGCGGAGGCGGTCGCGGTCGCCTCGACAAGGAGCGGCGCCGCGGCGAAACGCGCTCCGGCCACCGCCGGCCAGGCGAGCCTGTGGTACGTCGAGCAGCTGGCACCGGGGCGAGCGGTCTACAACCTGCCGGTCGCTTGCCGCCTCGGGGCCGGCGTGTCGCCACAAGCGCTCACCAGGGCGTGGCGGGAGCTCGTGGCCCGTCACCCGGCGTTGCGCACCACCTTCCGCGAGGAGGCCGATGGGCTGTGGCTGGAAGAGCACGGCGAGCTCGTCGCCGACCTCGAAGCCCTGCCCTCACCGGCCAGCGAAGAAGGTCTCGCGGCGGTTCTCGCGGCGGCGGCCTGGGAGCCCTTCGACCTCGCCGCCGGCCCGCCGGCCCGCCTGCGCACGCTGGCGCTGGCGGACGGCGGCACGCTGGCGCTCTTCGTGGTCCACCACGCGGTGGCCGACTTCTGGTCTCTGACGGTGCTGCTACGCGAGCTGGCGGCCCTCCTCGCGGCGGCGCCGGGGGTTGCCCTGGGGGCGGTCGAGCTGCCGCCGCCGGGGCCTTCGCCGCTCGGCCTCGCGGCGCGTGAGCGCCAGCGCCTCGCCGGCGCCGAGGCCGCGGCCCTCTGGAGCTACTGGCAGGCCCGGCTCACCCCGCTTCCGCCTGGCCTCGATCTGCCCCTCGACCGGCCCCGCCCGGCGCGCCTGTCCTTCGCCGGAGCGACCCTCGCGCGGCCGTTGCCGCCGGTCGTCGCCAGGGCGGCGGCAGCGCTCGCCCGGCGCCAGGCGGCGACTCCCTTCGCGGTGCTCTTCGCCGCCACCGTTGCCTGGCTCGGCCGCCTGGCGGGAGCTCGCCGGCTCGCCGTCGGCACGCCCGCGGCTAGCCGCGCCGCCGCCGAGCTCGCCACGACGGTGGGCTACCTGGTCAATCCCCTGGTGCTGGTCGAAGAGCTGGCGCCGAGCGAGGCCTTCACCGCCCTCGTGGAGCGGGTCCGCGGCACGGTGCTCGGCGCCCTCGCCCACCAGGGGCTGCCGTTTCCCGTTCTCGCCGAGCGCCTCGGCGGCCCGCGCGACCCCAGCCGCTCGCCGCTCTTCGACGTCCTCTTCGTCCTCGACCGCTCGCCCTTGGCCGCCGCCCCGGGCCTGGCGAGGCTGGCCGCTGGCCTCGCCGGTCCCGCGGTCGAGGTCGAGGGCCTCGTCCTCGCGCCCGTGGCCCTGCCCAGCCGCCGTGCCGCCTTCGACCTCACCGTGCGGCTGGTGGAGACGGGCGATGGCCTCGCCGCCGTCCTCAACTACGCGACGGACCTCTTCGATGCCACCACCGTCGAGCGTTGGCTGGGCGCCTTCGAGGTCCTGCTCTCCGGGGCCCTGGCCGACCCCACGGTGGCCGTCGGCCACCTCACCCTGCTGAGCGCCAGCCAAAGAGAGCAGCTGCTGGCGCTGGCCGAGGGCGGCGAGGTGGCCGACCCCGGTGCCTTGCTGCCGGCCCTCTTCGCAGGCCAGGCGGCGGCGAGCCCGGAGGCGGTGGCGCTCTGGGACCGCGCCGAGCAGCTCAGCTACGGCGAGCTCGCCCGCCGGGTGGGCAAGGTCGCCGCCGGCCTGCGGGCCGCCGGGGTCGGCCCCGAGGTGCGAGTGGCGGTGGAGATGGAGCGCACGGTTGCCCTGCCAACGGCCCTTCTCGCCGTGCTCAGCGCCGGCGGCGCCACGGTGCCGGTCGACCCCGCCTATCCGGCGGCGCGCCGCGAGTTCATGCTGGCGGACTCCGGGGCGCACCTGGTGGTCTCCGACGAGCGCTTCGCCGGCCTGTTGGCCGCCGCGAGCGCTGGCGAGACCAGCGCCGTGCCCCTGCTGGCTGCCAACCTGGCGACGCTGATCTACACCTCCGGCTCGACCGGCACGCCCAAGGCGGTGGCGGTGACCCACGGCAGCCTGGCGGCCCTCCTCGGCTGGGCGGCCGGCGCCCACAGCGACGCCGAGATCGCCGTGGTGCTGGCCAGCACCTCGGTCTGCTTCGACATCTCGGCCTTCGAGCTCTACGTGCCGCTCACCCGCGGCGGGCGGGTGGTGATGGCAGCCAACGTCCTCGAGCTCGGGGAGCTGCCAGCGGCCGGCAGCCTCACCCTGGTCAACACCGTGCCGTCGCCCTTCGCGGAGGTGCTCAGGGCCGGCGTACTGCCGCCTTCACTCGTGACCGTCAACCTGGCCGGCGAGCCGTTGCCGGCGGCCTTGGCGGCGGGGATCTACACCCAGGGCCGGGTCAGCCGTGTGCTCGACCTCTACGGCCCGTCGGAAGACACGGTGTTCTCCACCTGGGCCGAGGTGCCGCGGCCGGCGGGCGGCGAAGCCGGGGCGAAGCCCCTGATCGGCCGGCCCCTGCCGGGGACCCGTGCCCTGGTGCTCGAGCCGCTGACCGGGCCGCAGGGCGCCAATCTCGCCCTCCTCGGTGTGCCCGGTGAGCTTTTCCTCGCCGGCGCCGGCCTCGCCCGCGGCTACCTCGGCCGGCCCGGGCTCACCGCGTCCCGCTTCGTGCCCTGCCCGAGCCTGTGGGCCAGTGAGCCGGGCGAGCGGCTCTACCGCACCGGCGATCTGGTCCGCCAGCTGCCCGACGGCAGCCTCGACTACCTCGGCCGGCTCGACCAGCAGGTCAAGCTGCGCGGCTTCCGCCTCGAGTTGGGTGAGATCGAGGCGGCGCTCGCCCGCCACCCGGCCGTCGTCGAGGCGGCCGTCGCCGTGCAGGCTTCCCCGGACGGCGAGCCGCAGCTGGTCGCCTACTGGTGCCAGCGGCCGGAGGCCGCGACGCCGGCCGCCGGCGAGCTCGCCGAGCACCTGCGGCAGCGCCTGCCGGCCTTTGCCGTGCCGGGCCACTTGCGCGCCGGGGCGGCCCTGCCGCGCACGGCGAGCGGCAAGCTCGACCGCCGGTCGTTGCCGGCCCTCGGCGCCGGTGAGCTCGCCGCCGCGCCGGGCGGCCCGGCAGTGGCGCCGCGCTCGGCCGTCGAAGAGATCCTCGTGAGTGCCTTCGAGGAGCTCCTCGGGGTGCGCGGCATCGGCACGGCGCACTCGTTCTTCGAGCTTGGCGGCCACTCGCTCCTCGCCACCCGCCTGGTGTCGCGGGTGCGTGACCTCTTCGCCGTCGAGCTGCCGGTGGTGGCGGTGCTCGAGGCACCGACCGTCGCCGCCCTCGCCGCCCGCATCCAGGAGCTCGGCCGCCTCGGCCTGCCCGTGGTGGCGCCCATCCCGGCGGCGCCCCGGGGTGGCCCGCTGCCGCTCTCCTGGGCGCAGCAGCGGCTGTGGCTGGCGAGCCAGCAGGGGGGCCGGGCGCGGGCCTACCACGTACCCCTGGCCGTGGCCCTCGACGGGCCCCTCGCCGCCCCCGCCCTCGGCGCTGCCTTCCGCGCCCTGGTCGCCCGTCACGAGGCGCTGCGCACGGTCTTCCCGCTGACCGACGACGGCCCGGTGCAGCTGCCGCGCCCAGCGCTTGCGGTGACCCAGCCCCTGGTCGACCTCGGTGGATTGCCGGCGAGCGAGGCGCGCCGCGCGGCCGAGCGGCTGCTCGCGGCCGAGGCGCGGCGGCCGTTCGACCTCGCGCACGGCCCCTTGCTGCGCGTCGGCCTGCTGCGCCTCGCTGCCGACCGGCACTGGCTGGCGCTCACCTTCCATCACCTGGTGGCGGACGGCTGGTCCCTCGGCGTGGTGATCCGCGAGCTACCTGCCCTCTACGCTGCGGCCCTCACCGGGACGCAGGCCGCGCTGCCGCCGCTCGCCATCCAGGTGGCGGACCACGCGACCTGGGAGCGTGCGCAGGGGGCCGCCGGAACCTACGCCGCGGACCTCGCCTACTGGCGCGAGCAGCTCGCGGAGCTCGATGGTGAGCTCGCCCTGCCCACCGACCGGCCGCGCGGTGCCGCCGGGGCGGGGGAGGGGAGCGTCGTCGAGCGCCGTTTGCCGGAGGCGCTCTCGGCCGCCGTCGAGGGCCTCGCCCGCCGCCTCGGGGCGACGCCGTTCATGTGCCTCTCCGCCGGCCTCGACGCCCTGCTCTACCGCCTGACCGGCGAGACCGACCTCGCCGTCGGCACGCCGATCGCCAATCGCCGCTCGAGCCAGCTCGAGGGCCTGATCGGCTGCTTCGTCAACACCCTCGTCCTGCGAGTGAGAGCGGCGGCGAGCCTGCCGTTCGCCGAGCTTCTCGCCCGCAGCCGCCGGGCGAGCCTCGGCGCCTACGCTCACCAGGCGCTGCCCTTCGAGCTCCTCGTCGAGGCCCTGCAGCCGCCGCGCGCCAGCGAGGGCACGCCGTTTTTCCGCGTGCTTTTCGTGCTGCAGAACTTGCCCCTGCCGCCCCTCGAGCTGCCGGGCCTCGCGGTCTCCTTGCTGCCCACCGACACCGGCGCCGCGCAGTTCGACCTCAGCCTCGCCGTGCGCGAGGACGGCGGCGCGCTGCACTGCGCCCTCGAGTACGACCGTGGTCTCTTCGACCGCACCACGGTCGAGCGCTGGCTGGCGGCCTACGAGCGTCTGCTCTCGGCCGTCGTCGCGGCGCCGGAGCGTCGCCTGGGTGAGATCGAGCTGCTGAGCCCGGCCGAGCGGCAGCAGCTCCTCGCCGCCGGCAACGACAGCCGCGTGCCGCCGGCGGTGCCGGACCTGCCGAGCCGGATCTTCGAGGTTGCTGCCCGGCGCCCGGAGGCGATCGCCGTCGTCCACCGCGAAGGCGGGCTCGATGCCGCGCTGAGCTACGGCGAGCTTGCCGGACGGAGCGCACGGCTCGCCGCGCGGCTGCGCGCCGCCGGCGTCGGCCCCGAGGTGATGGTCGGTGTGCTCGCCGAACGCTCGCCGGCAGCGATCGTCGGGTTCCTCGCCGTGCTGGCGGCCGGCGGTGCCTACGTGCCGCTCGATCCCGCCTTCCCGCCGGTGCGCAGCGACCTCCTGCTCGCCGACGCGCGGGCCGCCCTGCTGCTGGTGGGCGACGCGGCTGCTGCGCCGGCCGTCGCTGCCGGGCTGCCGCGGCTCACGGTGCCCCGCGACCTGCCGGCGGGGCCGGCGCTGGCCCCGCTGCCGGCCGTGCCGCCGGAGGCCGCTGCCTATGTGCTCTACACCTCCGGCTCGACGGGGCGTCCGAAGGGCGTCGTGGTGCCCCGCGGCGCCCTCAGCCGCTACTGCCTGGGGATCGCGGCGACCTACCAAGTCCAGCCGGCCGACCACGCCCTCCAGATGTCGGCGCTCTCCTTCGACGCCAGCGCCGAGGAGATCTACGCCACGCTGCTCTCGGGCGCCACGTTGCTGCTGCGCGACGGCAGCCTGATGGCGTCGTTCGAAGCGCTGGTCGAGCGGCTGGCCGCCTGGCAGATCTCGATCCTCAATCTGCCCACGGCCCTCTGGCACCAGGTGGCAGCGGCCCTCCTCGCCGGGGAGATCGCCCTACCTGACTGCGTCCGTCTGACCGTGATCGGTGGCGAGCGAGCCCAGCCCGAGCTGCTGGCCGCCTGGCGGCGGCTGGCCCCGGGCCGGCTGGTCAACACCTACGGCCCCACCGAGGCGACGATCGCCGCCACCGCCAGCGAGCAGGGGGCCGCCGGCGGTGCCGCGATGGCGTTTCACGGCAGCCTGCGGGCGGCGGGGGACCTCGGCCGGCCCCTGGCCGGGGCGTCGGCACAAGTCGCCGGGCCGCGCCTGGGCCTCGCTCCGCTGGGCGCCCCCGGGGAGCTCCTGCTGGGTGGCTGCGGCCTCGCCCGCGGCTATCTCGGCCGGCCGGCGCTGACCGCCGCCCGTTTCTTCCCCGACCCCTGGGGCGGCGAGCCGGGCGGGCGGCTGCTGGCAACCGGCGACCGGGCGCGGCGGCTGGCCGACGGCAGCCTCGAGTTCTCCGGCCGCGGCGATCGCCAGGTCAAGGTGCGGGGTTTCCGCATCGAGCTGGGGGAGATCGAGGCCGCCCTGCTGGGCCAGCCGGGGGTGCGCGAGGCGGCGGTGATCACCCGTGCCGGCGCCGGCGGCGACGCTCGTCTGCTGGCCTACGTGGTGGCGGAGCAGGGAGCGGCCCCGGTGCCAGCGGCCCTGCGCGCCGCCCTCGCCGCCACGCTGCCGGCCTTCGCCGTGCCGGCGGCGATCAGCGTGCTGCCGGCGCTGCCCTTGACCCGACACGGCAAGCTCGACCAGCGCGCCCTGCCGGAGCCCGCCGAGCCCGCCGCCACTCTGGCGCTAGCGGCAGAGCGCTCGCCGAGCGAGGAGATCGTGGCGGCGATCTGGGCCGAGGTGCTGGGCCTCGCCGGCGGCGCCCAGGGCCTCCGGGCCGAGGATGACTTCTTCGCCCTGGGCGGCCACTCGCTGCTCGCCACCCAGGTGGGCTCACGCCTGCGCCGCCGGCTGGGCGTGGAGCTCTCGCTGGAAGCGATCTTCGCCGCGCCGAGCCTCGGCCGGCTGGCCGCCGCCGTCGCGGCGGCCCTGGCCGGCGGCGCGCCCACGGCAGCGGAGTCCACCGGCGTGCCGCCCATCCGCCGCCGTGAGGTGGCTGGCCCGCGGCCGCTCTCGCTGGCGCAAGAGAGGCTGTGGTTCCTCGACCGCCTGCACCACGGCAGCCCGTTCTACAACCTCGCCGGCGGCCTGCGCCTCGCCGGCGAGCTCGACGTCGAGCGCCTGGCGGTGTGCCTTGGCCGCCTGGTCGCGCGCCACGAGGCCCTGCGCACCCGCTTCGGTAGCGTGGCGGGCGAGGGCCGGCAATGGGTCGAGGAGGGCGTCGAGCTCGTCCTCCCCGTCGTCGACCTTGGCGGCCTGCCGGCGGCGGTGGCCGAACGGCAGGCCGGCCGCTGCCTCGCCGCGCTCGGTGAGCTGCCCTTCGATCTCGGCCGCGCGCCGTTGCTGCGGGCGCTCCTGGTGCGCCGCGGCGCGCGGGCCCATGACCTCGCCCTCGCCCTCCATCACATCGTGGGTGACGCCTGGGCCCTCGCCCAGGTGAGCCGCGAGCTGACCGCTCTCTACGAGGCCGGTGGCGACGCTGCCGTCCTGCCGCCGCTCGCGATCTCTTACCCCGATTACGCCGACTGGCAGCGCGAGCTCCTGGCGGGGCCGGCGGCGGAGGCCCTGCTCGCCTACTGGCGCCGGCAGCTCGCCGAGCCCTTGCCTGGCGAGGCGCTGGTGCCGGACCAGCCGCGGCCCGCGGAGCCGAGCTTCGCCGGCGCGATGCTCCCCGTGGCGGTGCCGGCCGAGCTCGTCGCGCGGCTGCGGGCCCTCGCCCAGGCCGAGGGCGCGACCCTCTTCATGGTCCTCCTCGCGGCCTTCCTGGCCTTGCTCCACCGCCGTTCGGGAGCGACCGACCTCGCCGTCGGCACCAACGTCGCACACCGCAACCGTTTCGAGACAGAAAGCGTCGTCGGCTTCTTCGTCAACGCCCTGGTGCTGCGCTGCGACCTCGGGGGCGAGCCCAGCTTCCGCGAGCTCGTGGCTCGCGTGCGGGCGACCACGATCGGCGCCTACGCCCACCAGGACCTGCCTTTCCACAAGCTGGTCGAGGAGCTCAAGCTGCGCCGCGACGCCAGCCGCAACCCCCTCTTCCAGGTGATGTTCCTGCTGCACACGGCGCCGGCGGTCACCCACTCGCTCGCCGGCCTCGAGGTCAACCCGCTCGAGGTGGAGCTCACCACCTCCGTCTTCGACCTCACCCTCGCCTTCGAGGAGGCCGCCGACGGCAGCCTGCGGGGCAGCGCCCGCTACAGCACCGCCCTGTTTGCCGCCGCGACCCTCGAGCAGTTGCTGGCGAGCTACCTCGGCGTCCTCGCCCAGGTGGTAGCAAGGCCGGCCGCCGCGCTGGCCGAGCTCAGCGTGGCGCCGCGACCCTCGCCGCCCGCCGCGCTGGCCGGCGAGCCCGCCGCCGAGGCCGCCGGTGCCCGCGAGCGCAAGCTCGCCCGCCTGCTCAGCCTGCAGGCACGCCGGCCAGCGCCAGGGCCCCACGGAGCCGCCACGCCGGGAGAGGCCGAGAGGCCAGAAACGTCATGAGAGAGATCGAGAGCAGCCCAACCGCCCTGGTACCGCCACCGGTCGCCGTGGGCTACCGTCTGTCGCCCCAGCAGCGGCGGCTCTGCGGCCTGCTGGCCGCAGGCCCGCTCCCCGCCGCGCGCCTGGAGATCGCGGTCGGCGGGGAGGTCGCGCCGCCGCGGCTCGCCGCGGCCTGCCTCACCGTCGCCCGCCGCCACGAAGTCCTGCGCACTGTCTTCGCCTGGATCCCCGGGGTCGAGCTACCGCTCCAACAGGTGCTGGACGCGCCGGCCATCCACTTCCTGGGGGCCCTGGCGGAGGCGCCGGGTGAAGCGGGGACCAATGAGGGAGCCCTCGACGCTCCGTTCGAGCTGGCGAGCGGCCCCCTGGTGCGGGCCTGGCTGGGCCCCCTGCTGGACGGTCGCCGCCGACTCGTCATCACCCTGCCGGCCCTCCTCTCCGATGCTCCCGGCCTGGTGCTCCTGGCGCGTGAGCTGGCCGCCGCCTACGCCGGCGGCTCGGAGGTGAGCGACGACACCGGCGAGGAGACGATCCAGTACGCGCAGATCGCCGAGCTGCTCGACGAGTTCTTGAGCGGCGAGGACGGGGCCGAGGGGCGGGCCTTCTGGCAGCCGCGGGCCGGCCGCGGCTTCGCCGAGCTCCGGCTGCCACCCGCGCCGGCGGTTGGCCCGGCGCGCAGTCACCGCGACCTCCCCTCCGACATCGCGGCGGGCCTGGTAGCGGCGGTGGCCGAGGCGGCGCCCCGCGCCCGCGAGCACGGTCTCTCGCCCCTCGCTCTCGCGGTGCTCACCGGCTGGCTGACGCTCCTCGCGCGCACCACGGAGGAGCCGGTCGCCCTCGGCGTCGAGGCGAGCGGTCGCGACCTCGAAGTGCTGGCGGCGAGCCTCGGCCCCCTCGCCCGCTGGCTGCCCCTGGCCGCCGAGCTGGCGGCGAGCGAGGGCTTCGCCGCCGCGGCGGCGCGGGTGGCCGCGGCCTGGGCCGAGGCCCACGCATGGCAGGACTCCTACGCTCCCGCCACAGCGGAGTCAGCCGCGCTCTGGAGCGCCGCCTTCCGTGCCGTCGACCTCGGCGGCTCCTTCGCGGCGGGCGGCGTGGAGTTCCGGGCCACTGCCGCCGGCAGCCCGAGCGACCGGGCCCGCCTCGAGCTCACTCTCGTCGAGTCGGCCGAAGGTGCTCTTCTGGAGCTCGCGAGCTCGGTCGGCGTGGCGTCTCCCGGCCAGCTCGCGGCCCTCGTTGAGCAGCTGGTGACGCTCCTCACCGCCGCGGCCCTGGCACCGCGGAGCCCGCTCGGGGCCTTGCCGCTGCTCGGCCCGGCGGCCCGCCGCGAGCTCCTCCTCGGCGGTTGCGGCGCGGTGCGGCCGACGGCGGCCGATCAGCTGGTCCCCGTGCAGCTGCTGCGCACGGCGGTGGCGGCGCCGGAGCGGATCGCCGTGGCGAGCGGCGACGAGGTGCTGAGCTTTGGCGAGCTCGCCGCGCGCAGCGGTCGCCTGGCCGCGCAGCTGCGGGCGCTGGGCGTCGGGCCCGAGACCGTGGTGGCGGTGCTCCTCGAACGCTCGCCCGAGGCCGTGGTGGCGGTGTGGGCCATCCTGCTCGCCGGCGGCGTCTTCCTGCCCCTCGACCTCTCGTTGCCGGAGGCCCGGCTGGCCTGGATGACCTCCGAGGCGAAGGCGCAGCTCGCGATCAGCCGGCGTGGCGCCCGCGAGCTCCTGCCGGCGGGCCTGCCGGTCGTCGACCTCGACGCCGATGCGGCGGCGATCGCCGCTCGGGTGCCGCTCGCCGCGCCGCCGGGCCTGCGGCCGGAGAACCTCGCCTACGTGCTCTACACCTCGGGTTCGACCGGGCGCCCGAAGGCGGCGATGATCGCCCATCGCAACCTCGCTCACCTCGGCGAGGCCCTGGAGCTCGCCGTCTACCGCGGCAGCGGTCTTGCGCGGCTCGCCCTCAACGCACCGCTGGTCTTCGACGCCTCGGTCAAGCAATGGGTGCAGCTCGCCTGGGGCCGCACGCTCGACATCGTGCCCGAGGAGGTGCGGCCGGACGGCGAGCGGCTGCTCGCCCACCTGGCGCGGCGCGGCGTCGAGCTCCTCGACCTCACGCCGACACAGCTGCGAGCCCTGGTGGCCGCGGGTCTCGGCGCGGCAGCGGGCCGGCAACCCTGGCCCCGCGCCCTGCTGGTTGGCGGCGAGGCGATCGCCCCCGACCTGTGGACGGCGTTGGGTGGCGACGAGGCACGGCGCACCCTCAACATCTACGGCCCCACCGAGACGACGGTCGACGCCACCGTCGGCACGGTCGCCGCCGGCACGGCCCCAGGCATCGGGCGGCCGCTCGCCAACGTGCAGGTGCATCTCCTGGACCGCCGCGGCGAGTTGGTGCCGCCGGGCGTCGCCGGCGAGCTGGGCATCGCGGGCGACGGCGTCGGCCGCGGCTACCTCGGCCGGCCGGCCTTGACCGCCGAGCGCTTCGTGCCGGACCCCGGCGCGGGCCTCACCGCGGCGCCCGGGGCCCGCCTCTACCGCAGCGGCGACCGCGCCCGCTGGCGGCCGCTCGCTAGCGGCCCCGCGGAGCTCGAGTTCCTCGGCCGCCGCGACCACCAGGTGAAGGTGCGGGGCTACCGCATCGAGCTGGGGGAGATCGAAAGCGAGCTCGTCGGCCTGCCCGGCGTCGCCCAGGCGGTGGCCGCCGTGCACCGCGGCGACGGTGGCGACACGCTGGTCGCCTACGTGGTGCCGGCGAGCGGCGAGGGCGAGCCGGCGGCGCTCATCGCCGGCTGGCGGGCGCGGCTGCGCGAGGCCCTGCCGGAGGCGATGGTCCCCGGCCACTTCGTGCTGCTGCGCTCGCTGCCCACCAACCGCAGCGGCAAGCTCGACCGCCTCGCCCTGCCGGACCCGGAGCTCGCCGCCGCGGCGGGCGAGGCGCCCTACCGCGAGCCGCGCAACGAGATCGAGCAGCAGGTGGCGGCGATCTGGCAGCGGGCGTTGGGCGTCGAGCGGGTGGGCCTCGACGACAACTTCTTCGACCTCGGTGGCCACTCCTTGCTGATGGTGCGAGTGCACGAGGAGCTCACCGCGGCCTTCGGCGCCGGCCTCACCATGCTCGAGATGTTCCGCTACCCGACGGTCGCCGCGCTGGCCACCCGGCTGGCCCCAGCCGAGAAGCCGCCAGCCGGGCCGCCCCCGGCCGGCACGGCCGCCCCCGAGGCCTCGCCGGCGGCGGCCGCCTCGGCTGTCCAGGAGAGGGCCCGCTTGCAGGCCCAGGCCGCCGAGCGCCAGCGCCAGGCTGCCCGCGCCCGCCGCGGTCCGACGACGGAGACACCAGGATGAGCACGACGGAGACGGACCTCGCCGCCGGCGGCGCCGACGGCATCGCGATCATCGGCCTGGCCGGCCGCTTCCCCGGCGCGGCGAGCGTCGAGGCGTTGTGGCAGAACCTCTGCGCCGGGGTCGAGGGGATCACCTTCTTCAGCCGCGAGGAGCTGCTCGCCGCCGGTGTCGACCCTCGCGAGCTGGCCGATCCCGCCTACGTGCCGGCCCGCGGCGTGCTCGCCGGCGTCGAGCTCTTCGACGCCGCCTTCTTCGGCTTCACGCCCCGCGAGGCGACCCTGATGGACCCGCAGCAGCGGATCTTCCTGGAGACCGCCTGGGAGGCGCTGGAGCGGGCCGGGCAGGCGCCGAACGCCCTGCCGGGCCCGGTGGGAGTGTTCGCCGGCGCCGGGGTCAACGCCTACCTGCTGCGCAACCTGATGAGCAACCCGGAGGCGGCCCGCTCGGCCGGCCTCTTCCAGACGCTGATTCACAACCGCGCCGACCACCTGGCGACGCGGGTGGCCTACCAGCTCGACCTGCACGGCCCGGCGATGACGGTGCAGACGGCCTGCTCGACCTCGCTGGTCGCCGTGGCCCTCGCCTGCCAGAGCCTGCTCGACTACCAATGCGACCTGGCGCTCGCCGGCGGGGTGACGGTGGGCCTGCCGCAGGTCGCCGGCTACGTCCACCACGAGGGGGCGATCGAGTCTCCCGATGGCCATTGCCGGCCCTTCGACGCCGCTGCCCAGGGCACGGTCGACGGCAGCGGGGTCGGCGTCGTGGTGCTGCGCCGGCTCGCCGAGGCGGTCGCCGACGGCGATCCGATCGTGGCGGTGATCAAGGGCTGGGCGCTCAACAACGACGGCCGCGAGAAGGCGGGCTACACCACGCCGAGCCTCGACCGCCAGGCGGAGGTGATCGCCATGGCGCAGGCGGTGGCCGGGGTGAGCGCCGCGAGCATCGGTTACGTGGAAGCGCACGGCACCGGCACGCCGCTCGGCGACCCCATCGAGGTGGCGGCCCTGACCCGCGCCTTCCGGCAGACGACCGCGGCCCGCGGCAGCTGCGCCCTGGGGGCGCTGAAGAGCAACCTCGGCCACCTCGATGCCGCCGCCGGCGTGGCCGGGCTGATCAAGACCGCGCTCTGCCTGGAGCGCGAGGCGATCCCCCCGACGCTGCACTTTCAGGTTCCCAACCCGCAGCTCGACCTCGCCGCGAGCCCGTTCTTCGTCAATGCCGAGCTGCGCCCCTGGCCGCGCAACGGCCAGCCGCGGCGGGCCGCGGTGAGCTCGTTCGGGATCGGCGGCACCAATGCCCATCTGGTGCTCGAGGAGGCGCCGCCGGCGGCGCCGAGCACGCCGGCCGCGGGCTGGCAGCTGCTGCAGCTGTCCGCGAAGACGGCCGCCGCCTTGGAGCAGGCGACGAGCGAGCTCGCGGGCTTCCTCGCCGCGAACCCGGGGCTGGAGCTCGCGGATGTCGCTCACACGCTGCGCCACGGGCGGGCGAGCTTCGCGCACCGGCGCACGGTCGTCGCCCGCACGCCGGCGGAGGCCGCGGCGGCGCTCTCCAGCCTGGACACGGCGTGGGTCGCCTCCCGCCAGCAGGAGCCGGTGCACCGGCCGGTGGTCTTCCTGTTTCCGGGCCAGGGGGCGCAGTACGCTGGCATGAGCGAGCGCCTCTACGCCACGGAGGCGGTCTACCGTGCTGCCCTCGACGAGTGCTGCGAGCTGCTGCGCCCGGAGCTCGGCTGCGATCTCAAGGAGCTGCTGTTTCCGGCGCCGGAGGCCCGCGAGGAGGCAGAGCGGCGGCTGAGCGAGACGCGGTACACCCAGCCGGCGCTGTTTGCCGTGGAGCACAGCCTGGCGCGGCTGTGGCAGGCGCGCGGGTTGACGCCGAAGGCGATGCTCGGCCACTCGGTGGGCGAGTACGTGGCGGCGTGCCTCGCCGGGGTCATGCCGCTCGCCGAGGCCCTGGCGCTGGTCGCCGAGCGCGGCCGGCTGATCCAGGAGCTGCCACCGGGGGCGATGCTCTCGGTGACGCTGCCGGTGGCGGAGGTCGCCCGGCAGCTGCCGAGCGAGCTCGCGGTGGCGGCCGTCAACGGCCCGTCGCTGACCGTGGTCTCAGGGCCCGAGGAGGCCGTGGCGGCGTTCGCCGCGACGCTCGGAGCGGCCGGCGCGGTGGCACGCCGGCTGCGCACCTCGCATGCCTTCCACTCGCCGATGATGGACCCGATCCTGCCGCGTTTCACCGCCCGGCTGCGCCGTGTTCCCCTGGCGCCGCCCCGGCTGCCCTACCTCTCGAACCTCACGGGCACCTGGATCACGGCGGCCCAGGCGACGGACCCAGCCTACTGGGCGGAGCACCTGCGGCGGACGGTGCGCTTCGGCGACGGGGTGGCAGAGCTGCTCAAGGAACCGCAGGCGGCGCTCCTCGAGGTGGGGCCGGGGCGCACGCTCAAGACGCTCACCCGCTGGCATCGCGACAAGGCACCGCAGCAGGTGGTGGAGACCTCGCTGCCCCATCCCTCGGAGGCGGGGGAGGACGACGCCTTCTTCCTCGCCGCGGCCGGCCGCCTGTGGCTCGCCGGCGTCGCCTTGGACCCGGCGCCGCGGGCAGTGGGCGAGCGCCGGCGGCGGCTGGCCCTGCCGACGTACCCGTTCGAGCGCCAGCGCTACTGGGTGGAGGCATTGCCCGAGGGGCGGGTGGCGCCACGGGCGAGCCTCGCGAAGAAGGCCAATGTCGGCGACTGGGCCTCGGTGCCGGTGTGGCGGCAGACGGCACCACGGCGCGCCGAGCGGTCGGCCTTGGCCGGCCGCCGCGCACTGGTGCTGGCGGACGGCTCGGGGTTGGGAGAGGGCCTGGCGGCCTGGCTGGAGGGGGCCGGGGCGCGGGTGTGGCTGCGGCGGGTGGGTGAGGAGATCGTCCTGGCGGACGGTGAGGCCGTCGGCCGGCTGCTCGCAGAGGTGGGGGAGGGTGGGGAGGCCTCGCCGATCGTGCTCTATCTGGCGGGGCTCACGGCGACGGCCTCGTCCGAGGTCGTCGCAGCGAGCTTCTGGGGGCCGTTCCAGCTGGCCAAGGCGGTGACCTCGCAGGGCAAGCAGCCGGCCCGGCAGCGCCTGGTGCTGGTGACGACGGAGCTCGCTGCAGCGGCTGGGAACGAAGCCACGCAGGCGGAGCGGGCGCTGCTGCTGGGGCCCGCGAAGGTTCTGCCACGGGAGGTGCCAGGAGCGTCGACGGTGGTGGTAGACGTGGAGGTACCGGCCGCGGGCGGGTGGGACGAGGTGGTGGAGGGGGTCCTCGCGGAGGTGGCGGAACGGAGCGAGGAAGCGACCCGCGTCGTGGCGCTCCGCGGCCGGCGGCGATTCGTCGAAGCCTACGAAGCGGTGGAGCTGGCGGCGGCAGGCGCAGGCGACGGGCTTGCGGTCCGTCCGTCCTCCGCTGTTGCGCAATCGCCGGGGCCGGCGGACCTCCCCGGAGCGCAGCATCTGCCTTGGGGAGCGGAGCGCTTGGGAGGTCCTCCGGCTCCTGACTCTGACTCTTCTGTTCCTTCCTCCCCGCGGACCTACCTCATCACCGGCGGCCTCGGCGGCATCGGGCTCGCCGTCGCCGAGTGGCTCGCCACCCGCGAGCCCGGCGTGAGGCTCGTCCTCCTCGGTCGCCGCGGCCTGCCGCCGCGTGCCGAGTGGGAGGCGGGGAGCGCCGGAGCGGGAGCCTCCGCTGACCGCCTGCGGCGCTTGCTCGCCCTGGAGGCGGCAGGGGCCGAGCTCGTGCCCTTGGCGGCCGACCTCACCGAGCGGGCGGCCCTCGACGCCGCCCTCGCCGAGGTCGCGGGCCGCGGCTGGCAGCTCGCCGGCGCTTTCCACGCCGCCGGTGTGCCCGGTGGCGGCCTGCTGCGCTTCCGCGAGCCGGCCGCGGCCGCCGCCGTCCTCGCCCCGAAGGTCGAGGGCACGCGGCAGCTCGAGGCGGCCCTGCTCGCCGCCGGCCTCAAGCCAGGCTTCCTCGTCCTCTTCTCCTCCCTCGCCGGCGTCGTCGGCCGGCCGGGGCAAGCCGACTACGCCGCCGCCAACGCCTTCCTCGACGCCTACGCCCGCGAAGCCGGCGAGCGTCTCGGCATCCCCGTGACCGCGGTCGACTGGGGCGAGTGGCTGGAAGTCGGCATGGCCGCCTCCGGGCAGGCCGCGGCCGCGGCGGTCGTCGAGTCCCGCCCCTTCGACCACCCCCTCCTTGCGCACTGCGAGCGCCTCGCCTCGGGCGAGGAGATCTACTCCTCGCGGATGAGCGTCGAGACCCATTGGGTGCTCGACGAGCACCGGCTGGTCGGCCACGCGGTGATCCCCGGCGTCGCCTACATCGAGATGGTGCGGGCCGCCCTCGGCGAGCGCGCCGCCGGCCGGCTGATCGAGGTGCAGGACCTGCTCTTCGTGGGGCCCTTGCGGGTGCGCGACGGTGAGGGCCGCGACGTCCGCCTGCACCTCGTGCCGGACGGTGACGGTTTCCGCTTTCGGGTCGAGAGCCCGGCCGACGCCGAGGAAGGGGGCGACGGCAGCCCCCGCGACTACGCCCTCGGCCGCGTCGAGCTCAAGGCGCCCGTCGACCCGGGCCGGCGCGACCTCGCGGCGATCGCCGCCCGGCTCGACCGCGTCGAGAAGGTGTTCACCGACGAGGACCGCGAGGAAGACCTCGGCCCCCGCTGGCAGTGCGCCCGCCGCATCCGCCTGGGCGACGGCGAGTCCCTCGCCACCCTCGAGCTGCTCCCCGAGCTGGTGGGCGACCTCGCCGCGATGGCCTACCACCCCTCGTTGATGGACCGCGCCGCCGGCGTCCACAAGGACCACCTCTTCGCCGAGGAGTTCCTCCCCCTCTCCTACCACCGGCTGCGCATCCACGCCCCGGTGCCGCACCGCATCCACAGCCACGCCCGCTACCGGCCGGACGCCGATCCCGGCCGCGAGACCCTCACCTGGGACACCGTGGTGATGGACGATGACGGTCGCGTGCTGGTCGAGCTCGAGGGCTTCAGCCAGAAGCGGATCAACGACGCGGCGGGAGCGCTGCGGGCCTACGCCGGGCCGCAGACCGCCGCGGCACCGGCCACCGAGCGCCAGGAAATGAGCGCCGCGGAAGGCGTCGAGGTGCTGGGCCGGGTGCTCGCCGCGGCCCGCTGGCTGGGGCCGCAGGTGGCGATCTCGGTGTGCGACCTCGCGGCGGTGATCGCCCAGGCGGGCGAGGTAGCGCCGGAGCGCTTGCTCGCCGAGGCGGCGAAGGGCCGGGGGCCGAGCCTGGCCGGCCACCCGCGGCCGGACCTCGGCCACGCCGCGGAGCCGCCGGCGGGCGATGTCGAAGCGGCGATCGCCGCCGCCTGGGAAGAGCTCCTGGGGATCGCTGGCATCGGCCGCCACGACGACTACTTCGCCCTCGGGGGAGACTCCGTCGAGGCCATCCAGATCATCGCCCGCCTGCACGCCGCCGGCTTCGAGGTGAGCCCGCAGCAGTTCTTCCAGTACCCGACGATCGCGGCCCTGGCCGGCGTGCTGGCGCCCGCGGCTGCGGCGGCGACGGCCGCCGCGCCCCGCGCCGAGCTGCCGCGGCCGAGCGCCGATGACCTCGCCGCCCTCGCCCGCCAGGCCGGCACCGGCGAGCTCGCGGACGCCTTCCCGGCCTCGCCCCTGCAGCAGGGCATGCTCTTCCACCAGCTTCTGGCGCCGGCCTCCGGGGCCTACACCGAGCAGCTCTACTGGACGGTCCGCGGGCGCTTCGAGCCGGCGGCCTTCCGCGCCGCCTGGCGGGCCACCCTCGACCGCCACCCGGCGCTGCGGGCGGGTTTTCTCCTGCAGCGCGCCGGCGAGGCCGAGAGCGCCCTGCAGCTGATCGCCAGCACCGCGGAGCCGGCCTACGAGGAGCTCGACTGGAGCGACTTGCCGCCCGGCGAGCGCGAGGAGCGCTTCGCCGCCCTCCTCGAGGCGGACCGCCGCCGTGGCTTCGAGCTCTTGCGGCCCCCCCTCGTGCGCCTCACCGAGGTGCGTCTAGGCGAGGCCCGTCTCGACGGGGCCGAGGACGCGCGACGGATCCTCGTCTCCTACCACCACCTGCTGCTCGACGGCTGGTCGATGCCGCTGGTGCTGGCCGACGTCTTCGCCGCCTACCGCACTGCCCTCGCCGGCGAGCCCCTGGCCAGGGCCTTCGCCGGACCGGTGCCGCGGCCCTACCGCGACTACATCGCCTGGCTGGCCGCCGAGGACCGCGCGGCGGCGCGGGCCCATTGGCGCACGGTGCTCGCCGGCTTTGCCGAGCCGACGCCGCTGCCGGGCCTCGCGGCGCGGCGGCCCGCCGCCGAGGAGGCCTACCGCACCCTCAAGCGGGCCCTGCCAGCGCCGGCGACCGCCGCCTTGGCCGAGCTGGCGAAGGCCGAGCGCCTCACCGTCAACACCCTGCTGCTGGGCGCCTGGGCCCTCACCCTGGGCCGCTTCACGGGCGAGCGCGAGGTGGTCTTCGGCGCCGTGGTGGCCGGCCGGCCTGCCGGGCTCGCCGGCGCCGACCGCATGGTGGGCCTGTTCGTCAACACGCTGCCGCTGCGGGTGGTGCTCGACCCGGGCCGCCCCCTCCTCGCCTGGCTGCGCGGCATTCAGGACGCCCAGCTCGCCGCCCGCCGCTTCGAGGGCAGCCCGCTGGTGGAGATCCAGGCGCAGTCCGCGCTCGCGCGCCGCCAGCCCCTCTTCGAGACCCTGGTGGCCTTCGAGAACCTGCCGGAGGACGCCGCGCTCGCCACCGCGGCGGCGGCCCTCGGGGTCTCCGGGATCGCCCGCGCCTCCGGGCGGACCGGCTACCCGATCACCGTCGAGGCCTTCCTCGAGACGGAGCTCGCCGTGCACCTGACCCACGACCTCGCCCGCCTCGCGCCGGCGACCCTCGACGCCGTCGCCGACCATCTGCTGGCCACCCTGGTCGCCCTGCCGGCCCACGCGGCCGGCCCGCTGGGTGCACTGCCGCGCCTCGCGGCCGGGGAGCGCGAGCGCCTCGAACACTGGGGCGAGGGCGGCGCTGGGGGAGACGGGAGCCGAGAGAGAGAGGGGGCGACGATCGTCGAGCTGGTGGCCGCCCAGGTGGCCGCGGCGCCGTCGCGGCCGGCCCTGGTCTGGGCCGGTGGCAGCTTGTCCTACGGCGAGCTCGCCGCGCGTTCCGATCGCCTGGCCGCCGGCCTCCTCGCCGCCGGTGTCGCCCCGGAGGAGCGCGTGGGTCTCGCCCTCGAACGCTCGCCGGAGCGCATCGTCGCCCTCCTCGGCATCCTCAAGGCGGGAGGCGCCTACCTGCCCCTCGATCTCGACCATCCCGCCGAGCGGTTGCGCTACCTGCTGCGTGACGCCGCTGCCTCGCGGGTGATCGTCGCCGGCGCCGCGCCGGCCGCTCTCGCCGGCCTCGCCAGGGCGCTCGACTACGCGGCCCTGGTCGACGCGCCGGAGACCGAGCTGCCGCGGCTCGATCCCCGGCAGCTCGCCTATGTGCTTTACACCTCGGGCTCGACGGGGGAGCCCAAGGGCGTCGCCGTGCCGCACCAGGCCGTGGTGCGCCTGGTGGTCGCGCCCCACTACGCCGACCTGGGCCCGGGCGAGGTGCTCTGCCATCTCGCTCCCCTGGCCTTCGACGCCTCGACCTTCGAGATCTGGGGGGCCCTCGCCAATGGCGCCACCCTCGCCCTGCCGGCCCCCGGCCCCCTCGCCCTGGCGGCGATCGCCGGCGAGATCGGCCGCTTCGGGGTGACCACGCTGTGGCTGACCGCCGGCCTCTTCCACCAGATGGTCGAGCACCACCTGCCGGCCCTCGCCGGGGTGCGCCAGCTGCTCGCCGGCGGCGACGTGCTCGCCCCGGAGGCCGTGGAGCAGGCCCTCGGCGCACCCCTCGCCGGCGCTGGCCGGGCGGTGATCAACGGCTATGGACCCACCGAGAACACCACGTTCACGGCCTGTGCCCGCCTCGCGCCCGGCTGGACGGCCGCCGCGGCGGCGAGCCCGGCGGTGCCGATCGGCCGCGCCGTGGGGGGCAGCCGGGTCTACCTCGTGGACCGCGACCTCGCGCTGGTGCCGGTCGGCGCGCCCGGCGAGCTGGTGACCGGCGGGCTGGGGCTCGCCCGCGGCTACGTCGGCCGGCCGGCGGCGACTGCCGGGCGTTTCGTGCCCGATCCCTTCGCCCGCCAGCCGGGCGAGCGCCTCTACCGCACGGGCGACCGTGCCCGCTTCCTGCCCGACGGCGACCTCGACTTCCTCGGCCGCCTCGACCAGCAGCTCAAGGTGCGGGGCTTCCGCGTCGAGCCGGGGGAGGTGGAGGCGGCGCTGCGCGCCCAGCCGGGCGTGGCGCAGGCCTTGGTGGGGCTGTGGGAGGCGGGCGCCGGCGCCGAGGCCAAGCGCCTGGTGGCCTGGGTGGTGCCGCGGGACGGCATGCCGGCCGAGCCGGCGGTGGCGGCGACGGCCCTGCGGGCGGCGCTCGCGGCTGTCTTGCCGGAGCACCTGGTGCCGACCGCCCTGGTGTGGCTCGCCGAGCTGCCGCTGACCGCCAACGGCAAGGTGGACCGCCGCCGCCTGCCGCCCCCGGGGCCAGCTGCGACGAGCGGCTACGTGGCGCCGCGCAGCGACCTCGAAGCGACCCTCGCCGAGCTCTGGCAGGGCCTGCTGGGGGTCGAACGGGTGGGGATCCACGACAACTTCTTCGACCTCGGCGGCCACTCGCTCCTCGCCACCCGCCTGGTGGCGGAGCTCGACGAGCGGTTGGGGGTGAGCCTGGGCCTGCGCGAGGTCTTCGACGCGCCCGATCTCGCCGCCCTCGCCGATCGCGTGGTGGCGGCCGAGATGGCGCAGGCGGACGCTGCCGCGCTCGACCGCTTGCTCGCCGAGATGGAAGGTGGACGGGGCGTGGGCCTCGAGGAGGCTGGTGGATGAGTGAGCGGGAGCGTCGGCTGGCGAACCTGAGCCCGGCCGAGCGGGCGGAGCTCTTCGCCCGCCTGCAGCGGGAGCGCGCGCGAGGGGGCTCGGGTGCCGAGAGTGGTGGTGCCGGCCGCATCCCGCGGCGGCCCGGCGACCGCGGCCGGGCGCCGCTGTCGTTCGCCCAGCAGCGGCTGTGGTTCCTCGACCAGCTGGAACCGGGCAACCCGGTCTACAACATCCCGGAGGCCCTGCGCCTCGACGGCCCCCTCGACCTCGGCGCCTTGGCCGCCACCCTCGCTGCCCTCGTCGCCCGCCACGAGACCCTGCGCACGCGCTACGTCGTCCCCGCCCGCCCTGCCGCCGGCCTGCCGCCGGGGCAGGAGGCCGCGGCCGCCGCGGGCCCGCGGTCGCGGGCCCCCGAGCAGGTGATCGACCCGCCCAGCCGGCCCCTTCTCGCCGTGGTGGACCTCTCGGCCGTCGGGGTCGGCCCGCTGCCGGGCCTCCTGGCGCGCGAGGCGGCGGCGCCGTTCGACCTCGCGCAGGGACCAGTGCTGCGGGCGCGCCTGCTGCGCCTCGGGGCGGCGAGCCACGTGCTCGCGCTCACCGTCCACCACATCGCGAGCGACGGCTGGTCGCGCGGCATCCTGATCGGCGAGCTCGCGGCCGGCTACCGCGAGGCGAGCGGCGGCGCCGCGGCGGCGCTGCCGGCGCTGCCGGTGAGCTATGGGGACTTCGCCGCCTGGCAGCGCGGCTGGCTGTGCGGTGCCGAGCTCGACCGCCAGCTCGCTTTCTGGCGGCAGGCGCTCGCCGGCGCGCCGGATGCTCTCGAGCTTCCCACCGACCGCCCGCGGCCGGCGGTGATCAGCTTCCGGGGTGCCCGCCGGGACCGCCGCCTGGCGACGGGCACCGCCGCCGTGCAGGCCCTGGCCCGCGAGGCGAGGACGACGCCGTTCGTCGTGCTGCTGGCCGCCTGGGCCGCCTTCTTGGGCCGCCTCGCGGCGAGCGTGGACCTCGTGCTCGGCGCTCCGATCGCCGGTCGCAACCGCCCGGAGCTCCTCGGCCTCGTGGGCTTCTTCGTCAACGCCCTGCCCCTGCGGGTCGACCTCGGTGGCTCACCCTCGCTCGGGAGCCTCGTCGCCCGCCTGCGCGAGCCCGTGCTTGCCGCCTTCGAACACCAGGACCTGCCGTTCGAGCGCCTGGTCGAGGAGCTGGCGCCGCCCCGCCAGGCCGGCCGCACGCCGGTCTTCCAGGTCGCTTTCGCCCTGCAGAACCACCCCGAGCCGGCGCTCGCCCTGGGCGAGGTCGCCGTCACTCCCCTCGAGCCGCCGCTGCCGACGGCGAAGTTCGACCTCACCCTGGTGGTGGCCGAGAAGGGCGATCGGCTCGAAGCCTCCTGCGAGCACTCGACCGACCTCTTCGAGGCGACCACCATCGAACGGTGGCTGGCGGCCTTCGACCGCCTGCTGAGCGGCGCCCTCGCCGCACCGGCGCGGCCGCTGGCGAGCCTGCCCCTGCTCTCGGCCGCCGAGCGTCACCAGCTGCTCGCCGAGTGGAGCGCACACGAGCCCTCACCGCGCCCGGAGCCCGGCACTTCCGGCGGCCTCCTGGCCCAGCTGCGGCGCGCTGTCGAGCGGGCGCCTGACTCTCTCGCCGTGGTGGGGGAGGGGCAGCCAGACGGCGCGGCTGGGCACTGGAGCTACGGCTTCCTGCTGGCCAGCGCCGGCACTCTGGCCGGGCAGCTTGCGGCGCTCGGCGTGGGGCCCGAGGTGGCGGTAGGCATCCTCACCGGGCGCGGCGCCGAGGGCATCGTCGCGAGCCTTGCCGTGCTCCTCGCCGGCGGCGCCTTCCTGCCCCTCGACCCCGCTCACCCGCCGGCCCGCCAGGCCCAGCAGCTGGCGGTGGCACCCGTTCTCCTCGCCCGCCGCGGTGGCCCGCCGGTGCCGCCGGGCTATCTCGGCGAGCGCCTGGAGGTCGATGCCGCCTGGCCGGCGGTGCCGCCGAGCAGCCCGCGCACTCAGGCCACCGCGCCGGCGCCCCACCCAGAGCAGCTCGCCTACGTGATCTTCACCTCCGGCTCGACGGGCGAGCCGAAGGCCGTCGGGGTGCCCCACCGCGGGCTCGACAACCTGGTCTCCTGGCACCGCCATGCCTACGGTGTGAAGCCGGCCGACCGCGCCTCGGTGCTCGCCGGGCCGGCCTTCGACGCCGCTGTCTGGGAGGTCTGGCCGGCGCTCGCGGCGGGCGCCTCCGTCCACCTGGCGCCCGAGGAGGCGCGGCTCTCGGCCCGTAGCCTACTCGCCTGGCTGGCGGTGGCCCGCATCGACCTCGCCTTCGTGCCGACGCCGCTCGCCGAGCTCGCCCTGGCCGAGCTGGAGCGGCCGGGGGGCCGGCGTCGCGAGCTCGCTCTCCGCTGGCTCTTGACCGGCGGCGATCGCCTCCGCCGGGCGCCCGCCAGCGATCTCGGCTTCGCGTTCGTCAACCACTACGGCCCCACCGAGGCCAGCGTGGTGACCACCGCCGGCCTCGTGCCGCCGCAGCCGGCCGGCGCTGCGGGAGAGGCGAGGGCACCGGGGCTCGGGCGGCCGATCAGCGGCTTGCGGGCCCTGGTCGCCGAGCCGCTCACCCTCCTCGAACCGGCCTGGGCGGAGGGCGAGCTGCTGATCGGTGGCGTCGGCGTCGCCCGCGGCTACCTCGGCCAGCCGGGGCTCACCGCCGCGCGCTTCGTGCCGGACCCCTTCTCCCCCTTCCCCGGCGGCCGTCTCTACCGCAGTGGTGACCTGGTGCGGCGGCGACGGGACGGCGAGCTGGAGTTCGTGGGGCGGCGGGACCAGCAGGTCAAGGTCCGTGGCGTGCGGCTGGAGCTGGGGGAGGTCGAGGCGGCGCTCGCTGCCTGCCCGGGGGTGGCGGCAGCGGTGGCCCTCGTGCTGCCGGCGGGGCTCGCCGGTGCCGAGGCGAGCCTGGCGGCGGCCTGGGTGGCGGCGCCCGAGGCTGGCGACACGAGCGAGGCGAGCCTGCGCGGGGCCCTGCGCGAGCAGCTGCCGGCGGCCCTGGTGCCGGCCCTCCTCGTCCAGCTGCCGGCGCTGCCGCTGACCGCGAACGGCAAGCTCGACCGCGCCGCCGTGCAGCGCAGCCTGGAAGCTCGGCCGCGCGACGATGCCGCCGTACCGCCACCCCGGCGGCGGGCGGCAGCGGCCGGCCGGCTCGAAGGGCGGATCGCCGCCCTCTGGGCCGAGCTGCTGGGTCGCTCGGAGGTGGACCGCGAGGCGAACTTCTTCGACCTCGGCGGCCACTCGTTGCTCCTGGCCGAGATGCGCGACCGCCTGCAAGACGAGCTGGGCGGCGAGGTCCCGCTCTGGGAGCTCTTCCGCCATCCCACCGTGGCCTCGCTCGCCGCCTGGCTCGGCGGGGAGGCCGAGGGCGCGACCGCCGCCGTCGCCGCGACGACCGCGACCGCACCGGCCGTGAGCGGCGACGTGGCGATCATCGGCATCGCCTGCCGCTTGCCCGGCGCCGACGGCGGCGACGAGCTCTGGCAGCTCCTCGCCGGCGGCGTCGAGGCGATCCGGCCCCTCGACGACCAGGCCTTGCGCGGCGCCGGGGTTCCGGCCGAGCTTCTCGCCGACCCGCGCTACGTCAAGGCGGCGGCGCAGCTCGCCGAGCCCGAGGCCTGCGACGCCGAGCTCTTCGGCCTCTCGGCCCGCGAGGCCGAGCTGCTCGATCCGCAGCATCGGCTCTTCCTCGAAGGCGCCTGGCAAGCCCTGGAGGTCGCCGGCTACGACCCCAAGCGTTTCGCCGGGCGGATCGGCGTCTACGGCGGCGCTTCGCTCAACGACCATCTGCTGCGGGTGGCGGGCAATCGCGAGGCCGCCGCCGCGGCCGGCGGCATGGTGGCGAAGATCGCCCTCGACAAGGACTTCTTGACCACCCGCGTCTCTTACAAGCTGGGCCTCGCCGGGCCGAGCGTGGCGGTGCAGACGGCGTGCTCGACGTCGCTGGTCGCCGTACACCTGGCT
Organism: uncultured Thermoanaerobaculia bacterium; assembly: GCA_964420075.1. Taxonomy (GTDB): domain Bacteria; phylum Acidobacteriota; class Thermoanaerobaculia; order Multivoradales; family SZUA-115; genus CAYQRE01. The sequence continues at coordinate 194,974 of CAYQRE010000002.1, read as the reverse complement.
TGCCGCGCCGTGCTGGCGGGCGAGTGCGAGCTGGCGCTGGCCGGCGGCGTGTCGCTGCGTAACCTGCGCGGTGAGGGCTACCTCTACGAGGAGGGTGGAGTGCTGTCGCCGGACGGCCATTGCAGGACCTTCGACGCCGCGGCGGCAGGCACGGTGAGCGGTGACGGCCTGGGGATCGTCGTGCTGCGTCCGCTCGCCGCAGCGCTGGCCGCCGGCGATGCCGTCGTGGCGGTGATCAAGGGCACGGCGATCAACAACGACGGTGCCGCCAAGGTGGGCTACACGGCGCCCTCGGTCGCGGGCCAGGTCCAGGTCCTCCGCGACGCCCTGGCCGCGGCCGGGGTCGACGCCGCGACGGTGGGCTACGTCGAGGCCCACGGCACCGGCACCCCGCTGGGGGACCCGATCGAGGTCGCCGCGCTGAACGCCGTCTTCCCAGCTCGCGACGGCGGGGCGCACCGCGCCCTCGGCTCGCTCAAGCCGAACCTCGGCCACCTCGACGCCGCCGCCGGGGTGGCCGGCCTGATCAAGGCCGCCCTCGTCGTCCAGCGCGGCGAGGTGCCGCCGTCGCTCCACTTCCAGGCAGCCGGCCCCGAGAGCGGCCTCGCGGCGAGCTCGTTTCGCGTGGCGCGCGAGCTGGCGCCGTTCCCGGAGCTGACCCCGGCCGGGGAGCCGCGCTGGCCACGGCGGGCGGGCGTGAGCTCCTTCGGCATCGGCGGCACCAACGCCCACGCGGTGCTCGAAGAGCCACCGGCGCGGCCAGCGTCGGGGCCTAGCGCCCCGCTGCAGCCGCTGCTGCTCTCGGCCCGCACGCCCGCGGCCCTGCGCACCGCCTGCGCGCGGCTCGCCGACCACCTCGAACGTCACCCGGACCTGCCCCTCGCCGACGTCGCCTTCACCCTCGCCTGCGGCCGCCGCCAGCTGGAGCACCGCGCCGCGGTGGTGGCCGAGAGCGTCGCGGCGGCCACGGCTGCCCTGCGCGGCGCGGCGGCGGGCCTGGAGCTCGGCCGGGCGGCCGGGCCGCGCGCCGTCGCCTTCCTCTTCCCCGGCCAGGGCGCCCAGCAGCCGGGCCTCGGCGCCGCGGCCTTCGCCAGCGAGCCCGTCTTTCGCCGCGAGCTCGAGCGCGCCGCCGCCTTCCTGGCGCCACGGTTGGGGGTCGACCCGCTCCGCCTGCTCTTCCCGGCCGCCGGTGGGGAGGAGGCCGCCGCCGCGGCGCTGCGCGACACTGCCCTCACTCAGCCCCTGCTCTTTGCCTTCGAGCACGCTCTCGCCCGCCAATGGCAGGCCTGGGGCGTCGTGCCGGCGGCGCTCCTCGGCCACAGCGTCGGCGAGTACGTGGCGGCGACCCTGGCGGGGGTCTGGGAGCTGGAGACCGCCCTCGCGCTCCTCGTCGAGCGCGGGAAGCTGCTTGCCGCGCTGCCCCCCGGCGCCATGCTCGCGGTGCCGCTGGCCGAGGCCGAGCTCGCGGCCCTGCTGCCGGCCGGGGTGGCGATCGCCGCCGTCAACGGGCCGGCGAGCACGGTGGCCTCGGGGCCGCCCGAGGCGGTGGCGCAGCTCGCCGCCACCCTCGCCGCCCGCGGTCTCGACCCCCGCCCCCTCGCCACCTCGCATGCCTTCCACTCGGCGCTGATGGAGCCAGCGCTGGCGGCCTTCCGGGACCGCCTCGCGACAACCTCGCTGCAGTCGCCGCAGCTGCCCTACGTCGCCAACCTGACGGGTGCCTGGGTGAAGCCCGAGGAAGCGATCGATCCCGACTTCTGGGTGCGCCATCTGCGCCAGCCGGTGCGTTTCGCCGACTGCCTCGCGACCCTCGCGGCGGGCGAAGGGGGCCGCCCCGTGCTCCTCGAGGTGGGCCCCGGGCGTACCATCGCCGTCTTCGCCCGCCGCCACCCGGCCTGGGCGGGCGAGCTCGGCATCGTCGGCAGCCTGGAGCACGCGGAGAGCACGCCGCGCCTCGCCCTCGCCCGCCTCTGGCTGGCCGGTGTCGAGGTCGACTGGCCGGCGCTCTGGGAGGGTGAGGCGCGGCGGCGCTTGCCGCTGCCGACCTATCCCTTCGAGCGCCGGACCTACGCCCTGCCCTGGCCCGAGGCGGCGGCCGTGGCGGTAGCGGCGAGCCACGAGAGCTACGAGCGCCGCAGCGACCCCGCCGCCTGGCTCTCCTTGCCGAGCTTCCGGCGCGCCCTGGCGCCGCGGCCTACGGCGGTGCCCGGCGGCCCCTGGCTCGTCTTCGCCGACGCCGGCGGCCTCGCCGCGGCCGTGCTCACCGCCTTGGAGGTCGAGCCCGCGGCGGTCACCGTGGTGCGGCCGGGGCCAGAGCTCGCGGAGCGCGCGGCCGGGCAGTGGGAGCTGCCGCCGGGCGAGCTCGACGCCTACCCGCGCCTGTGGCAGGCCCTCGCCGCGGCGGGCCAGGAGCCGCGCTCGGTGCTCCACCTGTGGAGCCTCGACGGTACCGACGCGATGCCCGCCGTGGCCCTCGACCTCGGCTTCTTCAGCCTGCTCGGCCTCGCCCGTGCCCTTGCCGCGGTACGCGGCGAGACGCAGCTCGCGGCGGTGACCGCCGGCGCCACGGAGGTGGGGGCGGCGGGCGTCACCCGACCCCTCGCCGCCACCGTCGCCGGCCCGGCGCTGGTGCTGCCGAGGGAGCTCCCCGGCGTGCGTAGCCGCTGGATCGACCTCGATCCGGGCGAGCGTCCGCGGAGTGGACCGGCCTTGGCGGCCATCGCCCGCCGGCTGGCGCGGGAGGTCCGGGCCGGCGAGGCGCCGCCGCAGGTGGCCTACCGCGGTGGCCAACGCTGGCTGCCGAGCTTCGAGGCGGCGGAGCTTCCCGCCGCGCCGGGGCGGCCGGCCGTGCTGCGCCCTGGCGGCACCTACCTGCTGACCGGGGGCCTCGCCGGCATCGGCCGCGAGCTGGCCCGCTTCCTGGCCCGCGAGGCCGGTGCCCATCTCGTGCTGCTCGGCCGTGGCGGCCTCGGCGATGGCGCCATCGCTGTCGAGCGCCGGGCCGCCGTTGCCGAGCTCGAGGCCCTGGGCGCCGAGGTGCTGGTGGTGACGGCAGACGTCGCCGACGCCGACGCCCTCGCCGCTGGCCTCGCCGCGGCCCGGCAGCGCTTCGGGCCCCTCCATGGGGTGGTCCATGCCGCCGGCGTGCCGGGTGGCGCCGCCCTGGAGCGCCTGGCGCGCGACGAGGCCACGGCGGTGCTGGCCCCCAAGGTGGCGGGCACCCTGCTGCTCGACGCGCTGTTGGCCGAGGCGGGCGAGGAGCTGGACTTCTTCGTCCTCTGCTCGTCTCTCAACGCCTTCCTGCCCGTCTTCGGCCAGGCCGCCTACGTGGCGGCCAACGCTTTCGAGGAGGCCTTCGCGAGCTGGCGCGCCGGGGCCCGGCCGGGGCTGACGCTGGCGATCGCCTGGGACCGCTGGGCCGAGACCGGGATGGCCGTGCGGGCGGCGGGGGAGAGCGCCCCGCGCCATCCCTGGCTGGCCCGCCGCCTGGCGGCCGGCGCGGCTGCCGCTTTCCTTGCCCGCTTCGATCCCGAGCGCGACTGGGTGCTCGCCGAGCACCGGCTGGCAGGCACCGCCATCCTGCCTGGCACGGCGATCCTCGAGCTGGTGCGCGCCGCCTGGGTGGAGGAGACCGGGGAGGGTCCGCTCGAGATCGCCGAGTGCACCTTCCTCGCGCCCCTCGCCGTGCCGGCGGGGACGCTGGCGGAGGTCTACGTCGTGCTCCACCGCGCAGCGGCGGGGGCCCGCTTCGAGGTGGCGAGCCGGGTGGCGGACGCTGCCGGCCGTGGGCTCTGGCAGCGCCACGCCGTGGGGACGGTGGGGCCCCTGCCAGAAGGGGAGCTCTCGGCCGCCGGGCCGGCCGGCTGGCCGGGGCCGGTCCTCGAGCTCGCCGCCTGGCAGGAGGCGGCCGGTGGCAGCGCCGAGGGCATTGCCTTCGGCCCGCGCTGGCGGAGCCTCGAGGCCCTGGGCGCGGCCGGTCTCGACAGCCTGGCCCGCCTGGCGTTGCCTGAGGAGCACGGGGCGGACCTGCCGGCCCTGGGCCTCCATCCGGCCCTCCTCGACGTCGCCGCCGGCTTCGGTCTCGCGACCTTGGACCCCGCCGTGGCAGCGGGGCGGGTGCCTCTCGCCTGGCGCGGGGTGCGGGTGCTGCGACCCCTGCCGGCCCGCTTCACTAGCCACGCCCGCCTCGCCGCGGCGGCGACTCCGGGAAGCGATCTCCACTATGCGCTCGTCTTGCGTGACGAGGCCGGCGCGGTGTGCGTGGAGGTCGCCAACTACACCCTGCGCTACCTCGGCGAGGCGGCCCGAGAGCTGGCCGGCTCGGCCGATCGGCTGGTCGATTCCCCGGCCGATTCCCTGGCAGAGTCCCCGGCCGATCGCCGGGCCGGCTACCAACCGGTGCCAGAGCTCGAACGGCTCGTCCAGGCGGCGGCGGAGGCGAGCTACGGGCTGACCAACGCCGAGGGCGTCGAGGTCTTCCGCCGGCTCTTGGCGGCCGAAGTGGCGCCGCGGGCGGCGATCTCCCTGACCGACCTGCCGAGCCGCCTGCAAGCGGCGCTGGCACGTGGGGTGGACGACCTCCTCGCCGAAGCCGACCACCGTGGAGGCAGCCTCCAGCGGCATCCGCGGCCCGAGCTGCCGACCCCCTTCGTGGCCCCGCGCGACGAGGCCGAGACGGCCCTGGCGGCCGTCTGGGAGGAGCTCCTCGGGGTCGAGCCGGTGGGGGTGCACGACGACTTCTTCGCCCTCGGGGGGGACTCGATCCTCTCTCTGCGCATCGTGGCCCGGGCTCGCGAGCGCGGCCTCGACCTCGCCACCAACCAGCTCTTCGAGCATTCGACGGTGGCCCGGCTGGCGGCGGCGCTGGGGGCGAGCGCACCTGCCGCGGCGAGTCCATGGGGGGCGGCACCGGCAGCGGAAGGCCCCGTCGCAGGGCTTGACGCAGGGCTTGAGACTGGGTTCGACGAGGAGATCAGCGCCGAGGACCTCGCCACCCTCGAGCTGCAGCTGGGAGGTGGGCGATGAGCGGGCGCTTCGAGGACGTCTATCCCCTCTCGGCGGTGCAGCAGGGCCTGCTCTTCCATCATCTCTACGCCCCGCACGACGCCTTCTACCTCGACCAGGTGGTGCTGCCCCTGGCCGGCCCCCTCGACCTCGGTGCCTTCGCCGCGGCCTGGCGGGCGGTGGTGGCGCGCCACCCGGCCCTGCGCACCTCCTTCCACTGGCAAGACCTCGAGCGGCCCCTCCAGGTGGTGCACCCGCGGGTCAGGCTGCCGGTCTCTGTGGTCGACGCCTCCGGCTTGCCGCCGGCCGCGGTCGAGGCGGAGCTGCGCCGGCTGCTGGCCGCCGATCGCCGCCGCGGCTTCGAGCTCGGCCAGCCGCCGCTCCTGCGCCTGACGGTGCTGCGCGCCGCTGCCGCCGACCACCGCGTGGTGTGGAGCTACCACCACCTGGTGCTCGACGCCTGGTCCGGCTCGGTGATCTTCGCCGAGGTCTTCCAGCACTGCGCCGCGGCCGTCACCGGGCAGGGGCCGGCACTGCCGCCCGCCGTGCCCTTCCGGCGCTACCTGCGCTGGCTCAAGGCGCAGGACGCCGCTGCCGCCACCGCCCATTGGCGGGCCGAGCTGGGCGAGCTGCGCGAGCCGACGCCCCTGCCCGCCGATGGCAGTGAGGCCGAGAGCGCCGGCGAGGTCGGCCGGCCGCGGGGCGAGGTGGCGGCCGAGCTCGACGCGGCGACCACGGCCGCCCTGCAGCGTCTGGCCCGCGAGCACCGCCTCACCCTCAACACTCTCGTGCAGGGCGCCTGGGCGCTCGCCCTCGCCGCTGCCAGTGGCCGTCGCGAGGTGGTTTTCGGAGTGACCGTCTCGGGCCGCCCGCCGGCGGTGCCCGGCGTCGAGTCGATCGTCGGCATGCTGGTCAACACGCTGCCGCTGCGCGCCACGGTGGACCCCGCGGCGGACCTCCTCGCCTGGTTGGCCGCGCTGCAGGCCCGGCAGAGCGCCCAGAGCGCCTTCGAAGGCAGCTCGCTCGCCGACGTGCAGGCGGTGTCGGGCCTGGGCCCCGGACGGGCCCTCTTTGCGTCGATCCTCGCCTTCGAGAACGTGCCGGGGGCCGAGCTCGCCGCCGCCGGCGGCGGCCCGGGACTGCGCATCGGCGAGCCGCGCTATCTCTTCCGCACCAATTACCCGCTGACGGCCCAGGTGATCCCCGGCTCGACGCTGCGCTGGCGGCTGGCGTTCGCTCCCGAGCGGCTGAGCCCGACGGCCGCCCGCCGCTTCCTCGATCGCGTGCTGGGCCTGCTCGCGGCCTTTGCCGCGGCGCCCGGGCGCCGCCTGGGCGAGCTGCCGGTGCTCGCGGCCGCCGAGCGGCAGGCGGTGCTCACCGAATGGAGCGGCGGGGCGACGCCCTACCCGCGCGAGACCACTCTCGACCGCCTGGTGGCGGCGCGGGTGCGGGCCACCCCGGATGCCGTGGCGGTGGTGGCCGAGGCCGGCGTCGTCGAAGCCCTGTCGTATGCCGAGCTCGACCGCCGCGCCGGCCGGCTCGCCCTCGCCCTGCGCCGCCGGGGCGTCGGACCGGAGGTCGCCGTCGGGGTTGCGGCCGGGCGCTCGTTGGAGCTCGTCGCGAACCTCCTCGGGGTGGTGCAGGCGGGTGGCGTCTACGTGCCGCTCGACGCCGAGCTGCCGGCCGAGCGCCTGCGCTTCCTCGCCGCCGAGGCCCGGCTCGCCGCCCTCGTCGGCGGCGCCGGGGTGGCCCGCCTCGAGGCCCTCGGCCTGCCTGCCGTCGCGCCCGCGGCGGCGAGCGAGCTCGGCGCCGGCGTGCCGCAGGCCTGCGCCGCCGCCGAGAACCTCGTCTACGTGCTCTTCACCTCCGGCTCGACAGGGCAGCCGAAGGGGGTGGCGGTGCCCCATCGCGGCGTCGTCCGGCTGGTGGCGGAGAACCCCTTCGTGCGCTTCGGGCCGGGGGAGGTGTTGGTGCAGACGGCACCGGTCGCCTTCGACGCCTCGACCTTCGAGATCTGGGGTGCCCTCGCCCACGGGGCCCGCCTGGTGGTCGCCCCCGCCGGGCCGCTCGGCCTCGAGGAGCTGGCCGACCTCCTGGAGCGCTGGCGGGTGAGCACGCTGTGGGTGACGACGGGGCTCTTCCATCAGCTCGCCGAGCACTGCCCGCGCGCCTTCGCCACCCCCACGCAGGTGCTGACCGGGGGCGAGGCGGCCCGCCCCGAGCTCTTCGACCGCATGCTGCGCGAGCGCGCGCCGGGGGCGCGGCTCTTCCACGCCTACGGCCCCACCGAGTGCACCACCTTCGCGACCGGCGAGACGCTGTCCACGGGCGGCGGCCTCGCAGTGGCCGGTGCCCCGGCGGCGACGGTGCCGATTGGCCGCGCGATCGCCAACACCTGGCTGCGGCTGCTCGACGGCGAGCTGCGGCCGGTGCCCGCCGGGGCGCCAGGCGAGCTCCATCTTGGCGGCGACGGTCTCGCCCGCGGCTATCTCGGCCGGCCGGGGCTGACCGCGGCGCGCTTCGTGCCAGACCCGTTCGCCGGCTTGGGGGCCAGGCCCGGGGCTCGCCTCTACCGCACGGGGGACCGGGTGCGCCAGCTGGCGGACGGCCGCCTCGTCTTCCTCGGCCGCCTCGACCAGCAGGTGAAGATCCGCGGTTTCCGCATCGAGCCGGGAGAGGTGGAGGTGGCCCTCGCCGCCCACCCCGCGGTGGCGGGCGCCGTCGTCACCGTGCGCGAGGACCGCCCCGGCGAACGCCGCCTGGTGGCCTATGTGGTCGCTCACGGGGCGGCGCACGAGGAGGCCGCGGTTGCCGAAGCCGAGCTGGTGGCCCGGCTGCGCGAGCACCTCGCGGCGACCCTGCCGGCGTTCATGGTGCCGGCCGCCTTCGTCGTCCTCGCGGCCCTGCCGCTCGGCGCCAACGGCAAGGTGGACCGCCGCGCCTTGCCGGCGCCAGAGGAGCCGGCTGCTGCTGCCGGCCTGCGTGCCGCCCCGGCGAGTGACCTCGAGGCCGAGCTCGCTCGCCTCTGGGCCCATCTGCTGGGCCGCCAGGAAGTCGGCCGCGATGAGAGTTTCTTTGACCTCGGTGGTCATTCCCTCCACGCCACCCAGCTGGTCAGCCAGCTGCGCCAAAGCCTGGGGATCGAGCTCGCCCTGCGCACGGTCTTCGAGCAGCCGACGATCGCCCAGCTGGCGGCGGCGATCGTCGCCGGCCAGGCCCAGCCGGCGGCGGCGAGCCCGCTGACCGCCGCCAGCGGCAGCGACGCGCCCCTCTCCTTTGCGCAGGAGCGGCTGTGGTTCCTCGATCGCCTGGAGCCCGGCCTCGCGGCCTACAACGTGCCCTTCGTGCTGGCGATCGACGGCCCGCTGCGGCCGGCAGTGCTGCGCCAGGCGCTGAGCGCCGTCGTCGCGCGCCATGCCGTGCTGCGCAGCCGGGTGCTGGAGGTCGACGGCGCCGGTGTGCAGCGGGTGGCGCCGGCCGCCCCCGTGCCCCTGCCGGAGATCGACCTGCGCGGCTTCGGGATGGCGGCCGAGACGGCGGCCCGCGGCCTTGCCGAACGCGAGCTGCGGCTGCCCTTTGACCTCGCCCGCGGGCCCCTGCTGCGTGCCCGCCTGCTGCGCCTGCCGACGGACCGCTGCTGGCTGCTGCTGACCCTCCACCACATCGTGACCGACGGCTGGTCGATGGGCATCCTGCTCGATGAGGCGAGCCGGCTCTACGAGGCCTTCGCCGCTGGCCGGCCGTCGCCGCTCGCGCCCCTCAGCCGGCAATACGCCGACCACGCGCTCTGGCAGCGCGCCTGGCTGCAGGGGGCGGAGCTCGACCGCCAGCTCGCCTACTGGCGCCAGCAGCTCGCCGGCCTGCCGCCGGCCCTCGAGCTGCCCTGCGACCGGCCGCGGCCGCCGGTGCAGACCTACCGCGGCGGCCGGCGGCCCCTCGCCCTGGGGGCGGACCTCTCGCGCGGCCTCCAGGAGCTCGCGGCCCGCCAGCGGGTGACCCTCTTCATGGTCCTCGCGACGGGCCTGGCGGCGCTCCTCGCCCGCCTGACGGCGAGCACCGACATTCCGCTGGGGACGGTGGTGGCGAACCGCAACCGGGCCGAGAGCGAGGGCCTGATCGGCTTCTTCGTCAACACCCTGGTGCTGCGCCAGAGCTTCGCTGGCGACCCCGAGCTCGGCCAGCTGCTGGCCCGCAGCCGCGAGGTGACCCTCGCCGCCTACGCCCACCAGGACCTGCCCTTCGAGCGCCTGGTGGCCGAGCTGGGCGGCCAGCGCAACCTCGCCGTGACGCCGCTCTTCCAGGTGCTGCTGGTGCTGCAGAACACCCCGCTTGCCGAGCGGCGGCTGGCCGGCCTGACCATGACCCCGGTGGAGATCGACCCCGGGATGACCAAGTTCGACCTCCAGCTCAGCCTGGAAAGCCGCGGGCCGGCGGTGACGGGAGCCCTCGAATACAACGGCGACCTCTTCGACGCCAGCACGGCCGAGCGGCTCGGCCGCCAGCTGCGGCGGGTGCTGGCCGCGCTCGCCGCCGGCACGCGGCAGCGCCTCTCCGAGCTGCCGCTGCTCGCCGCCGCCGAGGCCTGGCAGCTGCGTGGCGAGTGGGCGCCCGGCCCGGCGCTGCCAGCCGGCGAGAACGGTCTGCCTGCCGCCGAGCGCGGCCTGCTGCACGCCGGCTTCCTGGCCCAGGCGGTGGTCCGGCCCGAGGCGGTGGCGCTGGTCGCCGGCGAGGAGCGGCTGAGCTACGCCGCGCTGGTAGCGCGCGCCACCGCCCTCGCTGGCCGCTTGGCCGGCCTCGGCGTGGGGCCCGAGGTGCGGGTGGCGGTGGCCCTGGAGCGCACAGCCGAGCTGCCCGTCGCCCTCCTCGCCACCCTGCTCGCTGGCGGCGCCTACGTGCCCCTCGACCTCACCTACCCGGGCGAGCGCCTGGCGACGATGCTCGCCGACTCGGCGGCGGCCGTGCTGCTGACGACACCGCGGGCGGCGGCCGTGCTGCCGGCCGAGCCAGGGCGGACGGTGGTGGCCGTCGGCGGCGACGGCGGCCCGGTCCCTGCGGCGGAGGGCATCGCCCTGCCTGCGCCGCAGCCGGCGAACCTGGCCTACTTGATCTACACCTCGGGCTCGACGGGGCGCCCCAAGGGGGTGGCGATCACCCACGCCAACGCCGCCGCCCTCCTCGCCTGGGCCCTGGAGACGTTCCCGGTCGCGGCCCTTGCCGGCACGCTCGCCGCCACCTCGGTGTGCTTCGACCTCTCCGTCTTCGAGCTCTTCGTGCCGCTCGCCGCCGGCACCCGCGTGGTGCTGGTGGCCAACGCCCTGGAGCTCGCCGAGCTTCCCGCGGCGGCCGAGGTGACGCTGGTCAACACCGTGCCGTCGGCGATGGTCGAGCTGGTGGAGCGCGGCGGCCTGCCGGCTGCTGCCGCCACCATCTGCCTGGCCGGCGAGCCCCTGCAGGCGAGCCTGGTGGCGGCCCTCCACGCCCAGCCTGCGGTGCGCGAGGTCTGGAACCTCTACGGCCCCTCGGAGGACACCACCTACTCGACGGCAGCCAAGATGCCGCGCGCCGACGCGCGGGCACCGGCGATCGGCCGCCCAGTTACCGGTGGCACCGCCCACGTGCTGGGGCGCGACGGCCGGCCGCTGCCGGCGGGCGTCTTGGGCGAGCTCTCCCTGGGCGGCGCCGGCCTCGCCCGCGGCTACCTCGGCCGCCCGGGCCTGACCGCCGCGCGTTTCGTGCCGGACCCGTTCGCCGACCTCGGCGGTGGGCGCCTCTACCGCACGGGCGACCTGGTCCGCCAGCGCGCCGACGGCAGCCTGGAGTTCCATGGCCGCCTCGACCACCAGGTGAAGCTGCGCGGCTATCGCATCGAGCTGGGGGAGATCGAGGCCGCCTTGAGCGACCACCCTGGCGTGCGCGAGGCGGCGGTGGTGGCCCGAGACGACCACGGCGAGCTGCGCCTGGTGGCCTACGTGGCGCCGGCCGGCGACGAGCTCGACCCCGCCTTGCTGCGCGCTCATTTGCTGGCGCGGCTACCGATCTACATGCTGCCGGCCGTCTTCGTGAGCCTCGCCTCCCTGCCGCTCACCCCGAGCGGCAAGCTCGACCGCCGGGCGCTGCCGGCACCGGGCGGCGAGCGCCGCCTCGACGCCGCCGGCTTCGTGGCGCCGCGCACGGCGACCGAGGAGCGCCTGGCCGCCCTCTGGGCCGAGGCCCTCGGCGTCGACCGGGTGGGCGTGCGGGACAACTTCTTCGAGCTGGGCGGCCATTCGCTGCTCCTCATGCGCCTGCAGTCGCGCTTGAAGGCCCAGCTCGGCGCCGAGCTGCCGATGGTCGAGCTCTTCGCCCTGCCGACGGTCGAGGCCCTGGCGCGGCGCCTGGACGCCGCGGCGGCCCCCGCGCCGGGGGACTTCGAGCACAGCGCCGAGCGCGCCGAGCGCAAGCGCGAGCAGCTCGCGGGCCGCCGAGCGCGCGCCGCCGGGAGGGGGCGATGAGCCGCTTCGCCGTGCCCGAAGGCGTAGAGGGCCATCACCTGGCGGTGATCGGCATGGCCGGCCGCTTCCCGGGGGCACCGAGCGTCGAGGCGCTGTGGGAGCTCCTTTCCGCCGGCCGCGAGGGGATCAGCTTCTTCCGGCCGGAGGAGATCGAAGACCCCAGCCTCGACCCGGCAGAGCTCGCGAGCGGCGTCTATGTGCCGGCCCGCGGCGTGCTCGCCGACCCCGACCGCTTCGACGCCGGCTTCTTCGGCTATGCGGCCCGCGAGGCCGAGGTGCTCGACCCGCAGCTGCGCATCTTCCTCGAATGCGCCTGGGCGGCGATCGAGAATGCCGGCTACGACCCGCCGAGCGTCCCCGGGCTGGTGGGCGTCTACGCCGGTACCGGGATGAGCACCTACGCCGTCCACCACCTGCTCGGCAACCCCGAGCTGCTGCGGCGGGTGGGGGCCTACCAGCTGATGCTGGGCAACGACAAGGACTTCCTCGCCACCACCGTCGCCTACCGCCTCGACCTGCGCGGACCGGCCGTGACCGTGCAGACGGCGTGCTCGACCTCGCTCGTCGCCGTCCACCTCGCTGCCCTCTCGCTCGCCAGCTTCGACTGCGACCTCGCCCTCGCCGGTGGCGTCAGCGTGCCCTTCCCGCAGCGCCAGGGCCACCGCTACGAGGAGGGCGGCATCCTGTCGCCGGACGGTCATTGCCGGGCCTTCGACCGCGCCGCTCGCGGCATGGTGGGGGGGAGCGGCGCCGGTGTCGTGGTGCTCAAGCGGCTGGCCGACGCGCTCGCCGACGGCGATCCCGTGCGGGCGGTGATCCGCGGCACCGCCGCCAACAACGACGGCCGCGCCAAGGTGGGCTACACGGCGCCCAGTCCGCGCGGCCAGGCCGAGGTGATCGCGGCGGCGCAGGCGGTGGCCGGGGTGCGGCCGGCGGCGGTCGGCTTCGTCGAGGGCCACGGCACCGGCACTCCGCTGGGCGACCCGATCGAGGTCGAGGCCCTGAAGCAGGTCTGGGCAGCGGCCGCCGCCGAGGCGGACGAGGGGGCGGTTGCGACGCCCGCCGCAGGCCGCTGCGCCTTGGGCTCGATCAAGGCGAGCATCGGCCACCTCGACGCCGCCGCCGGGGTGGCTGGGCTGATCAAGGCCGTGCTCGTGCTGGAGAACGGGTTGGTCCCGCCGACGCTGCACTTCGAGGTCGCCAACCCCCGCCTCGGGCTCGACGACGGCCCGTTCTTCGTCAACCGCGAAGCCCTCGCCTGGCCGCGCCGGCCGCAGGGCCCGCCGCGCTTCGCCGCCGTCAGCTCGTTCGGCATCGGCGGCACCAACGCCCATGCGGTGCTCGCGGAGGCGCCGGCCCTGGAGACCTCGGGGCCGTCGCGCCCCTGGCAGCTGCTGGTGCTCTCGGCGCGTTCGGCGGCGGCGCTCGGGCAAGCCCAGGCGCGCCTGGCGGCCCACCTCGCCGGCCACCCCGGCGAGGCCCTCGCCGACGTCGCCCACACCCTCGCTCGTGGCCGCCAGGCGTTCGGGGAGCGGCTGGCCCTGCTGGGGCGGGACGGCAGCGAGATCGCCGCCGCCCTCGCCGGTGCGGCACCGGAGCTTGCCCTGCGCGGCCGGGCCGAGCTCGGTGGCCGGCCCGTCGCCTACCTCTTCCCCGGCCAGGGCACGCAGTCGGTGGGGATGGGGCGCGACCTCTACCGAACGGAAGCCGTCTACCGTGCCGCCCTCGATCGCTGCGCCGAGGAGCTCGCGCCCCACCTCGGGCTCGACCTGCGGCGCCTGCTCGAGCCGCCGGCGGGGGAGGCGGCGGCCGCCGCGGCCCGTCTCGCCGAGACCGCGCTGGCGCAGCCGGCGGTCTTCGCCGTGGGCTACGCCGTGGCCGAGCTGCTGGCGAGCTGGGGCCTCGAGCCCGTTGCGATGCTCGGCCACAGCCTGGGCGAGTGGGTGGCGGCGACCCGCGCCGGCGTCTTCTCGCTCGCCGACGCGCTGCGCCTGGTGGCGGCCCGTGGCCGGCTGATGCAGGCCGCGCCGCGCGGCGCCATGCTGGCGATGCCGCTCGCCGCCGCGGCCGTGGCGCCGCGGCTGGGTGAGGAGCTCGAGCTGGCGGCCGAGAACGGCCCCGAGCTCTCGACCGTGGCCGGGCCGGAACCGGCGATCACGGCGCTCGCCACCGCGCTCGCTCGCGAGGGCGTCACGGCGCGCCGGCTCGCCACCTCGCACGCCTTCCACTCGCGGGCGATGGAGGGCGCCCTCGCGGCCTTCGGCGAGGAGCTGGCAAGGGCCAGCTTCCAGGCCCCGGAGCGCCGCTTCCTCTCCTGCTTGACCGGCAGCTGGGCCGACCCGGCGGCCGTGCAGCAGCCGGCCTACTGGCTGCACCAGGCCCGCGAGCCGGTGCGTTTCGCCGCGGCCCTCGCCACTCTGCGGCGCGACCTCGCCGTCGCGGCACCCGTCCTCGTCGAGGTGGGCCCGGGGCGGGGCCTGACCTCTCTCGCCCGCCAGCAGGGCGGCGAGGCCCCCGTCGCCGTCGCGTCGCTCCCCACCGCGCGCGACGGCGACGCCGGCGGCAGCGCACCCCGGCTCGCCGCCCGCCTCTGGCTCGCCGGCGTCGAGCTCAGCTGGGAGGGCTACTACGGCGCCGAGAAGCGGCGGCGGGTGGCCCTGCCGAGCTACCCCTTCGAGCGCCTGCGCTACTGGGTGGAGGCTCCGGGGGTGGCAGCACCACCGGCTGAGGAGGCAGCAGCGGAAAGGCTGGAGCCCGCCGAGCTCGCCAGCCACGGGCGCCCCCCCCTCGGCGTGGAGTACGTGGCCCCCGAGGGAGAGCTCGAAACGACGCTCGCCGCAGCCTGGAGCGCCCAGCTGGGGGTGGCGCCGATCGGCCGCCACGACGACTTCTTCGAGCTCGGCGGCCACTCGCTCGCCGCCCTGCGCCTGGCCTCGGAGCTGGGGACGGCCCTCGGCCGGCCGCTCAAGGCGGCGACGATCGTCGAGGCGCCGACGGTCGCCCGCCTGGCGGCGCGGCTGGCGGCGGGCAGCGAAGAAGGCGGGTTGCCGGCCCCGTTGGTTCGCCTCGCGACGGCGAGCGCGCCCGAGTCCGGCCGGCCGCTCTTCCTCGTCCACCCGATCGGCGGCAGCGCCCTCGCCTACCGCGGGCTCGCCCACGAGCTGGCGGACGAGGGGCCGGTCTTCGGCTTGGAAGTGGACGACCTGGAGGCCCCGTCGCCGGCCGGCGGCGAGGCCGGGGTCGCCGACGTCGAGGCCCTGGCCCTCCGCTACCTCGCCGCCGTCCTCGCCGTGCAGCCGCAGGGGCCGTATCGGCTGGGCGGCTGGTCCTTTGGCGGCCTGGTGGCGAGCGCCATGGCCGGTGCCCTCGCGGAGCGCGGCGCGAGCGTCGAGCTCCTCGTGCTGATCGACAGCTGGCCGGCCCACGGCCTGCCTCTGCCGTCGCCGGCCGAGCTGCGGGCGCTGCTGGCCGGCGACCTCGCCGCCGCCGGCGCCGGCACGGGGGAGGCCGATCTCGCGCCGCACCTCGCCCGCCTCACGGCGCACGCCGGGGCCGCCCAGCGCTACCAGCCCACTCGGCTGGACTGCCCGGCCCTGCTGGTGCTCGCCGCCGGCCCATCGGCGCGGCCTGCCGCGGCCGCCGCGCGCTGGCAAGGCATCCTCAGCGGGCCGCGGCGCGAGCGGCAGCTGGCCGGGGACCACTTCAGCTTGCTCGCCGCCCCGACGGTCACCGACCTCGCCGCCGAGGTGCGCGCGGCCCTGGCTTGGGCCGCCGCGTTGGCGGCACCTGCGAACGAACCAGCGCTCGTCTTGGACCCGCTTTCATCCTGAAGCAGAGACCGTCGTCCACCAAGGAGAGGACCGTATGGACAGCCAGTACGACCTGATCATCATCGGCGGGGGCCCCTCGGGGACCACCGTCGGCACCATGCTGGCCCGCGAGGGTTGGAAGGTGCTGCTGCTCGAGAAGGAAAAGTTCCCCCGTTTCCACATCGGGGAATCGATCACCGCCTTCGGCTTCGAGGCCTTCAAGGAGCTCGGGGTCTACGACGAGCTCAAGCAGATGAACTACGTCAAGAAGAAGGGCCTCGAGTTCGTGATGCGTCACAAGCGGCTACCGATCTATTTCTTCACCGACACGCCGAACGAGCCGGACGAGCTGCCCTGGGCCTTCCAGATGGCGCGCTCGAAGATGGACCAGGTGCTGCTCGAGAATTGCCGGCGTAGCGGCGCCGAGGTACACGAGCGCGCCCTCGTCAAGCGCATCCTCTTCGACGGCGACCGCGCCTACGGGGTGGAGTACCGGCTGCTCGACGACGGCCCCGAGGCGCCGTCGAAGCAGGCGATGGGCCGCTGGATCATCGACGCCTCGGGCCTCGCCGGGGTGATGAACCGCCAGCTGCGTGACAATTGGTTCGACGACCCCTTGCTCGAAAAGAAGCTGGCGGTGTTCTCCCACTGGAAGGGCAACTTCGAGATCACCAACACCGACCAGGACCTCAACTTCCGGCTCTGCGTGCACGACAACCAGCGGGATTGGGCCTGGTTCCTGCCGATCGACAAGCACGTGGTGTCCTTGGGGGTCGTGTTGTCGCAGGAGACGGCGAAGGCGGAGCGCAAGAACCGCACCCTGGAGGAGATCTTCTACCACTACGCCAAGGACATCCCCTACATCGACGAGTTTCTCAAGCAGCCCGGCCTCGAGGTGGTGGAGGAGTTCCGTGCCCAGCGCGACTACTCCTACCGCTGCAAGCGCTTTTTCGGCCCCGGCTGGGCGATCGTCGGCGACAGCTCGGGTTTCATCGACCCGGTGTTCTCGACCGGCTTGCTGATCGCCTTCAATAGCTCGTTCGCCCTCGTCGAGGCGCTGCGCCAGGTGCTGCCGCAGGAGGTGCCGGACCTCGCCCCGATGCGGCGCTACCAGGCCAACGCCGACAAGCACTACCGGCTCAACTCGATGCTCGTCTACCTCTTCTACCGCGCCCGTCTCGATCACGAGAACTTCGGCAACGGGGTCTACATGTGGAAGCACATCGAGTGGGCCGGCTGGAGCTTCCGCCTGCGCTTCCTCTACTGGTGCGCCCACGTGCTGACCAAACCGCGCACCACGCTGCGCAAGTGGGGTGAGCAAATGCTGTTCGGCAACCCGGACGACGACAACGTCTTCGCCAAGATCTTCCTGGTGCTGGCCGAGAACTACGACGTCGTCCACCAACGGCGGGCGCACCTGCGCGACCGCGACGCCGCCAGCGAGCCGGAGGCTGCCGCCGCCTGATGAGCGCCGTCGCCGACGACCTGCGTTTCGCCTGGCGCCAGCTCGCCAAGGGCCGCGGGGTCACCGCCGCGGCGGTGCTCTCGCTGGCCCTGGGCATCGGCGCCAACACCGTCGTCTTCACCTTTCTGAAGGCGATCTTTTGGCGCCCGGTGCCGGTCGAAGAGCCGCGGCGGCTGGTGGCGGTGTTCACCGCCGACCGCGAGCTGCCCGGCATGCTGCCCACCTCCTTCCCCAACTACCGGGACCTCAAGGAGGCGGGAGGCGGGCTCTCCGGCCTGGCCGCTGCGCTGGCGATCCAGGTGAGCCTCTCGGGCTCCGGCGAGCCGGAGAAGCTCGAGGGCCTGCTGGTCTCGGGTGACTACTTCGAGGTCCTCGGCGCGCGGCCGCAGCGCGGCCGTGGCTTCGCCGCCGAGGAGGCCGCGGCGCCCGGCGGTGCCGCGGTGGTGGTGCTCGGCGACGGTCTCTGGCGGCGGCGCTTCGGCGCCGATCCAGCCCTGGTGGGCCGCAGCATCACCCTCAACGATCAGCCGTTCACCGTCGTCGGCATCGCCCCACCGGGCTTCGCGGGCGCCCAGGCCCTGTCGAAGGCGGAGGTCTTCGTGCCGCTGGCGCTCCACGACCGCATGCTGTTCGGCATCACCCGCCAGTGGTTCGCGGTGCGCGGCGCCCTGATGCTCAGCCTGGTTGGGCGGCTGGCACCGGGGGAGAGCCTGGCCGGCGCCCAGGCGGCCTTCGACACCCTCGGCCGGCGGCTGGCGGCGAGCTACCCGGACGACAACGAGGGCCGCTCGTACAAGCTCCTGCCGTACCTCGCGGCGACCATCGACCCCAACCAGCGGGGCGGCTACGTGCGGGCCGGCGCCGTGCTGGCGAGCGTCGTCGCCCTGGTGCTGCTGATCGCCTGCGCCAACATCGCGAACCTGCTCCTGGCCCGCGCCGCCGCCCGCCGGAGGGAAGTGGCGGTGCGGCTGGCGGTGGGCGTGGGCCGCGGCCGGCTGCTGCGCCAGCTGCTCACCGAAAGCCTGCTCCTGGGCCTCCTCGGCGGTGCCGCCGGCCTGCTGCTCGCCGTCGTTGGCCGCAAGCTGCTGTGGGCGCTGCGGCCGCCGAGCATCCCGGCGAGCCTGGATGTCGGCTTCGACCTGCCGGTGCTCGCCTTCACCTTCGGCCTGGCGGTGGCGACGGGCCTCCTCTTCGGCCTGGCGCCGGCCCTCAAGTCCTCCCGGCTGTCGCTGGTCGCGGCCCTCAAGAGCGGCGGGCTCGACGCCGGCCGGCCGCCGCGGCTGCCCCTCGGCCAGGCCCTGGTGGCGGTGCAGGTGGCGCTCTCGCTCCTCGCCCTGCTGGGGGCTGCGCTCTTCCTCGCCAGCCTCGCCAACGTGCGGAAGATCGACCCCGGCTTCGCCCTCGACGAGCTCGCCGTGCTGACCTACGACCTCGGCCCCCGCGGCCTCGGCGAGGCCGACGGCGAAGACTTCCACCGCCGCCTGCTGGCCGAGGCGGCCGGCTGGCCCGGCGTGCGGGCCGCGGCCCTGGGCCAGAACCTCGTCTTCGTGACCACCGCGCTCCTCACCCCGATCGCGGTCGAGGGCGCGGCGAGCGACGAGCCGATCTACATCCAGACCCAGGCGGTCTCGGCCGGCTACTTCGAGACGCTGGGGATCCGCCTGCTCGAAGGCCGCGGCTTCACTGCCGCCGATCGCCCAGATGGCCAGCCGGTGGTGGTGGTCAACCAGACCTTCGCGCGGCGCTTCTGGCCGCAGACGAGCGCCCTCGGCAAGCGCTTCAGCCTCGCTGGCAGCGACGTACCGGTGACGGTGGTGGGGGTGGCGGCCGATGCCAAGTACAACACCATGGGCGAGGAGCCGCGGCTTTACGCCTACCTGCCGGCGAGCCAGCGCTACGCCCCGGAGATGACCCTCCACCTGCGCACGGCGACCCCGGGTCGTAGCCTGGCGGCGGCGCGGGCGGCGGTGAGCCGCCTCGACCCCAACCTGGCGCTCTACAACGTCGAGCCATTGTCCGCGATCGTCGCCCGCACCCTTTGGGCACCGCGGATCGGTGCTGTGCTGCTGGCGCTCTTCGCCGGCGTGGCCCTGGTGCTGGTGGCGGTGGGGATTTCCGGCGTGATGTCCTACTCGGTGAGCCGGCGCACCCGCGAGCGGGGGATCCGGGTGGCGATCGGCGCCGATCGCCGCGCGCTCTTCCGGTTGGTGCTCGGCCGCGCCCTCGCACTCGTCGGCCTCGGCCTCGTCGCTGGCCTCGCCCTCGCCCTCGCCACCACCCACACGGTGGCGAGCCTGCTCTACGGGGTGAGCCCGCTCGACCCGGCGACCCTCGCCCTCACCCTCACCGTGCTCGTCGCCGTGGCCGTCGTCGCCAGCTATCTGCCGGCCCGCCGGGCGACGCGCGTCGACCCCGTCCTGGTGCTTCGCGATGAGTGAGGAGCTGCCCTTGTCCGTCGATCCCGCCATCCCCGCCCCAGCTGCCGCGGCGCCCGCTACCTTGCGCCCCGACGAGGCCGCTCCCACACGCCTCCTCAACCGCAACTTCGCCCTCCTCTGGCAGGGCCAGCTGGTCAGCCAGCTGGGCACCCAGGCCTTCAACATCGCGATGATGTTCTGGATCAAGCACGCCACCGAGTCGGCGTCGATCCTCGGCCTCTTGATGATGGGCTCGGCGCTGCCGGCGGTGCTCCTGGGGCCGGTGGGCGGTACGTTCGCGGACCGCCACTCGCGCTGGCGGATCATCCTCACCGCCGACCTGGTGCGTGGCGTCCTGGTCCTCTCTCTCGCCGCGGCGCTCTTCCTGGTGCCGGCCCGCACCGGCCCCATCCTCGTGCTGCTGGTGGTGGTCTCGGTGCTGACCTCGATCCTCGACGCCTTCTTCCGGCCCGCCGTCTCGGCCTCGATCCCCGCCCTGGTGCCCAACGACAAGGTGCCGGCGGCCAACTCGCTCAACAAGATCTCGGTCGATACCTCGACCTTCCTCGGCCAGGCCCTGGGCGGCGTGCTCTACCGCCTGCTCGGGCCGGCCGTGCTCTTCCTGGTCGACGGGCTGTCGTACCTCTTTGCCGGGGTAAGCGCCCTCTTCGTGCGCATCCCGCAGCGCATCCCGGAGCGAGCGAAGACCTGGCGGGAGAGCTTCACGGGCTTCCGGCGCGACCTCGCCGGCGGCCTCTCCTACGTCTGGCGCACGCCGGGCACGCGCAACATCGTGCTCATCATGCCGCTGTTCAACGCGCTCCTCGTGCCGCTCATCGTGCTCTTCCCGTTCTACGTCGAGGACCTGCTGCGGGTGACCTCCGACTGGTTCGGCTACCTGGTGGCGGGCTTCGGGCTGGGCGCGGTGGTGGGCAGCGTGATCGCCGGCAGCCTGCCGATGCGCGGCGCCGTGGCGAGCCGGCTGGTGCTCGCGGCCGGCATCCTCTACGGCCTGGGGCCGCTCTCCCTGGGCCTGCTGCGCAGCCCCTGGGCCGCCCTCGCGGCGATGGCGCTCACCGGCGTGATGAACGGCTTCATGAACGTGCGCATCGTCTCGAGCCTGCAGCGCACCACCCCGAGCACCCTCCGTGGCCGCGTCTTCGGGCTGATGGAGACCCTCGTCTTCAGCCTCACCCCCATCGCCATGGGCGCCGCCGGCATCCTCGCCGACCTCACCGGCAAGAACATCCCCGCCGTCTTCGTCGGCTGCGGCATCCTCATCTCCACCCTCGCCGTCGTCCTCGCCGCCAGCGCGCCCGTGCGGGCGTTTCTGGCTGTGGAGGGGAGCTTGGTGGAGGAGGAGGGGAGTTAGTGGGGTACAGACCGGCGACATGGGTGACGCACTGGACCGGGGACATCCGTAACAGTCTCGTGGGCGAGGGTGGCTAGACCGTCAACGGACGGAGGTAGTCTGGGCCGAATCGCTGAGGTCGCGGACTCGTCTGCGATGGATGGAGACTGCAGACAACGACTTGCAATTGTTCGGCGAGCGCATATAGTTCCCTCAAGTCCAGAAAGAGGTTGTCGATCCGCTGGATTGCATAATTTGATATATTAATTATGCAATCCGACATGTCTTCCCGTCTTCGCACACGTCCGCTGCACGGAACCACTCAGTAGGCCCGGCGCCAGGAAGAATGGCCGTGGCCGTTGAGGCAAGTACAGGATGGACGACAATGCCGCGCGAGTCATCATCGCACTGATAGGTCTCTTTGCTACGCTCTTGTCGTCGTACGTCACCCACCGGGTCACTGCCGACGGCTCAACCGCCAAGATCGAGGCTCTGTCGCGACAAGCGGAGCGAGCCCAAGCGGACCTGGATCATGCCCAGAGTGAGCTTTCGGTTCTTGCGCCGGAAAATGAACGGCTGGAGAAGGCTCTCTTGGAGGTGACAGAGAAGTGGAAGCGTTGCACCACCCCAGGTGAAGTCTTGGTTACATCGCCTTCGATCGCGGATGAGTGGTTTGTTGCCGATGCAAAGACCGGCGACCAAATTCGGTTCAAGCTCAGTTCGTCGTCGGCCTTCATTCAGGTCGTTCGAGTGACGAAGGATGGGCCCATAGTCGAGCTTCGTGGCTGCGAGCAACCCGGCATTCTCGAAGGTCTTAGAAGCCCACAGGATGGGAGGAACGCGTTTTTGATTCCAAGAGGTTCTGGCCTTACCTTCTCAGTCTCTAGCGAGTGTTGCGAACACGGGCTTGCAACCTGTTCTCTTCGTGGTCTTGAGCAGGTCGACATTGTCGCGCTTGAATACGACGTGGACAGCCAGGAAGCACGACTCAAGTACCGCAAGGTGTTGATGTGAGGCTGCGATATGCCTAAGCCGAAATGGTGCGCCCTTCTCCTTCTCCCACTCACAATGGCCTCTCTCGGTTGCTCTAGTTCAGCGCTGCAGCGACAGGTGGGTGCGCTAGATAGGAGGCTAGTAGCTGTTGAGACAGGCCTATCTGGGAACATTCTCGAGACCGATAGGTCTCTCATTGCCCTTCGACAGCAGCTTCAGGAGCTGAAGGGCGAGCTGCTCATGTTAGAGACCGAGGAGAGGAGGTCTCGAAGTGACTTGGCTGCGAGAGTTGCTGCCGCAGAAGTGAAGGTCGAGGAGATGTCCGATAGAGTAGCTGAGATTCGCCTCTGGCTGCTGGAGCTGAAGCGTAGACGGTAGGTTGGCCAACCTTGCTTCCGTCCCTTGTTCTGGCAAATTGCTGGTTTGGGTTGAGCCTGCTCAACGCCGCGCTGGGCGCACAGGGCCTCTGCTGCGGCTTGGTGGGAGGCGCCATGCGGAGGAGCCAGCTCGCTGCCGCTCTCGCCGCAAAGGAGTTGATCAGGCCGCTTCTCGCGGTGGAGAGGAGCGAGGTGGAACCCGGCGTGAATGGCGAGCCACTATCGGTGGGGCGGACCGGCAGTGGCCAGAGGTCGCCAGCCGGCTCTCAAAGCACGACCGTGCTGAGCGTGGAGTGGCGAGCGTCCGGCCCCGCAGCTCCCAAGGTCGCGGCGGGGTGAGTCGCTTTATCTCCCTACTGCTGGCAGCGGACTGCCGCAGCTGGCCAGGACGAGCAGGCTCTACGCGCTTTCGCCGTCCGCGCGGCGAAAGACGACCCCCGGAAGCTGCCACGCCGCCGACTCAAAGGTCGTGAGCTTCAAGTTGTCGCCTTGCAAGGAGCCACTGCCTCTCCATCTCCAGCGCGGATCCTGGTCCAGCGCGTCGCCGACGAGGTTGACCTGCGGCGCATGAAAGACGCCGGTGACCGTGCCGACGTCACCTTGCCCGGGTGTGAGGAAGCGGAAGTTGTAGGTGCCCGAGACGGCGCCCTGCTCGTCGACCTTGAGGACCAGCCGATCCTCGGGGCTTCCCATGATGCGTGCGATCCAAGTGCCCGTCAGCTCACTCACCATCGTGCTCTCCTTTCCCACCACCTGCCTCGTGCCCCGACTGCGGACGCGAGCCAGGCTGCCAACGAACCCCTCTCCTGCGGGGAGGGTTTCGCCGGCGCCTTGAGTCCAAGTGCTGCCGGGACGGACCCACGCGGTATCGCCCCGCGAGCCACGGAACACGCCCCCGCGGCTGTCGATCCAGGCTGACGGCGCACACCTTCGCCGTCCTCAAGCCCTCTGTGCTCCTCGCATTGGTCAGCGACCGGGCGATCTTAGGCAGGGTGAGTGCTCCTAGACCAATAGATAGATACGAGTTCCTCTTTTCGATAGCGACTCGGCGGGGCGCCGAGGAGCTGGAAGGGCCTTCGCCCGGCCGGTTTGATTCTGCCGAGCGATCCGCCGCCAGCGCTGGCCAGCGAGCGGGCCCGCGCGCCAGCGACAGCGGTGACCCCTGGCCTGGCGCAGGACGAATTCGCTGATCCTTCTCGCTCGCAACGAGCGCGAGAGAGGGTGAACCCGGCTCAGAGGGCCACCGGGGAGCCTTCTTCCGGCCGTCGCTGAGCCGCCAACGAGGAGGAGATGCACATGCGTGTCAGATCTTCATGGAGGACCTTCGTCGCCTTGCTAGGGCTGGCGCTCGCCTGGGGCCGGGCCAGCTACGCGGCTGAGCCCGCAGCGGTCGCCCAGGCCACGGCACCGGCGGCGGGTCTCAACGCCGTCACGCAGGACTGGGTGCAGAGCGAACCGCTGGGCCTTGCCGCGTTCAGCGAAGAGAAGGCGAACCGGTTGATCGCAGCCGTCTACGCTCGGCTGGTGGAGCTGGTCCGGGCCTCGGGTCGTGACGACTTCGAGCTCCAGCTGAGCCAGTTCGAGACCGTGCCGGCGGCCGAGATGGGCCGGGTGCTGTGGCGGGCCGTGGTCGACCTGCCGGAAGGCCGAGTGGTCGATGTGGCGCCGCACGCGGACACCTACGAGCGGAACCGCGGTGGCAACCGCTCGGTGGTGCGGAGGGTCGAGTACCAGGCCAGTTGGCGGAGCGTGGCAGCTGCCTGGCAGCAGGCCCCGTGGGCGGGTGCCCTGGAGCGCTTGAGCGTACAAGAGGCGCTCGATCAGGCGAGCATCCAGCGGCCGCAGCTCACGGGCGCGGTGGCCCTCACGTCGTATCTCGCGAGCGTGAGCTTCGCTGGCGAGGCGCGGCTCTACCGTGCGAGCTTCGTCTGGGTGCCCAACCCCGCGGAAGGGTCGTTGACCTTCTACGTGCTCGACACCATCGTCCAGGGAGTGGAGGAAGCCGCCCGCGAGCCACTGCCGGCGCGAACGGCGGACGACGGCAAGGAGCCGCTCCGGCGGCTCAACCGCCTGGCCCAACGAGACCTCGATGCCCGCTGCTACGAGACGGTGACCAACCCGTCGGCGACCAGCAGCGAGTATCGGCAGGGCTTCAACGACCATCTGGCGGGGGGCTATCACTACTCTCAGGCCTCGTTTCGCCAGATCTGCAGCTGCGACTACTACTGCAACCAGACGTGCTCGACCTCGATCCAAAGCTCGACTTGCGCCGATGTCGGGCTGACCGACGACTACTGCCACATGCTGGCTTCGTCGTCGGCGACCGGGCAGCAGACCGTCGCCAACGGCCACCTGAGCCCGGCTTCCTGTGGCGCCGGGTTCGGTTGCGTCGAGCGCGACTGCACCTTCTGCGGGATCTGCTCGGTGGGTGTCTCGGTCAACGGTGGCGGTCCCACCATCTCGATCTCTCCCACCACGCCGGTGAGCTGGGACGGCAGCCAGGTGTTCAGCCGCGCCTGCACGCCCTGTTCGGTGATCCCGGTCGACGACCCCAACAGTAACGGCGGCAACAACAACGGTGGCAACAACGGCGGAGGCACGGGGGGTGGCGGGGTGCACAGCCCGCAGGTGGAGGAGCTCTCGCCCTTCTGCGACAGCGATCACGATGGCTGGGTAACTCCAGCCGAGTGCGTCGCACTCTGTGGCGGGTCGGTCAACGGCCAGTGGTGCGACGTGTAGCGATCGCGCTGGCGAGCTGAGCGATTCCAGGCCGGAGTCGCGCGTGCATCCTTGAAGGCCCCCACCTCCCCGGGCGGTGCAGACCGGCAGCTGCGGGCGCATCCTGGGAGCAGAGGGGGTGGGCGGCCGACCGGAGGTGCCCAATGCGATGTCCTGCCGCCTCGCGATATCTGATCTCGTTCCTGGCCCTGGCGAGCTGGCTGGCTTGGGTTCAGCCTACCCGTGCGGGGGTCGACCGCTGGTCGGCCGTCGCGCCGCCAGGGGGCCAGGTCACGGCCCTGGCTCTCGATGCGGGCCTCCCCAGCTTCCTCTACGCCGGCACCAGCCTGGGGCTCTACCGCGGCCAAGTGGACAGCGCGACGCAGTGGGTGCGCCTCGCCGGTGGTCTGCCGCAGGGCGGCGTGCACTCGTTGGCGGTGGAGCCGGACGGCGGGCGGCGCATCCTGGTGCAGGTCACGGGCCTCGGGGGTAACCAGCTCTTCCTTAGCGACGATCGCGGGCGCAGCTGGTCACGGCAGCTGTCGGGTGCCTTCTCGTTTGACGCCCTGCTGGCGACGGGCGGCCCATCCCCAGCCTTCTTCGCCGCGGGTTGGCGCACCGGCGAGGGCGTCGGGGTGTTTCGCAGCCTCGATGGTGGTGCCAGCTGGCTGAAGGTGCTCACCACTGCGACGAACCTGGAGGGCCAGGCCTTGGCCAGCCACCCTGGCGAGCCGCGCACGGTCTACTTCACAAGCGGCCACGAGGTGATGAAGTCCCTCGACGGTGGTGCCAGCTGGTTTGCCATCGAGCGGGTGGTGGGCGAGGCGGAGCCCCTGGTCGACATGACCGAGCTCGCCATCGCGCCATCGGCTCCGGGCGTTCTCTATGTGCATGGCCGCGGTGGCCTTTTCCGTAGCGACGACGCCGGCGCCAGCTGGCACCGGCGTGCCGCGGTGCCGGCGGGCTGCGAGACCGGCCACCTTGCCGTGCGGCCCCGCGACCCGGACGCCGTCTTCCTCGGCTGCGTGCAGGGGGTCTTCCTGAGCCACGACGGCGGCGGCAGCTGGCAGGCGAGCTCCCAGGGCCTCGGCCTCGGCGCCCCGGGCGCCGCGCTCGCCTCGATCCGCCTGCTGATCCACCCCACCGTGGGTCGCCTGATGTGGGCGGGGACGCCGCGGCGAGGCGTCTACCTCTCGGCCACCGCCGGCCGGCGCTGGGCGGCGGACAATGCCGGCTTGCGGGCGAGCTTCGTGCAGGCCTTCGCGGCCGATCCCGCGGACCCGGCGCGGCTCTACGCCGCGACCGCCGGCTCGCCGCAGGGGGACAGCTGCTCGTCGCTCTGGCGCTCGACGGACGCTGGCCACTCGTGGCAGCCGTGGGCCAGCAGCCTCGGCTGTGTCGTGGTCAGCTGCCTGGCGGTCGCTCCCACGGCACCGCGGGTGCTCTACGCCGGCGCGGTCGGCGGGCTCTTCCGCTCCGCCGACGACGGGGTGAGCTGGCGGTCGCTGACCACCACGCCGGTTAGCGAGATCGCCCTCGACCCCTCCGACTCTGATCACCTGCTGATCGCGGGGCCGGGGGTGTCGCTCAGCCGGGACGGCGGGCGCAGCTGGCGGGTGACCCTCCCCCGCTCGGTCGACGGTGGCCCGTTCAGCGTGCACCAGCGGGTCTATCAGCTGGTCTCCGAGCCAGGCCGGGGAGAGGTTGTCTACGCCCTGCAGCGGGTGTCCTCGGCCGGCTTCCTCTACTTCACGGTCTACCGCAGTGGCGACGGCGGTGCCAGCTGGGAGGAGGTCTACCTGCCGGGGAGCAATCTGCAGATCCTTCCCGGCTCGCCCGCCACCCTCTACTCGCGCTGTGGTGGCAACTGGCAGAGCACGGACGGCGGGGCCAGCTGGCAGGAGGCGCCCGTGCCCGGTGAGCTCCTGCTGGCCGTGGCGAGCGAGCCGCCGGCGCTCTACGCCCAGGACGGCGCGCAGCTCCTACGGAGCCGCGATGGCGGGACCACCTGGCGGTCCTTCGCGCTCACGCCGGCGGCGGTGCTGCCGGAGGCGCCGAGCTGCGAGTCCGACTTCGTGGGCCGCTGGTGGGCTCATCCGCTGGCGCCCGAGCGCCTCGTCGCCTGGCCGTCGTCCGGGCTGCTGAGCGGCCAGTTCGTGGGAGCACCGGCCCTGCAGCTTCTCGGCGGCCGGCTGACGGTGCGGGGCGTGCTGCGCAACACCCAGGCCCAGCTGGTGGTGCCGGCGCCGCGGCAGCTCTCCGACGTGGCCATCGCCTACGAGCCGGCAAGCGTGGTCGACCCGCGGCTCGTCCTCAAAGTGGTCGACGGGCGGCCGGCGAACGGTCATCTCTGGCTCTTCGCGGCCCGCCTCACGGGCTGGGAGCACGAGCTCACCGTCGAGGACGTGGAGAGCGGCGGCGTGGTGGACCTGACGGCGCGGCACGGTCCGCCGACCAGCATGGTCGACGCGACCAGCCTGCCGCCCTTGCCGGAGGCCGCACCGGTGCTGGCGCAGGCCACGGCCGAGAGCGGCGACAGCGTGCTGCCGCTGTGGGGCGGCCGACTGCTGGCAAGCGTCACCTGGGCCCATCCCGGTGATGGCGCGGGGACGGCGACGGCCGTTGCCGTCGGCGACCGCGGTGGCTATTTTTGGTTCCGCCAGCCCGGCAGCCCGGAGGTGGCAGTGCGGATCGTCGATGGCTGGGCCGTCAACCAGCGCCTCTGGGTCTTCGTCGGCGGCCTCACCTCGGCGGCCTATTCGCTCACCGTCCTCGACACCCAGGAGGGGGCCGTGTGGACCTACGAGCACCCCCAGGGCGCGGTGGCGAGCTTCGTCGACATCGAGGCCTTGCCTCGCTGAGAGAGGGGCGGGCCGGATCATTGTTGGCAGTGCGGAAATGTTGACTTCCGGTCCGTCTGATCTAACCTAGGGAGACGTCAAGCAGCTGGGAGGGAACCATGCCCCGAGAACTTCGCTCGGCCGCGCTCAGCCAGCAGGCTGTGCGCTTCTCGAACGGCACCCGGATCGAGGTGCCGTCCTTCGCCGGTCAGCTCACCCAATGGACGGCAGGTCGCGGTGGCTTGCGCGCCGCGCGGCGCCCGGCCGAACGGGACCTGCCTCCCGGCATCGAAGATGCGCTCGAAGAAGTCGGCCTGCGCGCGCAGGAGACCATCCACCTCGAGGTGCAAGCCCAGGCCCCCGGAGTGCGGGCGATGACCCGCCGGGGCGCCGAGCTCGATCGCGTCGTGCTCAAACCAGCGCCACCGGCGCAGGACGGCGTGCAGCTGGTGTGGTACCAGGACGAGTCCGGCGGCCACTCGTGGCATTTTCCCGACGGCTTCCTGGTCGCGGCCGGCGAGCGTGCGCGGCACCGCGACCGTGACAGGGCGCGGGCCGGCGTGCTGCGGGCGGCGCGCGGCGCGACCTTCACGATCCCCACCCGCACCCCGGCGGCGCAGCGCGCGCTCGCCAGCGGCCAGCCCGCGGAGCGGCTGCGCGGCCCGGTCGTCAAGCTGGGGCGGAAGATCTTCCGCGTCCTCGTCATCCCACTCTCGAAGCTCATCGCCCGCCCGCTCGAGACGATCGTCGGCAAGGTCGAAAAGAAGTACCGCCAGGAGCTGGTGCGGCCCCTGACGCTCGCCAACTACCGGCAGCTCGTCGACCAACCGTTCACCGATTGGGCGGCCCTCGACGGCAAACGCTCGCTGCTCGTCGTCCACGGCATCTTCAGCACCTGCCACGGCATGCTCTCTGGGCTGCCACCGGCGGCGATGGAGCGCCTGCTGGCGCACTACGAGGGCCGGGTGATCGGCTTCGACCAGCTGACGGTGACGCTGAGCCCGGAGGAGAACGCTGCCGACTTCCTCCGCCGCCTGCGCGAGGCCCGGCCGAACGGCCGCTTCGACTTCGACATCCTCTGCCACAGCCGCGGTGGGGTGGTGAGCCGCACCCTGGCCGAGCGCGGCCAGGTCCTGCAGCCGGGGCACCCCGGCCGCTTTGACAAGGTCTTCTTCGTCGCCGCGCCCAACGCCGGCTCGCCCCTCGGTGACGCTGGCCACATGGTCGACATGATCGACCTCTTCACCAACCTGTTCACCAACTTCCCAGATGGCCCCGTCCTCTACTCGTTCGAGGTCCTGCTGGCGATCCTCAAGCTCCTGGCCTACGCCGCCGGCACCGAGCTCCCCGGCATCCGCGACATGGGCACGGACGGCTACATCCGCCGCGTCCTCAACGCCTCGGGGTTGGCGCCGGCGGGCCTCTCCTATGCCGCCGCGGCCGCCAACTACGAGCCGAAGCCGCGCGACAACGGCTGGCTCAACGGCCGCCTCGCCGACTCGGTGATCGACCTCGTCTTCGGCAAGACGGCGAACGACCTGGTGGTGCCCCGCGACGGCGTTTTCGCGCCCAACGGCCACCCCCTCTTCCCGATCGCCGACCCCCTCGTCTTCGGCGACGACGACCACGTCTCCCACACCGAGTTCTTCGCGCAGCCGCGGACGATCGCTGCCATCTGCCGCCACTTCGGCATCGATGGCGGGGATGCCTTCGTCGTCGAGCCGGCGCCGGCGGTCGAGGCGCCGCCCGCGGCCGAGCCGAGCGTCGACGAGCCGGTGATCGACCTCGACGAAGTGGAAGCGGCGATGGTGGGCTCGCTCCTCGGCGAGGATGGCGGTGGGCGCACGGGTGGCGGGGAGACCTGGAGCCTGTCGCGCGGCGAGCTTTCCGAGACCTCCGGCCGCCGCCGTCCGTCGCGGCCGCGGCTGACCCGCAGCGAGGGCGGCCGCCGCCCGACCCCTCGGCCCAGCTCGACCCGCCGGCCACGCCGGCCGGCGGCGGAAGCGCCGCCGTCAGCACCCGTGGCGAGCGAAGGGGCACGGCTCGAGCGGACGCCCCAGATCGACTTCCACGAGGCGGTCGAGGAGGGGGTCGCCCAAGACCTGGTGGTCCGCCTGGAGGAGCTGGTGGCCGGCAGCCCGATCGCGGCGCTCGCGATCGAGCTCGCTGCCGGCGAGACGAGCGCCACCCTCGACGTGCGGCTCCATGCGCCTGGCTTCGACGTCAAGCCGGCCAAGGCGTTGCCGATGACGGTCCAGCGCGAGCGCGACCCGCAACGCGAGCGAGTGACCTTCAGCCTCAAGGCCCGCAAGCCAGGCAAGGCACCGAAGCGGCGGGAGATCACTGCCGAGTTCTGGCTCAAGAATGCCGTGATCGGCACCGTCACCCACGCGACGGTCGTCCTCCCCAAGGGCCACAGCGGGCCGTTGGCGGGCAGTGGGCTGGGGTCGGGCAGCGCGCCGCCGGCGGCGAGCTTCGAGCTGCCGCGGATACGGCGGGAGGACTGCGACTGGGCGCTGACGATCGCCGGCCGCGACGAGGCGGGCCAGCCGCCGTTTCGCCTGCAGCTGCGCTCGGAGGTCCCGGGTGAGGAGATCGCGGCCCTCGACTGCGGCCTGTTCAACCTGCCGCAGAAGGACCTCGGCGCCTACCTGGCGACGGCCCTCGACAGCCTGATCACCCAGTATCCGAGCGACAACGGCCAGAGCGCCGCCCAGCTCGCCAGGGAGGTCGCGGCCTGGAACCAGGCTTTCCTCGCCCGCCTGAACGACCTCGGCAAGCAGCTGTGGAGCTTCCTGCCACCGCGCTTCCGTGACGAGTACTGGCGCTTCAGCGAGGCAGGGCTCGCCCCCCGCTCGATCCTCGTTCACTCGGACGAGATGCTCTTCCCCTGGGAACTGGTGGTGCCCAACGATCCGCGCAGCGGCCGCTTCGTGGAGCTCGATGCCCTCGGGGTGAGCCACGTGCTGGGGCGCTGGAAGCCGCAGCTCAGGATGCGGCCGTCACCGCAGCGCCTCGAGGTGGCGAGCTTCGTGGTGCTCAACCCGGTCTACCCCGAGCCGGACCGCCTGCCGTGGGCCGAGTCGGAGGCCAAGGCGATCGTCAAGCTCTTCCCGCGCGCCGAGGTCTACCGGCCGGCGACCGCCGCTCACATCACGAGCGACCTGCTGCGCCGCGACAGCGTCCGCCTGCTGCATTTCAGCGGTCACGGCGAGCACGATCCGCAGAACGCCGACTTGAGCCGCCTGCTGCTCGAGGACGGCTCGCAGCTCGACGCGCTGACCCTGGCCCGCACCAGGTTGGGCTTCGAGGCGAGCCCGATCGCCTACCTGAACGCCTGCAGCGTGGGCAGCAGCGGCATCACCGTCGGGCGCGCCGGGGGCTTTGCCGCCGCCTGTCTGGACGGCGGTTTCTCGGGGGTGATCGCGCCCTACTGGCCGGTCAACGACGAGAGCGCCGCCCACTTCGCCCTCGCCCTCTACCGGAAGCTTAACGGCGGGCTGGCGATCGGTGAGGCGCTGACCGAGCTCAAGGGCGAGCACCTGGACGACCCCACCTACCTCGCCTTTGCCTACTTCGGCGACCCCTGGGCGCGGTTGAGCTTTGCGCCGCTCGTCGCCTGAGGGCAGGCGGCGCCGCTTCAGCCAGCCTCGGCGGCGGCGAAGGTGGCGAGGGCCTGGCGGGTGAGGACGTCCGGCGCCGTCTTGACGG
Organism: uncultured Thermoanaerobaculia bacterium; assembly: GCA_964420075.1. GTDB lineage: Bacteria > Acidobacteriota > Thermoanaerobaculia > Multivoradales > SZUA-115 > CAYQRE01. Next base: position 163,798 of record CAYQRE010000002.1, on the reverse strand, counting down.
CGCCGAGGTGCACGGCGCCCGGCACGATGTGGGAGCGAGCGCCGGCGAGGCGGGCGAGGAGCTCGGTGTCCGCCGGCCGCACGCCGGTGTCCCGCTCGCCGCTCACGTAGGTGATCGCCCGCGGCAGCAGGGCCGGCGCGTGCTGGCGTAGGTCGAGGAAGCGGTAGGCGTTGGGCAACAGGCGGCGGAAGAGCCAGAACGCCGGGCGGCCCCAGGGCGCCTGCCGCCAAGACCATTCGAGCAGGTGCGGCGAGACGTCCTCGAAGAAAGCGCCGGCGACGCCACTGAAGCGCGACAGCACGGGGTGGGCCCAATAGCCGCCGGCCGAGACCCCCCACAGGTGAAGGGGCCGGTTGCGGATCTCGCGGCTGGCGAAGCGGAGCACCGGCTCGATGTCGCGGTCGAGAAGCCCCGCGGTCGGGCCGCTTTGCCCGAAGCCGGGCAGGTCGAAGGTCAGGGCGTCGTAGCCGGCGGCGCGCAGGGCCTCGATCCGGCCGTGGCGGTGAAAGTAGGCGCGGCCGACGTAGGTCCAGGGGTGGAGGAGGACGACCGTCCCCCGGCTGGGCCCGGGACCGCGGTACCAGGTGGCGGCCAGCGAGCCAGGGTGGTGCGAGCGGCTCATGCTCAGCTCTTCGAAGGGTCGCAGCGAGTCCGGCGGCGAGGAGGGCTCCTTGGCGGCCAGGCGCGGGGCTAGGGCGAGGAAGGCGCGGGTCGCCCAGCGCTCCTCGCGCGCTTCCGGCCGCGGCGGGGGATTTCCGCGGGGTGCCCTCGAAGTCTTGGCCAGCGGGTCTCGGTCGCGGCTCACGGCCCGCGGCAGCGTCAGGGTGCGGGCCTCTGGGGGAGCCGATCCGAGCATCGTGCCTATGGTCGGCGTCACTCCCCATGACGTTACAGCAGGCTCAGACGGCGAAGAAGTGCTGCAGCGGGATGTGGGCGCGCATCGCCCAAGCCTCCTCGTGGTGGCGAGCGTAGGGGAAGGCGAGGTAGAGCAGGTCACTGCCGTCGGCGTAACCGCGGGCCCGCAGCACGTTGCGCATGTTGCGGGTCACCTCGTAGTTGTCGCCCGGCCAGCCGCTGTCGAGGTAGAGCCGCAGGTGTCGCCGCGGCTCGCTCTCGACCCGCGCCAGGAGGTCGTCGCGGTAGCCGAAGGGGCTCGACAGGCAGCCGCAGAGCCCGAACACCTCCGGCCATTGCCAGGCGAGGTAGAAGGAGACCACGCCGCCCAGCGAGGAGCCCATCACCGCCGTGTGGCGGGCCGAGGGCAGGGTGCGGTGGTTGTCGTCCACCCACGGCTTGACGGTGTCGACGAGAAAGCGACCGTAGGCTTCGTAGCCGGGGAGCGTGTAGTCCGTCGTCCTCTCCTCGGGGTAGATGCCGGCGACGATCACTTTGCGGATGAGGTTCATGGCGCCGAGGATGGTCAGCGTCTCGTCGATCATCCACTCGTGGCCGCTGAAGGCCTCCTGCGGGAAGAAGAGGTTCTGGCCGTCTTGCATGTAGATCACGGGGTAGCGGGCGAGGGTGTTCTCGCCGTAGCCCGGCGGCAGGAACAGCCGTAAGGCGTGCTCGCGCTCGCCGTCCGGTGAGCGCAGGTGCTCGAGGTCGCAGAGGGTGCAGCCCTGCTCGCTGAGGAAGTAGGGGTAGAGGTTGATCTCGCGCTTGCCGTTGGCGAAGGCCAGGTAGTTCTCGCCCCGCGCCCAATGCAGCGTGCCGTCGCGCAGGAGGACGGGCTTGAAGTAGAGATACGGTCTGGTGAGCGCGAGCTCGACTGCGAACTCGAAGCGGGTGCGGCTGGCGTTGCTCGCGGTCGGCAGCAGGTCGAGGTCCCAGTCGTGCTCCGTCCGTAACCGGATCTCGCCGTCGCGCAGGGGATAGTGCACGATCAGCACGTGCTGGCTCGTCGAGGTCATACGGCAATTGTCCACGATCGCCCGCCCGGGCGACCAACCCCGGCGCGTGGGGCCAGCCGGTGGAGCGCTGAAACCTCGCCGCGCGGCCGGCATCCAAGCTCGCGGGAGAGGAGAGGTGCTCTGCTAGAGTGACATTATGGCATCTTCACCGATGATGAGAGCTTGGCCTCAAGTGCGGCCGGAAGGGGAGCTGCTGGCTGCCCTGCGGTGCGGCGATGAGGGGGCCTACCAGGAGCTGGTCGTGACCTACGGGGGGCGCCTGTTGGCCGTCTGCCGGCGCTTCTTGGCCCAGGAGGACGACGCCCGCGACGCCTTGCAGGATGCCTTCTTTCAGGCCTTCAAGGCACTGCCGCGGTTCGCCGGCCAGGCGCAGCTCGCGACCTGGCTGCACCGCATCGCGGTCAACGCCTGTCTGATGAAGCTGCGCAGCCGCCGGGCCCGCCCCGAGGAGCCGATCGAGCCGCTCCTGCCACGTTTTCTCGAGGACGGCCATCAGGAGCGGTCCTCCATCGAGTGGAGCGAGCCCCTGGCCGCGGTCGAGCGAGCGGAGGTCCGTGCGCTCGTCCGCGGCGCCATCGATCGCCTGCCGGCGAGCTACCGCGAGGTGCTGCTGCTGCGCGACATCGAAGAGCTGGACACCGCCGAGACCAGCGCCCTCTTGGGCATCAGCGAGAACGCGGTGAAGATCCGCCTGCACCGCGCTCGACAAGCCCTGCGCGAGCTGCTTGACCCCCATCTGCGACCTGCGAGGACCTCAAAGTGAGCAAGGCGAGCGAGTACATCACCTGCGAGGAAGTGATCACCTTTTTGCTGGGCTATCTCTCGGGCGAGCTCTCGCCGGAGAAGGAGCACGAGTTCGAGCGCCATCTCAGCGTCTGCCCTTCCTGCGTCGCCTACATCAAGACCTACAAGCAGACCATCGAGCTGGGCCGCCAGGTGCTGGGCGCCGGCGCCGCCACCACACCGCCGGACCTCGCCCCGGAGCTGGTGCAGGCGATCCTCGGCCGCCGCTCCTGAACCGATCTCGGCCGCGCCAGCCCACGGCGCGGCGAAACCCATCCTCAACCCCTCGCATCGAAGCGTGCACCGGCGGTACTCCCACCGTCGGCCGACCAGCGAGCCGGAGGGGCCGTGGAGAGCGAGCTCAGCTGCCAGGAGCTTCTGACCTTTCTGGCGCGTTACGTCGCCGGCCAGCTCGACCCAGGCGCGAAGGCGGAGTTCGAACGCCACCTCGCGCGCTGCGACGAGTGCGTGGCCTACCTCAATGACCTGCCCGCGGTGATGCGCTTGGCGCAGCGCTGCGTTCAGGGCGAGGGCGAGCTCCTGGCCGAGGTCCCGCAAGAGCTGATCGCCGCCGTGCGGGCGAGCCGCCGTCACGGCGGCGGCTGAGCGACGTCGTCGCCCCGACCGGCCCGGGCGGCACTCCACGAGTGGGAGCCGTGCTGCCCTGGCGCGGCTCCCACTGACCCAACCGGAGGAGCTCATGCGACATCTGTCGACCGCTGCGTGTCTCGCCTTCGCCTTGATGGCCTCGCTGCTCGCTACGGCGCCGGCGGTGGCCGCGCCCTATGCGATCACTGGCGTGGCCAGCAATGGCCTGCCCGGCAACCTGCTGCGGACCGAGTACACGGTGCAGGCCGGGCCGGCGGCGCTCGATCGCTTCAAGATGGTGCGCATCGCCCGCAACGCCGGACCGCTGCGCGGGGCCCTGCTGTGGCTGCCACCCCTGGGCACGACGTTCTCGATCTACGAGCAGCGGGACGAGAGCGGCGCGCCGGGGACCTCGCTCGCTGAGTTCTTTGCCCTGCGCGGTTACGACGTGTGGGGCTACTCGCCGCGCTACGAGGGCATCACGGCCGGGAGCTGCGAAGCCGGTGTGGTGGACTGCTCGGCGATGGCCGGCTGGGACCTGCAGTCGATGGTCGAGGACATCACCTTCGTGCGTTCCCAGATCGAGGCCCTACGCCCCGGCGTGCGGGTGGTCGCGGCGGGTACGTCGCTCGGCGGCATGCTGGCCCTGGCGGTCGCCAACGCCCACCCGGCGGACTACGCCGGGATCGTGCCCTGGGAGGGGATGCTGGCGACGGACGACCCGGCGGTGGAGGCCCTCAACCTGCCCTACTGCTTTGGCTTGACGGCCCAGCTCGGCGCCGGGACCTACTTCGAGGGAGTGGCCAACACGCTGCTCAAGCACGTGACGAGCCACGCGCGCACGGCGCCCGCGGGCCTGACTCCGATCCCGCTCTTCCCGCCGTTCCTGACCAATCACCAGGTGCTGATCGCCTTCATGGTGACGCCGGCGCCGAGCCCGGTGAGCCAGCCGGTCCCCGGCTATCTGCTGGTCAACGGCAGCGTACCGGAGGACCGCTTCTTCTTCGCCTCCGAGGAGCGGCTGGCCGAGAACGTGACGCGCTTCAACAGCTACATCCCGCTGGCGGCGGTGAAGAACGTCTCCTGCGGCCTCGCCGGCCTGGAGAGCCAGCACGTCGCGAACCTCGCCAACTTCCACGGTGCGGTGCTCGGGATCGGTGGCGGGCGCGGCTTCGGCGCCTACATGCAGCCCAACCTGGACCTGATCGGCGCCAGCTCGTCCGAGCTGCTGTTGACTGCCGACTTCGGGCACATCGACCACTTCATGACGCCGCGGCACCGTGACTACGTCGAGCGGCCGATCCTCGACTGGCTGCGCCACGTCGTCGATCTCTGAGCAGCCCCGAGGTGAGACGGCCGGGCCGGGGCCCGGCCGCGTCAGGCCGGGCGGGCCGTGCCGCGCATGGGGTTGTCGTAGCCGCGGGCGGGGCCGTTCGCGAGGACCCGCCGCGTCGCCATCACCCGCCGCACCTCGCGAAGGGTGCCGTCCGCCGCGGGCTCGCGCGCCGTCACCGTGATGCTGCGCTCATCGTAGGTCCGCTGGCTGGTGAAGTGGACAACGAAGCTCTTGCGGGTCAAGCGCTCGTCGTTGACCGGCCCGCCGCCGTGGCGCAGCCCGGCGTGCCAGATCAGGACCTCCCCTTTCTTGGCGGTGAACAGCCGCGGCGCCAGGCCGGCGCGGGCGCATTGCTCGTCGTCGAAGGCGAGGGCCTCGGCCACCCGGTGCCCCATGGCTTGGGCATCGAAGCGGTACTGGCCGGGCGCGAACTCAAAGTACGGCAGGCGGTGCGAGCCGGGGACGTAGACCAGGGCACCGCAGTCGGGGCCGATGTCTTCGAGGGCGATCCAGGCGGCGAGCAGGTGGCCCTCGGCTGAGGTGGGGACGACGACCGGGTCGCGGTGCAGCACCTGCTGGCTGCCGTACTCGAAGAAGAGGGACTGCACGGCGATCGCGGGCTCGCCCAGGATCAGCTCGATGCGCGCGAAGATCGCCAGGTCGAGGTAGAGGGCGAGCGCAGCGGCGGAATGCGAGTGGAGGTCGTGGATGCGGTAGCGCGGCCGCCGCTCGCGCGCCGGGTCGGCCTCGGAGAAGGGGCGCGCCGGGCCGTCGTAGGCGTAGGCGAGGTCGGCGGGCCGCTCGCGCCAGAGCTGGTCGACGTCGGCCACCACGCGGTCGAGCACGGCCGCCGGGGCCTGGGTGGCGAAGGTCACATAGCCCTCGCCGGCAAACTGCCGCAGCTCGCCGGCCAGCGGCGCGCTGATCTCGCCGCTCTGAACGCGCTCGGCGAGGCGGTCGGCGGCGTCCGGCTGGTCGAGCCAGAGGTCGGAGGCGAAGGGAATGCCCGGGGGTGGGGAAGCGAGGTCCATCAGAGCTCCTGGTCGCGCTGCGAAGGTCGTTTCAGCGCTCAGTGGGCCCGGCCGGCGCCGGGTGGCGGTCGAGGCGGAAGAGTTGCAGATCGGTGTGCGGCGGCCGGGCGAGGGCGAGGTCGGCGACGATCTCGCCGAGGGCGGGGCCGAACTTGAAACCATGCCCGGAAAAGCCCGCCGCCACCACCACGCTGGGCGTGGTCGGATGTGGGGCGAGAAAGAAGTGGTGGTCGGGGGTCGAAGTGTAGAGGCACTGCACGGTCTCGAAGGCCGTCGTCTCGAGGCAGGGGAAGCGCTGTTCGACGAAGCGCCCGAGCGCGGCCAGGTTGTCGCGGTCAAGCTCGGTTTCCTCGTCGGGGGAGGCGATTGGCCGGCCGGCATGGTGCCAGCCGACCTTGACCCCGGGCACGTCGATTTGCGGCAGGGCGTAGAACGGCTTCTCGGTGTGGTAGTCGATCACCGTCGGCAGGGCGTCGACGCCGTGGCTCGGTGGGGTCGGCCGGCCGCTTGCCCCGCCGCGGCGGACGGCGAAGTAGGCCACCAGCTCGCGGCTCACGGCGAGCGGCAGCGCGAGGTCGAGCTGGGCGAGGAGGCCGGCGCTCCAGGCGCCGCCGGCGAGGACCAGTCGCCGGGCCCTGGCGCGCCGCCCGGAAGCGCAGTACACCTCGGCACCGCCGTCGCCGGCGTCGATGCCCACCACGCGCTCGCCGGGGAGGGCCGTGGCGCCGTCGCGGGCCGCCAGCCGCCAGAGCGCCGCCACCGCTCGCGAGGCGCGCACGACGCCGCCGTCCGGCTGGAACAGGGCCTCGCTCTCGGCGGGCAGCCGGAGCTGGGGAAAACGTTGGTTGCTCTCCGCGGCCGTCAGACGCTCGAAGGGGAGCTCCGCGGCCTCGAGGCAGCGCTCCAGGGCCGCCAGGTCGGCGCTGCCGGGGGGCCCACAGTCCCAGTTGCCGGTGATCTCGAGCAGGCGTTCGCCGGCCACGGCCTCGAGCTCCGCCCAGCCGCGCGCCGCCCGGCGGGCGAGCTCGACGTAGACCCGCTCGGGATAGGTGTAGCGGAAGATGCGGCCATCGCCGTGCGAGCTGCCGAAGGGATGCCCCGGGCTGTGCTGATCGAAGAGGAGAGGGCGCTGGCCGGCGCTCGCCAGGGCCCGGGTCGCCGCCGCGCCGACCACCCCTCCGCCGACGACGATCACCTCTGCGTTGTCCACCAGACGGGCCATTCCCCTACTCTATAATCGAGCTTTCGTCGGGTCCTCACCGCCCGCAGGCGATCACCCCACCCCCGCAAAGGAGATCCCATGACTGCGACCGAGAAGGACCTGATCTACGACTGGAACCTGGCGGGTGGCGACGAGCTCAAGCCGGCGCGCGGGCGGGTGGAGCTCAACGACGAGACGCTGCGCGACGGCCTGCAGTCGCCGTCGGTGATCAGTCCCTCGATGGAGGACAAGCTGCGTATCCTCCACCTGATCGTCGAGGTCGGCATCGAGTCGGCGAACATCGGCCTGCCCGGGGCAGGGCCGCACGTCGTCGAGCAGGTCGAGCGCCTGGCCCGCGAGGTGGTGGACTGCCGGTTGCCGCTCCAGCTCAACTGCGCGGCGCGCACCCTGGCGGCCGACATCCAGCCGGTCATCGAGATCTCGCAGCGGGTAGGCGTGCCGATCGAGATCGCCTGCTTTCTGGGCTCGAGCCCGATCCGCCAATACGCCGAGGGCTGGGACCTCGACCGCCTGCTGCGCTTGACCGAGAGCGCCGTCAAGCTGGGCGTCGACGCCGGGCTGCCGGTGATGTACGTCACCGAGGACACCACCCGCGCGGCACCCAGCGACATCGAGGCCCTCTATGCGGCGGCGGTACGCGCCGGAGCGCGCCGGGTGGTGATCGCCGACACCGTCGGCCACGCCACCCCCAGCGGGGCAACGCACGTGACGCGTTTCATCCGCCAGGTGGTGGATGCCATTGATCCTTCGGTGCAGGTGGACTGGCACGGTCACCGCGACCGTGGGCTCGGGCTGATCAATGCCCTGGCCTCGGCGGCTGCCGGCGCCGACCGCCTGCACGGCACGGCCCTGGGGATCGGCGAGCGAGTGGGCAACACCGAGATCGACCTGCTGTTGGTCAACATGGAGCTCCTCGGCTGGTCGCACCGCGACCTGAGCCGCCTGCCCGAGTACTGCCGCCTGGTGGCCGAGACCACCGGAGTGCCGATGCCGGAGAACTATCCGGTGGTCGGCCGCGACGCCTTCCGCACGATGACCGGGGTGCACGCGGCGGCGATCATCAAGGCCCGGCGCAAGGGGGAGGACTGGCTTGCCGACCGCATCTACTCCGGCGTGCCGGCGAGCCTCGTGGGCCGCCGCCAGGAGATCGAGATCGGGCCGATGAGCGGTGAATCGAACGTGGTCTTCTGGCTCAAGGACCACGGCATCGAGGCCGAGCCGGAGGTGGTGCGGGCCGTCTTCGAGCACGCCAAGGCCTCGGCCAAGGTGCTCACCACCGACGAGGTGATGGCGGTGGTCCGCGAGCTGGGAGCGCCGGTCAACACCGGCGCCTGAGGCCGGTGGCGGCCCCCGCAGACGGCGGCGAGGCGGCGAGCCGCCCCGCGCCCCGCTGGCAGCGGCTCCTGACCCTCTACCTCGATTCGCTGGCCGTCGAGCGGGGCCTCGCCCGCAACACCCTCGAAGCCTACCGGCGTGACCTCGAGAAGCTCGGCCGCGGCCTCGCAGCCGCCGGCAGCGACCTTGCGACGGCGTCGGCCGATGACCTCGCGGCCCACCTCAGGGCGCTGCGCCGGCAGGGGCTGGCGCCGCGGAGCATCAACCGGGCCCTGGCGGCGATGCGTGGCTTCTACACCTTCCAGGTCGCCACCAAGGAGCGCGCCGACGACCCGGCCGCCAACCTGCTGCCGCCGCGCCTCTTCCGCCACCTGCCGACGGTGTTGAGCGAGACCCAGGTCGAAGCGCTCCTCGCCGCGCCGGACGTCTCGACACCGCTCGGCCTGCGCGACAAGGCGATGATCGAGCTGCTCTACGCCGCCGGCTTGCGGGTCTCCGAGCTGGTTGGCTTGCGCCTCGGCCAGCTGCGGCTCGACGCCGGTTTCCTCGTCGCCTTCGGCAAGGGCTCCAAGGAGCGAGTGGTGCCGGTGGGGGAGGCCGCCGAGGCCTGGCTGTTGCGCTACTTACGTGAGGTACGGCCCGAGCTCGCCCGTGGCCGCCCCGAGACCGTCTTCGTCAACCGCTTCGGCGACCCGATGACCCGCCAGGGCTTCTGGAAGGTGCTCGGCGGCTACGGCCGCGCCGCCGGCGTGCCCGACGTCCATCCGCACGTGCTGCGCCATTCCTTTGCCACCCACCTCCTCGAGCACGGCGCCGACCTCCGCGCCGTGCAGATGATGCTCGGTCATGCCGACATCTCGACCACCCAGATCTACACCCACATCCACCAGGCACGGCTGAAGAGCCTGTACGAGCGCTTTCATCCCAGAGCGTGAGCGTGGCGACGAGCGGCGCCTCGTTGGACGCCCTCCCCACTCCTTGCGTACACTCGCTGGGATGCCTGGCCGCCGAATCATCCGTGGTTTCCTGGCGCCGCTCTCGGCGGTGCTGGGCTTGCTCGTTCTGGCGCCGGCGGCGCGGGCCGAGCTGGTGGTGTTGACGGACGGCCAGTTCTTCAAGGTGAAGGACTACCAGCTCCTCGACGACGACCGCATGCGGATGACGCTGGTCAAGGGGGGGCGCATCACGTTGCCGATCGGTCGCATCGAGCGGGTGATCGACGACGAGGTACCGTACCGGGAGCCGGTCGTCGCGGCGCCGGCGGAGCCGTTGCCGGCGCAGCCCACACCGCCCGTGCTGCCGTCCTTCGATTGGCGGTTCGCGGCCGAGCACGAGGTGCCGGCGACCCCTTACGGCGAGCTGATCTACCAGATGGCCAAGCGCTATGAGATCAACCCCTCGTTGATCGCGGCGGTAGTGTGGGCGGAATCGGGCTTTGCGGCCCGCGCTCGCTCGCCGAAGGGCGCTCGCGGCTTGATGCAGCTGATGCCGGCGACGGCACAGCGTTTCGGCGTCAGCCGCTCGCAGCTCTACGAGCCGCGGCGCAACCTGCAGGCCGGCACCGCCTACCTGCGCTTCCTCCTCGATCGCTATTCGCCGGCCCTCGACCTCGCGCTCGCGGCCTACAACGCCGGCGAGGGGGCCGTCGACCGCTACCAGGGAGTACCGCCCTACCGCGAGACGCGCGGCTACGTGAAGCGCATCCTGGGCGCTCTCGGCCTCGAGGCGGCGACGGTGGCGAGCTACGCGCCGCCGGCCGAGCCGGTCGCGGCCGGCGCGCGGTAACGCACCACCACCAGGGTGCGGTCGTCGCTGGCGCCTGAGTCGCCAGCGAAGCGACCCAGCGCAGCCATCAGGCGGTCCCGCACTACGGCAGCCGAGCTGGCCTGGCCGGCAAGGGCGGCCGTGATGCGCTCGTAGCCGAAGACCTCGCCCGCGGCATCCGTCGCCTCGATCAGCCCGTCGGAGAGCCAGACCAGGACGTCGTCCGCCTCGAGGCCCACAGTCAGCTGGCCGTAGGTGCGATCGAGAGTGCCCAGGGGGCAGCCTGGCAGCGTGATCTCGCGGACCTCGCCCCGCCGCAGCAGGTAGGTCGGCGGGTGGCCGGCGTTGAGCAGCTTGAGCTCGCCGCGTTCGAGATCGAGGATCGCCAGCGTGGCGGTGACGAAGAAGCGATCGCCGCCGTGGCTGCGTAGCAGGCGGTCCAGGCGGCCGAGGATGCCCTCCGGCTCCTCCTTCTCGTCGCAGAGGACGAGCAGGGCCGCCTTGATCATGGCCATCCGCAGCCCGGCCGAGAGCCCATGCCCGGAGACGTCGGCGATGAACACGGCGAGGCGATGCGAGTCGAGGCGCAGGATGTCGAAGTAGTCGCCACCGATCGCCGCCGAGGGCTCGAAGACCGTCGCCAGCTCGATCCCGTCGCCTTGCGGCAGATCGGAGGGAATCAGGCTCTCCTGGAGCTCGCGAGCGATGGCGAGCTCCTTTTCGAGGATCTCCTTCTGGGCCGCCGAGGCGATCAAGCCTTCGAGGCTCTCGCTCATCTGGTTGAAGGAGCGCTGCAGGGCGCCGATCTGGTCGCGGCGCTGGACGGGGATGCGGGCGCTGAAATTGCCGGCCTGCAGCTCGGCCGTCGCCTTGCTCAGGCGGTTGACCGCGCGCGAGAGGCCGAAGATCATCGCCAGGGCGATCACCAGGGCCACCGAATAGAGCAGCGAGAGGCCCGCTGCCACCGAGCCGAGGGCGAGCCACAAGGCCTTGTTGTACTCGGACTTGCGGGCCAGGAGCTCGCGCATCAGGGTGCGCGGCGTGGCGTTGGCCGTCGCCAGCACCTCCCGGCTCACCGGCTGGCCGTCGCCGAGGCCCGTCAAGGGGCCCATCAGTTGCGGCCAGAAGATCACCGGGCGATCCCAGATCGGATGGCCGCGGCCCTGGGCGGCGAAGAAGGCCGTGCGCTCGGTGCTGGCGAGGGCGTCGGTCGCCTCGTTCTTGGGCCCCGAGCCGAAACGGACGGTGGTGCCCTGGATGGTCACTGCTTCCTGGCTCTCCTCGCGGTTCTCGTCGGGCTGGAAGGTGACCCAGGCACCGCTGCGCTTCGACAGCTGCTCGCCCAAGCGGCCGTCGAAGGTGGCGATCACTCCCAGCTCGCCGCTCTCGACGGCCACGGCCAGGGTCACCGTCCCTGCACCGAGGCTGACGAAACGGGCCGGCAGGTCCTCGCGACCCTCGGCCGCCGGCGGGCCGGCAGTCATCCAGGCCGGCCAGCTGCTCGTGGCGAGACCGCTCCCTCCCAGCCGCTTGCCCGCCCGGTAGTAGTCGAAGACGTAGCTGCCGTGCTCGGCGTCACCGGGGCGCCCCGTCGCCACGAAGCGGTCGAGCTGATCGTTGGCCTCGTCGAGCAGCTCGTTGACCGTCGCCGTCAGGGTGGTGCGGTAGACGTGGCCCAGGAAGAAGGTGGAGAGCACATAGGCGGTGCCGAGGGCGAGGAAGGCGAGGAGGGGGATGGGCACCACGCCGATCAGGAAGTAGGAGAAGGCGAGCCGGCGGCCGACCTTCCAGAGGATCGCCTGGTAGAAGCGGACCGCGGCCCACAGTGTCGCCACCAGGGCGACGAAACCGAAGGCGATCTTGGCGAGGAAGGAGAGGATGGGGATCCCCGCGGTCGCCAGGGCCAGCAGCCCGATCGCCAGGCTGACGAGGATGAGGCTGCGGATGAGCAGAGCGCGACGCATCAGCGGGGAAGGAGGGGCCGGGCCGGTTGGGCAGGCCCGGTACGTAGGGTTTCACTACGCGCTGCGGGTTGCAAGGTTGCGGCCGGGCCGCTGGCGCCCGGGCCGCCGCGCCCCGACGGCCGTGCCGTGCGGTTGGTGCGATCTGGCAAGTGGCATAAGATCGGGGGCTGAGCCAGGCAGGAGGAGAGAAGAGTGTCGCGACTTCCCAGGCATCTCGAGCACCTGAAGACCGCCTTCACCGCCGAAGCGGTGGCGGCTGCCCGCTATCGCGCCTTCGCCGACCAGGCCGAGCGCGACGGCCTTCCCAACCTCGCCCGCCATTGGCTGGCCCTGGCCGCCGCCAAGGACGCCCTCGCGGTGGCGCAGCTCACCCACGCCGGCCAGGCGCATGGCCCGTCAGCCGACCTCGGTGCAGCGATCGCCGAGGAGAGCTACGAGAACGAGGTCCTCTATCCGAAGATGATCCGTGACGTCGATGCCGAGACGGCGAACGTGCTGTCGAGCACCGTCGCGGCCCAGCAGGAGCACTTGGCTCGCCTGATCAAGCTGCGCGACGCCTACAGCTCCTCGCAGGGCGACGTTCCCAGCCCTCCGTAGCGGCCCGCCTCAGCCGCAGCTCGTGCCCCAGGCCGGGTGGTCGAGCAGGAAGCCGTCGTCCTCGTCGTAGTCGAGGGTGGCGCCGTCGAGCTCGGCCACCGCCCGGCGGTCGAGCAGCAGCGGCACACCATCGATCTCCAGCCGCAGGTCGTCGTCGTCGCTACGGCGGGTAGCGGCAAGACGAAAACCCATGGCGCCGCAGCCACCCGCGAAGGCGATGCGAAGGGCCTGGCCGGCGCCCAGGTCACGCTCGGCAGCGGCGAGGGCGGCCGGAGTGAGGCTCATGTGCATGGCGCGATTCTAGCAGGCGAGCTCGGAAGTGGTCGTCGCAGGCTCTTGTGCCACCCGTCACAAGCGCTTGAGAGGCCTCCGGGCGGATGATAGAGTCGCCCGCCAGGGAGACCCGCGATGAGCGAAGCCTTGAAAGTCGTCGACCAGCCCGACCGCTCCTCCCGGGGCGCCGGTGGGTTGACCGGCGAGTCCTGGATCACCACCAAGTTCGAGCAGCTCGAGGACTGGGCCCAGCGCCACTCCTTCTGGCCCTTTCCTTTCGGCACGGCCTGCTGTGCCATCGAGTTCATGGCCACGGTGTCCAGCCACTACGACATGTCCCGCTTCGGTTCCGAGGTGGTGCGCTTCTCGCCGCGGCAGAGTGACGTGATGATCGTCGCCGGCACCATCAACGACAAGATGGCGCCCGTGCTCAAGAAGATCTACGACCAGATGGCCGACCCCAAGTGGGTGATCTCGATGGGTGCCTGTGCCTGCTCGGGGGGCTTTTACCGCTCCTACCACGTGGTGCAGGGGATCGACGAGATCATCCCCGTCGACGTCTACGTGCCCGGCTGCCCGCCGACGCCGGAGGGGCTGATCTACGGCCTGCTGCAGCTCAAGGAAAGAGTGATCCGCGATCGCGAGAAGCACCGCGCCCGCCTGGCCAAGGAGAGGCAGAGCCGTGCCGGCTGAGACCGCTACCCCGAACGTCGACGCCGCGCCCCAGAACCTGCCGGCGTGGGTGGAGAAGTACCCCGCAGGCAGCATTCGCGTCGAGCCCGGGCTCGACCAGCCGACCTGGGTGGTCGACCGCAAGGTGCTCGCCGAGGTCGCCCGGGACCTCGCCGAGAGCCGCGAGACCCAGTTCGACCTGATGATGGACCTCTGCGGGGTCGACTACCCGGACCGCGACGACCGTTTCGAGCTGGTCTACCACCTCTACTCGCTGCCGCGTGACCAACGGCTCCGCCTCAAGGTCCAGGTGCCGGAGAGCGACCTCCGGGTGCCGTCGCTGATCCCCGTGTGGAAGGCCTGCGACTGGTTTGAGCGCGAGGCCTACGAGATGTTCGGCTTCGATTTCGCCGGCCATCCTCACCTGCGCCGGCTGCTCACCCACGAGGCCTTCCAGGGGCATCCGCTACGCAAGGACTACGACCCGGCGCGACGCTGGATCCTCACCGAAGACAAGATCTACCGGCCGCAGCTCCACGCGCCGCAGAGCGCGGACGAGATGTTCGAGCGGATGCAGATCAACATCGGGCCGTCGCATCCGGCGATGCACGGCACCTTCCGCCTGATGGCCGAGCTCGATGGCGAGGAGATCGTCGCTGCCGAGGTCGAGACGGGCTACCTCCACCGCTGCTTCGAGAAGATGGCGGAGACTCACAACTGGCAGCAGGTGGTGCCCTACACCGATCGCCTCAACTACTGCTCCTCGTTCATCAACAACGTGGCCTATTGCCGCACGGTGGAGCAGATGCTGGGCATCGAGGCGCCGCCCAGGGCGGTGTGGGCGCGGACCGTGCTGTCCGAGTTCTCCCGCATCATGGACCACTGCGTGTGCAACGCCTCCACGCTGGTCGACGTCGGAGCGCTGACCAACTTCTGGTACCTGTTCCAGCCGCGCGAGGAGATCTACGGCCTCCTCGAGTCCTGCTGCGGGGCCCGGCTGACGGTCTCCTACGGCCGCATCGGTGGCCTCTCGCAGGACCTGCCGCCGGACTTCCTGGCGCACGCGCGCCGCGTCCTCGACATGATCTCCCCCTGCCTCGACGACGTCGAGCGGCTGGTCAACAAGAACCGCATCTGGCTCGACCGTTCGGTGGGGATCTCGGCGATCAGCGGGGCCGAGGCGGTCAACAGCGGTTGGACGGGCCCCTGCCTGCGGGCGAGCGGGGTCGACTTCGACCTCCGCAAGAAGGCCCCGTACGACCTCTACGACACCGTCGACTTCGAAGTGCCGATCTACCACGGGGGCGACGTCTACGACCGCTACCGCATCCGCATGGACGAGGCCCGCGAGTCGATCAAGATCATCCGCCAGCTGCTCGATCGCGGCATCCCCGCGGGCCCGCACATCGTCGACGATCCACACGTGGCCTTGCCGCCGAAGGACGCCTGCTACAACCAGATGGAGGCCATGATCTACCACTTCAAGCTGATCATGGACGGTATCCAGGTCCCGGCGGGCGAGTGCTACTCGGCGGTCGAGGCACCGAACGGAGAGCTCGGCTTCTACGCGATCTCCGATGGCTCGGCCAAGCCCTACCGCCTCAAGGTGCGGCCGCCGTGCTTCCCCCTGTTCGCCTCCTTCCCGGCCTTGATCACCGGCGGCACCGTTTCCGACGCGGTGATCTCGCTGGGCGGCCTCAACGTGATTGCAGGAGAGCTCGAGCGATGAGCGAGCCGATCAGCGCCGGCACGCTGGGCGAGGTGGCGAGGCCGACACCGGCCAGCATGCACCCGACGACGGTCAAGCCCTACAAGATGAGCCTCGGCGAGCGGCTCTACCTGCCGCTTCTCGCCGGCCTCTTCGTCACCGCCCGGCATTTCGTGCGCAACCTGTTCAAGGGCCCGGAGTACATCGTCGAGTACCCCGAGGTACGCCGCAACTACAGCCATCGTTTCCGCGGCCACCACATCCTCACCACTCGTCCCGACGGCTCGGTGCGCTGCGTCGCGTGTTTCCTGTGCGCCACCAACTGCCCGGCCGAGTGCATTCGGATCGTGGCTGGTGAGCACCCCGACGTCAATATCGAGAAGTACCCGCTCGTCTACGAGATCGACATGCTGCGCTGCGTCTTCTGCGGCTACTGCGTGGACGCCTGCCCGGAAGAAGCCATCATCATGAGCAACAACTACGATATGGCCTACTTCCACCGCGACCAGTCGATCGTCGGCAAGAACGATCTGATGAAGCCCTTCACCTTCGACGAAGACAAGCTCGGCTACCGGCCCGGCTATCCGGAAGAAGACCGCAAGCGGGCCCGCATGCGCCGCGATGCCTTCAACTTGGTGGAAGCCGCCCGGCAAGCGGGCGCCACCGAGACGGCCCCGGCCACGTAGGAGGAACCCCGGGCGCGAGCCCGTCGGCGAGCCATGCTGAGCGCAGGAGATCGAAGGTGAGAAGAGCCTAGCGGCTGCCGCTAGGCCTTTTTTCTTTGTGGGGAAGCAGAGAATGTCCACGAGTGTGACCGAATTGAAAGACCAGCCGCAGCGCGAGGTACGGGTCGAGAAGCTCGAGGAGGTGGTGATCCGCTTCGCTGGTGATTCCGGCGACGGCATGCAGCTCACCGGCGGCCAGTTCTCGAACACCTCCGCCCTGGTCGGCAACGACCTGTCGACCCTGCCGGATTTTCCGGCCGAGATCCGAGCTCCCGCGGGAACGATCCCAGGCGTCTCGGCCTTCCAGGTGCGGATCGCCGACTACGACATCCACACGCCCGGCGACGCGCCCGACGTGCTGGTGGCAATGAACCCGGCGGCGCTCAAGAAGGAGGTCCGCGACCTGCGGCCGAACGGCGTGGTGATCGTCAACACCGACGAGTTCCACGAGCGCAACTTCAAGAAGGCGGGGATCACCGTCAACCCGCTCGACGACGGCAGCCTGGCGGCCTACCGGGTGTATCCGGCGCCAATCGGCACGATGACGCGGCGCGCCCTCGAAGGCAGCCCCCTGGACTCGAAGAGCCAGGAGCGCTGCAAGAACATGTTCGCCCTCGGGATGGCCTACTGGCTCTTCTCGCGCCCCCTCGAGAGCACGATCCGCTGGATCGAGAGCAAGTTCACTCACAAGCCCGAGGTGGCCGACGCCAACATCCGGGTGCTCAAGGCGGGCTGGAACTTCTGCAACATCACCGAGCTCTTCCAGGTCCGTTACGAGGTCGACAAGGCAGAGCTCGCTCCGGGCCTCTACCGCAACATCAACGGCAACTCGGCGCTGGCCATCGGTCTGGTGGCCGCCAGCCGGCGCAGCGGCCTTCCACTGTTCCTGGGGGCCTACCCGATCACCCCGGCCTCGAGCGTCCTGGAGGAGCTCTCGGGCTTGAAGGAGTTCGGGGTCACCACCTTCCAGGCCGAGGACGAGATCGCGGCGGTCTGCGCCGCGATCGGCGCCTCTTTCGGTGGCGCCCTGGGTGTCACCGTGTCGAGCGGCCCGGGGATCGCGCTCAAGACCGAGGCGATGAACCTCGCCGTGATGGTGGAGCTGCCGCTGCTCGTGGTGGACATCCAGCGCGGCGGACCGTCGACCGGCCTGCCCACGAAAACCGAGCAGTCCGACCTGCTGCAAGTGATGTTCGGGCGCAACGGTGAGTCGCCGATGCCGGTGCTCGCTGCCGCCTCGCCCAACGACTGCTTCGACATCACCCTCGAGGCGGCCCGGATTGCCCTCGACTACATGATCCCGGTGGTGGTGCTCTCCGACGGCTACATCGCCAACGGCTCCGAGCCGTGGCGGGTGCCGCGGGTCGAAGACCTTGCCGACCTCCGCTTGGAGTTCCGGACCAACCCCGAGGGCTTCGAACCCTACTCGCGGGACCCGGAGTCCCTGGCGCGGCCGTGGGCCATCCCTGGCACCCCTGGACTCGAGCACCGGATCGGTGGCCTCGAGAAGCAGGACATCACGGGCAACGTCTCCTACGAGCCCGACAACCACGAGCGGATGACCCACCTGCGGGCCGAGAAGCTGGAGCGCATCGCCCGCTCGCTGCCCCCGATGGAGGTGATCGGGCCGCAGCACGGGGACTTGCTGGTGTTGGGCTGGGGCTCGACCGCTGGAGCCATCACCGGCGCCGTCAAGCGAGCGCAGAAGCTCGGCTGGGCGGTGAGCCGCGCCCACCTGCGTTACCTCAACCCCTTCCCACCCAACCTCGACGAGGTGCTCGGCAACTTCCGCCGGGTACTGGTCCCCGAGATGAACATGGGGCAGCTCTCCTACATGCTGCGGGCGCGCTATCTCAAGGACGTCATCAGCTACAACAAGGTGCAGGGCCGTCCGTTCACCCGTCAAGAGATCTTCGATCGCATCGCCGCGCTGCTGGAGGTACCGAATGCCCACTGAGGCCCCCACCCTGACCAAGAAGGACTTCCAGTCGGACCAGGAGGTGCGCTGGTGCCCCGGTTGCGGGGACTACGCCATCCTCTCCGCCGTCCAGTCGGTGTTCCCGGAGCTGGGGATCCCCCGCGAGCGCTTCGTCGTCGTCTCCGGGATCGGCTGCTCGAGCCGTTTCCCTTACTACATGAACACCTACGGCTTTCACTCGATCCACGGCCGCGCTCCGGCGGTGGCGACCGGCATCAAGCTCGCCCGGCCGGACCTCGAAGTGTGGATCGCGACCGGCGACGGCGACGCGATGTCGATCGGCGGCAACCACCTGATCCACACCATCCGGCGCAACATCGGGGTGAAGATCCTGATGTTCAACAATCGGATCTACGGCCTCACCAAGGGCCAGTACTCGCCGACCAGCGAGCTGGGCAAGCGCACCAAGTCGACCCCCTACGGCTCGGTCGACTATCCCTTCAACCCTCTCGCTCTGGCGCTGGGCAGTGGGGCGACCTTCGTGGCGCGCGGCGTCGACATCTTCCAACCGCAGCTGCGCGAGATCCTGCGCCGGGCCGCCGCCCACAAGGGCACGGCGTTCGTCGAGATCTACCAGAACTGCAACATTTTCAACGACCACGCCTTCTCCTACATGACGGAGAAGGACCGCCGCGACGACGGCGTGCTCTTCCTCGAGCACGGCAAGCCGCTGGTCTTCGGGGCCCAGAAGGAGAAGGGCATCCGGCTCAACGGCACCCATCTCGAGGTGATCGAGCTCGGCGGCCAGTACAGCGCCGCCGACTGCCTGGTATGGGACGAAACCCAGGAAGACCCCGTCTTCGCCTTCCTGATGTCGCAGCTGCTGCCGCCGAAGTTCCCCACTCCGGTGGGCATCCTGCGGGCCGTCGACCTCCCGGCCTACGACGCGGCCGTCGTGGCGCAGATCGCCAAGGCGGAGGCCAAGGGCCCCGGCAAGCTCGAGGACCTGATCCGTGGCAGCGAGACCTGGGAGGTCCACGCCAAGGCCGAGGGCGCACCGGCCTAGGTGCCGCCGCGCGGGAGCAGGATGGCGGCCGACCTGCTGATCCTCGCCCACGACGCCGGCTACGAGCGGCGCTTCAACATCTCCTCCCTGGCGGCGAGCTACGTCGCCGGGGAGAAGACGGTGGATCTCGTGCTGTTCTTTGCGGCGCTCGCGGCGTGGGTGCGCGGAGAGTGGGATGACACGGAGCCAGCCGCGGTGCTGCCGCCCGGCCGCGCCGAGGAGCTGGGCTTCCCGCCCTTGAGCACTTTCCTCGCGAGCGGCCTGGCGAGCGGCAAGCTGCGGGTCTACGCCTGCAGCGCCTCGGCGCGACTGCTGGGCCTCGACGCGGCCGTCGTGCAGCCGAGGGTGCAGGCGATCCTCGGCTGGCAGACGATCTCGTTGATGGTCGAACAGGCCAGCCGGGTGGTGACCTTCTGAGGTCCACCGTCCCGGCCTTGCCCCCGAGGCCTACCGCTCAGGGGGCCTCGAGGGTGGCGACGTCGAGGTCCACGGGCCCTGGCGTTGCCGCAGAGGTCACCAGGTTGCTCTCCAGCACCTTCTTCGGCGGCTCGCGCAGCTCCCACACGACGCCGAGGGCGGCCAGCCCGCGCAGCAGGTAGTAGGTGATGTCGATCTCCCACCAAAAGAAGCCCTGCCGCGTCGAGGCCATGTAGTAGTGGTGGTTGTTGTGCCAGCCCTCGCCGAGGGTCACCAGCGCCAGGAGCAGGCTGTTGCGGCTGTCGTCGCTGGTGCGGTAGCGGCGCCGGCCGAAGAGGTGGGTCAGGCTGTTGATGCAGAAGGTGCCGTGCCAGGTGAGGACGCTGCTGACGAAGAAGCCCCAGACGAGGGCCGGCATGCCGCCGGCGAGGAAGAGCAGCACGGCGAGCCCGATCCCGGGCAGGACGTGATAACGGTTGAGCCACACCAGCTCGGGGAAGCGGGCGAGGTCGGGAACGCGGTGCGTCTCGGTCTCGTCGTAGTCGGTCGACAGGATCCAGCCGACGTGCGCCCACCAGAAGCCGCGCAGGCCCGGCGAGTGGATGTCGTCCTCCTGGTCGCTCGAGAGGTGGTGGTGGCGGTGATGGGCCGCCCACCAGAGTGGTCCCTTCTGCAGAGCAAGGGTCCCGGTCAGGGCGAGGAGAAACTGAAAGGGCCGGCTGGTGCGATAGGACCGATGGGAGAAGTAGCGGTGGTAGCCGCCCGTGATGGCGAACATCTTGAGCCCGTAGAGACCGGCGCAGAGAGCGACCCATTTCCAGGCGAACGGCACGACGAAGACCAGCAGTGCCGCGGCATGGACGCCCCAGAAGGGCAGGGACTTGAGCCGACGCCAGGGCGAGCGGTGCTCGGCTTGGGGTTCGGCGTCTTTGGCCAAGGCTCGGGCCTGCGGGGTGGACGCGGTCGTGGTGGCGCGGTTGGCTCGCGGCATCGAGGCTGCTCCTGGCTCGTCGAGGACGGTGGCCGCAGCGCCAACCGCCCGCCGAGCATCGCGGGTCCATTATCGAAGGCGCGGCGCCCAAGTGGGGTCAGACCTCGGTCTGCCTTTGTCAGGGAACTGTCAGAGTCCGCCGCCCGGGTCTCTGCCATCTCGGGGGCGCGGTAGGCTGGCGCGCGAGCGGAGACTGCATGGTCAGGAAGCGTTTCACCCCGATCCTCGTCACCTACATCTTCTCCCTTGTCGTGGCCGTCGCCCTGCTGGTGATGTGGGTGGTCTTCGTGGTGCAGTCGCGGGCTCGCCTCGCCGAGATGGGAGGGCGGTTGCAGCGCCAGAACCTGCAGTGGGTGGCGCTCGCCGTCGGCTGCTCGCTGGCCGGCCTGCTGATCGCGGGGCTGGTCTACCAGCTGGCCCAGGCGCTCGCTGCCCGCCGCTACGCCGAGAAGCAGGAGGAGTTCGTTTCCAACATCACCCACGAGATGAAGTCGCCGCTCGCCGGCATCAAGCTCCACGCCCAGACCTTGCAGCAGGAGGGCTTGAGCGCCGAGCAGCAGCAGCGCTCGGTGGCCTACATCCTCGCCGACGTCGATCGCATGTCGACCCTGGTGGACAACGTGCTCGAGAGCAGCCGCCTGCTGGCGCGCAAGAAGCTCCTCGTTCTCCAGCCGGTGAGCCTCGGCGAGTTCCTGCCGGACTTCTTTGCGCGGATCCGGCCACGGGTCGAGGGCCACGACGTCCAGCTGACCGTCGTCGGGGGGACCGAGGCCTGGGTCGCCGCTTCGGAGGATGCCCTCGACCGCGTGCTCACCAACCTGATCGAGAACGCCGTGCGCTTCTCGGCTCGGGGTGGTGAGGTCCGCTGCCGCCTCGGCGAGGAAGCGCAGAAGGTGGTGATCGAGGTCGAGGACGACGGAGTGGGGATCCCGAAGGGCGAGCTCAAGAAGATCTTCGACCGCTTCTACCAGATCGGGAGGGAGATCAGCGACCGCCGGCGCGGTACCGGCCTGGGCCTCGCTATCGTCTCGGGCCTGGTGCGGGAGATGAAGGGGAGCGTTCGCGCCTTCTCACAGGAAGGCCGGCCGGGGACGCGGTTCCGCGTCGAGCTGCCGAAGCTCGAGGGGGCAGTGTGAGCCCGGCCCCGCGCATCCTCGTGGTCGAAGACGAGGACGCGATCGCCCAGGGCCTGGTCCTCAACCTCGAGCGCAAGGGCTACGCCGTCGCCCTGGCCCGGGACGGCCAGGAAGCCCTGGAGCGGATCGCCGTCGAGGCCTTCGACCTCATCGTGCTCGACGTCCGTCTGCCGGAAGTGGACGGCTTCGAGGTCTGCCAGCGTCTGCGTAACAGCGGCAATCTGACGCCCATCCTGATGCTCACCGCCCGCAGCCAGCCCGACGACGTGGTCTACGGTCTCAAGCTCGGCGCCGACGACTATGTGACCAAGCCGTTCGACCTCGCCGAGCTTCTGGCGCGGGTCGAAGGCCTGCTGCGGCGGTTGGCCTGGATGCAGCGGGCGCAACGGGAGAATGGCTCGGCCGGCCAGGAGGACGCGGCGCCGCTGCCCGAGCGCTACGAGTTCGGCCCGTTCTGGGTGGACTTCGGCTCCTACCAGGCGCTGACCCGCGACGGCGTCGTCGAGCTGTCGCGCAAGGAGGTGGCGGTGATGAAGCTCTTCGCCTCCCGGCCGAACCAGGTGATCACCCGCCGCGAGCTGCTGGCCGAGGTCTGGGAGCTGCCCAACCATCCCAACACCCGTGTGGTGGACAACGTCATCGTCTCCCTACGCCGCGCCTTCGAGGACAACGCTTGGCGGCCGCAGCACATCCTCTCGGTCCGCGGTGTGGGCTACCGTTTCGTGCCCTGAGTTGGTGATCAGATGGGCGGGCCGGCCAAGCTGATGGCCAGCTGTTCGCGGTCGAGCACATGGAGCGCGATCGCGCCGCCGCAATGCTCGCGAACGAGCCTTGCGAGCGCCGCCAGCGCGGCCTCGATCTCGGCCCTGCCGGCTGGGGGCAGGCCCTCGACCACCAGCACCGCGTTGCGGGTCGCCGCCGTGAGCTTGCTGCGATCCGCCTCCTTCCAGTTCCAGCGCCGGCAGATCGCCCCCAGCTCGTCGCGGTAGATCACTTCCCCGGCCTTCGGGGCCCGCGGCTCCGGCTCGCCGAGGAGGAGAACCGCAGGTTCGTCCGGGCCGGCGAAGGTGAGCTGGACGTCGCCCTGGAGGGTGTCGAGGTCTTCGCCGCCCACGGGCAGCAACTGCTCGAGGGAGACCACATTGTAGAGGTCGACGAGCGGGTTGATAGCTGGCAGCGTGCCACCCTTGAGGACGCGCCGCACGAGGTTCTCGATCGAGGAAGGGTAGTCCTTCGGCTTGGCACCGAAGGCCCGGTAGGCCTCGCGCCAGGGGGCAATGCGGGGATGCTCCGGGACCAGCCCGCTGCCGAAGCGCTCGGCCAGGCCCGCCTGCGCGGCAGCGAGTCGGCGGGCGAGCTCGGCCCGCGTGCCGGTGTTGTCGAGGCCGTGGACCACGGCGACCCCGAGGACGAGGTCGGGGAAGCGCTCCACGAGCGCCGGATCGACGATCAGTCGCATGCTCGGGCCTCCCTGCGAGCGCGCAGTCTATGCGAGCCGTGGGCTGTGCTCGGTGCTAGGGTCGGCGGCCGTGCCTGCTCGCTATTCCAACCTCGACCCGACCCACCGCCCGCATCGCCTCGGTGCCGTTCTGCGCTGGGCCGTTTGGGACCGTTTGACTGGCCGCCGCCGGATCGCCCCTGCCGGGCTGCCGGCGCCCGCGGTCGCCGCCGACCTGGAGCGTCTCCGAGGCTCGGACCCGTCCCCTCGCCTCACCTGGATCGGCCACAGCTCCTTCCTGCTGTCGCTGGCGGGGGCCCATGTGCTGATCGATCCCGTCTTCTCGCCACGGATCGGCAGGGTGTACGAACGCCATGGCCGCGCGGGCTTGCAGCCACCACAATTGCCACCGGTCACCGCCGTGCTGCTCAGTCACAACCACTATGATCACCTCGACCTGCCGTCGCTCAGGGCCCTGGCTCCGGGAGCGCCGATCGTCGCCCCGCTGGGCCTCGGCTCCTGGCTGCGCCGTCGGGGCTTCGCTGCCAGCGAACGCGGCTGGTGGGAGACGGTGGAGCTCGGGCCGCTGCGCGTCACCCTGGTGCCGGCCCGCCACTGGTCCCGCCGGACGCCGTTCGACACCAACCGAACCTGGTGGTGCGGCTTCGTCGTCGAGGGCGGCGGCAGGGCTGTCTACCACAGCGGGGACACCGCCGATTTCGCGGGCTTCGCGCTCATCGCCCACCGCTTCCCGGCCCTCGACGCCGCGCTGCTGCCGATCGGCGCCTACGCGCCGGCTTGGTTCATGGCGAGCAACCACCTGAACCCCGAGGAGGCCGGTCGTGCCTTCCTCACCCTCGGTGCGACGAGCCTCGTCCCCATGCACTGGGGCGCCTTCCAGCTCACTGACGAGCCGCTCTCCGAACCCATCGAGCGCTTGCGGGCCTGGTGGCAGCGGGAAGGTTCGGCGAGCGGCCGAACTCTGCGAGAGATGGCGGTGGGGGAGACCGTGGGCGTCTAGGCCGGCGCTGCATCCGAGCGGGGATTCGGGCCTCGGGGCGGCCACGGCCGGAGCCGTGGCCCGGGGAGGGGTCCCCGGGCCTGGCTCGGCTCAGAAGTCCCAGAGCACCTGGGCGATGATCTTGCGGCTGATGATGTCGCCGAAGACGTGCTGCTGGACCCGCTCGTCGAAGATGTTGTTGCCGATCACCGAGAAGGTGAACGTGTCGGTGAAGCGATAGCCGACGGTGGCGTTGATCTGAGTGAAGGCGTCGGTCGGGCCGTGGAAGCGAGAGTCGAGCACGTCGGTCCAGACGGCCTTGTCCTGGTAGTTGGCGTTGAGGTTGGTGAAGAACCGCATGCCGTTGTAGGAGATCGAGCCATTCAGCCGGTGCCGGGGCGGCAGGTTCACCTCGTCCTGGGGGATCCCGGTGACGTCGGGGTCCGCCTGGTAGGAGTAGTTGAAGTTCCAGCTCCACGGCGAGCCCGAGCGCCAGGACAGCGAGGTCTCAACGCCCTTGTCGACCCACTTGCCGATGTTGCGGTAGGAGAAGCGCGACGGCAGCAGCCCGGCAAGGCCCTGCGGCGGCGGCACGGCCAGCACAAAGGCGGGCAGCGGGAAGCCCGGCGGCGGGTTGGCCGCGGTGTAGGTGGCGGCGGTGTAGAAGTCCTGCGAGTCCTTGGTCTCGTTGCGGTAGGCGGCGAGGGTGAAGGTGGTGTGGCCGAAGCTACCCACGTAGCCGATCTCGTAGGCGTCGAGGCGCTCTTCCTGCAGGTTCGGGTTGCCGATCGCCAGCGACGGGAAGATGTACGGCCCGGTCGGCAAGTTGACCAGGTTGACGATGGTGACGTTCAGGTAGTTCTGGATCTGCGACGGCGACTTGAAAGCGCGGTTGAACGATAGTCGCACGGTGTGGTTCGGGTTGGGCGAGATCATCAGGCTGGTGCGGGGCGAGAACACGCCGCCGATCGGGTCGAGGTCGTCGTAGCGGCCGCCGACCAGCCAACGCACCGAGTTGCCGATCAGGATCTCGTCTTGGAGAAAGACGCCGTACTCGTCGCGGTCCTTGCCTTCCGGCGCGATGGTGAGATCGAAGGTGAGGTGGCGGGCGTTGCCGCCGTAGGTCAGCACGTGGTGATTGCCGAGCAGGGAGACGTTCGAGGCGTCGACGTTGTAGGTGTCGCTCTTGAAGCCCAGCTTGATCGGCTTACCGTCGAGGCCCCGGGTCAGCAGGTTGTCGGCTTCGCCGTCGAGGACGTTGACGAAGGCGTTGAGCCGGAAGGCGTTCTTGGTCCAGCCGAGCTTGGCGTAGGAGAACGCCGTGCCCTTGTCGATGTCGAACGGGCCGATGCCGGAGTGGATGATGCCGTCGGTCGCCGCATAGCCGGCACCGAGCGTCCAGACCGAGCTGGGATCGCCGTCGAAGTCGAGCCGGAAGTCCACCTTCGGCTGCGCCGTTCCCCCGTTCTTGAAGCTCGGGTACGGCGTGTTGGTCCCCGGCACGTTGCCCGTCGGGCGCTCGTAGGGGTCCTGCTCGTAGTAAGCAGCCGAGATCTTGTAGGCGGCATGCTCGGCGGCACCGGCGTGCGACAGGCTGCCGAAGAGCGTCCCCAGCTCGCCGCCGCCGAGCTGCAGGCTGGTGCCGGCGGCCTCGCGCGGCGTCTTGGTGATCAGGTTGATGACGCCGGAGAGGGCGTTGGCGCCCCAGACCGCGCTGCCCGGCCCGCGCACCACCTCGATCTGCTTGATCTCACGGGGATTGATCGGCAGCAGGTCCCACATCACGAAGCCGAAGAAGTCGAGGTAGACGGTGCGGCCGTCGAGCAGGACCAGCTCGGAGGCGGCCAGGCTGTTGGTCGAGGAACGGCCGGTGACCTGGATGTCGCGGGCGCTCATCTGCGAGACGTTGAGACCGGGGACATTGCGCAGCACGTCGCCGTAGTCGTCGGCAGGCTCCCGTTCGAGGTCCTCACCGGTGATCACGGTCATCGTGGCTGGGGCTTCCTGCAGGCGCTGCTCGGAGCGCGAGGCCGTCACCACGATGACGTCTTCGACCTTGGCGGTCTCCTCGTCGGCGGTGGGCGCCTCGCTCGCCGCAGGTTCCTGGGCGAGGAGGCCCCAAGGGGAGAGCAGGAAGGCCAGTGCCAGGGGCATGAGCTGTGGCCAGGGACGGTTCACGACGCCTCCTTCGGGCTCGGGGCCACGGCAGACGCCGGGCCAGCCCAGCAACGACAAACAACACGATTTGTGGGTAACTTCGTGCGGAGAATAGCACGGGCCGCGCGCCTCCAGGAGGGCCGGAGAGGCCCGCCTGCGGCCCCTCAGGCGCGGGCGATGGGGAAGGCGAGCACGTCGTCGAGGTGCTCGGCCCCGTGGGCGAGCATCACCAGCCGGTCGAGCCCCAAGGCGACCCCGGCGCTCGCCGGCAGGCCAGCGGCGAGGGCGGCCAGGAAGCGTTCGTCGAGAGGCGGCTGCTCGCGGCCCAGCCGGCGGCGAGCGGCGAGGTCGGCGGCGAAGCGCCGGCGCTGCTCCGCCGCGTCGGTGAGCTCGTGGAAGCCGTTTGCGAGCTCGACCCCCGCGACGTAGACCTCGAAGCGCTCGGCGACGGCTGGCGGCCCCGGCTCGATGCGGGCGAGCGCCGCCTGCGAGGCCGGGAAGTCATAGACCACGGTGGGCCGCTCGCGTCCGAGGCGCGGCTCGATCACCACGGCGAGCAGCAGCTCGAGGAGGCCGTTGCGGTCGAGGTCGGGGAGAGGGCCCAGCGCGGCGCGCTCCGCCGCCTCGCCCAGGAGGTCGATGTCGGCGGCGTGAGGATCGACCCCGAGGTGCTCGCTGAAGACCTCGGCATAGGAGCGCCGCTCGGCGGCGGGCGTGCCGAGGACGGTGGCGAGCAAGGCGTCGACCTCGTCGATCAGCCGATGGTGGTCGAAGCCGGGGCGGTACCACTCGAGGATGGTGAACTCGGGGTTGTGGCGGCGGCCGCTCTCGCCGGCGCGGAAGGCCTTGCAGATCTGGTAGATCGGCCCGCTGCCGGCGGCCAGCAGCCGTTTCATGGCGTACTCGGGCGAGGTTTGCAGGAAGAGCTGCTCCGCCTCACCGGCCGGGTCGCGCCAGGTGGTCGCGAAGCTCGTCAGATGGAGGTCGGGGACGGCTCCATGGCAGAGCAGGGGGGTCTCCACCTCGAGCACGCCGCGGGCCGCGAAGAAGGCCCGGACCTCGGCGAGGACGGCGGCCCGCCGCTCGAGGGCGGCGCGGCGCGCCGTGGGCTGCCAGTCGATCACGCCCGCGAGACGTACTCGCCGATGCGGGTGTCGACCTTCAGGACTTCGCCTTCCTGGATGAAGAGGGGGACTTTGACCACGGCGCCGGTCTCGAGCTTGGCTGGCTTGGTGCCGCCGGAGGAGGTGTCGCCGCGCACGCCGGGGTCGGTCTCGACGACCTTGAGGATGACGAAGGCGGGAGGCGTCACCGAGAGGGGCACGTTATCCCACAGCGTCACGTAGCAGGTGTCCTGCTCCTTGAGCCACTGCGCCGCATCGCCGACCGCCGTCTCCCCGGCCTCGTACTGCTCGTAGGTCGACGGCACCATGAAATGCCACTTCTCGCCGTCGTGGTAGAGGTACTGCATCTCGGTCTCGATGACGTCGGCGCCCTCGACCGAGTCCCCCGACTTGAAGGTCCGCTCGATCACCTTGCCGTTCTTCAGGTTCTTGATCTTGACGCGGTTGAAAGCCTGCCCCTTGCCGGGCTTGACCATCTCGTTCTCGACGATGTTGTACGGCTCACCGTCGAGCATAATCTTGAGTCCCGACCGGAACTGGTTGGTGTAATACGTGGCCATGCTTTCCTCATCCAGAGTTTGGAGTTGTCTTGCGCGTGGAAAAGCGGAGTGATCGCCGCCCGTCGAGACCAGCGGGCATGATACCCGAATCTTTCAGCACCACGCAGCCGCCGGCCCCCGAGCCGGCTGGCTGGCGGCGGGAGCTCGCCGCCGTGGTCAGCGACCCCGGGGAGCTCCTCGGCCTGCTCGGCCTTCCCGCGGAGCTGCTGCCGGCGGCCGAACGGGCGGCCCGGCTCTTTCCCCTGCGGGTACCGCGTGCCTTCGTGGCGCGGATGCGGCCGGGAGACGCGCGGGACCCCTTGCTTCTCCAGGTCCTGCCGCTGGGCGTCGAGGAGGCGACGGTTCCCGGCTTCACCACCGACCCCCTCGGCGAGCTGGGGGCCCTGCCGGCACGCGGCGTCCTGCACAAGTACCGCGGCCGCGCCCTGCTGGTGCTGACCGGGGCCTGCGCCATCCATTGCCGTTACTGCTTCCGCCGCCACTTTCCCTACCCGGAGGCGCAGACCGGAGCTTCCGGCTGGGAGGCGGCGGTCGCCTACGTGGCGGCAGACCCGTCGATCGAAGAGGTGCTGCTCTCCGGTGGCGATCCCTTGGCCCTGCCGGACGAGCGCCTGGCCCGGCTGGCCGAGTGCCTGGCGGCGGTGCCCCATGTGCGGCGGCTGCGCGTCCACAGCCGCCTGCCGGTGGTGCTTCCCGCGCGGGTCGACGCCGATCTCCTCCGCTGGCTCGCCGGCAGCCGGCTCGAGCCCGTGATGGTGATCCATGCCAACCACGCAGCGGAGATCGACCAGACCGTGGCCGCTGCCATCGAGCGGCTGCGGCGGTCCGGCGTGACGGTGCTCAACCAGGCGGTGCTGCTCGCCGGGATCAACGACTCGGTGGCGGCGCAGTCCGCGTTGTCGCGTGCCCTGTTTGCGGCGGGCGCTCTGCCGTACTACCTGCATCTCCTGGACCGGGTGCAGGGCGCGGCCCACTTCGAGGTGGGGGAGGAGGCGGGGCGGGCGATTCTGCGGGGCCTGCGCGCCGAGCTCCCCGGCTACCTCGTGCCCAAGCTGGTGCGCGAGGTGGCCGGAGAGCCGTCCAAGCTACCGATCGCCGACTGAGCTACCGCGCGGCCTCCAGCTTCTGGCGAGCGGCGCGGTAGAGGAAGACGCAGAGGATGCCGAACATCACGGCGGCAATCACGTCCGACCAGCGGCCGAGGTGCTCCCAGCCGTGGACGCCCACGGCGTCGAGGATCCACTGCGCGTAGGAACGCTGCGCTGCTGCGTCCTGGGTGAGGCCCTGAAGCCAGGCGATCACCACCCCGAGGAGCGATCCTCCGGCCACCAGGCCCGTGGCATAGAGCATGCCGCTCGAGATCTCCGACTCATCGCTTTCGTGGCCCGAGATCTTGTCGACGAGGAGCTTGATCAGGCCGCCGATGAAGATCGGCGAGGTCGTCGACAGGGGCAGGTACACGCCGACGGCGAAGGACAGCGAGCCGATCCCGCAGAGCTCGACGACGATGGAGATGAAGACGCCGACGAAGATCAGGCTCCACGGCAGGTCCTGGGCCAGCACGCCGCGGATGATGGTTGCCATCAGGGTCGCCTGCGGTGCCGGATACGTGCTCGAACCGATCGCGTGGCCCTGCACCAAGGCGTCGTTCACCTGGGCGCCGTCGATGATGTTCATCGTGAAGCCCACGGCGAGCACCGAGGCCAGGACACCGATCATCAGGCCGAGCTGCTGATAGACCGGCGTGGCGCCGACGATGTAACCGGTCTTCAGGTCCTGGCTGGTGTTGCCGGCGTTGGCGGCAGCGATGCAAACCATGCCGCCGACGCAGAGGGCCATCGCCTGGTAGGCCTCGCCCGTCCAGCCGAGGGCGACGAAGATCAGGCAGGTGCCCATCAGGGTAGCGATCGTCATCCCCGAGATCGGGTTCGACGATGAGCCGATGATGCCGACGATGCGCGAGCTGACGGTGACGAAGAAGAAGCCGAAGACGACGATCAGCAGGCCCATCAGCAGCCGGCCGCCGATGGTGCCGGGCAGCTGCGGTAAGAGGGCGACGATGACCACCATGGCGAGGGCGCCGACGGCCACGAAGGTGATCGGGATGTCGCGCTCGGTGCGGGACATCACCCGCCCAGCCTTGGTGTCCTTGAGGTTGGCAAAGCTGTCGCGAACGGCCGAGACGATCGTGGGCAGCGTCTTGATCAGGGTGATGAGTCCGCCGGCGGCCACCGCCCCGGCACCGATGTAGCGGACGTAGTAGTTGCGGATGGTGTCGGGGTTCATGTCCCGGATCAGGCCTTCGGTGGCCGGCTTGAGGACGCCCGGCACCGAGTCGCCGATGATGGCGATCAAGGGGATCAGGACCAGGTAGGAGAGGACGCCGCCGGCCACCAGCACGCCTGCGATCCGGGGGCCGATGATGTAGCCGACGCCGAGGTACTCCGGCACGATGTTGCAGTCCACCGTGGCGCGCGGGAAGCTCGAGTCCCGCCCGCTCGAGTAGCCGGGGGTCTCCTTCCACAGGCCGAGGATGCTCATCAGGAACTTGAAGAGGGTCCCCATGCCGAGGCCAGCGAAGACCTTGCTGGCCAGCTGGCCGCCCTTCTCGCCGGCCACCAGCACGTCCGCGCAGGCCGTGCCCTCGGGGTAGGGGAGGGTACCGTGCTCCTTGACGATCAGCGAGCGGCGCAACGGCACCATGAACAGCACGCCGAGGATGCCGCCGATCAAGGCCATCGTGAAGATGTTGAAGTAGGTGAAGAACTCGGCGCCGCCGGAGAGGAAGATCAAGGCGGGGATGGTGAAGGCGACCCCGGCAGCGATCGACTCGCCGGCCGAGCCGATGGTCTGCACGATGTTGTTCTCGAGGATCGTACCGCGGCCGAGCCAGCGTAGGACCGAGATCGAGAGCACGGCGATGGGGATCGAGGCCGACACCGTCAGGCCCGCCTTCAAGGCGAGGTAGACGGTCGAGGCACCGAAGATGATCCCGAAAAGGGCGCCCAAGAGGATGGCCTTGGGGGTGAACTCGGGGATCACGGTCCCGGCGGGGACGAAGGGCTCAAACTTCTTCTCACTTGAGGCAGCCATAGCTCTCCTTGGTGTCGACAGCCACCGGTGGACGGATGGGACCCGGACCACTGCTTGGAGCGAAAACTCGGAGGATTGTAGCAGCCCGCGGCCTGGAGCCAGCATCTCCCGGTGGTACGATAGAACGGCTTGGCGTTCGCCCTTCCTTGCTCCTCGACCTGGAGATCCCGCCATGACGTTCGTTTCCGACCTCGAGCCGAAATCCCTCTGGCGCCACTTCGACGAGATCCTCACCATCCCCCGCGGTTCCGGCAACGAGGCCGGCATGCGGGCTTACGTGATCGCCGCGGCCGAGCGTCGCGGCCTGCGGCACCGTGAAGACCCCACCGGCAACGTCGTGGTCGAGGTCCCGGCCACCGCCGGTGCCGAGGGCGCCGTGGGAGTGATCCTGCAAGCGCACCTCGACATGGTCAACGAGAAGAACTCCGACGTCGCCCACGACTTCGACAAGGACCCCATCCAGCCCGTGCTCGACGGTGACTACCTGAAAGCCCAGGGCACGACGCTCGGCTCCGACAACGGGATCGGGGTCGCTGCCATGCTCACCGTGATGGAAGACGAGG
The DNA here is from genome assembly GCA_964420075.1 of uncultured Thermoanaerobaculia bacterium. GTDB lineage: Bacteria > Acidobacteriota > Thermoanaerobaculia > Multivoradales > SZUA-115 > CAYQRE01. The sequence continues at coordinate 132,427 of CAYQRE010000002.1, read as the reverse complement.
CGCTGCGCCACGGCCCCCTCGAGCTGCTCTTCACCATCGACGAGGAGCGCGGGCTGACCGGCGCCTCGAGCCTCGAGGCCGCGATGCTCAAGGGCGGCCGGCTGCTCAACCTCGACTCCGAGGAGGAGGGCATCTTGACCGTCGGCTGCGCCGGCGGTGCCGACAGCCACCTGTCGTTGCCCCTGGCCCAGGGCGAGGTGCCGGCCGGCTCCAGCCGCCTGGCCGTGCGGCTCTTCGGGCTCAAGGGCGGCCACTCGGGGACCGATATCCACCTGCAGCGCGGCAACGCCCTGAAGCTCCTGGCACGGGCCATCTACCGTGCTTCGCTCGACGTGCCGCTCACCCTGGCGAGCTTCGGCGGTGGCGACAAGCACAACGCCATTCCCCGTGAGGCGAGCGCCGAGGTGATCTGCCCCGACGCGATGGCGGTGGACGCCCGCGACCGCCTCGAGGCCGAGCTGGCGGCGATCCGCGACGAGTACCGCCCCGCCGAGCCCGGCCTGGGCTGGGAGATCGCGAGCGGTCCGGCCTCGGGCAGAGCCTGGACGGTGGCGACGGCGGCGCGGGCGCTGCAGCTGGTGACCGCCCTGCCGCACGGCGTGCTGGCGATGAGCTACGACATCCCGGAGCTGGTCGAGACCAGCACCAACGTGGCGCGGGTGCGCGAGGTGGAGGGCAAGCTCGAGATCGCGATGAGCAGCCGCAGCTCGGTGGGTTCGGCGCTCGAAGCCACCCGCCAGCGGATCAGGGCGATCGCCAGCCTTGCCGGCGCCGTGGTCGACGAGGGGACGGGCTATCCGGGTTGGAAGCCGGACCTCACCTCGCCCCTTCTCGAGGTGATGAAGCGGACCCACGAAGAGGTGCTCGGCTTTGCGCCCAAGGTGGGCGCCGTCCACGCCGGCCTCGAATGCGGGATCATCGGTGAGAAGAAGCCCGGCCTCGACATGATCTCCTTCGGGCCGACGATCGAGTTCCCCCATTCGCCGGACGAGCGGGTGGAGGTCCCCACCGTCGGTCGTTTCTACCGCCTGCTGGCGGCCACTCTGGCCGCGCTGGCCGCCTAGGGTTCGGTGGACGAAGCGAGCTCCCGGCCGCCTCGCGGGCGGCTGGCCGAGGTGGGTCTCCTCGCCGTAGCGGCGGCGACGATCGCTCTCGTTCTCTGGCGCGTGGACCTGGCACCGCGCGTCGAGAGCGGCTTCTTCTTCGCCACCGACGACCCGCAGCTGCAAGCCTCGGAGCAGATCGAGCGCCGCTTCCCCAGCCGGCCGCAGCTGATCCTGCGCGCCGCCGCCGAGGCGCTGCCCTCGGCCGAGCACGAGGCCAAGGTCCAGGCCCTGAGCGATGAGCTTGCCAAACTGCCCGGTGTCGCCAGCGTTCAGAGCCTCACCCGCGGGCCGGCGAGCCCGGCCGCCGCCCTCGCGAGCCCGTTCTGGCGCCGCCTGCTGGTCGCCCCGGACGGCAAGGCGAGCAACCTCATCGTGCAGCTCGGCGAAGGCGAGCCGCGGACGGTGGTGGCGGCCGTCGAAGGGGCGGCGCGCCGGTCGGGGCTCGAGGTGGTGATCTCTGGGGTGCCCTACGTGGTGGAGCTGATCCGCCGCTCGTTGCTCTCCGACCTCGAGACCTTCAGCGTCGGCGCCATCCTCGTCTTCGCCTTGGTGATCGGTCTGCTCTTCCGCTCGCCGCGAGTGGTGGTCGGGACGCTCGGTGCCTGCTTGACGGCTTGCGCCGCCACGCTCGGCTTGCTGGGGCTGACGGGGCACCACATCGGGCTGTTGACGGCGAACCTGGTCACCATTGTCTTCGTCCTCACCCTCTCGCACGCCCTGTTCATGACCACCAACTGGCGTCGCCTGGCGCTCGCCGCCGGCAGCGGCCGCGCGCAAGTGCGCGAGGCGGTCCGTCTGACGCTGCCGGCCTCTTTCTGGTGCATGACGGCGACGGGCCTCGGCTTCCTCTCGTTGCTGTGGGCCTCGGCGAAGCCGCTTCGCGAGCTGGGGTTAGCCGGCGCCCTCGGCACCGCCGTGGCGATCCTCGTCGCCTACCTCTTCGTACCGCCCTTTCTGCTCGGGGTCCGACCGTCCCCGGCCCTCGGCGGGTTGGCGGTCGGTGGCGAGATCCGGCGGCGGCCGGGCCTCGTGTTGATGGGCCTATGCCTGCTCGCCGGGCTGGGCGTCTTCCGGCTGTCGACCGATGCGAGCCTGCTTTCCTACTTCAAACCCGGGAGCGCTCTGCGGGTGGGGCTTGAGAAGATCGACGCCGACGGCGGCTCGAGCCCGTTGTCACTGATCGTTGCGGATGACAGCGGGGGCCGCGTCGACGGCGAGCCCGTGATGGCCAAGCTCAAGGACCTGCAGGCACGCCTCGACGCGGCCCCAGACGTGGGAGTTTCGCTCTCGGTCGTGCCGCTCGTCGCCGAGGCCCGCCAGGCCTCGCCGTTCGCTGCACTGCTTCCGGCGGCGACGCTCCTCGATGTCCTCGCGCAGCCGGCCTACGACCAAGTGAGCCTTGCGTTCGTCGCCGCGGACCGGCAAGAGGCCCACGTCTTCCTGCGCATGCGCGAGGGAGCACGGCAGGCGCCGCGCGCGGCGGTGATGGCTTCGCTGGCCGAGGCCGTGCGGGCGAGCGGCCTCGAGCTGCGGCAGATGGGCGGGCTCTTCGAGCTCCAGGGCAAGCTCGCGGACCTCGTGGCCGGCAGCCTCCTCGAAGGCCTTCTCGGCTTGCTGGTGCTGTTCTTCTTCATCGGTGCCTGGGTCGCCCGGTCCCTCGCCAGCGGCCTGGCGATGGTCGCCTCGCTGGCGCTGATCCCCCTTTTTCTCTTGGGGCTGATGGGCCTGCTCGGTTTCACCCTTGACTTCATCTCCTCGCCGGGCGCGCAGGTGGCGATCGGCATCGGGGTGGACTCGATGATCCAGCTGGCCGCGGCGGCGCGCCGGGCGCGGCAGGAAGGCCTGGCGCCCCGCCTCGCCTGGCAGCGGGCACGCGCCGAGATGGGGCGGGCCGTGATCAGCGCCTCGGTGGTGATCGCCCTCGGATTTGGCCTGTTTGCCCTCTCGAGCTTCCCGCCCACCCAGCGCTTCGGCTTCGCCGTCGGGCTTGGCACCCTGGCCTCCGGCGCCATCGCCCTCTACGTGCTGCCCTTGCTGGCGGCGGGGAGACCGAAGGCGCTGCCGAGCTAGCCTCAGCGCTCCGTGTCCATCATGCCCACCAGAAACGTCTCGGCCCCTACCACCTCGGGATCGAGCGCGAAGCGATAGAGCTCGAGACCGCCGAAGAGCACCCGCACGTTCTCCCACCCAGCCGAGGCCAGCTCCTGGCCCAGCGGATAGGCCTCGCTGCCGTCGTCGTCGAAGAGGACCGTCAAGCGGCCATCCTCGGCTGGGCTCCAGCTCTCCCCGGGCCAGGGTTCGGATTCGGCGAAGGTAAGCGGGCCGGGTGACCGTCGGGCGTCGTAGAGCGCCAGCGGTTCGCCGTTCTTGAGGCGCCGGAAAAGGGCGAAGGGCGAGATCTCGAGCTGCGCGTCGAACTGCACGACGGGCTTGTCGTCCGGGTTGAGGCGCGTCGGCATCGAGCTCGCCCTGCGAACCTAGGCCAGTCGCGCGTCGTGGTCAGCCCACACCAGCCCGGAGAAGACCTTGGGCAAGAAGCGGGTCGACTTCGGGGGCAGCAGCTCGCCGTTAGCGATCGCGGCGGCGAACGCCGCCGGCGTCATCGGCGGCAGGAAGAGCCCAACCGCAAGACGCCCTTCCTTGATCTCCTGGGCGAGTTTGGCGGGGCTGGCGCGGTAGATCACGGTGCCGTCCGTCGCCGTCTCGGGGGCGTAGCCGAGCGCGGCAAGGAGCATGCCATGGAGGAGAGAGACGGCGAGGTCGCGCTGGCCCGCCGGCAGGGTCTCCGGCGCCTTGGCGGCGTCCAGCTGCCAGATCTCCGGCTGGCCGCCCGCCGGCCACACGCCGAGGGCCGGTTGCGGGGCTGCGGCCACGGCGGCGGCGAAAGCGGCGCCGTCGGTCGCGCTGGCGGCCTGCCGAGAGCGCAGGAGGGGGGGGAGCCGCTCGATGTCGAGGGAGGTCGACAGCGCGCGGTGGATGGGATCAATGGTCAGGCCGGGGGAGGCGATGCTGGTCACCACGGTCAGCTTGGCGCCGGCGGCCGTACCGGGTTCGGCACCGATCTCCGTGGCATAGCGGCAGGCCGTCTTGTAGCGGTGGTGACCATCGGCGATCGCGACCGACAGCGGTGCCAGGAGGTCCCGGTAGCGCGCAATGCGCTGCGGGTCGTTCACGCGGAACAGCCGGTGCAGGTGGCCGTCGGGGTCGCGGTGCTCGGCGACGAGTGGGGCCGTCGCGGTGTCCTCGCTCAGCCAACGGTCGAGCTGGCCGGAGTCTTCGGCGAGAAAGAAGGCCGGTTCGAGGTCCACCCGGTTGGCCTTGAGGAGCGCCACGCGGTCGGCGAGGGGCTTGTCGAGGGTTGCCTCGTGGGCGCGGATGATCCCGTTCGCCGGATCCTCGACGCCTGCCAGCGCACACAACCCCAGGCGGCGGCCGCCGCCGGCGAGCTGGATCTCGTAGGGATAGAGGCTTGGCTCGGCGTCGCGGACGACACTGCCGTCGGCCAGCCAGCATGCATGCAAGCGAGCCGACTCGCGGTAGGGGTCACCCGCCTGGCCGGGGACGGGGCGGGTGAGCCAGGTGAACTGATGGGGGTCTTTCGCCTGCAGCTCGTCGCGCAGGCGGTCGTCGATCTGATCGTAGGGTGGGGCCACCAGCGGATCGATGGCGGCCGCCGGGCGGCCGTAGCGCAGGCCCTGGAAGGCGTAGAGGCGCATGGAGAACTCCTGCCGGATCTCGGCGTCAGTGGGGGCGAGTGATTGGGTGAGGTGCCGTCAGCGAATCAGGGGGCGAAGACCTCGCCGAGCTCGGAGGCCGTCAGCAGGCGCTCGCCCCAGCAGAGCAGCTCCTCCTCGCCGGCGGCCTCGATCCGGGCCTGGACGGTCGCCTCGAGGGCGCCGAAACGCAGCTGGAGCTGGCGCGCGAGGAGGCGCCGTTCGCCGAGCAGGCGGCCCGTGGCCTCGCCCTCCGCTCGTCCTCTCGTCCGGCCTTCCGGCCTACCCGCAGCGAGGGCCTCAGTCTTTAGCTTTTCCGTCAATTCCAAGATGGTCTCGGCGAGCATCAGCTTGCACTCCTCAAAGTCAGCCAGCTCGGGGATGTTCATCCCGGGGAGGCGGGCCGGCAGAAGAACCCGACGCAGCCAGCTGGCGAAGGCCCGCCGCAGGTCCTCACCCGCGGCCTGCCGGAGCTGTACGCCGAGAGCGTCGAGGCGGTCCCGCACCTCCGCGAGGCTCCGGCTCTGTTCGAGGTGGAAGACGGCCGCGACCAGGTTCCCCTCGGCAGCGAGCCCGGCAGTCGCCGGGTGCCGCGTCTCAACGAGCAGGTAGCCGAACTCGGGCGCGTGGTGCCGGAGGGCCGGCGCCTCGGCGAGCAGGGGGCGGAGCCGCGTAGGTGCCGACCAGCTCGGGCCTCCATTGTAGAGCACCAGAGGTACGACGGGCGGTAGGCGACCCGCCGGCAAGCGCTCCGGTTGGCGCAGCAGGTCCTGGTAGAGCAGCGCGACGTAGGCCAGGGCGCGCACCGCCATGTGACGGTCATTGCGCGACTGCATCTCGAGGAGGAGGTAGACATAGAGCCAGTCGTCACCATGGAGCCGCAAGCGCCAGACGAGATCGTCCTCGCGGTGGCGCAGCTCGTCGCTCACGTAGGCGGGGTTGACCTTCTCGAGCGTCGCGGGGTCCAGTCGCCCCACCCAGGGCTCGGCCACGAAGCCGCGCAGGAGGTCGAGGACCATGCGCGGGTGGGAGAAAAGCAGCTTGTAGGCGCCGTCGTGATCGCTCATCGGGTGGTGGCCAGCCACCAACAACAAGACGGTTTCGAGGCCCGCGGTCTGCCGCCCGAGGCGCCGCCGGCCGAGATGTAGAATCCGACCGTGGCCGCGACCTCCTTTCACTCCCTCTACGCCCAGGGCTTCTGCCGGGTGGCGGTGGCGGTACCTCGCTGCCAGCTCGCCGAGCCCGCGCGCAATGCCAAGCTGGCCCTCGACCTCGCCGCCCAGGCCTCGGCGGTGGGAGCGGCGGTGGTGGTTTTCCCCGAGCTCGGCCTCTCGGCCTATTCGCTCCAAGACCTCTTTCACCAGCAGGCGCTGCAGACGGCCGTCGAGGCAGCCCTCGCAGAGATCGTCGCGGCCAGCCGCGAGCTCGTGCCCGTGCTGGTGGTCGGCGCACCGCTCCTCGCCGACGGCAGGCTCTTCAACTGTGCGGTGGTGGTCGCCCGTGGCAGGGTGCTCGGGGTCGTCCCCAAGACCTACCTGCCCAACTACCGGGAGTTCTACGAGGTGCGCCATTTCGCACCTGCTGCCGCCGCCGGCCGCGACGCGCTGCGCCTGCTCGGCGAAGAGGTCCCCTTCGGCAGCGAGCTCGTGTTTGCCGCCCGCAACCTGCCAGGCTTCGTTCTCCACGCCGAGATCTGCGAGGACCTCTGGGTGCCGGTGCCGCCGAGTAGCCGGGCGGCCCTCGCCGGCGCCACCGTGCTGTGCAACCTCTCGGCGAGCAACGTCACCATCGCCAAGGCCGACTACCGTCGCCTGCTCTGCGCCGCGCAGTCGGGCCGCTGCCTGGCGGCCTACCTCTACGCCGCCGCCGGCGCCGGCGAGTCGACCACCGACCTCGCCTGGGACGGCCACGCGATGATCTGGGAGAACGGTGGGCTGCTCGCCGAATCGGAGCGGTTCTCCGGCGAAGAGCAGCTGCTGGTGGCGGACCTCGACCTCGAGCGCCTGGCCGCCGAGCGCACCCGCCAGACGTCTTTTCACGAAGCGGTGCGGGCCGAGCGGGCGGCCCTGGCGAGGTTCCGGCGGATCGACTTCGATCTCGAGCTGCCGGCCGCCTGCGAGGGCCTGCTGCGGCGGATCGAGCGCTTCCCGTACGTGCCGAGTGAGCCCGAGAAGCTCGACGAGCGGTGTGCCGAGGCCTACCAGATCCAGGTCCAGGGCCTGACCCAACGGCTCTCAGCCACGGGGATCGCGAAGGTCGTGATCGGCGTCTCGGGTGGTCTCGACTCGACCCAGGCGCTGTTGGTGGCCGTCAAGGCGATGGACCGCCTCGGCCTGCCACGCAGCAAGGTCCTCGCCTACACGCTGCCCGGCTTCGCCACCTCGGACCGCACTCACGCCAACGCTTGGCGCTTGATGCGCGCCCTCGGGGTGAGCGCCGCGGAGATCGACATCCGGCCGTCCTGCCAACAGATGCTCGCGGACCTCGGCCATCCGGCGGCCCGTGGCGAGGCGGTCTACGACCGTACCTTCGAGAACGTGCAGGCCGGCGAGCGCACCTCGCACCTCTTCCGGCTCGCCAACCATCACGGCGGCTTGGTGCTGGGCACCGGGGACCTCTCCGAGCTGGCCCTCGGCTGGACGACCTACGGTGTGGGCGACCAGATGTCGCACTACAACGTCAACTCCTCGGTGCCGAAGACGCTCGTTCGCCACCTCATCCGCTGGCAGGCCGAACGAGCCGAGCTGGGGAGCGAGGCGCGCGAGGTCCTGCTCGCCATTCTCGGGACGGAGATCTCGCCGGAGCTGGTGCCGGGGATCCCGGGTGCGAGGGACGGCCAACCCGCCCAGCGCTCCGAGGACTTCGTGGGCCCCTACGAGCTGCAGGACTTCCACCTCTACTACCTCTCCCGCTTCGGTTTCCGGCCGTCCCGGGTGGCCTACCTCGCCCTCCACGCCTGGGGGGATCGCGAGCGAGGCTCCTGGCCGCCCGCCACGCCGGAGAGCGAGCGCCGCGCCTACGACCTCGCGACCATCAAGCGCTGGCTGCGGGTCTTCCTGCAGAAGTTCTTCGCCGAGAGCCAGTTCAAGCGCTCGGCGCTGCCGGACGGCCCGAAGGTCGGCTCGGGAGGCTCGCTGTCGCCGCGCAGCGATTGGCGGGCGCCGAGCGACGCTCCCGCCACCGTCTGGCTCGCCGAGCTGGACGCCAACGTTCCCGACGGGGCCTAGGCCGGCACTCAGCTTTCGGTGCAGGCGAAGCTGCCGTTGAGCACATCGACGGTGCGGCTGCCACCCCGTTCGCCGAGGCCGCGGCAGGCGAAGGTGCCGGTCAGGCGGCTGCCTGCCTGGGTAAGCTGGAGCATGCAGCCGCCGCTCGCCGGTTGATTCGCGAAGGTCGTGCCGTCCCCCGGATGCCAGTAGACGTCAAACGTCTTCTCGGCCCCGCAGCTGGCCAGCTCGGCAGGCTGTGCCACGAAGGTGCCGCCGCCGGTGTGGTTGCAGAGGTCGAGGTCGATGTGGGGGCCGTTGTCGCCGTTGGCGGCGGTGTCGCGGGCGAGGCGGACCCACAGCGAAGCCCAGCCGGCGTTGCGGGTGCAGAACACGGTGTTGCGCGCGCTGGAGTAGCTCAGCGCTTGGCTCTGTCCGCTACCGGAAATCTCGGCGCTCGCTGAGTTCTCGCTGCTGGGTGGGTTGCTCGGTGGGGCGGTGGGCCCATCGCCGCCGCCACCGCAGGCGGCGAGCGTGACCGTGATGCCGGTAGCCAAGAGCCGTCCTGCGTTCCGTCGGACCTCGCGCATGGTTCGTCCTCCTTCCGTCGCCGTGTTACGGGCCGTGTTGCGGAGCTGCGGCGAAGTCTAGAGACGAGGGCCGGGACCGGGGCAAACGCCAGGCTAAGACTTTGTTAAGAAGATTAAGCCGCCTCCCAGAAGGTATTCTCGAACGGTGAGCCCACGTCCGTTCCGCGGGGTGGCGGCCGCCCTCCTCCTCGGCCTAGCCGTTCTGGTCGGGTACCTCGCCAAGGTGCAGTGGGACTGGCTCGGCCGGCTCGAGGTCTACGAGCACGCGCGCCTCAACGGGACCACCGGTCAGTCCGGGATGTACTTCAAATGGGCCTTCGACAGTGAGATCGAGCGCTTGGCGGCCAGCTTTCGTGCCGGCGCCGAGCCGGACCTCGAAGCCCAGGTCGTGGCCGGCCTCGAGCGATGGCGCGCCCGGAGCCGCTGGCCGGCGCTGCTCAAGGACGTTCTCGTGGCGCGCGAAGGGCCCGGCGGCGAGATCGAGCTCGCACGCTTCGAGGCGGCGACGGCCACGTTCCAGCCCCTCGGAGCTTCCGCGGAGGCGCGACGCTGCCGCGACGCCCTCGTCGCCTTGCATGCCCGTGGGGCGCGAGCGGCCGCCGGGCCGGAGGTGAGCGAGCGGCCGGCGCTGCTGGTCGCAAGCTACCTTCCGGCCGTGTTGATCGAGACACGCTTGGCGCCGTCACAACCAGGCGGTGGGCTCGCCGCCGGCTGGCTGGTCCTCCGCCTCGATCGCGACACCCTACAGCGGGAGTTCCTCCCGGCGCTCACCCGCCTGTTCTTCGTGCCACCGAACTTCGACCAGGTCGATGTCGCGGTGGTTGCGGCGCGGAGCGGCGAGCTCGTCTACTCGAACCTCCCGATCAGCTCCCTCGACGACTTCGGACGTGTCGACACCACCTATGGCCTGGTCGATGCCGGGACCGATGGTGAAGAGCTTCCACGTCTCGGCTCGCGGCCGCCCTCCGGTGGCGAGGCCCCGCCCAACTCGCTGCATCCGCCCTCCGCGGCGGACCATCGCTGGTTTCGCCGACTCTGGGCCCGCTCGGTCTACTCCGGCTACTGGCAGCTCTTCCTGCGGCGCGGCCCGGTCAGCATCGCGGAGGAGGTCGCGGCCGCACGCCGGCGGACGCTCATCGGGTCGTTCGCCGCCCTCGCCCTGATCTCGCTCGCCGCCGGCTTGATCTTCGTGCTCGCGCGGCGGGCCCAGCGGCTGGCGGAGGACCAGCTGGCCTTCGTGGCGAGTGTCAGCCACGAGCTGCGCACGCCGCTCGCCATCTTGAGCACGGCCGGGGAGAACCTCAGCGATGCCCTGGCTGCCGAGCCGGCGAAGGTGAGGGAGTACGGCAGCCTGATTCAGGATGAGACGCTGCGCTTGCGTGAGATGGTGGAGAACCTCCTGCACCTGGCCCGTAAACGATCCGGCGTGGCGGGCGTGGAGCGGCAGCCGCTCGACGTCACCGAGGTGGTGGAGGGTGCCCTGCGGCGCGCCAAGCGCCAGATCGAGCAGGCCGGTTTCGCGGTCGAGGTGGCGCTCGAGCCCTGCCCGCAGCGGGTGCTCGGCAACCCGCGGGCACTGCAGGCGGCGCTCGCCAACCTGATCTCGAACGCCCTCAAGTACGGCCAACCGGCCCGCTGGATGCGCGTCGCCGTGCAAAGCGCGGCCGCGCCGCCGGGCGAGGTCCAGATCAGCGTCGAGGACCATGGCATGGGGATCGCTAAGAGTGAGCAAGGGCGCCTCTTCGAGCCCTTCTTCCGCAGCGCCCGCGTCCGCTGGGACCAGGTCGAGGGCAGCGGTTTGGGCCTCGCCGTGGTGCGCGACGTGGCGGAGGCGCACGGTGGCCGCGTCACGGTCGAGAGCCGGCCCGGCGAAGGGAGCCGTTTCACCCTCCACCTCCCCGTGCTGGAGGGACTGTGAAGCGCCGCATCCTGCTCGTCGAGGACGAGGCCCACATGGTGCTCTTGCTCAGCGACCGGCTGCAGGCTGCGGGCTTCGAGGTGAGCGCGGCCCGCGACGGGCCGGCGGGGATCGAGCTTGCCGCGAGCCAGCCCTACGACCTCATCCTGTTGGACGTCCTGCTTCCCGGCCTCGACGGGCTGGAGGTCTGCCGGGAGCTGCGCCGCCGCGGCGTGTCGACGCCGATCCTCATGCTCTCCGCCCTCGGCGAGGTCGTCGACCGGGTGGTCGGCCTGCGTACCGGGGCCGACGACTACTTGCCGAAACCCTTCGAGGCGATGGAGCTCCTGGCTCGCATCGAGGCCCTGCTGCGGCGGGCGAGGTCGGGCCGGACGGTGCCCACGGCCGAGGAGGGCCCCTACTGCTTCGGCGAGATCGAGGTGCGCTTTCGGGAGGTCGAGGTGTGGCGGTGCGGGGAGCCGGTCCATCTCTCAGCTCGCCTCTTCGAGCTCCTCCGGTGTTTCATCCGGCGGCGGGGGGAGACCTTGTCTCGCAACGAGCTGCTCGATGCTGTCTGGGGACCCGAGGCGATGCCCAGCGAGCGCACGGTCGACGTCCACGTGGCCTGGCTACGCCAGCGCCTCGAAGTCCAGCCGTCGCGCCCCCAGTACCTGCTCACCGTGCGCGGCTACGGCTACAAGTTCGTCGGTTGAGCCGGCAGGAGCGGCAGGTAGCGTTCGCGCAGCACCCGCAGGTGATGGAGCTCGTGGCCGCCGATGTGGAAGGCCAGGCCGCGGGCCGAGGCCGGGTAGCCGTTGACCACGCCGGCCCGCTGCCAGGCGGCCGCGTCGAGGCCGGCGAAGAGGGTCAAGGAGGCCTGGCGCACGGCCCGGTAGTCGGCGAGAAGCTCCGTCCAGGGGCGCTCCTCGCAGGCCGCGTTGGCCGCGTAGAGCTTCTCGTCGAAGCCGGCGAGGGGCAGCGACTCTCCGCGCGCCAGGCAGAGGGCACGGTAGGCGAAGATCCGCTCGTCGTCGGACAGGTGGCCCACGATGTCCTTGAGCGTCCACTTCTCCGGGGCGTAGCGCAGCCCGCGGATGGCCTCCTCCGGGAGCGGGCCCAGGAGGCCGAGGGTCTCCTCGGCGACGGCCACGAGAGCCGCCACGGCGTCATCCCCTCCCACGGCCGCGATGTCCTCCTCGGCGTAGGCCGCGTACTCACCGGGCCGGGGCCGGCCGGACGGTTGCCTGGGTCGAGTGGGCGAGCCAAGAAACCACGTTGACATCTCTTCCTCCCCGGGAGGGCACGCCTCCGCCGGAGCGAGTCTAGATCCGCCTGCCCCCTGGGCATGACAACCGTCACCCCAGGTGATGACGATCCACTCTGCCCGGTCGACTCGCTGGCGGGCGAGCATGCTCTCGCTGCGCCACCTCGCGCGGCGAGGAGGCTCGCGAGATGAATCAGACCATCAACGAGGCCAGGAGCGGTCCAGCCTTGCCCGCCCCGCCGGTGATCACCCGGCCGGTGATCGCCCAGCTGGCTGGCGTCACCCATCGCTTCGGCAGCGTCGTCGCCCTGGAAGCTGTCGACCTCGCCCTTGGCGCCGGCCAGGTGACCGCCCTCCTGGGGCCCAACGGCGCCGGCAAGACCACCGCCATCAAGCTCCTGCTCGGGCTGGCGACGCCTTCCGAGGGGAGTGCCCGGCTCTTTGGCCGCGACCCGCGCGAGGCCTCTGCCCGCCGGCGGGCTGGGGCGATGCTGCAGGTGGCGAAGCTGCCGGAGACGCTCACCGTCCGCGAGCACCTGCGGCTCTTCGCCGCCTACTACCCGCGGCCCCTGCCCCTCGACGAGGTGCTCTCGACCTGCGGCCTCGACGAGCTCGCCGACCGCCGCGCCGGGCGCCTCTCCGGCGGCCAGCAGCAGCGACTGGCCCTGGCCCTGGCCCTGGTGGGCGATCCCCAGCTCCTCTTTCTCGACGAGCCCACCCTGGGCCTCGACGTCGAGGCGCGCCGTAGCCTGTGGGAAGAGGTCCGCAAGCTGGCGGCGGCCGGGCGGGCCGTGCTCCTCACCACCCACTACCTGGAGGAGGCCGACGCGCTCGCCGACCGCGTGGTGGTCATCGCCCAGGGCCGTATCGTCGCCGACGGTACGCCGGTCGAGATCAAGGCCCGGTCGGTGAGCCGGCGGGTGCGCTGCGCGACGCGCCTGCCGCTCGCCGAGGTGCTGCGCCTGCCGGGAGTGGTGAGTGCCAGCCTCGACCGCGGCCGGGTGGAGATCCTGGCGACGGAGGCCGAGCTGGTGGTGCGGCAGCTGCTCGACCGCGATGCGGACCTCGCCGACCTCGAGGTGGTGGCGACCCGCCTCGAGGACGCCTTCCTCGCCCTGACCACCGCGCCGACGGCGCAGAGAGGAGCCGCCTGATGACCAGCCTGACCTTCGAGGATGCGACGGCCGACGAGACCCCGACCGGCAGCAACGAGCTGGGCCTCGCGGCACGGCTGCGCCTCTATGCTCTGGAAGCGAAGTACGAGTTCCTGAAGCTGCTGCGCCTTCCCGGCTATTCGCTGCCCACCCTGGGCTTTCCCGTCTTCTTCTACCTGCTTTTCGGCCTCAGCCTGAGCGGCAGCTTCGGCGGCGTATCCATGCGCAGCTATCTGATCGCCACCTACGGCGCCTTCGGGGTGATGTCGGCCTCGCTCTTCGGCTTCGGGGTGGGCGTGGCGGCGGAGCGCGGACAGGGCTGGCTCCTCGTCAAGCGGGCCAGCCCGATGCCGATCTCGGCCTACTTCCTGGGCAAGATCGCCATGAGCCTGCTCTTCGGGGCGCTGATCGTCGGTTCCCTCGGCTTGTTGGGAGCGGTGGCCGGCGGCGTGCGCATGTCCCTCGGCACCTGGCTCGGCCTGGCGGCGACGCTCGTCGCCGGGGCCCTGCCCTTTTGCGTCTTCGGGCTCGCCATCGGCTGCCTTGCCGGGCCCAGCGCGGCGCCGGCGGTGGTCAACTTCATCAGCCTACCGATGGCCTTCCTCTCCGGGTTGTGGATCCCGGTCAGCCTGCTGCCGGGCTTCCTGCGCGCCATCGCGCCCTATTTGCCGGCCTACCACTTCGCCCAGCTCGCCCTCAAGGTCCAGGGCCAGGACGTGGGCGCGCCCGTGTTGGGCCACCTCGCCTACCTCCTCGCCTTCTCCCTCCTCTGCCTGCTGGTCGCCCGCTCGGCCTTCCGCGCCGGCGACGAGGCGGGGCATCTGCCCAGAGGTCCACTGGCCATCATGGCGGTGGTCGTCCTCCTCGCCGTGATGGTTGCGGCGGCAAGGGCCACGGTAGCCATGCCGGCCGGCGGCCGGCAGCTGGCTGGCAGCCCCCCCCAGGAGAGCGCCCCCCAGGAGAACGCCACTCCGGAGAACGAGGTCTTCGCCATCGTCGGCGCCCGCGTCTTCGACGGCGAGAAGGTGCTGCCCCGCGCCACGGTGGTGGTCGCGAAGGGGCGCATCTCGGCGGTGGGGGAGGACATCGCGGTCCCCGCGGGTGCCCGCACGATCGCCGGCCGGGGCCGCACCCTGCTGCCTGGGCTCATCGACAGCCACACCCACGCTTTCGGCGACGCCCTGGAACGCGCCCTCGTCTTCGGCGTCACCACCGAGCTCGACATGTTCACCGACGTCGGCTGGGCGGCCGAGAAGCGTCGCGAGCAGGCGGCAGGGGAGGCCAACGGGCGGGCCGACCTGTTCTCGGCCGGCACGCTGGTGACGGCGCCCGGCGGTCACGGCACGCAGTTCGGCCAGGCGATCCCCACCCTCAGCCGGCCGGAAGATGCCGAGGGCTTCGTCACTGCCCGGCTGGCCGAGGGCTCGGACTACATCAAGGCCGTCGTGGAGGATGGCTCGCTCTATGGCGCCGTCACCCCGACGCTCGATCGCGCGACGCTCGGGGCCGTCCTGGCGGCGGCCCAGCGGCACGGCAAGCTCTCTCTCGTCCATGCCAGCACCGCCGCCGCCGCCGCGGAGGCGCTCGGGCTGGGCGCGAGCGGGCTGGCCCATCTCTTCGTCGACCGGCCGGCGAGTCCCGGCTTCGTCGCGCTGGCCAAGGCGAAGGGCGCCTTCGTCGTCCCGACGCTCGTGGTGCTGGCGAGCACGACGGGGACTCCCGGCGGCGCGCCTCTGCGCGAGGATGCGCAGCTCGCGCCGTTTCTCACCGGCGAGGAGAAAGAGGGCCTCGGCGGCGCGTTCCCAGCCCGCACCGGGCTCAGCGTGAAGACGGCAATGGCCAGCGTCCGCAGCCTGCACGCCGCGGGTGTGCCCCTCCTCGCCGGCAGCGACGCGCCCAACCCGGGCACGGCCCACGGCGCCGCGCTCCACCGCGAGCTCGAGCTGCTGGTCGAAGCCGGCCTCACCCCGACGGCGGCGCTCGCGGCGGCGACGGCCGTACCGGCGCGGGTCTTCGCGCTGGCGGACCGCGGCCGCATCGCGCCCGGCCTGGTGGCGGACCTCGTCCTCGTCGCTGGCGACCCGACCGTGGACATCCGAGCCAGCCGGGCGATCGTCGCGGTCTGGAAGCGGGGCAGGGAGTTGCAGCGGCACCCGGCGGCCGCTGCGGCGAGGGAGCTCAGCCCTCGCCTGGATCTCGGGCTGCTCGCTGACTTCGAGGCGGCCGACCAGCTCGCGAGGACGGGGGCCGGCTGGGTGCCTTCCACCGACGAGCGGCTGGGCGGCCATTCGCAGGTGCGGATCGGCCGTCAGGAGGGCGGCGCTCTCGGCAGCCGCGGTGCGCTGGCGATCGACGGCGAGATCCGTCCCGGTTTTCCCTTCCCGTGGGCCGGCGCCATGCTCTTCCCAGGCCCGCAGCCGATGGCGCCGGTCGATGCCTCGGCGGCCCGCGAGCTTCGCTTCTGGGCCCGCGGCGACGCCGGCAGCTACCGGCTGCTGCTGTTCTCGGCCAACCTGCAGCGGGTGCCGGCCGAGCAGGGCTTCGCGGTCACCGGAGAGTGGCAGGAGGTCGTGCTCTCCCTGGGTCGCTTCCCCGGGCTCGCAGCCTCCGAGCTCAAGGCCCTGCTCTTCGCCGCCGGCCGGCCAGGCAGCTTCCATCTGGAGGTCGACGAGGTGAGCGTCCGCTGAGCGCCCCGCCAAAGGGTGCGACAATCGCGAGCGACCATGCGCCTGCTGCCCAGAGACCCCGAGATCGGCTGGCTGCCCTACCTCTGGCTAATCTACCTGGCGAACCTCGTCGTCATGCCCGCGATCACCGGTGCTTCACCGTGGGTCTGGCTGGCGACGGGCCTCGGCACGCTGGCCTTTCTTCCCCTCTACTTCTGGAGCTACTGGGTCCAGGGCCGCACGCGGTTGCTCTGCGTCGCCGCCATGGCCTTGCTGGGAGCCCTCCTTACGCCGCTCAACGCCGGAGCCAGCGTGTTCTTCATCTACGCGGCGGCCGCGGCCGGTTACCTGCCACCGAGCCGGCGGGCCCTGGTGGTGATCGCCGTCCTTGCCGTCGCCCTCGGCCTCGAAGGATGGTGGCTGGACGTCCCCTTGCCCTTCCTCGTGCCGGGGGCCGTTTTCACCATCGTCATCGGCCTGATCTCGATCTTCGGAGCCGAGCGCCATCGGGCTCGCGCCCGTCTGCGCCTCGCTCACGACGAGGTGGAGCGGCTGGCCAAGCTCGCCGAACGCGAACGCATCGCCCGCGACCTCCACGACCTCCTCGGCCATACCCTGTCGCTGGTCACCCTCAAGGCCGAGCTGGCGGGCAAGCTCCTCGCGCGCGATCCCCAGCGCGCGGGGCAGGAAATCGCCGAGGTCGAGCGCATCTCGCGCGAGGCGCTCGCCGAGGTGCGAGCGGCGGTGCGCGGCTACCGCGCGAGCGGCCTCGGTGAGGAGGTGGCGAGCGCCCGGCTGGCCTGCGAGGCCGCCGGGATCTCCCTGGCCGTGGAGCTCGCCTCGCCGTCGCTGTCGAGCACGGCCGAGGCCGCGCTCGCACTCGCCCTCCGCGAAGGGGTGACCAACGTCGTCCGCCACTCCGCTGCCAGCCGGTGCGAGATCAGCCTGCGCGAGGAGGCCGGCGTGGCGCTCCTCACGATCGCCGACGACGGCCGGGGCGGCAGCGCACCCGAGGGCGCCGGCCTCGCCGGCATGCGCGAGCGCATTGCAGAGCTGGGTGGCAGCGTGGAGCGCCAGGTGGACGGTGGCACCCGCCTGCTGCTGCGCCTGCCCCTGCAGGCTGGCGCTTCGACGCCGCTGTGCTTGGCCGCCGCGGGAGCAGCATGATCCGTCTGCTGTTGGCCGAGGACCAGGCGCTGGTGCGTGGTGCGCTGGCTGCCCTGCTCGAGATCGAAGGGGACCTTGAGGTGGTGGGGGAGGCGGGCGATGGCAACGAGGCCCTGCAGCTCGCCAGCCAGCTCGACCCCGACGTGGTGGTGACCGACATCGAGATGCCCGGCCTGACCGGTCTCGAGCTGGCGCAGGCCTTGCGCGAGCGCGGCAGGCGGGCGCGGGTAGTCATCGTCACCACTTTCGCCCGCTCGGGCTACCTGCGCCGGGCCCTGGAAGCCGGCGCCGCCGGCTATCTGCTCAAGGACTCGCCGGCCTCGGAGCTGGCGGCGGCGGTACGGCGCGTCGCCGCCGGGGGGCGGGCGATCGCTCCCGAGCTCGCCGCCGAGGCCTGGACCGAAGCAGACCCCTTGACCGACCGCGAGCGCCAAGTGCTCCGCCGAGCCGGCGAGGGCCTCTCGTCGAGCCAGATCGCCCAGGAGCTCCACCTCGCCGAGGGCACCGTGCGCAACTACCTCTCCGAGGCGATCTCCAAGCTCGGCGCTGCCAACCGCATCGAGGCCGCGCGCCTGGCGCGGGAGAAGGGGTGGTTGTAGGAAGGGGAGATGGCGGCCGGCTCGCGCCGACCGCCACGTGGGAAGAGTCGCGCCGAAGGCGCTAGATGCCGTCCCAGTCGCCTGCCAGCATCTTGCCCTGGTTGGCAAAGGCGAATTGGTGATCGGCCGCGCCCGCGGAGTTGAGATCGCGCAGGCTTACCAAGCCGGTCAGCGGGTCCCAGACGCCGATCGAGTCCCAGCCGTCATTGTTCCAGTCCCCAGCTACCGGCTGGTTGCCGCTATTGATGCTACCGAAGACGAAGCTCAGGTCCGCACTACCCGTCGAGTTGCTGTTGCGCAGATAGAACGTTCCCGTCGCCGGGTCGTAGAGACCCGCACTGTCGTTACCGTCGCAGTTCCAGTCACCGCTGATCGGCAGCCAGCTGGGGTCGGCGCCGGTGAAGGTGAATGTCACATCCGCGGCGCCAGCGGAGTTGCTGTTGCGGAGGGTGAACGTGCCGGTTGCCGGTTCGTAGAGGGCGATCGTGTCGACGCCGTCGCCATTCCAGTCGCCAGCCACGGCACGGCGGTTGGCTCCCGGCGTCCCGAAGACGAAGGTGAGGTCGGAGGCGCCCTTGGAGTTCGTGTTGCGGAGATAGAAGGTCGCTGTGCTCACAACGTAGTTGCCAATCGAGTCCACGCCGTCACCGTTCCAGTCGCCGGCGATCGCTTGGCCGTTGGTGACGCCGTTGATGCCGGCGGTAATCTGGCCCGATCCGGTCTCGTGGTAGAGGCGGAGGCGGAAGTCCGACTTGTCGTTGTCCTTGCCCCAGCCCACGGTGTCGAAGGCCAGGCCATTGCCGGAGACGGTGATCGACTGTTGCGTGCTGGCGGACTGCCCGTGGGTGTCGAAGACCGTCAGGGTCACGAGGTAGGTGCCGGCGGTCGAAAAGGTCTTGTTGTAGATGGGGTTCGGCGTCGAGGCGGTCGAGCCGGGAGTGAAGGTCCACCGATAGCTGGAGATCCCTAGGTCGTCGCTCGATGCCGAGGCATTGAGCTGGCAGAACAGCCCCGAGCAGCTCGCTACGAAGGTCGCCGTGGGCGGCAGGTCGATGAGGAGGTTCTGGTAGGCAGAGTCGAGCTGGCCGGCGGTGTCGGTGACGGTCAACGAGACCTGGAACGTGCCACTCGTCGCGTAGGTGTGCACCGCCACGGTCCCGGTCGCCGTACCGCCGTCACCGAAGGCCCAGGCGCGGCTCGTGATGCCGTGGTCGTCGCTCGATCCCGAGGAGTCAAACGAGCACGTGCGGCCAGCGCAACTGGAAGTGAAGAAGGCCGTCGGCCGGTCGTCATAGAGAAGAGGGATCGCGCCGCTAAGGTTCGGCAGCGGACCGATGTGCTTCGAAGTCGGGTTCCCTTGCGGAGTGCCGCTGGCGACCAGCGCGTTGCGGGCGATCGTCGGCGAGAACGGCAGGAAGCTCGCGCGCGCCACGCCAGCCAGGACGGCGGCCGCCCCGGTGACGATCGGCGAGGCCGAGGAAGTGCCGTTGAAGACGTCGGTGTAGTACTGGTTGCGATCGCCATTGCCGTTGAACAGATAGCCGAACCCGGTGCTGGTAACTCCCTCGCCCCAGCCGTGAAGGTCGACTCGGCTGCCGAAGTTGGTGAAACACGCCGGAGTGGCGCCATCGGCTTCGCTGGCCCCGACGAGGATCGCGCCGGAGTCGCGAACGGTGCGGTCGAAGGCGCCTGCATAGGCTGGGTCGTCGAGGTCGGATGATCCGTTGCCAGCGGGTTCCACCACCACCACGCCGTTGGCGGTGGCCGTGGAAATGGCATCGAAGTTCGCCTGCCAATACTCCATGGCGATGAAGTCGCACTGGCTTGTGTTACACGTGCAAGGGGTGCCGTTTGCCGGGCCGCGCTGGTGGAGTTCGATCAGGACCACGTCGGCAACCAGCGCGGCGTTGGCGATGGCGCTGGCCGTCGACTGGCTGAGGACGCTCTCCCAGCCGGCTTGGGCCTGGTTGGCGATGCCCGTCACGCCATAGGCATTGTCCACGCCGACCATCTCGCCCATCACCGCCGTGCCGTGGTTCTCGACCGCCAGGCATAGCGAGCTGTTGACGTCGGAATCACAGCGGTCGCCACCGCCATGGAAGAAGGCCGGCAGATCCTCGTGATCGACTCGCCAGCCATATTCGATGTCGACGATCTTGACGCCCTGGCCTCTCCCCCCGGAGAGGCCCCAGTTGGCGCTTGCCCCGATGCCCAGAGGGGGCGAGCCCAGATAGCCCTGCTGCGCTACGAAGCTCGGCGTCGTGGGTGGGATGTCCGCCGCCGCTATCTCGGGGACGGGCTCGGCATAGGCGATCTCGACACTCGGCAGCGCGTTCAGCTGGTCGACGAGCGGCTTGACGCTGCGAGAAGTCGAACCCTCGGGAACGCTGACCTCGAAGTAGAGGTCGAGATCAGCCAGTTCCTTGCCGCCGCGCTGTTCGCCGGCGACCCTGCGAGCGCTCAGGGCTACTTCATCGGCAGTGAAGAGACGGCCCACCCCGCGGGCGACGGTCGAGCGAGCGATGATCTGCTGGGCTTTCTCGACGTCCTGTTGCACGGTAGCGGCGGCGAGCCCGCTGCGAGCCAATCGTGCTGCGTCGGCGACACCGTTGTCCACGGCCGTGAGCTGCTTGTCCCGCAGGCGGACGAGGGATCCTTCGCGAAACTTGAGGACTACGCGAGCGATGGCGGTGTCGGCAGGGAGCGGCCGTTGCGTTGTCTTCGCGGCTGGCGTTCGCGGCTGAAGTGGAGGGGGCGAGGCGGTGGCGGCCCACGAAGTCAGGAAGCTCAGGGCAAGCGCGACAGCAATGGTCCTTCGTCTCATGGTGCATTCTCCCTTGCAAGTGGTGGTACCAGAGGTAGCCACGAGCTATGTAGATGCACTTTCCGCTTCCGGAGGTGGGCGAGGGAGAGGGAGGCTCTTCCTCTCGCTTTGGCAGGCCTAGAGTTGCCGCATGGTCCCTTCGCCGGACGGGAAGCAGGGAAGACCTACCCCCCGCCCTCTCCGCTAGAATCTCTCCGTGCCCCGCGTCGCCGTCCTCGCTGACATCCATGGCAACGTCCCCGCCTTCGAGGCGGTGCTCGCCGACCTCGCTGGCCAGGGGGTGGACGAAGTGCTGGTGGGTGGGGACCTGGTGGGCCGGGGGCCGGAGGGGAGCGCGGTCGTTGCGCGGGTGCGGGCACGTGGCTGGCGAGCGGTCAAGGGCAACCATGAGGACTACATGCTCGACTTCCGGCAGGGCCGGGTGCCGGACGATTGGCAGTTCACCGAGGAGTGGTCGGCGGCGCGCTGGATGGCGGCCGAGCTCTCCGCGGGCGACATCGAGCTGATCGCCGCCCTGCCGCCGAGCCTCGCCTCCGAGGTGCTCCCGGAGCTGCGGCTGGTGCACGGCACACCGCGCTCGAACAACGAGGGCCTGGGGCCGTGGTCGAGTGAGCGGGAGCTCAGCGAGCAGCTGGCGGCGGTCGCCGAACCGCTGCTGGTCTGCGCCCACACCCACCGTCCGATGGTGCGCGACCTCGCCGCCGGGCGAGTGGTCAACGTGGGTTCCGTCGGCCTGCCGTTCAACCGTGACCCGCGGGCCCAGTACGCGATCTTCGAGCGGACCGCGCGCGGCCTGGCGGTCGAGCTGCGGCAGGTGCCCTACGACCTCGCCGAGATCTTCCAGATCTACGACTCTTCGGGTTTCCTCGCTGCCGGCGGTGCGACGGCGCGGCTCTTGCTCCTGGAGCTCGAGCACGCCACGCCCTTCCTGGTTCCCTTTCTCAAATGGGCGGACGCCGCACAGGCGCCGCGCGAGATCGGGCGGATCGACGAGTTCCTCGCCTTCTTCCGGCCGGACGAGCCCCTCTCTCATTTCTGCGGCCGGCTGCGCGAGCTCGGCTAGCCGCTACGGAGGCCCTATTTCCGATTCCATCGAAGGCAATGTCCAGGGCCTGGCGGCGGCTCAGCGCCGCGCCCTCGAACGCACCTACCGCCGGCGGGTGGACCCCGAGGAGGTGGTCTCGCCGGAGCTCGCCCGCCACCTGACCGAGATCTCGGCCGACCTCGGCCGCCAGGTGGGGGTCCTGCTCGGCCGCGAGGGCAGCGTGCGCAGCGTCATCGTCGGCGACGCCAACGGTCTGATGCTCCCCGACATCGGCCGCTTGCGCGGCGGCACGGGGCGCTTTCGCGGCCTGCGCCTCGTGCACACCCATCTCAAGGGTGAGCCGCTGACCCGCGACGACTTGAACGACCTCGCCTTGCTGCGGCTCGACTGCGTGGCCGCGGTCGAGGTGCTGCCGAGCGGCCTGCCGGGCCGCATCGACGTCGCGCAGGTGGACCCCGAGGCGCTGGTCGCCGATGGCGACGAAGCGGACGGCGGCGAGGGCAGGTCGCCCTTCCGCCTGACCAGCGCGCCGGACATCCATCGCCTGCAGCTCGACTTCGACGCCTCGATGCGCGAGCTCGAGGCGCAGCTCGCTCGGGTGGCCGGGCCGCGGGCCGGCCGGGAGGCAGAGCGGGCGCTCGTCATCGGCCTGAGCCCGGACGACGAGCACTTCGCCGAGACGCTCGAGCTGGTGCGCTCGGCGGGGGTGGTGATCGCCGGCACGGTGCGCCAGAAGCGCAAGGAGGTCCATCCCAAGACGGTGGTGGGGCAGGGCAAGCTGCAGGAGATCGTCCTCGAAGGCATGCGCCGGCGGGCGAGCGTGGCGATCTTCGACCTCAACCTGAAGCCGGCCCAGGCGCGCGAGTTCGAGGACGCCACCGGCCTCAAAGCGATCGACCGCACACAGCTCATCCTCGACGTTTTCGCCCAGCGGGCGGCCAGCCGCGACGGCAAGCTGCAGGTCGAGCTGGCGCAGCTCAAGTACGCCCTGCCGCGGCTCACCGAAAAGGACGCCGGGCTGTCGCGCCTCAGCGGCGGGATCGGCGGCCGGGGCCCTGGCGAGACGGTGCTCGAGATCGGTCGCCGGCGGATCCGCGACCGCATCCGCGCCCTCGAGAAGGAGGTCGAGAGCCTGGGCCGCCAGCGCGACCTGCGGCGCAGCAAGCGTCGCCGCGAGGGCATCCCGGTGCTCTCGATCGTCGGCTATACCAACGCCGGCAAGAGCACGCTGCTCAACGCGCTCACCAACAGCGAGATCCCGGCGGCCGACAAGCTGTTCATGACCCTCGACCCGACCAGCCGGCGTCTGCGTTTCCCCCGGGAGGGCGAGGTGGTGATCACCGACACGGTGGGCTTCATCGCCGACCTGCCGCCGGACCTGGTGGCGGCCTTCCGCTCCACCCTTGAGGAGCTGGCCGACGCCGACCTCCTCCTCCACGTGGCGGATGCGTCGGACCCTCAGCTCGAGGCCAAGGTGGAAGCGGTCGAGAGGCTGCTCGCCGACCTCGACCTCGGCGAGTTGCCGCGGTTGATGGTGCTCAACAAGGTCGATCGCCTGCCGCCGGAGGTGGCGGCGAGCCTCGCTGCCCGCTACGACGGCGTGGCAGTGAGCGCCACCCAGCGAAGCGGTTTTGCCGAGCTGCTGCACGCCGCCGAGGACCGCCTTGGCCTGGCTCGCAAGCTGCTTCCAGCTGGCGCTCTCGGCCCGGAAGCCGCTCCGTCCCCCGAGGTTCCACCGCGCTAGCGTGCCCGCCCTGTCACGTTCGCGGCCTGGCCGGCACAAAAGCAGTGTGATACATTGAAAAAAACGTTCCTCCGGTACTGCTCGTGCGTTGTCGCGTGGTGATCGACCCGATGCTGTGTTGTCAGCTGGTGGCTCGTGAAGTTGGTGGAAGAAGAGCCCTGTGTTGCCCTGGTCCCGCCAGGTCCTGGCCGCTCTCCTGGCTCCGGCCGTACCTCGCGCCCACTCTGACGCTTGCCGCATGTCGAGGGAACGTCGCCGGGTCCCCTCGTCATCCTCATCCGTTCGTTGCCCCGGCTTGCCGCACGGGATGGAGTAAGGAGCTATGGCCAAGAAGATCTACGTTGGGAACCTCCCCTTCAGTACCACCGATGATCAGCTGCGCGACCTCTTCGGCCAGTTCGGCGAGGTGCACTCGGTCAGCCTGATCAACGACCGCGAGACCGGCAAGCCACGCGGCTTCGGCTTCGTGGAGATCGCCGACGACGCCCTCGATCGCGCAGTGCAGGCCCTCGACCAGAGCAGTTTCGGGGGGCGGACCCTCAAGGTCAACGAGGCGAAGCCGCGCGAGAGCCGGCCGTCCGGTGGTGGCTACGGTTCCCGGTACTGAATCTGCTGCCTGACACGTCGGCGCCGGGGACCGGCGGCAGATTCGTCGCGGGACGCCAGGGGCGATAGGCTCGGGTTGCCGGCCGGGCATGCGGCTTGCCCGGCTCACGCAGCGGACGATGCGGAGCGAGGAACCCAATCCCGAGCTGGTAGCCGCTTCCTGGCTGGAAGTGGCACGGTTTCACTCACCCTGGGAGGCCGAGCTGGTCTGTGCTCGGCTGGAAGCGGCCGGGATCGCGGCGCGCCTGGCGGACCAGAACGTCGTCCGCCTCGACTGGTTCATGGCGCAGGCGGTGGGTGGGGTCAAGGTCCTGGTGGAGGCCGAGCAGGTCGAGGCAGCCGAAGCGCTTTTGGCGCAGCCGCTGGAGGTAGCGGAAGTGGGCCTGGCCACCGCCGAAGACCAGCCGGGTGAACCGCGCTGCCCCCGCTGTGGCACCGCCAATCTCGCCTTCGAGCGCTGGTCGCGCGCCGGCTTCGTGGGCTCGCTCCTGGTTCTCGGCTTTCCGATCCCCATCCCGCAGAAGCGCTGGCGGTGCAGCCGTTGCCAGGGCGAATGGCGCGCCGAAGAGGTTCTGTAGGCGAGAATCGACCAGGGCGGGTTTGAAACCCGCCCTACGGATCCTCACCCGAAACCCATCCCGAGCGGCGCGGCCTCTACCTAGACCGTCGTCAACACCTTCTCCAGGCGGGCAAAGGCCCAGTCGATCTCGGCCTGGGTGATGGTCAGCGGCGGCGCGATGCGGATGACGTTCTCATGCGTCTCCTTGCAGAGCAGGCCCTCGCGCTGCAGGGCCTCGCAGAAGCGCCGAGCGCCGCCGGCCGACTTCTTGAGCACGATGCCGATCCACAGGCCGCGCCCCCGCACTAGCTCGATGTGCGGCGAGGCGATGGCACGAATCCGCTCGAGGAAGTAGGCACCAAGACGAGCCGAGTTCTCGACCAGGCCTTCGGAGACCAGGACGTCGAGGGCGACGCGGGCCACCGCTGCGGCCACTGGGTTGCCGCCGTAGGTCGAGCCGTGGTCGCCAGGGTGGAAGACGCTCATCACCGCGTCGTCGGCGAGGAAGGCCGACACCGGATAGACACCGCCGGAGAGGGCCTTGCCGATCACCACCGCGTCCGGCCGGATGCCTTCATGCTGGTAGGCGAAGAGCTTGCCCGTGCGGCCGAGCCCCGACTGGATCTCGTCGCAGATGAGCAACACTCGGTTGGCTGTGCAGAGCTCGCGCAGGCCCTGGAGGTAGCCCGTGGGCGGCACGATGATGCCCCCCTCGCCCTGGATGGGCTCGACCAGCACGGCAGCGGTGTTGGGGGTGATCGCGGCGCGCACGGCCTCGACGTCGCCGAAGGGCAAGATCTTGAAGCCAGGGGTGAAAGGGCCGAAGCCGGCGCGGTACTGCGGCTCGGCCGAGAAGCCCACGATCGTGGTGGTGCGGCCGTGGAAGTTCTGGTCGAAGACGAGGATCTCGGCCTGGCCGTCTGGCACGCCCTTGATGGTGTAGGCCCACTTGCGGGCGGCCTTGATCGCCGTCTCCACGGCCTCGGCGCCGGAGTTCATCGGCAGCACGCGGCCGAAGCCGGTGAGCCGGCAGAGGTCACGGCAGAAAGGCCCCAGCTGGTCGTTGCGGAAGGCGCGCGAGGTCAGCGCCACGCGCCCCAGCTGCTCGACCAGGGCGGCGACGATCCGCGGGTGGCAGTGCCCCTGGTTGACCGCCGAGTAGGCGGCTAGAAAGTCCATGTACTTGTTGCCCTCGACGTCCCACACCCAGATCCCTTGGGCCCGCTGCACCACCACATCGAGGGGGTGGTAGTTGTGCGCGCCGAAACGTTCTTCGAGGGCGATGAAGTCCTCGCTGGTGGTCGGGTGGTCGAGGTCCTGTTCGACGGCGGTGCTCATGGGGAAGGTCTCCTGAGGGCGCTCTCGCGGATGGGGGGGAACGGCACTTCGTAGCACGGAGATTGTCTCACAGCGTGGGGACGAGCTGAGCACTGCGGATCTTCTCGTCCGCGGTGACCAGGGTGGCGCGGAGGACCCGAGCCGTGGCGACCAGCAGGCGGTCGGCCGGGTCGCCCTGGAAGCTCGAAGGCAGGTCGAGCGTGGCAGCGGCGATGGCGGGAGAGATGCCCACTCGGCGCACCAGCGGGGGGGCAGTTGCCTGCTCCAACCAGCCACGGAGCGGGGTGCCGAGGCGGACCCGGCCGCGCGCGACGAGGGTGGCGATCTCCCACAACGAGACCTCGGCAACCAGGAAAGGGTGTTCGCCGCTCCCTGCCGCGATGGCCTCACGTTGCGCCGGTGAGAGGCGGTCGCCCCCGGCCATCCACCACAAGAGAATGTGGGTGTCGAGGAGGAGCTTCACGGGGTCTCACCTCGTGCCGCCGATGAGGCTTCGGGAGGCAGCAGGGGTTCCAAGGTGTCGCCGAGGATCTCCACCGTACCGATCAGGGCATGCTGAGGATAGGTCGCGCCTGGCGGGATGAACGGTGAGAGCTGGGCGACGGGCCGGCCCCGCTTGGTGATCACCACCGTCTCCCCGGTCTCGCCCACCTCGTCGAGGACGCCGAGGCACTGAGCCTTGAAGTCACTTGCCTTCATCTCTCGCAGATGACTAGTCAAACGGACCAGTCAAGATCTGGGCTCCCAGTGTGGTGATCGCAGTCGCTGGCTCAGGCACCGGCCCCCTTGATCGCCCTGCCGTATCATGGGCGGATGCCTTCTGGCTCCATCCCGCCCGGTTCGAGCTCGCCGGCCCTCGGGTCCCTGGTCGAGCTTCTCGAGGCCCTCAAGCGGGACGAGAAGCTGGCGGCGCAGGTCCCGTTCACCGCCTACCTACCGGCGCAGCAGGCGGCCTTCGGTAGCCTCACGCCCGAGCTGGCCCCCGCCCTCGCGCGTGCCCTTGCTACGCAGGGTGCGGCGCGCCTGTGGAGCCACCAGGCCACAGGGGTGGCGGCGGTCAGGCGTGGTGAGGACCTCCTCGTCACCACCCCGACGGCGTCGGGCAAGTCGCTGATCTTCCAGCTGCCGGTGCTCGAAGAGGCGCTCGCCGGCGGCCCTGGCCGGGCGCTTTTCCTCTTCCCCCTCAAGGCCCTGGGCCAGGACCAACGGGGCAAGCTCCTCGGCCTGGCGGCGGCCGCCGGCCTCGGCCCCGAGCTCGCTGGCTGTGCGATCTACGACGGCGATACGCCGCGGGAGGAACGCCGGCGGATCAAGGCCGAGCCCCCCCGGGTGGTGATCTCGAACCCGGACATGGTGCATGCCGGGATGCTCGGCTCGCTCGCCGGCTGGGAACCCCTCCTCGCCAGCCTGCGCTGGATCGTCCTCGACGAGCTGCACACCTACCGCGGCATCTTCGGCAGCCATTTCCACCACGTTCTGGGGCGCCTGCTGCGGGTCTGTCGGCTGCACGGCAGCCGCCCGACGCTGATCGCCTCCTCGGCCACGGCCGCCAACGCCGAGGAGTTCGCCAGCCGGCTCACCGGCCGTACCTTCAGTTGGGTCGCGGAGTCCGGGGCGCCGCGCGAGGGCCGGCACTTCGTGCTGCTGCGCCCCCTGGCGAGCCCCTACACGACGACCCTGCGGCTCTTCGTCCGCCTCCTCGAGGCAGGCCTCAAGACGATCGTCTTCACCAAGGCACGGCGGATCACCGAGTTGCTCTACTCGTGGCTGCGCCGCCAGGAGCCGGAGCTCGCCCGGCGGGTGGCCTGCTATCGCTCGGGCTTTCTCCCCGAGGAGCGGCGCAGCATCGAGCACCGCCTGTTCACCGGCGAGCTCGCCGGGGTGATCGCCACCTCGGCCCTCGAGATGGGGATCGACGTCGGCGGCCTCGACGCCTGCATCCTGGTCGGCTATCCCGGCAGCATGATGGCCACCTGGCAGCGCTCGGGGCGGGTCGGGCGTGGGGGCCAGGAGTCGCTGACCGCTCTCGTGGCCTTGCCCGATGCCCTCGACCAGTACATCCTCGACCATCCCCAGGAGTTCTTTGAGCGACCCTGCGAGCGCCTGATCGTCGATCCCACGAACGAGCCGGTCGCCCGGGCTCACCTGGTCTGTGCCGCCGCCGAGCTGCCGCTCTCGATCCAGGACGATCAGGAGCTGCTCGAGCCCTTTGCGCCCCTGGTGGGAGAGCTGCTGCGTGAAGGCGAGCTCCTCGCCCGTGCCGACGGCGGCGAGCTCTACGCTGCCCGCCGGCGGCCGCATCGCGAGGTGAGCCTGCGCGGCGTCGGTGCCACCACCACGATCGTCGACAGCGCGCGCGGCAAGGCGCTCGGCACGGTGGACGGGGTGCGCGTGCTCCACGAATGCCACCCCGGGGCGATCTACCTGCACGCCGGCCGGCAGTACCTGATCCGCGAGCTCGACCTCGACGCCCGCAAGGTGTGGGCCGAGGCAGTGCAGATGGACTCCTTTACCACCCCCTTGACGGAGAAAGAGACCGAGGTCACGGAAGTGCTCGCCGAGCGGGACTTCGGCGCCTTCGTTGGTCGCCTGGGCCGGCTACGGGTGCGCGAGCGGGTGGTTGGCTACGAAGAGAAGCGGCTGGGCTCGCAGGAGCTTCTCGGGCGCTATCCGCTGGAGCTGCCGGAGTCGAGCTTCGAGACGGTCGGCCTGTGGTGGGAGGTGCCGCGCGCGAGCGAGGAAGAGCTGCGCCTCGCCGGTGCGCACTTTGGCGGCTCGCTCCACGCCTCAGAGCACGCCGCCATCTCGCTCTGCCCGCTCCTCGCCCTCTGCGATCGCGGCGACATCGGTGGCATCTCCTACCCGCTCCACCCGCAGGTGGGCAACGGCGCCGTGTTCCTCTACGACGGCCACCCGGGTGGAGTGGGGATCATGGCGCGGGTCTTCCCCGATCTCCCCGACCTTCTGGCGCGGGTGCGTGACCTCTTGGCCACCTGCGCCTGCGAGGACGGCTGCCCGTCCTGCATCCAGAGCCCGAAGTGCGGCAACGGCAACCGGCCCCTCGACAAACGCGGTGCCGCCCTGGCCCTCGACCTCCTGCTCGGCCGGCGCGAGCCGGGGGCCGAGGCCCGGAGTGCCGCCGACAAACCACGGGCAGCCCTGGTGGCGGCGCCACGCCGGCCCTGGGACGAGGTGGCAGGGCCGTCGTCGTCGGCACCGCCGCTCCCGGAACCGCCCGCGCCCGTGGCTCCGCCGCCGGCGCGCCCGGCGGTGCCGCCGCGACGGCGGGACGACGAAGAGGCGCAAGGGGAGAAGGCACCGCCAGGCCGCAAGACCCGCTTCGCCGAGCTGAGCTCGCCCGCCGCCACGCTCGCTCGCGTTGGCGAGCCCGGCCACAACACCGTGCTCTTCGACGTCGAGACCCTGCGCTCGGCCGACGACGTCGGTGGCTGGAACAAGGCACATCGGATGGGGGTGGCCGTCGCCGTCGCCCTGGTGCTCGAGGAGGGCCGTTTCGAGGTCTACGAGGAGGGCAGGGTGCGCGAGCTGGTCGAGCTGCTCAAGGTGGCTGACCTGGTGGTGGGCTTCAACATCCGGCGCTTCGACTATGCCGTGCTCTCCGGCTACACGGGTGAGGACTACAACCGCCTGCTACCCACCCTCGATCTGCTCGAGGACGTGCACCGTCGCCTCGGTTTTCGGATCGGTCTCGGCGCCCTGGCCGAGGCCACGCTCGGGGTGGGCAAGTCGGCCGACGGCCTGCAGAGCCTCGAGTGGGTCAAGCAGGGCCGCCTGGACCTGGTCACCGATTACTGCCGGCGCGACGTCGAGGTGCTGCGCGACCTCTTCCTTTTCGGTCGCCGCGAGGGCTGCGTGCTCTACCTCGACCGGCA
Source organism: uncultured Thermoanaerobaculia bacterium (assembly GCA_964420075.1). Lineage (GTDB taxonomy): Bacteria > Acidobacteriota > Thermoanaerobaculia > Multivoradales > SZUA-115 > CAYQRE01. The sequence continues at coordinate 103,056 of CAYQRE010000002.1, read as the reverse complement.
GAAACGCAAGATCCGGCTGCCGGTCGATTGGTAGGGCCACCTAGAAGAGGGTCGGGATCTTGTCCAGGTGGAAGAGGAAGCCGGCGAAGACGCGGACGTCGTCCTCCCCCTTGCCGCCAGCCAGGTGGATCCCGGCGTAGAAGTCGGTGCCGCCCGTCCTTGCCAGGCGAAAGCCGGCGTCCACAACCACCATTCCGGTGTCCTTTCGCTTGCCGAATTCCTCGAAGTAGGCGTAGGAGATCTCGATGAAGCGGGCGGGAACGACGTTCTGCCGATCCTGCCTTGCGGTGGCGTCGACGGTCTGGTGGTGCGTGAGGCTGAAGCCGAGTTGAGCCGTGCGAATCAGCGAGTCCTGGTTCTCGGTCAGGGTGTCACGGCTGATGGCTCCGACCTTGGCGAAGAGGCCCCAGCGGAGGGCATCGTAGGGGAGCTGCGACAGCGATCCCGTACGGCTGTGACTCGCCCAGGCGTCCGGTTGCCAGGTGAGAATAAGCCGGCCAGAGAAGGAGTCGGCGAAGTCAACGAACTTCTCGGGTGTGTTGTCGTCAGCCTTGGTGGTCATACCGGTGGCGTCGTTCGCCTCGGCAGCGGTCGGGAAGGCGCTGAAGATCACTTCGAGGCCCGTGTGCAGGCGTCCGTGCCCGCGCTTCTCGGACTCGTACTTCCACAGCGTGTCGATGCTGAGGCGACCGAGGGGTGTTGTCTCGTTGAAGCCCTCGCTCTTGCCGTCGGCATCGAACTTGCGGGCGAAGCTGGCGCCGAGGAACAGCTCCGAGGCAACGCGATCGCTGAAGAAAGTCTTGGGAAACCCCGAGCCCACAGTGCCGCCAACCTGCGCCTGCCCGGCCGAGGGTCCCTTCTTGGCGATGACGAGGAGCACGAAGACGGCAGGTGCCTTGCTCGCGTCGACCTCGGGCGTGCTTAAGGAAACCGTAGCGACGCCCAGGTCGTTCGTCTTGACCTGCACGGCCACGGCCGGTGGCTCGGTGGGGTCCGAGAAGACCTTGGCGGTCCCGAATGACACACTGACCGTGACCTCCGCGCCGGCGACGGGAACCTCCTGGTCGTCCCGAACGCGAACCTTGACGAGATCCCCGTAGTTCATCGTCGGCAACAACTCGGCCTCCTCCAGGGTTGCATCCACCTTAAGCGCTGGTGGGTCTGCGGCGCGGGCAGCGGGGACGCCGAGGGCCAGGCTGAGGCCCAGGGCGAGCACCAGGTTCAGAGCCCAATGTCGGGTGGTCATTGCCTCTCCTTCATGACTGCTAGACTCGGTGAGTGTCTGACATCCAACAGCGTGTAACCTCCGCGGAAACGGCCAATCAGAGCTCCGCGCGCTGGGGCCGGCGCACGCACTCGGTGGAGGACAGGCGCCTCCTCGAGGGCCCGCGGTCGCGCAGCTCGGAGCTGCTGCGCCTGCTGCGGATCTCCGCCGAGCTGCTCAAGGGCTTCCGCGGCCTGCACTTCGTGGGCCCCTGCGTCACCGTCTTCGGTTCCGCCCGCTTTCAACCGGACCACCCCTACTACCAGCTGGCCCGCGAGGTCGGCGGCCGTCTCGCCGAGGCCGGCTTCACGGTGATGACGGGCGGCGGGCCGGGGATCATGGAGGCCGCCAACCGCGGTGCCCATGAGGCGGGCGGCTGCTCGATCGGCTGCAACATCCGCCTGCCGCACGAACAGAGGCCGAACCCCTACCTCGATCGCTTCCTCGAGTTCCGCTACTTCTTCGTCCGCAAGGTGATGTTGGTCAAGTACTCCTCCGCCTTCATCGTCATGCCGGGCGGTTTCGGCACCCTTGACGAGGTGTTCGAGACGGCGACGCTGATTCAGACGGCCAAGATCGCGGATTTCCCGTTGATCCTGATGGGCACGGAGTACTGGTCCGGGCTACGTGGCTTCCTGGAGGAGACCCTGCTCGCCGCCGGGACCATCGACGCCGGTGATCTCGCTCGCCTCACCTTCACCGACTCGGTAGACGCGGCGATGGAGCTGGTCACCGGCGCCGCCACCGGCCGCTTCGGGCTGGACCTCAAGCCGATCAAGCCGCGGGTGCTGCTCGGTGAGCGGTCCCCGGCGCCGCGGCCGCGCCCCGCGGCTGGCGAACGGGCGGCGGCTGGCTCCCTCTAAGGCGATGAGCACGCGGGCGGTGGTGACCGCAACCGGCGGCGCGGCTGGTTCGGCGCGGCGGAGCGAGCTGCTCCCGCGCCTCCAGCTGCTGATGGCGGCCTTGCTGTTTTCGACCGGGGGCACGGCGGTCAAGGCCACCGGCCTCTCGGCCTGGCAGGTCTCCGGCGGCCGCTCGGCGCTGGCCGTCGTCGTCTTGCTCTTGGGGCTGGCCTGGCAGGGCCGGCGCCTGCCCCGGGCACGCTGGCGGACCTGGCTGGTGGCCCTCGCCTATGCGGTCACCCTCACGCTCTTCGTCAGCGCCAACAAGCTGACCACGGCGGCGAGCGCCATCTTCCTGCAGTCGACGGCGCCCCTCTACGTGCTGCTGTTGGCCCCGTGGTTGCTTCGCGAGCCGGCACGGCGCCGTGACCTCCTCTTCATGGCAGCCATCGCCGGTGGCCTGGCGCTCTTTTTCGTCGGCCTCGACCCGGCCTCGGCGAGCGCCCCGAACCCCCTGGCCGGCAACGTGTTGGGTGCCGTGGCTGGCCTCACCTGGGCGTTGACCCTGCTTGGGCTGCGCTGGCTCGCTCGCGATGGGGCTGCCCAGCAAGCGGACCTCGCCGCCGTGGTCTACGGGAACCTCATCACCGCTCTGATCGCCCTCCCCAGGGCGCTGCCGGTAGGGGAGGTCGGTGGCAAGGACCTCGCCGTGCTGGCATTTCTCGGGATCTTCCAGGTGGGCCTCGCCTATTTCTTCTTGATGGCGGGGATCCGGCGGGTGGGCGCTCTCGAGGCCTCGCTGCTGATCCTCGTCGAGCCGGTGGCGAGCACCTTCTGGGCCTGGTTGGTGCACGGCGAGGTGCCGAGCCCCCACTCGCTCACCGGCGCCGTGCTGATCGTCGGTGCAACGATGACCAAGACCTGGCTCGACACCCGGCGCCCGGCCTTGCTCCCGGCATGAGCGACGAACGGCCATCGCCCGAGGTGTCCGCCGCGGAAGATGCCGTCGTCGAGGTCGATCTGCAGCGGGCCGGCCCGGCGGGCACGGCGGCAGCGCGGGACCGGGTGGCGGTCGAGGACCCTTTGGAGGTCCGCCTGCGGGCCGGCGACGAGGTGGTGAGCCTCGCGGTGACGATGCGAACGCCCGGCGCCGATCGCGAGCTCGCCCTCGGCTTCCTCTACGCCGAGGGGATCGTGCGCGACCTCGGGCAGGTGCGCACCACCCGCCAGCTCGACGACCCGTGGGGCTCGGCGGGGGGGCGGTCCAACGTGCTCGAGGTCGAGCTGGTCGCCGGTCCCTTGCCGGACCTCGCGCGCCTGTCTCGCCATTTCTTCACCAGCAGCTCCTGCGGCGTCTGTGGCCGGGCCGGGATCGAGAGCCTGCGCCTCGCCGGCCAGCAGCCGATCATCAGCGCCGCCGCCTTCGCGCTCCCGGTTTTGCACCGGCTGCCGGCGCGCTTGCGGGCCGAGCAGGGCAGCTTTGCCTTGACCGGCGGCCTGCACGCCGCGGCCTGGTTCAGCCGCGAAGGCGAGCTCATCGCCTGCCGCGAGGACATCGGCCGCCACAACGCCCTCGACAAGCTGCTGGGTTGGGGCTTGCTGGCCGGGAGGCTCCCCCTGGGCGACGGCATCGTCCTGGTCTCGGGCCGGGCGAGCTTCGAGATCGTCCAGAAGTGCCTGGCCGCGGGGGCTGCCTGCCTGGCCTCGGTGTCGGCCCCGAGCAGCCTGGCGATCACGCTGGCGCGGGCCTTCGACCTCACCTTGGTCGGCTTTCTGCGTGATGAGCGCTGCAACGTCTACGCGGGGTCGTCGCGGGTCGTCGCGGCGGGCTAGGCGAGGAAAAATGCCGCGGGCTCGCGGCGTTTGGCGGTCCGGAGCCCGCGGGGCGAAGAAGAGCCGAACCGCTCCGAGATCGGCTGACCGGCCCCGGGGGCCGGCCGGAGGATCCCGGTTCTCCCGCGAGGAAGCCCGGAGGCGCAGACTCGGGCCACATCGCGGTCGAGAGTTCGGGTGATCCCGGTGCGCGCTGCCGTCGCCAGTTGGGATCAGTGCCCAGCGACGACGAGAGCGTAGCGGGGTCGAGATGAACGGGAGATGAACGCCAGCGGCCAGCTTGCGCCTGGCCTGGCCGGGGCGATAGCGTCCGCGTCCATGCTCGCAGCCCTGCAGCCCTTTACGACCGTCGACGGCTGGATCGCGCTCCTCACGCTGGCGGCGCTCGAGATCGTCCTCGGCATCGACAACATCGTCTTCATCACGATCCTGGCTGGCAAGCTGCCGCGCGCGCGGCAGCTGACGGCCCGCCGCCTGGGCCTCGCCGTGGCGCTGATCTCGCGGCTGGCTCTGCTGGCGACCCTATCCTGGGTGGTGGGGCTGACCCAGCCGCTGTTCACCCTCCTCGACCATGGCGTCTCCGGGAGGGACCTCATCCTGCTGGTGGGCGGCCTCTTCCTGATCACCAAGGCGACCTTCGAGATCTACGACAAGGTGGAGGCGGCACACCCTGCCCGCGAGCTGGCGGCCGGCGAGGCTGGAGTGTCGATGGCCTCGATCTTGGTCCAGATCATGTTCCTCGACATCGTCTTCTCGCTCGATTCGGTGATCACGGCGGTCGGCATGGTGCCGCACCTTGCCGTGATGGCGGCGGCGGTGATCGTGGCGGTGGCGGTGATGCTAATCTTCGCCGGGCCGGTGGGCGACTTCGTCGACCGCCACCCGTCGATCAAGATCCTCGCCCTGTCCTTCCTGGTGATGATCGGCGTCTTGCTGGTGGCCGAGGGCACGGGCCGCCACCTGGACAAGGGCTATGTCTACTTCGGGATGGCCTTCGCGCTGCTCATCGAGCTGCTCAACATGCGCTACCGAGCTCGTCGCGAGCACGGCAGCACCGCCTCGGCCTGAAGCCTTCCCGGGGTTGCTGCCCCGGGCTGTCGACAGGACGGCGGTCGCTCCGGCAGGGAGCTTCCTCGATAGCCCGCGGCGGGAGCCGCGGGTCTCGTCAGCGTTGCGAGGGTTCGGGTCCGCCTGCCCGGGGTTTCCACCCCGGGCTACGGGGTGCCGCCCGTCCCGGGCTAGAGGCAGGACGGCGGTCGCTCCCGCAGGGAGCTTCCTCGATAGCCCGCGGCGGGAGCCGCGGGTCTCGTCAGCGTTGCGAGGGTTCGGGTCCGCCTGCCCGGGGTTTCCACCCCGGGCCCCCTGATCTACTGCTGCCAGGGCTTGGCGCCGGCCTTCTTGAGGACGGCGGCGACCTCGGCTCGCTGCATCACCTCGGCCATCATCAGCGGCGTCGCGCCGCCCTTCGCTTTGGCATTGACATCGGCGCCGCCGGCGATCAGCGCCTCGACGAGCTCACGGGGGCAGGTCTGGGCGGCCCAGATCAGCGGCGTCGAGCCGTTCTCGTCCTTGACGTTGACGTTGGCGCGAGCCGCGATGAGCACTTTGGCGAGGGCCAGGCGGCGGTCCGCCGGTTCGTTGGCGCAGTACATCGAGGTGTACATCAGCGGCGCAATGCCGTTGCTGCCCACCGTGTCGGGCGAAATCCCAGCCTTCAAGAACAGCTCGACCGCCTCGACATCGGCGTCCCACACGGCCTGCATCAGGCCCTCGGCGTCGTAGGCGTAGCCGCGTTTGCCGATCTCGTACTTGAGCTGGGTGAGCGGCGTGACCTCCTTGCCCTGCGCGCCCTCGGGTGTCCAGCCGACGGGCAGGGTGCCTTCGATGAGGCGTTCGAGCTCGACCTGGCCGCCGACCGTGATCGCGGCCTTGAGCTGGACGTTGAAGTGCCACTCCTGACCGAGCGGCTTCGAGGAGAGCTTGGCCTCGACCCTCTCCTCGTCGAGCGCCCCGAGGTCGAGCACCGCGAGGCCCTTGGTGGCGAGGCCGCTCTCGTTGAGGCGAGCCTGGTAGGGCGCCACCCGCAGGTCGTCATAGCCCAGGTGGAGGGTCGCTCGGAGGGCGTTGAGCTTGCCCGCACCTGCCAGCTGGTAGAGGCGCTCGGGGCTCCGATCGCCCGCGGCGACGGGTCGGTCGGCAACCAGGATCACTAGGTAATGGTCGCTCTCGTCCTCAGGGTCGGACTGCTTCTCGGCCCACACCTGATCGAGCTGTGTGGTCTTGCCGCGGACGGTGAGGGTGCCGAGGGCGGTGTCCTTGGCGAGGGCCGGAGCGGCAAGGAGGCTCAAGGCGAAGAGGGCGAGACGGCATCGGCTGGGCATGGTTTCGCTCCTGGGCAAGCGGCTATTCTGCCCCCTTTCGGCCGCGGCTGGCGAGGTAGCGTTACCGCGCCGCACGCCGACGCCTGACTCGGCTATCTGATCGCCCCGAGGCCCATCACCGCGGCCAGGTGGCCCTCACTCTGAAGCAAGCGGGCCACCCCCTGCCAAAGAAGGTCGCGTTCGGGCCCTGGGAGTAGGGCGTGCGGTAGGGGTGCGAAAGATCACGGCCGCCGGCACGTTGTGTGGGTAGGAAATCGCCCCCTGGCAGCGCTGCCAGCCACCTCGTCCTTGTCTCGCTCGAGGAGGGTGACTCATGCCCCACGCCGCCTCGCTCTTGCGTTGGACTCGCCGATCCGCCACGACCAGTGCCATCCTCGCCGCCTGCCTTGCCCTGGCCCTGCCCAGCTCCGCCTGGGCGGCCGGGGTGGTGACCGTCACTGTCGACCCCTCGCAGGTGGTGAAGACCATCGCCTCGGGGGCCGTCGGCTGGGGAGCGATGTGGAAACGGGAGATGCTGTGGCCGGCACCTGGTCCGCTCACCTCCGACGCCGAGCATGCCCTCTACATCGAGCACCTGGCCGAGACGCTCAAGCCCCTCGTCGAGGCGGCCGACCTGCGCCAGGTGAGCTGGCCGTGGGGCGTCTCGTTCTCCACCTGGGGCGTCAACTGGGAGAACAGCGCTCGGCCGTGGTCCGCCCGGCCGGCGGACTGCGCGCGCATCGTCCTCCTGAACCTCGGCAGCGGCTGGTGCGAGCGGACGGTGGTCGGCGTCGGCGACCTGCTCAAGCTGGCGGATGCCTGGGGCCTCGAGGCCCTCACGCTGGCGGTCCCCCTGGCGGTGCTCGATGGCACGCGGGTGCGTTGGGGCCCGAACTTCATCACCCACGTGATCGACGCGCCGACCCGCGAGCGGATCGCCGGCCACGCGCGGGCCCTCGTCGACTTCCTCGCGACTCAGCCCGGCTGGGACCGCCTGCAGCGCGTCTACCTCGAAGCCGGCTGCGAGTGGCGGCACTACGGCCAACCGGCCGCGGCAGCGAGCTACGCGGCCTTGATCCGGCGCTTGCGCGAGGTGATCCCGGAGGAGAAGGTGGTGATCGTGGCCTCGGCCTCGGACAGCGCCGACCTCGAGCCCGCCAAGGCGGCGCTGTGGAACCGGCCGCTCTACGAGCAGCTGGTCGACCTTGCCGGCGTCGCCTTCGACCTCCACCGCTACCGTGGCATGGTCGATCTCGACGCCGCCCCCGATGGCAGCACCGCTGCCACCGCGGCGAACACCGATCGCCTGGTCCGCACCGGGGTGAGCCAGCGGGGCTTCTTCGGCGTCGAGCCGGCGCAGTGGGGGGGCGAGGGCCCGCCTATGCCGAGCATCTTGCTCGAAAACGCCATCCACGGGCTGGTCGGCGACCACGCGACCCACAGCAGTGAGCCCTGGCCGTGGCCGGCCGTCCTGGCCCACGCCGACCTCGTCCGCGAGGCGCTGGCGAGCCCGGCCCTCGCCTTCCTGGGCTGGACCTGGTTCGCCGAGGACCTGCCGCGCGAGTGGCCCCATGGTGCCCTGCTGCCGGATGGCCGGCTCGCCATCCACGCCCAGGCCCAGGCCTTCCTCTCGGCGCACCACCACGGTGTGCTGTTGCGGGCGAGCTCGAGCGACGAGACCGCCGTGCGCGCCAACGTCACGCGTGGCCGTGATGGTCGCTTGCGGCTCTACGGTGGCAACTTCGGCCGTGACCTCTGCGAGGTGCGGCTGGCGGGCGTGCCGGCAGGCCCTGCCCTGGTCGAGACGTTCGGCGAGGGTGGGCTACGGCAGCTCTGGACCTGGGACGGCAGTGCCCCGCTCCGGCTCCCGGCGCTGACCCTCTTCCGGGTCCTCTTCTGAGGTCCAGCCGGGCGCTCGGCCTACCGCCAGTCATGGCTCGGCACGCGGGTGAGCTTGGCCAGCGGCCAGAAGCGCTCGGCCTGGATCGACAGGCTGCCGTCCTTCTTCTGCAGCCGGCCCTCGATCATCAACCCCGGTGAGCCGACGATCACCGCCCGGTGCTCCTGGAGCTGCTCGGGGCGCACGATCGCCTGCGCCATGCCCGATTCGTCCTCGAGGGTGACGAAGAGGACGCCCTTGGCTGTGCCGGGGCGCTGGCGCACGATCACCGAGCCGGCGATGCGCACCCGGCGGCCGGTGGGCAGGCGAGCGAGCTCGGCCATCTTGACGGCACCGTAGCGGCGCAGCCGCGGGCGGAAGTAGGCGAGGGGGTGGGCGCCGACGGTGACCCCGGTGGCGTGGTAGTCGGCGACCGTCTCCTCGACCCTGGACATCTCGGCGAGCGGCGAGCGGGAGCTCGGCTGCTCGCCGAGCAGGGGGCCGGCGTCACGTGCCGTCCACGCCACCTGCCAGAGGGCCTGGCGGCGGCTGAGCCCGAAGCCGGCGAGGGCGCCGGCCTCGGCGAGAGCAGTCATCTCGGATTCGCCCAGCTGGCAGCGGCGCAGGAGGTCGTCGACGCTGCGGAACGGCTCGCGGGCGGCCTGCTCTTCGATCCGCAGGCCGCTCTCCTGCTTGAGACCGCGCACGTAACGCAACCCGAGGCGGACGGCGCCGGGGGGGCGGGCCCTCACCCCCGACCCCTCTCCCCGCCTTCCGCCCGGCCCGACCGGGAGAGGGGCGCCGTCCGTGCGTCCCCATGCTCCTTCTGGCCTGTGTGGAGCTTCCCCCTCTCCTGGTCGGGGGGATTGGGTGGTGAGGAGAGGGGGACCGAGGGGGTGAGGTCGGACGGTCTGTCCCCTCACCCCCGACCCCTCTCCCCGCCTCCCACCCGGCCCGTCCGGGAGAGGGGCGCCGTCCGTGCGTCCCCATGCTCCTTCTGGCCTGTGTGGAGCTTCCCCCTCTCCTGGTCGGGGGGATTGGGGGGTGAGGAGAGGGGGACCGAGGGGGTGAGGTCCCTCCCACCGGCACTTCCACCCCGAGTGGGCGACATCGATCGCCCGCACCTCGACGCCGTGGTGGCGGGCGTCCTGGATCAGGCTCGCCGGATGGTAGAAGCCCATCGGCCAGGCGTTGAGCAAGGAAACGTAGAAGGCCGTCGGGTGGTGGGCCTTCAGGTAGGCGCTGGCGTAAGCGATCAGGGCGAAGCTCGCGGCGTGCGACTCGGGGAAGCCGTAGAGGGCGAAGGAGGTGATCGACTGCACGATCTGCTCCTGTGCCTCGCCAACGATGCCGCGCGCCGTCATGCCGTCGCGCAGGCGTTGCTCGAGGGCCTCCATGCGCTCGTGGGAGCGCTTGAAGCCCATCGCCCGCCGCAGCTCCTCGGCCTCACCGCCGGTGAAGCCGGCGGCGACCATCGCCACCCGCAGGATCTGCTCCTGGAAGAGCGGCACGCCGAGGGTGCGGGCGAGCACCGGCTCGAGGCTGGGATGGGGGTAGACGACCGGCTGGCGACCGCGGCGGCGCTCGAAAAAGGGGTGGACCATGCCGCCGACGATCGGCCCCGGGCGGATGATCGCCACCTGCACCACGAGGTCGTAGAAGCGCTCGGGGGCGTGGCGGGGCAGCGACGCCATCTGCGCCCGGCTCTCGATCTGGAAGACGCCGACGGTGTCGGCCCGGCGGATCATCGCGAAGGTCTTGGCATCGTCCGGCGGCAGATGGGCGAGGTCGAGGTTCTGGCGCTCGTGGCGATGTACCAGGGGCACCGCCTCCTCGAGGGCGTTGAGCATCCCGAGGCCCAGCAGGTCGACCTTGACGATCCCGAGATCGGCGCAATCGTCCTTGTCCCACTGCACGACCACCCGCCCGGGCATCGAGGAGGGCTCGAGGGGGACCACCTCGTCGAGGCGGCCGGCGGCGATCACCATGCCACCCGAGTGCTGGCCGAGGTGGCGCGGCAGGTTGTGGATCTGTGTCCACAGCCGGGCGAAGAGCCGCATCCGGTGCTCTGCGGGGTCGAAGCCGGCGGCGGCGATCTCGGCCTCGAGGTCTTTGCGATCGCCGCGCACGAGGTCGTAGCGGAAGCTGCCGAGGCGCTTGGCGAGCTTGTCGATCTGCTCGTTTGCATAGCCGAGGGCCTTCGCCACCTCGCGGGTGGCCGAGCGGTCGCGGTAGGTGATGACGTTGGCCGTCATCGCCGCGCCGTGCGGCCCGTAGCGCTGGTAGACGTACTGGATCACCTTCTCGCGCTGCGGCCCGGAGGGCAGGTCGAGGTCGATGTCGGGCCACTCGCCGCGCTCCTCGGAGAGGAAGCGCTCGAAGAGCAGGCCCATCTTCACCGGGTCGACGGCGGTGATGGCGAGGGCGTAGCAGACGGCGCTGTTGGCTGCCGAGCCGCGCCCCTGGACGAGGATGCCCTCGCGCTGGCAGAAGCGGATGAGGTCCCAGACGATGAGGAAATAGCCGGCGAGATCGAGCTTCTCGATCACTGCCAGCTCTTTGGCGAGCTGCGCCTGGGCGCGGGCGGAGAGGGGGCGGAAGCGGGCCGGGGCGGCGTTCCAGGTGATCTGGCGCAGATAGGAGGCCGGGGTCTCGCCCGGGGGAAGTGGGAAGTCCGGGAAGCGGTAGCCGAGGTCGGCGAGGGTGAATTGCAGCCGCTCGGCGAGGGCGTGCGCCTCGGCCACCGCCCCTGGCAGGTCGGCGAACAAACGGGCCATGGCGGCCGGGGCCTTGAGATGGCGCTCGCGCTCGCCGGCCAGCCGGCTGCCGGCGGTGTCGAGGCTCACGTGCTCGCGGATGCAGGTGAGCACGTCGTGCAGGGGCTTGTCCTCCCGCCGCGCGTAGCGCACCCCGTTGGTGGCGACCAACGGCAGCCCGAGGCGCCCCGCGAGCTCGACGAGCAGGCGGTTGCGCTGCTCCTGCTCGCGCTGGCCGTGGCGTTGCACCTCGACGTAGAGGCGGCCGGGGAAGAGGGCGCGCAGCCGTTCGAGATGGCGCCGCGCAGCCGCCTCTCCGCCCGTCTCAAGCAGCCGGGGCAGTGGGCCCTCGTCACCGCCCGTGAGGCAGCAGAGGCCGCCGGTGTGGGCCTCGATCACTTCCCAGTCGGCGCGCGCCTGGCCCGCGAGGCGGCCGCGCGCGGCGGCGGTCAGCAGCCGGCAGAGGTTGCGGTAGCCGACGCTGCTCTCGACCAGCAGGGTGAGGCGGGGGAGGCGCTCACCCCCCGGCACGGGTAGCCGTGGCAGCGGCTCGGGAACCAGGCCGAGGGGGCCGCTGCGGGGCCCCGCAGCAGCGGTTCCGGCCTCCGTCGCGAGGTCGAGCTCGGCACCGACCAGGGCCCTGAGGCCGGCTTGCCGGGCGGCGCGGTAGAAGCGCGGAGCACCGTAGACGCCGTTGCGATCGATCAAGGCCACGGCTGGCAGGCCGAGGGCAGCGGCTCGCTCGACGAGGTCCTCGGGCGCCGAGGCGGCGGCGAGGAAGGAAAACGAGGAGGTGGCGCGCAGCTCGGCGTAGCGGGCGCTCGGGGGCCCTGCCGGCGGGCGGGAGTAGGTGCGCTGGCGCAGCTTCTCCTTGCGCGCCCCCGGCGAAGTGCCGAGCCGAGACACGGGGGCCGCGAGCTCACGGGTTGGGGGGAGGGTGGGATCGACGAGCTGCATGGAAGTTCGCCCGAGCACCATGTTAGGCGTAAATGAAGCGTAATTCAATCCTTTCCTCCAGCGCTGACCGCACCGCCCACCGTGCCTTCTGCGGAACTCTGATTTTGGGGGCTTGATCTTGTCAGTGGTGCTGACTAGAATCCGCAATCCCTGGTGCACGACTTTTTGTTCTTTATGTCTTCTTGATCTTTTGATGTTACGGGCTGGGCCATCCCGAAGGTCGGACCTCGCACTGCGAGAAAGGAGATGGCACGATGCCCCTCAACCACGCCCTTGCCGCCGTCCTCACCTCCGTCCCCGACTGCCTTGCCGCAACGCTGATCGACCTCGCCGAGGGCCGCTGGTTGGCCGTTCGGACCCTCGACGACGTGGAGCCGGAAGTCCTCGACCTGATGGTCGCGGCCAGCGCGGAGCTGTTCGAGAATTACCAGCTGGAAGCGGCCGAGGCCCTCTATCGCGAAGCCTGCAAGCCGCCGCTGGAGCAGCGCGACGACTGCCGCCCGCGCGAGGCGGTGGTCCTCTCTCGGGGTCTTACCCATCTCTTCATCCGCAACCCCGAATGCCCGCGCTTCGTGCTGCTGTGCATCTGCCGCGCCGGCACGAGCCTCGGCCTGGCCCTCGCCCGCTCCCGCCAAGCCGTAGCACGGCTGACCGCCGCCTGAGCCGGCGCCGAGGCGGAGGAGCGTGCAACAGGTCGAAGACCTGGCGCGGCTGCTGTTGCAGGCCGAACGCCAGTCCGTGGATCGAGCCGGCACCCTGGTGGTGCCGTCGCACCGTGGTGGGTTGCCCGCCGGACGTCTCCTGGTGGAGAACGGACGCTTTTGCTGGGCGACGGCGCTGGCGCGCACCCAGCACCTGAGCTCCGCCCTCGCCCGTGCCTCCGGCCTCGACCCCGAGCGCATGGCCGCCATCGTCAAGGAGTGCGCCGCCGCCGAGCAGCCGCTGGGCGAGCACATGGTGGCCACCGGGCTGGTCTCCGCCGAGGCCCTGCGGGAGACCCTGCGCGCCCACGTCGCCGGCGCCATCGCGGCGCTGATCCTCGATTCGAAGCGCGCCGACGACTGGTACTTCGAGCCCTCGCGGCTCCTGTCGTACCGGCCGGAGTTCACCTTCGCCGGCACCGAGATGCTCACCACCGTCCTCGAGCTCGAGCCCGAGCTGGCGGTGGCGGCGGGGCTGTCGCCGAAGGCCTTCCGCGCCGCCGCAGTCTTCGCCCGCTCGGCGATCAGCTTTCGCGAGACCGGCCGGCGCGGCTTGCCTGCGGTGCCGTTGGTTGCACACGGGCTCGCCGAGCTCGGGCTCGAAGCCGCCCTCGCCCTCTACGCGATGGGCCGCTCGTTGCTGCGGGCGCCGGCCCTGCGGGCAAGCCGCGTCGAGCCGGAGATCGTCGTCACGCAGATGGCCAAGCAGGGCTGGGTGGTGACCGAGGTCGCCGGCGAGCTCTGGCTGTTCCGCATCGAGACGCAGTTCGAGGTTGCGCAGGTGCTGAGCCACCTGCGAGCGGCTCGACAGTAGAATCAGCCTGGTCGACCACTCCCAACGCGATCTGCCGTGCGCCGTGCTCCCTCTTGGGTGATCCTCGCCCTCTCCGTCCTGGCCCCTGCCTGCGAGCAGGCGCAAGACCCGGTGGTCGCACGGGTCGCGGTGGAGGCCGTGGAGCCGGGCGGCGCGGCGAGCCGGGCGGGGCTGCGGGCGGGGGACCGGGTGGTGGCCTATCGCTTCGAGCCTGCCGGCCGCGGAGGGCCGGTGCGCCACCAGGAAGTGCTCTCCTGCACCGACCTCGCTTGGCTGGAGCAGAGCCTGGCCGCCCGCGGCCGGGTGAGCCTCGAGATCGATCGCGCTGGTCATCGCCGGACCTTCACCCTGCCGGCGGGGGAGTGGGGACTCGAGCTGCGCCCCCGCTCTCCGCTGACGCCAGGGGCAGCCGGCTGGGAGGCGCTCATCGCCGGGCGGCGAGCCGTCGCCGAGAAGCGCTGGCAAGATGCCCAGGAGAGCTTCGGGCAGGCCCAGGCGGAGGCGGCGCGCACGCCCGACCCGCGCCTGCTGACCCTGGCCCGCCGCGAGCAGGGTCTGGCCTGGTCGGCCGAGCAGCGACTGAGCGAAGCCTCCGGTGAGCTCGCGGCAGCCCTCGCTGCTGCTGCGGCGGCGCCCGACCGAGAGCTCGTCGAGGCGCAGCTCTGGCACGACCTCGGCAAGGTGGGCCAGCGACGCGGTGACCTCGATGCTTCCGATGCCGCCTTCGCCCGCGCCGCCGCGCTGCGGACGGCGCTCGCTCCGGGCAGCCTCGCGCTGGCGCGCACGGTCAACAACCAGGGGATCAACGCCTGGCTGCGCGGCCAGCTGGCGGAAGCGGAGGTCGCCTTCCAGCGCGCCCTCAAGCTGGTGCGCCAGCGCGGGACCGGCAGCCTCGACGAGGCGGACGTGCTCAACAACCTTGGCCTGCTGGCCCGCGACCAGGGCCGGCTGAGCGCGGCGACCCGGTATTTCGAGGCGGCCTTCGCCACCATCCAGCGCAGCGACCCGGGGAGCGAACGGCAGGCCCGGGTGCTGAGCAACCTGGGCCTGATGGCGGCGGCGCGTGGCGAGACCGCCGCCGGCGAGCGCTTCCTCTACCAGTCGTTGGAGCTGTGGCGGTCGCTGGGGCCCGACGGACCGGAGGTCGCCACGGTGCTGTTCAATCTCGGGGTGGCGGCTCGCGATCGCTGGGACCTCGCCGAGGCCGAACGGTTGACCCGCGATGCGCTGGCCCTCCAAGAGCGTCTGGCCCCGGGCTCTCTCGATCTCGCGGCGAGCCGGAGCAACCTCGCCTTCATCCTCCTCGCCGCCGGCCGCGTCCGCGAGGCCGAGCCGTTGGCCCGCCAGGCCCTGGACCTGCGCCTGCAGAAGGCGCCCTTCAGCCATCCGGCGGCGGTGAGCCTCGGCATGATGGGGGCGATCCGTCTCGAGGCGGGAGACCTTCGGCGGGCGGCGCAGCTGTGCGAACGAGCGCTCGCCATCGAGCAGCGGCTGGCTCCCGGCAGCGGCTTCGAGGCGGCGGCCCTGGTGCAGCTCGGCCATGTCGCGCTCGCCGCGGGCGACCTGCCGCGAGCGCGGCGGCTGGCCCACGCCGGACTGTGGATCCGCCAGCGGGTGATGCCCGACTCGGCGGCCGAGGCTGAGGCGTGGTCACTCGTGGCGCGGGTGGAGACCAGGGCCGGGGCCCTGGAACCCGCCGTAGAGGCCTATCGGCACTCCATCGACCTCTTCGAGGGCCAGCCGGACCGCCTGGGCCTGAGCCCGCAGCTCTACCCCGAGCTCGGCCGCGGCTTTCAGTCCGACTACCAGGAATGGCTGGCGCTGGAACTCGCCCGCGGCGAGCGGCGGGCCGCCTGGCGCATCCTCGAGCGCTCGCGAGCCCGTGGCTTGCGCCAGCAGCTGGCGAGCCGGCCCCTGCGCTTCCGTGCCGACCTGCCACCTGCCCTGCTGGCCCGCCGGCGGGAGGTCGACCGTCACTATGAGCGCCTGCAGGGCGAGCTGGCCGAGCTCGCCCCGCAGAACGACGCCCCACGCCTGGAGGTCCTCCTCCAAGAGCTGGGGCAGCTGCGCGCCGAGCGGGCGGCGGTCGCCGAGCAGGTCTCCCGCGAAGCGCCCCGCTTCGCGGCCCTGCATTATGCCGAACCGATCGAGCTGCCGGCCCTCCGCGCCGCCCTGCCCCCTGGCAGCCTGTGGCTCTCGTACTTCGTCGGTGAGCGCGAGACGCGGCTGTTCGTGGTCCGCCCGCTGGCCGAGGTCGCTGCCGAGGAGGTCGAGATCCACCGCCTGCCGGTGGGTCGCGAGGCCCTGCGCAACGAGGTCGACCTCTTCCGTGGCCTGATCCTGCGCGGCCGTGGGCGCGACCGGCTCGAGCCGGCGCTGCGCAACCAGGGGCAGCGCCTGTTCCGGCTGC
Organism: uncultured Thermoanaerobaculia bacterium; assembly: GCA_964420075.1. Lineage (GTDB taxonomy): Bacteria > Acidobacteriota > Thermoanaerobaculia > Multivoradales > SZUA-115 > CAYQRE01. The sequence goes on along the minus strand of CAYQRE010000002.1, from coordinate 87,240 downwards.
TGCTTTCTCCGCTCGCCCGCGAGCTCGGCTCCCGGCAGCAGCTCTTCGTGAGCCCGGACGCGCCGCTCTACGGGCTGCCCTTCGGCGCCTTGGTCTTCCCCGGGCACGATGGCCGCTTCCTGCTCGAGGAGCTGCCCACGCAGGTGGTGCCGTCGGCCTCGGTGTTCGCCCAGCTTCGGGCCCAGCAACCGGCCTCCCGGCTGTCTGGCCGCGTGATCGCCTTTGCCAACCCGACCTACCCGCCGCGGCTCGCCGCGGTCGGCTCGCCGGCACGACGAGCCGCGCTTCCCGCCAGGGCCGTGGGCCAGGGGAACGACCTCCTGCGCACCCCCCTCGTCCTCTACCGGGAAGGCCTGCCTGCCCTGCCGGGTGCGGAGGCCGAGGTCCTGGCCATCGCCCGGCTGTTCGGGCCGCGGGCGACCACCTTCCTGGGCAACGCTGCGACCGAGAGCGCGGTGAAGTCCCTGCGCGGGCGGCTGGCGATCCTCCACTTCGCCTGCCACGCTCTGCTCGACTCCGCCTCGCCCCTCGACTCGGCGCTGGCGCTCGCCACGCCCGCGAGCTCGGAGGCACCCGACAACGGCTTGCTCCAGGCCTGGGAGATCTTCGATCAGGTGCAGATCGAGGCCGACCTGGTGACCTTGTCGGCCTGCGAGACGGGCCTCGGCCGCGAGGCCGCGGGCGAGGGTCTTATCGGGCTCAGCCGCGCCTTCCAATACGCCGGTGCGCGCTCGGTGCTCGCCTCGCTGTGGGCGATCTCGGATCGATCGACGGCGGAGCTGATGCAGGGCTTCTATGGTCGCCTGGCCGCGGGCGAGGCGGTGAGCCAGGCCCTGCGGGCGGCCCAGCTCGACCTCCTGCACGGCGAAGACGACTTCTCCCAACCCTACTTCTGGGCCGCCTTCGAGCTGGTCGGGGCAGCGCCGTAGCAGCGGCTCGTCGCGCTGGCGAGAGGGCTACTTGCGCCGTCGAAGCACGTCGAGCAGGCCGTCGATCTCCTCCTGGCGCAAGCGACGGCCCTCACGGTTGCGTTCCTCGACGCTCAGGTGGTCGCTTTCCTCCGTCCCGTAGTCGACGCGCTGGGCCTTGGCGCCGACGTGCGTATAGACGGCCATGATCTCCGGGCTCGCGAGCCGCTCGGCGAGGTTGAGGACGAGAGCGTCCACCTGCCAGTCTTCCAGGTGCCCCTGGCCGTGGTGGAGGCGGTCGGTGAGCCAGCGCAGGGCGGCGGTCTCGTCCCACGAGAGAACGGCGTAGAAGAGCGAGAAGTCGTCGTTGCCGAGGTCGGGGGTGGCCTTGAGGGCGGCGGTCAGTCGGCGATGGTGGGCGGGCCTCAGCGCGGCACCCAGCAGGGCTGGCTGAAGGGTGTGCTGGAGCCGACCGCCCTCGGCGCGGAAGCGATCGTAGAGGGCCAGGAGGTCTTCGGCCGTGGCTTCCGGCGACTGTCTCCACTGCTTGGCGAGGCGGTGGAGCTCGAAGGCGGCGAAGGAGACCTCGGCGCTGGCCTCGCTGCGGGTGGCGGGCTGCACGGTGGTCGCCACCAGCCAGTCCACGAGCTCGTCGAGCGGCACCTCGCCACGGCGCTCTCCCTCTTCTTCGAGGTGGATCAGGTCGCTGATCGCCCGCTCGTAGGCGGCGGTGGCGTCGCCTTCCAGGCGGTGCAGGGCAAACACCGAGTCGGCCGACTCGAAGGCGGCGGGAGTGGATTCCTGGTGATCGGCGGAGAGGAAGGCCAGCACTCGCGTGCCCGGGGAGAGGGGCTCGCTGTCGAAGCGATCCCTCGGCGGGGTGTCGCCCAAGGACCAGTGGTAGTAGCTCACGGTGGTGGCCGGCGCCTTGCCGCGGAGGACCTTGTCGACGATGAGCTCGGTCGCGGTCCTGCGTGCGTGAGCACGGTCCTCCACCTGGCGGCTGCCGCCGAGGGTGCCGATCACCACCAGGTCGCTCCGGGCGAGCACCTGGCGCAAGGGCTCGGCGGTGATCACTATGGCGCCGACCTCGGAGACCTCGACCCCCGAGGTCACCTGTAGCTCCAGGTCGAGGTTCTCGCCGGCCTGGACGAGGAGGTCGCGTGCGTGGGCGGAGTCGAACACCTCCTTCGTGCCCTTGACGTCGTAGAGACCGTCCTCCAAGGCGGCGAAAGCGAAGCGGCCGTCGCGGTCGCTCAGCACCCGGTGCTCGCTACCGTCGAGCTTGTTGGTGGCGGTGATCTCGACGCCAGCCACCGGTAGGCCGCTCTCGTCGTGTACCTGGCCCGTGATCCCGGCCGTGGGCTGACGGTCGTGCGGGTGAGGTGCCTCCGGCGGTTGGCCCTCGCTCTCGCTCGCGGCAGTGGACGCTGGCGGCGCCGTCGCCGTCGCCGTCGCAGGCTCCTGGCGGCCGGCCGCCGGGCTCGCCAGGCCCAGCCAGGCGCTGGCCAGCCCGGCGGTGAGCGGGGACGAGCGCCGGAGGAGCAGAGGCCCGGCCGGCGGTTGGGGAGCGGGAAGGGTGACGAGCCTGCCGTCGAGGCGGGTGAGGTGGGCACAGAGCTCACCGTGGCTAGCCTCCACGATGGCGGAGGCCTCGCGCGCCGTGAGTTGGGCGAAGTCATAGACCTCGCACTGACAGTGGTCACAGTAGCGTCGCGCGTCGCGTTCCGCCGGGCCCCGCCGCTCCATCGCGTCCCAGGCAACGTGGCAGGCGGAGCGGATCTGGATGCGGTTGAGCTCGTCGCGGCGGTCGCGCATGGTGGCCTCCAGTGCGGCCTCTGGCTCACCAGAGGCGGCGTCCCGTGGATCGTCCGAGTTCTCGCTTGGGCGCGGTGTGCAAGCCGCGGGCCGCCTCGTTGTGGCCGGCTCTCGGCCCTCGTGCAGCGGCTTAAGTCATTGACGTGCTTTGCCTTGTTCTCATCTTTCGAATGCCGTGCCCGGCCCGGTGGAGGATGCGATCCAACAGACCGTCCTCGTTCGGGTGCTCGCTCCAAGACGGCGAACGCCACGGCCGGTGGCGACCGCCGCGCCGCTCCCGAGCTGTGCAAGACTTGCCGCTGGATGCTCCCGTTCAGCTTCCGAGGCCGATGCTTGCCGCGCGGTGCGCTCACCGGCGGCCTCCTGGCCCTCGTCTGCCTCGGCTGCCACCGCGAGCCGAGCCGCGGCCTTCCCGTGCTGCGCGTGATGGCCGGCGGCGCCTTCGATCGCGGCGGTTTCGCGGTGGGAGATCGCCTGCTCTCGTTCGAACGGGCGGCGGTCGGCGGTACGCCGGCGGTGGCCGCTCTGCTCATCTCGTGCCTGGAGGTCAGCGAGGCCGAGAACGAGCAGTCCCCGCGCGGCGCGGTGACGATCGAGCTGCTGCGCCGGGGCCAGCCGCTGCGGCTGGCCGTGCCGGTGGGGGAGTGGCGCATCGAGGTGGCGGACGGCCCGCCGCAGGCCGCCGAGACGGCGGTCTGCCGCGACCTCGATGCGGCGCGCCGCGCCTACCCCGAGCGCCAGTGGGAGGCGGCCGACGCCGCGTTCGAGCGGGCAGCCCGCAGCGCCGGTGAGCTCGCGGATGGGCGTTGGCTGGCCCTGGTGCGCCAGCGCCAGGGGCTCACCCGCCTGGCGGCGGGGGACCTGGCCGGGGCCCGCCTGGCGATCACCGAGGGCCTCCAGCTGCGCCAGCGCTGGGTGCCCGGCAGCCTGGCGGAGAGCGCCAGCTGGCACGCCCTCGGGGTGCTCGCCCAGCGCCAGGGCGAGCTCGCCGAGGCGGACGCGGCCTTCGCACGAGCCCGCGCGCTGCGCGAACGGCTCGCTCCGCAGAGCCTCGACCTCGCCTGGACGCTCACCAACTTGGGGATCGACGCCTACCAGCGGCAGGACACCGCCGGCGCGGAGACGCTCTATCTGGAAGCCCTGGCGATCATCGAGCGGCAGCGCCCGGGCAGCGTCGAGATGGCGGGGATGCTCACCAACCTCGGCCTGCTGGCGCGCGAGAATGGGAACCTGGCGCTCGCCGAGCAACGGCTGGAAGCTGCCCGCAGCCTCTACGCCGCTCTGGAGCCGGACGGCGAGAACGAGGCGCGCAATCGCGTGAACCTGAGCACCGTGGCGATGGACCGCGGCGACCTGGCGCGGGCCGAGCAGCTGCTGCAGGACGCCCTGGCCCGCTTCAGCCACCTCGCTCCCGAGAGCCTGGAGGTGGCGCAGGTTTATGAGAACCTCGGCAAGGTGGCGCGCGACCGTGGCCAGTACTCGGCGGCCGAGACCTTCCTCCGCCGCTCGCTGGCGCTGCGCCGGGAGAGCGGAGCGGGCTCGGCGGCCGAGGCGCGGAGCCTCTCGCCGCTGGCCTGGGTGCTCTTCCGCCAAGGTCGGCTCGGCGAGGCCGAGGCGACCGCCCGGCGCGTCCTCGAGCTGGTCAAGGAGACCGAGACCGCTGCCCCGGACCAGACTCCCGAGGCCTCCTCCAGCCTGCAGACCCTGGCGGAGATCAGCGCTGCGCGCGGTGAGGTCGAGCAGGCCTTGCCGTTGATGGAGCGGGCGATGCAGTTCAAGCGCTCGGTGATCCCTGGCTCGCTGCGGCTCGCCATCGGCCTCGAAACCTATGGCGAGCTCCTCGGCCGCGGTGGCCGCCTGGTCCAGGCGCAGGCTGTGCTCGCCGAGGCGGTCGAGCTGCTGCGCGGCATCGCTCCCGACTCGTTTCAGCTCGCGCGGGCCCTGGCCGGGCTCGCCGGAGTCGAGCAGGCCGCCGGCGAGGTGGAGGCCGCCGCCACGGCCTACCGGGCGGGCGTCGCGGCGGTCGAGGCGCAGCTCTCCCGGCTGGGCGGCGCCGAGGAAGGGCAGGCGAGCTTCGACAGCGAGTTCGCCGACCTCTACCGCCGCTGGCTCGCCCTCGAGCTGCACCGGGGCCGGCCGCAGGTGGCTTTCGAGGTGCTGGAACGCTCGCGAGGCCGTAGCCTGCTGGCCGAGCTGCGCCGCCGCGACCTTGCCTGGAGCCGCGATCTGCCGCCGGCGGCCCGCGAGGGCCAGCGCGAGATCGAGCTGGCCTATGACCGTGCACAGCGCGAGCTCGCCGAGACCGACACCGCTCAGTCCGGCCTGCGGCGCGAGGCCCTGCAGGTGGAGCTCGCCCGCTTGCGGAGCCTACGGGCCGCGTGGCAGGCGGAGGTGGGCCGCAGCTTCCCCCGCCTCGCCGCCTTGCAAGACGGTGGGCCGGTCGACCTCGGGGCGCTCTCCCGGGCGCTCGACCGCGGCAGCCGTTGGGTGAGCTACAGCGTCAGCCCGGACGAGGTGTGGGCCTTCGTGGTCGGCCCGCCCGGCGAGGGCCCTTCCCTGGCGGCCGTGCCGCTGCCGACGACCGGGCGGGCCCTGGCCGACGAGGTCGCCCTCTACCGCAGCCTGCTGCTGCGCGGTCGCTTCGAGACGGCGCCCAGCCCGGCGCTCGACCGCCAGGCCGAACGCCTCTACCAGCTCCTCGTCGGCCCCCTCGGCGGTGCGCTGACGGGGGCCGAGCGCCTGCTGATCAGCCCGGAAGGCCCGCTCCATCTTCTGCCGTTCGCGGCCCTCCGTGGCCCCGACGGGCGGTACCTGGTGGAACGGTGGCCGACGGCGACGGTGGCCTCGGCGCGGGTCTACCTCGAGCTGGTCCGCCGCCCGCGGCCGGAGGCGCTCGCTGCCGCCACCCGCAGCCTGGCGTTCGTGGCGCCGGCCTACCCGACGGCCCCGGCGGCGGCGCCCAGCCCTGAGGCCGGCCGAGCCCGCCCCACGGCGGCCCTCGAGCGCTATCGCGCCGGCTTGCCAGCCCTCCCCGGCGCCCTCGCCGAGGGCCGGGCGCTGGCCGAGGTGATGGGGTCGCGCCTCGACCTCTTGGTGGGCAGCCAGGCGGAGGAGGCGCGGGCCAAGGCGCTGCGGGGGCGGCTGCAAGTGCTCCACTTCGCGAGCCACGCCCTGCTCGACGCGAGCTCTCCGCTCGACTCCGGCCTGGCCCTCGCGGCGCCCAGCGCCCTCGCCGAGGGTGGTGAGAACGGCCTGCTCCAGGCCTGGGAGATCTTCGACCAGCTGCGTGTCGAGGCCGACCTCGTCACCCTCTCGGCCTGCGAGACGGCGATCGGGCTCGACGGCGGGGGCGAGGGGCTGCTGGGCCTGAGCCGGGCCTTCCAGTACGCCGGGGCGCGGGCCGTTCTGGCCTCGCTCTGGCAGGTCTCGGACCGTTCGGCCGTGGCGCTGATGCGCGGGCTCTACCGCCGCCGAACGGCCGGCGCGCGCCTCGATGCCGCGCTCGCCGAGGCCCAGTGTGAGCTGCTCACTCTGGGGCAGGGCGAGGCCCACCCGTACCACTGGGCGGCCTTCGCCCTCAACGGCGACCCGCGCTGAGGCGGGCGCCGGTCTTCCCGCTTCCTACATGCCCTCGAGGTCGACGTGGAGGCCGGGGTCCGAGTTCTGGATCACGACGCCGACGGTGTGCGGCAGGTGGACGACGGTGCCGGTCACCATCACGGTGAAGGTGCCCCGGGGTGGGCCCCCGGTGCCGCCGACGGGCAGGCCGCCGCCGGTGTCACGCCCGGTCAAGCCATCGAAGACCTGGGTGATGACCTGGCTCAGGCCCTGGCCGGCCTCGATCGTGATGTTGACCGCCCGCACACCGACCGTGGTCAGCACCTCAAGGTGGAGGCGGCCGCCCGCCGGGGTGCCGGAGAGGCGGATCGAGGGCACGACCCTGCTGCCGTGGGCGAGATCGCCGAAGCCGAGAACGCCGGCGGCGATCGCGCCCTGCACCCGCACGGCCGTCACCAGCTGCACGGCCGACTGACTGGGTGCTGCGAGGACGAGGTAGGGCGAGAGCGGCTCGTCGCCCTCCTTGACGGGTGCGCTCGCGGGGCCGACGACGCGGGCGGTCAGACCGCCGGCGGAGCAGCTGCTCGAGCCGTTGATCGTCGCGGCGACGTTGGCGAGCACGGTGGCGGCGCTCTGACTGCCGGTGAACGGCACCCCGACCTCGCAGAAGATGGTCGACGTCCCGGTCGTCCGTGCCGCGATCGGGCGCACGATGATGGTGCCGGAGCTGCCGTTCGGCTTGACCGTGAGGCGGGTCGACCCGACGTTGACGACCTGCACCGGCTGGGCGACGGGGACCGTGCTCTGGCGCTGCCCGCAGCTTACCTTGACCTTGTCGACGGGGCAGGCGTCGTAGCTCAGGCCGCCGGCGCACTGGCCGTAGGCGCAGGCCCAGACCAGCTGCCGGTCTTCGAAGTTCGGGAGCATCGCCGAGGCCAGGTAGCCGCGGTCGTCGCTGTAGAGCTCAGCCCCGGTGGCGTCGAGACCGATGTCGGCGCTGCCGCAGAGAGTGAGACCCGACCACAGGGTCATCGTGCAGCTCTCATCGGGCCGGAAGCCGGCCCCGGAGACGCCCACGAAGGTGTTGGCCTGGTAGGAGCCGCCCGTGAAGCAACAGTCGTCGCGTTCGGCCTGCAGGCGGGGCGCCAGCCCGAAGACGAAGCTGCCGCGGCCGTGGGTGGAAGCGTAGACATTGCCGCTCGGCAGGTCGTCCGCGAGGGCATAGACGGCGGCGTTGGGCAGCCCCGGGCTCTTGCTGAAGGCGCCGGCGGCCGGGTTCAGCCCCGACCGCACGTAGGCGCCTTGGTCGGTCCCGGCCCAGACCTGAGGTGCCACGCCGGCGGTGATGAGGAGGGCGTTGACCGGCCCCTGGGCCAGCAGGCCGTCCCAGGAGTCGTCGAAGGGCACCCAGCTCAGCCCGGCGTTGGTCGACAGGTAGATGCTGTGGCTGCCGAAGCCGGAGAAGGCCGCGAGCACGGTCAGCGGATCGTTGGGGAGGACGGCGAGGGCGGTGAGCGGCCGGGCGGGCAGCCCGGTGTCGGCCGGCACCCAAACCGGGTTGGTACCGAGGCCGTCGACGGTGGTGAAGAGTTGGCCGTCGTAGAAGCCGATGTAGACCCGCGAGGCCAGGCTGGGAGCGACGGCGATCGCGGTGATCGGGTTGGCGATGCCGCCGAGCTCCGGGATCGGCGCGCCACCGCCGAGGCCACTGGGGGTGATCCGCAGCCAGCCGGGAGCGCTCTGGGGGAGGCCGCCCGCCACGGTGTTGCGCCACAGCCCCTGAGCCGCGAAGAAGAGGGCATGGTGGTCGGGGACCCCGCTGGCTGCCTGCACGAAGGGGGCGAACCAGGAGGTCTCGCCGGAGACCGCCAGGGCGTCCGGCAGGCCCTGGTTACCGGCGATCGGCTGCCAATCGCCGAGGCAGGCGTCGGGGCCGGCGCAGCGCAGCGGGCCCACGCCGACGCCGGTCGCGTAGGAGCGCGAGCTCGAGTCGGGATCGAAGAGCACGGCGCCGCCGGTGCGGCCGGAGGCATGCTGCCAGACCTCGGCGCCCAGCGAGAGGTCGCCGCCGCTGCCCTGGTGGCCGCTCATCAGCCGCCGGCCGCGGACGGCGAGCGACTGGCCGAGGCCGATCGCCAGACCATGCTGGAAGGTGCCGTTCCACAGCCCGTCGCCGTCGCCGAGGAAGAGGCCGCCGTCGCTGCCGTCGTAGAACAGGTAGCCGTTCTGCATCTCAGCGGTCGCGACGACCGCCAGCGCATGGTGGTTGGGATGCAGCTCGGCGGCGCCGATCGTGCTCCAGGACTGGCCGCCGTCGCTCGAGTGGTAGAGGTTGATACCGCCGAACCAGAGCTCGCTGCTGGTCTTCGGGTGGACCAGCAGGGCATGGGTGCTGGCGAGGTGGGCGGTCAGCGGCGCACCCATCGCCGGAAGGCCTGCGGCGTGGTAGAGCAGGTCCCACGAATCACCGCCGTCGCCCGAGCTGTAGAGGTCGGGAGAGCAGTAGGCCGGCTGGCCGTCGTGGAGATGGGGTGGCGGGCAGGCGCCGAGGGCGAGGTAGAGCCGCGTCTTGCCGGTTCCGTCGTCGAGAGTGGCGGCGAGCTCCGTCCAGGCGGCGTTCTGGTAGAGCGGGTCAGGGATGCCCTTGACGATCGTCTCCCAGTGCTCGCCGCCGTCGGTCGAGCGAAAAATGCCCTTGGAGACGAAGCTGGCGTAGAGCGTCTGCGGGTCGAGAGGGTCGAGCTCGAGGTCGGTTGCCGAGTCGTCGGTGTCGAGCACGTTGTCCCAGTTCTGGCCACCGTCCAGCGAGCGCCAGATCCCCAGCCGAGAGGCCGGCGCCACGGGGACCGTCGAGTGCGTGGCGTTCGCCGAGACGCCGGCCGCGAGGGCGACGTAGAGGTGCTTCTTGGGGCCGTCGACGCTCTCCGGGTCGAGCAGCAGGCGGGTGACATTGGCATGGCCCAGCCGATCGGCACCGAGCTGGACCCAGTCGTAGGTCTTGGTCGAGGCGTTGAATGTCCCCAGGAGCACGCCGTGGCCGTACTGGGTGTCCCTGCCGCCGGCGTTCTCGCCGGTCCCCACCCAGACCGTCAAGCAACGATCGCTGTTGCAGGAGTCGAGCGCGATGGCGCCGACCGCCAGGCTCGGCTGGTCGTCGGTCATCGGCCGCCAATGCACTTCGGGGTACACCGAGCCGTTCCAGGCACCACCGCCGGCGGCGCCGACCCAGATGTCGCCCAGCGGGTTCTCCGGGTTAGGCACGATGACGTTTACCCGGCCAGTGGCCGGGGCGCGGTCGCCCCAGGTGTCGGCGTCCAGGACGAGGGCTGGCCCGAGGGGGCTCCAGCTCGGCTCGTCGGCCGCTGCCGGGCGGGGCACCGCGAGGGCCGCCAGGGCGATGAGGCCGAGGGCGAGCCACCAGCGGAGGCGGGAGCGACCGGTCCAGTACCGGTCGGCGAACGGGGGGGGAGGTAGGCAGATCATGACGTTCTCCAGGTTCAGAACACGGTCCCGGCGGAGGCCGGGAGTGCGCCGGCGGCGCTCGGTGCAAGAGACGCTGGCGGCGTGCGCTGGTATTAGTCGCGCGATTGCCGCGGCCGTCACCGTCGTGGAGGCTCTGTTATCCTGAGCCGCGCCGGACGGCCTGCCGCGCCGGCCCTCGCGACGGACCCCTCCCGAGCGCGAACCGACGGAGACACTGCTGCGCATGCGTGTACTGGTGACGGGCCACCAAGGCTACATCGGCACGGTCCTGGTGCCCCTCCTGCTCGAGGCCGGGCACCAAGTGGTGGGCCTCGACACCGGCTTCTTCGCCCCCTGCTTGTTGCCCGGCAGGCCGCTCGCCGGCGAGGTCGAGACCCTGGCCCGCGACCTGCGCGAGGTGACGGCGCGCGATCTCGCGGGCTGCGACGCCGTGCTGCACCTCGCCGGGCTGTCGAACGATCCGCTGGGCAACCTCGACGCCGATCTCACCTTCGACATCAACGAGAGCGGCTCGGTGCGGCTGGCGACGGCGGCTCGCGAGGCGGGGGTCGAGCGCTTCCTCTTCTCCTCGTCGTGCAGCACCTACGGCGCTGCCGGGGACGACTTTCTCGACGAGACCGCCGCCTTCAACCCGGTGACGGCCTACGGCCTCTCCAAGGTGCGCTTCGAGCAGGCCTTGCACGCGCTGGCTGGCGCCCACTTCAGCCCCACCTCCCTGCGCAACGCCACCGCCTACGGCGTCTCACCGCGCCTACGCCTCGACCTGGTGCTCAACAACCTGGTGGCCTGGGCGCTGACTACCGGCCGCATTCACATGCTCTCCGATGGCACGCCGTGGCGCCCGATCGTCCACATCGAGGACATCTCGCGGGCCTTCCTGGCCGTGCTCGAGGCGCCCCGCGAGAAGGTCCACGACCAGGCCTTCAACGTCGGCCGCACGGCGGAGAACTACCGCGTGCGGGAGCTGGCCGAGATCGTCGCCGAGGTGGTGCCGGACTGCGAGATCACCTACGCCAAGGGGGCGGGGCCGGACAAGCGCTGCTACCGGGTGAGCTGCGAGAAGATCGCCCGCGAGCTTCCCGCCTTCCAGCCGCGCTGGGACGCCCGCCGGGGTGCCGCGGAGCTCTACGCGGCCTTCCAGGCGGCGGGCTTGAGCCGCGGCGACTTCGAGGGCCCGCTCTACATCCGCCTGGCGCGGATCCGGGAGCTGCAAGAACGCGGTGAGCTCGACGGCCAGCTGCGCTGGCGCCGGCCGGCCTGAGCCGCCGCTAGTGGGTGCTCGCCGGGTAGACGCGGTTGCGGCCGCTGCGCTTGGCCTGGTAGCAGGCGCCGTCGGCCCTGCTGAGGAGCTCGGCCGCCTCGCACGGATAGCGCTCGCAGGCCGCGGCCCCGATACTGGCCGTCGTCGTCAGCACGGAACCGCCGGAGAGCATGGCAAGCGGCTCGCGGGCGATGGCCGCCCGCACGCGCTCGGCCACCTCGCTCACCTCCGCCGCGTGGGTGTGCGGCATCAACACCACGAACTCCTCGCCCCCCCAGCGGAACAGCAGGTCGGTGGCACGCAGCGTGGCCTCGATGCGGCGGGACACCCGCTCCAGGGCGAGGTCACCGGCGGTGTGGCCGTGGGCGTCGTTGAGGCCCTTGAAGTGGTCGAGGTCGAGGAACAGGGCGCCGATCCCCAGGCCCAGGCGGCGGCTGCGCTCGGCCTCCTTCTCGAAAAACTGGCCGAAGGCACGGCGGTTGTAGCAGCCCGTGAGGCTGTCGTGCAGCGCCTCGCGCCGTTGCCGCTCGCCGAGGCGGGCGAGAGCGGTCGAAAACAGGCCGGTGGCGACGATCAGCGCCGTCGATAGCAAGCCCATCACCAACACGATCTCGCGGAGCCGCGGCAGCAGCAGGTCGCCCGTGGTGGTGCGGGCGTCGATCGCGATCTCGATCGAGCCTAGCGCCTGATGGACGCCGAGGAAGACGACCAAGCCGAGGACGGCGAACGCCGCCACCGTGAGGCCGACGCCGTGGGTGTAGCTGAACTCATGGTGGGGGGGCGAGACGAACTGGCGATCGATCCAGCCACGGGCGCGCGGCCCGAGCCAGCGCAGGACCGGTACCACCAACAAGGCGAGCTGCAGGAAGTCGCCGATCACCCAACCGCGCCAGATCTGCTGGCCCTCGATCGGCGGCAGCTGATGGCTGGTGTTCCAGAGGATGGCGGCGAGCGAGCCCGCGACGGCAGCCACCAGGCCGGCCCCGAGGAACCAGGCGATGTCGCGCTTGCGCCGCAGGTCGGGATCGAGCCGGAGGGCGACCAGCGACCCCCAGAGCATCAGCGTTTCGATCACCCCGGCGACCGCGAAAACGAGGCTCATCGGCCACGAGAGGCCGCTCGCCAGAGCGCTCGCGGCATTCGCCAGGTAGATCGGGATCGCACCCCAGGTGGGTCCCAGCCAGAGGGCGAGCAGAACGGAGAGAACGAAGGGCGGGTAGATCGTGACGTCGAAGGGGATGTCGGCGATCGCCAGGCGCACGCCGTTCCAGCCGTAGACGATGTTGAGCACGCCGGTGGAGATCGAGACACCGATCGCCAGCAGCCAGACGATCGCCACGCGCTGCAGGCGGCGGCTCCCCGCGAGAGCGCGGAGCTCGCTGATCGACCACCAAGAGGGCCCCCGGTCCGGCAGGGGCCAGACCACGCCCAGGGCGCTCGAACTGTTCATGATGTGTGCATTAGAACACAGGCGGCCGGCGGCAGCGGCGGGAGCTCGTCCAGCCGGCTCAGTGTGCCGGTGGCACCACCAGCACGGGCCGCCGGCTCTGGCCGAGGACGGCCTGGGCGACCGAGCCGGCGAGCAGGCTCATCCAGCCCTTGTGGCCGTGCGAGCCGAGGCAGATCAGGTCGACCTTGAGGTCGTCCGCGAGGTCGCAGAGGGCCGCAGCCGTGTCCTCGTCGTCGGCTTCGAGGATCCGTACTTCGGCGCGGACGCCGCGCTCGGCGGCGGCCGCCGGCACCAGCTTGCGCAGCTCGGCCTCCACCGCGGTGCGGCGGGCCGCCTTCTCGTCGTCGCTCAGCACTTGGTGGGCCGAGTAATGGGCGTAGAGGGGGTTGGGGACGGGATCGGCCTCGAGGACGTGGGCGATGGTCACCGTGCCGCCATCGGCAACGGCTCCGAACGCATGGGCCACGGCGCGGTTGCCGAGCGCCGAACCGTCGGTGCTGACCAGGACCTTGTTGAGGCGTGGGATCTTCGCGGTCGCCATGGGATCTCCTGCTGGGCTGTCGAGCGAGTGTATCAGGCAGCCTTCAGCCGTCTCCGGCAACGATCTCGATCTCCACCGTCGTCGCCAGGCCCGCGGCGTCGCGGGCGGTGACGCGCAGGCGATGCGGTCCGGCCTCGAGCTCGCTGGCGTCGAGGTGCCCACGGAACCCGACGGCCGGGCAGCGCGGGTCGGCGGCCGGAGCGAGCTGGCGACAGAGCTCCGGCCGGGCGACGGTCGCGAGCGGCCCGGCGAGGCGCAGGGGCACACCGTCGAGCTCGCAGCGGAGCTCGGCCACGCCGCTGGCATCGAAGCTCCAGCCGGCCAGCCGGACGAGGCCGCTCAGCCGTTCGCCGTGGCGGGGGCTGAGGAGCTGGAGGCGGGGTGGTTGGTTGTCCGGTGTCAGGGTGAAGGTAGGGGTCACCGCCTGGTTGCCGGCACGATCGTAGGCTCGCAGCTCCAATCGATGCGCCCGCGGCGCGACCAAGAGGCTGTTCCAGCGGAAAGTGAACGGCGCCTCACGGTCGGTCGTCCACAGCCGGCGGTCCATCCACAGCTCCACACGGTCCAAGGCGCGATTGTCGCTCGCCGCGGCGATGATCTCGACCGGTCCCTGCACCAGGCTTCCCGCGCCCGGCGACACGAGCTCGACCACTGGGGCGCGGCGGTCGGTGAACAGCTCCAGCGGTGCCGACCGCGTCCGGTTGCCACAAGCATCGACGGCCTCGATCTCGAGACGATGGAGGCCGGTGGCGAAGCGATCCGAGGGCCAACGGAAGTCGAGGGGGAAGTTCTCCACGCTGGCGATCACCGCGCCGTCGGCGAGGAGGTCGACGCGGGCGAGGCGCAGGTTGTCGCCGACGTCGACGCCGAGTGGGACCTCGCCGCGGACGTCCATGGCTCGCGCCGGCGAGGTGATGCGCGCCCGCGGCGGCTCGGGGTCGAAGCAGCTCACCGCTGGCTCGAGCACTGCCTCCTGCTGGTAGACCTCTTCGCCGTCGATCTCCACCCGGAGCGCCACGGTCCGCCGCCCGGCGGTGCGGAAGATGTGGCGGATCCGGCAGGTCTCGCCGCCCGTGCCGTCATCGAACTGCCAATGACAGAGAGCGGTCGCGAAGGGGTTGTCCAGCCAGCGGGCGGCCTCGAAGAAGCAGGTCCCTTCGTGGCAGGCGAAATGGAAGGGGAGGGCCGCGAGGTCGACGGTCGCCGCCGGGTAGGGCAGGGTGGCGAGGTAGCTGCGAACCACTGGCTTGGCACTGCCGTCACTGCGGAACAGCCCGCGGCTCTCGCTGCCGGGCTGGTCGAAGAGCTGGAAGAGGAAGGCGTGGGAGGGCTCGGCGGGGGCGCAGCGGCCACTCCACCGGGTGAGGAGGGTGCGGATGCGGTCGCGCTGGCTGCCTTCACCGACGCGGTTGCTCTTCCAGCCGAGCTCGGTCACCCAGACCGCCTTGCCGGCCAGCGCCCCGCCGCGGGCCGCGAGGGCCGCCAGATGCTCGTTGAAACGGGCCTCGACCTCGCTCGCCAGCTCGTTGTCGAGGGCGTTGGCGTGGAAGGAGACGGCATCGAGGCTCGCCGCGACGGGCTCGCCGTCGGCGAAGCGGCCGGCAAGCTGGTCGTAGAGGGTGAGGGTACGGTCGTCGAGGCGGCTGGAGGCGGAGGGGGCCACGACCAGGGTCCCCGGGGCGGTCGCCTGGATCGCCGCCGCGGCCGAACGAAGGTAGTCGATGTAGCGGGGGAAGTCCTCGAGGTCGGCGTCCCAGCCGACGCCCAGGCCGAGATCGCGAAAGTTGGGCTCGTTCCATACCTCGTAGGCGGCGATGCGGCCGCGATAGCGCCCGGCCACCGTTGCCACGAAGTCCTCCCAGAGGGCGATCGCGGCCGGCGGCCGCGTCCCGTTCGGGTTGCTGCCGGCCCAGAGGGGCGCCGTGCTGAGGAGGGCGAGGACCTGCACCCCTTCCGCCTCGGCGCGGTCGACCAGGCCGTCGAGGTCGGCGAAATCGAAAGAGCCCGGCTCCGGCTCGACGCTTGCCCAGCGGACGGTGATCCGCATCCAGCCGGCATGCGCCCGGCGGATGAGCGCCACGTGCTCGCCGTTGATCTCGCCGTTGATCCCCAGAGTGATGGGGTGAAAGCAGGGCACGCCCTGGGCGTGGCTTGGCCGGGCCGCGAGCAGGGCGAAGCCGGCGCTGGCGAGGAGGCGGAGCAGGGTGGGGCAGCGAGTCATTGCATCACAGCATATCGGAAGGGCCGGAGGTTGCCTGCCTGCCCGGCGTGACCCGCCGGCAAGATCCGCCCGGGGCTACGGTATCCTTGGCGATCTGGAAACCGACGCCATGGCCATCCACGAGCTCAAGCCCCGCCCCACCCTCGCTAGCCCACCGGCCGAGCCCACTCACGAGTCCCGCAACCCGGGCATGCCGCTCGACCTCGCCTGGGTGCGCGAGGTGCGGGTGAACACCAGCGCTGTCGAGCGCCGGGCCGCTACCCTCACCAAGCGCCGCACGGTCAAGCAGCAATGGCAGGCGGCCTGGTACCTGCGGGCGATCACCTGCATGGACCTCACCACCCTCGCCGGAGACGACACCCCCGGCCGAGTGCAGCGGCTCTGTGCCAAGGCCCGCCAGCCGCTGCGCCAGGACCTCCTCGAAGCCCTCGGCGCTGCCGACCTCGGCATCCAGGTGGCGGCCGTCTGCGTCTACCACCAGATGATCGCTCCTGCCCGCCGCGCCCTTGCCGGCTCCACGATCCCCGTTTGCGCCGTGTCGACGGGTTTTCCAGCCGGGCTCTCGCCCTTCGAGCAGCGCCTGGCCGAGATCGGCGCCTCGGTGGCGGCCGGGGCCTCCGAGATCGACATCGTGATCACCCGCGAGCACGTCCTCACCGGCAACTGGCAGGCCCTCTACGACGAGGTACGCGCGTTTCGCGACGCCTGTGGCGCAGCGCACCTCAAGGCCATCCTCGCCACCGGCGAGTGCGGCACCCTGCGCAACGTGGCGCGGGCGAGCTGGGTGGCGATGATGGCCGGCGCCGACTTCATCAAGACCTCGACCGGCAAGGAGAAGGCGAACGCCACCCTGCCCGTCTCCCTGGTGATGGTGCGGGCGATCCGCGAGTACGGCGAGCAGACGGGCGTCCGCGTGGGCTTCAAGCCGGCCGGTGGCATCTCGACCGCCAAGCAGGCGACCGACTGGCTCGCTCTGATGAAGGACGAGCTGGGCGACGCCTGGCTGCGCTCTGACCTCTTCCGCTTTGGTGCCTCGAGCCTCTTGGGTGACCTCGAGCGCCAGCTCGAGCACCACGTCACCGGCCGCTACTCGGCGAGCTTCCGGCACCCGTTGGCGTAGGACCTCACCCCCCGGTCCCCTCTCCTGCCCCGACCTCCCGTCCGCCCAGGAGAGGGGGAGTGGGGAGGTTGTG
>CAYQRE010000002.1:0-70707 GCA_964420075.1 uncultured Thermoanaerobaculia bacterium | reverse complement strand
CCCAGGAGAGGGGGAGTGGGGAGGTTGTGGTGTGTGGTGGCCTCACCCCCCGGCCCCCTCTCCTGCCCCGACCTCCCATCCACTCAGGAGAGGGGGAGTGGGGAGGAGGAAGGTGGCTGCTGGCTCTGCGGTCCTTTGGCTTGAGTTCCCCTCTCCCGGCGGTGGGGCGGGGGGATGGGAGAGGGGCCAGGGGTGAGGGCCTTTCCCTATCCACCCTCCTTCCGCCTCCTCGCCCCCAACTCCCTGCCTTGCCCGCCCGCGGGTGCTGCTAGCATCTCGCCCCGAGGAGACCGCCGCATGCCTACCGTTGCCGAGATCTTCGAGACCATGGAGTACGGGCCGGCGCCAGAGTCGTCGGTGCCGGCCGAGCAGTGGCTGGAGGCGCGGGGGCGAGAGGTCCTGCCCTTCGTGGACGGCGGCTTCGTGCGGCCGGCGAGTGGTGAGTTCTTCGACAGCGTGAACCCCGGCAACGGCAAGGTGATCGCCCGCGTGGCGCAGTGCGGCGAGGCAGAGGTGGAGGCCGCCGTGGCGGCGGCCCGGCGGGCACAGCCGGGATGGTGGGGCCTCGGCGGCCACGGCCGCGCCCGCCATCTCTACGCGCTCGCCCGCCAGGTGCAGAAGAACGCCCGCCTGCTGGCCGTGCTCGAGACCCTCGACAATGGCAAGCCCATCCGCGAGACCCGCGACCTCGACGTGCCGCTGGTCGCCCGCCACTTCTACCACCACGCCGGCTGGGCCCAGCTGATGGCGACGGAGCTTCCCGGCATGGCGCCGGTGGGCGTCTGCGGCCAGATCATCCCGTGGAACTTCCCCCTCC
The DNA here is from genome assembly GCA_964420075.1 of uncultured Thermoanaerobaculia bacterium. GTDB lineage: Bacteria > Acidobacteriota > Thermoanaerobaculia > Multivoradales > SZUA-115 > CAYQRE01. The sequence goes on along the minus strand of CAYQRE010000002.1, from coordinate 69,890 downwards.
TCATGTTGGCCTGGAAGATCGCTCCCGCCCTCGCCATGGGCAACACGGTGGTGCTCAAGCCCGCCGAGCTCACCTCGGTGTCGGCAATGGCCTTCGCCGAGCTCTGCCGCGCCGCCGGCCTACCTCCGGGGGTGGTCAACCTGGTGACCGGCGACGGGCGCACGGGGGAGCGGATCGTCAAGCACCCCGGGATCGACAAGATCGCCTTCACCGGCTCGACCGAGGTGGGGCGGCTGATCCGCGAGGCGACCGCCGGCTCCGGCAAGAAGCTCTCGTTGGAGCTGGGCGGCAAGAGCCCCTTCGTGGTCTTCGACGACGCCGACCTCGACTCCGCCGTCGAGGGCGTGGTGGACGCCATCTGGTTCAACCAGGGCCAGGTCTGCTGCGCCGGCTCGCGCCTGCTGGTGCAGGAGGGCGTGGCGGAGCGCCTCTACGCCAAGCTGCGCGCCCGCATGGAGACGCTCCGCGTCGGTGATCCGCGGGACAAGGCGATCGACATCGGGGCGATCATCGCGCCGGTGCAGCGCACGAAGATCGATCAGCTGGTGCGCCAGGGCGTGGCGGAAGGCGGTGTCCTCTGGCAACCTTCCTGGGAGTGCCCGGCCGACGGCTGCTTCTATCCCCCCACGCTGTTCACCGAGGTGGCGCCGGCGGCGACTATCGCCCAGGAGGAGATCTTCGGGCCGGTGCTGGTGGCGATGACCTTCCGCACCCCGGAGGAAGCCGTCGAGCTGGCCAACAACACCCGCTACGGCCTGGCCGCCTCGGTGTGGACGGAGAACCTCAACCTCGCCCTCGACATCGCCGCCAAGATCAAGGCCGGCGCGGTGTGGGTGAACTGCACCAACGTCTTCGACGCGGCGGCCGGCTTCGGCGGCTACCGCGAGAGCGGCTACGGCCGGGAGGGCGGCAAAGAAGGCCTCTGGGAGTACGTGCGGCCGGCCTGGCAGGCGGCAGCGAAGGCGGCGACCGCAGCGCCGGCAGTGGCGGCGATTCAGGTTGACAACGAGGCCGAGCCCGCCGCGACCACGGGCCTGCCAGCGATCGACCGCACGGCCAAGATGTACATCGGCGGCAAGCAGAGCCGGCCGGACGGCGAGTACAGCCGGCCGATCTTCGCGCCCGACGGCGCGCTTCTGGGCGAGGTGGGGGAGGGCAACCGCAAGGACGTGCGCAACGCCGTCGAGGCGGCCCGCAAGGCGCAACCGGGCTGGGCGAAAGCCACGGCCCACAACCGCGCCCAGGTGCTCTACTACCTGGCCGAGAACCTCTCGGCGCGTACCGCCGAGCTGACCCGCCGGTTGGAACGTCTGCAAGCTTGCGCGGCGCCCGACGCGGCGGCGGAAGTCGAGCTGGCGATCGAGCGCCTGTTCGCGGCCGCTGCCTGGGCCGACAAATACGCCGGCCGGGTGCAGGCCGTGCCCCACCGCAACTTCACCTTCGCCGTCCACGAGCCGATCGGCACCATCGGCATCGCCTGCCCGGACGAGGCGCCGCTGCTTGCCCTCGTCTCCGTCATCGGCCCGGCGATCGCCATGGGCAACACCGTGGTGGTGGTGCCATCCGAGCGTTGGCCGCTGGCCGCCACTGACCTCTACCAGGTGCTCGACACCTCCGACGTTCCCGGCGGCGTGGTCAACCTGGTCACCGGGGGCCGCGACGAGCTCGCCAAGGTACTCGCCCTCCACGACGACGTCGACGCCCTCTGGTATTTCGGCGGCAACGCCGGCTCGGCGAGCGTCGAGAAGGCCTCGACGGGCAACCTCAAGCGGGTTTGGGCCGCCAACGGCCTCGCCCGCGACTGGCGAGACCCCGTCCAGGGCGGCGGCGAGGAGTTCCTCCGCCAGGCCATCCAGGTGAAGAACATCTGGGTGCCCTGGGGCGAGTAGGCGCGGGCTAGAGCAGCCCTGACAGCAGCACGCCGAGGATGGCGAGCGGGCAGAGGTAGCGCAGGCTGAGGCGCAGCGCCCGGCGGGTGAGGGGCGAAGCCGCCGGCAGCTCCTCGGCGAGCATGGACTCCGGCAGCCTCCAGCCCACCAGCAGGCAGGTGGCGAAGGCACCCACCGGCAGCATCAGGTTCGAGGTCGCGTAGTCGAGGACGTCGAAAACGGTCTTGCCGGCGAAGGCGGGGAGGAAGCCCAAGGGGTGGAAGCCCGCGCCGAGGTTGAAGGAGGCGACGGAGGCGAGGCCCAGGGCCCAGGTGGCGGAACCGGCGAGGACGGCGGCCCGCCGCCGGTCGGCGCCGCGGTGCATCAGCCAGCCCACCACCGGCTCGAGGCCGGCGATCGACGGCGTCAGAGCGGCGAAGATCAGCAGCAGGAAGAAGAGGCTCCCCACCAGGCGGCCGGCCGGCATGGCGGCGAAGGCGGTCGCCAGCACCTGGAAGACGAGGGTGGTCCCCTGCGCCGGGTCGAGCCCGAAGCGGAAGACGAGGGGGAAGACCATCGCCGTGGCGAGGAGCGAGACGACGAGGATGGAGCCGACGATGGCGAGGGCCGGGCGCAGGAGGGAGGCTTCGCGCTCGCCGTAGCTCCCCACCGAGAGCATCATCGCCATCCCTACGCCAGTGGCGAAGAAGGCCTGCCCGACGGCGGCCAGGACCACCGCCGGGGTGATCGCCGCCCAGCTGGGGCTGAAGGCGAAAGCGAGGCCGCGCGCCGTGTCGCCGGTGGCCAGAGCGTAGGCCACGAGGAGCAGGAGCAGCACCAACAGGGCCGGGGCGCGGATGCGGTTGGCCAGCTCGACGCCGCGCCCCAGGCCGCGAGCCGAGAAGAAGACCACCAGGGCCACGAAACCGAGATGCCAGGCGGCAAGCCCGCCTGGGCTTGAGAGAAAGCGCTGCCAGACCTCAGCCACGCCCTGCGGCGCCAGGCCTTGGAGCTCACCCGTGGCGCACTTCCAGAGGTAGGCGGGCAGCCACGAGGCGAGCACGGTGTAGTAGGAGAGGATCAGGAAGACGGCGACCGTACCCAGCTGGCCGATGAACCGCCAGCGCGGCGTGAGCCCGGCTTCCTGCGCGACCAGCCCGACCGTGCGGGCCGGATGGACACCGCCGCGCCGGCCCAGCATCAGCTCGGCCACCAACAAGGGCAAGGCGATGAGGCTGATCGCCACCACGAAGACCACCACGAAAGCGCTGCCACCGCTGCTGCCGGTGAGGTAGGGGAAGCGCCAGATGCTGCCCAGGCCGACGGCCGCGCCCACCGAGCAGAGGGCGAAGGCGAAGCGCGAGGACCAGCGCGGCGCCGTGGCGCTCATCGCGCCGCCCTGCGCTCGGCGATGAAAGCGTCGATGCGCTCAGCGAGGATGTTGAGAGGCAACGAACCGGAGCCGATCACCGCCTCGTGGAAGGCGCGCAGGTCGAGACGCGGGCCGAGGGCGGCCTCGGCACGGTGGCGCAGGGCCCAGATCTGGTCGTAGCCCAGCCGGTAGCAGAGGGCCTGGGCGTAGAGGTCCGTCGAGTAGCGCAGGCTCTCGGTGGCGATCTGCGACTCGCCCTCGAAGCTGTGGTCACGCAGGAACTGCCGCGCCTTCTCCAGCGACCAGCCGAGATCATTCATCCCAGTGTCGACCACCAGACGGCTGGCGAGGAAGGACTGCGCCAGGTAGAGGCCGTAGAGGTCGTAGGGATCGGCGTAGAGCCCCATCTCGATGCCCAGGCTCGCCGCGTACTCGGCCCAGCCCTCGACGAAGGCGCCATGGTCCAGGGTGGCGCGCACGGGATGGACGTCGTGGTTCTCCAGCTGGCGGGCGATCTGAAAGTGATGGCCGGGGATCAGCTCGTGGTAGATCAGGTGAGCGGCGGCAACCAGCGAGCGCTGCTCGAGATGAGAGCCGTTGTAGCGGTAGAAGCCCAGCGGCCGGCCCGGCCCCGGCTGCTGGTAGTAGCCGTAGCTCATCCCGGCCTCGGCGGCGAGGTCGAGGCGCTTGACGTCGTAGGGCGCGGCGGGCTGGTGCTCGAAGTAGTCCCGCAGCCTCGGACGGGCGAGCTCGATGGCGCGGCGGAAACGCGCCTCGAGCTCCTCTGGCGTATCGGCCTGGAAGCGGCGGTCCTGGCGCAGGGCTCGGTGAAAGTCCTCACCCGAGCCCGCGAAGCCGAGCTGCTGCCGCAGCGCCGTCATCTTCGCCTCGAGGTCGCCAACCGCGGCGAGCCCTCGCTGGTGGATCTCCTCGGGGCTGAGGTCGAGGCCGGTGTAGCGCTGGATCAGCTGGCGGTAGAGGCTCCTGCCGCCGGGGAAGCTGGCCAGCCCCACGGCCTCGCTGGCGCGCTGGCGGTAGTCGGCGTCGAAGACGGCGAGGAGGCGCTGGTAGGCCGGCACCACGGCGGAGCCGATGCGCTCGCCGACGGCCTGGCGAAACCGCGCCGCCTCCTCGGGAGGCACACTGGCGAGGCGCTCGTCGGCCGGCAACAGCACGCTGGGCGAGGCCTTCGCCAGCCCCTCGAAGGTCGCCACCACGCCGTCGAGGGCCGGCCGCGGCACCCGCACGCCCCGCGCCGCCTGCGCCTTCGTCTTGGCCGCCGCCTGGTCGATCACCCGCCCCAGCTCGGCCAGGAGATGCAGGTAGTTGGCGCGCTCCTCGGCGCTCCCCAGCGGCCGCGCTTCCAGAACCTCTTGCAGCTGCAGGAAGCGCCAGCCACCGGCGTAGGGGGTCACGGCGAAAGTCAGCGCGTCGGCCTGCTCAGACAGGGCGGCGCGCTCGAACGCCTGGCGCAGCACGCCGGCGAAGAGCCGGTCCTCCAGGGAGAGCCCGCTGACCGGGATGGCGTCGAGGTGGGCGAGCTGCTCGCGCCCCCAGCGCGCCGCGCGGGCGACGGCGTCCGGCCCGAGATCGTCGAGCTCGGTGACGGGCAGGCCGGCCAGGTGGCGGAGATAGGCGCTCTCGGCGCGCAGCTCGGCGAGGAGGCCGTCGGCCAGGGCCTGGAGCTCGGCCGAGGCGGCTACTGACGGCACGGTGCCCGGCACCCCCTCCGCTCCTGGGGCCGGCGGGTCCCGGGGCGTGGAGGCCGGGAGGTTCGCGGGGCAGAGAAGGCAGAACAGGGTGGTGACGAGCCCGGCGAGCTGCCTGCTGTCACCGAGGGGAGAGCGCCGTGTCCGCATTCCGAAGGTCCTTTCGCAGATGCCGAGAGCTTACCCGCGACGCGGTCCTCCGGCTCGTCGGCAACATCCTTCGTAGAACGTCCAGACCGCAGGATGGCGGGAAGGGGCGTAGGATTGTCACACACTCGTCGCTTTCCGCCTCAGGTCTCATCGCTGTGAGAGCGATCTCGCAGCGGTTGCTGTGATCCCCCCCAGGCGATCCCGCCTGGTTGTCGTTCCTATCTGGAGGTTCCACCATGCGTAGAGGTCCTTCCCTCGGCCGCCGCCCATCCACTCTCCGGGCTCCCGCCCCCGCAAGCTGGCTCGCCGGGCTCATCCTGCTCCTCGCCTGGCCGTCCTGGTCCTGGGCGCAGGAGCCGCCCGCCGGCAGCGCGGAGCCCGCCAGCCAGAGCGCGGAGCCGGCACCGCGGGTGAGTGAGGAGATCACCGTCACCTCGATGAAGCGCGAGGAGTCGATCGCCGAGGTACCCCTCTCGGTCGCTGCGCCCTCGGAGCAAGAGCTGCGCGACCGCGGCGTCGACAGCCTGGAGGGGGTGGCGGCCGTGGTGCCTGGCTTCACGGTGCAGAACCTCGGGCCGGGCCAGAGCCAGGTCGCGATCCGGGGCGTGTCGGCCGGTCAGATCGTCCGCGACCAGCCGGGGGTCAAGGAGCAGGTCGGGATCTACCTCGACGAGTCGCCGATCTCCCTGTCGCTCTTCACGCCGGACATCGACCTCTTCGACATGGCTCGTGTCGAGGTGCTGCGCGGCCCGCAGGGCACGCTCTTCGGCTCGGGCTCGCTCTCCGGGACGGTGCGCTACATCAGCAATCAGCCCGAGCCAGGCTCGCGGGCCTCGCAGGTCGAGGTGAGCAGCTCGGCGATCAGCGGTGGTGAGCTGGGCGGCAGCGTCAAGGCCGCGGTCAACGTGCCCCTTGGCTCCACGGCGGCCACGCGCATCACCGCCTACTACAACAAGCTGGGCGGCTTCATCGACGCCGTGCAGCCGGGCCTCGGCGTCAAGGAGGACGTCAACGGCGGCGAGCGCACGGGCGTTCGCTGGTCACTGCGGGCGCAGCCCAACGAGAACCTGACGATCACCCCGCGGCTGGTCTACCAGAAGGTCGAGATGGATGGCTGGAACCGCGCCGACGCCTACAACATCCTCGGCAACCCCTTCACGACCAGCCGCCCGGCTGTCCGCCTCGGGCCAGAGCAGCAGTTCACCCAGATCGAGGAGCCCTTCTCGGACGAATTCCTGCTCGGCGATCTCAACATCGAGTACGACTTCGGCGGCGTCACGCTGACCTCGATCACCTCCTACACGGACCGCGACGTCCTCGTGGTGCGGGACGCTGGGGCCTTGACCTCCAGCATCACGGGCGGCTCGATCGGCCTGCCGGAGAACATCTACTCCCTCGACGCTCCCCTCAACGACGCCACCAAGGCCAAGGTGTGGACCCAGGAGGCCCGCCTGTCGGGCTCGACCGATCGGATCGACTGGCTGGCCGGCGCCTTCTACACCAAGACGAGCCGCGACTACGGCCAGAGGCTCATCGTCACGGGCTTCGAGGACCTCTCGGGGATCCCCACCCGGGGGTTGCGGGCCCCCAAGGACGTGCTCTTCTACTCCGACCTCGCCTACGACTTCAAGCAGTTCGCCGCCTTCGGGGAAGTGACCTGGAAGGCCACCGACCGCCTGGAGCTGACCGGTGGTTTGCGCTACTACGACTTCCGGGAGAGCCGGGACCAGGTCTTCGACGGCCTCTTCGGCAACGACGACAACGGCACCGCGTTGGTGTCGCAACCCGGAAAAACCTCGGCAGATGGCTTGGCGCCGCGGGTGATCGCGAGCTACAAGGTGAGTGACAACACCCGGCTCAACGCTCAGATCTCGAAGGGTTTCCGGCTGGGCGGCATCAACGATCCGCTGAACGTGCCACTGTGCACGCCGCAGGACCTCGCGACCTTCGGTGGGCGCACCACCTGGAAGGACGAGGAACTCTGGGACTACGAGGTCGGCTCGAAGTCCACCATTCTCGGCGGCCGCGGCAGCTTCAACGCCGCGCTGTACACGATGAACATCACGGACCTGCAGGCGACGGTCACCGCCGGCTCGTGCTCGTCGCGGGTGATCTTCAACGTCCCCAAGGCGCGCAGCCAGGGCCTCGAGGTGGAGTTCTCGGCGGCGCCGAACCCGCACTTCGACCTCGCCCTGGCGGCGAGCTACAGCGACTCCGAGCTGCGCTCGACCCTCACCTCGACGGACGCGAATGGTAACGTCAGCGTGATCTCCGGCATCCAGAAGGGCAACCGCCTGCCGACCGTGCCGAAGTTCCAGGCCACCGCGGCGGTGACCTCCCAGTGGCGGGTGGGCAGCCGGTGGTTGGGCTACTTCGCCGGTAGCTACCAGCACGTGGGCGCGCGCTTCACTCAGATCGGAGACCAGGCGGCGGGCTTCGGCACGGTCAACCTGTTGTCGTTCCCCGGCGTCATCGGCGGGCCGCTGACCGAGACCACGTTCCGCTTCGACCCCGAGCTGCCGGCCTATGACCTGGTGAACCTGCGGGTGGGCCTGCTGTTCGGCCAGTGGGACGTGGCTCTGTTCGTGAACAACGTCACCGACGAGCGGGCCCTGCTCGCCCTCGACCAGGAACGTGGCACGCGGGCGCGGGTCGGCTACCTGGTCAACCAGCCGCGCACCGTCGGCCTGAGCGCTCGGGTCAACCTCTAGGGGCCACAGGGGATGGCGGGGCGAATCGTCGAGGCGAAAGGCCTTCCGCCCCTACAGCCCCTTGCGCAGCTCGCCCGCATGGGCTTCGAGCGCCGCCGCCTCGGGGCCCCGTCCGGTGGCGCGCAACACGGTGGCCAGCGTCCGTGCCACCGCCGGATAGATCAGGTCGCGACCGCCGGTCTCCTTCTCGAGCAACGCCAGGGCCGGGCGCAGGAGGGCTTCGGCCGCTCGCTCGTTGCCCCGCCAGTGCTCCACCTCGGCGAGGCAGAGCATCGGGGCCGCCTGGTCGGGATGCTCCGGTGGCAGCAGCTTGCGGCGGATCTCCATCGCTCGCCGGCAATGCGGCTCGGCCTCGGCCTGGCGCTCGAGAGAGATGAGCGTCAGGCCGAGGTTGGATTCGGTGAGAGCGACCCGGGGATGCTCGGGCCCCAGGACTTTGGTCCAGATGACGAGCGCCCGCTGGTACATCGGCAGCGCCTTGGCCGGCTGATCGGTGTTGCCATAGAGGGCACCGATCGCGGCCAGGTTGGCGGCGAGGTCCGGGTGATCGGGCGGTAGCACCTTCTCGCGGATCTCGAGGCCGCGGCGGAAGAGTGGCTCGGATTCCTCCGGGTGACCGAGCGAGGCGCGGACGATCGCCAGGTTGTTGAGGCTGGCGGCGACCTCGGGGGCAAACGGCCCGAGGGACTTCTCGCGGACCTCGAGGGCGCGGCGGAAGAGGGGCTCGGCCTCGGCGAGCTCGCCTTGCATGCCATGGAGGACGGCGAGCGAGTTCAGGACCTCGGCGATCTCGGGTGCCAGCGCTCCCAGCTTGCGCTCGCGGATCGCCAGCGCCTCCTCCAGGAGGCCGCGTGCCTCCTCCCGGTGCTGCTCGGTGTAGAGCTGCCCGAGGTGGAAGAGCGAGGTCGCAAGGTCGAGATGATCTCGGCCGAGCTCACGCCGGCGGATCTCGACGCTCTTTTCGAGGAGCGGGCCAGCGCGATCGTAGCTGCCGAGCTGGCGGTAGAGATCGCCGATGACGTCGAAGAGCCGGGCCTGCACCCAGGGCTGGTTGGCGAGCTCGCCTTCGAGCCGCGTGGCTCCCTGATCGAGCAGCTCACGGGCGGTGAGCTGGCGGCCGAGGGCCGAGCCCGGGGCCGAGCCCTTGAACAGGTCGACGAGGAAGGCCACCACGGCTTCGCCCTGCTTGCGGGCGAGCTCCGAGGCGGCGCGGGCCTCGTAGGCGGCGTTGCGCTCGCGGCGGAGATCGAAGGTGTACTTGAGGCCGCCGAGCGCCAGCACCAGGAGCACGAGAAGCGCGGCGATGCGCCGGGCGCGGGCGCGCGGTGCGGCGCGAATCACCCGCAGCCGGGCCAGGGCCTCGGCGGCGGAGGGCCGCGCCGCGGGCTCCGGCGCCTTGAGGCGCTCGACCAAGTTGCTGAGGTCGGTGTTCAGGCCTTCGGCGGCAAGGGTCTCCCCGGCGCCCACCTTGAGCAGCAGGGCGGGCAGGCTCAAGTCCGGCGGATAGGCGGGTCGGCCGGTCAGCAGCTCCTGCAAGAGGAGCCCGAAGGTGTAGAGGTCGCTCGCCGCCGTGGCGGGCTCACTGCGGGCCTGCTCGGGGCTCATCCAGTTGAGGGTGCCGAGGATGTTGCCGGCCCGAGTCTGGAAGCGGTCGGAGCCGCTGCCGGAGCTGCTCGGCCAGCTCGCCGTGGAGGTGGTCGCGGCGCGGCCGAGGTCGAGGGGGGTGAGCTTCTGGGTCTGGGGCTGCTGGGGCGGCTCATCGCTCGGCGCAGTGCCTTCCTCGGCCCAGCGGGCGAGCCCGAAATCGAGCACCTTGACGCCGCCGCCGGGGGTGATCATCACGTTCGCGGGCTTCAAGTCGCGATGGACGATGCCCTTGGCGTGTGCCACCTCGAGGGCCTCGGCGATCTGCTCGGCGATGGCGAGGCCGTCGAGCTTCGCGTCGCGTCGCAGCATGTGCGCGGCGAGGGTCTCGCCCTGGATGCGTTCGAGGACCAGGTAGTCCTGGAGGTCGCCTTCGAGGTACTCGTAGAGCCGGCAGATCCGCGGATGGTCGAGCTGGGAGAGGGCGCGGGCCTCGCGCAGGATCCGGGCCTTGGTGGTTGGATCGGTGTGGTCGGTGGGCAGCACCTTGACCGCCACCTCACGGCCGAGGCGCTCGTCGTAGCCGGCGTAGACCGCACCCATGCCGCCGGACCCCAGGCGCTCCAGGATGCGGATGCTGCCGATGCGGTCGATCACCGGTTCCAAACAGGTGTCTCCGAGGGGTGAGTGGTGGGAAGCGCTGCCGGACAGGGCACCTTGAGCTATGTCGCACTACTGTAGCAGGCCGTCTGGTTCGCCGCCCGCCTCCCCGGGACGTGCCCGCGGAGGCGCCGCCGGGATCTGCGATACTCGACGTCCAGAGACCGCTGGTGCTACCGGAGATGTGGTCGTGAGTGAGGTGCCGACCCCGCAGCCTGACTCTCCCCCGGGCGGCCCGTCCCGGTCTGCCCCGGCACGCCCGTGGCGCCATCCCATCCTCTTCCCGCTGCCCGGGCGGCGACTGCCACTGCGCTTGCATCCGGGCCGCGTCCACGCCCTCGTCGAGGGCCTGCCGGCTGGGGTGCGCGACCCGGATTTCGAGAAAATCCTGGGGGAGATCGACGGCCGTCCACCCTACGGTGGCAACCGCGTGCAGGTCTTCACGGGTGGTGGGGAGGCGTTCGCGGCGATGCACACCGCCATCGAGGCCGCAGAACGCGAGATCCTGCTCGAGTCCTACATCTTCACCGATGACGCTACCGGCTACCGGGTGCGCAACGCGCTGGTGGCGGCTGCCCGCCGCGGGATCCAGGTGCGGGTGGTGGTCGACGCCGTCGGTTCCGCAGCGACTCGCCGCAGCTTCTGGACCGACCTCGAAGAGCAGGGCGTTCAGGTGCGGCAGTTCCACCCGCTGAGCCCACCCCTCTTTCGCCATCCCTTCCGCGACCACCGGAAGATCCTCGTCGTCGACCGTTCGATCGCCTTCACGGGCGGCATGAACATCGCGGACGAGTACGGCTCGAGCTGGTTCAGCCGCAACGGCTCGACCTGGCGGGACTCGCACGTCGAGGTCCGGGGCCCCGCGGCGTGGGAGCTCACCGTGGTGTTTGCCGAGGCCTGGGAGCAGTCGGGCGGAGAGCCGTTCGAGATCGGCCCGCTGCGCGACGAGCCCGCAAAGAGCGGCAGCCGGGTGCTGGTGCTTGAGTCGAGCCCCAACCGCGGGCATGCCGAGTCGGCAGCGGTGTTCGCGGCGATCATCGCCGCCGCCCGCCGTTCGGTGTGGATCACCAACGCCTACTTCGCCCCCAAGCGGACAGCGGTCGAGTCCCTGGGGCGTGCGGCCGAGCGCGGCGTCGACGTGCGCCTGCTGCTGCCCGGGCGCTCTGACGTTCCCGTGGTGCGCCATGCCGGCCACGGCTTCTTCACCGATCTCCTCCGGCGGGGCGTCAAGATCTTCGAGTACCAGGCGTCGATGCTCCACGCCAAGTCGCTGGTGGTGGACGGCTACGTCTCGATGGTGGGTTCCACCAACCTCGACTTTCGCTCGTTCACCTTCAACGGCGAATGCAACCTGGTGGTGCTCGACGAGCAGGTGGCGGCCGAGCTCGAGGGGGCCTTCACGGCCGACCTCGCCGAGGCGGCGGCGATCGAGCCCGGGCGCTGGTACCGGCGCCACTTGAGCCACCGCGTCCTCGACTGGCTGGCACGCCGGCTGAGCCCGCTTCTCTAGGGGCGGTGCCGACCTGTGCTGCGTCGCCGGCAGCGAGGGTAGGTTCTCAGCGGCGCAGGCGGAGGTCGGCGACCACGCCCAGGTGGTCCGACAGGCGCGCCGGCAGGTTCCGGTAGTGCGCGAACTCCAGCTCGCGGGAGACCAGGATCCAATCGAGGCGGCGGTGGGGCCGGTGCGCCGGGTAGGTGGGGACCGTGCGCTCCGGCGCATGCGCCCGCACCCCGAGCGCCGCGGTCAGCAGGCGCAGTGAACGCGGCTCCAGCTCATAGCAGCAGTTGAGGTCACCGAGGATCACGCGCGGCCGTTGCCGGTCGGCGAGGACGTCGAGCATGCGGCGGATCTGCCGGCTGCGCACCCGGCGAGCCAGGAAGTCGAGGTGGACGGAGACCACGTCGATCTCCTCGCCACCGAAGGCCGGAACGGCCACGCGCGCCACCACGAAGCCCTTGGTGTCGCGCCAGGTGGCCTTGAACGGCTCGGAGGCCGGGTCGAGCAGGGGCATGCGGGCGAGCAGCGCCGTCCCGCTCGCCAGCTCCAGGGGCCCAAGCCGGAACGGGTTGTGGTCACCGCGGAAATGGTCCGAAAGCCCGGCGTGCTCGGCGAGGGTCGCCACGTGGTCGAGCTGGCCGCTCCAGCTAGACGGTCCGTCCGCCTCCTGCAGGGCGACGATGTCCGGGCTGCAGTGGCCGAGAGTGCTGCCGATCGTCTCCAGGTTGGCAGCGAGCGTCGAACGCCGCAGGAGCGCCTGGTGCGGCAGATGCCGACGGCCGTGCGCGACATTCAGGGTGAGGACGCGCAGCGTCTCCGGCTCCGGGGCGGGGAAGTCGCGCAGGTTGGGCGGCGAGCGCTCGGCCTCGGGCCGCAACGCCAGCTCCCGCAAGCGCCAGACGGTGTAGGCGGCGAAGAGGGCGCCCCAGCGACGGGCGCGTCGGGTTTGCTCGGGAATCTGCATCGTTGCAGTGCGGGCGCCGCCGAGGCGGTTCCACGCCCTCAGCATACGCCATCGTCCGTCCGGTCGCGAACGGCCGCGCTGCGGGCGATGGCTGTGCCGGCCCGCGCTCAGGCCGCAGCGTCGAGGACGTCGCGGATCTTGGTCGCCAGCTGATCGGACGAGAACGGCTTCTGGAGGAAGGCGACCTCACCGGCCTGGATGCCGTGGCGCAGGACGACGTTGTCGGTGTAGCCCGAGACGAAGAGAACGCGGAGGCCTGGCTGGTCGGCGAGCAGGCGGTCCACCAGCTCGCGGCCGCTCATCCCGGGCATCACGACATCGGTGATCAGCATCTGCACGGGTCGCTCGGCGGCGGCGAAGACCGCCAAGGCCTCCGCGCCGCTGCTCGCCACGCTGACGTGGTAGCCGAGCGCGGCGAGCAGCTCGCCCGTCGAGCGGCGGAAGTCGGCGTTGTCCTCCACCACCAGGAGGTGCTCGCTGCCGCCGACCCGGGGAGCCGGTCGAGCCGCGGCCGCAGCCGTCGCGGCATCGAGGGAGCGCGGCAGGTAGATCTTGAAGGAGGTGCCCTGCCCTTCTTCGCTGTAGACCCAGATACGCCCGCCCGCCTGCTCGACCACCGCATAGACGGTGGCGAGCCCGAGGCCGCTCGAGCCGCTTTCCGCCTTGGTGGTGAAGAAGGGGTCGAAGATCTTGTCGCGGATGCCCTCGGCGATGCCGCAGCCGGTGTCGCTCACCATCAGGACCACCACCTCGCCGGCCAGCCCGTCGCGACCGCTCTGCTCGGCATCGAGGACGGCATTCATCGTCTCGATGATGATCCGGCCGCCGGTGGGCATCGCATCGCGGGCGTTCACCAGCAGGTTGACCACGATCTGCTCGAGCTGAGCCGGGTCGAGACGCACTGGCCAGAGGTTGGGGAGGAGGTGGGAGACCAGCTCGATGTCCTCGCCGATGAGCTGCCGCAGCATCTTCTCCATGCCCTCGATTACCCGGTTGGGCTCGATCGTTCGTGGCTGCGACGGTTGCCGGCGGCTGAAGGCGAGGAGGCGCTTGATGAGGTCGGAGGCACGAAAGCAGGTGGCGATCACGGAGTCCATCTTCTCGGCCACCCGCGAGCCCGGCTCGGCCTTCATCCGCACCAGCTCGCAGTGGCCGGTGATCGCCGCCAAGTAGTTGTTGATGTCGTGGGCGATGCCGCCGGCAAGGCGGCCGACGGCCTCCATCTTCTGCAGCTGGACCATGCGCTGCTCGCTGTGGTGCAGCGCCTCCTCGGCCTTGCGGCGGTGCGTCTGCAAGCTCTGCAGAGCAAGGGCGGTGAGCAGGATCAAGGCGACCCAGGCCGAGAGCAGGCCGACGAAGAAGAGCCGGAAGCGGTGCTGGTCTTGCCGAAGCCGTAGCTGGAGGGCGGCGGCGAGCGTCTCGGCCTGGTCGGCGAGGCGGTTGTAGAGGGCGTCGTACTGCAGGTCGACCTCCGAGCCGATGCCCACGGCCTCTCCACGCAAGAAGGCCTCGTAGCGGAAGTGAGAGAGCTGCACGAACTCAGTGAGCAGGTCGCGCAGCACCTCGCCGACTGGCCGCAGCTCGTCTTGGGCGAGGGGGAGCAGGCGGCTCGTGCTGCTGAGCTGGCCGCCAGCCACCACCACCCGGACAAGGTCTCCGGAGCTGTCGAGGCGCTTGAGGGCCTGCTCGATCTCGCGGTCGTCGCCGCTGACGGCTTCCTCGAGCCAGAGGTGGGCGTTGGCGATCGCCGTCTGGATGTCGGCGATCGTCTCCAGGCGCTCGAGGTTCTGCAGGACGAGGCGGTTGCGGGCCAGGTCGGTCGCCAGGACGAGCAGCACGGACAGCGCGCCGAAGCCCAGCAGGCCGGCGATCGCCAGGCCACCCCGGGGGCGGGGCGAGGCCGCCTTCGACCGGCTCTCGGTGGTCATCCTCCGGCCCCTCGGGAGGGAGGCGCGGCCACCTCTGCCACCACCGCCAGGAGGCTCGCCAGCGGGAACGGTTTGACCAGCGAACGGACGCCCCGCCTCGTCGCCGGTGGCGCCTCGACCTGCCCGCTGAGCAGCACCACGGGTGTCGTCTCGCCGGCGGCGTCCCACTCCGCAAGGAGCTCGTCGCCGGTGGGAGGGGGTAGGTTGCGGTCGAGGAGGATCAGGTCGTACCGGCCGCTGCGCCCCCGCTGGCGGGCCTCGGCACCCGAGGCCACGTGGTCCACCTGGTGGCCCTCGTCCTGCAGCAGCTCGACCAGGGCTGCCGCGAGCTGGAACTCGTCCTCGGCGAGGAGGACCCGCATTCCATCTCCTTCCCGCGCGATCGAGATCCGTGCGCGATCAGTGCAAGCTGTGCAAGGAAAGCCATCCTAGCACCCGCTGGAGTGATGGCCCGCGGCGGTCGGCTGAGAGAGGAGAGACACCTCGGGAGTGATCCCGTGGCGGTCCGCCGCGAACGGCCGCCTCCACGGCGGTAAGGCGGCTGTAACCGCGGCTCTGCGACAATGCCGCCATGTCCACCTCCCAGCTCCTGCGCGCGCTGGCCATCGTCGCGGTCGGCGTGGCCTGCTATCTGATCGGTCGCTTCTACTTCGCGGCGGCCGGAGAGGCCTCACCCGCCAGCCGTATCCCGGTGGCCCCCTACGTGGGCATCGAGCTCGGCCCGGAAGCGTTGCGTCAGCTCGCTACCGTGGCGCGGGCGCACCTTGCCGGAAGGCCGGCGGAGACCCTCGGCGACGGCCCCGGGAGCGGCCAGCGGCTCGTCCTCTTGAGCCTCTCGCGCCCCGCCGCGACGGCGCTGGTGGCGGTCGGGCACGGCGCCGGCCTCGATTCCGCGCTGGCCGCCGCTGCCCGCGACCTCGCTGCGCGCAGCAGCGCTGCCGAGCGTGAGGCTGGGCGGCTCAAGGTCGACGTCCTGCGGTCGGTCTCGGCGCCCGAAGCGTTCTCGGCGGAGGGCCTGGCCCACCTCGAGGTCAGCCTCGATGGCCTGTGGCTGCCGGCCGCGGACCTCTGGCTGCTGCCCGAAGAGGTCGCCGCTCGCGCCCTGGTCGACGATAAGGGCGACCTGCAGAGCGGCCGGCTGCGGCGCTACCTCGAGGAAGGCCCGCGCCGCGAGCGCGTGATGCCGGTCCCCAACCCGGGCAGGGCGGGGATGCGCTACGCCCGCCTTCGCTTCAACAGCGTCGTCGAGGGGGCCGAAGGCCAGGCGGTGGAGCTCTACCGGGGCAACCTCACGACGATCGACCTCTCGCCGCCGGCGTTGCTCGCCGCCAGCCGGGCAGGCGGTGAGTACCTGCTCGGGCATCAGCAGCCCGATGGTCGTTACGACTACCTCTACTTCCCGCGCAGCGATCGCAGTGGCGAGTCCTACAACGAGCTGCGGCACGCTGGCACGACCTACGCCCTCTTCGAGCTCTTCGCGGCCACCCAGGACCCGCGCTTCCGCGACGCGGGCCGGCTTGGCGTCGAGTGGCTGCGCGGCAAGCTGCGGGGGCCGGCAGCGGCCGACGCGGCCGCCGACTTTGTAGCTATCGAGTCGAAGGGCGGGGAGGCCAAGCTCGGCGGTGCGGCCCTCGCCATGCTGGCGATGCTCGAGGAGATGCGGGTGACGGGCGAGCGCTCCCGCCTACCGACCGTGCAGCAGCTCGCTCGCTTCCTCCTCTTCCAGCAAGAGGCCAATGGACATTTCCTCTCGAAGTACTCCTGGGTCCACCCCGGCGAGCAGGAGTTCGACTCGATCTACTACCCGGGCGAGGCGATCCTAGCCCTGACCCGCCTCGCCGCGGCCGACGGTGATCGGCGCTGGCTGGACGCGGCTCGCAAGGGCGCCGACTGGCTGATCCTCGAACGCGACAAGGGCAAGCCGACCGCCGAGCTGCCTCATGACCACTGGTTGCTGATGGGGCTCAACGAGCTCCATCCCTCCACCGGCGAAGCACGCTTCCTCGAGCACGCCCAGCGGATCGCCGAGGCGATCGTCACCGCGCAGCAGCGCAAGGTCCCGTACCCGGATTGGGCAGGAAGCTTCTACACGCCGCCGCGATCGACCCCGGCGGCGACCCGTGCGGAGGCGCTGGTGGCCATGGTGCGCCTCGCCGAACGCACGGGACGACCCACGGAGGCCTATCGCCGGGCGCTCGCCCTCCTGGTCACCTTCCAGCTCAAATGCCAGCTGACGGCCGAGAACAGCTTCTACCTGCCGGCGCCGCAGCGGGCTCGGGGAGGCTTCCGGCGGGGCCTCGAAGGCGGCGAGGTCCGCATCGACTACGTGCAGCACAACCTCTCGTCGCTCCTGGGCCTGCGCAGCATCACGCCATAGAACGGCGTGGTGGCGCAGAACTGGGAGGGAGAGGGGCGGGACGGGCAAGGAACAGCCCGCCTCGAGCCGTGGGCTACGAGGCGGGCCGTGGAGCGCAGGGCGTCCGGCTAGGCGCGGCGGCGCAGCACCCAGATCGCGGTCAGGCCGAGGGCGAGCAGCAGCACCACGACACCGGTGCCCGAGAGGGTCGGCACGGTCACGGCAGCGAGCTGGCCCGTGACGCTGGCGGTCGAGGTGTTGTCCGAGGTCACCGGATCGGTCTGGTCCGAGCTCACCGTCGCCGAGTTGGCGAAGGAACCGGCATCGTCGACGGTCACCGTCACGTTGCAAACCGTGGTGGCGCCGTTGGCGAGCGTGCCGATGGTCCAGGTCACGGTGGGATCGGCGAAAGACGCGCCGCAGTCATTGCTGACGTAGCTGAGGCCGGCGGGCAGCGAGTCGGTGACCACGGTGTTGGAGGCACCGCCTGGGCCGTTGTTGGTCACCGAGATGGTGAACACGGCGTTGTCTCCGGGCGCCACCGACTCGGGGGACACCGTCTTGGTGATCGCGAGGTCTGCCTCTTCCGAGCAGGGCAGGTTGACGACCTGGAAAGCGAAGTCGCAGATCGCCTGCGAAGCGGTGTTGGTGACCGCGAGGACCATCTGCGAGCCGGCCGGCACGTCGAAGGAGAAGGGCTGGGTGACGCTCGAGCCGACGTCGCCGACGAAGTTGGCGCCCTGGTTGTTGGGGTCGTAGGAGCCGATGTAGGCGCTCATGTGGGCGTTGGTGCCGCACGGGGAGCCGCCGGCGTTGGGATCGAAGTTGATCGTCACGCACGACGTCGCGCCGCTGGTGTTCGGATAGGTGAAGGTCTCGTAGTTGTAGATCGTCCCGACGTTGAAGATGCCGGGATAGACCTTGCTGGGGCAGGCGCTGGGGATGCCGTCGCGGAAGATGCGGCCAGACTGCGAGGTGGCCCCGGTGAAGGCGCCGGACACCGTACCGGCAGGCGGGCAGAGGCCGCCACCCGCGGTGACGGGCGGCAGGGGAGTGCCGTTCGCCGCCGGAGCATTGACGTCGTTGGCCTGGCCCTGTGCAGCGACGCCCGTGGCGACGAGGCAAATACTGAGAATGAAGAAGCCGAGTTTCTGCGCTTTCATGACTAAGCTCTCCTTCGCGAATCGCCCTGAGTTGGACTCACGGCTTTCTAGATTGACTTCGCACCGGTTCGCGACATGATAACTCATTCCAGAGGGCTTGGACACCATGAATCGCTCAGGTAGCGCGCGCTCGGCGGCCTCCCGCCTCGTCTTCAGTACAGCGGCTCGGGTCTGCGGCGTTTGCGGCTGGCCGGCCGACCGCTGCGCTTGTAGCCAGACCCTGGTTCCCCGGCCACCGCCTGGCGATGGCATCGTGCGGGTGGGGCGCGAGACCAAGGGGCGCAAGGGCAGGGGCGTGACCGTCGTCACGGGTATGCCACTCGCAGGAGAGGAGCTCGCCGCCTTGGCCGGTCGACTCAAGAAGCGCTGTGGTTCGGGAGGGACCGTGCGCGACGGGGTGATCGAGATCCAGGGTGACCATCGCGACGTCTTGCTGAGCGAGCTCGCGGCGCTCGGTTGGAAGGTGAAGCGGTCCGGCGGCTGAGCCGTACGGGTGGCCACGGGCAGCTCTGTCCGGGCCCACGGGCTCGCGGGCACCCTACTGGTTGGTGCGCCGCCGCAGCCCTGGATGCGGCCGGAAGGCCGACGGCGGGCCTCGGCGCGGTGCACCGGCGAGGAGGTGCGATGCCGAGCTCCCGATCTGCTTGCCTCATCCTGGCCCTGTTGGTGGCGCTACCGGTCCTCGGCCAAGGGACGCCGGCGGGTGATCTGCCGGTGCAGCAGCTGCCGTGGCTGCGCCGCCGGCCCGCCAAGCCCGTGGTCTTTCCCCCGCTCCTCGTCGACGCTCAGGCCGCCGCTGCCGGTCTCGCCGCGGGGTGGCGGGCCCTCGATCTGCGTCCCGACGTCGTTCGCGCGGAGAGGCCCGCGGCCGGCGCCGTCGCGATGTCCGCGGACTTTGGCTGCCGGCAAGCCGACCGGGCCTGCGTCGCAGAGGCCCTGGCTCATCAGGGCCTCTCTGGCGGGACGGTGCTGCTGCTCTCCGAGCACGGTGCGCCGGAGGAGGTTGCCGGGGCCTTCATGCGGTTGGCGCAGCTGACGTCGTTCGATGTCCGCATCCTCGCCGGCGGGTTCGCTGGCGGCTTCGCCGTGGCGAGCGACGGCCGGCCTGCCGCGACTGCCGGCCCGGCGGCCGCGGGCGACCCGGCTCGGCCGGCCAGCCCTCTCGTCGACGCCGGTTGGCTCGGAACGCGCTTCGGGAGCGAGGAGGTCGAGATCCTGGATCTGCGCTCGACCGCCGCCTGGGAGGGGCGTGCGCCGATCGCACCGCTAGCCGAGGCCCTTGTCGCGAGAGCACCGCACGGGCACGTGCCGCACAGCCTGCCCTTCGATCCCGCCGCCCTCCTCGTGGCGAGCGGCTTCCCGGAGGTCAGCGCGGCGCGCCGCATCCTGAGCGCCGTCGGCCCCCGTCGCGGCACCTACGTCAACATGGAGGCGACCTTCGTGCTCGTCGGCGAGACCGCGGAGGATCCTCGCCTCGCCCTCGGCTACCTCCTGCTGCATTGGATGGGCGTCGACACCCGAGTGCTCTCGGGTGGCATCGCGGCGTGGGCCGCCGACCCCCATCGCCCGCTCGTCGAGGTCGTCGAGCCTCGGCAGGTGGCCAGCCTCCTGGCGGCCGAAAACCCGGGCCTGGAAGCCGATCAGCGACCGCAGTCCCTGGTGATCCTCGACGTGCGCACGGAGCCGGACTTTGCCGCCGCCCATCTGCCGGGCGCGCTCAACCTGCCGGCGCACCTGTGCCGGGAGCAGATCGTGGCGACCATCGACGCGGCGGTCCCCGGGGCCGCGGCGGACACGCCGCTCGTCGTCTACTGCTATGGCACCACCTGCATTCGCAGCCGCGAGTGCCTGAGCTGGGCCGGGCGAGGAGGGTTCACCCGCTTGCTGTGGCTGCGCGAGGGGATGCCCGGGTGGCGGGAGGCGGGCCTGCCGGTGTTCAAGGCGCCCGGGGGCGGCAGCACCTACCCTCTGCCCCGCCCGAGCGCGGAGCCCCGCGGACTGCACTGAGCCGCGCGGGATCCCGCGCCGGGTTGCCGACGACGGCCTAGCGGCTGACCTGCATGTTGAGGCCGATCCGCTCGATGTGGCAGATGCTGCCGTCCGAGAGGATCACCTTGTCGCATTCGTCGAGATAGCCGTTGCCGTTGTCGGACCACTCATCGACGTGGTACTCCTTGCCGTGGTCAGGCCAGATCTCGACCCAGGTCTGGCAGGTCGGGTCTTCCATCGCCTCGGCGGTCACGTCGCCGACGGGCTCGGTGATCTTGCCGCAGTCGAGGAAGAAGGTCGGTCCGACCCAGTCGATGTGGAAGCGCTCGCCGTCGATCTGGATCGGGTTGCAGGCCCTGAGCTGACCATCGCCACCGACCTTGTCGACGTGGTGGGACTTGCACATCACCGGCCAGAGCTCGTGCCACTCACTGCACTCCCAGCCGGCCGCCAGCCCCTGCGCAGCATCCGATCCCAGGTCGAGATACAGCTTGCGGCTCTGCGCCTCGGCCGGCTGCAGGGCCAGCGCGAGAGCGAGGACTGCGAGGAGAAGCCATCCGCGTCGCATGACATGTCCTTTCCGAGGGGGTAGTGAGCCGGGCACACCTCCACCGAGAGCGCGAGCGGAGGAGCTCGCGCCTGGCAGAACCCGCAAGCGGCCCTTGCACCGCTGCGGACGTGCTCGATCTCGGCCTCTACCCAAACAGGTACCGCGTCGGTCGATCTTGTAGACACTGCAACGTGGATGTGCGCATGCGTGCACCAGCCGGGGAGTATGGGGCCCATCGCTGCGCCCCGTGTGGCCCCGGTGACCGACCGCTTTCCGGGCGCGGCAGGAGAGGTTTGACACCCCCCGCCACTGCGGGTTAGCCTCCCCTTTTGTCCCGGGAGGGGGCGTTGCGATGAAGGTGCGTCTAGATCAGATCCACGACGAGCCTTTCACCTGGGAAGAGACGCTGTCGTTTCCGCTCGCCGAGCTGGGAGAGCAAGAGCTTGCCGGCCTCTCGGACGTCGATGTCCAGGGCCGGATCGTGCCGAGTGACGCCGGGCTCTACCTGACGGCCAGATTGCGCTACGAGCAAACGGTGATCTGTGATCGCTGCCTGGTGGAGACGGTCGAGCCGGTGGCAGCAGAGATCGAGTTGATGATCGTCCGTGGGCCCCACGCCGGCGGTGGCGGCGAGCACCAGCTGGGGGAAGAAGAGCTGGGCATTCTCCACGTCGAGGGCGACGTTCTCGAAACGGCACCCCTCGTCGAAGAGCAGGTGCACCTGAACCTGCCGATGAAGCCGCTGTGCCGCCCCGACTGCCTGGGCCTGTGCCCGAGCTGCGGTGCGGACTTGAACCAGGGACGTTGCGAATGCAGCACCGAGGCCACCGACCCGCGCTGGGCAGCGCTCGCCGCCCTCAAGGGGCCGCAGGCCTGAGAGGCGGCCGGCAGGCCGGTCCGGCAGGAGCAGCCGGGCAGGAGCCGTGATCGCCGACGAAGCAAGAGATCCTGAAGACGCCAAGCTCCAAGAAAGGTATCGCCGACCATGCCCAATCCGAAACGACGCCACTCGAAGGCCCGCCGTGACCGCCGCCGGGCCCACGATGCCCTCGCTCAGCCGGCGCAGTCGAAGTGCCCGAATTGCGGCGAGATGAAGCTGCCCCACCGCGTCTGCCCCTCGTGCGGCGAGTACCGTGGCCGCACCATCACCGAAGGAAGGGAGACGCTCTAGCCCCTCAGTCGTGCCGGGAGGCGCTGCCCTCCCGCTCCAACCATGCGGATTGCCATCGATGCGATGGGGGGAGACTACGCCCCCAGGGCCGTGGTCGAGGGAGCCGTGCGCGCCGTCGAGGCCGGTGCCTCCGGCCTGATCCTGGTCGGCGACCAGGAGCGCCTGCGTCGGGAGCTGTCGCGCCTTGGCAAGGTGGGCGGAACGATCGAAGTGGTGCATGCCGAGGAGGTGATCGGCATGGACGAGCCGGCGATCACCCCCATCCGCAGGAAGCGGCGCTCCTCGATCCGCCTTGCCGCCGAGCTGGTGCGCGAGGGGCGGGCGCAGGCGATGGTCTCGGCCGGCAACACCGGCGCCGTGATGATCGCCGCCAAGATGGTGATCGGGACCCTGCCCGGGGTCGATCGCCCGGCGCTGGCCGTGGTGCTCCCCAACCGGCGCGGTAGCACTGTGGTGCTCGACGTCGGCGCCAACGTCGACTCCAAGCTGGCGCACCTGCGGCAGTTCGCCGTGATGGGCCACTGCTACGCTCAGGAGGTGATCGGCACGCCGTCGCCGCGCATCGGCCTGCTGTCGATCGGCGAGGAGGCCTCGAAGGGCACCGAGTTCACCCGCCAGGTCTTCGGCGTCCTGGAAGACACCGGTCTCAACTTCGTGGGCAACGTCGAGGGCCGGGACCTCTTCGACGGCACCGTCGACGTGGTGGTCTGCGATGGCTTCGTGGGCAACGTGGTGCTCAAGGCTTCGGAGGCGCTGGCCAGCTTCCTGGTCAGCCTGGCTCGCGAAGAGCTGAACAAGAACCTGCGGACCCTGCTCGCCGCCTATCTGGCGAAACCGGCCCTCGAACGGCTGCGCCGCCGGGTCGACTACCGCGAGTACGGCGCCGCGCCGCTGTTGGGGATCGACGGCGGCTGCTTCATCGCCCACGGGCGCTCCAACGCCCGCGCCATCGCGAGCGCCATCCGGCGGGCGATAGAATTCGTCGCTGCAGACCTGCATCACAAGATTTCCGACAACCTGGTGACCCTGCACCGCGAGGAAGAGCGCCTGCTCACCGCGGAGGAGGCCTGAGGCGAGATGAGTGACGAGGCAGCGCCGCGCCCCTGGGACTCCCACACCACGGCCTTCGTGTTCCCCGGCCAGGGCGCGCAGAAGGTGGGGATGGGAGCGGATTGGGCGGCACAGTTCCCGGCCGCCCGCGCCGTCTTCGAGGAGGCCGACGAGGCCCTCGGCTTCGCCCTCTCGAAGCTGTGCTGGGAGGGCCCCGAGGAGGAGCTCCAGCTCACCGCCAACACCCAGCCAGCCCTGCTGGTGACGGCGATCGCCATTCATCGCGTCGTTGTCGAGCACGGACTCGGGGCCGGGATGCTCGCCGGGCACAGCCTGGGCGAGTACAGCGCCTTGGTGGCGGCCGGCGCCCTTGACCTGGCGACCGCGGTGCGGCTGGTGCGCCGGCGTGGCGAGCTGATGCAGGAGGCCGTGCCGGTGGGCCAGGGGGCGATGGCGGCGGTGATGGGCCTGGCCGATGCCGATCTCCTCGCACTCTGTGCCGACGCCGCGGCAGCAGCCGGGGAAGGGCAGATCTGCACGGTCGCCAACTTCAACTCGCCCGGGCAGACGGTGATCGCCGGTCACACCCCGGCTGTCGAGCGCGCCGTCGAGCTGGCCAAGGGGCGCGGCGCACGCAAGGCGACGCTGCTCAAAGTCTCGGCCCCTTTTCATTCGCCGCTGATGGCACCGGCCCGGGAGGGCTTGACGCCGGACCTCGAAGCGACCGCTTTTCGCGATCCTCGGCCAGCGGTGGTCACCAACGTCGACGCTCGGCCGGTGACCACCGCGGCGGCGGCCCGCGCGGCGCTCATCCGGCAGATCGACGCCCCGGTGCGCTGGGTAGAGTCGGTCGAGTGGATGGCGGCCGGCGGCCCTGAGGGCCAGCCCGGTGCGCAACGCTTCCTGGAGCTGGGGCCGGCGAAGGTCCTCTCGGCGCTCATCCGCCGCACGGTGGAGGGTGTGGAGTCCCTCACCATTGATTCGCCGGCCACCCTGGCCGAGATTCTGGAGGCATGATGTTCCGACTGGATGGCAAGACGGCGCTCGTCACCGGCGCCTCGCAGGGCATCGGCGAGGCGGTGGCCCGCACGCTCGCCGCGCAGGGCGCGCGGGTGGTCCTCGCCGCCCGCAACGCCGCCAAGCTCGAAGCGCTGGCTGCCGAGCTGGCGGCCGCCGGCTCGCCGGCCCTGCCGTGGACGCTCGACCTCGCCCAGAGCGCGGAGATCGCCGGCCGTCTCGACGCCCTGCCCGCCGAGTGGGAGGGGATCGACATCCTGGTCAACAACGCCGGGGTCACCGCCGACAGCCTGCTCGCCCGCATGGACCTCGAGGCCTGGCAGCGCGTGATCGATACCAACCTGACGGGCACTTTCGCCGTCACCCGTGCCCTGGTGCGGGGGATGATGAAGCGCCGCGGTGGGCGGATCATCTCGGTGTCGTCGGTCGTGGGGCTGATGGGCAACGCCGGCCAGGCCAACTACGCGGCCTCCAAGGCGGGCCTCGTCGGCTTCTCGAAGTCCCTCGCCCGCGAGCTCGGCGGCCGGGGCATCACCGTCAATGTGGTGGCCCCGGGCCTGATCGAGACCGCGATGACCGCCGACCTGCCCGAGGTCAACCGCAAGGAGCTCGAGGCGCAGATCGCCCTGCGCCGCCTCGGCCAGCCCGACGACGTCGCGGCGGCCGTGGTCTACCTGGCCAGCGACGAAGCCGCCTACGTCACCGGCCAGGTGCTCAATGTCTCGGGTGGGCTCTACATCTGAGGCCAGTTTTCCCATTAGACTCCCCCAGGCCTTTGTGCTAGAACCGGGGGCCGTCGAACGAACCCGCTAAGGAGGGGAACGAGGATGTCCGCAGTCGCAGACAAAGTGAAGAGCATTATCGTCGAGCAACTCGGCGTGGATGAGGACGAGGTGACCCTGGAAGCCAGCTTCACCGACGATCTCGGTGCCGACTCGCTCGACATCGTCGAGCTGGTGATGGCCTTCGAGGAAGAGTTTGGGATCGAGATCCCGGACGAGGAAGCCGAGAAGATCAGCCGCGTGAAGGAAGCCGTCTCCTACATCGAGACCCATTCCAAGGGCGACAACTAGCCGGCGCCAGAGCGCCTGCCTTGCTATGCGGCGACGCGTCGTCATCTCCGGGGTCGGGTTGGTCTCGCCCCTTGGAGTGGGGACTGCCGAGACTTGGCAGGCCTTGCTCGAGGGCAAGAGTGGCGTCGGGCCTATCACGCTGTTCGACGCCGGGGCCCTCCCCTCGCGCATCGCTGGCGAGGTGAAGGGCTTCGACCCCAAGCAGTACATCGAGCACAAGGAGCTCAAGAAGACCGACCGCTTCGTGCAGTTCGCCCTCGCGGCGAGCGGCTACGCGATGGCGGACTCGGGCTTCGAGGTCAACGACGCCAACCGCGAGCGGGTGGGCGTGATGATCGGCTCGGGCATCGGCGGCCTGGGGATCATCGAGCAGACCCACCGCGTGGTGCTCGAGCGCGGGCCAGACCGCATCTCCCCCTTCTTCATCCCGGCGCTGATCAGCAACATGGCGGCTGGCCAGGTCTCCATCCGCTACGGTGCCCGCGGGCCGAACAGCTCACCGTGCACCGCCTGCACGACCGGCCTCCATGCCGTGGGGGACGCTTTCCGCGCCATTCGCGACGGCTACGCCGACGCGATGATCGCCGGCGGCACCGAGGCCGTGGTGACGCTGCTCGGCGTTGGCGGCTTCTGCGCCATGCGGGCCCTCTCGCAGCGCAACGACGAGCCCGAGCGGGCCTCGCGGCCCTGGGACCGTGATCGCGACGGTTTCGTGGTGGGGGAGGGGGCGGGCATCGTCATCCTCGAGGAGTACGAGTCGGCCCGCCGGCGCGGCGCGCCGATCTACTGCGAGGTGGTGGGCTACGGCATGGGGGCCGATGCATTCCACATCTCGGCCCCCCATCCCGAAGGTGAGGGCGCCGCGCAGGTGATGCGTTCTGCCCTCGCCGATGCCGAGCTTGCGGCTGAGAGCGTCGCCTACATCAATGCCCACGGCACCTCGACGCACCTCGGTGACCTCGCTGAGGTCAAGGCGGTCAAGAGCGTCTTCGGCAGCCACGCCTACGAACTGGCGATGTCGTCGACGAAGTCGTCCACCGGCCATCTGCTGGGCGCCGCTGGCGGCCTCGAGGCGGGCATCCTCGCGCTCGCCATCCGCCACCAGGTGATGCCGGCGACGATCAACCTCGACAACCCCGATCCCGAGTGCGACCTGGACTTCGTGCCCAACACGGCGCGCGAGGCCAAGCTCGACATCGCCCTCACTAACTCCTTCGGCTTCGGTGGCACCAACGGCGCGTTGGTGATGAAGCGGGTCTGAGGAGAGAGCAGTGGCTTCTGGGGCTTTTGGGCGCGGCATCCTACGCCGCGCTCGCGAGGCCCTGAGCTCGGCGTGGGTGGATGTCTCGTCGCCAGAGCGACGAGTTCTGTTGGTGTCGCTTTTCTTGCTCTATGGCACTGCTCTCGCAGTGTTCATCCCAGCTGGGGAAGCGCCAGACGAACCTGCTCACCTGCGCTACATCGATCGCCTTGTCAGCAGCCGTGCCCTCCCACGTCTGGAGGCTGCGCCTGATGGACAGTCCTACGAGCTGTTCCAGCCCCCTCTGGACTACATCTTTTCGGCGCTGGTGCTTGTCGTCGTCCATGGCCGCCCCATCGAAGCCACCTTCCGCCCGAGCGACGAGTTCCGCTTTGATCGTGCGGGAAGTCGAGCCTTCCAGAGCGCCCCGGCTTCTGAAGTGACCGGTCGCAGGGTCATCGTTCTCCTTCGGCTCGTCAGACTCGCCTGGGGAGTGGGTTTGGTTCTGCTGCTCTGTAGCCTTGCCAGTGAGCTTCCGAGCAGCGTCGGTCGCGTAGTGCTCACTGTGGCGCCGGCGTTTCTACTCGCTCCCCAGCTTCTTGCGGTCGCTTCTGCTGTCAACAACGACATGGGGGCGATCTTCTTCGTGAGTGTGAGTCTCTTCTTCGCCGTGTCCCTGCTGCGATCTCCTGCCTACGGTCTGCGCAAGGGCTCTTACGCTTCAGTGGCGGCAGTCGCAGCGGTGCTCTGCAAACTGACGGGCGCTGTGTTGCTCGCTCCGTTGGCCGTTGCCGGCTTGGTCCTTTGGCGCAAGGGGAGGAGGGCAGTCGCCATGGTGCTCTGCCTGGGCATCGTGGTGGTTGTCCTCTCGATCCTCTTCCACAACCACCTACGCTTCGGAGGGCCAGGTGCTCCGTTCCCGGCGTCAATGAGGCCTGCCGCCGTTGAGTCCATAGCACGGCTGGTCTATGAGCCGCGCTGGCTGGGCGGGCTCTTCCGGAGTTTCTGGTTCAAGGTCGGTTGGTTGAACACAGGGTTCCCTCTGCCGGCATATCTCCCGCTCCTTGGGCCGACGATCCTAGTGGGGATCGGCGTCGTGGAGTCGTTTCGGCGCCGCTACTACGAGGGCGATGCCAACGGAGTTGCAGTCGTCCTGCTGAGTGGCCTTGCTGCCAACCTCCTCTTGTTGCTCGCATTCATGGTCGGCGTCGACTGGCAGCCGCAGGGTCGCTTCCTTTTCCCAAGCCTAGTTCCGTTCTGCTTCTTCGCAGGACTGGGGATCGCTCGCCTAGAACGGTTATCCGTTGCTGCGCGAGTGATGCGTGGCGCACCCGCAATCGTTCTGTCCCTGGCTGTTGGCTATGCAACTGCTGGTGTCGTTGCAGTGACCCAGGCCTTCTGCACTCCGTAGAAAAGTGTTCCTATCGAGGACACAGCCCGAAAGTTCCGGCTGGAAACCGACCTTGTGCGAGGTCGATCTTCCGCCAGTCCGGGAAGGGCGATCCCGGGGCAGCGGCTGGGCCCACGGAAAGGAAGACGTAGCCAAAACCAGAAGCGTCGACAAGGAGATTCCCAGCAGCATCCCGGGCCAGCCCTGGGTTGTGGTTGCTAACCTGGCCAGTGCTCGCGAGTCCGAAGCTCCCGATCACGGACCACGGGCCATCGAGGTCGTTGGGGTTGTTGGCCTTCAGGATGGTGACGATCCCCTCCGTCGCTGTGAAAGTGTTGACGGATACGTACCACTTGCAGTCATGCGCGTTGTAGGCGATGTCGGGGGCTGAGGCTCCTGGAAGAGTGTCTGTAATGTGGGAGTCCAAGGGCGAACCAGGCCACGAGATTCCGTCGACGGAGCTTCTGAGATAGAGCTTGTATCCGAGACTCGTATCCTGGTAGACCATGGCCCAGGTCGGTGGGTATGTGTAGGTGACCGCCGCCACGCCTTGTGCGCCTGCGCCGTAGCTTCCGCTGAAGCCGTTTGCAGGCAACACTATCGGTGAGGTTAGCGCCACCCAACTCAACCCATCATTAGAAAGCGCCAAGCCGATCGCACCGTTCACTCCGACCGCAGTTGAGCCGTCGTCAGCCGTAAAGTACAGAGCATATTGGTAGGTGGTCCCGCCGTATTCGAAGTTGCCACGCACGACCGTGGGATCGCAGACATGGTGCGTGGCCCAGGCGATTGTGGAGTGATTCAGGACCTCAGTTGGAGAAGACGACCAACCCCCGACAGGAAGGAGGGACCCGCTCTTGCTGATCCTGAAGATCCCGTCGATGTTCTTCCCCGCCGGGCTCAAGGAGGAAGTTCCGCAGAAGTAGATCCTCTGAAGGCTACCCTCCTGGAAGTGGCTTGGATAGGCGTCGGCCTTGTTCCCTCGCGAAAAGAGCACTCCATCGTACAGGGTCTGCGCATTTGCAGTCATTGGCGCCAGAGTGGTGAGTGTCAACAGTAGGAGTGAGAAATGCCTGAGAGTGATCGTTGTGTTTGGCATGCTGAAGAGCGTAAGACGAAGAAAGTGGAAAGTCAATTAGATCGCCGATGCATAATTTTGGATGAGTGAGAGTTGATCTTGGTTGCCAGGGTCTGCGGAACGCCGGTGACGGCGCGGCGCTCCGGGCTGCCACCATGGGGACCCTTGAGTCGGGGACTTTCCGTTGGAGGGGCCGACCCCCCAATGGGTCTCCGCGCGGCTTGCGTTGCCGAGGACGCCTGCGGCCCCGCCGGGTATTAGCGCCAGGTCGCGGGCTCGGCGGGCCCCGCCCGCCTGGTGTAGGCTTTGCCGATCGACTTCGACCGGCTCGACGGTGAAGGCAGGCGAGGCGTGCCGTGGGCGTCTCGTAGTGCTCGGTGGTTAGCTGTAACGGCGAGCTCGACCGAGCCGCCCATGCGCCAGAACCGTTCTTGGTCCTCGACAAGGAGGCGACGTTGCGCGAGGCGCTGGCTCCCGTCGTACCCATGGCCCGCCCGGGAGCGGGGAGCACCGCGGTCGTCGCCGACGAGGAGTCCTTCCGGCAGATCTTCGACGAGTTTCTGCCGCGCTTGCGCAGCTTCTTCCTCGCCAGCGGCTTTCAAGCCTCGGATGCCGACGATCTAAGTCAAGCCGCGATGTGGAACGTCTACCGGTCGAGGGAGGAGTTCCGAGGCGACGGCAGCCTTGACGGCTGGATCTACGCCATCGCCCGCAACGTCGCTCGTGACGAGTGGCGGCGACGCGGGCGGGCGGCGGAGACCGAGCCCGTCGGCGAGGTCGTGGCAGACGAGTCTCCCTCGGCCGAGACCCTGGCGAATGATCGACAGGAGGTGGCGCGGTTGGGCGCTGCACTGCGGAGCCTGCCGACGGGGATGCGAACATGCCTGCTCATGCACGTCCAGCAGGGGTTGTCTTACCAGGCGATCGCGGAGCGCCTCAACCTGGCGCTGCCCACCGTCAAGGTACAGATCTGGAACGCGCGGCGTCGCCTACGGTCCTTGTTGGAGGCTGGCCGATGACCTCGACGTGGCCGCCGCCGCCGGGCCCGCACCCGACGCCCGAGGAGCTCTACCGGGCCCGCCACGAGGCCCCGAGCCCGGAGACCGAGGCCTGGCTGGCGCATGCCGCGCTCTGTGCCGAGTGCTCGGCCGAGCTCCTGCGCCAGGAGGCCTTCGATCACCCGGAGCCCTTGCCAGCAGCCCAGCTGGATGCAGCGTGGGAGCGCTTCACCGGCCGATCGCCGCGCGCTGCCGTGCGCCCTTGGCGGCGCTGGTCGCGCTCCGGCCTCGCCCTTGCCGCGACGCTCACCGCCGTTTTCGTGGGTTGGTTGGCCTACCGTGCGCAGCAGCCGATCGCCACCTCCGTTGGCGATGGTGTGCGCTCGGGAACCACGGTGCCGAGCGCCGAGGCTTGGGCACCCGTCGGGACCATCGACGGACCACCCCGCGAGCTGCGGTTCCCCAACGCCGGCCGCGCCGCGCTGCGCGTGGCGCTGTTCGACGCCGCCCGCTCCTACGCGTGGACCAGCGAGGAGACCCGCGACGACCACGTCGCGCTGCCGCCGGCCGAGCAGGGCCGGTTGCAGCCGGGGGTCGAGTACTACTGGACCTTGCTAGGCGCCGCGGCCGGTGACAGCGCGGCCCAGAGCTTCGTGATCGCTCCGCAATGAGCCCAGGGCCCGCCGCGGGCCGGCGGGTGGCACAATGGTGGCGTGATGGCAGATCTCCACCCGAGACCGTCGGCGCGCGCGGCCGGGCTCGCAGGGGCGATGCCTTGAACCGTCCGCGCCGCGCCGGAGAGCATCTGGCTCGCCGGTTGGGAGTGGGCGAGGGCGACCGCGCTCGGCTCTATCTCGACCTGGCGGCCGCGGCCGCCTTGCGGGACGCCGGCTACTGGCTGCAGCTGATGATGGCGGCCGGCATCGCCACCCTCGGTCTGGTGCTCGACAGCACGGCGGTGGTGATCGGCGCGATGCTGATCTCGCCGCTGATGGGAGCGATCCTCGCCTTCGGGCTCGGCCTGGCGAGCGGCGACCCGGTGCTCGGGGTCCGTGCCCTCGCCAAGCTGGTCCTCAGTTGTGCCCTGGCACTGGGTTGCGCGGCCCTGCTGGTGGCGGTCTTACCGTTCCACACGGTGACCTCCGAGATCGCCCGGCGCACCGAGCCGAACCTCCTCGACCTGTTGGTGGCGCTCCTCTCGGGGGCCGTGGGCGCCTTCGGGTTGGTCAAGCAGCCGACCGGCCCCTCGACATCGCTGCCGGGCGTGGCGATCGCCGTGGCGCTGATGCCGCCGCTCTGCGTGGTCGGCTTCGGGCTCGGCGTGGGAGCTCACGAGGGAGCGAGTATCGCGGCCGGAGGCGGTCTCCTGCTGCTCACCAACCTGGTGGCGATCGCCTTCTCGGCCCTGCTGATCTTCTACTGGATCCACGTCGATACGCCGGGGGTCCGCCGGCAGGTGGCGGCCTGGCAACGCGAGGATGCGGAAAGCCGCTGGCTGGCCGCGCGCTTCTCTCGCTGGCCGCGCCTGGCGGACCTCGAGGCCCTGCCGACCTTCCGCGAACGGTTCCTGCCGATCCTGCTCGTCCTCGGGCTGATCGCGGTGCCGCTCAGCCGGTCTTTCGTCGAGCTGAAGCGCGAGGTCGCCGCCCGAGCGCGGGCGGTCCACGTCGAGGCGGCCGCCCGGGCAGCCTGGCACGGCGTGCTGGAGCTGCAGCCCGACGGCAGCGCACGCTCGTACCTGGGTGAGGTCCAGAGCCGCGCCGACGGTGAGCGCGAGCGCGTCGTCCTCGAGGTCTTCACGCGCCGGGCGGCGACGGCCGACGAGCGCATCCTCCTGCACCACGAGCTGGCCGCGCGGCTCGACATGCCCCTCGAGGCCGTCGAGCTGGAGCTGGTCGAGGTCCCCACCACGAGCGGTGAGCTGGAGCAGCTCGAGCTCCCTGCCAGTCGACCGCCGCTACGCACCCTCGGCGAAGAACGCGGTGCACTCTGGCAACGGCTCGAGACCGCGCTCGCCAGCGTCGAGCTGCCTCCCGGTGCAGAGCGCCTGGGCCTTGCCGTCACGCTGACGGCCAGCGAGCCCCTCCGTGTCCGCCTCACCTACCTCGCCGAGACGGAGCTCAGCACCGACGCCCAGATGCTGCTGCGCTCGGCAGCGCGCCACCAGCTGACCGACCCCGGCGCAGCGCTCGATCTTGCTTGGGTGCCGGCGCTGGCGCCGACGATCGAGTGCCGGCGCGGCAGCGACGCCCTGTCGGAAGCGGCCCGCGCCGCGCTCGCCGAGGTGAGCCGCCAGCTGGCGGCCTGGCCTGCCTTGCGGGCGAAGGTCGCCGGTGGTCGCCTCGCCGGCGAGCCCGAGGCGCTGGCCGCGAGCAGGGCGCAGGCGGCGGCCGCGGTCCTCACCCAGGGCTTCGGCATCGACGCCGGGCGGCTCGAGGTGGCGCCCGGCCCGCAGCTGGCGGCCGGTGTCGAGGTGCGGCTCGTTCTGACGGGCGAGCCCGTGGACCTTCCGCGGACGGACTGAGCGGCCTCCATGGAATCTCTCTCCTTGACATTCTAGGAGAGGCGACGTAGGTTCTTCCTAGATGAGCTAGGAGAGAGCCATGGCCCCGCCCGTCGATCTCTTGCAAGGCACCCTCGACATGTTGATCTTGAAGGCCGTCTCTCTCGGCCCCCTGCACGGTTACGGCGTTCTGCTACGCATCGGGCAGCTGTCGCAGGACGCTCTGCAGGTCCCCCAGGGCTCGCTCTATCCGGCCCTCTACCGCCTCGAGCACCGCGGCTGGATCGACTCCGAGGACGGGGTGAGCGAGAACGGCCGCAAGGCCCGCTTCTACCGGTTGACCGCCGAAGGGCGCCGGCAGCTGGCGGCCGAGACGGACCACTGGGACCGCCTGACGGCGGCCATCCGGCAGGTGCTGACCGCCTCGGCGGTGCCGTCGTGAGCGGGCGCCTCGGGCGCTGGCTCGACGCCGTCCTCGGCCGGCGTCGCTTCGAGAGCCGGCTGAGCGCCGAGATCGAGCACCATCTCGCGCTGCGCGCCGAGGAGCTGCGCGCCGCCGGCCTAGCGCCCGGCGAGGCCCGGCGCCGCGCGCGGCTGGACCTCGGGATGAGCCCGGAAAGCGTCCGCGAGGAATGCCGCGAGGCCCGTCACCTGGCCTGGAGCGACGAGCTGGTGCGCAACGCTCGGCAGGCCCTCCGGGTGCTGGCGCGGTCCCCGGGCCTGACCCTGACCATCGTGCTCACCTTGGGCCTCGGCCTGGGGGCCAACACGGCGGTTCTCTCCGTGGTGAGCGCCGTGATGCTGCGACCGCTGCCCTATCCCGCGCCGGAGCGGCTGGCGCTCGTCCAGGCCGTCTACGGCCCGGGGGAGGAGGTCGCCGGCCGCCTCGACAGTCACGACGGGCGCACCTGGGAGGCGGTTCGCGGCGGCACCCCGAGCCTGCTTCTCGCCGCCTACTCGGGCTGGCCCTCCGGCGCCAACGTGGTGGTGGGGGACCAGGCCCTCTACCTGCCGCAGCAGCGGGTGGGCGCGGGCTTTTTCTCCACTCTCGGGGTGCCGCCGATGCTCGGCCGTGAGTTCACCCCGAGCGAGGACGTCTCCGGCGGGCCGGCCGTGGTGGTGATCAGCTACGGGCTCTGGCAGCGCCTGTTCGGCGGCGATCCCGCGGCGCTCGGCCGCGCGCTGCTGCTGCGCGGCGCGCCGCACCAGATCATCGGTGTGATGCCCGCCGGCTTTCGCGGCGGCGTCGAGGCCGAGCTGTGGACGCCGCTGCGGCCCGCGACGACGGGCGAGGGGGCCGGGACGAACTACGGCATCCTCGCGCGCCTCAAGCCGGGTGCGTCCTGGCCCGAGGCCCGGCGCGAGCTGCGTGCGCTGGGTGCGGCCCGCCTCGCCGAGATCCGCTGGCCGAGCGGTGAAGGGCGTCTCGACCTCCTCGGCCTGCAGGCCGGGCAAGCCAGCGACCTGCGTCGCCGCCTGCTCGTCGCCTGGGTGGTGGCGGTCCTCCTCCTCGCCGTCGCCGCGGTCAACGTCGCCGGCCTGCTCCTGGCGCACGGTGCACGGCGCGCGGCGGAGATCGCCACCCGGCTAGCGCTCGGCGGCGGCCGGTGGGCGATCATCCGCCAGCTGCTGGCCGAGACCCTCGCCGTGGCCGTCCTCGGCGGGCTCTGCGGGCTCGTCCTCGGCGGGCTCGGGATCGCTTCCTTGCGCGGCTACGCCCGCGATCTCCTCGGCATCTGGCAGCCGATCACGATCGACCTGCGGGTAGCGCTCGGGGTCTGCGGGCTCGTCCTCCTGACCGTGGTCGTGAGCGGGCTCTACCCGGCCGTCGCCGCTACCCGGGTACGCCTGCAGCCGGCCTCGCTCGGCGGTGATGGGCGGGTGGCCGGCGTCCGCACCCCGTGGCCCCGCCGCCTGCTCGTCGGGGTGCAGCTGGCCCTGGTGGTGGCCCTGCTGGTCGGCGCCGGGCTGCTCCTGCGCTCGCTCGGGCATCTCCATCGCCTGGCGCCGGGATTCCGGCCGGAAGGGCTGCTCGCCGCCCGCGTCTCGTTGCAGGACGAGCGCTATGCGACCAGCGCGGCGGTCGGCCGCCTGGTCGCCGCGAGCCTCGCGGACCTCCGGCGACAAGCGGGCGTGGAGCACGCCGCGGTGGGCCTCAGCCTACCCTTCGAACGGCCGCTCAACATGGGCTTCCAGCTGCCGGGGGACGCGGACCCACCGAGCGGCCCGCGGATCACCAACCTCATCTACACCAGCGATGACTATTTCGCGACCCTGGGGGTGCCCGTCCTGCAAGATCGCTCGCTGGCGGCGAGCGATGCGGCCGGTGGCGAGAACGTGGTGGTGGTCAACGCGGCTTTCGCCGACGCCTATCTGGAGGGCACGGCAGTGGTCGGGGCGCGGCTGGCGATCGCGGGGAGCTGGCGGCGGGTCGTCGGCGTGGTGGGGGACACTCAGCAGCACCCGAGCTGGGGCGCGGACGAGCCGCTGGCTACCAAACCCGGGGCTTACGTTCCGCTGACGCAGGTCGACGATGGTTTCCTGCGCCTCGTCCACACCTGGTTCGAGCCGAGCTGGATCGTCCGTAGCCGGCTGGGGGAGGCGGCGGCCGGCGAGCGCTTGCGGGCGGCGATCCAGCGGGCGGACCCCGGCCTGCCGGTGGCCGCCGTCCGTTCCCTCGCCGCGGTGCGTGACGGGGTGCTGGGGGCCGAGCGCTTCCAGGCCGTGCTCGTGGCAGCCGCGGCGCTCGTCGCCCTCGGCCTGGCGGCTGTGGGGCTCGCCGGTCTGATCGCCGGCTCGGTCGCCGAACGCCGCCGCGAGCTCAGCATCCGCACCGCCCTGGGTGCCTCGCCCGTGGCTACGGTCGCCAGCGCGGCCCTGCCTGGCCTCGCCGTCGCCGGCACCGGCCTGGCGGTGGGCCTGGGGCTTGCCGCGTTGCTCGCACCGGGGCTCTCGGCCCTGATCTACGGCGTCGGGCTCGCCGACCCCTTGACCTATCTCGGGGTCTCCGGCGTCCTCCTCGGCGTCGCCGCCGTCGCCAGCCTGGTGCCGGCCCTGCGGGTGCTACGCTTCGACCCGGCCACGGCCTTGCGCGCCGGCTGAACCGCGCGCGATGCGCTAGCGTTGGTGAGGCTGTCATCTCGCGCAAGGAGGAGCCGTGAACGCTCATCGCCCGTCCGCCCGCCGCCTCGTGCTCGCTCTCACCCTCGCGCTGGGCACTTTCGCCGCGGTGGTGGAAGGCCAGGAAGGGGCGCCACCAGCGCCGGCCGGCCCCGTCAGCGTGCCGACGCCCGGCGGCAAGGTCGTCTCCGTCAACCCGCAGGTGCACGCCATCCTCTACGACGCGTGGCATTTCGCGCCCGTGCGTGTCGACGGCTCGCTGGTCTTCGTCTCCGGTGTGGTGGCGGGGGCGCGCGACGGCAAGCCGCTCGATGTCGCCGGCTTCGAGGCCGCCGTCCGCCACGCCTTCGGCCAGGTCGCTGCCGGCCTTGCCGCCGCGGGCTCCTCGCCGGCCGAGATCGTCGATCTCACCACCTTCCACGTCTTCGGCTCGAGCCTCTTCCAGGGTGGCAAGCGGGAGCACATCGAGGCCTTCCGCCGGGTCAAGGACGAGTTCGTCCGGCCGCCGTACCCGACCTGGACGGGGATCGGCGTCGCCGACCTCTTTCCCGACGGCGGCCTGGTCGAGATCCGGGTGGTGGCTCGCCTCCCGGGCCCCGGCCGCTAGGGGACCGCCGAAGGCAGGGTGTACTGGAGATCGTAGAAGTGTTTGCCGTCGCGGACCTCGATCGTCAGCTCGCCGCGCAGCCCCGCGAGCTCGCCGGTGCCGCTGTCGGGAACCACGGTGACCAGCAGCTCGTAGCCCTCGGCCACGCCGCGGTGCTGCAGCACGAACGTACCGTGGCGCCCGGCCAGAGTGGCCTCGACGCGCTCGATTGCCACGTAGGCGGCGGAAGCGGCGGTCAGCATCTGGCCCTTGCCGCTGCCCACGAGATCGCCCTGGAACTCCTTCTCGATCGACATCCGGCCGAGCCCCGCGTCCTCCACCGGGCCGGCGAGCGGCAGGGGCACGATCTTCACCCCGAACTCACCCTTCGCATGCTGCATCGTCGTCTCCTCACCTTGCGCCAAAGGGGCGGCAAGGGCCGCCGCCAGGGTCATTATCAGGGTCGCCACCCAAGCCGTCGGGAGAGTGGCCCCGGCGCGGCGTTGCGATGTCGTGGGTGTCGTCTGCGGCATGGCCCTTTCCTCCTCGCTTCCTCGTCAACCCGGGATGCTAGCCCGGGCGGCCCCGGGGGCGCTTGAACGAACGCGACGGGGTCCGCCCGAAGCTCGAGCCGCCGCGGGGGGTCCTGTATGGGCGGGCGCCGGCGAGCGCACCGGGCTACGCGCGCTTCTGGCCGGCCGCGGTCCTCGCGCCCTTCATCGAGCATTTCTGGACGGTCTGCTGGGACCTCGCCGAGCCCGAGGTGGTCGAGGTCTTGCCCCACCCCTCGGTGCACCTCGTCCTCGAGGCCGGCCGCTCGCGGCTGGTCGGAGTGCCGCGGGGCCGCTTCACCCGCCGCCTCGAAGGCCGCGGCCGGGTGCTCGGGACCAAGTTCCACCCGGGTGGCTTCCGGCCCTTTTTCGGCCGCAGCGTGGCGACGCTCCACGGCCGCGAGCTGCCGCTCGTCGAGGTCTTCGGCACCGCGGCTTCTGAGCTCGAGAGCGCTGCCCTCGGCGAGGAGGCGGTGGCGGAGGCCTTCGGCCGGGTCCAGGAGTTCCTGTGCGCTCGGCTGCCGCCGGCCGACCCCGATGCCGCGTTGGCGCGAGCGATCACGGCCCACGCCGCCGCGGATCGCGAGATCCGGCGCGTCGACGAGCTGGCGCGGGCGCATGGCCTCGCTGTGCGGCGCCTGCAACGGCTGTTTGCCGAGTACGTCGGGGTGAGCCCCAAGTGGGTGATCCAGCGCTACCGCCTGCACGAGGCGGCGGAACGGCTTGCCCGCGGCGAGGCGGTCGACGGGGCGAGCCTGGCGCATGAGCTGGGCTACGCGGACCAGGCGCACCTCGTCCGCGACTTCCGGCGCCTGGTCGGCAAGCCGCCCGGCGCCTACGCCCGCAGCCTACCGCCGGCCTGAGCGCGCCGGGCTGAGCGCGCCGGGGCCGGGCTGCGGACGGGCCGCACGCTGCTATCCTGCCGCCGACTCCGAGGAGGCCCCATGCGCTCGTTTCGCTTGCCCCTGATCGCCCTTGCGTTGTGCGCCAATGTCCTCCTGCCGGCTCGGGCCCAGGACGCCGAAGAGCGTAGCCAATGGAACCAACCGGTCGAGCCCTTCCGCATCTTCGGGCCGCTCTACTACGTGGGAGCGAAAGAGGTGGCGAGCTACGCGATCGCCACCCCGGAGGGCTTGATCCTCCTCGACGGCGGCCTGCCCGAGACGGCGCCCCGTGTCCTCGAGAGCCTCGGCAAGCTCGGTTTCCGCATCGAGGACGTCAAGCTCCTCCTCAACAGCCACTCGCATTTCGACCACGCCGGCGGCCTTGCCGAGCTCAAGCGGCGGTCCGGGGCCCGCTTGCTGGCGAGCGAGGGCGATGCCGACCAGCTCGAGGCCGGCGGGCGTGGGGACTTCGCGTGGGGTGACCAGTTTCAGTTCCCGGCCGTGGCGGTCGACCGCCGCTTGGCCGACGGGGACACTGTGGGCCTCGGCGGCGTCACGCTCACCGCCAACGTCACGGCCGGCCACACCAAGGGGTGCACCACCTGGACGGCCACCTTCGAGGAGGCTGGTGAGCGCCTGGCCGCCGTCTTCTTCTGCTCGGCGAGCGTGCCGGACCCACCCAACTACCGCCTGGCGGACAACCCCCGCTACCCGCAGATCGCCCGCGACTACGCGGCGAGCTTCGCGCGCCTGCGCACCCTGCCGTGCGACCTGTTCCTGGCCTCCCATGGTTCCTTCTTCGCCCTCGAGGCCAAGGCGGCACGGCTGCGGGCCGGCGATCGCCACGCTTTCGTCGATCCCGCGGGCTTTCGCGCCCTCGTCGAGCGGAGCGAGAAGCGCTTCCGAGAGCTCCTCGCGGCGGCCGAAGGTGAGGTGGCGGCCCGGGCGGCGGCCACCTCACCGGGGGGAGGCACGCGGCGATGAGCCGCGGCGAGTTCCGTTTCGCCTACTTCACCCCCCGCTATGAAGAAACCCTCGCCTTCTACCGCGATGGCTTGGGCCTCGCGGTGGTCGGTCGTTGGGACCGCGGCGCCGACGACCGGGGCACCCTGTTCGCCGCGGCGGCGGGCATCGTTGAGGTGCTGGCGCGGCCGGCCGGGCCCTCCTCCCACCTCTGGGACGACCGGCCACCCCAGGGGGCCATGATGGTGATCGAGGTGCCGGATGTCGCGGCGCTCTACTTGCGCGCGGTCGAGCGCGGCCTCGCCGTCACCCAGCCCCTCCAGGAGCAGTCCTGGGGCCACACGAGCTTCTGTCTTCGCGAGCCGAACGGCCTCACCCTCTACCTCTTCGCGCCGCAGCCCGGCGAGCGATGAGCGGCAACACCCTGACTGCGTTCCTCCTCGCCGGGCTCGTTCTGACGGCGTTTGTGGCGCGAGCGGCGGAACCCGCACCGGCGGCCGAGCCCAGGCCGCTCGCGGTGGCGGCTGAGCGGCTGGCCGCCGAGCTCGCCCGCGGTGAGCACCCGGGGATCACCAGCTTCTGGCTGAGCGTCGCCGGCGAGCGGCTCGCCGGCTGGTCGGCGCCCGAGCTCGAGCGCCAGCCGCCGGACCTGCGCTCGGCGACCAAGTCGATCACCGCCTTGCTAGTGGGGATCGCCATCGACCGCGGTGAGCTGCCTGGGGTCGACGCCAAGGTGATCGACCTCCTCCCCGAGCTGCGCAGCGAGCTGGCGAAGGACCCGCGCAAGGCGGCGATGACGCTCGCCGACCTGCTCACCATGCGCAGCGGCCTCGACTGCGACGACTGGGACCCGAAGTCACCGGGCCATGAGGACCGCATGTACCGCCAGCGCGACTGGCTCGCCTTCTGGGCCAAGCAAGCGCTGCGCGCGGCGCCGGGCGAACGCTATTCCTACTGCACGGGCAACGCCGTCGCCCTCGGCCGCATCCTCGCCCACGCCACCGGCATGGGGGCCGACGCCTATGCCGAGGCGGTGCTCTTGGCGCCCCTCGGCGTCACGGGCGCCCGTTGGGCGCGCTGGTACGGCGGCAAGGACGTCGACACCGGCGGCCACCTGCGGCTTTCGCCGCAAGGTCTGCTGAAGATCGGCGAGATGCTCCTCGCCGGCGGTCGCGGGCAGGGCCGGCAGATCGTCTCGGCGGCCTGGCTCGCGCAGATGACCCGCGAGTGGACCGCCGTCCCCGAACGGCCCCAGCGCTACGGCTTCCTCTGGTGGCTCGACAGCACGCGCAGTGCCGGGCTGCCGGCGAGCCGCCTGCAGCTCGCCTGGGGCAATGGTGGCAACTTCCTCGTCGTGCTGCCGGAGCTCGAGACGGTGGCCGTCTTCACCGGCACGCGCTTCAACCGCCCCAACGCCTTGGAGCCCCTGTTCTGGCTGCGCGACCGCCTGCTCAGCGCCTGGGGCGAGCCAGCGCCGGTGCCTCACCACTGAGGGCCTCGGCGATCACCCGGCCCGTCGCCTGGGGCGGCGGCGGGATGCCGAGCAGCCGGGCAAGCGTCGGCGCGATGTCGATGTGGCGCACGCCGGCGAGGCGCACTCCTGGTGCCAGGCCAGGCCCGGCGGCGACGAACAGGGCCTGCATGTCCCGCCGCTCGGGCCAGAAACCGTGGTGGCCCTCGCCCCAGGGGAGGCGGGTGGGGCCGACGGCGAGGGGAGAGGGCCCCTGCTGGGGGTAGTAGCCGGGGGCGAGGTCGAAGAGCAGCTCGCCCGCCCGTGGCCCACCGACGCCGAGGCCGGGCGCCTCGTCCGGGCGGAAGACGCGCGGCACCACGTGGCGGCCGGTCGCCGAGTCGACGAGGCCGAGGAGGGCTTCGCTCGCCGCGGCGATCACGCCCTTGCGGTCCGCCGGCAGCACTATCCCCCCTTGCCAGTCGGTGCCATTGAGGCGCACCGCGAAGTCCGCGTAGGGCGACGCCGCGCGGGTGCGGGAGAGGTCGATCCTGCCATCGGCGTCCCAGGCGAGAAGGCCTGCCTCTTCGAGGACGCGGTTGACGTAGACGAAGCGCCGTACCCCGGCCATGCCGTGGTCGCTCACCACCGCGACCACGGCGTCGGGCCCCGCGGCCGCGACCAGGCTGCCGAGCCAGGCGTCCTGCAAGGCGAAGACCCGGGCGTAGTACGGCCATAGCCGGGCGGCGAGGGCCGGGTCGTGGCCGGACATGGCCGGGTCGAGGGCCCCCATCCAGGTGTGGCCGGCACCGTCGCTCAGCGGTGTGTAGTGGCAGAGCAGCTCGGGCTGCCAGTGCTCGATGGCCCAGCGGCTGCCCGCCGTGGCGAGATCGAGGTCGAAGGCGACCAGCTCGAGGGCCCGCTCCTCGGCCAGGCCGTCGCCCCCGAGGGGGATCGGCGTGCCCAGCCCGCTCGTTTCGTAGTAGGGGAAGGGATCGTCGTGAAAGCCCGGGTAGGCGGCCTCGTAGGCCGCCAGGCCGGCGGCGGAGATGGCGCCCTTGAGGCCGCTCGCGGCGCGCCGGTAGAGGGCGATCTCGCGGCCGTCCGGTGACAGCGCCCAGAGCCGGAAGAAAGTGCCGCCGTGGAGCTCTCCTTTGCGCAGCGCGAACGGCGGGCTCCAGTCCGCGGTGCTCAGTGTCGTCCCGGCGGCGCGGGGCGCGAGCACTGCGCTCGCCACGGCGCGGTCGGCGCGGCGGTCGCCCTGGCGCACCAGCAGGCGGTCGAGGCCACGGGTAGGGTCAGCCGGATCGTCGTAGGCGAGGAGGAAGAAGGTCGTCTCGCCGACCTCGATCGTTGCCTCAAGGGCACCGCGGGCGAGGTGCCCCCAGCCCCGCCCCGGCGGGCCGAAGGCGGCGGCGGTGAGCATCTCGCCGGGGGCGATGCGGTGCTCGAAGCCGGAGAGCGAGCGGTAGTCCTCGGCCGGCACGCCGGCGGCGGCGAGCGCGGCGACGTGCGGCCCCTCGGGGTAGGACTGGGTTGCCGAGAGCACCACCACCCGCCGGCCGGCCTTGGCGGCGGTGACGAAAAGCGGCTCGGCGGTGAGCATCTCGGAGCTGAAGCCGG
The DNA here is from genome assembly GCA_964420075.1 of uncultured Thermoanaerobaculia bacterium. Classification (GTDB taxonomy): domain Bacteria; phylum Acidobacteriota; class Thermoanaerobaculia; order Multivoradales; family SZUA-115; genus CAYQRE01. Next base: position 28,691 of record CAYQRE010000002.1, on the reverse strand, counting down.
AGCGCCACTCGAGCAAGGTGTGCTCGTGGCGCGGGGTGAGCGGCACCTCGTTGCCGGTGATGCCGTTGGTGACCGGCCAGGCGCCGGTCCACAGCGCGGCGTGGCCGGCTGCTGTCTTGGAGGGGAAGGCCGTGATGCTGCCCTCGGCCTTGACGCCGCGGGCGGCGAGGGCCGCGAGATGGGGAAGCTGGCCTTCGGCGAGCAGGCGCTCAACCACCCAGTCGGCGGCACCGTCCCACGAGACGATGACCAACCGGGTGGCGCGAGCTGCCTCGGCGGCCGACGAGGGAAGCGCTCGCGGCGTCAGCGACAGCGCGGTAAGGACGCCGCCGAGGACGACCCACCGCCCGGCCGCGCGTCGTCGCACCCGTGTGCCTCAGTTGCGGCCCAGCACCCGCACGATGGCCTTGCGGCCGCGCACGGTCTGGGCGTCGTAGAGGAACTCGATCGAGCGGATCACCCGGTCGGCGCCCTCGACGTCGATCACCCGCGACGAGCCGCCGGCGCGGATCACGCTGCGCAGCTCGACGTTCTGCACGTCACCGTTGCCAAAGTGGATCTTCACCGAGCGGAACTGCACGGCGTGACCGAGGACGTGGATCTGGATCGCCTTGAAGGTGCCCTGAGCGGCGGTGACGGGGATGGTGTCGTGGTCGAGTGCATCGTTGACCGTGGCCTCTCCGATCCGCTCCCAGCCGCGCTGGCGGCCCGGACGGGCCTCGGCGGCTGGCACCACGAGGCCAAACAAGACGAGCGTGAGCATCCCGACCATTTCCCAACGAAAACGACGACGATTCATGCAGGTCTCCTCGTTCTGACGTTCATGAAGGCACCGGCGGGGCCTCGTGCCGTGAAACCCCTGCCGGTGCCGAATCCTACGCTGCCCGGGCTCAGAAGCCGAGCGGCCGGCGCTGGGCGCGGGTTGCGGCGGCGAGGCGCCGCTCCGGGCCGGGCCCGGCCGCGCGCGCGCCGCGCCCGGGGCCGCGGCGAGCGAGCTCGGCGTCGAACGGCAGCGTGGGCTCGAAGGTGGGTGGCCGCCGCGCCTGCATCGCCGCCTCGAAGCCCGAGGCGAGGGTGATCAAGGCGGGCTCGCTCCACGCCCGACCCATGAAGCTCAGGCCGAGCGGCAGGCCGAAGGCGAAGCCCATCGGCACGTTGACGATCGGGTAGCCGGCGACCGCCGCCGCGCCCGAGCTCGCGCCCAGGAAATGGTCGCCGTTGACCAGGTCGGTGGTCCACGCCGGCGAGCCGGTGGGTGCCACCAAGGCGTCGAGGTCGAGCTCGCTCAGGACGGCGTCGATGCCGTCGGTCGCGGCCAGCTGGCGGCCGCGGGCGAGGGCGTCGAGGTACTCCGCTTCGCTGAAGATCTCGTCCTCGGCGAGCTCCAGGAACTCCTGGCCGAAGTAGCGCAGCTCGGCGTCGGCGTGGGCCCTGTTGAAGTCGATCAGCTCGGCGAGGCTGCCGATCGGCACTCCCGTGCGGCTGGCGAGATAGGCGTTGAGGTCGCGCTTGAACTCGTAGATCAGCACGATGATCTCGGCGCTGTCGGCGTTGAGCTCGTCGAGGGTCGGGATGTCCGCCGGGTCGACCAGGATGGCGCCGGCATCGGCCATCGCCGCCAGCGCGGCCTCGTAGGCGCCGTCGGTGAAGGCGCTGTAGCCGGTCACCCCGCCGCCGCGCAGCACTCCGAGGCGCTTGCCGGCGAGGCCGTTGGGGTCGAGGAACTGGGTGTAGTCGTGGAAGAAGTGGCCGCTCGAGCCGGCCGTCGCCGGGTCGCGGCCGTCGACCCCCGTGATAGCGCCGAGCACGGCCGCCGCGTCGGCTACCGTGCGGCCGTGGGGGCCCACCGTGTCCTGGGTGTGGGAGATGGGGATCACCCCGGCGCGGCTGGTCAAGCCCACCGTCGGCTTGATTCCCACCACGCCGTTGGCGTTGGCCGGGCAGACGATCGAGCCGTCGGTCTCGGTGCCGAGGCCGGCGGCACAGAGGCTCGCCGCGACCGCCGCCGCCGAGCCCGATGACGAACCGCACGGGTTGCGGTCGAGGACGTAGGGGTTGCGGGTCTGGCCGCCCTGGCCGCTCCATCCCGAGGTCGAGCTGAAGCCGCGGAAATTGGCCCACTCTGAGAGGTTGGTCTTGCCGAGGACCACCGCGCCGGCCTGGCGCAGGCGGGCGGCGACCACGGCGTCCTGGTGCGGCGCGTTGCCGAGAAGGGCCAGCGAGCCGGCCGTCGTGCTCATCCGGTCGGCGGTGTCGACATTGCCCTTGAGCATCACGGGGATGCCGTGCAAGGGGCCGCGGACGAAGCCGTTGCGGCGCTCGCGGTCGCGCAGGCGGGCGATCCGCCGGGCGTCGGGGTTGATCTCGAGGACGCTGTTGAGGCCCGGTCCGTGGCGGTCGAGGTCGTCGATGCGGTCGAGGTAGGCGTTGACCAGCTGAAGCGAGGTGAGCGCGCCGCCCGTCATCCGCGCCCGCAGCTCGGCGATCGAGACCTCAGCGATCTCGGCGTGGCGGGCGGTCGACTGCGGCTCCGGCGCCGCCTCTTGCTCGGTGGCCTGGGCCGTGCCTGGAACGAGCTCGCCCAGCGCTGCCCCCGCCCCCGCCACCGCTGCCCAACCGAGGACGCTGCGCCGCGAGAGGCCCGCCTCCTCGCTGATCTCGTGGCCGCGACCCGTCTCTGGTCCCTGCTGCGTCTGCGACTGTCCTGCCTTCGCCATCGTCGTGACCTCCAGGCTGGCCGGCATTGGAGGGACGGCAGGCGCCATGGCCGGCACGCGGTCGCCTGCGCGAGAGGGGAGATGCCTCATTGTTCCCTGTGCGTACCGCGGGCGCAATCGAGCCCTCCGCCCGCGGGAGGCAAAGCGTCCTGGTGGTGACTCCCAACGGATTGGCGGGAACGGCGTGCCGTTGGCGTTACCAGGAACAAGGGGTCAGATGCCGGGCCTGACGGACCACAGCACGCGTCGCCATCCCTTTGCCGGCCCCGCGCCGGCAGGCCGAGCAGGGTGGGCTGGAGCGGAACGGGCGCGCCGTCCTCGTCGTGAGGGCGCTCCGCGACCTCTGCCGAGGTTCCCCTCCCGATCGCCTTGCTCGGCGTGCGGGCGCGGGACCGCTCCCGCACCCCGCGACGAAAAACCTCTCTCTCTAGCTGCGATCACCGGCCGGTTGGTCCCACTACCCGAGCGGTGAAGGACCGATGGGCGGTGCCGGAGCCGATTCAACTCAAGCGGAAGGGAGAAGACCATGGCTGTCGTGTTCTGGCAGGGCAACAGCGGGCAGCAGAGCGGCTGGCCGCTCTCGACGGAGTTCGTGCAGGACTGGGACCTCAAGAAGGGGGGCGCGCCGGTGCCCAACGACGAGGCCCGCTCCTGCACCATCGTGGACGCGACGGCGGGGACGGTGATCACTGTCTACGACAGCCCGAGCGCCAGCAAGGACGACGACTGGGCCGAGATCAGGGTCAACAGCAACGTGAGCTCGCCGGTGGTGGTGCCCACCTTCGAGAACTCCACGTCCTACGGTGGCGGCTCGGTGACGGTGACCTACCACAAGAACAACGGCCTCGACGGCAAGGTCTCCTACATCAGCATCCTGCCGCCGGCCAACGGCTGAGGCCCGCCCCGCGACTCGGTGCCGGGCGGCGGTATGGCCGCCCGGCACACGGGCCCTGGCCCGCGCCGCCGAGTCGTCAGTCCCACTGCCTGGAACCTGGCGCACTCCTTGTGTTTGTGGGGCCGGCCTGCGCGGCCTCGGAGCACCGTTCGCCGCACCGTGCGCAATCTCGCGCGGGCATCCCGCCCGCTCGTGGCTCCGCAAGGAGGCTCGGATGTCGCTGCGCCGCCGCTTCTCCTGCCTCGTGTTCGGCTTCGCCGTTGGGTGCCTCGCCCTCCTCCTCACCCCCACCCCTGCACGAGCCGCCGAGACGCCGACGGTCCCATCGCCTGCACCGGCCGCCAGTGCCGGCTGTGAGCTGGACCTCGCGGCCCTCCTCACCACGGGCCCCAGCGCGCCCGCCGCGGTCTGCCCCGCCACCGTCGCTGCCACCGAAGTCCCGGAGTGGTTCGATGCTGCGAGCCGCCGCCTCGGCTACTGCCACTGCGGCTGCACCACGGCTCGCTGCCACACCAGCGCGGACTGCGGCGGCGCCGCCTGTGATCCCGTGATCTCCTGCTGCTGACGGCAAGGGCGGCCGGGCTACAATCCCGGCCCGTGCCCGCCCTCGAGCCGCTTTCCATCCGTGAGGCCAGTCGGCTGGCCCTGGTGCGGGCCGGCCTGCTGGCGCCGGGGCTGGTCGGCTTGCCGGATCGAGCGGCCGGCGGCGGCAAGCGGGCGCGCGCCGCCGCCCTCGCTCACCTACGCCACTTCGGCTACCTGCAGCTCGACACCGTGGCCGTGGCCGGGGCGCGCAGCCACGCGATCGTGCTCCTCTCCCGCCTCACGGGCCTCGCTCCGGAGCTGCCCGAGGGCCTGCTGCAGCCGGGAGAGCCCGTCTTCGAGTACTGGGGGCACGAGGCGAGCTGGCTACCCCTCGAGCTCTACCCCTGCCTCGCCTTCCGCCGCGAAGAGTTCCGCGTCCACCCCTGGTGGGGAGACCTCGTGGGCGAGCACCCGCGGCTGGCTGACGAGCTGCTGCGGCGGATCAGCGACGAAGGGCCGCTGCGCTCGGCTGATCTCGAGGGACCGGGCAGCCGGGGTTGGTGGGACCTCAAGCTGACCAAGAAGGTCGCCACGGCGCTGTGGTCGAGCGGGGTGCTGGCGATCCGCGAGCGGCGCAACTTCCTGCGCACCTACGACCTCGCCGAGCGGGTGGTGCCGGCGGCGGTGCGCGAGCGGCGCTTGCCAGCGCGCGAGCAGCTCAAGACCTTGGTGCTCAAGGCCCTCGATGGCCATGGCTGGGCGACGACGGCGACGATCAACGCCACCTGGCGGCTCGTCCGGCGGGGCGCCGAGCTCACCGCCGCCCTCGCCGAGCTGGTGGAGGAGGGGAGGGTCGCTCCTTGCTCCCTGCTCGACGCCGACGGCAAGCGGACGCCGGGCTGGATCCAGCCCGGCGACCGCGAGCTCGCTGCCGTCGCCGCCAAGCTGCGGCCGCGCCGCGACCGTGGCGTCCTGCTGTCGCCCTTCGACCCGCTGCTCTGGGACCGCGGGCGAGTGGCGAGGCTCTTCGGCTTCGCGGCGCTGCTCGAGATCTTCAAACGCCAGGAGCAGCGCGTCTACGGCTACTACTGCCTGCCCGTGCTGGCCGGCGACCGGCTGGTCGGGCGCTGCGACCTCAAGGCGGAGCGGGCGGACGGCGCGCTGCGCGTCCTCGCCCTCCACTTCGAGGCGGCACGGCCGGCGGCGGCCGAGCGCGCCGCCGCGCGTTCGGCCCTCGACCGCTACGCGGCGGCCCTCGGGCTGCGCCTGGACGGTGCGCCATGAAGCGGCCCCCGGCGAGCTCGAGCTACGAACGGATCTATGCCGTGGTGGCGGCGATCCCGGAGGGCAAGGTGGCGACCTACGGCCAGGTGGCGGCCCTGGCTGGCATGCCGCGCCATGCCCGCCAGGTGGGCTACGCCTTGCACGCCCTACCGGAGGGCAGCGACGTGCCATGGCAGCGGGTGATCAACGCCCGCGGCGAGGTGAGCGAGCGTTCCGACCGCGATCTGGCCGGCGGCGCCGAGGGCTACCAGCGGCACCTCCTCGTCGAGGAGGGGGTCGAGGTCGACAGCCGCGGCCGTATCGACCTGCGCCGCTTTCGTTGGGAACCCGCGCCGGCGCCGCGGCGCGGCCGGCAGCGGCGGCTTTGATAGCATCCCGGCTCTACGTCCGGTCCCTTCGCTTCCGCCGCTCCGGCGCGGAGCCTTTCTCTTTCTGGAGGTCCAGCATGCTCAGCAGCTTTCCCCGGTCCGCAAGCCCCCGTCCGCTCGGCTCGTTGCTGGGCTGGGGCCTCGCCTTGGCCCTCGTCGCGGCCGCGGCCGAGGCCCAGCAAGACCTCAGCAAGGTGGAGGTGAAGACGATCCCCGCCGCCGGCGGCGTCACGATGCTCACCGGCTCGGGCGGTAACCTCGCCGTCTCGGTGGGCGCCGACGGCGTCTTCCTGGTCGACGATCAGTACGCGCCGCTCTCGGAGAAGATCCGCGCCGCCATCGCCACGCTGTCCGACAAGCCCATCCGCTTCGTGCTCAACACCCACTGGCACGGCGACCACACCGGCGGCAACGAGAACATGGGCAAGGCGGGGGCGATCCTGGTGGCCCACGACAACGTCCGCGAGCGGATGTCGAAGGAGCAGTTCATCGCTGCCTTCGACAGCAAGGTCCCGGCCTCGCCGGCCGCCGCCCTGCCGATCGTCACCTACGAGGACGAGGTGGACTTCCACCTAAACGGCGAGCTGATCCGCGCCTTTCACGTGCCGCCGGCCCACACCGATGGCGACTCGGTGGTGATGTTCGAGGGCTCGAAGGTGATCCACATGGGAGACGTCTACTTCAACGGTCTCTATCCCTTCATCGACGTCTCGAGCGGCGGCTCGATCGACGGCGTGATCAACGCCGCGAAGATCGGGCTGGCGAAGATCGACGACTCCTGGAAGGTGGTCCCCGGCCACGGCCCGCTTTCGAACCGGGCGGAGCTCGCGGCCTACATCACCATGCTCGAAGGCGTTCGGGATGCGGTGCGGGCGCAGATCGCGGCCGGCAAGTCGCTCGAGGAGACGACCGCCGCCAAGCCGACCGCGCCGTGGGACGAGAAGTGGGGGAAGGGCTTCCTCACCGCCGACCAGTTCGTGAGCATCGTCTACGCCGGGATGCAGGCCCACTGAGCGGCGCTTGAGCCGGCTGCCGCGCACCGTCCTCGCGCTCGGCCTGGTCAGCCTGCTGGCCGACCTGGCGAGCGAGATGGTCTACCCCCTGCTGCCTCGCTACCTCACTGAGGTGCTGGGCGCGGGGGTGGTGGCGCTCGGCTTGATCGAAGGCGTCGCCGAGGCGACGGCCTCCCTCGTCAAGCTGCTCTCCGGCCGCTGGTCCGACCGCCTGGCGCGGCGTAAGCCGCTGGTGGTCGCCGGCTACTCGTTGGCCGGCGCCACCCGGCCGCTGATCGGCCTCGCCGCCGCCTGGCCGGTGGTCCTCGGCCTGCGCTTCGTCGACCGCGTGGGCAAGGGCATCCGCGGCGCGCCGCGCGATGCCCTGATCGTCGACGCCACGCCGCCGTCGCTGCGCGGCGCGGCCTTCGGCCTCCACCGGGCGATGGACCACGCCGGCGCCGTCCTCGGGCCGTTGGTGGCTGCCGGCCTGTTGCTGCTGCCGGGGATGACCCTGTCGCGGGTCTTCGTCTGGACCTTGGTGCCAGCCGCTGCCGTGGTGGTCGTGCTCGTGCTCGCGGTTCGTGAGGCGCCGCGTGCGACGGCGCCCGCGCCGGCCACGGCCGCGGAGCTCAAGGGCGGCCTCGGCACGCTGCCGCGACCGCTTCGCCGGCTGCTGCTGGCGATCGTCGTCTTCACCCTCGGCAACTCGACCGACGCCTTCTTGCTTCTGCGCCTTGGGCAGGCCGGGGTCGCCGTCTCGGGGGTCGCGCTGCTGTGGTCGGCCCACCACGTGGTCAAGATGCTGGGGGCCTACCTGGGTGGTCGGCTGGCCGACCGCCAGGGGCGACGGCCGTGGATCGTCGCCGGCTGGGGCCTCTACGCTGTGCTCTACGCCGGGTTCGCCCTGCTCGACGGCACGGTGGCGCTCATCGTCTGCTTCCTCGTCTACGGCCTCGCCCTCGGCGTCACCGAACCAGCCGAGAAGGCCTGGGTCGCCGACCTCGCGCCGGCCGCGGGCCGCGGGCTGGCCTTCGGCGCCTACCACGCCTCGACCGGCCTCGCCGCCCTGCCGGCAAGCCTCGCCTTCGGCGCCTTGTGGGCCGTCTACGGGCCGGCCGTCGCCTTCCTCTCGGGTGCCTTCCTGGCCCTGCTCGCCGCCGCGCTCCTCGCCGGAGTGCGGCCATCCACCGCGGGGCAGAGCACTTGAGGTAGCCCCGTGCCCACACCGCGCCAACGACGGAGGTCACCGATGCGCACTCTCGGCTCACTCACTGCCGTCTCGATCCTCAGCCTCACCCTGCTGCCGGCAGCCCCGGCCGCGGCCGACACGGTCATGCTCACCGCCGACCGCGACAACACGCTCTACGAGTTCTCCGACGTTCCCGGGCGCAGCGAGCAGGGTGTGACGCCGCCGAGCAACGGCGCCGGCGAGAGCTTCTTCGTGGGCCGCACCAACCAGCAAGTGGACTCGCTGCGCCGGGGCCTCCTTTACTTCGACGTCGCGGCGGTGGTGCCAGCCGGCGCGACGATCGACGGCGTGACGCTGACCCTCGCCATGGTGCAGACGATCGCCGGCGCCGAGGAGGTGGCCTTGCACCGGCTGAGCTCGGATTGGGGCGAGGGCACGTCGGTGGCGCTCAGCGGTGGCGGCGGCACGGGCGCGCCAGCGACCGCCGGCGACGCCACATGGTTCCATGCTTTCTTCCCAGGCAGCTTCTGGACCACCCCGGGTGGCGATTTCCTGCCCGCCGCCAGCGCCACCACCACCGTGGATGGTGACGGCAGCTACAGCTGGGGCCCGACGGCGGCGATGACGGCCGACGTGCAGGCCTGGCTGGACGCGCCGGCGAGCAACTTCGGCTGGCTGCTGCAGGGTAACGAGGCGGCGCAGCCCACCGCCAAGCGCTTTGCGAGCCGCGAGAACGGTGATCCCGGCCTGCGGCCGATGCTGGTGGTCGACTACACACTGGCTCCGGTCGGCGGGCCGGCGATCCCCACTCTCTCGCCGTGGGGGCTCGCCGGCCTGACGGCCCTTCTCCTGGCGGCCGGCTGGCTGCTGCTCGGCCGGCGGCGGGCCGCTGGCCGGTTCGGCGCCTAGCAGGTTCTATTGGCAGGCGAAGGCGTTGGTGTCGGTGACCGTCTGCGCGGTGTTGCCGAGCGGGTTGTTGTAGACCTTCGCCTGGCCGGTCTGCGAGTCGGTGACGGTCAGGGTGAACTCGACGTTGGTGACCGCGGCGAAGAACACCCAATAGTGGCCGTTGACGGCGCAGCCGTCGAGCGCCTTGAGCAGCATCTCCCAGTTGCTGGCGCTGAAGAAGTAGAGCAGGCCGGAGTCGTCCGAGCCGAACGGCACCACGTGGCCGGCGCCGGTGTCCCCCTGGCGGGTGCGCCAGTTGAGTCGGACCTGGAAGCGGCCGTGGTTGAGGCAGAGGGTGGTGTCGTCCGGGGTGCAGGTGAAGCCGTCCCCGGCCGCCACCTTGGCCCGCACGCCGAGGGCGTCGAGGTCGGGGAAGAGGGCCGCGAGGTCGTTCCAGGCCGCGCCTTGATCGGTCGAGTAGAAGAGCTGGCGGGTGGCTCCACCGTTGTCGTCGCCGCAGGCGTGGAGCTCCGGCTGCTCCTCGCTGTCCCAGGAGGCCCCGATGTAGAAGCGCTCGGCGGCGAGATCGATCCCCAGCTGGGTGAGGTCGAGGCGGTAGGTCGCGGTCGCCGGGGCGAGCGGCACGTTGGCGAGGGCGACGCCGGCAAGCCCGGTCTCGATCTGCCCTGGCGCGCCGCCCGGGCCGTCGGCGCGATAGATCAGCAGGTCGACGCTCGCCGCAGCGCTGCCGCCGGTGCGCGTCCAGCACAGGCAGACCTCGCGGAGCTGGGCGGGCACGAACGGCAGGTCGAAGGGCATCACGGCATCGAAAGAGCTCTGCCCGGCGAGGCTCACCCGGCTCTCGTAGCTGCCGTCGTCGTAGACCAGGCCGCCGGCGCAATCGCCCGCCGCGGTCGGCAGCAGCACCAGGCTGCCGGGGTCGAGCCGGCGCACGGCCGCGTCGTAGCGGCCGGACGGGGTGGCGGCGGCAGGCGCGGCCAGCGTGAGGCCGAGGGCGAGGGCGCCGAGAGCAGGGATAGCACGGCAGGCGAGAGCGGGCATCGAAGTCCTCCAGGGCGAGCGGCCGGGCCACGATGGCAGCCTGGCCGGGTCGGGGAACGAGCTGGCGGCATCCTAGCAGCGCGCCGGCGGGGAGTCGCTGGCCCTCGGAGACGGGCGTCTGTCATCACCCTCCCTGTCGCGACGTCGTGCTTGGCGATATCCTCGCGTCTGGCCGGTTGCGCGACCAGGGAAGGGGGTGGCGTCCGGAGAGGACCGCTTCACCTGCCGACGCGAGGTTGATGAGTCGACTGTTTGCTTTCCATGATTTCCGGTAGTACACTCTCACTCAGCTATGTTCAGACAGGAGGACACGCCGGCCGCGGCAGCTTGCCCGGTGGCTGCAGTGGCATGCATGGCCGTGCCGATGCTCCTGCCTCGCGTCCCGATGACGACGACGGGCGGCACTTGCACCTATGAGGTGTTCGATCCAGCTGACTTCGCCGCACCTTTCTGGCCGCGCTCGCGGGGCAGGCGAGGACTGAAGGCATCGTCGCCGGGAATGCGTCTGGCCCTCGGAGGGCCTTCTTGCCGCGTATTCATGCAATCGTTGAGTCGGCGCCCTGCTCGGCTTCCCGGCCAGCGGCGGTGCTCGACGTACAACGCCCAGGAGATACGCCGTAGGCATGAACCTTTCAGGGAGGACGACGTGATGAGGGCTCGACGAACCCGGGCTAGTTGGCTGGCCCTGGCGGGGCTACTGGTGTTCTTGGCGTTGGCGGTCGAGGCGGCCACGAAGCCGTGCCCCGTACCGCAATCGGACGATACCTGCAACGCGCCCTACGGTGCGCGCGCCGAAGACGCCGATGGCGGCTGCCAAGCTGGCAACGACACCTGCCCGCTCAAGGCCTAGGAGGAAGCTGATGAGACCGACCGACCGCCGCTTCGTCCTCCTCCCGCTCTCCTGCGCCCAGGCCCGTTTGCGCAGAGGCACCCTGGCGTCTCTGCTGGTGCTTGGCCCCCTCCTGGCGGCCACCATGGCCGGGGCCCAGACGCCCACCTGCCGGCAACTGAAGGTCTCGCCGCAGTTGAGCTGGTTGAGCTCGCTCGCCTTCCAATCGACGACCGGGGACCTGCTCTTGGTGGACCCTGCAGCCAAGCAGATCGTCAAGCTGGCGACCACCAGCGGCGCGAGCTCGCCCCTGGAGCTGGCCGGCTTGGAGCAAGGGCTACCAGCGGAACCGATGACCCTCACGGAGACGGGAGACCGTCTCTTTCTGAAGCTCCGAGGCTCACGCGGTGCTTTTCTCGATCCGGCGAGCCTGCGCCCGACGGGGGCCCCTTTCACCTGGCTCGATGCGGCTCTCGATCAGCCGGCCGGCGTTGCGGGTGGCAGCGTGAGCTCGCTCTACACCAATTGGATCTTCCATGCTGGCTACCTGCTCGGCTACGGCGGCATCGCCAACCCCGGGGTCGACGTGCGCAACGCGGGTGACGAGGCGAGGAAGCCGTTCTCCGTGGCGCTCGGCGTCCTCCGGGCGGGGTTCGACGCCAGCAGCGGCCGGACCAGCCAGCCCCGCCTCCTGCTGGCCACCGACGAGAACGACTACTACCGGATCGGATACCCGTTCTTCGCCGCCACCGAATCAGGCGCCTACTTCTTGCGGATGGTGCCAGGGCAGGAGGTCGCTCTCTTCAAGGTCACCGACTCCGCCCCCTTCATCAGCGAGGTCAAGGTCCGCCCAACCTGGGTGCGTGACGTGCCAGCGCTGCGGCAGACCGGCAGCGTCTACGCCTTGATGAACGAGCTCGCCACCCTCTCGGTGGTGAGCGGCCTCTACGGCCAGGGCAACTCGCTCTACGTCCTCAGCCGGCGGCCGAGCCCGAGCGGCGGGGGTACCGAGTGGGAACTGCATCAAGTGGACCTTGGCGGGCTCACCGTGACCGGTACGCTCCGGCTGCCGACGACGGCCGACCACCTCAACATCCTGCCTACCACCGATTCCTGGTACGTGGTGGAGAGGCCGGGAGAGGTCGCGGGGTTCGGCAAGCAGGCGATCTCGTCAGTCCTCGAGATCCCGCGCAGCTGGATCGCCGACCCGGCCAGCTCGGACCTCAACGCCGTGGCGCCCAGAGTCCTCGCTTGTGGGGCCGACGGCCAGCATGACTGAAGCGTCCGGGGGCGGCCCCCCTCCTGCCGCCCCCCCGCCTTCCTCCCCGCCGGCTGCTCCCGCTGCCAGCGAGGTGCCCGAGCTCGGGCAGCTGGTTCGGAACTTCCTGAAGACCCCCGCCGGTGCAGTCATCACGCTTCTTGTTGCGGGGCTCTTGAGTGTGCTGGCGTACCTCGGGAAAGAGCTGCGAGACAGGACCAAAGCCCTCGAAGAGCAGCGGGTTGCGCTCTGCACGGTCTTGCTCCAGACGCGGGGCTGGGTGCGCCACCTCACCGTAGATGGCAATCGCGTCTCCACCAAAGCGTTCGCGAGACTCTGCGAGCAACTCGGTGGCAGTCGCGACGCTGGCGACGACGAGTGTCACTTCGCCTCGACGGTCGACGAGGCCTTCTTGCGCGGGATGTACTTCGATCTGGTGGCGGAAATCCCCCCCGACCCAGCACAGCCAGACTACTGCAAATAGACGGCCCTGTCGGCGCCGATCCCCGCCTTCTGCTGCCCGTTTCCCTCCTACTCGTAGGCCAGGAAGTCGCGGGTCGAGCGCCGGCTGACGATGAGGATGGTGAGCAGCAGGGCCATGGCGCCACAGCCGAGGGCGATCGCCGGCACGTTCTTGCCGGTGAGGTCGCCGAGGAGGCCGCCGAGGGCCATGCCGAGGGGGCTCATGCTGCCGGTCATCGCCGCCAGGAGACCCATCATGCGGCCCCGCATGGCGGTCGGCGTGGTGGTTTGGAGGGTGGTCATCACGAAGATGTTGATCGCTCCCGTCAGCATGCCGATGCCGACACCGAGGGCAAGGGCGAGCACCGGTGAGCGCAGGAAGCCGAGGGCGGCGAGCCCGAACGGGGCGGCGAGCATCAGGCCGACGACGAAGCGGCTGCGGGCGCGGCCCTGGAAGGGCACCAGGCTGGCGGTCACGAAGCCGAGGACGGCCCCCAGGCTGATCGCCGCCATCAAGTAGCCGTACCAGTCGGTCGTCGCCTGCAGGTAGTCGCGGACGAAGAACGGCAAGAGGACGACGATCGGCATCGAGAAGAAATTGAACGAGGCGGCAGCGCTCATGAAGCCGAGCAGGCCCGGCTGGGAGCGCGCGTAGCGCAGGCCCTCCTTGAGGTCGCGCACGAAGGCGCCGAGGGTCGCTTGCCAGTCGAGCTTCAGGCGCTGCGGCGGATGCGGCTCACGGGCGAAGCTCTCGCTGACGGCCGCGACGAGGAAGCTCACGCCGTCGATCACGAACAGCACCGGGGCGCCGAGCAGGCGGAAGAGCACGCCGCCCACCGCTTGGCCGGTGAACACCGAGGTCTGCACTGCCAGCTGGTTGAGGGCGTTGGCCTTGGGCAGCTGAGCCTTGGGCACCAGGTCCGGCACCACGGCGGTGAGCGCCGGGGTCAGGAAGGCCAGCACGGTGCCGAGCACCGCGGCGGCGACGAAGAGCCCGCCGACCTTCGAGGCGACGGCGAGCTCGCTGGTGACCAGCCAGGCTACCGCCAGCACCACCAGGCCGGCGACGGTGTCGCAGAAGACGGCGATGCGGATGCGTGGCATGCGATCGGCCAGCGCACCGCCGAGCGGCGCGAGCACGGCGGCGGGCAGGGCGGTCGCCATCATCAGCAAGCCCATCAGGCTCGCCGAGCCGGTGGCCTCCATCGTCCAGAAGAGCATGGCGATGTTGAAGGCCTGGTTGCCCAGCTGGCTGATGGTCTGGCCCTGCCAGACGAGCAGAAAGTCTTTGTTGAACAGCTTGTTGGCTGGTGGGTGCACGCGCCCTCCCCGAAAGGTCCCCCCGGCTGGTGCCGGGGGAACGCCGGAGATTCTCGCCGAAATGGCCTAGAAGGGCAGGCCGTGCTCGGTGAGGTAGGCCTGGAGGGCGCTGGCAAAGAAGCGCACGTACTCGAGGTGGTTGACCACGCCTTCGGCGTGCAACTCGTCGAGCGCGCCGCGCACGCACTGCAGGTAGGCGACGGTGGAGTCGAACTCACCGGTGTAGCTGCAGGGGATCTCGGGGAAGTCCACGTGCTCGCCGGCGAAGACACCGTAGAGCTTGTTGCGGGTACCGCCCGGCCACAGCACGTCGACCGAGCCACGGCGCTTGCTGCCGAGGCCGAAGGTCTGGGTGAGCGAGTTCTGCGAGGCGTAGCTCGAGCCGCCCATCACCGGCTTGCTGACCGCGCGATCGCCGGGGGCCGAGGTGAAGGTGACCACGGCGCCGATGCCGTCGCGGTTGGCCTGGCCGCCAGTGGTGAGGCCCTTGGTGCCCGTGAGGTCGACCTTGACCCAGCGGTTGCCGTTGTTGGCGCTGTTGAGCTCGACGGCGAGGCCGCCGTTGACCGGCTCGTACCAGACGACGGCGAACTGCGCGAAGGTCTGGTCCGCCGGCACGGTGGAGTAGATGCCGAGGCCGGTGGGATCGAAGATCGAGCCGATCGGGTTGAAGAAGAAGGGCGCGAGCGGCGCATCGGCCGGCATGTCGGTCGAGGAGACCGAGACCACGTCCTCGAAGCCGTCGCGGTTGAGGTCGCCGGTGGCGAGGCCCTGCACGGCGCGCAGGCCGTGGTTGGTGGAGCCGGCGAGGGCGGCCTGGTCCCAGGTGAAGGTGCCGGAGCAGCCCTGGTTCTGCAGGATCACGCCGGGGTTGCTCATGTCGATGAACAGCGGCTCCTCGTCGTTGCCGTAGACGGCGATGTCGAGGTCACCGTCGTTGTCGTAGTCGAACAGCGAGTTGCCCCAGCCGTTCGGCACGGTGACGAGGCTGCCGGGGCCAGGATCGGAGAAAGTGCCGTCCGGCTGGCGGAGGAACCAGGCCGAGGCGAAGTCGCCTGGGTTGATGGTGCCGGCGAAGAAGACGTAGTCGCCCCAGTTGGAGGCGAAGAAGTCGAGGCGGCGGTCGCAGTTGAGGTCGCCCCAAGAGAGGCCGCGCCAGCTGCCCTGGCGGGTGAGGCCGAGGCTCGCCGAGACGTCGGTGAAGTGGCCGCTGCCGTCGTTCTGGTAGATGTGGTTGTTGGCCAGCGGATCGGCAACCAGCACGGTGCGGGTGTCCGGCGAGTAGACGATGTCGAGGTCGCCGTCGAGGTCGTAGTCGACCATCGCCGCCGGCCAGGTGCCGAGGGCGGCGCCGGGGACCGGGATGCCCGTGATGTCCTCGATGCCCGCGGCGTTGCTCTCGTCGGCGAAGGTGTCGGCACCCTGGTTGACGAAGAGCTGGTTGTGCTGCATCAGATCGAACGGCACGAAGGTGACACCGGCGCGGCTGTCGAAGTCGTAGGCGTTGGAGACGAAGATGTCGAGCAGGCCGTCGGCGTCGACGTCACCCATCGCGCACGAGGTCGAGGAGCGCAGGCCACCACCGGCACCGCTCGCGGCGGTGATGTCGCTGAAGGTGCCGTTGCCGTTGTTCTCGAACAGCCGGTTGTCCTCCATCATGCCGAGAACGTAGAGGTCCTGGTCGCCGTCGTTGTCGATGTCGCCGAAGCAGACGCCCTGGCTGTCCTGGGCGGTGGCGTCGACGCCGGCGGCAGTCGCCACGTCGGTGAAGGAGAGGTGGCCGGTCTCGTGCAGCTGGTTGCTGAACAGGCTGTTGGCGGTGCCGGGACCGTTGGTGACGTAGATGTCGAGGTCGCCATCACCGTCGAAGTCGAGGAGGGCGACGCCGGGCGCACCATGCGGCTTCTCGGGGGTGATCAGATACTCGGAGACGACGTCGACGAGGCCGTCCGAGTAGAAGTCCAGCAGCTTGTTGAGGCGCACCGACGGTTCGCGGGTATAGCTCAGTCCAGAGCCGCCGCCAGCCGCGATGTCGTGGAAGGTGACGCCACCCTCAGCCAGGGCGGCACCCGCGTTGAGCACCAGCAGGGCGGCACTCAAGGCGAGGGCGTGGGTACGTAGCTTCATTGGTTTCCTCCTCATGAAGATGCATGTTTGATGGGTATTGCGCCAGGCTTGCGTCCCGCTATTCCCCCATACAGTGCACTAATAGGGTTCAAACGCGGCACTCGCCGTGAGAAAGGTCGTGCCTTTTCTCGAGCGGGACAGAACGCGAGGGCTCAGTGACTTACGCGGAGCAAGGTGAATCGAACCTAAGGTTCAATCTGCAGTTGGCTTAAAGCCCAGCCTTTATTTTTAACCTTGATGAATCGAGCTTCTATGTGGTCATGGCTTCGTCGTGTGCTGAAGTGGACGGCGGTGGTGCTCCTCGTGGCACTGGCCGCCCTTCTCGTCTACGCAGTGGTGCTGGTCAGGCGGTCCTGGCCGACGACCGAGGGGCAGCTCGCGGCCCCAGGGCTCACGGCCCCCGTCGAGGTGTTGCGCGACCGCTGGGGGGTGCCCCACATGTTCGCGGCGAGCGCCCATGACCTCTTCTTCGCCCAGGGGTTCGTGGCGGCGCAGGACCGCGCCTGGCAGATGCACTTCAACCGGGTGGTGGCCAACGGTCAGCTCGCCTCGCTCTTCGGCCAGCCGGTGGTCGGGGTCGACAGCTATCTGCGCACGGTGGGGCTGCGGCGCTCGGCCGCGAAGGACCTCACCCTCCTCGACGCGGAGACCCGCACCCTGCTCGAGGCCTACGCGGCGGGAGTGAACGCCTTCCTCACCACCCACCGCGGCCGGTTGCCCGTCGAGTTCAAGGTGCTGGGCATCGAGCCCGAGCCGTGGACGGCCCTCGACGTGCTCGCTTTCTCGAAGGCGATGAGCTTCAACTTGAGCCTCAACTCTTCGCTCGAGCTGCTGCGCGCCGAGCTGGCGGCCGATGTCGGTGCCGTCGACGCCGACCGCTTCCTGCCGCCCTATCCGGCGGACGCGCCGACCATCCTCGGCGGGGCCCCGGCCCCGCCGGCGCGCCAGGCGCAGGCCGAGAGCGTGCGGCGGTTCCTCGCCGCGGCGATGCCGGCGGTGCTCGACGCCTCGCAGGTGGGCGGCAGCAACGCCTGGGTGGTCGCCGGCAGCCGCACCAAGAGCGGCAAGCCGATCCTCGCCAACGACACCCACCTCGCCCTCGGCATGCCGTCGGTGTGGTACGAGGTGGGCCTGCACGCCCCCGGCTACGACGCCGTGGGCTTCTCCCTGCCCGGCATCCCCTTCGTGGTCATCGGACAGACGCCGCGGGTGGCCTGGGGGATCACCAACCTCAACGCCGACGTCCAGGACCTCTACCTCGAGAAGGTCGACTCGGCCGCGGCGCCCACCCGCTACGAGCACCGCGGCAGCTGGCAGCCGATCGAGGTGGTCCACGAGACGATCGCCGTCAAGGGTGGCGAGCCCGTCGACCTGCCCGTCTACCTGACGGCGCACGGCCCGCTGATGCATCAGGTGACGCCGAACCAGAAGCTCGGCCAGCCCTACTCGCTGGCCTGGACGGCGCTCGCCGGCAGCCGCCTGCTCGAGGCCATGCGCCGGCTCAACCAGGCGAGCGACTGGGTGAGCTTCCGCGACGCGCTCTCCTACTGGGACTCGCCGTCGCTCAACTTCGTCTACGCCGACGTCGACGGCAACGTGGGCTACCAGTCGACGGCGCAGGTGCCGCTCCGGCAGCCGGCGCACACCGGCACGGTGGCGGTCGATGGCGCCTCCGGGGACTTCGACTGGCAGGGCCTGATCCCCTTCGCCGAGATGCCGTCGGGCCTCAACCCGCCGGCCGGCTTCTACGCCACCGCCAACAACAAGGTGGTGGGGGACGACTACCCCTACGTGCTCACCCGCGACTGGCCGCCGGCCGACCGCGCGCGACGGATCACAGCCCTGCTGGCGGCGGCCCACGACCTGACGGTCGACGACATGCAGCGCATGCAGCTCGACGACCTCTCGCTGCCCGCGGCGCGGCTGCGCCCGACGCTCCTGGTGGCGGCGACGGCGGCCACCCCGCGCGAGCAGGCCGCCCTCGCCCTGGTGCGGGATTGGGACACCCGCTACGGGGTAGAGAGCACCGGTGCCACGATCTACCACGTCTGGCTCGACAAGCTGACCCGCGCCCTCCTCGCAGACGACCTCTCGAAGGAGGCCTTCGCCGACTTCTTCCCCTTCGCGATGTCGCCCTCGCCGCTCCTCGAGGACCTGCTCGCTCACCCCGACGACCGCCTGATCGATGACCGCCGGACGCCGGAGAAGGAGACCCTCGACCTGCTCATCGGGCGCAGCTTCCAGGAGGCCGTCGCCTGGCTCAGCGAGCGGCTCGGCGACGACCCGGCCGGCTGGCAGTGGAGCAAGCTCCACCACGCCATGTTCGTCCACCAGCCGTTCGGCTCCTCGGGCCTGGCCCCCCTCGAATGGGTGTTCAACGGCAAGCAGCGGCCGGTGGGGGGGGAGGCGTCGACGATCCTCGCCCTGTCCAGCAACCCGGCGGCGCCCTACCGGGTGGGCTTCGGCGTCTCGCAGCGCTTCGTCGCCGACCTCGCCGACCTCGGCCGGTCGCGGGCCGTCAACAGCACCGGGCAGGTCGGCCTGCCCTTCCATCGTCACCGCGAGGACCTCATCGAGCTGTGGGCCCGCGGTGAGCTCCACCCCGTCCTGACCTCCCGCGAGGCGGTGAGCGCCCAGGGCGCCGGCGAGGCCGGCGTCGAGGCCCTCACCCTCACGCCCGCCTCGAACGCCTCCCGATGAGGGAAATACCGTGAGCGACCCAAGAGAGCCCTTCGAGCCCGCCGAGCTGCCGACCTTGGTGCACGTCCTGCGCACGCGGGCGGCCCTGCAGCCCGAGCGCCTGGCCTACACCTTCCTCCTCGACGGCGAGGAGGACGAGGTGCGCATTACCTACCGCGACCTCGACCGCCAGGCGCGGGCGATCGGCGCCCTGCTGCAGAGCATGGGAGCGGCCGGGCAGCGGGTGCTGCTGATCTACCCGGCGAGCCTCGACTACGTGGCGGCCTTCTACGGCTGCCTCTACGCCGGCGCCGTAGCGGTGCCGGCCTATCCGCCGCGCCCCAACCGGCCGATGCCGCGCATCCGGGCGATCGCTGCCGACGCCGGTGCCCTGGTGGCGCTCACCACCTCGGCAATCTTCTCGTCGATCGAGAAACGAATCGAAGACCTGCCGGACTTGAAGGCCATCCAGTGGCGGGTGACCGACCTGCTGAGCGAGGAGCTGGCCGCCGACTGGCGCGACCCTGGCGCGGACCGCGGCACCCTTGCGTTCC
This sequence comes from uncultured Thermoanaerobaculia bacterium, assembly GCA_964420075.1. Taxonomy (GTDB): domain Bacteria; phylum Acidobacteriota; class Thermoanaerobaculia; order Multivoradales; family SZUA-115; genus CAYQRE01. The sequence goes on along the minus strand of CAYQRE010000002.1, from coordinate 9,539 downwards.
TCCAGTACACCTCGGGCTCCACCTCGACGCCCAAAGGCGTGATGGTGAGCCACGGCAACCTGATGCACAACGAGGAGCTGATCCGGCGGGTCTGTGAGCACAGCGGCGAGACGCCCTGCGTCTCCTGGCTGCCGCTCTACCACGACCTCGGCCTGATCGGGAACATGCTGCAGTCGCTCTACATCGGCACGCCGTGCACCCTGATGTCGCCGGTGTCGTTCCTGCAGAGCCCGATCCGCTGGCTGCGGGCGATCAGCCGTCACCGCGGCCACACCAGCGGCGGCCCCAACTTCGCCTACGAGCTGGCGGTCGCCAAGACGACGCCGGAGCAGCGCGAGGGCCTCGACCTGTCGAGCTGGCGGGTGGCCTTCAACGGCGCCGAGCCGGTGCGCCACGACACCCTCGAACGCTTTGCGCGCACCTTTGGCCGCTACGGCTTCGACCGCCGCGCCCTCTTCCCCTGCTACGGCCTCGCCGAGACGACCCTCATCGTCTCCGGTGGCTCGCCGCACGAGCCGCACCTGTCGCGCCTCTACGATCCGGCGGCGCTCGCCGGCAACCAGGCCAAGGAGCTGCAGCAGCCAGGTGCCGTCGGCCGCCGGCTGGTGAGCTCGGGCCGCCCGCTGGGTGACCTGCGGGTGGTGATCGCCGAGCCGGAGACCGGCGCCCGTCTGCCGGAGGGCCGGGTGGGGGAGATCTGGGTCGGCGGCGGCAGCGTCGCCGGTGGCTACTGGGACCGGCCGGAGGTGACGGCCGAGACCTTCGACGCCACCACCCGCGACGGCGAGGGCCCGTACCTGCGCACGGGCGACCTCGGTTTTCTCGACGGCGGCGAGCTGTTCATCACCGGCCGCCTCAAGGACCTGATCATCATCCGCGGCAGCAACCACTACCCGCAGGACATCGAGCTCACCGTCGAGCGCTCCCATCCGGCGTTGCGGCCGGGCTGTGGCGCCGCTTTTGCCGTCGAGATTGACGGTGAGGAGAGGCTGGTGGTAGTCCAGGAGGTTGAGCGCTCGGAGCGTTCGACCTCGGTCGAGGAGATCGGCGCGGCGGCGGCGCGGGCCGTCTTCGAAGAGCACGAGCTGCAGCTCTTCGCCCTCGCCCTGATCAAGCCGGGGGCGATCCCCAAGACCACCAGCGGCAAGATCCAGCGCCGGCAGTCGAAGGCCGACTACCTGGGGGGCGAGCTCGAGCTCCTCGGCGAGTGGAAGCAGGGCGCCGTGAGCCAGCCTGCCGCGGCGGCGCGGCCGAGCGAGGAGGGCCTGGCGAGCTGGCTCGCCGGGCGGGTCGCGGCGATCTGCGGCCTGGGCGGCGTCGGTGTCGACCCGGCGAAGAGCCTGCTCGACTACGGCCTCGACTCGCTGCGCGCCATCGAGCTGCTGCACGCCGTCGAGGCGCGGACGGGCGTCAGCCTGCCCCTGGAACGGCTGTTCGACGGCCCGAGCCTCACCGAGGTGGTGACCGAGATCGAGGCCCGGCGCACCCAGGCGGCCAGCGCGCCAGTGGCGACCGCCGCTGCGGCGCCGGCAGCGGACACGGCCGCGTCGGCGGCAGCGAGCCCGGCGGCCGAGCCGCTGGCCGCGCTCTCGGCGCCGGCCGGCGGCGGGCCCCGCGAGTTCCCCCTCTCGGAAGGCCAGCGCGCCCTCTGGTTCCTCCACCAGATGGACCCGCGGAGCACGGCCTACAACATGGCCAACGCCGTGCGGGTGCACTCCGCCCTTGACCTCGACGCCCTGCGCCAGGCCTTCCAGGCCCTGGTCGAGCGCCACCCGGCCCTGCGCACCACCTTCGTCAACCGCCACGGCGAGCCGATCCAGCGGGTGACGCCGCGGGAGAAGGCGCGGGTGGCCTTCGGCCGCGAGGACGCCCGCGACTGGTCCCTCGGCGCTCTCTACCGCCGCCTCGAGGACGAGGCACAGCGGCCCTTCGACCTCGAGAGTGGGCCGCTGTTCAAGGTCCGGGTGTTCCAGCGCGGACCGGAGGAGCAGATCCTGCTCGTCGTGCTGCACCACATCGTGGGCGACTTCTGGTCCCTCGCCCTGATGCTGCGTGAGCTCGGCGCGCTCTACGGCATGGCGCTCGCCGGCCGGGTGCCGGCCCTGCCGGACGGCGCGCCGTCCTACGAGCGCTTCGTGGCCTGGCAGCGCGAGATGCTGGCCAGCGCCGACGGCGAGGCGCTGCGCAGCTATTGGCGCCAGCATCTCGGCGGCGAGCTGCCGGTGCTGGCCCTGCCCACCGACCGGCCACGGCCGCCGGTGCAGACGTTCGACGGCGAGGCGGTACGGGTGGAGATCCTCCCCGAGCTGGCGAGCCGCCTGCGGGCGCTGGCGGCGAGCGAGCGGGTGACGCCGTTCATGCTGATGCTCGCCGGCTACCAGGCGCTGCTCTATCGCTACAGCGGCCAGAGCGAGCTGCTGGTGGGCGCGCCGGCCGCTGGCCGCACTCACGCCAGCCTGGCGCGGGCCGTGGGCTACTTCGTCAACCCCATCGTGCTGCGGGCCCGTTTCGCCCCCGACACCACCTTCCGCCAGCTGCTGGCGGCGGTGCGCGGCGAGGTGACGGGCGCCTTCGCCCACCAGGATTACCCGTTCCCGCTGCTGGTCACCGACCTGGCGCCGGACCGCGACCCCAGCCGCTCGCCCCTCTTCCAGGTGATGTTCGCCTTCCAGGGCGCGCCCACCCACGAGGACGCCGGCCTGGCGCCCTTCGCTGTCAACGAGGAGGGCGCCCGCCTGCAGGTGGGGGCCCTCGATCTCGAGCACGTCGAGCTGCCGCAGCGCATGGCGCAGTTCGACCTCACCCTCTCGGTGGGCGAGGTGGGGGAGGGCGGCCTGCTCAAGATCGGTGGCACGCTCGACTTCAACACCCACCTCTTCGACCGTGCCACGGCCGACCGCCTGGCCCGCAACCTCGTCGTGCTGCTCGATCGCCTGGCGAGCCTGCCGGAGGCACCGCTCGCCGAGCTGCCGGTGATGAGCGCCGCCGAGCGCCGCCAGGTGCTGGTCGACTGGAACGACACCGCGAGCGAGCTGTCGGTCGAGGCGACGGTGCAGCGGCTGATCGCCGCCCAGGCGGCCAAGACGCCGGAGGCAACGGCGGTGATCTGCGGCGAGGAACGGCTGACCTATGCCGAGCTGCGGCGGCGGGCCAACCGCCTGGCCCACCTGCTGGTCGAGTCCGGGGTCGGCCCGGAGCACCTCGTGGGCCTCTGCGCCGAGCGCTCGCCACGCCTGCTGGTGGGCCTGCTCGCTATCCTCAAGGCCGGTGCCGCCTACCTGCCGCTCGACCCGGCGTCGCCGGCCGAGCGCCTGTCCTACATGCTGAGCGACGCCAACGCCGACCTGGTGCTGGTCGATCCCAAGCTGCGCATCCGCTGGCCGGTCGGCACCCGGCTGTTCAACCTCACTGCGGCCGCGGCCGGTGAGCCCAACCCGATCCCCCGCCATGCCGGCGCCAACAACGCCGCCTGCGTGATCTACACCTCGGGCTCGACCGGCGCCCCCAAAGGCGTGGTGATCGAGCACGGCGGCCTGGTCAACCTCGTCTACTCGTTCATCAGGAGCTACGAGAGCGGCCCGGACGACGCCATCCTGCCGATGACCTCGGTGGCCTACGCGAGCTTCACCGGCGAGGTGCTGCCGGTGCTCTGCTCGGGTGGCACCGTCGTGCTGCCGACCGCCGAGGAGCTGCTCGACACCAAGCGCACCACCGAGCTGATCGCGCGCCGCGAGGTGACCATCCTCTCGGCCGTGCCGTCGGTGATCTCCAACCTCAACGCGATGGCCGCCCAGGTGCCGAAGCTGCGCCTGATCCTCTCCGGCGGCGACGCCTTGGGGGCGGGTGACATCGACCGCCTGATGGGCACGGCCGAGGTGGTCAACGGCTACGGCCTCACCGAGACCACCATCTGCTCGACGGTGTACTGGCTGTCGCGGGCGGACTTCCTCTCGAACCTCGACATCCCGATCGGCAAGCCGGTGATCAACAGCCGGCTCTACGTCCTCGACGGCCGCTTCCAGCCGGTGCCGGTGGGCTGCTCGGGCGAGCTCTTCGTGGCCGGCCTCGGCCTCGCCCGCGGCTTCCTCAACCACCCCGGCAAGACCGCCGAGCGTTTCATCCCCGATCCTTTCCAGGGTGGCGAGCGGATGTACCGCACGGGTGACCTGGCGCGCTGGCGGGGCGACGGCAACCTCGAGTTCCAGGGTCGCGTGGACCACCAGGTCAAGGTGCGCGGCTTCCGCATCGAGCTCGGCGAGATCGAGTCGGTGCTCGGCCGCCACGACCGGGTGCGCGAGGCGGCGGTGCTGCTCTCCGCCGATCCCGCCGCCGGCAGCTCCGGCCAGCGGGCCAAGGACCGCCGGCTGGTGGCCTTCGTGGTCTTCGAGCCGGGGGCCTCGGTGAGCGCTGCCGAGCTCTCAGCCTGGGTCCGCCAGTGGCTGCCGGACTACATGGTGCCGGCCTCGTACATGACGCTCGCCGCGTTGCCGCTCAACCAGAACGGCAAGCGCGACATCAAGGCCCTGGAGGCCCTCGCGCCCACCACGCCGGAGCTCGAACGCACCTTCACCGCCCCGCGCGGCGAGCTCGAGCGGCGGATCGCGACGATCTGGCAGGAAGTGCTGGGGCGGCCCAAGGTGGGCATCCACGACAACTTCTTCGACCTCGGCGGCCACTCCCTGGGCCTCGCCAAGGTGCATGCTCGGGTCCGCGAGGAGCTCGGCGAGGTAACCGCCCAGCTCAGCCTGGTGGACCTCTTCCGCTTTCCCACCATCGCCGCGCTCGCCGGCCACCTGGCGCCGGGCGAGACGGCGGCGGCGCCCGCCCTGCGCAGCACCCCGACCCGTACCCCCGTGGCCGGCCGCGACATCGCCGTGATCGCCGTCGCCGGGCGCTTTCCCGGCGCCGTCACCCCCGAGCAGCTGTGGGCCAACCTGGTGGGCGGTGTCGAGTCGATCTCCCGCTTCTCGGACGAGGAGCTCCTCGCCCAGGGCGTCGACCCCGAGCTGGTGGCGAACCCCAACTACATCAAGGCCAAGGGCATCCTCGGCGGGGTCGACCGCTTCGACGCCGGCCTCTTCGGCTTCTCGCCGCGCGGCGCCGAGCTCACCGACCCGCAGCACCGCGTCTTCCTGGAATGCGCCTGGGAGGCCCTCGAGCGCGCCGGCTACGACGCCGACCGCTACCCCGGCCGCATCGGGGTGTTCGCCGGCCAGAGCATGAACACCTACTGGCTGAACAACCTCTACTACCACATCGACCTGGTGGCCTCGCTCGACAGCTTGCAGGCGGCGATCGGCAACGACAAGGACAGCCTGACCACCGAGGTCTCCTACCGGATGAACCTGCGCGGGCCGAGCGTCCTCGTGCAGTCCTCGTCGTCGACCTCGCTCACCGCCGTCCACTACGCCGTGCTGTCGCTGCTCGCCGGCGAGTGCGACATGGCGATCACCGGCGGCGTGTCGGTGCACGTGCCGGAGGTCTCGGGCTACCTCTACCACGAGGGCGGCACCACCGATCCGAGCGGCCATTGCCGCACCTTCGACGCCGAGGCCAAGGGCTTCGTCTCCGGCCACGGTGCCGGCGCCGTGGTCTTGAAGCGCCTCGACGAGGCGCTCGCCGACGGCGACCCCGTGCTGGCGGTGATCAAGGGCTCGGCCTGCAACAACGACGGCTCGGTCAAGGTGAGCTACATGGCACCGTCGGTGGACGGCCACGCCGAGGTGGTGGCGGCGGCGCAGGCGGTGGCCGGGGTCAGCCCGGACTCCATCTCCTACATCGAGGCCCACGGCACCGGCACTCTGCTCGGCGACCCCATCGAGGTGGCGGCGCTCACCCAGGCCTTCCGCCGTGGCACCGACAAGAAGGGCTTCTGCGCTCTGGGCTCGCTGAAGACCAACATCGGCCACCTGGACACCGCGGCGGGCGTCGCCGGGTTGATCAAGACGGTGCTCTGCCTGCACCACAAGACGCTGGTGCCGATCCTCCACTTCGAGAACCCCAACCCAAAGATCGACTTCGCGACGAGCCCGTTCTTCATCAACACCGAGCTCAAGCCCTGGGAGACCGCAGGCATCCCGCGGCGGGCCGGCGTCTCCTCGCTGGGCATGGGCGGCACCAACACCCACATCGTGCTGGAGGAGGCGCCGGAGGCCGCGCCCTCCGGGCCGTCGCGTCCGCACCAGCTGCTGGTGGTGTCGGCGAAGACGGAGACCGCCCTCGCGACCGCCGCCGACAACCTCGCCGCCTTCCTCGCCGGTGACGGTGCCGCGCTGCCGCTGGCCGACGTGGCCTTCACCCTGGAGAGCGGCCGCAGGGCCTTCGGGCACCGCTGCGCCGTGGTCGCCGAGAGCACCGCCGAGGCGGCCCGCGCCCTCGCCGAGCGCGACCCGCAGAAGCTCCTCACGAGCGCCGCCGAGGCGACCCAGGCGGTACCCGTCTTCCTCTTCTCCGGCCAGGGCTCGCAGTACCTGGAGATGGCCAAGGGCCTCTACGAGGGCGAGCCGGTGTTCCGCGACGAGGTCGACCGCTGTGCCGAGCTCCTCGCGCCGCGCCTGGGCCTCGACCTGCGGACCGTGCTCTACCCGAAGCCTGAGGCCGCCGAGGCCGCGGCCGAGCGGCTGGGCTGCACCGACCTCACCCAGCCGGCCCTCTTCGTCGTCGAGCTGGCCCTCGCCCGCCTGCTCGAGAGCTGGGGGATCGTGCCCCAGGCGATGCTCGGCCACTCGATCGGCGAGTACGTGGCCGCCTGCCTGGCCGGCGTCTTCTCGCTCGCGGACGGCCTCGCCCTGGTCGCCGAGCGCGGCCGGCTGATGGCGAGCGTCGAGCGCGGCTCGATGCTCGCCGTGCCGCTCTCCGAGGCGGCGCTCAAGAGCTTGCTGCCGCCGGGCCTCGACATCGCGGCGATCAACCGCACGGACGTCACGGTGGTCTCCGGCCCGACGACTGAGGTGGCGACGTTTGCCGCCCAGCTGGCGAGCCAGGGCATCGAGGCGCGGCAGGTCCACACCTCGCACGCCTTCCACTCGCGGATGATGGAGCCGATCCTCGACGCCTTCACTGCGGCGGTCTCGCGGGTGCGCTTGTCGCCGCCGCGGCTGCCCTACGTCTCGAACCTCTCCGGCACCTGGATCAAGCCGGAGGAAGCCACCGACCCCGCTTACTGGGCCCGCCACCTGCGCGGCGCCGTGCGCTTCGCCGAGGGTCTCGAGACCCTGCTCGAGCGCCCCGGCGTGGTGCTCGTCGAGGTCGGCCCCGGCCACGCCCTGAAGACGGCGGCGCAGCAGGTGGTCTCCGAGCTCCACCGCCGCGGCGGCGCCGCGGTGCCGGTGCTCTCGACCGTCCGCCATCCGCGAGACAAGGCTGCCGACCAGGCCTTCCTGCTCACCAGCGTCGGCCGTCTGTGGCTCGCCGGGGTGCCGCTTGAGAGCGCCGGCTTCTGGGCCGGGCAGTCGCGGCGGCGGGTAGTGCTGCCGACCTATCCCTTCGAGCGCCAGCGGTATTGGGTGGAGCCCGGGGTGCCGGAGGTGCTCAAGAAGGCCCGCGCCAGCGCGCGGCTGAGCGACTGGCTGCAGGTGCCCGGCTGGCGCCAGGCGCCAGCGCCGGGGCGGCCGGAGGTGCTCCTCGCCGCCCGCGCCGCCGGCTGCGGCCCCTGGTTGGTGCTGGTGGACGACGCTGGTCCCGGCTCGGCGGCCCTGCGCCGTCTCCACGACCTGGGCTGCCAGGTCGTCGGCGTGCGCCTCGGCAGCGGCTTCGCGCGCATCGGCCCGGCGAGCTTCCAGCTCGACCCGCTGCGCAGCGGCGACTGGGACCTGCTGCTCGCCGAGCTGCGCGAGCTGGGCGAGCTGCCGCGCCGGGTGGTCTCCTTCTGGCCCCTCTCGCACCTCGAGGGCGACCTCACGGCCGAGGCCCTGCGCCGCGGCCACGAGAGCCTGCTCGGCCTTGGCCGCATGCTGGGCGCCGCCGGCGCCACGGCCGACATCACGGTGGTGACGCCGGGCTTCGCGGCGGTCACCGGCCAGGAGACCTTGCAGCCGATCTGGGCGACCGTCCTCGGAGCCGTGCGCAGCCTGCCGCAGGAGCTGCCGCAGCTCGATGGACGGGTGATCGACCTCGGGGGTGCCGCCCTCGACGCCGTCGACCTCGATCGCGTGCTCGCCGAGGCGGTGGTCGCTTCGACGGTGGCCGAGGACTTCGTCGTCGCCCTGCGCGGCCGGCGCCGCTTCGTCCAGGGCTTCACCACCCTGCCGGCGACGGAGGGGCTGACGCCACCGCTGCGCGAGCGCGGCGTCTACCTCATCACTGGCGGCCTCGGTGGCCTCGGCCTGGCGATCGCCGAGGAGCTGGCGCGCCAGGAGCAGGCCCGGTTGGTGCTCGTCGGCCGCCGCATGCTGCCGCCGCGGGAGCGTTGGGAGGCCCTGCTCGCCTCGGGCGCCCTGGCGGCGTCCTCCGTCGAGCGCCTCGAGCGGCTCCTCGCCCTCGAAGCGCTGGGTGCCGAGCTCCTGGTGATGGCGGCCGACGTCACCGACCGCGGTGCCATGGAGGAGGTCAAGCTGCGCGCCCTCGAACGCTTCGGGACGGTTCATGGTGTCATCCATGCCGCCGGCGTACCCGGTGGCGCGCTCATCGAGCTGCGCGACCGCGAGGCCGGCCAGGAAGTGCTGGCGCCGAAGGTCAAGGGCACCGAGGTGCTGGCACAGGTCTTCGCCGACCAGCCGCTCGACTTCCTCGCCCTGTTCTCCTCGGTGACCTCGCTGCTCTCCCAGCTCGGCCAGGCAGACTACGCGGCGGCCAACGCCTACCTCGACGCCTTCGCCCAGGCCCGGGCGGGCAGCGGCCACGTCGTCGCGCTCAACTGGGACGCTTGGCGCGAGGTCGGCATGGCGGTGACCACCGAGGTGCCCGACGAGCTCAAGGCCTGGCGCGAGCAGAGCCTGAAGAACGGTCTCTCGCCCCAGGAGGGCGTGGCGGCCTTCCGCCTCGGCCTGGCCTCCGGCCTGCCGCAGCTCGCGGTCTCCAAGCTGCCGCTCGGCGAGCAGCTGCGCCACGGCTACGCCAACCGCGCGATGGCGGTGCTGGCGGAAAGCCAGGCCAAGGCCGCCGAGGGCCGGCAGGTGCACAGCCGGCCGCTCCTCGCCAGCCCCTACGAGGCGCCGCGGACGCCCACCGAGGAGCGCGTGGCGGCGCTCTGGGAGGAGATCCTCGGCCTCGAGCAGGTCGGCATTCACGACAACTTCTTCGAGCTCGGCGGCAACTCGCTCGTCGGGCTCAAGGTGATCGCCCGCCTCAAGGCCGAGCTCAGTGCCGAGGTGTCGGTGGTCAGCCTCTTCGACGGTCCCACCGTGGCCGCGCTGGCCAAGATCCTCGACCAGGCCCTGGGGCTTGGTGAGGGCGAGGCAGACACGGTGTTCGAGGACCGTCGCAGCCGCGGCGCCCGCCGCCGCGAGCGCCTCCGTCAGCGTTTCGAGGACTAGCGATGAGTCACGAGCAGAGGTCGGCACTCTCGGGTGCGATCGCCATCGTGGGGATGGCGGGTCGTT
>CAYQRE010000001.1:0-609990 GCA_964420075.1 uncultured Thermoanaerobaculia bacterium | reverse complement strand
ACCGCCTGCTGGTCAACAAGTACTACGTCGACGAGATCTACGACGCCACGATCGTGCGTGGCTTCTGGGCCTCGGCGCGTGGTCTCTTCCGCTTCGATTCCAAGGTGATCGACGGCTTCCTGGTCGAGGGAAGCCGCCATTTGACGGTTGCCTTCGCCCAGCTCTCGGGCTTTTTCGACAAGTACTTCGTCGATGGTCTCGTCAACGGGGTGGGTTCGCTGCTCCGCGGCGGCTCGGGTGTCTTGCGCCGGGTTCAGACCGGGCTGGTGTCGCAGTATGCGTTGGTGCTGGCGCTCGGACTCCTGGCGATGGTGAGCCTGGTCCTGGCGCTCTGAGGGGGCTTCATGCTGGAGAACATCCCGATCCTGTCGCTGATCTGCTTCGTGCCGCTGGCCGGTGCGCTCCTCCTGCTGCTGGTGGGGCGCGAGCGGGTGGAGCTGATCCGCAACCTCGCCACGGCGATCGCTGGCGTCGACCTCCTGCTGTCCTTGCCCCTGTGGTTCGCCTTCGAGCGCAACGGCCGGCTCTTCCAGTTCACCGAGGACCTGGAGTGGGTCCCGACGATCGGGGTGCGCTACCAGATGGGCATCGACGGCATCGCGCTGCTCCTCGTGCTGCTGACGACCTTCCTCGGCTTGCTCGCCTTCCTCTCCTCGTGGTCCGCCATCCAGACGCGCGTCAAGGAGTACTACATCTTCCTGCTCCTGCTGCAGACGGGGATGCTCGGCGTCTTCATGGCGATGGACTTCTTCCTCTTCTATGTCTTCTGGGAAGTGATGCTGGTGCCGATGTACTTCCTGATCGGCATCTGGGGTGGCCCGCGCAAGCTTTACGCGGCGATCAAGTTCTTCCTCTACACCCTGGTGGGCTCGGTGCTGATGCTGCTCGGCATCCTCGCCCTCTACTTCTACAACGCCGGTGGCCTGCTTGGCTGGTCCGGTCTCGGCAACCCGCGGACCTTCTCGATCACCCAGTTCCACGAAATCGGTGCCAGCATCCCGCCGGCGCTGCAGTTCTGGATCTTCCTCGCCTTTTTCGTGGGCTTCGCGATCAAGGTGCCGATGTTCCCGTTCCACACTTGGTTGCCGGACGCCCACGTCGAAGCGCCGACGGCAGGCTCGGTGATCCTTGCCGGCGTTCTGCTCAAGATGGGCACCTACGGCTTCGTGCGCTTCTCGCTACCGATCCTGCCGCAGGCCACGCAGCGGCTGCTGCCCTGGATGGCCTGGATCGCCATCATCGGTATCGTCTACGGCGCCTTGGTCGCGATGGCCCAGAAGGACATGAAGAAGCTTGTGGCCTACTCGTCCGTCTCGCACATGGGCTTCGTCATGTTGGGCCTCTTCGCGCTCAACGGCCCCGGGCTCTCGGGCGGCGTGCTGCAGATGATCAACCACGGCCTGTCGACCGGCGCCCTCTTCCTTCTGGTCGGCGTGCTCTACGAGCGCCGACACACGCGGATGATCGCCGACTTCGGCGGACTGTCGGCCGAGATGCCACGGTACGCCACGATCTTCCTGATCATCACGATGTCGTCGATCGGCCTGCCGGCCCTGAACGGCTTCGTGGGTGAGTTCACCATTCTGGTCGGTGCCTTCAACCGCATGTGGTGGTGGGCGGTCTTCGGTGCCGTGGGCATCGTCCTCGGCGCGGCCTACATGCTCTGGCTCTATCAGCGAGTGTTCTTCGGGCCACTCACCTTGCGAGAGAACGCCGGTCTCAAAGACCTCTCCCGCCGCGAGCTCGCCTATCTCCTGCCGGTGGTGGTGCTCTGCTTCTGGATCGGTCTCTATCCCAAGCCGTTCTTCGACGTGATGCGGGCCCCGGTCGCCTACGTGGCGGCGAAGGTGGACCCGAGCGCCACGCCCAAGGTCGCGAGCCTGGCGCCCCTGAGCTCTCCCGCCTCCCAGGCGCTCACCGCGAGCGGAGACTGAGCCGTGGCCGGCTTCGATCCCGCCGAGCTCGCTCTGCTGGCGCCCGAGCTGTGGTTGGCCGCCTCGGGGCTGGTCTTGCTCGTTCTGTCGACCATCGGCCGCGGGTTGTCGCATCGGCTGGCAGCCGGTTGGTCCGCCGTGTCGGTCGCCGTCGCCGCGCTGCTGGTGCTCCGGGTGGGCGGGCTCGATGGCGCCCGCACGATCCTCGCCGGGATGTTCGTGATCGATGGCTACGGGCTCTCCTTCAAGCTGGTCCTGCTCTTCTCGCTGCTGGCTGTCGTCGGGCTCTCGCTACGCTTCCTCGCCCGGGGCGGCTACCGGGCGGGGGAGTACTACGCCCTGCTGCTGCTCGCCGGGATGGCGATGCTGCTGATGGCGAGCGGCACCTCGTTGTTGAGCATCTGGATCTCGCTCGAGACGATGGCCCTCGCCAGCTACGTGCTGGTGGGCTACTTCCGCAACGAGCGCAAGTCCACGGAAGCGGCGCTCAAGTACTTCGTGCTCGGTGCTCTGTCGAGCGGTGTCCTGCTCTACGGCATCTCGCTGCTCTACGGAGCCACCGGCACCCTCGAGCTCACGGCACTGGCCAGTCGCCTGGGGGCCGTCGGTACGAGCCCCTTTGTGCTCGTCGGCTGGGTACTGGTGGCGGCCGGCCTGCTGTTCAAGGTGGCGGCGGCCCCCTTCCATGTCTGGGTGCCGGACGTCTATGTGGGGGCCCCGACGCCGGTGACGGTTTTCCTCGCCGCCGGCTCGAAGCTGGCCTCGTTCGCCATCCTGGTACGGATCTTTGGTCAGGGCCTGGTCGCCCTGCCGTGGCAAACCGGGCTGGCCGTGGTGGCCGCGGCGTCGATGATCTGGGGCAACCTCGCGGCACTCACCCAGGTCGAGGTCAAGCGGATGCTCGCCTACAGCTCCGTGGCGCACGCCGGCTATGCGCTCGTGGGCCTGGTCGCCGGTGGGGCCAACGGGGCCGGAGCGGTCCTCTTTTACCTGATTGCCTACGCCTTTGTCGTGCTGGGAGCCTTCGGCGTCGTCCTCCTGCTGGAGAAGGGGCCGTACGCCAGCCAGACCTACGGCGACTATGCCGGGCTGGCACGTCGGCAACCGGGCCTGGCTGCAGCCATGACCCTGTTCTTGCTGGCCCTCGTCGGGATCCCGCCGACAGGCGGCTTCGTCGGCAAGCTCTACGTCTTCGCCGCCGCTGTGGAGCGAGGCTGGACGTGGCTCGCGGTGATCGGTGTGCTGACCAGCGCGATCTCCCTCTACTACTACTTCGGTCTGGCGGCGCAGATGTACCTGCGCGAGCCCGAGGCTGAGTCCGCTGCCCGTGAACGGCCATCGCGGCCAGCTCTCGCCGTGGTCGCCGCCAGCGCCGTCGGTGTTCTGGTGCTCGGCCTGCTGCCGGGCGCTCTTCTCCAGCTCTGTCAGAAAATCGCCCCGGTCCTTCCCTGACCACCCCCTCTCCGGCATCTAAGAGGTAGGAGCCTCATCCGCAGCTGGGCTGCGGACCGTGGCTCTTCCGCGTCTAAACCATTGGCACGGGGTGTGCGTACAAGACGGCGGTATTCGAGGGTGTCTCGAGGAGGGGGCCGGTCATGCAGGTCGAAACGACGGACAGCTCGGCAGCGCAGCGGGGGTGGGACTTCGAGGCGGCGGCCATGCCCTTCGTGGACGCCCTTTACAACACCGCCTACCGGATGACCCGCAACTCCGAGGACGCCGAGGACCTCGTCCAGGAGACCTATCTCAAGGCCTACCGGTACTACGACAAGTTCGAGGAAGGCACCAACTTCAAGGCGTGGCTCTTCAAGATCATGAAGAACACGTTCATCAACAACTATCGCCGGCAGCAGCAGGTCCCGCCGCAGAGCGACTTCGCGGAGATCGAGGAGTCTTTCGAGACGCAGGTCAGCCACGAGAGCTCGAGCCAGATCAAGAGCCCGGAGGAGGAGCTTCTCGAAAACGTGCTCGACGAAGACGTGCAGCACGCCCTCGACTCGCTGCCCGCCGACTACCGCATGGTGGTTCTCCTCGCCGATCTCGAGGGCTTTTCGTACAAGGAGATCGCCGAGATCCTGGAGGTGCCGGTCGGCACGGTGATGAGCCGTCTCTACCGGGGTCGGCGCCTGCTCGAAAAGGGGATGCTCGAGTACGCCCGGGACCACGGCTACATCCGCAGCGGCGAGCCCTCGAAGATGCGCAGCCGGAGCACCGGCACCACCGCGTCGGTGGCGCCGGAGAGCGAGGAATTTCGCGAGCCAGTCCAGGGTTAGACACTGTGGCCTCGACGGGCCCTGAGAGTTTCGACGATCGCCCCTGGCGTCGCGGAGGACGGAGGATGGACTGTAAGCAGGTCGCAGAGACTCTCTTCTTGTTCTTCGACAACGAGCTGGATGAGGGCCTTGAGCAGCCGTTCCGGGCCCACTTGGAGCACTGCCCTTGTTGTGCCAGGCAGCACGACCATACCCGCAGAGTCCTGATCCTCGTCCGTCAGCACTGCGTCCGTGCCACGGCACCGCAACATCTACGGGTGCGGATTCTGACCAGCCTGCCGCATCGGCAGCGCCTCAGCTAGCGGGCCGAGCGATGCACGGCGTTCCCTCTCCACTTGGACCCTCGACCATGCGCCCGCCCCGCGCATCTCGCCGCTTTCGTGGCTCGCTCGCTCTCTTGGGCTTCGCCCTGGCCCTCGTCTGGATGCCCGTCTGGGCAGGAGCGCAGACGGGCACGTTGCAGGGGCTCGACGGGCCTGCGCTCACTGCCCGCGAGCTCTCGCAGGGCTCAGCGATCCTCCTGGTCTGGGCCTCCTGGTCGCCCCGCTGCCGCGACATCGTCGAGCGCATCAATGCCGTAGAGGCCCGTTGGGGGCGCGACGCCAAGGTCTACAGCGTGAACTTCAACGAGGATGGCGACGAGGCCCGCCGCTTCCTCGCCGGGAAGAAGCTGGACGTGCCGACGGTGCTCGACGCTGACGGCGAGCTCTCGAAACGCAACGCGATCACCTTCCTGCCGGGCTTGATCGTGTACAAGGGCGGGCAGGTCGCCTACGCCGGCCGGCTACCCGACAACCCGGAAGAGCTCCTCTCCAAGCTCCTCGCCCCCTGACGCGGGCCGTCGTCACCGGCGGTGCTGCCGGCGCGTACCGAGTTTGCGCCCGCATCGGCATGAACGTCGCCGGTTGTGGTAACCTCCCCAGGTTGTTCGTAGCCCGAGCGAGTACCACGACCTGCTGCGCGCCGATGTCGACGCTTCCGCCGCTCAATCCCCCGTCGCTCCTCGCCTGATGGCGTTGCCGTCGACCCCCTCCCCGCGGCCGCGTTGGCTCAAGTGGACGGGGATCGGTGCACTTGCATCGCTCGGCGTCTTCTGTCTTACCGTCCTTCTCCTTCCCACATCGTCGCCCACCCTGCCGCCCGCCCAGGCGGCAAGTGCAGAGTCGTCCGCAGTCGCCCTCGCCGACACTCGCCTGGCCTCGCTGCCTGACGTTCAGGTCACCACCAAGCCTTTCCGGCGTGGTGAGACCCTGGGAGGCGTGATGGCGGAGCTGGGGCTTGGCGGGAGCGACGCGCAGGCGGCCATCGATGCACTGCGGGCCTACGTCGATCCCCGCAAGATCCGCCCCGGTGACCTCTACCGAGTCGAGATGTCTCCCGCGGACGGCCTGCGAGCCTTCGAGATGACCGTTCCGGGGCGCGGGCGGGCTCTTCTCTCTCGCCAGGCGGATCACTGGTTCGCACAGTGGACGGCCGTCGAGCGCTCGGTGGAGGCGAGGATCCTGACGGGAGAGCTGAAGAGCTCTTTCGAGGAGGCGGTCCGCGAGGCAGGAGCCGAGGCGACCCTCGCCTACAAGATCGCCGACGTGCTGCAGTGGGACCTGGACTTCAATCGCGACCTGCGCCAAGGCGATCGCTTCGAGGTCGTCTTCGAAGAGGTGTACCACGACGGCGAGTTCCATGACGTAGGCGATGTGGTGGCCCTTCGCTATCTCAATCGAGATCACTGGTACGAGGCCTTCCGCTACGGCAAGGGTGGCTACTACGACGGGGATGGGCGGCCGCTCAAGAAGATGTTCCTCAAGTCTCCGCTGCGCTTCTCCCGCGTCACCTCGGGCTTTTCTATGCGGCGCTTCCACCCCGTCCTGAAGACGATGCGGCCGCACTATGGCGTCGACTACGGGGCCCCGGTAGGCACACCCGTCGAGGTCACGGCCAACGGGACGGTCGTCTTCGCCGGCTGGGATGGCGGCGGCGGTCGGACCGTCAAGGTGCGGCACTCCGGCGGCTACATCACGAACTACCTCCACCTCTCGCGCTTTGCGGACGGCGTCCGCCCCGGGCGGCAGGTGCGTCAAGGCGAGGTGATCGCGTACGTCGGCCAGACCGGTCTCGCGACCGGGCCACACCTCGACTACCGCGTCAAGCTCAACGATCGGTGGATCAACCCGCTCTCGATCGGCAGCGTTCCGGCAAAGCCGCTGGGTGCGGGCGAGCTCGCCACCTACTTGCGTTGGCGGGACGCCCTGCGCGAGGGCTTGTCGACGGGCAAGCCCGGGCCGCTGCCCGAAGATCTCCGCGCCCAGCTTGCCAGCCTGCCAGTTGCGGTGCCGACCGCCGAGGCAGACGTCGCGACGGCACGGCGGTAGTCACCGAGCAGGCTCGCAATCCCACGGAGTCTTCCGAGATGTCCGAGATGATGGTCCTGCTGTGTCGCAGCAGGCAGGGGCCGAGCTTGCTGCGCGGTTGCTAGGGACCTTCTTGGGACTGGCGCTCGCCGGTTGCGTCACGCGGCGGTGAAGCCGTCTCAGTGGCTGGCGTCGCGGGCTGGTCGTCGCGACGACGGCTGCTCTTGCGCAAAACCAGGCGCTCGACCTCGCGCCGAGTCGGCTCGTCGAGGGACTGGAAGTCACGCAGCAAGCCGAGATCGCGGTCGGTCATCGAGTCCTTGGCCATCGAGTCGAAGAACTCTCCGATCGAGACCTGAAACTCCGAGAGGATGCGAAAGAGCGCGTCGAGGCTGACCCGGTACTCGCCCTTCTCCATTCGCGAGAGGTCGGACTGCTGAATCCCGATCCGGGCTGACAGCTCGGTCTGGGTGAGGTTGTGCTCCTTGCGGAGCTGCCGGATCTTCCGCCCCACCAGGCGAACGGGTCTGATCTTGTAGGAGCTGGTCATCTTGGCTCGTCCACAGCCTGCCCCGGCCGCAGGAAATGCCGTATTGACATTTCAGCGACCCTGATTGCCAAGACTACGGAGGCCCCTGGCCGGTGTCAAGAGCGCTCTTCGTGCCAGCTCTCCCTTTGATAGGCTGCCCGGCCGTGGCCCAGCAACAACCGCAGCTCACCCCGCCGAGTAGCGAGGCATGACTTCCGGCAATTCGGCTGGTGGCCGGCCGCAATGGCGGCAGTGGTGGTTCCTGCTCCGCGAGCTCGTCCGCCGGGACTTCCAGGGGCGCTATGCCGGATCCTTCCTGGGACTTCTCTGGTCCTTCCTGCAACCTCTCTGGTTGCTGGTTCTTTTCGGCTTCGTGTTTGCCACGGTGATGCGGGTACCGCTGACCGGCGAGCGGACAGACAGTTTCGCGATCTTCCTGTTCTGTGGCCTCCTGCCCTGGACGGCCCTTCAGGAGGGGGTGCTGCGCGGCTCGACCGCGGTCACCGACAACGCCAACCTGGTCAAGAAGCTACGTTTCCCGGCCCAGATCCTCGTCCTCGCAGTGGTGCTCGCTGGCCTCCTGCACGAGGCCATCGCCGCCGGCCTCTTCCTCGTCTTCCTGCTGGCGAGTGGCCATCTCAGCCTCCAGGGGCTGCCACTGCTGGTGATCGCGCTCCCGTTGCAGCTGGCTCTCACCCTGGGTCTCGGGTTGTTGCTCGCTTCCATCAACGTCTTCTTCCGCGACACCTCCCAGGTGCTTGGGATGGCTTTCCAGGGCTGGTTCTACCTGACGCCGATCGTCTACCCCCTGCAGCTGGTGCCGCAGAGCCTGCGCGGCTGGGTCGAGCTCAATCCCTTGACCACCCTGGTGGCGCTCTACCGGCAGGCCTTCCTCGCTGGCGAGGTCGGCTGGGTCCCTGGGACCGCACGGCTGGCGCTTGTGGCCGTGGCTCTCCTCGCCCTCGGCTGGTGGTCGTTCCACCGGCTGGCGCCTGCCTTCGTGGACGAGATCTGAGACGATTCGTCGCCACTGGCCCGATGTTTGCTCGGAGTGGAGGCTCGCGACCGCGACAAGCTCGTCACGTTCGCCTGGTGATCCCGCGACAATTGGAGGTTCCCTGACGATGCAAGTGCCATTCTTGGTGTGGTGCGGCCAGCGGTTCGGCGCTCCTGCTGCGACCCTGGCGGTCGCCTTTTTGGCCGGCTGCGCCGGCGGCCCTGCTGCCACTCCGGCCAAGCCGCCAGCGGCCGCCGGCGCGACCCAAGGAACCGGGGCGGAGACAGCGAGGCCCGCCGCCGGATCCGACCAGGCGGCAGCAGCGAGCAACCTCGAGAAGCTGCCGCCAACCTTCCGCGCGTCGATCGCTTCGGGGGCCTATCCGAATGCGACGCCACCACCCCGGGCGGGCGTCGAGCCACCGGACGGCGTCTGGCTAAAGGACGACCAAGGGCAGGAGTTCTACATCGAGAAGTGGCCGCGCTACGAGGGCAAGTACAAGTGGCTCGACGACCATCGGATCAACTACATGGGCGTCAAGGTCGACATCGTCGACTCCGACGAGGAGACCTTCTCCGTCAAGGTCTACCGCGTCAAGGACTGGGATCGAGTGGCGAGGCGTGCCGAGCCAACGGCCGAGGAGAAGGCGGCCGTGGCTGCCACCTACGTGGCCCAGGAAGCACCCAGCGACCGTCTGACCTTCGAGAGCTTCGACACCGGGCTGCCGCGGGTCGGCCAGTGGCGTAACGGCTTCCAGATCTACGATCTGAACGGCGACGGCCACCTCGACATCGTGCACGCGCCGCCACGCAAGGGCGTTCCCTATCCGGTCGTCTTCCTCGGCGACGGTGCCGGAGGCTGGAAGCCGTGGCGGCAGATGAGCTTCCCGGCACAATACGACTACGGTGACATCGCCGTCGGTGACCTCAATGGCGACGGGAATGCCGACCTGGTGCTCGCTATCCATCTGCGCGGACTCCGAGCCCTCGTTGGCGACGGCCAGGGGCATTTCAAGGAATGGTCACAGGGCATCGACTACCAGGTACCTGGTCAGGGTGGAGACGGCGAGGGCTTCTCGTCGCGCGCGGTGAGGATCGTCGACTTCGACGGCGACGGACGGCCCGACATCCTAGCTCTCGGCGAGGGGCCGCGCGTGGGTGCGGCGAAGTCGACCGAGTTCCGCACCCGCGGCATCGGTGGCGGCGTCGCCTTCGTCGCTGACGGGCCGGTGGTGTTCCTGAACCAAGGCGACGGCACCTGGAAGAAGCTCGCCCGCGGTGCCGACACGCAGGAGATCTTCGGTGATGACCTCGCGGTGGCCGATTTCAATCGCGACGGACACCCGGACTTCGTCACCTCCTCCAATCGCATGTCCCGCTTCGACCTTCTGAACCTCAGCCAGGCCGGCAAGGACTGGGAGGCCGAGATCCTCTCGGAGGTGCGGCCCAACGCCTACGTCCGTGCGGTCGCCGCCGCCGACCTCAACGGCGACGGTCGCCAGGACGTCGTGGTCGGGTACCTGAGCTTCGAGCTCGCCGAGTGGAGATCCGGGGTCGATGTGCTCTTCGGGCAGCCAGACGGTGGTTGGGAGCGTCGCCCGCTCATCGCGCGTCCTGGTCGCCAGGCCTTCAACGCCCTGGCCGCCGGCGACCTCGACGGCGACCACAACCAGGACATCGTCGCCGTGGATGGTGACGGCACGACGGCCATCTACCTTGGCGACGGCAAGGGCTGGTTCACCAGCGAGGCAACCCCCGAGTTGGCGAGCCCGTTGGGCAAGTGCCGCGCCTACCGGGTACGGCTGGCCGACCTCGACGGAGACGGCCGCGACGAGATCGTCGCGAACTTCGCCGACGAGGCCGACGCCTACTACGACCCACAGCGCTGCCTCAACGGCGGGGCGATCGGCGCCTGGAAGGCCGTGGCTAAGGGAAAGTAGGCGGGCGCAGCTTGACATGGCGCCGGGCGCCCTATAGGGTACCGACATATTTGGTCTGGAGAGGTCTGGTCACGAGGGCGAGACGCGATGCGCAACCCTCGATGAGGACCCTTCGCTAGACCCCGGCGTGACATTGACAGCCCTCATCGGTTAGCATAGAGAGCCTAAGAGCCTTTTAACGGGAGGTGATGTTTCTCACTTTGGACGGGAAAGCAGGACCTAGACTGGGTGTGATGGGTGGGTGCAGTTCATCGTTCCCGTTCCCATACGGGAAACAACCAAGTGTTCCTTTCTGAGGAGATTGTACGCAATGAAGAAGACTGCGATTTGCCTTGCCCTGCTGGGCCTCCTGGCCCTGGGCGGACAGGCGATTGCGGAGATCGGCACGGTTGACGATGTGCCGGCAGCGACCCTGCTGCTGCCGTACTTCGTCGTCGACCTCAACGATCCCAACAACCTGACCACTCTGTTCTCGATCAACAACGCGTCGGCCGCTCCGGCGATCGCCCACGTCACCCTGTGGACCGATCTGTCGGTTCCGACCCTCGACTTCAACGTGTACCTGACCGGTTACGACGTCGCGACCTTCAACCTCCGCGACCTCTTCACTACCGGCACGGTGCCGCAGACCTCGCACAGCAACCAGGCGATCAGCAACGTCGGTGACTTCTCGCTGACCACCAACCCGATCTCGGGTGTTGGTCCGGGCTCCGTGAGCTGCAACGGCCAGCTGCCGCTGCCGGCTCTGCCGCCGACCCTGCTCAGCCACATTCAAGCTGCTCACACCGGCCAGGCGTCCCCGGTCGTCTTCGGTGGCCTCTGCTCCGGCGTTGACTACGGCGACAACATCGCCCGTGGCTACATCACCGTCGACAGCGTGAACTTCTGCACCCTCGACTTCCCGGGCGACACCGGCTACTTCATCGCCGGTGGCCAGGGCGCTGCCAACAACCTGAACCAGCTGTGGGGCGACTACTTCTACGTGGACGCCGCCAACAACTTCGCTCAGGGTGAGACGCTCGTCCACATCGAGGCCAGCAATGCCCTCGGTGCCGGCAACTACACCTTCTACCGTCGCTACAGCGGCGGCGCCGACCAGCGCGAGGGCCTCGGCTCGACCTTCGCCGTCCGTTACGTGGACGGTGGTGCGTTCAGCGGTGGCACGAACCTGGCTGTGTGGCGTGACAGCAAGCGGACCATCGGTCCGTTCTCCTGCGCGCTGCAGGCTCCGAACCCGTACCCGCTGTCGCAGAACCAGATCGTGATCTTCGACGAGGAAGAGAACCCCGAAGTGCCGGCGACCAGCCCGTTCTCGCCGCCGCTGCCGGGCCTCTCCCTGATTCCGTTCCCCTGGGAGACGCAGTCCACCCAGGTCAACGGTCCTGACTTCCCGGTCTCCAATGCGTTCGGTTGGCTCTACCTCAACCTGAACAGCACGGTTGCCGGCAGCCAGGTTCCGTTCGAGCCCATCATGCAGAACTGGGTGTCGGCTCTGATGAGCGCCGAAGGCCGCTTCAGCGTTGGCTTCGACGCCATCCAGCTCGACAACGTGACCGATCCCGCCACCGCTTCGGATATCTCTCTTCCGATCTGCGACGGCGCTCCGGATCCGGCCGCCTGCAGCTAGGCAACGGAACGTCTGCTTGACCAAGGGTGGGTCCTTCGGGGCCCACCCGCTTCTATCTCCCGCCCTTGCAAGCAGCTCCCCCAGGGACCTGCTTGGAACGGCAGGACGGCGCAGTAGAGCCGCCCGCCAGCGGCTGAGAGCGAGCTTCAGGCCCCGCCTCCCAGAACGCGACGCTTGACGCAGACGCGCCTCCTTCAGAGTCCAGACCCCAAGGCCAGGAAAAGGAGCCTCCCGCAGATGATTCAGACCGCCTCTCGCCGAGCTTCATGCTGCATGAGCCTATTTGGGCTCTTGCTCCTCCTGGATGCCACCTCGAGCGCCCGCGCGGTGGAGCAGACGGTCTGTTCCGACACCACCAGCTGCCAGTTCCTGACCTGCAAGTCGCCGGCTTCCGGTGTCCCATCGAACCTCTGGGGGGACCTGCGCCCGGTCGATACCGGACAGTTGCCTTCGGACCGTGACGACACCAGCTACCCCGACGGTGTGCCGGGCGGTCCGCCTCCCAGCGAGACGCATCCCCTGTGGGTCGACCTCAGCATCCAGAACAACTGGATCTTCGCCGCGATCTCCCACGGCATGCAGGTGTGGAATGGCGCGGTACCCAACGCGCCCGTGCGGACGGCGGTCCTCGGCCGCGCCTCCTTCCCGAGCTGGCCGAGTGATCCCCACGAGGGCCTGCCGGTGCGGGCGATCGCGGCACCCCCGAACAACGACGGCATCGTCGCGGTCGGCTTGGCCGGCGGCGGTGGCCTTTCCGTGTTCAACGCCGCCAACAAGAACAGTCCGACGGCCCGCTACGGCGACAGCGGCAAGTCCGTGGAGCAACTACACGCAGCACGGATCAACGGTACCGACTATGTCTTCGCTGCCACCAAGGACGCGGGACTTCTCGCCTACAGCCTGACGGCGGCGCAGGGGCTCACGACGCTCTGCACCGAGAGCACGCCGACGACCACCACCTGCGGCGTCTACCGCGGCCGTATCGGCAGCCGCCCCGGTCTCTACTACGTGACGGGCGTTGGCAACGCCGCGGCGACCCAGCACTGGATCGCCGTCTCCGGCGGCAGCTTCGGGGTGCGCGGCGTTGAGATCTGGAACGTCTCCAACCCGACTAGCCCGAGCCTGCTCCTCACCGCGCTCGATACCGAGTTCGTGCATGGTCTGGCGATGTGGCGCAGCGGTTCCAACTACTGGATGGCGGTGCGCACGGGCACCAACTTCAGGATCTTCAACGTCTCTTGCATCGCCTCCGGTAGCTGCAGCAGCCTCGGTTCGGCCGTCTTCTCCCGCAACCATTCGGGCGACACCGAGAACAACATCCTGACCTACTCGAGCACCGGCAGCCGAGACTTCGTTCACGTCGGCAACTTCAACCGCTGCAGCACCCTCGAGCAGAACGAGTGGCTCTACGACGTCAGCAGCCCTAGCGCTGCTTTCGACATCACGCCGCCCGACGGCACCATCGGGGGATTCGCCGCGGGATATTGGGGCTACTACTATCGCCGCAACGAGACCGGCTTCAACAACGTCGCCACGCGGGTGGCACGCTTCAACGGCAACTACCTCTACCGCGCCTCGTTCGCGATCTTCGACATCCATCAGCTGACGAGCGGCGGGCCGCCGACCTGCTCCTTCACCTACCTGCCCTCGACCGTCTATCGCGGCCAGGCGGTCAATTTCTCCGATACCTCGATCGGGGCCCCGACGCAGTGGAGCTGGTCCTTCCAGGACGCGACGCCAGGTTCCTCCACCGCCCAGAACCCCAGCGGCGTGATCTTCAACTCGGTCGGGACGAAGTCCGTCTCGCTCTCCTGCACGAACGCCTTCGGCACCGACAGCGATACGCAGACCATCACGGTCCTCGATCCGGCGCCGGCGGTCGCCAGCGTCTCCGTCAGCCCCAACCCGGCCTTCGTCTGCCAGCCGGTGACCTTCACGGCCAACAGCGTCACCGGCTCGCCGACGCCGACCCTCGGTTGGACGGTGCGCAACTCTCTGGAGCAGACGGTGACCACGGGCGGCAACGTCAACCCCTTCGTGTGGGACACCACCGGCTTCACCGCGGGCACCTACACCGGTCAGGTCGCGGCGACCAACACCGCCGGAAGCGCCACTCAGACCAGCCCCACCCTGACCCTGAACGCCCTGCCGACGCTGCCGCTGGCTGGAGCCTTCACGCCGACCAATGACGCCTTCACGGGTGCCACGGTGCAATTCCACCTCAATGTACCCGGTGCCACCCTGTGGTGCTGGTCCTTCGGCGACGGCACCACCTTCCCCACGGGCTGCACCTCCAACCCAGCCCTGTTCAGCAACGACCCGGTGGCTGGTCCGAACCCGACGCATTCGTACACCATCGCCAACACCTACACCGTCAGCGTCCAGATCCGCAACTGCGTCGAAGGCGTGCGCACCAGTGCACCCCTCACGGTGGTCATCACTCAAGTCGATCCGCTCGTCGCCAGCTTCCAGGCGACGACGGGGGTGAGTTGCTTCGGCAACTTCTGTGAAGGGCGGGTCGGCACACCGATCACCTTCGTCGACTCCTCGACGGGCAACCCGACGGGCTACGCCTACGACTTCAACAACACCGGCTCCACCGAGAGCGGCTGCAGCTTCGGCACACCCAGCACCAACCCGGTGACCAGCCATACCTACTCCGCGGTGGGCAATTTCCGCCCCTGCCTCAAGGTGATCCGGGGGACCGAGACGGACATCTACCTCCATCCCCTGCTGACCATCAGCACTGGCGGCGGTTCGAGCAACCCGGTGGTCACCGTCAGCGGTCCGTCGAGCGGCCAGGTCGGGCAGTCGCTCTCCTACACCGCCAATGCCACCAACTGCTCGCCGAGCCCGACGACCTGGACCTGGGACGCTGGCTCCGACGGCACGATCAGCGGCTCGGCGACCGGCAGCACGATCGCCGTCTCCTTCGGCGCCACGGGCACCAAGTCCGTGCGGGCAACCGCCGCGAGCGGCGGCTGCAACGGCACGAGCGGTAGCCGCTCGGTCACGATCTCGAGTGGCGGTGGTGGTGGCGGAGGGGGAACTCTCGACGCCAACTTCACCTTCACGCCGACCAGCCCGGCGGCGGGTCAGCAGGTCAGCTTCGACGGCACGTCATCCGCTGGCAGCCCGACCGGCTACCTGTGGAACTTCGGCGACGGCGGCACGGCCAACGGTGCGCAGGTGACGCACAGCTACGCGAACGCGGGTACCTACACCGTGACCCTCGAGGTCAGCAAGGTCGACGCAAATGCCTGTTCGAGCCAGCCGCTCAATCTCTGCACCAACAGCCAGACGGCCTCCGTCGTGGTAGGCGGTGACCCGCAGCCCGGCGCCAGCTTCACGACCAGTGCGACCTGCGGCGCCTTCACCTGCACGGCCAACGCTCGCCAGGCGGTCACCTTCACCTCGACCTCGACGAACACGACCCAGCACGATTGGAACTTCGGGGACGGCACCACGGCGAGTGGCATCAACGTGAGCCACACCTGGAACCAGGTCGGCACCTACAACGTCACGCTCACGGCGCGCAATGCCACGGGCGGCAGCTCGCAGACCAGTCGGCTGCTCGAGATCACTCAGCCAGCGGTCGCCGATCGCGTCGTCGTCCTGCCCTGGATCGCCGACACCAGTGGTGCGCTCAACCAGAAGAGCGATGTCTACGTCACCAACCCTTCGAACGAGGCCATGGACGTCGAGGTCGTGTTCCGCAAGCGTGGGACACCGGAGGACGAGCCGCCGACGCTGCGCCAGACCATCGCTCCCAACGCGACGTTCTACAGCCCCAACCTACTGGAAGAGGCCTTTGGTCGCGGCGACAGTGTCGGCTTCCTGGTGATCACGGCGGAGCAGGCGGCCGAGGAGCCGGTCGTGGTCTCCCTCAACGAGACCTTGCAGAGCGACGGCAGCACCTACGGCCAGTCCGTGCTCGGAATCGGCATGGACGAGCTCGACCAGGTTGCTGGCGGCGTCGGGAGCACGCAGTTCCTGCTCGGGCTGACCGACACCGACGAGAAACACTCCTTCATCGGTCTCACCAACCCCCACGGCCAGGGTGCGACCTACCGCCTGCGCTTCCTCGACAAGCTCGGCAACGTGGTGGCGGCGAGCTCGCAAGACCTTGGCCTCGGCCCCTGGGGCCAGAAGCAGTTCCAGATCCAGGAGCTGCGGGACAGCTTCGGCGTTGAGGGCCTGGAGGACTACCGGGTCGAGATCGTGCAGACCAGCGGCCTCAGTCTCTACGCCTACGGCGGCATCATCCGCCAGGGGACGCAGGACCCGGCGTTCGTGCAGGTCAGCCTGCCGACGCTGTCCAAGGTCTATCTGGTGGGAGCGGCGAGCACGCCAGGCTTCAACAACGCGTTCTTCCTCACCGACGCGGTGCTTTCGAACCCGACCTCGCAGGTGATGCAACTCGACGTCTCTTACCGCAACGTGGGCAACTCGAACACCACGCTCGGGCCGGTGACGATCACCCTGCTACCGAACGAGACGCAGCGGATCACCGACGTGCTCTTCGACCGCTTCGGCGTCGTCAACAGCGTCGGCGTGCTGATCCTCGAGGGAGAGGGTGCGAACGGGCGCTTCCCCCTCATCCACGGTGAGACCTACCAGAACACCGGGCCGGGAACCCAGTACGGGCTGTTCATGCCGGCCCGCGCCGAGCGCGAGATCGCCAACGTTGGCCAGCGCGTCTTCCTCTCCGGGCTGCGCCAGCTCGACGATGCCTTCAACACGACGATCTGGCTGTTCAACCCGAGCGAAGACGCTGGCCTCTACGACGTCGTCTACTACTCGCTCGAGGGCCATGAGCTGGGGCGCCTGGCAGACTACGGCGTGCCACCGGGAGGTATCCGGCAGCTCAACCCCTCGCGTCACCCCTTGCCGGCCGGCGGGGTAGCGGGCGGCTTCACAGTGGCCATCGAGGTCAAGTCGGGCCAGCTGTTCGCCGGTGGACAGGTGGTGATCAACCAGTCCAACGACCCGGCCTACGTCACGGGCGCCGTCCGCTAGCTTCGGCGCCCCCTCTGCCCGCGCCCGCGAGAGGCCGCACCCACGGTGGCGGCCCTCCGCGGGCGCTCCTGCACGAGGCGAAGGGCTCTACAATAGTCCGTCGATGCCTGCCCCCCTGATCACCGCGCGCGGCCTCAGCAAGACCTACCGCGTCTACTCTCGGCCCTGGGACCGGCTGCGGGAGGCGCTCTTCCGCCGCTCGCTCCATCGCCCCTTCGTGGCCCTGAGCGAGGTGAGCTTCGAACTGCAGGCAGGCGAGAGCCTCGGGATCATCGGCGAGAACGGCGCCGGCAAGTCCACCTTGCTCAAGATCCTCGCCGGCATCGTCCAGCCGACCTCCGGGACACTCGCGTCGCACGGTCGGATCGCCTCGATCCTCGAGCTGGGATCGGGCTTTCATCCCGAGATGACCGGGCGGCAGAACATCGTCCTGAACGCGGCGATGCTGGGCCTCTCGGCCGCGGATGTGGCAGCGCGCCTGCCCTCGATCCTGGACTTCAGCGAGCTCGGCGACTTCATCGACCAGCCGGTGAAGTGCTACTCGACGGGGATGACGATGCGGCTGGGCTTCGCGATCGCCACCCAGGTCGAGCCGGACATCCTGATCATCGATGAGGCGCTGTCGGTGGGGGACGGCTACTTCCAGAAGAAGTGCATGGACCGCCTCCTCGAGCTGGTCGCCCAGGGCCGGACGCTCCTCTTCTGCTCCCACGCCATGTACTACATCTCCCACTTCTGCCAGCGCGCTCTCTGGCTGCGCCACGGGCAGCCGGCCGTTCTCGGCAGTGCGGCGGAGGTGGTCCGGGAATACGAGAACTACCTCCTCGCCAAGTCGGCCGCAGCTGCTGCGCGGAGCGAGGTCAGTACGCCTCGCGGCATTCAGCCAGCGCGAATCCTCGCCTTGCGCCAGGCTGGTGCGGCAGGGCCGTTAGCCGCCGCCGCACCGCTGTTGCCCTACCGTGATCCCTGGGAGCTAGAGATCGAGTGGGAGAGCGACGATGCGCGCCGCGCCTTCCACCTCGCCGTCGGGATCGACCGAGTCGACGGCGTGCAGGTCTGCGCGTTCGCGACCCAAGACCACGAGGCCGGGCCGTTCTCGGGGCAGCATCACTATCGTTTGCGGCTGCGGGTGCCCGAGCTGGCGCTGCTCAAGGGCGAGTACGCGCTGACCGTCTTCCTGCTCGACGAAGAAGGGCTGCACGTCTGGGACCGCGTCGTCGAGCCCCGCGCCTTCCGCATCGAGCCGGACCGCTACCGGGTCGGCGTGCTCGAGCTGCCCCACAGCTGGGAGCTCGAGGGGCCGCCGGCCTTGCGAGCGGCGGGAGGGCGGTAGCTCGCCATGTGGAGCCCCGCTGCGCGCTGCCTCGACCCCGAGCCGGCTCGGCCCTGGATCGTCGAGCCGTATCTGCATCTGCTGGCCGAGGCGATCTACAACCCGCTGACCGACCGCACGCTGCGCCCCGAAGACGAGGGCTATGGGGCCCTGCGCGGTCTCCTCGCCGTTGGCGGCACCACGCTTGCTTTGGGCCCTGCGCTCAGCGAGTCGCTGGCCGCGGCTGGTTGGCTGGTCGGCGAGGCGGACGACCTCGATCGCCGGCACCGGCTCAAGGTCGTCGCCATCGAGACCCACACCCTCTGCAATCAGTCGTGCTACTTCTGCCCGGTCTCGGTCGACCCGCGGCAGAGCTACTTCATGCCCAGCGAGCTCTTTGCGAGCCTCGTCGAGCAGCTCGGCGCCTACCGCGCGAGCCTCGAGGGCGTGTTCCTGATGAACTACAACGAGCCGACGGTCGACCGGCGTTTTCTCGAGCAGTGCCGGACCTTGCTCGCGGCCGGGATGCCGACGGCCGTGAACACCAACGCCACCGGCCTCACGCCGGCGCGCGTCGACGCTCTGGTCGCCGCCGGGCCCTTGCGTTTTCTCTCCGTCAACCTGTCGACGCTCGATCGCGAGAAGTACCGCCGGGACCGTGGCCACGATCAGCTGGAGCTGGTGCTGCGCAACCTCGACTACGCAAAGGACCGGCCGGTCGCCGAGGAGATGGTGATCGCCGTTCTCGGGCACGATGATGGGCAGCACGACAGCGATTTCGCGGCCATCAGCGATCACTTCCGCGGCAGCCGTTTCGAGGTCCGGCGCTATGCCCTGATGGATCGCGCGGGCTATCTGCAGATCGGCCTCAAAGCGGCTCGGCGCCGCCTCGCCGGTTGCGACAACCTCGGTTCCCGTCCACTCCAGCACATGCACATCACGCCGCGTGGCAAGGCGCTGCTCTGCTGCGAGGACTACGACGAGAAGTACGTCGTCGGTGACCTCACCGAGAGCACCATCGACGAAATCCTCCGCGGCGACAAGCTGGCGCAGATGCGGCGTTGGATCTACGGCCTCGAAGACCCGCCGGCCGGCTTCATCTGTCGCAAGTGCAGCTTCTCTCTGACCCGCGAGCTGCCGCCGCTGGCCGGTGCCGGCAGCTGACCACCCCGCATGCGCCTCGCCTACCTCTTCGACGGCCCCGAGCTCAACGGTGGCAACAAGGTCGCGATCGAGCACGCGCAGGCCCTGGCCGACCGCGGGCATGCCGTCACCCTGCTCGCCAACGGCGCCCGGCCAGGCTGGATCGACTTCGACCTGCCCTGGGTGAACTACGCCTTGGAGGCCCTGCCGCCGGCCCGCTGGGACGCGGTCGTTTGTACCTACTGGACCAGCGTGCCGATCGCCCGGCAGCTGGGCCTCGCGCCCCTCGTCCACTTCTGCCAGGGCTACGAGGCGAGCTTTTCTCATCTCGCGGACCAGCGAGCGGCCATCGAGGCCGTCTACGATCTGCCGTTGCCCACCCTGACCGTCACGCAGCACCTGGCGAAGCTGGTGTCGGCGCGGCACGGTCGCAGCTGCCGTAGCGTCCGCCCCTTCGCCGATCCCCGCTTCCACCCTCGGCCGCGGCTGGGGCCGCGCCGCCGGCCCTGGGTTGCCGTGCCCGGCATCTTCGAGGCCGAGGTCAAGGGCGTTTCGACGGCTCTGACCGCCGTCGCGCGGCTGCGCAGCCTCGGCCATGAGGTCCGGCTGCTTCGCGTCTCGACCTTCCCGCCCAGCGAGGCGGAGCAACGGCGGCTCCCCGCCCAGACGTTCCTGTCGGGGGTCACGCCGGCCGAGGTGGCGCGAGCCCTCCGCCGCTGCGACCTCCTCCTCTTCCCGGCTCGCGCCGAGGAGGGCTTCGGCCTGCCCCTGCTCGAAGCGATGGCAAGCGGGGTACCGGTGGTCTCGACGGACATCCCGTCGGCGCGCGAGATCGGCGCCAAGGCGTTCCGTTTCGTGCCCGAAGGTGATGGTGAAGCCATGGCCCGGGCGGCGTCGGAGCTCCTCAGCCAGCCAGCTGCGTGGCGGGAGGCCCGCCGCCGTGGCCGCGTTCGGCTGGCTCATTACGCCCGCGCCGCCGCTGCAGACGAGCTCGAAGCGGCCGTCCGCTGGGCTGTCGCCGCTGCCGCTGCCCTCCCTGCAACGGTCGAGGTGCTGGAGCCGGTCGCGGTGTGAGCGTCGACGTCTCCTTCGTCACCGTCGCCTTTCACTCGTCGTCGTTCCTCCCCGGCGCCATCGCAAGCTTTCGCGATGAGCTCGCTCGGCATGGGCTCGCTGGCGAGGTCGTGGTCGTCGAGCACTCGGAAGACGGGCGGGAGCTCGCCGCCGCCGCGGCGCTGGCTCCCGAGCACCTTATCCCGCGAGCCAACTGTGGCTACGCTGCCGGCCTCAACGCCGGCATCGCCTTGGCGCGCGGCAAGACGCTTCTGCTGGCCAACCCGGACCTGCGCCTCAACCCTGGCTGTCTCGCCGCCCTCCTCGGGGGGCTCGACGAGGGCTGGAGCGTCGTCGGGCCGCAGTTCGTCTCCGGCGCCTTCCTTCACCCGCCGGCGGACCCGCAGCGCCCGGCCGCGGAGCTGCGCCGCTGGTTGGCCGGCCGCTCGGCCGGGGCTTGGCGCCGCCAGCTGGCTGCCGAGGTCCGTCGCTGGAACGCTGTCTGGCAGGCCGGACGACCGGTTGCCGTCGAGACGCTGTCGGGCGCGCTCCTCGCCCTGCGAGCGGTGACCGCAGCCCGCCTCGGGCCGCTCGACGACGGCTACTTCCTCTATTTCGAGGAGACCGACTGGCTACGCCGGGAGACGGGGGCCAAGGCGGTGGTGCCGGCCGCCATGGTTCACCATGCCTGGGCCCACGGCGGCCGGCAGGGAGACCTCCCCGAGGTCTTCGCTCGTTCCCGCCGGCGCTACTACGGTCGGCACTTCGGCCTCCGCGGCAGGCTCGCTGCTCGCCTGCGCCATCGCGGGATGCCGGCCAGCGTGGTGCTCCAGGATACTGAAGGCCTCCCTCGCGCTCGCCTCTGGCTGGTCTCCCCAGCGGAGGTGGGCTTCCCGGCCGCCGGCGTGCCGGACCAGCGGTGGACGCCAAGCGGAGCGGCGAAGGCCTTCCGCCAGCAGCACCCGCACGCCGGGCCTCTGGTGGTCTCGGCCTGGGACGCGGCGACGGCTCGCCTCGAAGGGCCATGGCGGTTCGCCCCGCCATCTCCCGTTCCCTGAGCGCTATGAAGCGGCGAGCACGGCGACCCACTGGGGCGCGTCGAGCGCCTGCGCTGAGCCGCCGGCCGTCCAGGCCGCGAGGCGGGCCCACCAGCGCAGGCCCCAGGGCAGCGCTACCCGCAGTGGCTCCGCCGCGAGCAGCCGCAGGCCGCAGCCGCTCGCCAGCTCGGCGAAGGACGCGGGTGTGAAGGGCACGTAGTGATCGCGCGCCTGGACCCCGGCGAGCGTCGCGTCCCAGCGGCCAGCCGCCAGGGCCCGCAGGGCCGGCGCGAAGCTGGCATTGGGGACCGAGGCGATGATCCGGCCGCCGGGCGCCAGCGCGGCGCGCGCCACCTCCAGGACAGCGGCCGGGTCGAGAGTGTGCTCGAGCACGTCGGCGAAGACGATCACGTCGGCACCGCGTCGGAGGAGGGGCAGGCCCTGCTCGGCGGTGAGGGGGAGCACGAGATCGAGCCGGCGGGAGGCGGCGACGGCCAGGTCCCAGGCCGGCTCGATGCCGATCACCCGGCGCTCCGCCGTGCGCAGCCGGGCACCGAAGAGGCCGGCGCCGCAGCCGACGTCGACCACGAGCCGCGCCTCGGGGGGCACGAAGCGGGCGAGCTCCTCGCGCGGGTGCGCTGCCGGGTCGCCGTAGCGGTAGAGGCAGACGCCTGTGACCAGGCCGACCGCCACGGCGGCGGGGGGCCAGCCGGTGGTGAGCAGTGCCGGGGCTTCGCCGGGAGCGGCCACCGCCACGCCCAACCATGGATCCACACCCAGGGGGCGCACCACCGCGGAGCGGCGGCGCAGGCTCTCGCGCTCGTAGTCGAGGAGCGTTTCCGGCGCGTAGCGAGGCGTCCAGCCCTGGGGTCCTGGCAAGCCGGCGAGCCGCGGCACCCGCCAGCACGGCGGGCCCGGCGCGGCGGCCGCGGCTAGAGCCGAGGCCTGCGCCGGTAGCAGCTCAACCCAGGGGTCGTCGACCACCGCCACGGCGCCGTCCGGGATGGTCTCCAAGGCTGGGCCCGCGACGATCGCCCAGCCAGCGGAACGGAAGCGGCCGGCCAGGGCCCGCAGATGGGCGGCGACCGTCGCGCGGCCGGGGCTCGCCCGCAACCAGAGCGTCGGCCGGGTCAAGGGCATCGGGACGGAGGGAGCCCTACCAGTCGCCTTCGTGCCGCTTGAGGAAGAGCGTGTCGTGCGGGGCCGAGCGCTCCTCCGCCGGGCGACCGACGGTGTAGTAGTAGAACGACACCGAGCGACGGGCGCGATCCGGCGGACAGCTGAGCGGCGTCGGATGGCCGTGGTACGAGACGTCGGTGGTGCTGAACACCACGGTGCGGTTGAAGATCGGCAGGATGCGCTGGACACAGCGGCCCATGGCTGTGTCCCAGAGCTCGAGATGGCCGCCGTAGCTCTCCGGCCAGTCCCGGTTGAGGTAGACGAGCACATTGAGCCGGCGGTCGAGCTTGAGCTTGGGGTGCCAGTTGAAGTCGGCGTGGATCTTCAGGAAGCCCCCTGGCAGGATCTGGTGCGGGCCACCGCCGCCGAAGTAGGGGTCGGGGATCAGGCCCTCGATGCCGGTGAGTGCCTCCAGGAACTCCAACGCCGGTGGCGAGCTCATGGCCGTCATGAACCGAGCGAGCTCGTTGCCCAGCGCCTCCGTGTGGCGGTAGCCGAGCTTCTTCTCCTGCGGATTGTCGAACACCGCCCAGGCGATCTCCCCCGGAGCCGGAAACTCCGCCAGGACGCGCTCGAGCACGGCGTCCTCGAACAGGCCGTCGAGAGCGATGTGGGGGAAGGGTTCGGCGCCCGAGTAGCGCCGCCGCAGGGCGTGAGGATCGGCGTTGAACAGCATGGGTCTCCAGCAGTGTCCGTGCAGGTCGGGGCTTTGCCGTGCCAGCATAGCGGGCGGTGGCGGAGGGGGTCAAACGTCCGCCGGGGCCGGCCGCCTTCGCGGATAGAATGCCTCGCCGTGGGTGTCGAGCTCTCCGTAGTGATCCCCGCCTACAACGAGGAGAAGCGCCTCGGCGACACCCTCGAGGAAGTCCTGCGCTTTCTCGCCGCCCGCGGAGGTGGCTACGAGGTCCTGGTGGTCGACGACGGCTCGCAGGACGGCACGGCGGCGCTCGCCGGCCGCTACGCCGCCCGCGGCGTGACCCTGCTACGCCAGGACGTCAACCGTGGCAAGGGTGCGGCGCTACGGCGCGGGGTGCTGGCGAGCAAGGGGCGCCGCGTCCTCCTCACCGATGCCGATCTCTCCACTCCGATCGCCGACCTCGAGCGGCTCGAGCGGCACCTGGAGGAGAGCCCTCTCGTGCTGGGCAGCCGCGCGGTCGCCGGTGCCGAGATCAGCCGGCACCAGCCGTTCTATCGCGAGTGGATGGGGCGGACCTTCAACCTCATCCTCCGCCTGCTGGGGTTCGGGCCCTTCCGGGACACTCAATGTGGTTTCAAGCTGCTCGACGGCGAGCAGGCGCGCCACCTCTTCGCCGAGCTCACCGTCGATCGCTTCGCCTACGACGTCGAGCTGGTGGACCTGGCTCGCCGGCGAGGGCTGGCGGTGGCCGAGGTGGGCGTGCGCTGGGCGGACTCACCATCGTCGCGCGTCGACCCGTTGCGTGACTCCGCGCGCATGCTCTGGGACGTGCTCAAGCTGCGTTTGCGGCGCTGGCGGCAGCGGTGAGCGGCGGGGCCCCGGCTGCCCATCTGCGCCCCGCCGTGGAGGCGGACCTGCCGCGGCTCGGGAGCCTCTTTGCCGAGCGCTTCGGGCGGCCGTTCAGCCGCGCGGAGTGGGAGTGGAAGTACCGGCAGTCTCCCGGCGCCAGCCGCAGCTGGGTGGCGGAGGGGCAAGGTGGTGAGCTCCTTGCGCACGCCGGTGCCTTGGGCTTGCCGGCCCGTTGGCGCGGCGGCGCAGGCCTCGCCTGGCAGCTGGTCGACTTCATGGGGACCACGCGAGGCCACGGCCTGCGCGCCCCAATGACGGACCTCGGGCGTGCCCTGCTCGCCGAGCTCCCGGCGCCGGGGGACGCCCCCTTCCTCTTCGGCTTTCCCAGCGAGCGGCACTTCAGGCTCGGCGCGCACGCCTTCGGCTACCGGCCCCTGGGCCGCCTCGGCGTGCTGGCCGCGAGCCTGGCGGCCGCGGGCATGGCCGCGAGGCCGACGGCCGACAGCGGAGCCCTCGATCTCGTCGTTGGCGACACGGCACCTGCCGACGCCGAAGAGCTTTGGGCCCGTTGCACGTGCTTCGGTGTCCGCCGCACGACGGCCTTTCTCAACTGGCGCTACCACGCGCGCCCCGAGCGCTACTACCGCTTCTATCGTGTCGCCAGCGGGGCGGCGGCGGGCTTCGTCGTCGTGGCCTTCGTCGGCCGCGAGGCCTGGGTCACCGAGGCCTGGTTGCCGGCCGGGCGTGGTCTCGGCGCCGTCTGGCCCGCGATCGCCGCGGACCTCCGGGCGAGCGGCCTCGAGAGCTGGCAGTTCTGGGACCTGCCGGCCGGGGTCGAGCCGCCGCCACCGGGTCTTGACAGGATCGACGAGGTCTTCACGGGCTATCGAGCCGCGGCCGATCCCTCGCACGGCGCGGTGCCACCGGCGGCGCTGAGCGACTTCGCGCTCGCCATGGGGGACCATGACATCCGCTGAGCGCCGGCGCGTCCACCGGGCGAGCGGGATGCTCCTCGCGCTGCTCCTCGCCGCCTGCGGCGGTGGCGGCGGTACGGGTTTCGACCTCGGCCAGGTGGTGGCAGGGGAGCCGGCCGGCTCCGGCCTGCAGCTGCCGGGGCCGGCTGTGCCGGGTGAGGCGGAAGCCGACGGCGAACGGCGGCAGGTCGTCTCGCTGCCAGCCGGGACGTGGAGCTGGCAGGGTGTGGTGCCGCCGCGGGCGCTCTTTGCCGCCGGCGCCCTGGCGGTCCCCCGCAGCGAGGGAGCGTCGCCGGCCCTCGAGGTGCGGGCCGAGCTGGCGACGGGTGAGCTCCGCGAGGTGCTCGACCTCGGGCGCGGCACGGGCTGGGTGGACCTGCGGGCCGACCTAGCTCCTTACGCCGGCCGGCGGGTGCGGCTCGAGGTCACGGCCCGGCGCAGCGACGGCGGCGGCGGGCTCGTCGCCTGGAGCGAGGCCTCCATCCGCGGCCTGCCGGAGGTCGCGCCGAGCCGGCCGAACGTCCTGCTGATCGTCGTCGACACGCTGCGGGCCGACCACCTCGGCTCCTACGGCTACGGCCGCGACACCGACCCGCACCTAAGCCGGGCGCTCAGCGAGCGTGGGGTCCGGGTGGAGACGGCCTACTCGCAGGCGCCGTGGACGGTGCCGTCCGTGGCTTCCTTTCTCACCAGCCGCTACCCGGGCGAGATCCTCCACGGCCCGCTCGAGACCTACGCCATCCCCGCCGTTGTACCCACTCTTGCCGAGCGGCTGGCGGCGGCCGGGTATCGGACGGCGGCTTTCTTCGGCAACTTCGTGCTGCGCGATGCCAACGGCTTCGGCCGCGGTTTCGCCAACCGCTACACGCCGCCGGCGGTGCCGGAGTCGAACCTCCTGCATGCCGACTCAGTCAACCGCCGGGCCTTGCCCTGGCTCGCCGCGCACCAGCACGAACCCTTCTTCCTCTACGTTCACTACATGGACCCTCACGACCCCTACGACAACCCCGAGGTGGTCGACGGCCGGTCGCCCTTCTTCCCCGAGTATGCCGGCTCGCTCTCCGGGCAGTGGGTGCACGGGGTCTACACCGGTGGCATCGCTCTGGGCGACGTCGAGCAGGACGTCAAGCACCTCGCGGCCCTCTACGACACCGAGATCCATTACGTCGACCGGGCGATCGGCGAGCTGCTCGACCGGCTGGACCCGGTGGTCGCCGCCAACACGCTCATCGTCCTGACCTCTGACCACGGCGAGGAGCTCTACGACCACGGTGGCTGGAAGCACGGCCAGACCCTCTACCAGGAGCAGATCCACGTGCCGCTGCTGCTGCGCTGGGACGGCCACCTCCCGGCCGGCCGCAGCCTCGCCGGGACGGTGCGCCTCGTCGACCTCGTGCCCACCGTGCTGGAGGCGGTGGGCGCGCCGCCCTGCGCCGAGTGCCAGGGGGAGAGCCTTCTCGCCGCCCTGCGCGGCGACGCGCCGTTGCCTCGCCACCCGGCCTTCGCCCAGCACCTCGCCTCCGGGCCGCTGCGGGCAGCCGTGGTCGCCGAGGGCAAGAAGCTCATGGTGTTCAACCGCGAGGAGCCGTTTCACGCCGGCAACGCCTTGATCGACCACCTCTGGCGCCTGGACGTCGGCCGCATGGCCAGGAGTGAGCTCTACGACCTCGGTGGGGACCCGGCCGAAAAGCACAACCTGGCGGCCGAGCGCCCGGAGCTCGCCCGCGCCCTGGCGCCGGCTCTCGGCGAGCACCTCGACCGCGTGCTGCCGGGGCTGCGGTTGGCGGTCTCCGGGCTGCCGGCGGGCCGGCGGCTGTCTGGTAGGATTCGCTTCGATCTTGCCGCGAGCGCCGGGCCGCCGGCACTGACCCCTCTCTTCCTCTCCCCGGAGGACCGTATCGACCTCGCCGGCGACACTCTGCGCTTCGAGCTGGTGGGCGAGCCCGTCGGGGCCGCGCCGCTCGAGAAGGGCGCGCTCCTGGTCGGCGAGCACCTGGCGATCCGCGAGCTGGTGCTCGATCCCGCGCCGGCAGGGGGCCCCATCCCAAGTGTGCGGCTCGGCGCCGGCACGGCCTACCGCGGCGGCCCCATCGAGCCTGCCGACCTCCTGACGAGCGGCCGTCCCTCGGTCGGCGACGGGCCGCTGCTCCGATTGTGGGTACGGCAAGGCCAGGCAACGGCTGAAGTGGCCGGCGTCGACGCCGAGGTGGAGAAGAGCTTGCGCGCCCTGGGCTACATCCAATGATCCAGCCCCGGATCCAACCCCCCGGCCGCTGCCAGCGGGTCGAGGCGACGAGCGCCCTCGTCCTCGCGCCGCACTACGACGACGAGGTCCTCGGCTGCGGCGGCTTGCTGCTGCAGCTGGTGCGCGCTGGCGCGCAGGTGCGGGTGCTCTACCTGACCGACAGCGGCGCCGACTCGCGGGCTGCGGCGACCGAGACGGCGCCGGCTGCCTACATCGCCGAGCGCCGGGCGGAGGCCGAGCGGGTGGCGTCGCGCCTCGGCGTTGCCGGCTGCGAGCACCTGGGCTTGCCGGACGGCCACCTCGTCCACCACCTCGCGGCCGCGGCCGACGCCATCGCGGCGGCCCTTGTGCGCCACCGCCCCGAGCTCGTCCTGGTGCCGTCGCCGCTCGAGGTCTCGCCGGATCACCAGGCGACCTTTGCGGCCCTGCACCGCGTGCTCGGCGGCCTGCGGCCCAGCGAGTCGGGTGCGGCGGACGCCGGCGATTTCGCGGCGGTGACGGCCAACCTGCGCGTCCTCGCCTACGAGGTCAACCGCCCGCTCTATCCCGATCTCTTGGTCGACATCTCGGGCGAGCTCGCCGAGCTCGAGGCGTTGGTGGCCCTCTATCCGAGCCAGCTCGCCCGCCACGCCTATTGGCGCGCCTGCCTGGGGCTATCGCGTTTTCGCACGCTGTCGCTGCCGGCCGAGGTCGAGGCCGCCGAGGCCTATCGCCAGCTCGCTCCCGAGGACTTCGCCTCCCGTAGCCCGGCGCAGCTCATCGCCACCCTCGGCGGCGTGCCGGAGCTCGCCAGCGTGCGCGAGGGGCCGCTCGTCTCGGTTGTCGTCCGCACCCTGGACCGCCCCCAGCTGCTCGGCGAGGCCCTTGCCAGCCTGGCGGCGAGCACGTACTCGCGGGCCGAGGTGGTGCTGGTCAACGACGGCGGCCGGCCGCCGGTGGTGCCCGGTGACTTTCCTCTGCCCGTCCGGCGTGTGGACCTGCCGCAGACGGGCGGGCGGGCGCGGGCGGCCCAGGCCGGCGTCGAGGCGGCGAGCGGCAGCCACGTCGCCTTCCTCGACGACGACGACCTGGTGGCGCCGGAGCATCTGGCGACCCTCGCCGGCCTGGTGGGCGGCGCCGGCATCGAGGTCGCCTACACGGATGCCGCTGTGGGGGTCTACGCGCCGGATGGCGAGAAGGGCTGGAAGGCCGTGGAGCGCCGCCTGCCCTACAGCCGGGACTTCGACCCGGACCTGCTGCTGCTCGACAACTACATCCCCTTCAACACCTTGATCGTCGCCCGCCCGCTGCTCGCCCGGGTCGGCCCCTTCGACCCGGAGCTGCCCTTCTTCGAGGACTGGGACCTGCTCATCCGCCTGGCGCGGCTCGTCCCCTTCCACCATCTGCGCCAGGTGACCTGCGAGTACCGCCACTTCCGCGGCGCCGGGCACCACATCCTGGGGGATGCGCCGCGCAGCCGAGGCGACTTCCTGCGCCTCAAGGCCGCGGTGCTCGCCAAGCACGCCGACTTCTTGCGCCCGGAGCGACTGGCCGCCGCCATCGACCGCCTGCGCGAAGAGCTGGTGGTGGTGGCCGAGGAACGCTCGGCCGTGCGACGGGAGGCCCGCGAGTGGGTGGAGCGCCATGCCACCGCCGTTCGCGAGCGTTTCGCGGGCGAGGAGCGCTACCACCGCCTCAACGGTGAGCTCGCTGGAGTGCGCCAGGGCCTCGACGACGCCAAGAGCGAGCTGGAGCGCCTCTACGTCGAGGAGGAGCGGCTCACCCACGACCTCGGCAGGCAGACCGAGCTGGTGGGCCGCCTCTACACGGAGATCGCTCGCCAGAAGGAGCAGATCGAGGCGATGGAGGGCACCCGCGCCTGGCGTTTCCACCAATGGTGGCAGCGGCGCTTCCGCTAGGGCGCGAGGTCTCTGCCGACGATGAGCCGCATCGCCCTTCTCGCGAGCGAGCCCCTGCGGGCGCGGATGGCTGGCATCGGCCTGCGCTACCTCGAGCTCGCCCGCCGCTTGCCGCGGCCGGGCCTGGAGGTGGTGGTGATGACCGCCGGCGACCCGGTCGAGGTGCCGCCGCTCAGCTCCCCGGTGCGGCGTTTCGAGCGCGGCAAGCTCGCCGAGCTCCTCGCTGACTGCGACGGCGCCGTGGCCCAGGGCCAGCTCGCCAACGATCTGCTGCTCGAATGCCCGGCGCTGCCGGTGGCGATCGACCTCTACGACCCCTGGTTGGTCGAGAACCTCCACTACAGCGCCACGCTCGGCCTCGACCCCTACCGCAACGACCACGCTACCTGGGTGCTGCAGATGTCGCGGGGGGACTTCTTCCTCTGCTCCTCGGCCGAGCAGCGCCTCTACTACCTCGGCCTGCTGACGGCGCTGGGGCGGCTCAACCCCGAGCGCACGGCGGCCGATCCGGCCCTCGCCGGGCTGATCGCCGAGGTGCCGTTCGGGGTGCCCGACGAGCTGCCGGCTCACCAACCCGTGCTGCCGTCGCGGGCGGCCGGGGAGCGCCGTCTGCTTTTCGGCGGCCTCTACGATTGGTACGATCCCTGGACGCTGCTGAGCGCCCTCGGCGAGCTGGCAGAGCGGCCCTGGACCCTCTTGCTGGTCGAGAACCCCAATCGTGAGGCGACCCCCCAACGCCTCTTCGCCGAGGTGGAGGCCTGGTGCCGGCGGCGCGGCTGGTGGGGGGCACGGGTGCAGGCGATCCCCTGGGTGCCGTTCGAGCGGCGCTACGACCTGCTGCGCGACGTCGATGCCCTGGTCGCCACCCACCGGCCGTCGATCGAGACCGATCTCGCCCTGCGCACCCGCTTCCTCGACGCCCTCGCCGCCGGTTGCCCGGCGGTGACCAGCGAAGGTGGCACCGTCGCCCGCCTGCTTGCCGAGGAGCGGGCGGGCTGGGTGGTCCCACCGGCGGACGTGCCGGCGCTGGCCGCGGCCCTCGCCCAGCTCCTCGACGAACCGGCCGAGGTGGCGGCACGGAGCCGGGCCGGCCGCGCGCTCGCGGCGCGCTTTGCCTGGGAGCGGGTGCTTGCCCCCCTCGTCGCCTTCTGCCGGGCGCCGCGCCAGGACACTAGCAAGGAGCGCTTCGCCTTCCGGCCGGCCACCGTCGCTCCCCCTGACAGCTTCTCTTTCCGGCTGCGCCGTTGGGCCCGCAGGCTCGCCGGCCGCCGCTAGACCCACCGAGATCGCGATGCCCTCCCGCCCCCAGCACGTCTCCGTCGCCATCCTGTCCTGGAACGGCAGGCACCACCTCGCGACCTGCCTCGAGGCCCTCGCCGCGCAGCAGGACCCCGGTGTGCCCTGGGAGGTGATCGTTCTCGACAACGGCTCGACGGACGGCACGGCCGCCTGGCTCGGCCAGCACCACCCGGCCGTGCGGCTGGTGGAGAGCCCGGTCAACCTCGGCTTCTGTGCTGGCAACAACCGCCTGGTGGAGCTGGCGCAGGGCGACGCCGTGGCCCTGCTCAACAACGACACCCGCCCCCAGCCCGCCTGGCTGAAGGAGCTGGTGGCCGGTCTCGCCGCGGCTGGGCCGGACGTCGCGGCGGTCTCGGGGCTGATCGTCGACTGGGACGGTGAGCGCTTGGACTTCGGGCGCGGCGTGATGACTTTCGACGGCCACGCCTTCCAGCTCGATTTTCGGCGGCGGCTAGGCGAGGCCCAGGTGCCGGCCGAAGGGGCCGAGCTGCCCTTCGCCTGCGGTGGCAACCTGCTGGTGCGCCGCGACTCGTTCCTCGCCGCCGGCGGCTTCGACGCCGACTACTTCGCCTACCTCGAGGACGTCGATCTCGGCTGGCGCCTGTGGGCCGGGGGGGAGCGAGTGGTCTTCGCGCCGCGGGCGGTGGTGCACCATCGCTCGAGCGCGACGAGCGACCTCCTCGGCCTGTTCAACCGCGGCTTCCTCTTCGAGCGCAACGCCTTCCTCACCGCCTACAAGAACTACGACGCCAGCCATTGGGGCCGGCTGATGCCGGCCGTGATGCTGACTTTGACGGCTCGCACCCAGGCCCTCCTCGAGCGCAACAACCCGGGTGGCGACAGCTTCCGGCTCGACCCCTACGCCGGGCATATCGCCAACACCGCGCCGCGGGCGGCTGGCGGTGCCGAGGTGCCGGCGGCGCCGGAGCTCGACCAGCGCCTGGCGCGCTGGCGGCAGCGCTGGCAGGAGCTGGGCCCCCGCGAGGCGCTGCGCCGCGGCTTGATCAAGGCGGCGAACCGCGTCCTCGGCGGCCCGCCGGCCGGGCCGCCGCCGCCCACCCTCACGGACGAGAGGTCGGTGGCGCAGCTGCGGGCGATCTCCTATCTCGCCGGCCATCTCGATGCCGCGGCCGAGAAGCGGGCGCGGGTCCAGGCCCGGCGGCGGCGCGCCGACGGCGAGATCTTCGAGCGCTTTCCGCTCTATCTGGTGGCGACCTACCCGGGAGATGCGGAGCTCTTCGCCTCGGCGGGCTTCCGCGCCTGGTTGCCGGCAGGCGTGCCCCTCTGCGAGCGCCGGCTCGCCGAGATCATGGAGATCTGAAGGGGGCGGCGAGCCGCCGGAGATCAGGCGGCGGGATCGTCCTCGACGACCACGGCGGTGCCATAGGCGAGGAGCTCGGCGGCACCGGTGGCGACTTCGGTGGTGGTGAAGCGGAGGGCCACCACGGCGTTGGCACCGAGGTCGCGAGCCTCCTCCACCAGGCGGTCGAGGGCCTGCTCGCGGACCTCGGCCATCAGCTTGGTGTACTCGGAGATCTCGCCGCCCACCAGGTTGCGCAGCTTGGCCATCAAGTCGAGACCGAGGTGGCGGGCGCGGATGGCGTTGCCGCGGACGAGGCCGAGGGTGCGCACGATGCGCCGGCCGGCGATGGTCTCGCTGGAGGCGAGGATCATTTCTGCACCCTCCGATAGCGATCACTGCCGAGCGTTCGCAGGCGATCGATCAGCACCGAGAGAAAGAGCAGCAGAAAGCCGCTGACGGCGCCCAGGCCCACCAGCTTCGGCAGCAGACCGTGGGGGCTGGTGGCGAGGTACCAGAAGCCGGAGCCGACGACCGACAGGCTGGAGGCGACGAGCGCCGCCCAGCCGAGGGTGCGGGCGAGCGAGCTCGCCTTGCCGCGGGGAAGCTCGCTCCATTGGGTGTCGCCGGGGAAGTGGAAGCCGGTGCCAAGGGTGGCCGTCCGCAGCCGCTGCATCTCTTCGACCTGGGCGCGGGCAGCTGGATGGTCCTCCAGGTAGACCCGCACCCTCTGTTCCTCGGCCTGGGTCAGCTCGCCGTCCACGTAGCCGGAGAGGAGCGACTCGTCGAAGGGGAGACGGGGCTCACTCACACATCACCTCGCGCCGCGCCGTCCTCGTTCTCCCAGCCACCGCCGCTGACCAGAAGCTGGCGCAGGGTGGCGCGGGCGCGGTGCAGCCGCGACATCACCGTGCCGATGGGGATGGCGAGAACGTGCGCGATCTCGGCGTAGGAGAGGTCCTGGTAGTCGCGCAGCACGAGGATCTCCCGCTGGGCCGGCGGTAAGGCGGCGAGCGCCTGCCAGAGCTTCTCGCGCAGCTGTTGCTGGGCGACGTCGCGCTCGGGGTTGGCCGTGGCGTCGATCAGCTCGGGGCGGAAATGCTCCGGCTCGCTCTCCAGCGGTTCGGTCTTGCGCACTCGCTTGCGGCGCAGGAGGTCGCGGGCACGGTTGCGGACGATGGCGAGCAGCCAGGGCTTGACCGGCCGCTCGGTCTCGAAGCGGTTGAGCTTTGAGAAGAAACGCAGCAGCGAGTCCTGCGCCACGTCGAAGGCGTCGTCGGGGTTGCCGAGCAGCTGTAGCGCCAGCAGATAGGCCGGGCGGCGGAAGCGCTGCACCAGCTCGCCGGCGGCGTCTTCGTCGCCCCGCCGGGCGCGCGCCACGAGATCGCGGTCGTCGTTGCCGGCGACGGCAGTGAGGGAGGTCGGGGGCAGGGCCATCGCTACGTTCACGGGAAGTCTATACGCGAGGCGAGAGAGGCTATTCGCCACCCGGCCGCCACTTCCCTTCAGGGCTCCGTTCGGAAGGATACGGGCGGGCGCGCCTTGGGTTATGGCGCGGTGTCGCGCCGTCGCACGTGAAGCACCTTCTCGACCTCTGCGATCACCTGGCCGGCGTCGTCGAGCACCTGCGTCGAGAAGGTCGGCTCGACCTTGCCCTCGGCCTCGACCCGCCGGCGGATCTCGGCCACCGCCGCCGGCGAGACCTCGAAGCGAGCGCGCACCCGGCCGCGGCCGGGCCGCCGGAAGCGGATGCTCGCCGCCTTGTCCCACACCACGTAGTCGGGCCCCAGCTGATCGCTCAGGATGAGCAGGTAGAAGGGGTCGCACATCGAGTAGAGCGAGCCCCCGAAGTGGGTGCCGAGATAGTTGCGGTTCCAGCTGCGTAGCCGCATCTCGGCCTCGTAGAGACCGCGCTCCGGCTGCTTGGTCACCACCCGGATACCGGCGCCGGCGTAGGGCGGGTACCAGCTGAAGAAGGCGAGCATCAACCGGCGCTTGAGCGGCGAAGGCGGGCGTGGCGAGGAGGGGCGCGACATGGCGGTCCGGCGCGGGGCGCAAGATCGAGGCCGAGGGATTGTTTCACAGCCACTGCGCGCCATGGGGCGCGCCAAGGAGGTGGCGATGCGAACCCGGCCGCGCTTTCCGGTCCTGCTCCTGGCCTTCGCCCTCGGCTTCGACCCCGCCTGGGCCAGCCCGGCCCGCCCGCTCGACCCCGAGGTCGGCCTCGAGACGGCGCTCCACTTTCCGTGGCGGCAAGCGGGCCTGAGCGAGCGGCAGGCGGCGGCCCATCTGCTCGATCGTTTCAGCTATGGAGCACGGCCCGGCGAAGTGGACGCGGTGGTTGCCGAGGGCCTCGAGCCTTGGTTCCTCCGCCAGCTCGATGGCTCGCCGGCCGACCGTGAGCTGGCGCGTCGCCTGGAACCCCTCGAGACCCTGGACCTCTCGCTCAGCACTGTCGTCGAGCGTTACCGCGACCCCGGACTCTTGCTGCGCGAGGCCTACGCGGCGGGTGCTCTCAGCGAGCTGCCGGACCGGGAGGGCGGCGACGA
This sequence comes from uncultured Thermoanaerobaculia bacterium, assembly GCA_964420075.1. Taxonomy (GTDB): domain Bacteria; phylum Acidobacteriota; class Thermoanaerobaculia; order Multivoradales; family SZUA-115; genus CAYQRE01. The sequence goes on along the minus strand of CAYQRE010000001.1, from coordinate 575,849 downwards.
GGGCCAGCGCCGCGAGCAGCGCCGGGAGGTGATGCGCTATGCCCGCGAGATGGGCTACCGCTCGCAACGCCAGCTGCTCGGCGAGCTCCTGGCGCAGCGCCTCTACCGCGCCGTCTACGCCGAGGGACAGCTGCACGAGGTGCTGGCCGACTTTTGGCTCAATCACTTCTACGTCTCGCTCGCCGATGCCGAGACGCGCAGCTACGTCCCGGCCTTCGAGCGCGACGCGGTGCGGCCGCATCTGCTGGGCAGCTTCGGCGAGCTACTGGCGGCGACCGCCCGCCACCCTGCCATGCTGCTCTACCTCGACAACGCTCGCTCGGTGGCCAATCCCGGCCAGCCGACCCTCGTGCCGGCGCGCCGGGAGGGCCGTGGGGAGCGCGGCCAGCGCTCCCCACGCGAGGCGGCGCCACGCCGGCGGGCCGACGGGCTCAACGAGAACTACGCCCGCGAGCTCTTGGAGCTCCACACCCTCGGCGTCGACGGTGGCTACGGCCAGCAGGACGTCGTCGAGGTCGCCCGCGCCTTCACCGGCTGGACGGTGATCCCGCCCGGACCGCGCCGGGAGATGGTCGAAGAACGCATCGCCCGCGCCCGCCGGCAGGGGGTCCATGGCCTGATCGTCGACGGCGAGTTCCTCTTCCGGCCGGACGCTCACGACGCCGGCGCGAAGACCGTCCTGGGCCAGCGGCTCGCCGCCGGGCGGGGCATCGAGGATGGAGAAGAGGTGCTGGCGCTCCTCGCTCGCCACCCAGCGACGGCTCGCCACCTGGCCCGCAAGCTGGCCGTCCGCTTCGTGAGCGACGATCCGCCGCCCGCCCTCGTGGACCGCCTGGCGGCGACTTTCACGTCCACCGGCGGCGACCTGCGGGCGGTGGTGCTCGCCCTGGCTTGCTCGCCCGAGCTGTGGGCGCCGGCGGCCCGCCGGGCGAAGATCAAGTCCCCCTTCGAGCTTGCCGCCTCAGCCCTGCGCGGCCTCGACGCCGATGTCGAAGACCCGGCGGCCACCCTCGAATGGGTCGCCCGCATGGGCCAGCCGCTGTACCTTCACCCGGCGCCGACCGGCTACCCCGACCAGGCAGAGGCCTGGGTGAGCACGGGCTCTCTCCTCGAGCGCATGAGCTTCGCCGCCGAGCTGGCCGCAGGGCGGATCGCTGGCGTAAGGCTGCCTCCTGCCGCGGAGGGGGAACGAGCTACCCGCCGGGAGCTCTTGGCGCGCTATCTCCCGCGCCTCCTACCCGAACGAGAGAGCCCTGTGTTGCTCACCGAGCTGGAGGCCGCCGCCGCCAGCCTCGACCTCAGCTCACCGGCCCCAGCCGCCGCCGCTCCCCGCCGCCGGCGCGAAGGGGACGGGGCAATGCTCCGCACGCCCATCGAACGGCTCTTCCCACGCCGCGAGGCGCCCCCCGTGCGCCTCGCGCCGCCCACCGAGGAGCAGCGCGTGCTCGCCGCCATCCTCGGCTCTCCCGAGTTCCAGCGCCGTTGAGGAGGCAGCGATGACCACCCGCCGTGCGTTTCTCAAGGCCTCTGGCTTGTCGCTCCTGAGCTTCGGCGTTGGGCCGGACTTCCTGCGCCGCGCCGCGCTGGCGGCAGCCCCGCCGCGCCAGCTCGGGGGCCGCCGCGTTCTCGTCGCGATCTTCCAGCGCGGGGCCATGGACGGCCTCGCGGCAGTGCCGCTGGTCGCCGAGGAGGCTGCTCTGCGCCGTCTGCGCCCCCGCCTCGCCCTCGGCGCGGCCGCAAGCGCAGGTACGGAACGAGTGCTCGACCTCGACGGCCGCTTCGGGCTGCATCCCGGCTTCGCGGCCCTGCGGCCGCTGTTCGGCGAAGGTCGCCTGGCGATCGTCCACGGCGTGGGCTCACCGGACCCGACCCGCTCGCACTTCGACGCGCAGGACTTCATGGAGTCCGGGTTGCCCGGCCGGCGGGCGGCCCCCAGCGGCTGGCTCAACCGGGTAGTGGGCGAGCTGGGCCACGAGGGTACGCCGCTCAAGGCGATGGCGTTGACCGCCAGCATGCCGCGCTCGTTGAGCGGCCCGGCGGCGGCGATTGCCGTCGCCGACCTCGCCGAGCTGCGGGCCCCGGGCGGCGGTACGTCCGGCGGCGGCTTCGAGGCGCTCTACCGGCAGGCGACCGACCCGGCGCTGCGGTCGGCTGCCGCCGACACCTTCGAGGCGGTACGGCTGCTGGCGGCGGAGGGCCCCGGGGCCTTGCAGGATGCCACCAGGGCCGGCTATCCGCCGTCGCCGCTCGGCCAGGCCCTGCGACAGATCGCCCGGCTGATCCGCGCCGACGTCGGTCTCGAGGTGGCCTTCGCCGAGACGGCCGGCTGGGACACCCACGTGCAGCAGGGGGCGGCGCAGGGCAGCTTCGCGCGGCGGGCGAGCGACCTCGCGCGGGCCATCGCCGCCTTCTGGAGCGATCTCGGCAGCCACCAGGACGACGTCGTGCTGATGACAATGACCGAGTTCGGGCGGACGGTGGCCGAGAACGGCTCTGGCGGCACCGACCACGGCCACGGCTCCTGCCTCTTCGTGGTCGGTAACCGGGTGGCCGGCGGGCGGGTCCACGGTGGCATCGAGAGCCTCGACCGCGATGCGCTCTACGAAGGCCGCGACCTGCCCGTGCAGGTCGACTTCCGCAGCGTCTTCGCCGAGGTGGCGGCCCGGCACCTCGGGGTGAGCGATCGCACCCGCCTCTTCCCGGGCTTCGTCGGCCCCACCTTGCCTCTCTTCCGCTCTGCTTGATCGGCTCGCCGGTGCAACCGGCGAGCCCCGCATCGCGTCGTCTCTCCTGAGTCAGAGGCCTGGGTCAGAGGTCTAGGTCTGGGGACGCTTGACGATCAACTACCATAGTAGTACTATCTCGGTAGTTAGAGATCGGAGACGACGATGACGACGACCCACCGATTAGGCGACTTGCAGCTGGCGATCCTTCACGTTCTCTGGGCCCGGGGCGAGGCCTCGGCCGCCGAGGTCCATCGCGACCTCGAGGCCGACCGCGGCCTGGCACCCACCACCATCGCCACGATGCTGACCAAGATGGAGGCCAAGGGCGTCGTGGAGCATCGCGCCGAGGGCCGCAAGTTCATCTTCCGGCCCACCGTCGTCGAGGCCGAGGTGCGCCGCTCGATGGTCAGCGAGCTCACCGACCGCCTGTTCGACGGCAACGCCGCCGCCCTCGTCTCGCATCTGATCGCCGAGTACGAGATCGATCCCGCCGACCTCGCCGCGCTCAAGGCGCGGCTCAGCCAACCCGAAGGGGAGGAAGACTGAGATGCTCACCGTCACCACGCCCGGCCTCGCCGGCCTGGCAGGGGCCTGGCTCCTGACCTACCTCGTCCACAGCACGCTCTTGCTCTCCCTCGCCTGGCTGGTCAGCCGCCAGCTCGCTCGGCGTCCGCAGACCGCCACGGCCCTCCGCACCGAAGAGGCGATCTGGCGGGCCGCCGTCCTCGGTGGGCTGCTGACGGCCTCCCTGCAGCTGGCGCTCGGCTTGCCGGTTGCTGGCCGTGCGCAACAGGTGGTGGCGCGCTCGCCGCAGGTCGCGATCGTCACATCCGTGACGGCCGAACAACTGTCGCCCGTGAGCGGCGTCTCGCCGCGAGCAGAGCTGGCGAGCGACGTTGCGGTCACCGAGCTCTCCGCGTCAGCACCCCAAGCGGCGAGCCCAAGCCCTCCGACCCCCTGGCTGGCGTGGCTCGCGCTCGGTTGGATGGTGGTCGCTGTCGCTCTCTTGGGCTCGCTCGCCGCCCGCTGGCAGGCCCTACGCCGCCGCCTGGCGCAGCGTGAGCTGCTCGCCGGCGGCCCTCTGGCGGCCATGCTGCGCCGGCTCGAGCTGGCGGTGGGGACACGGCGCCAAGCCGACCTGAGCCGCGTGCCGCGGCTCACTGCGCCCTTCGCCCGCGGCGTGCTGCGGCCCGAGATCTGCCTGCCCGAACGGGCGGTCACCAGCCTTGCGGCGCCGCAGCAGGAGAGCATCCTGGCGCACGAGCTCGCGCATCTCGAGCGCCGCGATCCGCTCTGGCTCTTGCTGCAGCGTGGCCTCGAATGCGCGCTCTTCGTGCAGCCCCTCAACCGCGTTGCCGGCCGCCGGCTCGCTGAGCTGGCCGAGTACCACTGCGACGACCGCGCAGCGGACCTCACGGGCCGCCCGCGGGACCTCGCGCGCTGCCTGACCGAGGTGGCCGGGTGGCTGTTGCCGGGCGAAGCACCGGCCCTGGTGCCGGGGATGGCGGCGAGCCCTTCGCGCCTGGCGCGCCGCGTCGAGCGGCTGCTGGTTCCCGGTCCTGCCGGCGCCGCCTCTTCCCGCCGGCATCATGGTTGGTTGCTGGCCACGGCCGTCGCCGCGACGCTCGTGGCGGTGACGCTGGTCGCGCCCGGAGCGACCCTCGCCAAGAGCGTTGCCCCGCCCCCGCCACCGCCAGCAGAGGCCCCGATGCCGCCGCCTCCGCCGCAGCCGATGGCCGTGCCGCGGCCCCCGGCCCCGCCGCATCCCCTGGGGCCACCTGCCCCGCCGGCTCCCGTCGTGCCGCCTGCTCCGCCGGCTCCCGCCACGGTGCCGACCTCGGCACCGACAGTCCCGACGGCTCCTTCCGCCCCTCCCGCTCCTCCGGCCCTGGCTGGCGACGAGCTCGCCCTGCCGGCGCCGCCAGCGATGGTCCTCGCCAGCGCTCCTCCTGCTGAGATGCCAGAGCCGGACGACCTGGCGATGGAGGCCCCAGAGCTCGACGAGATGGCGGCCCCGGAGCCCGAAGAGGGAGAGCCGACCGCGCCGATGCTGGCCCCGGTGGCCCCCCTTGCGGAGCCTGGCCGGCCCGCGCCGACGCCGCGCCCGCGGTCCGCTCCGCGTCCTGACGGGCGGTCCTCTTCCGGCGCTACGCCGCGCCCGGCTCCCCGTCCCGGCTCCGAGGCCTGGCGGGCGGACCTCGACGCGACGATCCATCAAGCGCTCGAGAGCGGCGGTGGCCAGCTCGGCCCCGAGGCCCGTGCGGCCCTGGAGGAGGCGATTCGCGAGGCGAGCCGGCAGGCGATGGCCGAGGTGGAGCGGCATCGCCCCGAGATCGAGGAGAGCATCCGCCGGGCGCTGGCGGAGAGCCAGGAGCAGGTCCGTGCCGCGCTCGATTCTGAGGCCCTCCAGGCGGAGATGCGCCGGGCGCTCGCAGAGGCGCGCCAGCAGATGCCCGACGCCGAGGAGATCGAGCGCATCGCCGCCGAGGCCGAGGCCAAGGCCCGCGAGGCCTTCGCCGCGGATCGCGCGCGGAGTGAGCGCGAGCTCGAGAGGGTCAGCCGCAAGGCTGCCGGCGCGGCCAGGGACGCCCGTTCGGAGCTGGAGCGCGCCGAGGCCGTCCTCGAACGGGCGCGGCGGGAGGTGGAGCGCGCCCAGCGTGACCTGGAAAGGGCCCGGGCCCGGGCTCACGAGGAGACGCCGCAGCCCGAGCCGCCGCCATCGCACCCGTAGGCCCGTGAGTGGAAGGGAGCAATTTGCTTGGATCTTAGTCGTCTGCTGTAGGGTTCGGAATATCGACTGCCCAGGGCTGGTTTTCTTCAGCGGCGTTGGCTCAACTTCGCCTTGAGGACTGTCATGACCGAACCCATCAGCCTTCCCGTCCTACCGCTCCGCGAGATCGTTCTCTTCCCGACCGTGACGATGCCGATCGCCGCTGGGCGGCCCGGCACGCTCAAGGCGATCGAGGCAGCGATGGAAAGCCCCGATCGCCTGGTCTTCGCGGTGGCGCAGCGCAGTGACGCCGAGCTGCCGACCGCCGAGAACCTCTTCACCATCGGCACCATCGCCCGCCTCGATCAGCTGCAGCGCAGCCTCTCCGGTGTCCAGGTCTTGCTGCACGGCAAGAGCCGGGGCATCGCCGTGCGCATCGCCGACAAGGACGGCTACCTCCAGGCGGTGGTCCGCGAAGCCGAGGAGCTGCCGCCGCTCAAGCCGGACGACCCTTCTTTCGTGGGGCTCTACCGCGAGGTGCGCCAGCGGGCCGCTGAGCTCGCCCAGCGCATCGGCTTGCCGCGGGACGCCGTACAGCAAGTGCTCGGCACCGTCGAGGACCCCGGCCGCTTTGCCGACATGGTGGCCGCCTACACCGAGGCCACCGTCGAGGAGCGCCAGAGCCTGCTCGAGACCCTGTCGGTCGAGGAGCGGCTGCGTCGCGTCCTCGTCCAGGTGGGCAAGCAGATCGCCGTCCTCGCGGCGCAGGAGGACATCCAGTCCAAGGTGCAGGAGGAGCTGGGTGGCCGGCAGCGGGAGATGCTGCTGCGCGAGCAGATGAAGGCGATCCAGAAGGAGCTGGGTGAGGCCGACGGCAACGAGGACCTCGAAGAGCTGCGTGAGAAGCTCGCCGCCCTCGAGCTACCGGCCGAGGCGCGCAAGGAGGTCGATCGCGAGCTTGGGCGCCTGTCGCGGATGGGCCGCGAGGCGATGGAGTCCCAGGTCATCCGCACCTTCCTCGAGACGGTTGCCGAGCTGCCCTGGAGCGAGCGCAGCGAGGAGCAGCTGGACCTCAAGCATGCGCAAGAGATTCTCGACCAGGACCACTACGCGCTCGGCGAGGTCAAGGACCGGGTGCTCGAGTTCCTTGCCGTGCGCCAGCTGCGCGAAGCCGCACGGCAGGGCGAGCGCGCGGCCATCGCCGCGAGGGAAGGCGCCGACGGGGGCCCGGAGGCGACTGCCGAGGAGGATGGTGGCGAGACCGCGCCGGGACCGGCGAGCGGCGGTGATGCCGAAGAGGCCCGCCGGCGCAGCCCCATCCTGCTCTTCGTGGGCCCGCCGGGTGTCGGTAAGACGTCGATCGCCAAGTCGATCGCCCGGGCCATGGGGCGCAAGTACGTGCGCATCTCACTCGGTGGGGCGCGCGACGAGGCGGACATCCGCGGCCACCGCCGCACCTACGTGGGGGCGATGCCGGGCCGCATCATCCAGGGCCTCAAGCAGGCCGGCAGCAAGAACCCGGTCTTCCTCCTCGACGAGGTGGACAAGCTCGGCGTCTCTTTCCAGGGCGACCCGGCCTCGGCCCTCCTCGAGGTGCTCGATCCGGCCCAGAACGACTCCTTCACCGATCACTATCTGGGCATCCCCTTCGACCTCTCGGAGGTGCTCTTCGTCTGCACCGCCAACTTCCTGCAGAACATCCCCGGCCCCCTGCTCGACCGCATGGAGGTGGTGGAGTTCTCCGGCTACACCGAGCGCGAGAAGCTGGCGATCGCCCGCCAGTACCTGGTACCTCGCCAGCTGGCGGACAACGCCCTCGGCGCCGAGCAGCTCACCTTCGCCGACGAAGCGCTGGCGACCCTGATCACCAGCTACACGCGCGAGGCCGGCGTGCGGCAGTTGGAGCGTGAGATCGGCCGGGTGGCCCGCAAGGTGGCCCGCAAGGTCGCCGCCGACGAGGCCCCGGTGGTTCGGTTGGACGCCGCGATGGTACGCGATCTGCTCGGCCGCCCCCGCGTCCATCCCGAGCGGGCGGCTGGCCACGATCAGGTGGGGGTGGCGACCGGCATGTACTACACGCCGGTCGGCGGCGACATCATGTTCGTCGAGGCGTCGTCGATGAAGGGCAAGGGCGAGCTGGTGCTCACCGGCCAGCTCGGTGACGTGATGAAGGAGTCGGCGCGGGCCGCCTGGACCTACGCGCGGGCCCACGCACCGTCGCTCCACATCGACGAGGACGCCTTCAAGAGCGACCTGCACGTCCACGTGCCGGCCGGGGCGATCCCCAAGGATGGGCCGTCGGCCGGCATCACGATGGCGACGGCGATCATCTCGGCGCTTTCCGGCCGGCCGGTGCGGCCCGACGTGGCGATGACCGGCGAGGTGACCCTCTCCGGCCGCGTGCTGCCGATCGGCGGCGTCAAGGAGAAGATCCTCGGTGCCGTGCGGGCCGGGATCGGTCGTTTCGTCCTGCCGGCCGCCAACGTCGCTGACCTCGAAGACCTGCCACGCGAGGTGCGCGACCGCATCGAGGTCCATCCGGTGGAGGAGCTGGGCGAGGTCCTCGCCCTCACTCTCAGGGACGTGACCTACTCCGAGGGCCGCCTCCTCTTCGCGGGCGATCGGCCAGAAGACGTCGTGCCGCTCTCCTCGACCTACCGCCACTGAGGCGCTCCGCGCCACGCGCCAGCCTCGCGAGGCCCTCCACCCGGAGGGCCTCGCGAGGCTGGCTGGAGCGGACACCCTGGGGGCAGCCGACCCCAACCGAGATTCCCTTCTCACCGCGGTTCGCCGGCAGCCGCTCGTTGGCGGCGGTTGTCCCGCTTCAGCGTTCGAGCTGCCCTTAATTGGGAAGCCCATGGAAAACGCGACGAAGCAGAAGAGACCACGGCCCGCTGAGGCCTGCCGTTGGGAAACCCTCTTCTTTGGCCGGCCCCGGGGCCGGCGGATCATCGTTGCGTTGGTGTTCTTACGCTGAACTCGGATGAAGGGGGAGAGCTCGGTGGGACGTCCAGCGTGGGCGCCCGGCGACTCGACCTGTCCAACCCCAAGAAGGAGGTTGCAGCATGCCCAGAGCAAGTCTCAAGGTGGTTGCCGGGATCGCGATCCTCGGCGCCGCCGCCTTCCTGCTCGGCGGTAGCTCCGCCGCGGAGGAGAGCCAGCCGTCGAACGGAGCCCAGGCGCCGGCCTTGGAGGTCCCCCATCCTCTGCTCAACGGGATGGTGGTGTCGATCGATCCGGTGACGGGCCGCATGCGGGCCCCGACGCCTGCCGAGCGCCAGCAGCTGGCGGCGGCGTTCAAGAAGCAGTACGGCGAGCCGCAGCCGGTGCGGGTGCTGGCCCACCGCGACGGCATGCTCTCCGCGGTCCTCGGCGTTGATCACCTCGATTTCGAGGTCGCCACGCTGCGCCCGGACGGCACGGCGGAGCTCAGCTGCGTCGACGAGCCGGAGCAGGCGGTCGATCTGCTGCTCAACGGCAGCACCGAAGAGGAGAAGTAGGCAATGAGAAAGGTCACCATTCTCGCTCTCGGTCTGCTCGCTGCCTTCCTCGCCGCCGGCCCGGCTTCGGCCGCCAACTTCATCATCAACAACGTCGATGCCCCGGGCGTCGGCTTCAACGACCCGACGCCGAAGGCCCCGGTGGGCGGCAACAACGGCACCACTCTCGGTGAGCAGCGGCTCAACGCCATGCAGTTCGTGGCCGACGTCTGGGGTGCGATCCTCGACAGCGACGTCGACATCGTCGTCCAGGCCACCTTCTCGCCCCAGTCCTGCACGCCGACGAGCGGTGTCCTCGCCTCGGCGGGCACCATCCAGATCTTCGCCAACTTCCCCGGTGCCGTCTTCCCCAACACCTGGTATCACTCGGCCCTTGCCAACAAGCTCGCGGGCGCCGACCTCACCCCCGGTCCGCCGGACCCGGGCCTCTTGGTGGCGCCGTTCAACGATGACATCGTCGTCTTCGCCAACGGCCGCATCGGCACCGATCCTGGCTGTTTGACCGGCCGTGATTGGTACTACGGCTTCGACAACAACCACGGTACCAACTTCGACTTCGTCACCGTGCTCACCCACGAGCTCGGCCATGGCCTCGGCTTCGCCAACTTCATCACCGAGACCACCGGCGCCTCGCCGGCTGGCCTGACGGACATCTACGCCACCTTTACCCGTGACAACACGCTGGGGGTGAACTGGAACTCGCTCACCACCCCGGCGGCGATTGCGGCCTCGGCGCTGCGTTGCGACCAGATCGTCTGGTCGGGCCCGAACGTGACGGCCAACTCCGCGCGCTTCCTTGGCCTCGGCCGGCCGGCGCTCACCGTCAACAGCCCCTCGGGGCTCGGGCCCTATCGGATCGGTGCGGCAGCCTTCGGCCCGTTGCTCTCCTCGCCCGGGGTGAGCGGCAACCTGGTCCGCGCCCTCGACCCCGCGGACGCTGCCGGTCCCACCACCTTTGACGGTTGCTCGCCGTTCACCAACGCCGCCGCGGTCGCCGGCAACATCGCTCTGGTCGATCGCGGCACCTGCGGTTTCGTGGTGAAGGTCGCCAACGCGCAGGCGGCCGGCGCTACCGCCGTGATCGTGGCGGACAACGCCGCGGGTTGCCCGGCTGCCGGCCTCGGCGGTGCGGACCCCTCGATCACCATCCCCTCGGGGCGGGTGAGCCTGGACGACGGCAACGCCCTCAAGGCGGCGCTCGCCGGCGGGGTGAACGTCAGCCTCGGCGTCAATCCTGCCCTGCGCGCTGGTGCCGACAGCGCCGGTCGCGTGCAGCTCTACGCCACCAACCCGGTGCAGAGCGGCTCGTCGATCTCTCACTTCGACACCATCGCCTTCCCCAACCTGCTGATGGAGCCAGCGATCAGTGCCGATCTACCGCACGGCGTCGACCTCACCGGCTACGAGATGATCGACATCGGCTGGACCTTCAAGTCGGTTGAGATCGATGGCTGCGACTCCGGCGTGCCAAACCTGCCGCTGCCGGGCGGCGGCACCATCCTCACGCAGATCGAGGACTGCGCTGCCGGTGCCGGCAACCATGGCCAGTTCGTCAGCTGCGTCTCGCACGCGATGAACGACCTCAAGAAGGCCGGCATCATCACGGGCGCGCAGAAGGGGGCGCTGCAGAGCTGCGCCGGGCAGGCCAACCTGCCGTAGTCGGCGCCTGGGCGTCACCGCGCGAGGCCTCGGGGCCGGTCGGGCGATCCCGGCCGGCCTCCTCTCGCCGGGGCCCGCGGTGGCGACGCGCGGGAGCGGCGAGCCCCTGTGCTAGGCTGCCGGACAGTACTCTCTTTGCTGGATCTTCTGGGTAGGGCTCGCGGAAGGCACCGCCCGGTGCTCTGCCGGGGAGCTGATCAAATGCCTGTGCTCTCCGGGCCAGCGGGGCCCGGAGCTGTCAAGGGATGGGGCGTTCGCAGCCGCGAACGTGGAGCTGGCGAGTATGGCGAAGAGGATCTACGTCGGGAACCTTCCTTTCAGGACCACCGAGGCGGAGCTACGGGAGCTGTTCGCTGCCTACGGCACGGTCCAGAGCGTCAACCTGATCACCGACCGTGAGACCGGCCAGCCGCGCGGCTTCGGCTTCGTCGAGATGGACGACGCCGGGGCAGACGCTGCCGTCTCGGCGCTGGCCGACACGCTGCTCGGGGGGCGTACGCTCAAGGTCAACGAGGCCAAGCCTCGCCAAGACCACGGCTACCGCCGGGGCTGACGCGCCGCTTCGCTCCTCGCTCGCTACTCGACCGTAAAGCTCGTCAGCTCGACCGGGTCGAGAAGGGGAAAGTCCAGGCGCCATTCCACCAGTGTGCCGGTGTCGCCCGCGGCGCGGTCGCAGACACTGAGGGTCCACACGCCCGAGCCCGGGGCGATGATCGCGGCGAGCGACTCGTCGGGCGAGCACCAGCTCGCGGTGCCGGGGAGGCTGCAGTTGCTCGCCGTACCGCAGGCGCTCGGCGAGCTGCAGGCGACGGCTGCCTGGCTGCCAAGGCGGGCGTAGTAGTTGTCCCCCGAGCCATCGTGGTTGTTGACGAGGCGGATCGGCCCCGTGCCCGAGCCCGAATAGTCCACGGCGACCTGCAGGTCGCTGCGCCAGCTGTGGGTGATCGCCAGCTCGACCTCGACGTCCAGGAAGACCTGGCTGCCCGGGACGACGATCACGTCCGCGATCCCGCCCTGACCGGTGCCGGTGGCGTCGTCGAGGCAGCCGTTGTCGGGCAGGATGGGGGCGTTCGGGGTGCTTACGATCGGGCCGACCTCGCGGCCCCCGGCGGCCAGGGGCCAACACCCGAGCGCGAGAAGCAGCAAAGCGGGAACCAGCCGAGGCCGAGACGCACGCGGCATACCGGTACCTCCTAGACGTCGAGCTCGCGGTGACTGTACCTCGGTCCTCGCAGAGCGCGCCCTACACGAATTTGGGTTTGTGCTGGCGGAGCGCTTGGCCTTGCGGGGCTGCTCGGTCTGGCGGAGCGCCTGCCTGGCCTGATGCTTGGCTGGGGGACAGGGACTCGAACCCCGATTCTGCGGTCCAGAGCCGCATGTCTTGCCATTAGACGATCCCCCAAATGGCAGGCCCGGAAGGTTACTCAAAGCCGCCCTGCGGCGTCAAGACACGGCGTGCGGCGCGAGGGCGAGCTTACCGCGGGCCGGTGAGGAAGCGGACGAAGGCGTCGAGATGCCGGCGCGTGGCCTCGCGGCCGACGACGGCGATGACATCAAAGATGCCGGGGCCGCCCGTCGCGGCGGTGAGCGCCATGCGGGTGGGGTGGATCAGCACTGCCGCCTTCACGCCCAGCTCTTCCGCCAGCTGCCGCAAGGCCGGCTCGAGGCTCAGGGCATCGAAGCTCGGCAGGGCCTCGAGCCGGGCTGCGAGAGCGGTGAGACGGGCGGGCAGCTCGGGGTCCGCCAGGAATTTGGCGCAGGCCTCGGGGTCGTAGGCGTGGGCGGGCGCGAAGTAGGCGGGCACGGCCTCGGCCATCTCACGCAGGGTCTTCGCCCGCGGCCGGTGGAGGTCGACGATCCGCTCCAGGCGCCCGGCGTCCACCGCGGCGGCGCCGACCTCGGCGAGGAAAGGCTCGAGGTGGGGCCGCAGCTCGCTGAACGCCAGCTTCTGGATGTACTGCTGGTTCATCCAGAGCAGCTTTTCGCGGTCGAAGACCGCCGCCGAGGCGTTCAGCCGCTCGACGGTGAAGGCCGCGATCATCTCCTCCCGGCTCATCAGCTCGCGGTCGTCGCCCGGTGACCAGCCGAGCAGGGCGAGGAAGTTGTAGAGCGCCTGCGGCAGGATGCCCTCGTTCCTGAACTCCTCGACCGAGGTCGAGCCGATGCGCTTCGACAGCCGTTTCTTGTCCGGGCCGAGGATCAGGGGCAGGTGGCAGAAGCTCGGCACGGGTGCCCCCAGGGCCCTGAACAGGGGCACGTGCTTGGGGGTGTTCGAGAGGTGGTCTTCACCGCGGATGACGTGGCTGATCGCCATGTCGATGTCGTCGCAGACGACGGACATGTGGTACGTCGGCGAGCCGTCCGAGCGCAGCAGGATGAAGTCGTCGAGGGCGTCCTGGGGGAAGTCCATCTCGCCGCGCAGGAGGTCGGAGAAGCGGATGTTGCCTCCCGGCATGGCGAAGCGCACGACGAAAGCCCGGCCGGCGTCCAGACGGGCGGCGACCTCGGCCTCGCTCAGCTGGCGGCAAGTGCGCGGGTAGCGGAAGGTGATCCCCTGCGCTTCGGCCGTGGCGCGCTGGGCGTCGAGCTCCTCGCTGGTGCAGAAGCAGCGGTAGGCCTTGCCGGCGGCGAGCAGCTCCTCGCCCCGCTCGCGGTGGCGGGGCAGCCGCTCGCTCTGCAGGAACGGGCCTTCGTCCCACGCGATGCCGATCCAGGCCAGCGCCGACTGGATCTGCCGCGTCATCGCCTCGTCGGAGCGCGCCTTGTCGGTGTCCTCGATGCGCAGCACGAAGGCGCCGCCCAGGCTCTGGCGCAGCAGCTCGTTGTAGATCGCGGTCCGCGCGCCGCCGACGTGGAGAAACCCGGTCGGAGACGGCGCAAACCGCACGCGCACGGGGCCGGTGAGCGAGCTCGTCATGGCGGCGCAAGGTATCACAGGGGTCGCGGGCCCTCAGTCGTCGAGAGCCTGGCGCAGGGCGGCTTTCAACAGCTTCGGGCTCGCCGATCCTCCTGCCTTCTTGAGAGCTTGGGCGAGGAGGAAGCCGAGGAGGCCCACCTTGCCGCCGCGGTAGCGCTCCACCTCGGCCGGGTGTTCGGCGAGGACCGCCGCGACGACGGGGCGCAACGCCGGCATCGCGGCGGCCAGCTCGGCGCTCTCCTCGGCAGAGAGCGGCTCTTCCGGGGCGGCAGCCGGCTTGGGCTCGCCTCGCTCGCGGCGCGGCGGGGGCGTCGCCTCTGCCGCCGGTCTCTGCTTGGCCCAGGAGTCGCGCAGCGAGACGATACGGTTGAACACCAGCCGCGCGGCGGTGGAGTCGACCGGGTCGCGGAAGAAGTAGCCCTGGCGCTCGAACTGGCAGCGCTCGCCCAGCGCCGGGTCCGCGGCGGCTGGCTCCGCTCGGCTCTCAAGGAGCACGGTCAAGGACTCGCGGTTGAGGCATGCCTCGAAGCCCTCCTCGGCGAGGTCCGGCCGCTCGACGGCGAACAGGCGGTCGTAGAGGCGGACCTCGACGGGCAAGGCGTGCGCTGCCGACACCCAGTGCAGGGTGCCCGGCACCTTGCGGCCGTCGGGAGCGGCGCCGCCACGGGTTGCCGGGTCGTAGGTGCAGCGCAGCTCCACGACCTCGCCGGAAGCCGGGTCCTTCACCACCTGCTCGCAGCGGATCAGGTAGGCGTAGCGCAGGCGTACTTCGCGACCAGGGGCCAGGCGGTGGAAGCCGGGCGGCGGCACCTCCTCGAAGTCGTCACGCTCGATGTAGATCTCGCGACCGAAGGGCAGCTGGCGACTGCCCTCCTTGGGCACGTCGTGGGGGTAGAGCGGCGCCTCCAGCTCCTCGGTCGTGTCCGCCGGGTAGTTCTCGATCACCACCTTGAGGGGGCGCAGCACGCAGAGCAGGCGGGGCACCTCCCGGTTCAAGTCCTCGCGCACGCAGTGCTCGAGGAGGGCCACGTCCACCGTGCTGTTCGCCTTGGCGACGCCGATGCGGTCGCAGAAGTCACGGACGGCCGCCGGGGTGTAGCCGCGCCGCCGCAGGCCGGCGAGGGTCGGCATGCGGGGATCGTCCCAGCCGGCCACCAGGCCCTTCTCCACCAGCTCGAGCAGCTTGCGCTTGCTCATCAAGGTGTAGGTGAGGTTGAGGCGGGCGAACTCGGTCTGCCGCGGTGGGTCCGGGAAGGGCAGGGTGTCGACCAGCCAGTCGTAGATCTCGCGGTTGTTCTCGAACTCCAGGGTGCACAGCGAATGGGTGATGCCCTCGATGGCGTCGGAGAGGGGGTGTGCGAAGTCGTAGAAGGGGTAGATGCACCAGGCGTCGCCGCGGTGGTAGTGAGTGGCGCGTTTGATGCGGTAGAGCAGCGGGTCGCGCATCTTCATGTTGGGCGACGCCATGTCGATCTTCGCCCGCAGCACGTGGGCGCCGTCGGGAAACTCGCCGGCTCGCATGCGGGCGAAGAGGTCGAGGTTCTCCGCCACGGTCCGCTCGCGGTACGGGCTCGGCCTGCCTGGTTCGGTGACCGTGCCGCGGTAGGCCCGGATCTCCTCCTCGTTCAGGCTACAGACGTAGGCCTTGCCCCTCTCGATCAGCGCGACGGCGAAGTCGTAGAGCTGTTCGAAGTAGTCGGAGGCGTAGTAGAGCCGGTCCTCCCAGGAGAAGCCTAGCCAGCGCACCCCGTCGAGGATGGCGCCGACGTACTCCTGGTCTTCGGTCTCGGGGTTGGTGTCATCGAGCCGCAGGTTGCAGAGCCCGCCGTACTCGGCGGCGAGGCCGAAGTTGAGGCAGATGGCCTTGGCGTGCCCGATGTGCAGATAGCCGTTCGGCTCAGGAGGGAAGCGGGTGACGACCCGGCCGCCGTGCTTGCCGGCGGCGAGGTCGCGGTCGATCATCTCGCGGATGAAGTCCCGGCCGGGAGAGGGCGCGCCGGGCGTCGATGTGCCCGCGGTAGAGGTGGAAGACTCGCTCACGATGGGTCCCTCGCGGATGCGCCCACGCGGGGCGGCTGCGGCCTCCAGCCGAGCAGCGGCAGGCGCTGCCGCCGGAGAGGATGACCGGCAAAGGTATCACAGGCCGCCCCAGGGCAGGCCTGGGTCGCGGGCGCCGGGCGGCGCGGGTTTCAGCTCACGGCGAGCAACGGCTCGTCGGTAGCGACCTCGGCAGGTTCGTCGGCGAGGAGGGCCACGGGAGGCTCCGGCGTTGCCGCGTGGGTGGACGCGCATGCGAGCCGGCTGGCGCCCGCGCGGGTCTCGAGCCAGAGCTCGAGGCAGACGGCGAGCCAAAGCAGCAGGCCGCCCATGCCGCTGTCCTGTTGCTCCCAGGCCGTCTCGACGACCGACCGCCGCACGAACTCCGGCCAGCGTGCGCGCCGGTGCCAGAGGAGCTCGCCGACGCGCTCGCGGCCGTCGCGGTAGATCCCCTCCACGAAGAGGGCGGCGAAGGTCGCCTTGCCCTGCCGGCTGAGGACCGCCGCCGGCAGCTGGCCGGCGAGCGCCCGGCGCAGGACCGGCCGCGTCTCGCCCTGGCGGCGGAGCTCGCTGGTGGGCAAGGCGAGGGCGAGCTCGACCACCCGGCGGTCGCGCAGCGGGTAGCGCACCTCGATACCGTGGCGCAGCGCGTAGTAGCTCTCGACGACGAGACCGTGGCCGTTGATCGGATCGAGCAGCGAGAGGGCCTGGCTGGGGCGCGGGAAGGCGCTTGCCCAGGCCTTGCCGGTGAACGGCTCGGGTAAGAGCTCGGCGGCACGCTCGGTCAGCCAGGGCCGCGCCGGCCCGGCCCGCCGTGAGCCGCGCTCCAGGCGCCAGGCGAAGGGCAGGAGGTTGGCCCAGAACGAGCGTGTCGCAGCCTGCTCGCGGAGCTGCCAGGCGAGCTCGGCGATCGCCTCACGCAAGGCGCCGCGGGCCAGCAGCTCGACGAAGGCGCGCTCTGTCCCGCCGTAGAGCTGGTCGCCGCAGAGCCCCGACAGAAGCACGCAGGCCCCCTGCCGGCGCGCCATGGCGTAGGCCCCCTCGTGGAGCAAGCGGTAGGGGTTCTGCTCTGGCGTCGAAGGATGCACGGGCCAGCGCCGGCCGCGGGCGAAAGGCATCGCCTCATCGGCGGCGAACAGGAAGCCGGTGATCCCGAGCCGCGCCAGCGTCGCCTCGATCCAGGGCCGTTCGTCGGCCTCCGGGTGGCGGTCGAAGACCCAGGACACGGCCTTGAGGGTGCGGTCGGTGCCGAGGTGCTGCCGGGCGAGGGCCGCGAGAGGTGTCGAGTCGAGGCCGCCGCTCATCAGCACCGCCGGAGTGCCCACGGCGCGCATCCGCGAGCGCACCGCCGCGGCGAGGGCTGCCCGCAGCTCCTCGGCGTGCTCCTCGGGCCGGCGGTCCCAGCGCGGGCGTTGCGGGCGCGGGCTCCAGAAGCGCTCCGCGACCGCCCGTTGCCGGTCGACCACGAGGGTGTGACCGGGGAGGAGCTGGCGGATGCCGCGGAAGAAGGTGCGGCCGTCACTGGCGGCGTCGATCGCGAACAGGGTGGCGAGACGATGCTCGTCGAGCTCGGTGTCCACCTCGGGCAGCCCCAGCAGGCCGAGCTCTTCGCTGGCCGCGAACAGGCACCGCTCGCCGAGGCTGTAGGCGAGGCCACGGCCCCCCAGGGGGTCGCGGGCGAGCACGGCCCGCTGACGAAAAGTGTCCACGACGATGACGGAGAATGGCCCGAGGAAGCGGGCGAAGGCATCGAGCCCCCAGGTGTCGTAAGCGAGGGCCGCGAGCGCCGCGTCGCCGAGCGAGGCCAGGGGCGGCGGGCCGTCGAGGGCTCGCCAGAGCTCGTCGCGGTTGTCCAACCGGCCGTCGAGCACCAGCCGGCCGCGCTGCGCCGGCAGCACCGTCGGTTGTGAGTCGAGCAGGTCTTCGGGCTTGCTGTGGAAGTGCAGCCGGCCCAGCGCGGCGGTGCCCGCGCTGCGTACCGCGGAACCGTGCCGGCCGCGGTGGGACATCCGGGCCAGCATCGAGGCGAGGGTGGCCAGCTCGGCGCTGGCGCCGGTCCGCGGGTAGATCAGGCCGATGGCGCTCAACGCTCCCAAGCCTCCGGCGGCCGCACCCGTGGCGCGATCCACGGTTTCGAGTCCAGGCTGCCGCGTTGCACCATCTCCAGTGCAGGACAGCACGGTTGATGCCATGGTCCAAGGTCTCGATGTCCTCGATGCCGCAGAGGGGTTCGCCCCACGCCGCCTCCATCGCACCACTACCCGGATGGGCGATCTGCCTGCTGTTGGCCTCTGATACCTTGGGGTTCCGGCAGCCGCCGGAGCCAGGAGGTCGGCGATGAACGCAGCGACGCACTCACAAGGCAAGGACCACGCACACCCCTTCCGCCACATCGTCGTAGGCACCGACTTCTCGCCTGCGGCGGCCAGCGCTGCAGCCTGGGCGGCCAGCCTGGCCTGGGTCCATGGTGCCCACCTCACCCTCGTCCACGCAGTGCGTCTGCCGGGGCCGGCCCCGGACTTCGTGGCGCCGTCCGCCGACTTCGGCTCGTCGGTCCAGGAAGCGGCGAGGGCGCGCCTGGAAGAGGCGGCGAACGAGCTCGCTCGCAGTGGCCTCGAGGTGCACCCACGGTTGGTCGAGGGGGCGCCGGTGGCCGCGCTTCTCGACGTGGCACGCGAGATCCGGGCCGATCTCCTCGTCGTCGGCACGCGCGGCCTGTCGGGCCTGCCCCAGCTGCTGCTCGGCTCGACCGCGGCACGGCTCGTCGAGCACGCCGAGTGTCCCGTGCTGACCACCCACGGCGAGGCGGTCCGCGACCCGAGCAAGATCCGCGCGGTGCTGGTGCCCACCGACTTCAGCCCGGACTCGCGCGCTGCCGCCGAGCTCGCAGTCCACCTGCTCAAGGCCGAGAGCGACGCCCGCCGCTTGATCCTCCTGCACGCCTATCACCTGCCCATCGAATACAGCGCCTACGGCGGCGTGCCGGTGTCGCCGGCGCTCCTCGAAGAGGCGCGCATCCACGCCGAAGCCGAGCTGCGCGCTCAGCGCGACGAGCTGGCGGCCCTGGGCATGGAGATCGAGACGCGGGCGGTGGCCGGCGAGCCGGCCAGCAGCATCTGTGCGCTGGCCGAGGCCGAGGACATCGACCTCATCGTGATGGGGACCGCCGGTCGCACGGGGGCGGCGCGCTGGATCGTCGGCAGCACGGCCGAGCGGGTGATGCAGCGGTCGCACTGCCCGGTGGTCACCCTCAGGCATCGGGACGACGCGGGCTCGTAGGGCGCGGCGCCGACGGCGCGGGCCGCGGCAGCGCCGGTCCGACTGGGCGAAACCGGCTATGATGCGGCCGCCAGGGCGCCGGAAGGCCCAAGCCATGCCGCGCAAGCCACACCTCGACGCCGTTTCCTTGGTCCCCGCTCGCGCGGACTGGGGCTGCGGAGCTCATCAAGTCGACCGCCGGCGAGGAGGTTGCCCCTGAACACGGGAACGGGTCGGCAACGGCCGGGTCGCGGTCGCCGCCCGCTGCGCCGCTGGCTGAGGCCGGTGTTCTTCCTTGGCGTTGCAGCTGCCGTGCTGTGGCCGGCCTCCACCTACCGCACTCGCGGCGTCGACGCTGCCAGCCTGGTAGATAGCGCCGCGGTCGTCGTTCAGGACACACCACACGCTCTCTTCCTCCTGCCGCGTCGCCCCGAGCGTGCCGGTCTCGCCTTCCTCTGTGGCTCTGGCGTGGCCGCCGAAGCCTACGTGCCGATGCTCCGTCCCCTCGCGGAGGCCGGCTATCCGGTGGTGATCGTCCGCTTGCCTTGGCGCTTCGCGCCGCTCAAGGGCCACGAGCTGCAGGCCATCAGCTGGGCTCGCCAAGCGATGGACTCCCGGTCGGAGGTGGTGCGCTGGGTGCTTGCCGGGCACTCGCTCGGCGCTGCCCTGGCTCTCCAGGCGATCCGCGATCGCTCCGGGGCCACCGCGTCCCTGGTGCTGATCGGCACTGCGCAGCCGCGCTTCGAAGACCTCTCCGAGCTCGAGCTCCCCGTCACCAAGGTCTACGCCAGCCTCGACGGCGTGGTGCCGAAGGCGGAGGTGCTCGAGAACAAGGACTTGCTGCCCGAGACCACCCAGTGGGTGGAGATCGCCGGCGGCAACCACTCGCAGTTCGGTAACTACGGCCAGCAGCTCGGGGACGGCACCGCGACTCTCTCCCGCGAGGAGCAGCAGGCCGCCACCCGTGCGGCCCTTCGCGCCGCCCTCCGCGCCGCCATCCCCCGGTGAGGCGGCGGCCGCCGCTAGACGTCGGCGGTCTCCTCATCCTCGGCCACCGGGAGGAGAGCGTGGGTATCGAGTTCCCACAGCTCGAGGGGTCGCTTCTTTACCCCCAATCCGTGCTCCACCAGCAGGTCGAGCAGCCGGCTGCCATCGATCAGGGTGATGGGCGGCGCACCGCTCTCGAAAGCGGCATCCCGCGTGCCCTTGGAGAAGTCTCCCGAGGTGATGATGGTGCCCCGCACGGCTTGCCAGCGATGCAGGACGCCCCGTAGCTCGTCAAGGACTCGGCGCTGGACGTTGCCTTTGTGCCGTTTGACCTGGACTACCTCGCGGACCGAGGTGATGCCGACCTCGATCTCACCTACCACGTCGACCCCGCGGTCGTTCGACTGCTTGGTCACCGCGACGTTCTCGTATCCCATCTCGTCGAGCAGCCGCTTGACGATGTGCTCGAAAGCGTAGGGGTCCACCTCCGCCAGGAAATCAGCGAGCTCCGCGCGGACGGCGCGCCGCTGCCGATCAGCGAGCTGGCGGATCTGCTGCAGCAGGTCAGGCTCCTCGGCGCCCGAGGTCGCCCCTAGCTCCTTAAGGTAGTCCAGACCGGCGGGTGTGACGGAATAGGTGTGGCCGGACCTCTCGACAAGGCCGCGGCCTACGAGGTTGCGCAGGCGTGCCCAGAGGAGGTTGCTGACCACGGCCTCGGAGCGCACGCGGCTCTCGGCCTCGACGTACTGGCCGAAAGGTCCCAGGAGATCGGCCCGTGCCGCGGTTCCCTGTTCCGCTACGAGCTCGAGGAGCCGCACCAGGCCTTGACGGAGGTCGATCTCTCGAACCACCTCGCCTTGCGGGTGGTCGATGAAATTGCGTCCGCGCTCACCGATCCGCAACGTGCCGTCCTCACTCTCCTCCAGAAGCCGGTACGCTCGAGCCACGGACCACTCGCCGGTGGTATAGCGCGGGTTGATCCGCTTGCCGCTGCCCTCCCAGGTCTGCAATGCGAGGGCCTGAGCCTCACCGCCTAGGCGCTCCCGGATCCAAACGTCGGGGTCGGTCCAGTCCTCGGTCTCCTGCGGGTTGCCTCGTAGGGCCCAGATGGCCGCTCGCATGCTGGTGATCTCCCCTGCCCGCATACCGGCCCAGACCGGCAGCACAGCGCGGAGCACCGCGTAGACCGGGAAGTGGGGCGTGAAGATGCGGCCTTCCTCCTCCACCGCCACGACCCTTCCTTCACGCAGCCAGCTGCGGAGCCCGAAGACACCTTGGGCCACACGGACGAAAGTGCTCGTGGCCCCTTGCCGGGCGATGCTGGTCGCCAGCTGGGCGTTGACGGTGGCTTCGGGCGTGCGGCCTGCCGTGGCGACCAGGCCCTGCGCCAGTATTCGGCGCGCAATCTCACGATAGTGAAGCGGTTCGTTGGCTTCGGCGAGAACGCGCTCGCTAGCTTGTAGGAAGGTCAGGCTCATGGAGGCTCTCCGTCTTCGGGGGCAGTTGAGGGGCGCGGGCTGTTCAGGGAGGGGCAACAGCAGCTCGGCCTTCGCACCACCACGCCATCTTTCCGCTCTCGCGTGACGAGGAAGACGCGAGCATTCTCGCCCTTCTGTGGGCTGGCAGACAAGGACCGGCGCGAATCGGAACACCAGAGGCTCGTGCGAATCGCGTAGCATCGTCACGGTCTCGGCCGCCGAGCCCATTTTTCGTGGATCCAGAAGCCCAAGTGCCGAAGCAAGGGCGCGGCTTCCGCCGAAAAAGATCCTCGACCAAGGAGCTCGTCCTGATGTAGTCCGTCAGAGGAGCTAGAGGGGAGGGCCAATGTCCCGGCGACACCGATGACAGGCGGTCGCCCTGCGGGCGATCTTCTGCCTCGCGTCAACGGTCGGCGCCTTGAGGCCTGGTCTCAGTGCCGCGGGGCTCGCCGGCCCCAGCCGCAGCGGGGGCCGGACCTGCCAGCCGGCGATCGGGCTGGACTTGGTGGACCTGGCGAGAGCTTCGCACCGCGGCCCGACTTGGGGCGTGCCCAGGTCTACGCCGACGCCTTCGAGGTCGAGTGTTCCGATCCCAGCACCGGGATCACGATTTGGCTGGAGGCGATGTACCCAGACGAGCTGCCGGCCGTCTGATGGCGGTTCCGGCCTGCTGTGAAGACCGCCGCATGCTCGACACACTCCAAACCAGACTCCTGGCCCTGCGGGCTCGTGACGAGGAGGTTCGCGCTGAGCTCGCCGCGGACGGTTCGCTGTTCGCGGGCTACCATCCGAGGATGGAGGCGGTCCATCGCGCCAACGCGCAGGCCCTGCGCGTCGTGATCCAGGAGTACGGCTGGCCGGACGAGGAGCTCGCCGGCCCCGCCGGCGCTGAAGCCGCCTGGCTCGTCGCTCAGCACGCCATCGGTGAGCCGTCCTTGATGCGCCACTGCCGGGCCTTGCTCGACCAAGCGAGCGCCGTCGGGCGCGTGCCCCGCTGGCAGTTCGCCTACCTCGACGACCGGATTCGCGTCTTCGAAGGCAAGCCGCAGCGTTTTGGAACGCAGATCGACCTGCGACCCGAGGGGCCGGCCGTCCACGCG
This sequence comes from uncultured Thermoanaerobaculia bacterium, assembly GCA_964420075.1. Lineage (GTDB taxonomy): Bacteria > Acidobacteriota > Thermoanaerobaculia > Multivoradales > SZUA-115 > CAYQRE01. The sequence goes on along the minus strand of CAYQRE010000001.1, from coordinate 553,477 downwards.
CTGGAGGACGCGTCCGAGGTCGATGCCCGACGGCAGGAGGTGGGCCTGCCAGCGATCGCCGTCATTCTGGCGAGAGCGACGGCAGACTCGCTTCCGACGCCAGAGGAGTACGCTGCCAAGCAGGCCGCCGGCCTGCTATGGCGCCAGAAGGTCGGCTGGCTCGAGTAGAGCCGCAGCCGAGCGCCCGATGCCCGTGCCGTCGCCAATCGGCGATCAGCCGTCTGGGCGGGCGCCGCGGGTGGCTCCCGCCGAGGCGATCACCACGCAGAGCACCGCGATCCACTGCGAAAGGCGCAGCGACTCTTGGAGCAGGACGAGGCCGATGAGGGCGGCCATCGCCGGCTCGAGGCTCATCAGGATGCCGAACACGCGCGGTGGGACCTTGCGGAGTGCTTCCAGGTCCAGCGAGTACGGGATCACCGACGACAACAGCGCCAAGCCGAGCCCCGCCAGCAGGACCCACGGCTGCAGCAGCGCCGTGGCGCTGTCGGCGATGCCAATGGGTACTACCATCAGGGCCGCGATGGTCAGTCCCAGTGCCAGGCCATTGCCTTCCGTCGTATGGCGGCCGAGTGCCGCGCCGAGCAGGATGTAGAGACCCCAGCACGCTCCTGCGGCGAGGGCGAAAAGAAGGCCGACGAGGTTGAGGTCGCCGCGGCCTTCCATCAGGAGCGCCACGCCACCCGCCGCGAGCACGGCCCAGAGCGCGTCCAGCCAGCGCCGCGACCCGGCCAGGGCCACCGCCAGCGGCCCGAGGAACTCGATGGTCACGGCGATCCCCAGCGGGATGCGTGCCAGCGCCAGGTAAAAGCACAGGTTCATCGAGCCGAGAGTCACGCCATAGCCGAGCACGACCAGCCACGTGCGACGGCTCAGGCGCAGGGACGGCCGCCACAACAGCAGCAGCATCGTCGCCGCGAAGAACAGTCGTAGCGCGACGGTGCCGAAGCTGCCGACGGCCCTGAACAGGTGCTTGGCGAGGACAGAGCCCAGCTGAACGCTGACCATGCCGAGCAGGACCAGGGCCGGCGGCGGGATCGCGCTGAGCGTCCGTCCGGCCGGCGCGGCCAGGCCGGAGTGGTGGGGCGGGCCGGGGCGAGTCCTCGCGGGGTCCATGGTGGCCGCGGAGCTTAGCAACCATGGAGCTCTCCGCACGGGAGCGAGCCCATTGCGGCCTCTCTCCGGCCGGCGGTCGCGCCCGGAGAAGGTCCGTTCCCCGTTCGGCGGGTGAGTTCACCGCAAGTCCGAGCCAGGCGCGGAGATCGTCCTGGCAGGCGCGGGCGATCCTGCCTCTTCAACCCACTGACGGCACCACGATCTCCCGTTCGGTGCGCCGCAACAGGGTCTCGGGATCGAGCTCGACGTCGACGAGGTGGCCCTCGCGCTCGAAGAGCACACGAAGCGCGCCGTCCGTGGCGAGCGACGCATCGTGGATGGCGCTGACTCCTCTTCCCACTTCAACCACGCGGCTGCCAGTCGGGTCGTAGGCAAGCAAGACACCCGCCTCCCGTGTCGGCGCCGCGGCGGGCCGCACCAGGACCAAGTGGGCCAAGGTCCGCCGCTTCTGGCAGTCGCCTTCCTCGGCGAGGAAGCTCTGGCTGTCGACCATCACCTGATGGTGGTCGGGCAGCAGCCAGCGTGCCGAGGCCTTGCCGCGGTCGATGAAGAGGGTGTTCCGCGTCTCGAACGAAGGCCCGCTCTTGAAACTCCCCGATCCGTCCTCGGCCCGCAGATCGGCGTTGAGAACGTCCGAGCCGGGCACTGCCTCGAACCGATCCAACCTGAACACCTGCTCGTCTTCCACGACGACGAGAGCGTTCTCCCTCGGCTCGTCACGACCCCGGGGCCGACGCCACGTGGTGAAAACCAGGCTCAAGATGCTTACCGCTCCTGCTGTGAGGAGGACGAAGAGCACCACTGCATTGAGCCCCCAGACGACGCGAAACGCGCTGCGGAGCTTCCTCATCGAGCTCTCCTTGCCAAAGGAGCCGGCGCACCAGCGCAGCCTCGGGGATTACGGGTTGCCGGGCGGTGGCGTCTACCAAGAGCGCAAATGCAGATGACTCGCGCCAGGAGAGCTACCGAGACCTCGAGAATCGTGACGGACCGACCAGTGCTTCGCCGCTGTCCAGGGCTCCGGGCTGACCGTTGAACGGTCGCCCATACCAACGGAAGTCTCCTGCGGAGCTTTGGAGGGGAAAGGTTAGGCGTCGAGCGAGGCAAGATGGCGGAGAGGGAGGGATTCGAACCCTCGGTCCAGGTTTCGCCCGGACAACTGATTAGCAGTCAGCTCTGTTCGGCCACTCCAGCACCTCTCCGCACGAGAGTCCGGGAACTACGGCCGGGCGAGGGATTGTACGCGCTGGCGGAAGGTGGAGTCAAAGAGGGTGGTGGAGAGCGGCGTTTCTCCTTGGCGGCCCAGAGCATCCCGGCTATGCTTCGGCCGCTAGCAACCTCTGCGGAGATCCTGATGAGCTACGAAGCTTCTGCCGAGATCGATACTCTCGCGATCAATACCGTGCGCTTTCTCGCCGTCGACATGGTGGAGAAGGCGAAGAGCGGCCACCCGGGAGCACCGTTGGGTCAGGCGGCGCTCGCCACGTGGATGTGGACCCGCCACCTGCGGCAGGACCCGGCGGCGCCCGCGTGGCCCAACCGGGACCGCTTCGTGCTCTCCTGCGGCCACGCTTCGGCGCTGCTCTACGCCCTCCTGCACCTGGCCGGCTTCGACCTGCCCATGGCCGAGCTCCAGCGCTTCCGCCAGCTGGGCTCGAAGACGCCAGGCCATCCCGAGCACGGTCTCACGGCAGGCGTCGAGACGACGACGGGCCCTTTGGGCCAGGGCGTTGCCAACGCGGTGGGTATGGCAATCGCGGAGCGGCTGTTGGCCGCGCAGTTCAACCGCCCCGGTTTCCCCCTGTTCGACCATCGTGTGTGGGTGATCGCGAGCGACGGGGACCTCATGGAGGGGGTGTCGGCCGAAGCGAGCTCGCTCGCTGGCCACCTGGGCCTCGGCAAGCTGAAGGTCTTCTATGACGACAACCGGATCACGATCGACGGCGCGACCGACCTTGCCTTCAGCGAAGACGTCGCCCGGCGCTACGAGGCTTACGGCTGGCGTGTGCTGCGGGTGGCGGACGGCAACGACCTCGCGGCCCTGGAGGCGGCGATGCAGGCGGCGGTGGCCGAGGACGCCCGCCCGACGCTGGTGGCGGTGCGAACGCATATCGGTTTTGGCAGCCCCAAGCAGGATTCGTCGTTGGCCCATGGCGAGCCGCTGGGGGCCGAGGCGCTGAGGGCGACGAAGGAGGCCCTGGGTTGGCCGCTCGAGCCGACCTTCCGCGTCCCCCCCGAGGCCCTCGGGCCCTTCCGGGCTGCCGCGGCGGCCGGCAAGCAGGCCCATGCGGCCTGGAACGGGCTCGTCGCCGCCTACCGCCGGGCCCACCCGGACCTCGGCGCCGAGCTCGACCGCCGATGGGCCGGTGAGCTTCCCGCCGGTTGGGACACCGAGCTGCCCCGCTACCGGCCGGAAGACGGCGGCCTGGCCACCCGCCAGGCATCGGGAGCGGCGCTCGCGGCGCTCGCCAAGACGCTCCCTGAGCTGGTCGGTGGCTCGGCGGACCTCGCCCCCTCGAACAATTCCTACCTCAAGGGCGAACCAGCTTTCTCGGCGCAGGAAACGGGGCGCAACTTCCACTTCGGGGTGCGCGAGCACGGCATGGGCTCGCTGCTCAACGGGATGGCGCTCTCGGGCCTGCTACGGCCCTACGGCGCGACGTTCCTGATCTTCTCGGACTATATGCGTCCGCCGATCCGCCTGGCAGCGCTGATGGAGCTGCCGGTGGTCTACCTGTTCACCCACGACTCGATCTTCCTTGGTGAGGACGGGCCCACCCACCAGCCGGTCACCCAGCTGGTGTCACTGCGCTCGCTGCCGGGGATGGTCGTGTTGCGGCCAGCCGACGCCAACGAGACGGTGGCGGCCTGGAAGGTGGCGATCACCCGCCGCCACGGCCCCACCGCACTCGCCCTCAGCCGCCAGAAGCTGCCGGTGCTGGCCGAGGTGGTGGAGCGCGGCGAAGCCGGCGTGCCCCGCGGTGCCTACGTGCTGGCGGACCCTGCGGACGCTGCGCCGCGGGCGCTCCTCTTGGCGAGTGGCTCGGAGGTGCCCCTGGCTCTCGCGGCCCACCGGGCTCTCGCCGCCGAAGGGGTGCCGACACGGGTGGTGAGCTTCCCCTCTTGGGAGCTCTTCGAGATGCAGGACGAGGCGTACCGCCGCCAAGTGCTGCCACCGGAGGTCACTGCCCGCCTGGCGATCGAGGCAGCCTCGCCCCTCGGTTGGCACCGCTACGTTGGCCTCGCGGGGGACGTGCTCGGCCAGCAGACCTTCGGTGCCTCCGCGCCGCAAGCGGACCTCGCGCAGCACTTCGGCTACACGGTGGAAGCGGCGGTGGCGCGGCTGAAGCAGCTGCTGGGCTAGTCGCCCCGCTGGCAGCTCGACCCGCGAGAACACCGCCCCCAGCCAGAGCTGCGCTAGCGGGCCGTGGCCCGCTCGGCCGGGCCACACTCGACGCAGAGAAGAGACGCCGAGCCGGTGCCGGAGCGTCGTTGGCTGTGCTCGGCGCAGACGGCGGCGCCGCATCCCTGGCAAACTCCGATCACCGCCGCAGCGGCGAGGCGCAGGCCACCAGGCGGCGGCGATTGCTGGCAGAAATAGCAGTCCATGGCACGTCCTCCTTGCTCAGGGAGCGGTGGCGAGGGTGTCCGCCTGCTCCAGGTTCGCCGTGTCGATCCCCAGCTCGGCAGCCACGCGGTGGCCGTAGTCGGCGTCGGCCCGGAAGAAGTGGCAGAGCTGACGCCTCTGCACCTCGCGTCGGGCCTGGGAGAGCGGTGCGGCGACGGCTCGCGCCAGGCGAGCCCGCTGGCCTTCGTCGAAGAGGCGGTAGAGGCTGCCGGCCTGGGTGTAGTCATCGTGATCCTGGGTGGAATCGAAGCGGTCCACGATCACCTGTCCGAGCTCCCAGGCGGGGTCCCGGAAGGCGGCATCCGGCTGCGGTGTGCCGGGAAGGCTGTTGGGCCAGTAGTTCGGCTGCGCGCCATAGCCGGCGGTGGCCATCTGGCCGTCGCGCTCGTAGTGCATCACCGGGCAGCGGGGGCGATTGACCGGCAGCTCGCCGTGGTTGACGCCGAGACGATAGAGATGGGTGTCGGCATAGCTCATCAGTCGCGCCTGGAGCATCTTGTCCGGGCTCGGCCCGATGCCCGGCACGAAGCTGCTGGGCTTGAAGGCCGCTTGTTCGACCTCGGCGAAGTAGTTCTCGGGATTGCGGTTGAGCTCCAAGATGCCGACCTCGACGAGCGGAAACTCGGCGTGAGGCCATACCTTGGTGAGGTCGAAGGGGTTCCAGCGGAAGCTCTCGGCTTGCCCTTGGGTCATCACCTGGATGAGGCAGCGCCAGCGCGGGAAGGAACCGCTGGCGATCGAGCTGAACAGGTCGCGCTGGTGGCTCTCACGGTCGCCGGCGATCAGCGCTCCCGCTTCCTCCTCGCTCAGGTTGCGGATCCCCTGCAGCGTCTTGAAGTGGAACTTGCACCACACCCGCTCGCCGGCAGCGTTGAGCAGGGAGTAGGTGTGGCTGCCGTAGCCATTGAGGTGGCGGTAGCTCGCCGGGATACCGCGGTCGGAGAAGAGGATCGTGATCTGGTGGAGAGACTCGGGGCAGAGTGACCAGAAGTCCCACTGCATGTCCATGTCCCGCAGGTTGCTCTGCGGGTGGCGCTTCTGGGTGTGGATGAACATCTGGAACTTGTAGGGGTCGCGCACGAAGAAGACGGGCGTGTTGTTGCCCACGAGGTCCCAGTTACCCTCCTCGGTGTAGAACTTGACAGCGAAACCCCGTACGTCCCGCTCGGCGTCGGCGGCCCCGCGTTCGCCGGCGACCGTCGAGAAGCGCAGGAAGACCTCCGTCTTCTTGCCGACTTCGGAGAGGAACGCCGCTCGCGTGTAGCGAGTGACGTCCTGAGTCACGGTGAAGGTGCCGTAGGCCCCGGAGCCCTTGGCATGCACCACCCGCTCGGGGATGCGTTCGCGGTTGAAGTGCTGCATCTGCTCCAAGAGCTGCACGTCTTGGAGCAGGACGGGGCCGCGTGGGCCGGCGGTGAGAGCGTTCTGGTCCCCGATGGGGGCCCCGGTGGCGGTGGTCAGGCGAGTCTCATTGGCCATGGCATTCCTCGGGTCGCTGGGCTGATGGGGTGCTGGCGGTCCGTTCTCCCCTGTGTGTTGGGCCCAAGGTAGAGGGTTGATCCATAGATGTCAAATAGGTATGATGGCCAAAATAAATAGGAAATTCCTATGGACTTGAGACATCTGCGCTACTTCGTCGCCGTGGCCGAGGCGGGCAGCTTCAGTGCTGCGGCCCGGCGCTGCCGGATTGCCCAGCCGTCGCTCAGCCAACAGATCCAGAAGCTGGAAAGCGAGATCGGCCGGCCGCTCTTCGACCGCCTCGGGCGGACCATCGCGCTCACCGAGGCGGGGGCACTGCTGCTGCCGCGAGCCCGCCGCATCCTCGACGAGCTGCGTGAGGCGCAGGATCGACTGTCGTTGGCGAGCGAGTGCGGTGAGGGCAGCCTCGCCGTCGGAGCGCTGCCGACCCTCGCGCCGTATCTGCTACCGGCGGCGATCCAGGCCTTCAGCGCGGCCTGGCCTCATGCCAAGCTCACCGTGCAGGAAGACCTCACCGAGCGCTTGGTCGAGGGCCTGATGGCGGCCGAGCTCGACGTCGCCTTGGTGAGCACCCCCATCGAGCACGAGGCCATCGAGGTGGCGGTGCTCGCCAGGGACAACTTCGTGGTGGCGCTTCCCCCCGGCCATCCGCTCGCCAGCCGGGAGATCGTCGATCTTGCGGACCTCGCCGAAGAGCCGGCCGTGGCGCTCGACGAGATCCACTGCCTGGGCCAGCAGGTCGATGAGATTTGCCGGGTCATGAAGGTCAACTTGCGCGTGACCTGCCGGACGATGCAGATGGCGACCCTCCTGCAGCTGGTCTCGCTCGGCGTCGGCGTCGCCCTGGTGCCGGAGATGACCGTTCAGCAGGAGGTGGGGTGCGTCCTGCGCCCGTTGCGCGGTGCTGCGCCGTACCGGGAGGTCGCGGTCGCCACCCGGCGCGGCCGCACCCGCTGTTTTCTCGCCGAACGCTTCATCGAGGTTGTGGCGGCGCCGGCGGTGCCGCGCTGAGGTCCTGCGTTGGGCCCCTCGCCGCCTGGCTCGCCGTGGTCTCCGTGGATCGGTAGACGCGGAGGGTGCGCTGCGAGCACGAGGTGGCGCCCAGGCGGGTGAGGTTGGCCTCGACGTGGGTGAGGTACTGCGAGAAATCGATGCTGCTGCTGAAGGTGCCGGTGGTCGTGCCGCTCAGCGCGGCGCTCGAGACCGTGCCGAGGGCCGTTCGCGTGCCGCCGCCGACAGAGGCCTGATCGAGAGTGGCCGAGATGATGTTGGTGGCGGTGCTGCCGTTGGCGTCGATGAAGCCGATCTCGAGGGTGTTCCAGGGTGGGGCCTTGGAGCTGCCGAAGGTATCGGCGACGTTGTCCCGCACGGTGAGAAAGTAGGACTGGCCGCTGGCAGCGGCGGTGGGGCCGATCGAGGGGTTTGTCGAGCGCCGGTTGGCGCGGCGGGCTAGACCATGCCGAGGCGCTGGTTGGCGGCGAGGAGCCCGAGGGCCTTCTGCAGCCGGCGCTGGCGCGTCTCGGGGCGCTTCGCCTCAGTGATCCAGCGCACGTAGTCGCGGCGGTAGGAGGGGGCGAGGTTCTGGAAGTTCTCCCACGCCCGAGGGCTCTGCCGCAGCGCCACCGCCACTTCGGCCGGCAGCTCGTCGCCGCTCTCGAACCGCTTCGGGGGCTTGGCGTCGGGGTCCACCATGGCGAGGCCGGCCGGCGTCATCCTGCCCTGGGCGATCAGCCGCTCGATGCGCTCCAGGTTCGAGGCGGACCACTGGCTGCCCGGCTTGCGGCGAGTGAACTTCTGGGCGTAGCGCTCGTCGTCGAGGCGGCGGACGATGCTGTCGATCCAGCCGAAGCAGAGCGCTTCTTCCACGGCCTCGGCGTAGGCCACCCGCGGCTGCCCCGTGTGTTTCTTGAAGAAGACGAGCCAGACTTCGCTGGCCGTGGCGTGGTGGGCGGCGAGCCAGGCGCGCCACTCGTCGCGGCTGGTCGCGGCGAGCAGGGGGTCGGGAATCATCGCGAGAGAGTGTTGGTCTGGCGGAGGGGGTGGGATTCGAACCCACGGACGGGATAAACCGTCGCCGGTTTTCAAGACCGGTGCTATCGACCGCTCAGCCACCCCTCCGCGAGGCAGCAAGCCTACCCGGCCGCGGTGATCCGGTCCACTCCCCCCATGTACGGCCGCAAGGGCTCCGGCACCAGGACCGAGCCGTCGGCCTGCTGGTAGTTCTCCAGGACGGCGATCAGCGTGCGGCCCACGGCCAGGCCGGAGCCGTTCAGGCTGTGCAGGAGGCGGGGCTTGCCGCCACCCTCGGGCCGGTAGCGCAGGTTAGCGCGGCGGGCCTGGAAGTCCGTGCAGTTCGAGCAGGAGGAGATCTCCCGGTAGGCGCTCTGGCCAGGGAGCCACACCTCGAGGTCGTAGGTCTTGGCGGCGGAAAAGCCCATGTCTCCCGTCGATAGCGCCACCACCCGGTAGGCGAGGCCGAGACGCTGGAGCACCGCCTCGGCGTGCGCGGTGAGTGCCTCGAGCGCCTCGAAGCTCGTCTCGGGGGTCGTCAGGTGGACGAGCTCGACCTTGTTGAACTGGTGCTGGCGGATCAGCCCACGGACGTCCTTGCCGTACGAACCGGCCTCGCTGCGGAAGCAGGGGGTGAAGGCCGTCATCCGGCGCGGCAGCTGACTCTCGTCGAGCACCTCGCCGGCAAACAGGTTGGTCAGCGGCACCTCGGCCGTGGGCACCAGGTAATAGGGGAAGCCCTCGAGGTGGAAGAGGTCGCCGGCGAACTTCGGCAGTTGGCCCGTGCCGGTGAGCGCCGTTGCGTTGACGATGAACGGCGGCAGCACTTCGGTGTAGCCGTGCTCGCGGGTGTGGAGGTCGAGCATGAAGGAGATCAGGGCCCGCTCGAGGCGCGCTCCGGCGCCCCAGTAGGTGGTGAAGCGGGCGCCGGCCACCTTGGCGCCGCGCTCGAAGTCGAGGATGCCGAGCTCCGGGCCGAGGTCCCAGTGGGCCTTGGGTGTGAAGTCGAAGCGCGGCGGCTCGCCGACCACCCGCTCAACCCGGTTGGCGGCCTCGTCCTTGCCCACCGGCACCGACTCGTGGGGCAGGTTGGGGAGCGTCATCTCGATCCCTTCGAGCCCGGGTTCGATCTCGGCGAGGCGGCCCTCGAGGGCCTCGATCTTCGACTTGAGCTCGCCGACGCGAGCGATCTCCTGGGCAGCGTCGCCGCCCCCCTTCTTGAGCTCGCCGATGGCGCGGCTCGCCTCGTTGCGCTGCCGCTTCAAGTCCTCGACCTCGACCAGCCCCTGGCGCCGCTCGCCATCGAGGCGGGTCCATTCTTCGATCAGCGTAGGGTCGGTCCCCCGGGTCGCCAGGGCGGCCCGCACCCGTTCGTTTTGCGCTCGGAGCAGCTCTCTGGACAGCATGGAAGAAGTCTAGCCCAGGTCGCGGGGCCGGCCGCGCCGGAGGCCCTTCACCGTTTGCTATCGTCTCGTCAGGCTCGTCGAGGAGGCCGTCCATGGGCGCCTGGCTCAAGACTCTGTTCAAAAGCTCCGAACCCCCCGGCCCCCTCACCCGAGCCGGCCTCCTGCAGTCGGACCTCTGGCTCGACCAGCCGGACGCCGACGAGCAGATCGCCGCCCGCCTGGCCCGCGGCGAGATCACCGCGGTGGAGGCCGAGCGCCTGCGCCAGCTGGTCGCTGTCGGCTACGTGGCCTTTCCCCTCGCGGTGCCTGCTGCGGTGCTCGACGAGGTGGTGGCGGCGATCGATCGCGCTTGGGCCGAACGGCCGTGGGAGCTCGCCTACGCCTACCACAGCAGCCTCAAGCTCTTCCCGCTGGCGGACGAGGCGGCCGAGCGCCGGCCCTCTTACCGCATCGCCGACCTCCACTCCTACTGCGAGGCGGCGCTCGAGCTCTACCTCTCGGCGGAGCTCTTTCGCACCATCGAGCTGATCTTCGGCCAGCCCGCCGTCGCGACACAGTCCCTCACTTTCGAGTTCGGCAGCCAGCAGGAGCTGCACCGCGACCCGGTGCACGTCCACATGGCACCCCCCTCGCGCCTCGCCGCCGCCTGGATCGCCCTCGAGGACATCCATCCCGACTGCGGCCCGCTGACCTATGTGCCCGGCTCCCACCGCCTGCCCTATTTCCGTTTCCCGGACGGCGACTATCGCTTCCACGCCGGGCGGCACGGGGCGGCGGCCGTGCAGGCGGCCGCAGCCTTCGACGCGCGTGAGTGCAAGGCGGCCGGCCTCGAGCGCCGGGCCTTCACGCCGCGCCAGGGCGAGGTGCTGATCTGGCACCACTCGCTGCTGCACGGCGGCTCGGTGCCGGCCAACCCCGCCCTCACCCGCCGCAGCTTCGTGGTCCACTACACGACGAGGGCCGACTACCCCCGCCAGCGGCAGGCCGTCCTGGTGCCGGACGCCGGCGGGGGGCTGCCACGCAGCCGGACCTTCGGCACCGACCGTCTGCTCGAGCGCCAGGGGGCGCGGGGCTTCGACAACCCGCTACGCGGCTGGCGAGACGGCTGACGGCTCGGCGGAGCGTCGGCGCCGGTCCAAGGTGGCTTGGAGCGCCAGCAGGCTGAGGCCGAGGAGGCTGGCAGCGAGGCCCCAGCCGAGGCCGGGCGGCAGGTAGCGCAGGCTGATCTCGCCCTCGCCGGGCGCGAGATCAGCCGCCAACAGCACATCGTCCGCCGTCCCGACGGCCACGGCCCGCCCGGCGACGCTGGCCGACCAGCCAGGAGCGTGCGTCTCGGCGACCACCAGGGAGCAGGGCTTGGTCGCCCACCAGGCGATGCGCCAGCGACCGGGCAACCGCTCGCGGACGCTGAGCGTGGCCTCGGCGCTCGGCTCGCTGCAGCGGACGAGGGGCAGGGCCGTAGGGCGCTCGAAGACGGTAGCGTCCGGCCCGGAGTAAGCCTGGACCCAGCCGGGGCCAGCCGGCGCCGCCCCCGGCGCCGCGAGCACCCAGCGCACGCCGAGCCGGTCGAGCCAGCCCTCGTCCCAGCGTTCGATGGGCTGGAAATAGGTCGGATGGCCACCACCCAGGTGGCGGCTGCTTGCGGTTTCGGAAGAGGCCAGTTTGAGCGAATCGTCGCCGCGCACGTCGGCGAGGCCGTAGACGGTCGCCGTGTTGGGGCGCAGGGCGAAGCCCTCGGCGGCGACCCGGCCGGGCTTGCCGGCGAGGAAGCCGAGGGCCGGCGTCGAGGGGTAGAGGTCGCGTCGTGGCAGCCCGGGGTTCGAGCGGCCGTTGGCGTAGGCCAGCTCCGCGAGGGTGACGAGCACCGCTACGGCGGCGACCCGGCGCCTGCCATGCTGGCCCCAGCGGCCGGCGAGCCAGAGCGCAAGAGGGAGCCCGAGGGCCACGGCAGTCCAGGTGCCCTGCAGGGCCCACTGGTCGTGCGCTTGCCAGCTCGCTGCCAGGGTGAGCCAGGCCAGGCTCAGGACGGCGGTGCTCAGCGCCAGGCCGGCGAGGAGCTCCCGCCGCTCGCCCGCGAGCCAGCGCTCGAGGCCGGCCCCGGCGAGCACGGCGAGCCCCAGCTCGACGGCCACCAGAAGGTAATGGTGGAGCATGTGGCGGAGGATCGGCAGTGCCAGCAGAAGCTCGCGGACGAGCGGCAGGTGGTAGGAGACGACGAGGCCGATCCCGACCACCCAGGCGAGTGCTCGCAGGCGCCGGTCCCCGCCGCGGCGGGCCGCCGCCAAGGCCCCGGCGAGGGCCAGCGGCACGCTGAGGGCACCGACGTAGACCGTCGACGGCACGAAGGGCAGCGGACCCCAGTAGCTGCCCTCCACCGCGTGGCCGTAGGCGTCCGGCAACCAGAAGCGCAGCAGCAGGCGGGCGATTGCGGCCAAGGGCAGCGGCGTCGGCGCTTCCCAGCTCTGCCACCGGCTGGAGGTGACGACCATCATCGCGAGGGGCACGAGCGCCACGCCGGCGAGGAGGGCCCCTACACTCCAGCTGACGAGCGTCCGCCGCCAGGCCACGAAGGGCCGGGCCGCTCCGCGGGCCAGCAGGTAGGTTCCGGTGGCCAAGGCGGTGAAGAAGGCCGTCTCCGGGTGCCCGGCCACCAACTGCAGCCCGGCGAGGACGGCGAGCCAGCGCGCGGCGGCGACGTTGCCCCGGGCCAGGCGCTCGACGGCGAGAAAGATCCACGGCACGAGGCAGAGGGCGTTCGCCATCGGGAAGAGGAGGAAGCTCACCAGCCGGCCCGAGAGCGGGAAGGCCACGGCGGCGAGGCCGGCGCCGGCACGTCCCAGCCCCAGCTCGCGGGCGAACCAGAAGGCCCCGAGGCTGCCGATGACCACCCGCAGCCAGGGCAGGAGCACGAGCCCCGCTTCCAGCGGCAGGAGGGCGAAGAGCCAGTGGAGCGGAAAGAGTGGAGCGCTCTGGCCGTTGCTCCAGAACGGCGCGCCGGCGTACTGATAGGGGTTCCAGAACGGCAGGCGGCCCGCGCGCAGCTCGGTGCGGAGGAAGACCAACCAGGGCTGGATCTGGAAGGCCACGTCGCCGAGGTCCGGGTTGGTAGGGGCGCCGGAGACTGTGCCTTGCCAAGGAGGAAGTTGGGCGAGGACACCGGCCGAGGTGGGCACGCCGTGCGGCTGGAGCAGGGTAGGAGCGAGCACCACGGTGGCGGCCAGGCCGGCGAGGGCCCAGGCGAGCCCAGCCTCCCGCCGTGGCCGCCACAGGCCGGCGAGGCTCACCACGAGGAGCAGCGGCAGCAGGGGGCTCACGCCCGAGGGCACCCGCGAAGGGGCCGTGCCGTCGACGGCGGCGGTTCAGCGACCATTGCTGCGATCACGCTGCTGCGGACGATAGCAGAGCGATTCCGCTGACTGGCGCCGCCGCCGGGACGCCGAGTGCGCGGAGTATCATCCGGCCGGATGACGCCGACCGCAGCAGATCGAACGTTCCCCCGCGCTCAGGGTCGCGCTCTTCTCCTCGCCCTGGGAGTGGCCGTGGGGGTGCTGTCGGCGGTTGCCACCGGGGTCGGCCCGGCGGCGGCAACCCACCGCGAGGCGGTCTACCTGGGAGCGGTCGCCGCGGGTGTCCTGGCTCTCTGCAGCTGGCTCGCTGGCCGACTTAGGGCCGAGCAGGCACGGGGCCAGGCCGCCCCGCGAGCGGTCCTCCTCGGTGCCCTCGTCGTGGCCCTGGTCGCCTGGTCCGTCCCAGTGGCTACCACCCGCGCCGCCGCCTCGATGTTGGTCCTGGCCTTGGTGCTGGTCTCCACCGTCGCGCAGCTCTCCACTGTCGAGCGGTCCCCGGTAGCAGGCGAGGCTCCCGCCGCGAGCCTGCTACGCGCCTGGAGCGCGGGAACGGCCTGGTTGGTGGCTGCCCAGCTCCTGCTCCGCAGCGACCGCTGGGTGACCGGCCCCTTCGCCGCGTCCTGGTGGCTGGACCTCGTGGGGCTGCCGTTGCTTGCCGGTCTCGCCTGGGCGCTCCTCGCCGGCCGTCATGGTCGCCTTGAGGCCACGCTAGCGCTGGGTGGTGCGCTGCTGCTGAGCGGTGGGCTGGCGAGCGGCGCTACGGCCGCGGTGGTGGCCTTCGCCGCCACCGCGGAAGCGGCGGACCGCTCGCGCTGGTGGCCGCTGCGCGGCCTCGCGGGGGCCGTGGTCCTCCTCGCTCTCGGCGCCGAGACGCGGCTCGCGGTGCTGGCCGTTCTCGCCGCCCTCGGGCTTGCCGGCGGCTGGCTCGCCGCCCTCGCCGCCCTCCTCAGCCTCGTCATGGGGCTGGCTCTGCCCCTGCGTGGAGCCGGCGAGGCCTGGTCGTTGAGCACCCTGCTGCTCTGGCTCTTTCCCGCGCTCGCCTGGCCCTTCGGTCGCGAGCGGCGGGGAAGTTGGCTCGCTGCCCTCCTGGTTGCTGGCGCCGGGGCCCTTGCCGCGCCGGCATCGGCTGCGCTGGTGCCGGCGGCACTCCTTGCCGGTCTCAGCCTGCCGGCCGGCAGCTGGGCCCGGTTGCAGCGGGCCTGGGTGCTCGTGCTGGCCGTCCCCGTGCTCGTCCTGGCCAGCTATCCGTGGCTGCGGCCAGAGGCCCTGCGGTCCCTGCTGGTGTTGGCCGGGCCCGGTGCGGCGCCCTGGCCTCTGCTCATCACTCTGCTCTTGGCGACCGCGGCGGCGTCCCTCCTCGCCCGGCTGCCGCTGATGGCGCGCGGCGGTAGGGTCGAAGCCGGCCTGGCGGCAGCCCTGGCCCTGGCGCTCGTGCTCGGCCAGCCCCCGGCAGGCAGGGTGTTGTTCACCGGGCCGCCGGTCGTCGTCGACGCCGCACGGCCGATGTCGGGCATAGAGATCGAGCCGCAGAACGTCACGGAGGTGGTGGTCGACAGTCAGCTGTCGCACGCCGCGGACCTGCCGGCCGGCGCCGATGTCGCGGTGCTGCGTCTGCTGCTTGACTCCGGCGCGAGCGTGCTCTTCCCCTTGCGTGCCGGCATCGAGACTGGTGAGTGGGCGGCGCGCCGGCCGGATGTCGCTGGCCGCCCGGGCTTCGTGGCACCGGCCAGCTTCCGTGCCCAACTGGTCGCGGACGGTGTGCTCGCGCAGACCTACCGCACCCGGCTCCGGCTGCCCGCCGGGACCAGGGCGCGGCGGGTTGAGGTCGAGCGAGCCGCGGCCTTGCCGGCCGAGGTGGCGCTGCTGATCAACCGCGTGGAGCTTCGCCGGTGAGCCGCACCCGGGTGACCTCGCCGCGGGCGCGCCTGCGGCCCTGGGCCCTCCGCGGCGGCCTGCTGGTCGCCGCGTTGCCGCCGATGCTCGCGACGCGCGCCCTGGCCCCGGAGGGTGATGCTCTCCACGGCACCCTCGCCGCCTTGCCGTGGGTGGTGGCGATCCTCGTGGCGGTGGCCCGCGAGGCGCAAGAGAGGGGAGGACGGCGGATCCCCCCGCAGCTCGTGGCCTGGGAGATCGGCCTCCTCGCCGGTTGGCTGGCGTTGGTGGCGGCCCGCCAGAAGCTGGGCCTCGAGGGCGCCGACGAGGTGCTCTACGCCGGCCTCGTCCTCCTCCTTGCCGCTCACCTCAGCGCGCAGCTGGTGGCGCTGCGGCCCACGTTGGGGAGCTCTGTGCCGGCTCGCCCCTCCTGGGCGTTCGTGGCCCTGCCCTTCGCCGCCTACCTCGTGCTCCTGCCCTGGGGCACCGCGCACCGGCCACCCGACGGCGACGAGCCGTGGTACCTGTTGATCACCCACAGCCTGGCCTACGACCTCGACGCCGATCTCACCAACAACTACGCCCACGGCGACAGCCGGCACTTCCTCGACCGCAGCCTCGAACCCCAGCCGGGAGACCCCCAGGGCCCGGCCGGCGAGCTCTACTCGCGGCACAATGCCCTCCTGCCGGCGTTGCTTGCGCCCGCCTACCGGCTGGGTGGGCGCTACGGCGCGTTGCTGACGATGGCCCTGTTGAGCGCTTTGCTTGCTTGGGCCACTCTGCGGCTGGCCCGGCACGAAGCCGGAGCGGCGCCGGGCGGTGCCCTCCTCGCCTACGCCCTGGTGGCGTTCGCGCCGCCACTGCTCCTCTACTCGTACCAGATCTGGGTGGAGGTCCCGGCCGCGCTGCTCTCGGTGCTGGCGCTCGACGCCATTCTGGGCTTGCGGTGCGCCGAGCCGGCGGCGCGCCGCCGCCGGTGGCTGCTGCTGGCCTGCATCCTCCTGCTGCTGCCGCTGCTCAAGATCCGCTTCATGCTCCTGGCCGCCCCCCTGGCCCTCCTCGCCTGGTGGCACGCCGGCCGACCGCTCCGGCTCCTGGTGGCCCTCGGCGGTCTGCTGGGGGCGCTCGGGGGGGCCATCCTGCTTTTCAACCAGTGGCTCTACCACAACCCCCTGAAGATCCACAGCTGGGGCGAGGTGCAGGTGCAGCAGTACTCGCTGCGGCAGTACTGGCTGGGAACGAGCGGCCTGTTCTTCGACGCCGCCTTCGGCCTCTTCGCCTGCGCTCCCCTCTGGTTGTTGCTGCTGCCGGCGATGTTGGCCGCCTTGCGCGCCCGCTCCGCCCTGTTGCTCAGCATCGCGGTCTTCAGCCTGCCCTACCTGGTGGTCGTCACCCCGCGCAGCGAGTGGTACGGTGGTTGGTCGCCGCCCTTCCGCTACGCCCTGGTGGCATTGCCCCTCCTCGCCCTCTTGTTGGTTCCCCTGATGGCATCCCGTGGCCGGCCTTCTCGCCGGCTGCTGGTCGCCGCCCTCGGCGCCGTGACCCTGGCCCTCACGCTCCTCTGGGTGACGGTCCCCGGCTGGACCTACAACTTCGCGGACGGCCGCACCTATCTACTGGACCACCTGAGCCGGCGCTTCGGAGCCGACCTCGCGGTACTCTTCCCCAGCTCGGTGCGCGAGCGGCCGGCCACCTGGTGGTGGCCCCTGCTCGCCGGCTTTCTGGTGCCCCTCCTCTGGTGGCTGCCGCTCGGTCGCCGGCGTCATCTCGGCCGCTGGGGGGTGGTGATGACCCTGGTTGGGCTCGCCCTCCTGCCGAGCCTCGCCCTGGCCTTGCCTACCCGCCGCGTGGAGCTCGAGGACCCCTATGTCCTCAAGGCCGGTGGCCACCTCTACCCGGACCCGTGGGTGATCGAGCGTAGCCGCTACCGCGGCAGCTGGGTGCTCCGCGAAGGGGAAGGGGTGTCGGTGCCCGTGCGGCCGGGAGGGCGCTGGGCCCACTTCTATCTCGATACCTTCCTGGTGCGCCACCATCCCGGCCCGGCCGCGCTCGAGGTGCTCGCCGGCTCGCGGTCCGTCGCCACTGTCCGCCTGACCAATCCTCGCCAGTGGCGCCGCCTCGACCTCGGCGCCCACGCCTGGCCGGCTGGCGAGCCGCTGGTGATCCGCTTCGTGAGCTCGAACGATCCCGGCCAGCCGAACGGCGTCCTGCTCGACCGCCTCGAGCTCGTCTGGGGCTTGGGGGGTTGAGCTTGGGGGAGCTTTCGGTGGTGGTGCCGACCGTCGGGGCGAGCGAGCTCCTCCTTCCCTGTCTCGAAGCTCTGCGGGCCGACCTCGCGGGCCGGGGTCGTCTCGTGGTGGTGGCGCAGGGAGCGCGCCTCGCGCCGGCCCTGCGCCGCGAGGTCTCCCGCCTGGCCGACTCGCTCATCGAGCTGCCCGCGGCCGTGGGCTTTGCGGTCGCCAACAACCGAGGCTGGGCCGCCGAAGCGGCTGCCGGAGAGGCGGCCGAGTGGCTGGGGACGGTCAACGACGATGCCGTGATCGAGCCCGGCTGGACGGTGGCGCTCCTCGCCGCCCTGGCGGCGGACGCCAGCCTGGCGGCGGTGCAGGGCGTGAACCTACGGCGGGCAGAACCCGCACGGGTGGACGGCTGCGGCATTTCTTGGAACCGTGTGTGGCAGGCCGTGCAGGTGGGCGACGGCGGGCCGCCGCCGAGCGGCGCGGCCCCCCGCGGTGACATCTTCGGCGCCTCGGCGACGGCAGCGATCTACCGGCGCAGCGCTCTCGATCAGGTGGCGCTCGCCGCGGGCGACTACTTCGAGCCTCGCCTCGGCACCTACTACGAGGACGTCGAGCTCGCCGTCCGCCTGCGCGCGGCCGGTTGGCGGGCAGCCCTGGTGCCGGCGGCGCGCTGCCGCCATGCCGGCTCGCTGAGCGGTTCGCGGCAGCCCGTCGAACGCGCCTCGCTCCTCTATCGCAACCGGCTGCTCGTCCTGGCTCGCCTGCTGGGCAGACGGTTCCCGCTGGCGCTGCCGCGGGTGCTCTGGCGCGACCTGCGTGACCTTGCCGGTGGCCTGCGCCGGGGCGACGTAGCGACGGCGGCCGGGATCCTCCGTGGTTGGGGGCGCGCTGCCCGCGCGCTGGGTGGCTTCCTGCACGCAGGGCCTCCGGGCGTCCCCCTTGCGGGCCTGCGAGAGGAGGGGTGATGACGGCCGCCCAGCACGAGCCGGCCGCGGAGCTCGCGGGCATCGTCGTCCACTGGCACAACGAGGAGCAGCTCGGCCGGCTGCTCGCCGCCTGGCCCCAGGAGCCTCGTTTCGAGCTGATCGTGGTCGACAACGGGTCGTCGTCGCTCCTGCCAGCGGGCACCTACCGCCTCCTGCGGCCGGGCCGCAACCTGGGTTTTGCCGGCGGCGCCAATGCCGGGGCGCAAGTGGCCTCGGCGCCACTGCTGCTGATCCTCAATCCCGATGCTCGCCCTCGGCCCGGGGCGCTGGTGAAGCTGGTCGAGGGGTTCCGTGAGCATCCCGAGGCGGCCGGCCTGGCGCCTCGTCTGGTTGGCGAGGATGGCGACAGCCAGCACGCCTGGCAGCTCGGTCGCCTGCCGAGCCTCGGCCGCCTGCTCCTCGCCGCCTTCGGCTGGGGTGGGCCGCCGGCGCGCGGCTCCGAGCCGCCGGCCGGGGTTCGCGTCGAGCAACCCGCGGCCGCTGCCCTCGCCCTTCGCCGCGCCGCCTTCGACGCCGTGGGTGGCTTCGACGAGGGCTTCTTTCCGGCCTGGTTCGAGGACGTGGACCTCGCCCGCCGGCTGGCCGACCGGGGTCTTACCGTGCTCTATCACCCGGCGGCAGAGCTGGTGCACGAGCAGGGAGCGACGGTGCCGCGCCTGGGCTATGGCCGTTTCCTCTGGCTCTACTCGCGCAACCTCGTGCGCTACCTCGAGGGCCACTGGGGCCGGGGTTGGGCATGGTCGGCCCGCGCCCTGATGGTGCCCGGAGCGCTCCTGCGCCTGGCGCTCTTGCCCCTGCGCCGGCCGCGGCGGGCGACCGACCGCCGGCAGGCGTGGACGGGGCTTTGGTGGCTGCTCGCGGGAGCCCTGAGTGGCTTCCGACAGCCGCGCTTCCTGGCCGCCGAGGTGGCGGAGGGCAGCGCGCCGGCGAACGGCCCCGGGGGGGGCAAGGACGGATGAGCGAGGTGCTGCCGATCGCCGTCCTCACCGTGACCCACAACGCGGCGGCGGACCTGCCGGGCTTCTTCACCCATCTCGCCCGGCTCGCTCCGCAGCCGGCCGAGGTGGTGGTCGTCGACTGCGCCAGCGAGGACGGCTCGGCGGCCGTGGCGCGGGAGCACGGCGCGCGGCTACCGCGGCCGGCGCGGGTGATCGCTCTCGGCGAGAACCTCGGCTTTGCCGGCGGCATGAACCGCGCCCTCGCAGCCTCCTCGGCGCCCTACGTGCTCTCGCTCAACGCCGATGCCCAGCCGCTGCCCGGCTGCCTGGAACGGTTGGCCGCCGTCCTCGACGGAGAGCCCCACGCCGGCGCCGTGACACCACGGCTGCGCCGCTTGCCGCGACCTGGCGAGCCGCCGCGCCTGGACGCTTGCGGGATGCGGCTCACCCTCACCTGGCGTCACCTCGACCGCGGCTCGGGAGAGGTGGACCAGGGGCAGTACGGGCGGCCGGCCCGGGTCTTCGGCGCTACGGGCGCGGCCGCGCTCTTCCGCCGCGAAGCGCTCTGCGATGTCGCCGTCGACGGTGAGGTCTTCGACGAGCGCTTTCACTCCTTCCGGGAGGATGCCGAGCTCGCCTTCCGGCTGGCCGAGCGGGGCTGGAGCGTGCGCTACGAAGCGCGGGCCGAGGCCTTGCACCGCCGCTTGAGCCTGCCCGAGCGGCGGGCCGCCCTGCCCGCCTTCATCAACTACCATTCTCTGAAGAACCGCTACTTGCTGCGGGCCTATCACCAGACGGCGGCCAACTTCGTGCTCACCCTGCTGCCCACCCTGGGCCGCGACCTCGCGGCCCTGCTCTACGTGCTGCTGCGCGAGCGCTCGTCGCTCGCTGCCTACGCCTGGCTATGGCGGCACCGCGCCGCGATCCTCGCCCGGCGCCGCGCCATCCAGGCCCGCCGCAGCCGGCCCAGCTGGGAGGTCGATCGTTGGTTCTTCCGCCGGGAGCTCGCGCCGTGAAGCGCGACCGCCCCCTGCGCCTGGCGCTGATCGGCAGCCGGGGGATCCCCAACCGCTACGGCGGCTACGAGACCCTGATGGAGGAGCTGGCGCCGCGGCTGGTGGCGGCGGGCTTCGCCGTCACTGTCTACTGTCGCTCCCATGTGACGCCGTCTGGCCTGCGGACCCATCGGGGAGCAGAGCTGGTCGTGCTGCCAACCCTGCGTACCAAGCACCTCGATACTCCCGTCCACACCCTCCTCTCGTGCCTCGATGCCTCCCGGCGCGGCTTCGACGTGGCGCTGGTGGTCAACGCCGCCAATGCCGCCTTCGTGCCGCTGCTGTCGCTTGCCGGTGTCGCGACGGCGCTCCACGTGGATGGCATCGAGCGCCGGCGGGCCAAGTGGGGGGTGCTCGGCCGCCTGATCTACGCCGTCTCCGAGCGCCTCGCGTGCGTGCTCCCCGACGCGCTGGTGACCGACGCCGAGGTGATCGAGCGTCACTACCGAGAGCTCTATCGCGCGCCCTCGACGGTGATCACCTACGGCGTCGAGCCGCAGCCCGTGGCAGAGCCCGAAGTGTTGCCACGCCTGGGGTTGGCGGCGCGCGGCTACTTTCTCTACGTGAGCCGTTTCGAGCCGGAGAACCACCCCCACACGGTGGCCGCAGCCTACCGACGGGTGGCGGGGGAACAGCCGTTGGTGATGGTCGGCGGGGCACCCTACGCCGGGGGTTTCATCCGCGGCTTCACCGAGGGTGCCGACCGGCGGATCCGCTTCCCGGGAGCGATCTACGGCGAGGGCTACCGGGAGCTGCAGGCCGGCGCTCTCGCCTACGTCCATGCCACCGAGGTGGGTGGCACCCATCCGGCGCTGGTTGAGGCGATGGGCTACGGCAATTGCGTGGTGGTCAATGACACGCCAGAGAACCGCGAGGTGGCGGGAGACGTGGCCGTCTACTTCCGGGCCGCGGAGCCAGCCACGCTGAGCGCCGCCCTCGACTGGGTGCTGGTCCATCCCGAGGAGGTAGCGGCCCGCCGCGCGGCGGCGGCCGAGCGAGCGCAGCGGCGCTTCTCGTGGCAGGCCGTCGCCGAGCTCTACGCCAAGTTGTTCCGTTCGCTCGCCTGAAACGATCCTCCGCTCTCCGCGCCAAGTAGGGTGGTGAGATGGCGCGGACGTGCTATGCTATCCAGCCATAGGCAAGCCTGATCCGATCCTCCAACTACGTTTTGTGACAAGCTTTACGACGTCTGCCTGACGACGATGCTCAAACAGCGAGCCCGACTCCTCAACTTCCTGGTCTTCCTGGGCGACCTGACGCTCGTCGGCTTTGCCTTCGTCGCCGCCTACTGGCTGCGCAGCGAGCTCTTGCCGGACCTCTTCCCTGGCCTCTTCCCCAGCCGTCTCTACCCGCTCAACGCCTACCTGCCGCTGCTGCCGCTGGCGCTTGCGATCTGGGCAGTGCTCTTTCTGCGCACCCGTCGCTATCGTTCTCATCGCACGGTGGCCCTGTTCGACGAGGCGTGGGCGATCTTCCACATCTCGTTCACCAGCGCGGTCGTCTTCACCCTCGTCGTCTACGCCTTCCGCCTCGACAGCCTGCTGCTCGGCAACGACCTGATCAGCCGCTTCTGGATCCTGCTCTTCGCTGTGCTCTCCTGCCTGCTGGTGCTGGCCGAGAAGGTGGCGCTACGGGTGGTGGCGCGCTACGTGCGGGCCCGTGGCTATAACTACCGCACGGTGCTCATCGTCGGCACCGGCAACGCTGCCGCCGAGGTCGTGGACTCGATCGAGAACCACCGCTACTGGGGCTTCAAGATCCTCGGCTTCGTCACCACCAACGGCCAGCGGCCACCCGCCGAGCTGGGCCGCCGCTATGCCGTGCTCGGCGAGATCGAGGACATCCCGCGGATCGTCGAGGAGAACGTGCTCGACGACGTCATCTTCGCCGTCAACCGCCGTGACCTCGAACGCATGGAGGACCTTTTCGCGAGCCTCCAAGAGCAGGGGATCCGCATCCGCTTCGCGCTCAACTTCCTGCCCCATCCGAAGAGCCGGGTGGAGTTGGAGGAGATGGACGGCATCCCGGTGCTCACCTTCGCGACCGGGCCGGCGAGCCACGCCCAGCTGTTCGCCAAGCGGATGATCGACCTCGCGGGTGCCGCGCTTCTCCTCCTGCTGACGGCGCCGCTCTGCGGCCTGATCGCGGCGCTGATCAAGCTCTCCTCGAGCGGCGAGGTGCTCTTCAAACAGACTCGCTGTGGCCTCAACGGCCGCCTCTTCACCCTCTACAAGTTCCGCACCATGGTGGAGAACGCCGAGGCACGCCGCGGCGAGCTGCTGCATCTCAACGAGATGAACGGGCCGGTGTTCAAGCTGCGCAGGGACCCGCGAGTGACGGCCCTCGGGCGGCTGCTGCGGCGCTTCAGCCTCGACGAGCTGCCGCAGTTCGTCAACGTTCTCAAGGGCGACATGAGCCTGGTCGGCCCGCGGCCGCCGATCCCGGCCGAGGTCGCCCAGTACGAGCGCTGGCAGCGCCGGCGGTTGTCGATGAAGCCAGGGCTCACTTGCCTCTGGCAGATCTCCGGGCGCAACGAGGTGGACTTCGACCGCTGGATGGAGCTCGACCTCGAGTACATCGACACCTGGTCGCCGTCCCTCGACTTCAAGATCCTCCTGAAGACGATCCCCGTCGTCCTCTCCGGTCGCGGCGCTTCCTAGCCCGCTCCGCGTCTCTTCGCAGCAGTTTTCGCCTAGAAAGTCCGCCGGCGGGGCAGGCTCCCCGCCAGCAGGCCGAGGGTCGTCTCGAGGCAGGCGGCGAGCGGCCGCGCATCGGCGAGGCCGCGCCCGGCGAGGTGGAAGGCCGTGCCGTGGTCGACCGAGGTGCGCAGATACGGCAACCCCAGGGTCCAGTTGGTGGCGAGGCCGAAGGCGGCCGTCTTGACCGCGATCAGCCCCTGGTCGTGGTAGAGCGCGAGCACCCAATCGAACTCGCCCTGGCGGGCGCGGGCGAAGAGCGAGTCGGCGCTCTCCGGTCCTCGTGCATCGACGCCGCGGGCCTGTGCCGCGACCACGGCCGGGCGGACGATCGCCTCGTCTTCTTCGCCCAACAGCCCCCCTTCGCCGGCGTGGGGGTTGAGGCCGGCGACGGCGATCCGGCCGCCGGCGTGGCGGTCCAGGCAGTCGAGGGCCTCCCCGAGGTGTTCGCCGGTGACGCCGCGGATGGCCGCCAGCAGGGGCAGATGGGTCGAGAGCAGGGCCACCTGCAGCTCGGGTGCGAGGAAGGCCATCAGGTAGTCCCGGCCGTAGCGCTCGAGGCCACAGCCGGCGGCGAGGTACTCGGTGTGGCCCACGAATCCAGGCAAACGGTGCCGGGCCACGACCTCTTTCGAGAGCGGGGCGGTGACCAGCGCGTCCGTCACGCCGGCGCGGGTGAGATCGACCGCGGCGTCGAGGGCGGCGAGGGCCCCGGTTGCCTCACCGGCCCCGGGGTGGCCGAGCACGAGGCGGCGCGGTTCGGCGAGCGGATCGAGCACCGGCACGGCCTCAGTGGGTAGGGCCAGGAGCTCGCTGCGGCTCGGTGGAGCCGTAAGGAAGTGGAGGCGCTCCCACGGGAGCTGCGGCAGGGACGTCCGGACGGCGTCGAGCGCCACCCGCTCGGCGACGAGGAGCAGGCGAGGCCGCGGGTCGGCCGGCGCGAGCGCCACCCGCAACAGGATCTCGGGGCCGATGCCGGCAGGATCGCCCTGGCTGAGGGCGAGGAGTCGCGGCGTCTCGTTCACGGGAGCCGGGGGCTCCCCGAGGAGAGCGAGCTCACAACGAGTCCGACTCGTCGGCGCGCTCGTCGCTGCCACGCCGGCCGCGCCGCTTCAGCTCCTCTTCCTTGAACATGTAGCGGATGCTGTGCTTGTTGATGAGCAGGTTCGGCCCCTGGTTGCGGTTGAGCTTGATCGAGCCCTTGTCATACCACTCGATCCAGCCGCGCAACTCCTCGTCGTTGGTCAACACCACGACCATCGGCGTTCTCGCCGCCATCTGCTTGAGGTAGTAGAACTCCTCGGCGTTGGTCTGCTCGGGGGGGGTCTGTTTGCGCCGCACGGCGCGCGAGGAGGACTCCTTCTTCGAGACCTCGTTCACGTCGGGACGGATGAGCTTGCGATTGGCCATGGTCTCAAGCGGCGGGCTCTGACTCCGGCCGCTTCTTGCTTCTTTC
Organism: uncultured Thermoanaerobaculia bacterium; assembly: GCA_964420075.1. GTDB lineage: Bacteria > Acidobacteriota > Thermoanaerobaculia > Multivoradales > SZUA-115 > CAYQRE01. Next base: position 529,248 of record CAYQRE010000001.1, on the reverse strand, counting down.
GTAGTTGTGATCCTCGTAGGCGAGGCAGCACAGCAAGCGTCCGCACTGCCCTGAGATCTTCGAGGGGTTGAGCGAGAGGCTCTGGCGCTTGGCCATCGAGATGGAGATCGGCTGAAACTCTTTGAGCCAGGTCGAGCAGCAGAGGGTGCGGCCGCAGACCCCGAGACCGCCGAGGAGCGCGGCTTCGTCGCGGGCGCCGACCTGCACCATCTTGACCCGTGCCGCGAAGCGGCTGGCGAGATCGCGGACCAGCTGCCGGAAGTCGACCCGCCCTTCGGCTGTGAAGTAGAACGTGCCCAGGCGGCCATCGAGGCTGAAGTCGACCTTGGAGACCTTGAGATCGAGCCCCAGGTTGCGAGCCCGCTCCTGGCAGAAGCGCTTGGCCGCCACCTCGTTGGCCAGCTGCCGGTCGTGGGCCACCTGGTCGTTGGCGTCCGCCCGCCGCAGGATGGGCTTGGCCCCAGCCTTCTGGCAGGGTTTGAAGACCGGCATCGGGGACTGCTCGACGAGCCCGAAACCAGGGCCCAGATCGCCGCGGTCGACGATCACCCGGTCGCCGCGCGCGAAGATCTCGCCCGTGGTGGAACACAGGGTGAGATTGGTCTCGTCGCGAAACCGAATGCCCACGAAGGCGCTCTCGAGCGCGGTGGACATCCCTTTGTAGGAACAACCTTCACATCCCGGCATGATGGCGCTCAGGGCGTATGCACGTTGGGTACCAAGCTGGGAAGGCTCGACCCTGGCGGCGGGAACTCGGCCAGCCGCCACGAAGCTGGATTAATCGATGAAAAAAAGCCAGTTGTAGACCGCCATTATGGCGCCCCCCTGGTGGCGGCGTCAATGCGCGTCAGGGGGCAGCTCAGCCGGCGGCGGAGCGCCGGCTGGCGCCGAGCTCAAGGATTCGGCGGCCGATGTCCGTCCGCAGGAGCTTGCTCGGCCAGTGGATCTCGGCGGCCGCCGAATAGGCACGGCGTAATGCCTCGGCGAGGCGGGGACCGGCGGCGCAAACGTTGAGTACCCGTCCACCGGCGGTGAGCAGCACGCCGTCCCGTTCGGCCGTGCCGGCGTGGAAGATCTCGACCCCGGGCTGCGCCGAGGCGGCTTCGATCCCCTCGATGGTCTCGCCCTTGACGGGCTTTTCCGGGTAGCCGGCACTGGCGAGCACGATACAGGCGGCGGCGTCACGCCGAAAGCGCAGGCGGGCGGAGCCGAAGTCGCCTGCCGCCCCGGCCGCGAGCACGGGCAGGAGGTCTCCTTCCAGCCGCAGCATCAGCGTCTGCGCCTCGGGATCCCCGAAGCGGACGTTGTACTCGAGCACCTTGGGGCCGTCCGGCGTCAGCATCAGGCCGGCGTAGAGCACCCCTGAGAACGGTCGGTTCTCCGCCGCCAGGCCGGCTACGGTCGGTCGCAGGATGCGCTCGACGACGTCGGGTCCGTCGGCCGGCGAGAGCACGCCAGAAGGGCTGTGGGCGCCCATGCCGCCGGTGTTCGGCCCACTGTCGCCATCACCGAGGCGTTTGTAGTCTTTGCTGGTAGCGCAGGGGAGGATCCGCTCACCGTCCGAAAGCGCGATGAACGAGACCTCCTCGCCCTCGACGAACTCCTCCACCACCACGCGGTCCGCGGCGGTCCCGAAGCGACGCTCCTCGAAGAAGGCGGCGAGGGCCTGTTCCAGCTCGTCGCCATCGTGCACGATGACCACCCCTTTGCCGGAGGCCAGGCCGTCGGCCTTGAGGACCACCGGCCAGCCGAGGTCGCGGGCGGCGCGCCGCGCTTCTTCGCTGTCATGGGCGACGGAGAAAGCGGCCGTGGGAATACCGTGCCGTTGCATGAACTGCTTGGCGAAGACCTTGCTCGCCTCGAGCTCGGCGGCGGCGCGGGTGGGACCGAAGACGGGGAGGCCGCGGCGACGGAACTCGTCCACCAGGCCGAGGGACAGCGGCAGCTCGGGACCGACGACGGTGAGGTCGATGTGCAGACCGGCGGCGAAGTCGGCGAGGCGGTGCACCTCTTCGACGGCCATCGGCACGAGATCGGCGATCTCGCCGATGCCAGGGTTGCCGGGTGCGCAGTAGAGCTCCTTCAGGTCCGGGCTCTGGCGCAGCTTCCAGCAGAGGGCATGCTCGCGCCCCCCACCTCCGACCACTAGGACTTTCATCCGAGCCTCTCCTCCTCCGCCCCGAGGGCGGCCACCGCCACAACATCCAGGATATCGTCTACAGAGCAACCGCGCGAGAGATCATGAATCGGCCGGGCCAGGCCTTGCAAAAGTGGGCCCACCGCCCGCGCTCCGGCTAGCCTCTCGGTGAGCTTGTAGGCGATGTTGCCGGCGTCGAGGTCGGGAAAGACGAGCACGTTGGCCCGGCCCGCCACCGCGCTCGCCGGTGCCTTGCGCTCGGCGATGGCGGGTACCAGCGCGGCATCGCCCTGGAGCTCGCCGTCGACGGCAAAGGGGACCTGCCGCTGCTGCAGCACTGCCAGGGCCTCCCGGACCTTCTCGACGTGCGGATGCGTGGCGCTGCCCAGCGTCGAGAAGGACAGCAGCGCGACCCGAGGTTCCTCGCCCAGCAAGGTGCGACAGCTGGCCGCCGCAGCGACGGCGATGTCGGCGAGGGCCTCGGGGCCAGGATTGGGGATCACCGCGCAGTCGGCAAAGATCAGCGGTGGGCGTGTCGCGAACGCCATCAGAAAGCATGAGGACACCCAGCGCAGCCCCGGGCGAGGGCCAACGACCCGGAGGGCTGCCCTGACCGTTTCTGCCGTGGTGGCAACGGCTCCCATCACGGCGCCGTCGGCGCGCCCGCTAGCGACCAGCAAGCAACCTAGATGGAGGGGGTCTTTGGCGTCGCCTGCAGAAAGCGGCCCGCCGGGTCCGCAGACCGTCGCGGCGGCCAGGAGTTCGGCCGTGACCGTGGCGTTGAGGTCGCGACTGGGGTCGACGATCTCGCAGCCGTTCGCCGCCGCGCCGAGCTCAGCTGCCAACCGGCAGCGGTCGCCGATCAGGATGAGGTGTGGGCTGCCCTCGGCCACGGCACGCCGAGCAGCCGCGACGACTCGAGGGTCCTCGCCCTCGGCGAGGACGATCCGAGCCCTTCGTTCTCGCGCCCGAGAGGCGATCGCGGCAAGCACGTCGAGAGACATCGCGGTAGAGGCCAGCATGCCGCGCGGTGGAGGAACGAGGCCCGGCACCATCGCTCGGCGGCGGCCGACCGAGGACTGTCACCACCGCTGACCGGCGGATTGTATCAGCCATCGATTCCAAGGCAACCCCTTTTGCGAGAGGGGCTTAGGTTGGATTCGCCGGCCTGGCCCTGAGGTACGCCGAGGGCTCGGTCAGGGCGGCGGGACGGCGAGAGTGAGGCTGGCCCAGAAGCTCTCCCACTGGGCCCCGCTCGCGGGCGGGGCCGCCTGCATGACGGTGGTGGTGAGCAGCCAGCCGCCGCTCGTCGGCGCTTCGACGACCCAGCGGCCCAGGAGGTCGCTGCGTCCACGGACGACGGGTCCGCTGCCGTCGAGGCGTCGCGCTTCGAGCAGGGCGCCGGCGAACGGCTGGTCGTGGAAGAGGAGCCGGACGACCAGCGGCTTGCCGGCCGCAAGCGCAGCGAAAGGGGTCTCGCAGACCAGCTCGAGCTTGAGGCCGAGGGGCCTGTCCTGCTCCGCCGAGGGAGGGCCGACCAGGAGCAGCGCCTTGAGGTGCCGGCTGTAGACCTCGCGGCCGGGGAGGTCCTGATCGCCCGCGCTGCGGCGAGCCGCGAGCACGCTCTCCAGGCCTTCCTCCCGCAGGTAGTCTTCGAAGCGTGCGGCGTCGAGCTCGCTCACGGCCCAGCCGCTTTCGAGCAACAGGACGTGAAGACCCGGAGCGCGCGGCCGCAGGAGGCCGGCCGGGTCCACGCCGTCCTCGCCGAGGATGGGGGAGGACAGGTCGGTCCGGGCCTTGTCCTCGAACCGGGTCCAGCGAACGGAGCTGCGGGGGACCGCCTCCGCAGCCGGGCCCGGTATGCCGAGCCGCACGGCCAACTTCACCAACTCACCGCCCTGCGGCGAGAAGCTCGAGGGCTGGAGCCACATGTCGTGGGCCAGCGCCGCAGCCGGCCCGGCGAGCAGGAGGCTCGCGGAAAGGATCCAGGCCAGCCTCGCCGGTGTTGGGCGACGAGAGGTCATCGGCTGCAAAGTGGTCCGGGCTGGACGTGGCGGCATGCTCGAGGTCATCCTAGTGGAGCTGGCCGCGGATCTCGCCTCCAGGAAGGGCGGCCGAGTGGACATTGACGTAGGCTTTCCCCTGGCGCACGGCGGCGAGCTGGCCGCCGTCGAGGGGGCAAGTCGCCTGCAGGGGGCTCGCTGCGCCGAGGTCGCAGACGACGGCACCGTTGCTGCCCGCTTCACCCAGGTGGAGATGGGCGGCCGTGGCACCCTCCACACCGTGGACGCAGGTGAGGGCGAGGGCGGAGCCGCCGGAGGTCAGCAAGCCCGTGCAAGCCCCGGTGGCCTGACTCGTCGTGGCAGGCACCTCCTCGCTCGCCGTGAGGCGCGCGCTGAAGACTCGATCACCGTTGCCAGAACCCGCCTGTGGTGAGCGCAGATACGGGAAGGCGTCGTCGAACTGCGAGGCGTCCTGGTAGGTGCCGTCGGTGAACGGCAGGCTTCCCGAGGGAGCATCCGCCGGATTGCAGAAGGCGCCAGGGAAGGCGTGGCAGAGCAGGCCCATCGCCACCCGCAGCTCGATGTCCACCACGTCGTCGCCCGGCCGGCGCCCATTGGGGAAGCCGGCGTTGTCACCGCCGATCACCCCGAGGTTGCTCTGCCCGGCTTTGGGTGTAGGCGGGACGGTGAGGTTGAGGCGCTGCATCTCACCAAAGCCAAACTCGTTGAGCCCGGCGATGCCGGTCACGAAGGCGGCCAGCAGGTCGGTCCGTGGGAAGTTGTTGGGTGCCCGCACCCCGGCGTCGCCGAACAGGATCTCCAACAGCTCCGGCAGGCTCGGGTTGGTGACGTAGGTGGCGAACTGCAGGTCGTCGGCTGGCCGGCTGGCATTGAAGCGGTTCTTGTCCTTGAGGCCGATCACCACCTCGTTGACCAGCGGCATGCCTAGGCGAGACACCTGGACGAAGTCGCCGGAGCGTTGCTCGGGTTGGGAGAAGGTGGGGTCGGTCGTCATCATGCGGTTTCGGGGCAGGGCGGCCGTCGTCCAACCGCCGATCACGTTGCCGCCGCCAGCAAGGCAGCTCGCCGGCACCTCGAGGACCAGGCTCTTGATGCTCTTGTCCTCGGTCAGCGAGGGCTCGGCGTCGCGAGGGCCCAGGGGGTTGGCGATGTTGACCAAGTCGAAGATCTCGCCCAGGTTGACGGCGAACGGCTCCTTACGCTGGCCCACGAAGACGCGGCCAGTGCCGCTGCAGCCCGGGATCTCGAGGTTGTAGATGAACGTGCGAGCGTAGCTCGCGTAGTCCGGCAGCGACTTCTCGCCGATGTTGTCTACCGGGATGCCGAAGCGCGGTGAGCCGGTGCCGACCGCGCGGATGGGCTGTACGGTGCGGGTGGGACTGTCGAGCGCTCCGCGGATGATCTGCAACGTGTAGGACTCACGGACGTTGAGCGCGGCGCTGTCGGCGCTGCCGATCTGTCCGGCGTTCACCAGGGGGATCGAGACCGTGGCGTCGCCAGCCGGCACGGCGATGTCCTGGTTGGCGACCGCCATGCGGAACTGGAAGGTGATGTCCTCGCGGCCGTCCCCGGTGTTGTCGATGTGGATCCGGTAGAGAGCGTCGGGGTCGAGGGTGAAGTAGTTGGGTCCGCCGTAGGGGTCCTGCAGGGGCAGGTAGTTGGCGATCAGCGTGACGTAGGCGTCGCGGCCGGCCTCGTAGCTGCGGAAGAGGTAGAAGTCGGTGCCGTCGACCTTGGGGTTCTCGGTGATGAAGGGTGCCTCGCGGTGGCTCGAGGCCGAGGCGGCACTGCCAGCGACGCTCAGGGCGAGCAGTGCCCCGGCCAGGCGAGCGGGTCCTTTGGAAAGCTGCATGTCGTTCCTCCTTGGTCGCGTTGAATGCGACGGTCGAACTCTGGTTCGGCTGGACTACGAGGCCGAACGGGAGCTGGATGAAGCAAGGAGGCGCGCTACGGGCGAGTCGGCTTGGGAAGCGCGGCAAGATCGCTCAGGGCGATCTCGCTGACCTCGAGGCGGGAGGAGTCCTTGCCGGCGGAGGTCTCGAGCCACGCAATCAAGGCTCGGCCGGAGGTGGTGAGGAGACGGGGAAAGCCACTGCTGCGTGCCGCGCTGGTGCGGGTGATGGTGAAAGGAGCGCCCAACCGGCCGTCGCTGCCGACGCGGACGAGGCGCACCTCGGCCTCGTCTCCGACCGCGGCCAGCCAGCTCACCACCGCCTGGGTCGGCTGGCTGGACTCTGCCGTGGGCTCGAGGGCCACTGCGACCCGGCCCAGGGGCCCGCCGCCGTCGACGAGGACGGGGGTGCCGAAGTGCCGGCCGCCGTCGAGCGACCAGGTCACCTGGACCCGCGGAGTCGGGTTTCCCGAGTACCAGGCGACGACGACACGGTCTCCGGTCGCTGCCACGGCCGGCCCGTTGACCGGGCAGCCGGGCATCCGCCAGTGGTCGGCGCCAAGCGAGGTCGGCGAGGTCCAACCGCCGCCCTCGGCGCGGATGATCGCGATGTCGCGGACCTCCTCTGGCGACCGGTCCCGGAAGACGACGAGGGGCCCAGACGAGGTCTCGGCGGCCCCCGTTTGGCAGCAGTCGCAGACCCGGGCATCGAGCTCCTGGCTCGCTCCGATGGTCGCGCCGACGAGCGCGGTACGCAGGCTCATCGCGCCGCTGCCGTCCGGCTTGACGTTCCGGCCGTCGAGCCAGAAGGCCCTCAGGCCAGCCGGCGTGGGTGCGTAGGAGACGAAGCCGTGCTCGACCTTCGGGTTCGTGTCGTCGTTGAGTCGGCCCAGGGGGTGCCAGCTGCGACCGCCGTCGGTCGAGCGGGCGAGCGAGATGCCATAGGCGTAGGTCCCGGCGCCGCTCCGAGCGAGCCAATGGGCGACGAGCGCTCCGTCGGCCGAGGCGCCGACGCCGGGCAGGTCGGCCCAGTTGGCGAAGAAGTCCGTGCCGCTGGCGATCGTCGTCGGTTCGCTCCAGCCGTCAGCCCGCAGGAAGGCCAGACGCAACTGCTTCGCGCCTCCGTCCACGGTCTCGAGCCAGGAGAGCGCGGGTTCCTGCGTACCCTGCGCCCAGCTGGGGGCCATGGCTCCCAGCTGGGCAGGGGGACGGCGGTCGGTGATCCGGCTGGCCGGGCCAGCCGGTGGCGGCGCCGCCGTGGCGAGCGGTGGCTGCAGGAAGGTGAGGCTGAGCAGCAGGCCGAGGGTGCTGGCGCGGGGAAGCACGAACCTGGACCCCGGGGAGCGGACCATGGAGGTTCAGCTCCCCGCCGGAAGATCGGCGAGCTCGAGGTGAAGGCCCGCGCCGCGGCGCTCGATACGGATCTCGAGCGGCGTCGCCTCTGGATCAGTCGCCAGCCAGATGTCCAGCTTGCCCTTCCAATGGCGCTCGCCCGGCTTCTCGACGCCGCGGATGGAGAGGTGTCGAGCCTCGACCTGGCGGCCAGCCAGCTTGCGATCCTCGAGCCCCAAGGGGACCACGACCACGGGGTAGATCTTGCCGTCCGACCAGATTTCGAGGCTCCGGGGCTTGGTGGGCGGATCTTGTCGCAAGAGGTAGATCCCCGACGCGATGTCGATCGCCTTGTCGGTCTCCACCTTGCCGCTCTTCTCGCTCGTCTCACCTCGCCAGGAGTAGGAGCTCCAGGCGCGCAGAGTGCGGCCGGTCTGGGGATTCAGCTCCGATCCATACCGCCAGTACTCACCGAGCCGGCTCGACTCTGACGTCACCAGCAGCTCGCTCTTGAGATTGCCCGACGGCAGTGGCTCGAAGATCAGCAGGCCGTCCCCCTCGCTGGGGAAGAACAGACCAGCCACGAAGCCGAGGAAGCGGCTGAGGTGCCAGCGGTAGTGGTAGCGCTCGTGGTGGATGCCGGCACTCTCGCTCGCCCCCGCCACCGTGGAGGCCACCAGGACAAGGACCGGAAGCAGGAGGAGAAGTCGGCTGCGCATGTTCGTCGAATGTCGCCCGCGCCTGGCGGGCGCCCAGTCTAACCCCAACCGGCGGTCGTGCCGGCCCGGCGCGCCAGGAATCGCCGTCAGACCAAGGTGCGTGCGGCCTCGTTGATCAACAGCTCGGTCTCGAGCACGGGCCCGAAGTGTTGCAGGCTCTGCGCCAGCTGGGCGGCGTCCGGTAAGGGCGCTGCGAGGTCACCGTTGTCGGCGTAGATCAGCGCTACGGCGGTGTGGCCGCCGGAGATCGGCAACGCAATGGCCTGATCGGCGCGCGGCGGGTCGAGCAGCTTGACGAGGTTCGGCGGTAGGGAGCTACCCGCGAAGGGCAGGCTGCAGCTCATCAGGTCGCGGGCCGCTGCCGAGAGTGCATTGCTGTCGTGGAGCGCGAAACCCAACCCCTGGGTGAGGCTGGCGAGAGAGCGACCCTTGGACATCCCGAAAGCGCCGAGGACCTGGAGCCCGTCCTCCGTGACGAGGAAGAGGATGGCTCGCTCGACGGCCTGGGAGACGGTCCGCAGCAGATCGAGCGCCACCGAGGTCGAGGGCTCACGTTGACGCTGGCGGCGCGATGCTCGGGGGCTCGTGGCTGGAGGGGCCTTGGCCGCAGCAGCAGCGGGGCCGGGCGAGGGCATCTCCGCCGGCTGAAGCACCTCCTGCAGGTTGACGACGGTCGCGAGCGCCGCGCGCGGGTCCGCGGGGAAGGCGCAGAGAGCGCCGGCCTCGAGCGCAGCGATCACAGTCGTGGGGTCCTCGGCGATGGCCAACACGCAGGCGCTCGGTCGCCGGACGCGGAGGCGGCCGATCTCGGCTGGGTCGCGAACCTCGTCGCGCAGGTCGACCAACACCAAGCTGCGGGCCTCGCCCGGACCGGCGAGTGCAGCGGGCAGGTCGGTCCGTTGCAGGTTGACCAAGTCGGCCGGCAGGGTGCCGGCGAGGCGAGAGAACCAGGTGTCATCGGTCGTGATCACCTCGAGGACCGCTGCGGACGCAGCGGCGGTGCTCGCTGCCGGGCGCCGCTGGCCGTCGGTCTTCTTCGTGCGGGTGGTGGAGGCGCTCTCGGGTGCGGTCGCCGCGGTGGTCCGAAAGCGGCTGCTCGAAGAAGGGCCCAAGGCTGGTGAAGTGGCGTGTTCGGAAAGGTCCCGTGGTCGCGGTTCCTCGTTTTCGAGCTGGAAGCGGCCCGTCGTCCAGCGCCGCAGCTCGGCGATCGTCAGCTCGAGCTGCAGCTGCACGACCTCGGCGAGCCGTTGGCTGGTCAGCACACCGTTGGCGACGAGGATCTCACCCAGCAACCGCTGGCCCTGTTCCTCGGCCTGGATCCGGGCCGCGCCGCGCACCGAGATCGGGTCACACAGGCCGCGGCCGATCAACAGATCGCCCAACCGCGGCACACCCGGCGCCCGCGCAGCGATGGCCACGCCGTCCTTGAACGTGAGGAGCGCTCGCCGAGCACCGTTGGCCAACCGCAGCACCCCCGACCTGTGCTCACGGGCGATCCGTTCCAGGAGCTTGGGGACGGGCAGTTCCTCGATCCGACCGATGAGTGGGGTCACGGCGCGAGTCTAGCTCGGTTGGCTCTTACAGACGGATGACCGAAGCGGGCGGCTGGAGCCGGCAGCCGCGCGGAGTCAGCGCCGCTCGGTGAGACGAAAAGAGCGCGGCCAGCTGGCCGCGCTCTCGGGTAGACAACGGGGCGAGCCCGCTCAGGAAGCCTGGGGATAGCGCAGATCGGGATTGGTCCGCGCCTCGCGCAGGTAGCGCGAGATGTCATGGACCATCTGCAGGGTGACGTTCTCCGCCTTGGCGGCCTGCTGGAAGACGAGCAGGGCGGCCGTCGCCTCCCTGTGCACGTCGCGCGAGCGGAAGATCGGGAGCATCTCCTCGGCCAGCTGCTTCATCTCACTGGTCCGGCCCTGCTGGGCGAAGACGGACGCCAGGTCGAGCGAAGCCAAGGCAGCGTCGTAGGCGATACCACGATCGACGAACTCGTCACGGATCCGCGCGAAGACCGTCTCGGCTTCGTCGAGGCGGCTGAGGCCCTTGGCGATTTGGCCCTCCAGCCATAGGGTGCGCAGGCTGTCGAGGTTCGAGCCGTGGCTGGCGGCCAGCTTCTTGACCTCGGGTAGCATCTTCTTGGCTTCCTGGTAACGGCCAGCCTCGGTCATGCAAGCACAGAGCAGTTGCTTGACGCAGAGCAGAAGGCGCGGCTCCTTCTCGCCATCCACCAAGCTGACCGCCTCGCGAAGCTGCGCGATCCCTTCTTCCGGCGTACCGGCATCGATCGCCAGCTTGGCCTTCGAGATCAGGATGCGCCCCACCCAGTGGTTCTCTCCGGCGTCGCGGAAGATGGTCAGAGCACGATCGAGGAGCTTTGCGGCCTCGTCGAAACGCCGCTGCTCGCGCCGCAGGGAGCCCTTGAGGTCCAGCACACGAGCCCGCAGCAGGACGTCGTCTGTGCCTTCCGCCAGGAACCTCTCGGCACTGGTCAGCGCCTCGTCGGCACTGCGCAGGTCGGAATGGACACGGCGAGCGTTGCCGATGTTGGCCCAGCACCGGGCCTTGAGGTCGTTGACCAGGGCAGGGCCATAGTGGCTGCCCTCGAGCTGCTCGGCGACCACGAGGGCGAGCTCGGCGAGGTCCTCGGCGCGGGAGGGATCGTCGGCCACCTGGTTCTGGCCCTCCTCGAGGAGGAACTCGGCGAAGACGTAGTTCTTGAACCTCCAGGTGCGCTGGATCAGCGCCCGCTGGCGGCTGACCGGATGGCGCATCAGCTCGGTGTACAGCTTGGGAGCACGAGCGCGGTCGCGATCGCGCGCCTCACCGCGGACCTCGAGGGTGTTCTGGCCGAAGTTGAAAGCGCGCTCGTAGCTCGGGTTGTCAGCCACGTCGAGCGGCTGCAGGCCCTCGAACAAGCCACTCAGGATCGTGTCGCCCTCGGCGGGGGCCAGGCGTTCGACCTCTTTGCGGCAGGCACCGCAGTTGAAGAGGTGCCACGACACCTTCATGTTCTCGCGACGGGTCAACTTGCCGCGAGTGAACTTGAACAGCAACGCTTCCTCGGGATGGGTCTTGGGCATCGTCAGGCTCCTTCGGCTCCGACCTCAGGCTCATTGCACGGAGAACGTCTTCCCCATTGCCACGCTGAAGGCGCGGCGGCGGGTCACCCAGTACTTGCGGCACTTGTTGCGAGCTCTCGACACCAGCCACGGCGCCGGGTCTTCAACTCTCTCCCCTTTGTAGATCAACTCCAGCACAGTCTCCTCCAAGAGCGTTCCTGCCTCGCTCGGAGGTATCTCATATCGCCGCAGAAGTTCCTCCAGCTGCGGCCGAAGGTGTTGAAAGAGATTCCAGGAATAAGAAAAATCTTTGCGACCCGGGGACATCATAACGCCCCCATTATGCACACTTCTTCCCTTAGATGCCAGTTCACCGTTAGAGCAATAGTTGTTTGGTTGGATATCGACCTGGGGGGGCGCCGGTTTTCGGGCGAGCCCCCCAGGGGACAGGCGAGCAGGAGGATCAGGCGTGGCCGTTGGGATCGAGGCTCGAGCCACTGCCACCGGTGCCCGTGCCACCGGTACCGCCCGTGCCGCCACCACTGGTGCCGCCGCCAGTCGTCCACGCCTTCTCGAACACCTGCTCTGGCGCAGCGGGCGCTGGCGCCCACAGTTCCACGACCCAGGCCAGGACCTTGCCGAGGAACGCCTGGCCCTGACCAGGTGCGCCGTCGAAGGCCTGCCAAGGAAGGGCGTTGGCGGCCAGCGGCGCGAGGGCGAGGGTTAGGGCCAGCGCTGCCAGGATCAATCGGTGCTGCTTGGGGGCGTTCATCCTCTCAGTCTCCTTTCCGCAAAAGAGCATCGAAAAGCCTCTATGGCTTCTGCTATGACTTCTTTTGATAGGTGCCGCGAAGATGCTGGACTGAGACACGCCTCTTGAGTCGAGTCAGAGCGAGCTCGATCGAGCCTGGAGCCGTCCCCTCAGCAGGGGGGAGCTGTGGGCGATGGCACAGCCGACGACCTGAGGCGATGGATGCTGCGTGTGGAGGCTGTCGAGAAAGAAGGGAAGGATGGTGGAGCCGATCGGGATCGAACCGACGACCTCTTGAATGCCATTCAAGCGCTCTCCCAGCTGAGCTACGGCCCCTTCCCGGCAGAGGCGGAGAAACTAGCGAATCCAGCTCGGGTCGTCAAGGGGGACGGGGAGGGCGGGCGGGCAGGCTAGAATTGGCACGGCGATGTGGCGTTTCCTGCGCCGCATCCGAGCTGCTGGGGACGACGCTGATGGCCGAGACCGCTTCACCTCCCATAGTGAGCAAGCAGGCGAAGTGGGTGCTGGTCGTGGTGGCGGTGCTGGCCCTGGTTGCCCTGCTGTGGCCAGGCGGGGGCAGCTTCGAGGCTCCCGGCGGTACGCTCTACGATCCCGACGGCAGGCCGGCGAAGCTCGGCGAACGACTTGCTCCCGTCACCCTCGTGCACTTCTGGGCCACCTGGTGCCCACCCTGTATGACCGAGATCCCGAGCCTCAACCAGCTGGGAGCTGATCTGGCGGGTGACGACATCGCGATCTTGATGGTGGCAGTCGACGATGAGGTCGCCAAGGTCGCGCCGTTCCTGGGGCAGCAAGCCGCTTCCGTGCTCTACGACCCGAGCTGGGAAGTGGCTCACCGGTACAAGACGTACAAGCTACCCGAGACCTACCTCTTGGTGGGCAACAAGGTGGTCGACAAGTTCATCGGCGCCCAGGATTGGTCGAACCGCGAGCTGCGCCGCCGGCTGCAGGACAAGGTCGCCGAGCATCGCCCAGGCACGGTCCTGTTCAGGGCTGGAGCGGCCGGCGGCTAGGCTTCAAGCCGGCGCCGCCGGCGCTCGATGCCTAGAAGCGGAATCCGACCCCGATCAAGCCGGTCGCGAAGATCTGCTCCTCATCGAGGTTCGCCCAATGACCGGCGAGGTCGATGAGCACCACGAAGTGGCGTGACAGCTCGAACTGACCGGTCAAGCCGAGGACGCCGCCGAAGGCACTGTCCGAGCGATCCGAGCCATCGGCGAGCGAGTTGCCCTCGAGGCGGTAGGCCCCCAGGCCCAGATAGATCCCCGATTCGTAGAAGCTGTGGCTGAAGCGATACTCGCCAGCCACGTTGACGTAGGTCAGGTTCGCCTTGGTGAGGCTACCGATGGGGTCGCTGTCGTCGAGCTCGATGCGGCCGAGGCGAACGCCGAGATGCGTTTTGGGCTCGGTGATCAGGGCGGCGGTGAGCTGCAGGGTCTGGTTGGTGAGGTCGTCGCCCGGTTTCGCGTCGATCGAGCCACCGAGGCCTCCCAGCGCGGCAAGGGTGATGGTGTAGGTCTCCTGCGCCTGGGCCGGCGCCACCGAGAGGCCAAGGCAGGCCAGGACGGTGAGGACGAAAGCTGGTCGAATCGCTCGCTTCAAAGGAACCCTCCGATCTCTCGACTGCGGCACGTCGGCGCGCGGGAGTATAAACCGCGACACTACGTCTTCTTCCAGAGTTGGGGCGACGTGGCCCCGCTGCGGGTTGTACGGTCCAACCGCTGGCGCCGTTGGTGCGGTCTCGTCGCCACAGGAGGAGAAGCCTGGGATGATTGGCGGGAGTTGGTGCGATCGGGTCGTGGACTGGCTGGCGCCGGCCGGCTGTCTGGGGTGCGGCCGGCTCATCCCATCGCCCACCCGACCCCTGGGGCTCTGTGACGGCTGCGTTGCGAGATTGCGGCCGTTGCCGGCGGCTCGATGTTGTCGCTGCGCCCTGCCGCTGGCTGCGCAGGCAGGGCGCGGCGAGGTCGAATGCGGCCGGTGTGCACAGAGCCCGCCGGCCTTCGACGCCGTGCTGTGCCCGTGGTTGTACCTTGCTCCGCTGGACAAAGTGCTCACGCAGCTCAAGTTCGGTCGCCTCGACTACCTCGCGGACGGTCTCGCAGAGGCCGTGGCGTGCCATGCCCAGGCCAACGAGGTCGATCGGGTGGTGCCAGTGCCCCTGCACTGGTGGCGGCATGGACGGCGGGGCTTCAACCAGGCCGAGCTGCTGGCGCAGGGGCTTGCCCTGAGGCTCGGCCGGCCGCTGCTGCGGGGCCTGCGCCGCGAGCGTGGTACGCGGGCCCAGAGCGGGCTCTCACAGCAGGAGCGAGCCGTCAACCTGCGGGGGGCCTTCGCGGTCGTTGCGCGTGCACCCCTCGCTGGCACCCGCGTGCTGCTGGTCGACGACATCGTGACGACGGGAGCGACCGTCGACGCTGCGGCCGCTGCCTTGCGGCGGGCCGGGGTTGCGCAGGTGATCGTCGCGGCGGTGGCGCGAACGCCACCGCCCGGCGAGCTCCCCTAGAGAGCAGTGTCACTCACGCGACGCCGCTGTCCTCGCTCGCGGACAAGGCGGCGCCGACGAGGCTCCGGGACGGGCGGGAACGCCTGGCATGTGTCTTGAAGCAAGCGATGCGATCAAGGAGCAAGCCGATGCGGCGAAGAGGAGCTCGGGAAGGTGTCCCTGCCCAGGTCGGGCGAGCGACGATCCTGGCGCCAGCGAGGGGTCGGGAAGGCCTCCGAGAGGGCCTCTCGCTCAGTTTGACAACGGCACGGGGCTGCCTTACCCTTGCAGCTTGGGGTCGTAGCCGTTCAAGCTTGGTCTCGGGATGATCCATCTCGAGTTCGCCATTCGCGCTTGCCGAGGCGTTCGCAGCGCGAACCGATGCCGGGGCTCCTCCCGGAACGCAACCTCGATCGCGGGCGCTGCTTCTGCCCGCCGGGTGCTCGTCGAAGCCGTGAGAGAACGACGTTTCCCGCCAGCTGGAACTCCGGGCGCCCGCTCCTCGGGCCGCGCGCTCCTGCTTTGCTCTCTCCAGGCGCAGTTCATCGCCGTGTTTCTCGTCGCCGGCACCGTCCTTCCAGCCTCCCCAGTGGCTGCCTCCCCGGTGGTTGCCAGCCAGACCTCGACGGGCGTTGGGGGCACCGTCCGCGGCCTGTCGGCCACGCCGATCGCTTCGGCGCACGTGTACGCCTACAGCCTGGCCGACTTCAATCTCCAGAAGGCGGTGACGGACAAGGCCGGCCGCTTCCTGTTCGAGACGCTGCCGGCCGGCCTCTATCGCATCGTCGCCTACAAGTCAGGCTTCGTGCCTGCCGTGGTCGCCCTGACCCGTCCGGCGGGTGACCGCAATCAGGTCCTCGACCTCAACCTCGCTCCTGACGATCGCTCGGCACCTGGCAACGGCGATGACTACTGGGAACTGCGCAGCAGCGTGCCGCCAGACGTGCTGCGCGAGATCGAGACCGCGGAGGTCCTGCAAGCGGCGACGCCGGCGGCCGAGCTCGCGTTGCCGCTGGGAGGCTACTCGTCGAGCCTCCAGGCGGGGACCGGCGTCGACGACATCGTGGCGGCCGGCAGCGGCAAGCTGACGACCGGACGTTGGGACTTCCGTGGCCAGCTGCCGGGAGTGGCGGTGGGCGCCCAGGTCGACTATTCGCGGCTCGCGGCATCGAGTGGCTCGCTGGCTGCTGCCGACGGTGTGACGAGCGGTGTCAGCCTCGACCTCGAGGCCGACAATGCTGCGCGGTTCTCGCTGGCTGCTGCCCGGAACCGGCTGATGATGCGCGACACGACTGGCGAGACCCCCGTCGAGCTCGAGAACGTCCGTCTGGCCTACCAGCGCTCGGCGGGGGACCAGGCGCAGTCCGAAATCGTGGCGCAGCTCATCCGCCAAGAGAACTTCTACCGCCAGGACCTCTCCGACCCACTCGCCATCCCCAAGTCGTCGGACGTCTGGGAGGTGGCCGGTCGCTACGACAAGGAGTTCGGCGAGCGCGCGGCCGTATCGACCGGGATGCGCTACCGCGAGGGCAAGGCCGATCTGATCGCGCCGTTCGGGCCGACCGCTGGTTTTGCGAGCGGCCAGCTCGAGGCCTTCGGTGAGGCGAGCTACCGTGTCCGGCCCGCGGTGCTGATCGAGTATGGGGTGTACTCAGTGCTGCGGGACGGCGAGTTGGCGCTGTCACCCCAGGGCGGGGTGGTGGTGCAGCTCAACGACAACTGGCAGCTGGCCGCCCGGGCGAGTGCCCAGCTGAGCGGCCCCGGCTTCGACCTCGCCAGCCCCGCGAGTTTCCGCTCGGCGCTCTTCCAGGCTGGGGACCAGCCTTGTCAGCAGGCCGACGCCAGCTGCTACCAGCTGGAGATCACTCGCCGCAAGGGCGACGACGTCCTCTCCCTTGGCACCGTGCAGCGCGAGCTGGGCGAGACGATGCGCCTCTACTTCTCCTCGGACTTCTTCGACCAAAGCGAGAGCCTCTACCTGGTGCCAGGCGATCGACTGCCGGAGCTGCACGCCGAGTTCGGTCGCCGCCTCTCCAAGAACGTGCTGACCCGGCTCGCCTCGAGCTACGGTGCGGGTGGCGGCGGTACGTTCGTGGCCGCCGGCAAGGACGTCTACGAGAACGAGGTCCGCTACTTCATCACTTCGCTCGACACCGAGTTCCGTTCCACCTCGACGGGTGTCTTCGTCGCCTTCCACCAGATCGAGCAGAACCTGCTACCCCTGGAGCAGAACCTGCCGGTGGCGTCGGCGCTGGCTTCCGAGCGCCTGCAGCTGCGGGTCCGGCAAGACCTCAATGTCCTGCTCGATCTGCCGGCGGATTGGGCCTTGCAGGTCAGCATGGAGCTTTCGCGGGGCGGCCATGGGGACGAGGTGCAGAGCTCCGAAGTGCGTCGCCGGGTTCTCGGCGGCATCGCCGTCAAGTTCTAGCCACGGCGGCCGGTCCGCTCGCCGCTTCAACCACCCCCAGTCTTCCTCTTGGTCCTGCCCGGCCGCCGGCGGTTCAGGCCCTCGACCGGCCCTTTGCTGGCCATTCTGTTGGATCCAATTCCCCGGATCTTCTTCAAGGCTTTGGAGGCTCGCCTCTAAGCGCTTGTCTGGAGGGCGCTTTTGGGTGGTTCAATCGCTTGTATCGCTGGCACGGAGTGTGCTCTCGTGGTGCCCAGACGCCTGTGCAGTCCATGTCCAAGGATCTCTCTCCTCGCCGTCTCCTCACCGCAGCAGCGCCGCTGCTGCTGGCCCTCGTGGTTGCCTTCCTCGGGGGTGTGAGTGCCCTCCGAAAGATCGAGACCTTCCAGCCGCTGGGCTTCGCCGCGGCCCGCGAGGCGGGAGGCTGGAGGGTCGAGGTGGCCTCCAAGCCGGGCACCGGCTTGGAGCGCGGTGACCTCCTCCTGCTGATCAACGGACAGTCAGCGAGCTCCGCCGCGGCAATCCGCAGCGCGCTTGCCGCCCAGCGCGAGAGCGAGCTGGGTGTGCTACGTGGCGGCACGCTCGTCGCCGTGCGCTACCTGCGTCCCGGTCTCGAGCTCGACTGGACGTATCTGCTGCTGGCCTTGAGCGGCGCGCTCTACTTGCTGATCGGGCTCTTCACCTTCCTCAAGAGTCGCCGCTCGGCGGGCTGGGTGTTCTTCCTCTGGTGCCTGAGCTCGGCGGCGGTCTACCTGTTCACCACCACCGGCCGCGCGGCGGACGCCATCGACCGTGCCCTGGTGCTCGGCGAGGACCTCGCCCGGCTGCTGCTGCCGGCGCTGACGGTGCATCTCTTCCTGGTCTTCCCGCGGCGTCTCGAGCGCTGGCGCCGCCTGGTGCCGTTCCTCTACTTGCCGTCGGCGGTGCTCGCGACCCTTGGCGTGCGGATCATGCTGGGGGCCGCCGGCACCGGAGGCGAAGCGCTCGCGGCCCAGGCCACGGTCGATCGCCTCGGCCTCTACTGGCTCGCGCTCGCCGCGCTCGCCGCTCTCGGTATCCTGTGGCAGCACTTGCGCACCACGGCCGACCCCGAGCAACGCCAGCAGCTGCGGTGGCTGGCGGTCGGCCTCGGGGCAGGCTATTTGCCCTTCGTGGCGCTCTACCTGGTGCCGTTGGCGGCACACGTCCCGACGGCGTCCTGGGTCGTCGCGTTCGCGGTGCTGCCGTTGGCCCTGGTGCCGTTAAGCTTCGCCTACGCCATCCTGCGTTACAAGCTGTGGGACATTCAGCTGATCGTCCGCGAGACGGCCGCCTACACGCTGACCTTCTTGCTCGGTGCCCTGGGCTTCGGCCTCCTCAACCTGGCCGTGGGGCGAGGAATCCCGGAGGAGATGGCACAAACGCGCACGGCGCTGTCGTTCGCAGCCGGGTTGGCGATCGCCGGCGTGATGGTGCCAGCCCGCCGCCGGATCGGTTCGACCCTGGCCCGGCTGCACTATCGCAGCAGCTACAGCAAGCGCCTCGCGCTCGCCGAGCTGGGCCGCGAGCTACTGCGGGAGCGCGACCTCGACACCCTCTGTGCCGCTCTTCTGGAGCATTTGGAGGTCAGCCTGGAGCTCGACCGGACGAACCTCTACCTCATCCAGCGCGAGAGCCTGGTCGCAGTCCGGCCGCAGCCGAACCTGCCTCCCCAGCTGGCTCCGGCGGTGTTGGCGGACGAAGAGTGGGCTGCCGACGTCGTACCGATCTCCGGGCTCGACGAGCTGGGAGGGCCCGCCCCGGCCTTGTCGCTCTTCCAGGCAGGGTTTCGCTACGCCTTCCCCCTCGCCGTGCGCGAGAACCGCATTGGCTTGCTTCTGACCAGCTACCGGCTGGACGAGGTACCGCTCAGCAGCGAGGACGTGGACCTCATCCGCCAGGTGCTCAATCAGGTCGCCTTGGCGATCGAGAACGCACAGCTGCTCGATCAGCTGCACCATCAGCTCGACGAGGTGATGCGGCTGCAGCGCTACAGCGAGGGCATCATCGAGTCCTCACCCGCCGGCTTGGCGGTGCTCGCAACCGACGACCGCGTGCTTTCCTGCAACCTGGCGTTCGCCGCCTTGGCTGGGGCCGAGCGCCGGCTGGTCGTGGGCCGGCCCTTCGCCGAGGTGCTCCCCGTCGCCCTTCCTGGGCCGGCGGTCGGCACGAGCGAGACCCGCTACCACCGGCAAGACGGTGAAGAGCGGCACCTGCAGCTGTCGGTCGCCGAGCTGGGGGCCGGCCCGGTACCGCAGCGCATCGTCGTGGTCCAGGACGTCACACACCGGGTGGAGATGGAGCAGACGCTCAAGGAGAAGGAGCGACTGGCCTCGCTCGGCATGCTGGCCGCCGGCGTGGCGCACGAGGTCAACACGCCGATCACCGGCATCTCGAGCTACGCCCAGCTGCTGCTCGACGAGACCCCCGAGGACGACCCGCGCCACGGTCTGCTGCGGAAGATGGAACGCCAGACCTTCCGTGCCGCCCGCATCGTCAGCAGCCTGCTCGAGTTCGCGCGGAACCGCCGCTCCGAGCAGCGCTCGGTGGCGCTCGGCGCGGTGGTGAGCAACGCGCTCGAAGAGCTCGGCGAGCGGCTGGCCGAGTGCAAGATCGACCTCTTCTGGGCACCTCCGGGCAGTGATGTGAATGTCTTCGGCTGCGAGACCGAGCTGGTGCAGGTCTTCGTCAACCTGATCACCAATGCGATGGACGCCATGCGGTCCGGGGGTACGCTGCGGGTCGATCTCACGGTCGCCGGCGAGCGCGTGCAGGTCAGCCTCGCCGACACCGGTCCCGGGATCCCCGACGAGCAGTTGGCGAAGATCTTCCAGCCGTTCTTCTCGACCAAGCTCGCTGAAGGTGGCACCGGGCTGGGGCTGTCGATCAGCTACGAGATCGTTCGGCGCCACGGCGGCGAGATCGCGGTCGAGAGCACCCCCGGCCAGGGGAGCCGTTTCACCGTCGCCCTGCCGCTCGAAGCGCCGGCCGAGAGGGTCGCTTCGTGAACATCCTGATCGTCGACGACGAGGAGGTCCTGCAGGATGTCCTCACCGCCCTGGTCAGGAAAGAGGGCCACCAGCCGCTGATCGCCGGCACGGGTGAGGAGGCGTTGACCGTCCTCGAGCGCGAGGAGATCGACCTCGTGCTGCTCGATCTGATGCTGCCGCGGATGTCGGGCCTCGAAGTGCTGCGTGAGGTCCGCCGCACGGACCCCGACCAGGTCGTGGTGGTGGTCACCGCCTTCTCGTCGATCGAGGGGGCGATCGAGGCGATGCGTGAGGGGGCCTTCCATTACATCCCCAAGCCATTCAAGAACGAGGAGGTCCTCCTCACCCTGCGCAAGGGGCTCGAGCAGCGGCGGTTGACCAGCGAGAACCGTGCCCTGCGCGAGCAGCTCCAGCAGCGCTTCAGCTTCGACAACATCATCGGCAAGTCACGGCCGATGCAGCAGGTCTTCGAGCTGATCCGGCTCGCCGCACCGTCGAAGAGCAACATCCTCATCACCGGCGAGAGCGGCACGGGCAAGGAGCTCGTCGCCAAGGCGATCCACCACCATTCGCGGCGCGCGAACGGGCCATTCGTCACGGTGAACTCGGGCTCGATGCCCGCCGATCTCTTGGAGAGCAACCTCTTCGGCCACGTCAAGGGCGCCTTCACCGGTGCGATCGCCAGCAAGAAAGGCCTGTTCGAGATGGCGGACGGTGGCTCGATCTTCTTCGACGAGATCGGCAACGTGCCTCTGGACACCCAGGCCAAGCTGCTGCGGGTAATCCAGGAACGAGAGTTCATGCGGCTCGGTGGTGTGGAGACGATCAAGGTGGATGTGCGGATCATCGCCGCCACCAACGCCGACCTCGAAGCCGAGGTGGCCCAGGGTCGCTTCCGCGAGGACCTCTACTACCGCCTCAATGTGATCTCGATCTCGCTGCCACCGCTGCGCCAGCGCAGTGAGGACGTCCCCCTCCTCGCCCAGCATTTTCTCGCTGCCTACTCCCGGGAGAACGAGAAGGCCCTGGCCGAGATCACCCCTGGCGCCATGGAGCTGATGCTCGACTACCACTGGCCCGGCAATGTCCGCGAGCTGGAGAACGCCGTCGAGCGGGCGGTGGTGCTGTCGTCGGGCGAGAGCCTGGACGTCGATCTGCTGCCGAAGTCGCTGCGCCAACCGATGCAGCCGACGGTGCAGGTGGCGGCGCCGAACTCGAACGGCCTCTCGCTCAAGGACGCGGTGGCCAACTACGAACGGCAGCTGATCGTCAAGGCCCTGCAGGCCGCCGGTGGGGTGCAGAAGAGGGCAGCTGAGATGCTGCGCGTGAAGCCCACTACCCTCCATGAGATGATGAAGCGCCTGAACGTCTCTACCGAGGGGATGAGCCTGTCTTGAAGCCCTGGGTCCTCGTCTCATCACTGCTCGCCGCCCTCGTCTTCGTGCCGCTGCCGGTGCTGGTCGCCGCGGAGGAGGTGCCGGCCAGCCCCTTGCTCGCCCCGCTCACCGGTGGCGTCGAGGTGGCGCTCCCGGAGCTCGATCCGAGCGTGCCGTCGCCAGCAGCCTTCCTCGGCTACCCGCTCGGCTCGCGGTTCACCCACTACAGCCGCATCGTCGACTACCTGCGGGCGCTCGCCGCCGCCTCGCCGCGGGTGAGCCTGACGCAGTACGGGGAGAGCGTCGAGGGCCGGCCCCTGATGCTGGTGACGATCACCAGCGCCGACAACAGCGGTCGCCTCGAGGAGATTCGCCGCCGCCACCAGCGCTTCGCCGCGCCGGCCGCGATGACGCAGGCGGAGCTCGACGCGCTCGTCTTCACCCAGCCGGGCTTCATCTGGCTGGCGTACGGCGTCCACGGCAACGAGTCCTCCTCCGCCGAAGCGGCGATGGCCACCGCCTATGTTCTGGCTGCCGCCGGCGGCGAGTGGGAACGGCTGCTGCGGGAGTCGATCATCTTGCTCGATCCGCTGTCGAACCCGGATGGCCGCGAGCGCTACCTGGCGAGCTTCGAGCAGCAACGAGGCCGCGAGGCGGACCCGGAGCCGCTGGCGCTCGAGCACTCGGAACCCTGGCCTGGTGGGCGCACCAACCACTACCTGGCGGACCTCAACCGCGACTGGGCCTGGGTGAGCCAGCTCGAGAGCCAGTATCGCGTCGCCGCCTACCAGCAGTGGGAGCCCCAGGTGTATGTGGATTTCCACGAGATGGGAAGCGGCTCGAGCTACTTCTTCCCGCCGGTGGCAGATCCCGTCAACGCAGCGGTTGACCAGCGGGTGGTGGCCTGGCAGCAGAAGTTCGGCGCCAGCAACGCGCGGGCCTTCGACGCTCTCGGCTGGCTCTTCTTCAACCGCCAGCGCTACGACCTCTTCTACCCGGCGTACGGCGATTCGTATCCCAGCCTGCGGGGCGCCGTGGGCATGACCTACGAGATGGCGGGTGGCGGCCGCGCGGGTGAGGCCCTGCGTTTGCCCGATGGCAGCGTCCTCACCCTGGCCGACCGCCTGGCCCACCACCTGACGAGCTCGCTCGCCACGGTGCGGACGGCGGCAGAAAACCGAGTCGGCCTGCTGCGAGACTTTGCAGCCACCCGCCGCGCCGCCTCGACCCACCTGCCGGAGAGCTACCTCTGGGAGGCCGACCAGCCGGAGGCGAGCGCCCTGGCCGAGCTCTTGCGCTACCACGGTGTCGAGGTCCGCCAGCTCTCGTCGCCGGTCGAGCTCCTCGCCGGCCCGGCGCGTGGTGGACCCGAGGAGCGCCGCCGGTTTCCCGCTGGTAGCTACGTGGTGTCGACGGCGCAACCGCTGTCGAGCCTGATCGACACCCTGCTGCGGCTCGAGGCGCCCCTGCCCAGGAAGTTCGCCGAGCGCCAGCGCGAGCGCCTCGAAGAGGGCCTCGACAACGAGTTCTACGACATCACGGCGTGGTCGCTGCAGCTCGCGTTCAACCTCGATCTGTGGACCATGCAAGGCGAGCCGCCGGCGCTGCGGGCGGCGACCCCGCCGGAGGGTTCTCTGCGGGGCGAGGGCAGCGTGGGGTACCTCGTGGCGCCGCAGGGCCTGGCCAGCTACCGGCTGGCGAGCGGACTGCTGCGCGGCTCGCTGCGCTTTCGCCTGAGCCTGGGTGAGCTAGCGGTCGAGGGGAGCACCTTCCCCTCCGGCAGCCTGTTCATCCCTCGTTTCGGCAACCCTCCCGACTTGGAGGCCCGGCTGAAGGCCCTGGCCGACGAGGCGCGGGTGGCGGTGGTGCGGGTGGCGTCGTCGGCCACCCCGAGCGGCCTCTCTCTTGGTTCGGACGAGTTGGTGCCGGTGCGCGCGCCGCGCATCGCCCTGGCCTGGGGTGAGGGGACGTCTGCCAATGCCGCGGGCGCGCTCTGGCACTTGCTGGATGCGCAGCTTCGTCAGCCGGTCGTTCGTCGCCCCTTGAGCCGGCTCACCACCGACCTCGACCAGTTTGACGTTCTGGTGCTCCCCGATGGCAGTGGCTATGGTGCCCTTGGCGAGGGAGAGGTGGCCGCTCTCAAGCAGTGGGTGGAGGCTGGTGGCGTCGTGGTGGGGATCGGGGATGCCGTCGTCTGGTTGCAGAAGGCGGGCCTCAGCCACTCTGCCCGGTGGCTACCGGAGGAGGACGATGGCGAGGCGCACGCCGAGAGCGGCAGCCTCTCGCCGCTCAACGCCCGTGAGCTCGACGTTCCTGGTGCCGCTCTGCGTACGCAGTTGCGAGCCGGTCTGCCGCTCGCCGCCGGGCTGCGAACTCCACCGCCGGTCCTGGTCCAGGGAAGCCTGATCCTGCTGCCCACCCTGTCGCCCGAGGAAACGGTGTTGACCGTGGCGAGCGAGGAGCCCGTGGCTTCGGGCGTGGTGTGGGAAGAAGCCCAAGCACGCCTCTCGGGTTCGCTCCTGGTGGCCGACAGCCGGCTCGGCCGCGGGCGGGTGATCCTCTTCGCGCAGGACCCTGCCTTCCGCCTCTTCTGGCGCGGCACGATGCCCCTCTTCCTCAACGCCGTGCTCTACGCCCCCAGCTTCCGCTAGGCGACGGGACGCCCGCGCCGGGTGCTCCAGGAGTCTGTTCTTAGTTGATCCGGTCTCTGGCGGCAGCGTGCCCCAGAGCCTGACCGGAGCCTGGTGCTGACTGCATCGAGCGGGGTTCGTCGAAGAGTCGGATGTAGTCGCCGTAGCGAAACCGCCGGTTCCTTCATCGTCCGGTGAGCTCCTGCAAGATCCCGAGCTGTACGAGGCGCCTCACCAAGGTGTTGGCCGCAGCGTAGGTGGTGCCCGTTTGTTCTCGAACCTCGTTGACCGAGACGATCGGCTGCCGGTACAGGTGCTCCAGCACCCTCAGGCCGCTTCCCGCTGCTCGTCCGAGCTGCTCGGTGATCAAGTGCCGGTGCTGTTCGCGCAGCAGGAGGATTAGCCGCGCCGTCTCGGTGGCCTGCGCGCTCACCTCGAGGACGCCCTGCAAGAGGAACTCGAGCCATCCCTCCCAGTCACCGCGGTCCCGGATGGCCTGCAGATGATCGTAGTAGTCCTGCCTGCGTTGCTTGAAGAAATGCGAGAGATAGAGGACGGGTTTGCAGAGGGCTCGTTGCTGGCACAGCAGGAAGGTGATCAAGAGTCGCCCGATCCGACCGTTTCCATCCAGGAACGGGTGGATCGTCTCGAACTGCGCATGGGCCAGCCCGACTCGCGCGAGAGGTGGCAACGAGTCCTCTTGGTGCAGAAAGCGCTCGAGGTCGGAGAGGGCCTGCCCGATTTCTTGCGGCGGCGGTGGTACGAAGCTGGCTTCGGCGAGGAGGCACCCGCTCGGGCCAATCCAGTTCTGGGAGGTGCGAAGTTGGCCGGGAGTCAATTGCGCCCCGCGAGCCTTGTGCAGAAGCTCATGGTGGATCTCACGGATCAGGCGAACCGAAACCGGCAGCTCTTCGAGGCGCTCCAGACCGTAGTTCATGGCCCGGACATAGTTGAGCACCTCAGAGACATCGCGGGGGCGATCTGGGTCGAGAATCTGGGCCTCGGCCGCCAGAAGATCCTGCAAGGAGCTCTGAGTGCCCTCGATCTGACTGGAGAGCACAGCTTCTTTTCGGACGTACATCAAGACGAAGAGGTCCGGGTTGGGCAGGGTCTGGATCGAACCATCGAGGCGACCGAGCGCACGGTCCGCTGCGGAGAGCTTGGCCTGCAGTGGTCCACTGAAGTCGACCGGTGGCTCGGGAGGTAGCGGTGCCGGGATGAAGGCGTCGTAGCCTGAGGCCTGTCGCACCTACCGGCCAGCGCGGTGCGAGCGGCTTGATTCTTCGGCGAGAGGAGCCATGTTGTAGGCAGACTGTCGTAAGCCTGCTCGTTGGAGCCTAATTATGGAGGGCCTATTCCATGAAGGTAGCTTTCTCCCGTAATTGCAGCCAGCAACATCTCCGGTGTCGGCCCGAGGCGCCCCGCCGGGCCTCTAGTACACCTTCACCTCGCCCATCTTGGCGCTGGCACGCAGGCGGAGAGTGGGAGCGCCAGGGCGCACGGTTTCCGAGTCGCCACGCGGGCTGCGGGTGACCTCGCCGATCGCCACCGAGGCCCGTTCGACCTCGACGTTCACGTCGTGGGGCGTCGTGACGTGGCAGTCGCCGAGGCCGCAGCGCACGTCGATCTCGCTGTCACGCAGCCAGCTGCCGTTGAGATCGAGGCCCAGCGAGCCGATGCTGCTCGACACCCGCACCCGCAGGGGGCTGGCGTTGCCCACGCCGTCCACCTGCAGCTGACCGACCGAGCCGCTGAGGTCGAGGCGCTCCATCGGCGCCGGGAGTGGGCGCTCGAAGCTGATGCTGTGCTCACCGACGCCGAGGTCGAGGTCCACCTCGCGAACGGCGAGGCCCCCCAGCTCGATGCGGGACTGGCCCACCGCGACCTTGCCTTCCAACAGCAGGGGCAGGTCGGGAGGGATGGTGATGTGCACTTCGTTGTGGGAGCCGTCGGTATTGCCCACCAGCCCAAGCCAGCCGCCCCGCGAATCGAAGCGCACCACGTAGCGACGAGCGGCGGCGTCGTAGTGCTCGTCGAGCTCGAAGTGAGCGGCGTCGTAGTCGGCTTCCACCCGCACGGCTTCCCCCGCTCGTCCCGGCTCGATCACGAAACGGCCCTTGGCCAGATGCAGCTCGAGGTGCAGGGGCTCGCCGGCGATCGTATGGACGGGCAACTCCAGGCCGACCGGGTGCGACGCCTCCGCGCCGGCGCTGGCGCCGCCCTCCTCGCTGGCCAGAGGTCCAGGAGCCGTGGTCGGCGAGGTGATCGCCAGGCCGCGTTCGACGCGCTCGTCCCGGCGGGGCGACTGGCTCAGGTTGCCGAGCAGGCCGAGCAGGAGGAGGAGCACGAAAAGCCCAGCGGCAACCGCCAGGCAGCCGAGGCAGCCGGTCTTGAAACAGCCCTTCTTCGCGACGAGGTTCGCCATGGTGGTGATTGTCTCTCACTCACCGTAACGAGGTGCAGCGGGCGGTTGTTTCGTCTCGCCTACTCCCCGCGGCCCACGGCCAGGGTGACGAGAGGCGCCAGGGGGCCACAGACGAGCCCGGTGAGCACCAGGCCCCAGAGGGCTGCGGCCACCGGGCCGACCGCCGTACCGAGGAGGACGAGGGCAGGAAGCCAGACGAACGCCGTGGCGATCCCCAGCAGAGCGAGGACGACGCCGAGGCCTGCGCCACCCGTCGAAGCTCCCGTTGGGCGGAGGCACAACAGCCAGAAGGCGAGCGTGCCGAGGAGCAGGGGCAGGAGGAAGAGGTGGGCAGCCCCGGGCGCGGCGAGGCAGAGCCCAAGGGTGCCGGCGAGCCAGAGGAGCAGGCCGCCCGCGGCCAGGTTGCTCGGCCCGAGGCGCCGGCTGAGCCAGCGCGTGAGGAGAACGAGGAGCACCAGCGCGACGCCGCCGACGGCGAGCAGGTAGGGCGTCGGGGAGCTGTAGCCGGGCGTACCGTCCTTGTGGTGGAAGGGCGGTACGAGGGCGACCGCCAGACCCACGAGGAGCAAGGCGGCGAGGACGCCAAACAACAGGGTCAACCCTCCGGCGCCGGCCAGCCGGCCAGCGCGGACGACGCCCCGCCGCAGCGCGAGGGCGAGCGTCGCGAGGCTGAAGAGGGCGATCAGAAGGCCCAGCGGCAGCACCCAGGCGAGGGGGAAACGGACGAAGAACGGGCCTGGCAGCTTGAAGTAGGCGGCGTTCGGCCCGGTCAGCGGCACGCCGAGATCGAGCTCGCCGAGGGCCCGTGCGAGGGCCAGGGCCTGCTCGCCGTGGTGCTGAACGCTGCCAAGGTCCAGTCGCGAGGGCTCGTCGCTCGCCGCGTGATAGGACGTCACACCGTCGATGAAGGCGAAGTTGAGCCCAGGCAGGCCCTTCCGCTTGAAGACGGTGAAGTCGGTGTCATTGGGTAGGCGTTTGTAGACCTCCTGGCTCCAAGAGTGCGCCTGCGGCGTGCCGACGCTGCGCGCCAAAAGCGAGATCACCGGGCCATTGCCCTCCTGGGTCTCGAACATCAGCGAGGGGCCCCGAGTGCCGCGCGCCTCGAAGTTGAGGACGGCCTTCACCTCGTTGGCCAGGGGGCTCTGGTCGGCGAAGCCCTGGGCGCCGAGCAAGCCGGCTTCTTCACCATCGGTCCACAGGAAGAGAAGGTCGTTGCGAAGGGGCGGTCCCGCCTTGAGCGCGCGGAGCGTCTCGAGGAGGACGGCGCTGCCGCTGGCATCGTCGGCAGCACCCGGGCCGGTCGGCACCGAGTCATAGTGGGCCATCAGGAGGACGGCTCCGCCACTCTCACGCCCCACCAGGCGGGCGAGCACGTTGTTGACGGTGCCCGACCGCGACAGCTTGCTGTCGCTCCGGCTCGTGGGCAGCTTTCGCCGCACCACCTCGGCGGTCTGGACGGTCGGTTCGAGGCCGAGGGCGCTGATCTGTGCCAGGAGGTAGTCTCGGACCCGTGCGTTGGCGGGGCTACCGATCGGATGCGGCTCGCGGGCGATCTCCCGCACTTGCGCCGCGGCTCGCTCGGCCGAGAAGCGCTCGGCCGGTGCGCTCGCGCCGACGGCAGCTGGCGGGGCCAGATCGGCGACGGCGAACCAGGCAGCGAGCAGGGTCAGAAGGGCAGCCACGCGGGCGGCGTTGGTTGGGCTCATGGGAACCTCCCTCCTCATCGACGATGACGCGACGCCGCGGCGCGGGCAGCGCCAAGGCCTGCCACCAAGGTGCCGAGATGGTACGCCACCGGGACTGAGGGCGCCGTGGCGACGATGACCTGCAACGGCTTCGTCCTGCAGCCGACCTACCGCGTGGAGGCGGGCCGGCCGGTGGTGCTGCTTTGGGGCCGGCTCGAAGACGGCCGGCCCTTCCTGGTGCGGGACGATCGCGCCGTACCCCGCTTCTACGTGGCCGCCGCCGATGCCGACGGCGCTCGCCGACTGGGCGCTCGCCGTCTGGTGCCCGCCGAGCGGCTGAGCCTGGAGGGGGTGCCGCTGGTCGCCGTCGAGACCAGCTTGCCCGCCGAGGTGCCACCGCTGCGTGAGCGCCTGCAGGCACAAGGCATCCGCTGCTACGAGGCGGACGTGCGGCTCGCGATGCGCTACCTCATGGACCGCGGCCTGCGTTCGGCGGTCGAGATCGAGGGCGAGGCGACAGTCGTGCCGGAGCTCGGGCTGGTCTTCGAGCGCCCGCAGCTCGGCCCGGGTACCTGGGTGCCCTCGCTGCGGGTGCTGTCGATCGACATCGAGACTGATCCCAGCGCCCGGCGCCTGCTCTCGGTGGCATTGGCTGGCTGCGGCGTCTCGGAGGTGCTGCTGCTCACCCCGCGGGGCTGGAGCTGCCCGGCCGACGCCGTGCCGTTCGCCGCCGAGCGTGAGCTGGTGGCGGCGCTCTGCCGGCGGGTGGCGGAGCTCGACCCGGACCTGCTGACCGGCTGGAGCTTCGTCGACTTCGATCTCGAGGTGCTGGCGCGGCTCGCTCGCGGCTGGGGCGAGGAGCTCAGCCTCGGCCGCGGTGGCGGCGCCGTGAGCATCCAGGCGGAGCGCACCTTCCGGGGCTCGGCCCAGGCCGCCGCTCCCGGACGAGTGATCGTCGACGGCATCGAGCTCCTCAAGGGTGCGTTCGTCCGCCTCGACGAGTACGGTCTGGACTTCGTGGCCCGCGAGGTGCTCGGCCGTGGCAAGACTCTCACCGGCAGCGAGCGTGGGGCCGAGATCCTCCGCCAGTTCCGGCACGACCGCCAGAGCCTGGTGGCCTACAACCGCAACGACGCCGAGCTGGTGCTGGCGATCCTCGAGAAGCTCCGGGTGGTCGAGCTCGCCGTCGAGCGCAGCCGCCTGACCGGCATGCCGGTCGACCGGGTGAGCGCGGCCATCGCCTCCTTCGACTTCCTCTATCTCTCCGAGCTCGGGGCTCGCGGGGTCGCGGCGCCCTGCGTCGGGGATGCGGGGGTGATGGCAGAGGGGACCGGCGGCGGGCATGTGCTCGAACCGATCCCCGGCCTCTACCGCAACGCCCTGGTGTTCGACTTCAAGAGCCTCTATCCCAGCCTGATCCGCACCTTCCAGATCGACCCGCTCGGCTACCGGCCGGTGGGCAAGGGGGGCGCGGACTCGATCGTGGCGCCCAACGGTGCCGCCTTCGACCGCGCGCCGGGCATCTTGCCGGCGATCCTCGACGACCTCTTCCCCCGCCGCGACGCGGCGCGCCAGGCTGGCAACAACGTGGCGGCCCACGCCATCAAGATCCTCATGAACTCGTTCTACGGCGTCCTCGCCACCCCTGCCTGCCGCTTCTACAACCCGCAGATCGCCAACGCCATCACCAGCTTCGGCCGGGCGGTGCTGCTGTGGTCCAAGGCCTGGTTGGAAGCGGCAGGCCTGCGGGTGCTGTACGGCGACACCGACAGCCTCTTCGTGGACTCGGGGGAGGCCGATGCTGGTCGCGCCCGAGCGCTGGCCGGCGACCTCACGGTGCGGCTCAATGCGGCCCTCGCCGCGCACATTGCCCGCACCTGGGAGGTCGAGAGCAAGCTCGAGCTGCAGTTCGACCGCCTCTACCTCTGGCTCCATCTGCTCGCCGTGCGCGGTGGTGGCTCCGGGGCCCGCAAGCGCTACGCAGGGCTGGCAGAGACCACGGAGGGACCGCGGCCGGTCTTCACCGGCCTCGAGTCCGTGCGGCGCGACGCCACGGAGCTTGCGAAGAGCGTCCAGCGCGAGCTCTATGCGCGGCTCTTCTCCCAACGGCCGGTGGAGGACTATCTCCGGGAGGTGGTGCGTGCCCTCCGCGCGGGCGAGCTCGACGGCGAGCTGGTCTACCGCAAGGCCCTGCGCAAACCCCCCGAGGCCTACACCTCGACGACGCCGCCCCACGTGGCTGCGGCCCGCAAGCTCGAACCCGTGCCCCGCCGGGGCGTCGTCTCCTACGTGATGACCCTCGCCGGGCCCGAGCCCGCGGCGGCCCGCGAGCATCCCCTGGACTACGAGCACTACGTCGACAAGCAAGTGCGCCCGATCGCCGAGCCGGTGCTCGAGCTTCTCGGTCTCGAGCTCGCTCGGTTGCTGGGCGACGAGCGCCAGCTCTCCCTCTTCGACGAGCCTCCAGCCTGACGATCGAGCGGTAGGGCCCCCTCAAGATCGTGGCTTGACATACAGGACCAACAAGGTCCAGAATTCGCCACAGTTGTTGAGATCTAATCTCAATTAGTGGGTCGATCGAGGCAGGTCCATGGCGAAGTCGGCCAACGGACGGCGCCCGGGCGGCTCGGAGGATTCTGGTCAATGCCCCATCTCATCCCGAGCGTGCTCCTGGCCGTGGCGGTTGCGGCGTCGCCGGCGGCCGCCCTGCCCCAGGCGAACGCCGGCGCCGAGCCCCTGGAGCGGCGGGTTTCGCTGATGGGCACCTGGCTGACCACGACGGTCGAAGCCGAGGAGCGGGCGAACGCGCTCGCGGCGAGCGAGCTCGCCGTGGCCGCCCTGGCCGCGACCGAGCGCCGCCTCTCGACCTGGCGGCCGGAAAGCGAGCTCTCGCGGCTCAACGCCACGCCGGTGGGAACGACCTTCACCGCTTCTCCGTTGCTGAGCGCCGAGCTCAGGCAGGCCATCGCCTGCTGGCAGGAGACCGCGGGGGCCTTCGATCCCGGGATCGGCAGCCTCCTCGCGCTCTGGGGGCTGCGCGACGGCGGGCGGGCCGAGCCGCCACCACCGGCGGAGCTCGCCGCCGTCGCCGGGGTGGGAATCTCTGCTCTCGCCGACGAGGGTGGCGACCGCTGGCGCCGCCTCGATGTCCGGCTGCGGGTCGAAGAAGGCGGCTTTGGCAAGGGGGCTGGCCTCGACCGCGCCGGCGAGGCGCTTGCCGCGGCAGGGTTCCGGGGCCGCGCCCTCCTCAATCTCGGCGGCCAGATCAGCGTCTTCGGTGGCGGGTCGTGGCAGATAGCGATCGCCGATCCCGCGGATCGATCTCGGCCGGTGCTCGGCCTCGCGCTGGCGGCCGGTTCGGTCGCCACGTCCGGCAACAGTGAGCAAGGGATCACCATCGCTGGGCAGCGGCGCTCTCACCTCTTCGATCCCCGCCTTGGCCAGCCCGTCGAGGACTTCGGCAGCCTGACGGTGGTCGCGGCGCGCGGTGGGGGCGGCGACGGGCTGCTCGCCGACTGCCTGGCGACCGGCCTCTACGTGCTGGGGCCGCAGGCGGCCTGGGCCTGGGCGGCTGCGCACCCTGGTGTCGAGGTGGTCGTGCTGCGGAGGGTGGCCGGGCGCCTCGCGGCGTGGGCGAGCGGCGGCCTCAGCGGCCGGCTCCAGCCGCTGGTCGACGGCGTGGACATGCATTGGGTTCCAGAGCCGGACGTGCCGGCTGTGGCGCAGGAGAAAGGCTGAGAGCAGCGGGACGCAAGCTGCAGCGAAGCGGGCTGTCGCCCCGCTGCTCTCACGCGATGAACCGCCGGCCGAAGACGGCCATCCTCGGCCGGCACATCACCAGGAGGATTGTACGTGTCGAGCATCGAGGCTTTCAAAGCTATCTTGCGGCGGCGAGCCATCGTCGCACCCCTCGCGGCCGCGGCCCTTGGCTTGCTCCTGACGGGGCGTGGTGCCTGGGCCCAGGAGCCGGAAGCGGCGAGCGCCGCGACCAGCGCGGCCGCCGCCACTGAGGCGCGTTGGCAGGCGTTGGAGCGGGAGGTGGCGGCCTTGCGGGCCGAGCTCGCGGCACGCGCGGGAGCAGGGCAACAAGCGGCGGAGACCGCCGAGATCGAGCGCCGGCTCGCCATCCTGGCGGCAGAGATCGAGCGCCTCAAGCTGGGCGAGGCGGCCGTCGAGGCAGACACCAGTGAGCATGGCTACGGGCCGGCGGCCTCGAAGGTCTACCGCCGCGGCCCGGGCCTGTCCATCGGCGGCTACGGCGAGCTCCTCTACCAGCACTTCGACGACCGTCGAGACGACGGCTCCCCGGCGGGCCGCAGCGATCAGGTCGACCTGCTGCGTGCCGTCGTCTATGTGGGTTACAAGTTCAATGACCGACTCCTGGTCAATACCGAGGTGGAGTACGAGCACGCCAACACGGACGAGGGCGAGGTCGCGGTGGAGTTCGCCTACCTCGACTACCTTCATCGCCCCGAGCTCAACGTGCGCGCGGGGTTGCTGCTGCTGCCGATGGGCTTCGTCAATGAGCTGCACGAGCCCACAGTCTTTCTCGGCACCCGCCGGCCGGACGTCGAGCGGGTGATCCTGCCCACCACCTGGCGGGAGAACGGCTTCGGCCTGTTCGGCGACGTCGGACCGTTCACGTACCGGAGCTACGTGGTGGTGGGCCTCAAGGCCGAGGGATTCAGCGCCGGGGGCCTGCGCGGCGGCCGCCAAGAAGGGGCCGAGTCGACCGCCGAGGACTTTGCCTGGGTTGGCCGGCTGGACTACCGGGGTGTGCCCGGCCTGCTGCTCGGCGGTGCGGCCTACCTCGGAGACTCCGGCCAGGACCTCCGCGATGTCGACGGCCGCTCGCTGGGCGTCGGCACGCGGATCTTCGAGGGTCACGTCGAGTGGCGCTGGCGGGGCCTCGAGCTGCGGGCCCTCGCGGCGCGGGCGGAGCTCGCCGATGTGGGGCGTCTCAACACCGCTCTCGGCCTCGCGGGCAGCGGCTCGATCGGCGAGCGCCTGACCGGCTTCTACCTTCAGGCCGGCTATGACGTCCTCGCGGCGCGAGGCGGTGAGCGGGCCCTCATTCCCTATGCTCGTTGGGAGAGCTTCAACACCCAGGACGCGGTCCCCACCGGCTTTGCCGCCAACCGAGAGAACGACATCGAGAGCCTCACTCTCGGTCTGGCCTTCAAACCGATCGAGCGGCTGATCCTCAAGCTCGACGTCCAGAACTACGACAACGGGGCCGGCAACGCCATCGACCAGGTGAGCCTCGCCCTCGGCTACGTGTTCTGAAGGGGCCGTCGTGATGCACTCGTCCTCGATGGCCCGCCGCGACCTGCTTGGCGGTTTGCTCCTCGGTGGGCTCGGCCTGCTGCTCGCGGCCGGCCCGGCGGCAGCCAAGGTCTACCTGAGCGTCGACGAGGCGCTCGCCGTGGCCTTTCCGGGCTGTGCCGTCGAACGGCAGACGGTCTACTTGACGGACGAGCAGCTTCGCCAGGCCCGTGAGGCGGCGGGCGTCGAGATCGCGAGCGCGCTGGTCAACCCGTACCGGGCCGTCTGTGAGGGCGAGCACACGGGGACGGCCTATTTCGACGCCCACCGGGTGCGCACGCTTCCCGAGACCTTGATGGTGGTGGTCGACGCGGCCGGCAAGGTGGTGCGGGTCGAGGTGCTCTCGTTCGCTGAGCCGGAGGAGTACCTGCCGCGTGCCATCTGGTACGGGCAGTTCGTCGGTCAGCCGCTGGCGGCCGAGCTGCAGCTCAAGCGAGCGATCCGTCCGGTCTCGGGAGCGAGCCTCACGGCGAGGGCGACGACCGAGGCGGTGCGGCGGGTCCTGGCCCTCGACGCCGTGTTGCGGGGCGCTGAGCGCATGGTGCCTGCCGAGCCGGGTGGCCGGCGATGAGTCGCAGCGAGGCGTGGCTGCTGCATGCCGCCAACCTGCTGGTCGGCGGCACCGGCATCGCTTACGCCTGGATGCTCTACCTCCTCGTGCCGGCCGATCCCTACGCGGTGGTGAACCACCCTCTGCAGCCGCTCACCCAGCACGCGCACGTGTGGAGCGCACCCCTGCTGGTGTTTGCCGTGGGGTTGGTCTGGAAACGGCATGCCTGGCGTCAGTACGCCCAGGGGGTACAGCCGCGCCGCCGCAGTGGCGCGGCCCTCCTGGCCGCATTTGCGCCGCTGGTGGTCTCCGGCTACACCCTGCAGACGGCCGTCGACCCGGGCTGGCGGCGCGCCTGGCTGGCGATCCACCTGGCGACCGCCGTCCTCTGGCTTGCCGCCACCGCCAGCCATCAGCTCGCTCGCCGGCGCCTTCAGCGCGACCCGGAGCTGGACGGTCGCGCTCCCTCACTCTGAGCCCGGCGTGTCGGCAAGCTCGGATCGAGCGCG
Source organism: uncultured Thermoanaerobaculia bacterium (assembly GCA_964420075.1). GTDB lineage: Bacteria > Acidobacteriota > Thermoanaerobaculia > Multivoradales > SZUA-115 > CAYQRE01. Next base: position 494,917 of record CAYQRE010000001.1, on the reverse strand, counting down.
ACGAGGCCCGTGGTCACCATCGAGAGCTTCCAGTCCTCGGCCCGGCTGCCCGCGAGGTCGAGGTGGCCAGCCAGGTAGTAGAGGCGCTGCGTGTCGTCGCTCTGCGAGGTGCAGAAGCGGTCCTGGAGGAAGAAGGGCGGCGTCGCCTGCGAGTAGAGCGTGGCCCGCACATAGGCCGGCTGGCCGCCGAGCTGGGCGGCGGCGATCTCGTAGACCAGGGAGTCGCCGCCGCCGTGCACGTAATCCGGGTCATCACCGACGGCATCGGGTGCGGCTTCCAAGGCGAGGTCTTCGCCCGCTCCCAGCGCGGTGGCGATGCGAGCCCGCTCGGGGAGCCCGAGGAACCCCTCGGGCAGCAGGCGGTTGTCCTTCACCCGACCGCAGATCGACAGGAAGCTCGTGGTCAGCTGCCCGCCGGGCACCGGATGGGCACCGCAGCGAGGGTTGGGGACGGGGGCCGGTGAGACGACCAGCTCCTGGTAGACCTGCGCCTGGTCCTGGGCGGTGATCCTTTGATAGTGCGGCTGGTGGGGGATCCCTGGCAGGCGGGCCGAGCAGTCCTGCTGCCACCAGTACTCGCCGGCGATCGGCTGGCCGTTCTGATCGACGATGGCGCCGGCACCGTCGGTGCGCCCCGAGGCCCACAGCACGCGGCCGTCGGCGTCGAGCACCTCGAGCTCGACGAAGGCGCGGCGGAAACCGACGCCCGAGGGGAACTTGTGTCCCACCTTGTTGTCGATCGTCACCTTGGCTCGCACACCGCGCTCGTCTACCCGTAGGTCGGTGAGGCTGATCGCGGCCGTCTCGTCGCTCGCCTGCTCGAGCATGCGGCGCTCGGTCAGCAGCACCGGGTCGAGGCCGAGGCTGACCATCATCGGGTCCTGCGTGGGGATGCCCAGGACATCGGGGAACTGCTGCGCCATCTCGACCAGGAAGACGTTGAGGCCGACGAGGGTGTGGCGGGCGAAGCCGTCGCGCACCGAGAGGTCGATCTCGTCGCCGGGCAGGGTGTTGGCGGTCTCGGGGAAGTTGCGTTTCTCCTGGATGCTGGCGATCTTGCTACGGAAATGCCCCGCGGGATCGGCCGAGCGCATGTGGCAGCCCTGGCAGGACTGAGCCAGGCCGCCGGCGCCGCTCGGCAGCGGCTTGCCGTCGGCATCGCGGCCGGTGCGGTAGGAGCTGAACGCCCACTCGGGATAGGTGGTCTGCTCATAGGTGTAGCCGAGCTCCTGGCCCGCGGCGCCGAAGATCGGCAGGTGCACGGTGTGGCAGGTGCCGCATAGCTCGGAGTTCTTCACCGCCGGGTTGGCGACGGGGAGATTGCCGAGGGCGTGGTCCATCGGCTTGGTCTTGGGGTCCGCGAAGGGCCCAGCGAGCTGGTCCGGCGGGCCGACGAAGAAGCTGCCAGTGAAAGTGCGAGCGAAGCCCTTGTTCTGGGGGTTGAGCAGGGCCTGGCGTTCCTCGACGCAGTGGTTCTGCGGGTCTTGGCGGTACTTGGCGATCTCGTCGCTGGTGAGCGCCATGCGATGGCAGGCGGTGCAGGCGATGCCGTCGCGGCCCAGGGCGCCGTAGGGGGCCGAGCCGAGCATCGGATTGCGGCTGGGGTCCGCCGGGTAGGGGATGGCGTTGAGCTGCGCGCGCTTGAACTGCCCGCAGCCGTCGCCGGCCTCGAAGTTGTCGATCTGGAACTGGCGCTGGCCCTGGATGCCGTGGCAGCCGAGGCAGACGGTCTGGATCAGCGGCGAGCGGCTGGGATGGAAGGTCTCCGTCTCGCTCGCCAGCTGGGCGAAGAAGACGGGGTCGCGACCGCCGAGGCCCATCGGCGAGGTACGCCAGGTGCCGTAGGGCGACTCGTTGAGGAGCTTGCCCAGGGCCGGTGCCTGCCGCGTCATGTCGTACTGCAGGCCGGTCGAACCGGCGTCGTGGCAGCCGATGCACTGGTCCGAGGTCAAGAACTGGCTCTTGACGCTCAAGGGCCCACCCGGCACCCAGACGTGGTCGTAGGTTTGCGACGGCATGTTGTCGACCGTCGTCGGCGGTGAGGGCTGCGGGTAGGCGGCGAGGAAGGCGGGGTTGTACTGGCCGAGGGGGGCCTGCTCGCGGGGCGGGTCGTCCGAGGTGTCGAGCGCGCTGCGGTGGCGGCTCATCGCCGCCGCGCGTTTGAGGTCCGGGCCGCTCTGCGCGGCGTCGAAGAGGAAGTTCTGCGACAGGTAGACGAGCGGCTCGCCGGGCTCGCCCTGGATGTTGGCGAGATCGGCGAAGGTCGAGTTGTCGCGCGCCGAGGCGTGGCAGTTGAGGCAGTAGGCGCCGAACCCCATCGCCTGCAGGCCGTTGCCCGACTGAGCCGGCCAGTCCGGCTTGAAGCCCTCCCACCACGCACCCCAGAACCAGCCGTCGTGGGCGTTTTGGCGATCGCGGATCATGAAGGCAACGCCCGTCGACGCCGGCGGCTTGAGGCGTTCAGGCGGGAATTGGTCGCAGCGAGCGGCCGGCGCCGGGTACATCTCCTTGACCATCACGGCGCCGTCCGGCACCGGCGGCGGGTCGGCGGGCGCCGCACCGCTGGCGGGCCGGTTGTGGCGCAGCCACGCGGCCATCGTCGGGCTGTACCAGATGACCACCGGCAGGTGGGTGCCAAAGTAGCGACCCGGGGACCAAGTGCCGCCGTCGAGGAAGGCTGCGTAGGGGCCGGTGTCGCGCACCCGCTTGTCGCGCACCCAGCCGGCGGCGGCGTTGCGATAGCAGTACTTCCCGAAGAAATCCTGCAGAACGGCTTCGTACTCGGCCAGCTTGAACCCCTCGGGCCCCATGAACGCCGCGGGGTTGCTCGCCTTGGTCTCGAGCTCGGCGCAGCCGGTGAAGCTGGCCGGTACCGCGGTGGGTTGGACCGCCGAGCAGGTGAGGTCGCCGCCGACGGCCTGGGCCGGTCCGACGGCAACTGCGAGGAGGAGGAAGAGGCCGGCCAGGGGGACGGCAGATGGACGAACGCTCATGGTCACCACCGTTCTCGGAAGTGCAGCCAGGGTTCTGGGACTGGGATCAGGTGGCTCAGGATAGGTCAGAAAGAGGCGAGTTGGCAACGATCGCAGATGCGCGCATACAGGAAAAACAAGCGCCGCGAACCGTTGTGGCCGACTCTTCGCGGTGATCGGCGGTCGAGTAACATGGTGGCCACGGAGGGCACCGAAGTGTGTTGCAACGTGCGGGCGGCCGTCATTGGGGTGCCGTCTGCACCACCCAACGTCACCGGCATGGACACCGCACTCGAGATCACCCGCCTGCTCAATGAGCCCGCTGGCATCGACCGGCCGGGTCTCGACCGTGCGCTCCCCGGCATCTACGACGAGCTGCGACGGATCGCCCATCGCATGCTCGGCCGCCTCAAGCCGGGAGCCACTTGGAGCACCACGGCCCTGGTCAACGAGACCTACCTCAAGCTCGCCGGCCGTGCCGGTGGCTATCAGGATCGGGCGCATTTCTTTGCCGTCTCGGCGCGAGCGATGCGCCACATCCTGGTCGACTACGCCCGGCGGCGCCGCGCCGACAAGCGTGGCGGTGCTCTCTCACCCGACACCCTGGACGACGACGCGGTGGCGATCGAGGTGCAGGTCGAGCGGATCCTCGCCGTCGAGGCCGCCCTCCTGCGCCTCGCCGACCTCGACCCGCGCCTCACCCAGGTGGTCGAGTGCCGGGTCTTCGCCGGTTACTCGGAGGCGGAGACCGCCGAGGCGCTCGGCCTCTCGCTGCGCTCCGTGCAGCGCTATTGGATGCGGGCACGGGCCTGGCTGGCGGAGGAGATGCAGCGGTGAGCCGGGCCGGCGTCGCGGCCAGCATCGCTGCGGCGGACGGTCGACTCCTTGCCGAGCTGGACGCGGCCCTTGCCGCCGGGGCTTGCCGGGCCGGCACGCACCTGGTCTGCCGGCCAGGGTGCACCGACTGCTGCCACGGCCCGTTCCCGATCAATGCCCTGGATGCCTGGCGGCTCGGGCAGGGCCTTGCCGCCCTCGCCACCAGCGATCCGGCCCGCGCCTCGGCCCTGGTGCAGCGCGCCGCCGCGCAGCGCGACGACCTCCTGGCGAGCTTCCCGGGTGATGCGAACGGCCGCCTGGCTGACGACGAACCGGTCGTCGAGGCCTTCCTCGCCCGTTGGACCGAGCTGCCCTGTCCGGTGCTCGACTCGGCGACGGGTCGCTGCGACCTCTACGCCTGGCGGCCTCTTGCGTGCCGCACCTATGGCCTGCCCGGCCGGGTGCACGGCGACGATCTGCCGCCGTGCACGCTGTGTTTCCTCGCCGCCTCGCCGGTCGAGGTCGAAGCCTGCCGGGTGGAGATCGACCCCGAGGCGGGTGAGGATCGCCTTCTCGACGAGCTCGAAGCGGGTGGACCGCCGCTCGAGACCCTGATCGCCTTCGCTTTGGCGCGGAAATAGCGCCGTTCTTGAATTCCGCGGAGGGCTGTAGGAGGGCCCCTGCGATGCTAGAATGGCCGTTCAACCTCTGCGGAAGGCGTCACGACGCTCAGCCGTACCCCTGCAGGCACGGCGCTCCTGTCGGTGACCGAGCCTCCGGCAAGACCGAGGAGATCTAATGATGAAGAAGCTCTGCCGCTATGCCTCGACCGTCCTGGCCTGCACCGTGCTCGCCCTCCTGTTCTCGGCTGCCGCCGGGGCAGAGCGGGAGCGTGCGGCAGGGGGTCCGAGCCCGCAGCAGCTGCGCGAGCAGCTGAAGCCGGTCTACGACAACCTGAAGAACGACGTCACCTTCCAGGGCCTGTTGGCGCAGCTCGATCCCAACGCCGAGCGCTCCGGCGCTCTCGAGCGCTACCTGGAGTATCTGCCGATCTCGCCGCTCGAGATCTGGGAGATCGACCGCTTCGAGCGCCGGCACCTGCTCGAGACCCCACCCTTCCTCGAGGACTGGCATCGCCGCTGGGTCGAGCGCCATCCGCAGCTCGCCGAGCAGCAGTACGGCAAGGCCGAGGTCGACCAGGCCCTGGCCGAGCTGGCCCAGAGCCGCGAGTACTCGCAGGCGACGATCGCCTTCCGGGGCAGCGTGGTGGGCACCAACCGCAACGTGGCGGCGACCTATATCGAGCCGCCCACTAGCTACCAGGGTGAGATCCAGGTCGTCGTCAACCCGAACAACGCCAACCAGGTGGTGGCGGCGGCGAACAGCTTCGACACCATCACCGGGGTCTGCAACCCCAGCACGCAGGCGATCTTCTTCTCGAGCAACGGCGGCGACACCTGGGGTTACACCTGCGCGCCGAACCACACCGCCTACAGCGGCCTGACCTGCGGCCTCTCACAGATCTTCGGTTCTGACCCGGCCCTTTTCTGGGACGACCAGAACAACGTCTTCATCAACCACATGCAGATCTGCACCAACGGTTCGTCCACCTTCGTGGCGATGGTGGTGGCGCGGTCGACCGACGGTGGCGCCACCTGGGCGGCGCACGGCATCGTGCGTAACGGCTGGGCCGCGAGCACCTTCGAGGACAAGAACTTCTACGCCATCGACACCACCCCTTCGAGCCCCTTCTACGGCCGTCACTACAGCTGCTGGGACCGTAGCAACAACGAGAAGTTCGCCCGCTCGACGGATGGTGGCGTGACCTTCACCGAGAGCGATATCCCCACCGCTCCCGGCGGCGGCTTCGACCTCGGTTGCGAGATCGCGGTGGCCAAGAACGGCGACGTCCACGTGATCTGGGACACCCTGACCTGCGGCGCGAGCTGCACCAACGAGCGGATGTTCCATGTCCGCTCGACCGACGGTGGCGCGACCTTCGGCAGCGCCACTCTGGTGCAGGACTTCGACCTGGTCGGCTTCTCCAACACGAACTGCCCGCCGTTCATGGACAACCGCTGCATCAACCCGTTCGGTGCCATCGACATCGACAACTCTGGCGGCGCTTGCGACGGCACGCTCTACGCCACCTTCACCGACTTCGAGGCCGGTGGCAGCTCGGCGACCACCGACGTCTTCGTGCGCAAGTCGACCGACAACGGTGCCACCTGGAGCGCCCGCGTCAAGGTGAACGACGACGGCCTGACCAACAAGGCCTCGTTCCATCCCTTCCTGCAGGTCGACCAGTCGAACGGCAACCCGGTGGTGGCCTGGCACGACACCCGCAACTCGGCGGCGACCAACCAGGAGGTCGACTTCTACCTGGCGCAGTCCGTCGACTGCGGTGCCACGTTCCAGTCGAACATCCAGGTGAGCCAGCCCTCGAGCGAGTTCAACAACACGACGATCTCCTTCTCGAACCAGAACACCTCGGCCAACGTGCCGGCCAACGCCAACCAGTACGGCGAGTACATGGGGCTGTCGGTGCTCAACGGTGTGGCCTACGTCTCGTGGTCGGACACCCGGCACTTCTTCCCTGGCAGCACCGGCGAGGCGCAGCGCGAGAACCTCGGCTTCGCGAAGGTGACGTTGGTCAACAACTCGATCTTCACTGACGGTTTCGAGAGCGGAGACACCTCGGCCTGGAGCCTCACCGTCCCGTAGCGCGGCCTGGCCCGCACCTGCGGGTTCGCGAGACCAACGGCCGAGCCGCAAGGCTCGGCCGTTGCACTTTCAGCCTCCGGCGGCCTGCGGGACACGCCGCGCTCAGGGGCTTGCGGGCTTGCGCTGGAGCGGGATCCGTTCGCCCCCAGTCTGCACGATCGCGCCGCCAATCGCCCTGCCCTCGGCATCCAGCTCGAGCTCGAAGGCGTAGCCCGGAGGGGCGCCTGCGAGGGCAAAACGGGTCGAGGAGAGCGGAAGCAGGATGGCCTTCTCCCCTCCAGGGGTGGTCAACACGAGCCTGCCGTCGGCGATCGACAGCACGATCTCGAGCCCGCCCGGCGCCAGGTAGGTGCCGGCGCGCTGCGTGAGCTCGGCGGCGGAGAGCTGCACCTGGCCGGGGGTCTCGCGGGTCAGGAGGAAGGGTGGGCGGTGGACCTGGGCCACGCAGGAGGTGTCGAGGCCTGCGGTGGTCCCGGCCTCGACGAACCGGCGGACGAGGTCGCTCAGGCAGTCGGCCCCGACGAGGCCCTCGGCACTGTGGCAGCCGTCGGGCACCACCACACGAACGGCGTTCGGAAGGTGCTTTGCCACCTCGACGGCATTGCTCGCCGGGGTCACCGGGTCGTGCTCGCCAGAGATCAGCAGGGTCGGCACTGGCGATTGCAGCGGCGCGAGGGTCTCGGGGCCTAGCTTGCGGTAGGGCCAGGCGGCGCAGGCGGCCTGCTGGCGGGCGATTCGGAAGTCGCCGAGGAAGGTGCCTTCGATGGCCGCAGGGACCGTCGTGGGGTCGAGGAAGGCGACATCCTCGGCGCAGGTGACGGAGAGGTAGAAGCCGTCGGCCATCTGGGTGAGGCTGCTGCCGAAGAAGAGCGCCATCTCGCCGAGGCCACTCCAATCGCCGGCCGCGGCCTGGTGCAGGAAGAGCGGTAGGGTCACCGCCGTCGACGGCATGTAGAGCATGTAGCGGACGGTTTGCGCCAGACCGTTCTTGTCGAGCTGGATCGTCAGCGCGCTGCCGGCCTTGGGGTCGAGCACCTGAACCTGGACCGGTTCGCGCTCCAGCCGCCGGCGAACGGCGGCAAAGTCTGCTTGGACGTCCGGGAAGGCCTGGTGACAGGCCTCGTCCTCGGCACACTCGCGGGCCCAGCCGTCGAAGGCGTTCTGGGCGTCGCGAGCGATCTGCAAGGGCGCCCGCTCGTCCATAGGCAACACGCCGTCGAGGATGATCGTGCGCACCAGGTCGGGGTGGCGGATGGCGAAGGCCTGGGCTGCGCGGGTGCCGTAGGAGCCGCCGAGCAGGTTGGCCTGGCGGACCCCGAGCGCCGTCAGCACTTCGGCGACGTCGTCCACGGCGTTGGCCGTGGTGTAGAGGCCGAGCTCGGCTCGGCCCTCGTATTGCTGCCGGCATTTCTCGACCTCGGCGACGGGGAGAAAGTCGTCGAGGAACTTCTGCACGCCTTGCGAGCTCATCATGCCATCGCACAGCAGAGGGGCCGAGCCGCCAGTGCCGCGCACGTCGATCAGCACGGCATCACGGTGGGCGAGGAGGGGCGCCAGGCCGGTGGCGAGGCCGGAGGCCGAGCTCGTGACGCTCTCGCCGGGCCCGCCGGCGAAGAACACAAGCGGGTCTGGCCGGCGCTCAGCGCTGGTCGCCGGCAAGAGCACCACCTTGAGGGCGATCCTGCGGCCGGTCCTGCTGTCGCGGTCCTCCCAGACCTCGTAGGTGCCACAGCGAGCGGGAGAGGACAGCCCTGGCAGGTCGCAGGGTGTGAGGGTGAGCGGGGCCGCCTCCGCCCGCGGCAGACCACAGAGGCCGGCCAGCAGGGTGAGGAGAGCGAAGGGACGCGCGCGAAGGACGGAGTTCGAGGACCGCACGGAACCTCCAAGGGGACGCCGAGTGACCCCATGTGGTCACTCCACCCCTACCTCTACTCACCGCAACCGATTGGGTTTCAGTGCGAGGTGCGAGGACTGCGCGGTGGCCCGACCCTTCACGCCGGCAGGACGCGTGAGCCGGGCCCGCTCCGAGTTGCCCGCCGAGCTCAGCCGCCGCCGTGGCCGGCACAACAAGGGCAGCCACAGCCAGCAGCACCACCATCCGGGCCGTGCCGCATCCCCTGGCCCATGCCCTTTCCCATCCCCATGCCTTGCCCCATCGGGCCCATTCCCTGGCCCCTGCCCTGGCCCATGCCGGGGCCGTGTCCTGGGCCTCCACCTGGGCCGTTGCCGGCCATCTTGTCGCCGTGCGGGCAGCCGCGGCCACCCATCATCGCCCCCGGCCCGCCGCTGGCAGCGCCGGTCGCGCAGCGCTCGAAGGCCGGAAGATGGCGCTCGAGAGAAGCCGAGCGCAACCACCCGAAGACCTCTTGGACCTCGGCGTCGGTCGCCTGGGCGAGCAGCTGGTCGTAGAGGGCGGCGTTCTTCCGCTCGGACTCCACGGCCGCCTTGCAGGCATCGGTCAGCGAGGCTGGGGTCTCGAGCGTCTTGCCGGCCCAGGGGTTGGCCGGGATCGCCAGGCCGTGCTTCTCGAAGAGGGGCATCAGATGGCTGATGTGGCGCTGCTCGGAACCGACGATGTGGCTGAACGGCATCGCGTCAGGAAAGCGTTCGATGACGGCGCCGTAGATCGCCTGGTTGTGCCGCTCGTCGTCCAGGGCGGCGAGCAGGGCCTGTTGAGTGGGTTGATCGAGACCGGGCGCCGACGCCGCCAGCGGGGCGAGGGTCAGCAACGAGGCTGCGACAAGGAAGGTCCAACGCATGACGGTCCCCTTTCAGGCCACATCGTAGGAGCCGTTTCCCCTGTTCGGCACCCATCTGCGGGTAGGGTTGCCACCTCCACAGGTATGGCTGGGCCCTGGCGCAGCCCAGGGTCTTCGATACAGTAGGCCGACCGTGCAGGCCGCCCCTCCCTCTCCCTCGCTTCGACCTGCCGTGATCCTGGTGCGCCCGCAGGAGCAGGGCAACGTCGGAGCGGTGGCACGGGCGATGGCCAACATGGGGCTGTCGGAGCTCATCCTCGTCGAACCAGCCGTCGAGCTCGGGTTGGTCGCCCGCCAGTTCTCGATGCACGCCTGGTCGCTCGTCGAAGGTGCGCAGCACACCAGCTCGCTCGCCGAGGCCATCCGCCCCTTCGCCTGGGTGGTGGGTACCACGGCGACCCGCGGTCGCAGCGTTCCCGGCCCGCTGGTCGATGCCCGCGAGGCCGCGCGAAACCTGGCGGCCACGCCGTCGCGGGCCACGGCCCTGGTCTTCGGCCCCGAGCGTGGTGGCCTCACGACCGAGGAGCTGGCGCTCTGCAGCCAGGTGGTCAAGGTCCCCACCGCCACGGCGCACCCCACCCTCAACTTGAGCCAGGCCGTGCTGATCCTCTGCTATGAGGCCTTCCTCGCCCGCGAGAGTGCCACGGCCGAGGTGGCTGCGGGCCTCGAGGCGGGTGCGACGGCGGTGGCGCCACCGGCCGCGAGCGAGCAGATCGAAGGCCTCTTCAGGCAGCTTACGACCTGGTTGCGGCAGATCGGTTTCGCCCGCGACTCGACCTTCGAGCAGGTGCTGCGAGACCTCCGTCGCTTGGCCGCACGCAGTGGCGCGAGCGAACGCGAGATCAGCCTGCTGCGGGGGATCCTGCGCCGCGCTGGCCATCACGCCGGCCGCGTCGGGCCGCCTAGGGAAGACTGAGCACGGGCGGGCTCTCGGGGAGCATCTCGACGGCTCCCTGCTCGGCACGGACCTCGGTGGCGAGCTGGCGTACCAACGCCGTGGTCAAGGCATCGGCGAGCGCTGCCTGCTGGAAGAGGACGAGCGTCGCCGCCGCCTCGCGGCGCACCTCGAGCGACCGGAAGATCGGCAGCACCTCGGCCGTCAGCTGCCGCAGCTCGCGCAGGCGGTGCTCGCGCGCATAGACGAGCGCGAGGTCGAGCGAGACGAGCGCCGCGTCGTAGCTCATCTTGGCCGCCACGAAGCCTTCGCGAGCTCGCCGGAGCAGGCGCTCAGCCTGGGGCAGCTGCGCCAAGCCGTAGGCCACCTGCCCCTGGACCCAGAGGTGGCGCAGGCGGGTGAGGGCGTCCGCGTGGCTGGCGTAGAGCGCGCGGCTCCGCGCCAGGAGCGCCCGGGCCTCCATGAAGCGCTCGGCATCGGCGAGGTAGGAGATGAGGTTGTGGCGGGTGATCAGGGCGAGGCGGGGCTCACGCTCGACCTCGATCAGCCCGAGGGCCTCCTGCAGGATCTCGATGGCGCGGTGAGGCTCCCCGCGGTTCTTGGCCAGGTTGGCGAGCGTGACCAGCGTCTTGCCGGCCTCGTGCAGATCGCCCGCCCGGCGGTAGGCCTTGATGGCCCGGCGGAGCAGCGATGACGCGGTCTCGAACCGCCGCTGGTCGCGCCGCAGCACAGCCTGGAAGTAGAGAAAGCGAGCCCGTTCCAGCGGGTCGCCGGTGCCGCCGTTGAGCAGGCGATCGGCTTCGGCGAAGGCGTCCTCGGCGCCCTGGTGGTCGGAACCGATCCGGCGAGCGTTGGCGATGTGGATCATGCAGCGCGCCATCAGGTCGGCGAGCACCGGTCGGCCATAGTCCTCTTCTGGCAGACAGGCGGACACCGTCAGCGCCAGGTCGGCGAAGGTCTCGCTGCGTTCGGGGTGTTGGAACCAGGCCTCCGCCGAGTGCTCGAGAAGGAGCTCGGCCAGGCCCCAGTTGCGGAACCGGGACGTGTTGACGATCAAGACTCGCTGCCGGCTCGCCGGGTGGCGCAGCAGCTGCGCGAGCAGCTGCGGTGCGCGGACGCGATCGCGGCGGAGCTCGCTCTCACGGCGGAGCATCAGCTGGTAGGAGCGCCGGATCAGGGCTTCGTAGCTGTGATCGAAGGCGCTCGGCGATGGCGGCGGAGGGGCCTGGGCCGTGCCCAGCAATTGCTCGAGCACGCTGCGCCCCGCTGGCAGCTCACCGACGGTCCGACGGCAACTCGCGCAGTGCGAGAGATGCCAGGCCACTTTGAGATTACGGTCGGTTGCGAGCTCACCGCTGACGAAACCGGCGAGGATCTCCGACTCCGGGTGTCGTTTCGACATGCTCCGCTCCTTGGGGGAGGTTGGCGTAGAACATCACCGACCTCCCTTGGTGCTGGGGCTGAGGTTGCTGCACTGGCGGGCATTATAGCTTCTATCTCATTTTTGCTCTTCTCTATTTGCAATCTAGTTCCCACTGGTTGCCGGCGAACCGGCATCAGCCTTCAGCGGGAAGCTCGTGGAAGCTTCGGCTCAGCCGCACCCGCGTTGGGATCAGGGATGGCCAGGCGGCGGTGGGCCCACCGCGTTTCCCAGGTTGGGGTCCGGCTCGATCAAACCGATCGGGTCGATCTCGGGCCCCGCCTTGCTCCAGGCGTTGGCCAAACGACGAGGTTGGTCGGGGACCGGCTCGATGGCCGGTGTGGCGAGGCCCGCCCAGGCGAGGAAGGCGTGCCAGGGCGCGAGGGCGAGGTCCCAGAGCTCGAACCCGCGTGCAGTGCCGGGACGCTCCCGCGGGGCGGCCTCCGCGCCAGGGCCGAGAGTCACCGCGCTGACGAGGAGCAGGACGGTGAGGGTGATGCCGCGGAGGGCTTTCGACAACATAGGACTCTCCTTTCGGTGTTTCCAGGCGACATGGCCAGCGTCAAGGAGGCGTCGCTGCCGGACCGCCTGAACGATGGAAGCCATGATGAAGGCGCGAAACTCGCCAACCTGGGCCGCTGGCAGCCGAGACGGCCGGGCACGGGCTGTTTCTGCGGACCACAAGGCGCATCCTCGGGGCTCCTCTACGTAGACAAGTTCCCGGCAGGCCGAGGTTTCGGGACAGCGGTCGGGACCGGGGCGGGAGGACCGCAGTGATAGACTTCGCCTTCTGATGGCAACGGGTGATTTGGCCTTGATGGCTTCGTCTGCGGCCGGCGGTGAGGTGCCCGCAGAGGGCTTGGTTCGAGACGCCGGCGGGCCGGTGCGGGAGGCGGTTGCCAGCAGCCTGCGGCAGGCTCCGATCGTGGGCGTGGTGCGCACCACCGACCCTGAGGAGGCGCGGCGCCAGGCGCGGCTTCTCGCCCGCGCTGGCCTCGAGCTGGTCGAGATCACCTTCACCGTGCCGCAGGCCGAGGTGCTGGTCAGCGAGCTGCTGGCCGAGCGTGGGGGCTCCGGTCCGCCCTGGATCGGGACCGGGACGGTCGCCGATCTGGACCGTTTGAAGCGCGCGTTGGCCGTCGGGGCGGAATTCGTGGTCACTCCCGGCTGCGGCCGCGAGGTGCTGTCGGCGGCGGCCGCCGCCGGCCGGTTCCTCATCGCCGGGGCGCTGACGCCGACCGAGATCGTCACCGCCTGGGAGGCTGGAGCCGACCTCGTGAAGGTCTATCCGTTGCCTCCGGTGGGGGGACCGGCGTATCTCGCGACGATCCGCCAGCCGCTCGGCGATATCCCCATGCTCGCCGCTGGCGGTTTCGGGGTGGACGAGATCCCCGCCTATCGACGGGCGGGAGCCGTGGCCTTCGGTATCGGGGCTCCCTTGCTCGCGGCGAGCGACGAGGAAACCGTGGCGAGGATCCGACGTGCCCTACAGCTGGCGCGCGGACAGGAGGGATGATGAGCTCGGGGACGGAGCCGCGGCACGTCATTTTCGACGCAACGCCGGAGATCTTTGCAACCGATTCCAACGGTACCTTCAATTTTCCCTTGGTGGTCCGCGGTGAGGCTCAGCTGTCGACCGTGGCCTTCGACGAGGCTCGTTTCGTGGTCTCCATCTGGCATCCGTCGGGGCAGCGTTCGATCGATCTCGACCGTGCCTACGTGGAGCTCCGGGCCTGCTTCGACCCCGAGGACCAGCACTGGATCAAGCTGGCGGAGGTCGAGCCGGTCGTGCCGCCCTACTCGGGAGGCGAGAGCTTCGACGGTTGGGTGGTCTTGCCCGTGATGGCCGCGGCCAGCGCCTTCGCCGTCGTCGGCAGCGGCTTCGAGCCGCGGGCGCGGGTGCAGGTGCGGGCCAGCGTCTATCTGGTGGCCTAGAGCGGCGGCGGCCGGCCGGCGCCGGCCCAGCCAAACCCGGATCTTTCGCGGAAGGGGGACTCCATGGACCGGCGCCTGAGCTTTCTGGCCCGCCTCGCCCAGCCGGCGGCGAGCAAGCTGGTGCTGCTGGTGCTCGACGGAGTGGGTGACCTGCGCACGGCCGAGCAACCACGAACGGCCCTGGACCTGGCGCGGCTGCCCCACCTCGACGCGCTCGCCGGGCGCTCGGCCCTCGGCCGCATCGTGCCGGTGGCGGCCGGCATCACCCCGGGCAGCGGCCCGGGCCATCTGGCTCTCTTCGGCTACGACCCCACCACGCCGGAGGCGGACATCGGGCGGGGCGTGCTTGAGGCCCTGGGCTCGGGGTTGGCCCTGAAGCCGGGCGACATCGCGGCGCGTGGCAACTTCGCGACCGCCGACGCCGCCGGCAACCTGACCGACCGTCGCGCCGGTCGCATCCCCACCGAGGAATGCCGGCGGCTGGTCGACAAGCTACGGGCGGCCCTCGTCCACCAGCCGATCGCCGGCCTCGAGGTGGAGATCGATCCCGGCGAGGGGCATCGCTTCGTCCTCGTGCTGCGTGGCGAGGGCTTGTCACCCGCCGTGGCCGACACCGACCCGCAACAGCTCGGAGTACCGCCCCTGACCGCTACCGCCAGCGCTCCCGAGGGTGATGCGACGGCGGCGCGGCTCCGCCAGCTACTGCCCGTTCTCGAAGCGGCGATCGCCGACGAGACGAAGGCGAACCGTCTGCTTCTCCGCGGCTTCTCCGTCCTGCCGCATTTGCCGTCGATGGTCGAGATGTACCGGATGCGATGCGGTGCGTTCGCCGGCTACCCGCTCTACCGTGGCGTGGCGGCCGCCTGTGGCATGACGGTGGTCCCCTGCGGCAAGCGGGTCGGCGAGACCATCGAACAGGTAGCCCGCTGTTGGCCGGACTTCGACTTCTTCTTCCTCCACGTCAAGCAGACCGATCAGGCCGGCGAGGACGGTGATGTCGCGGCCAAGGTCCGTGTCCTCGAGGAGGTCGACGCCGCCCTGCCACAACTGCTCGCCCTGGGGCCGGACGTCGTCGCGGTGACGGGCGACCACTCGACGCCGGCACCGATGAAGGCGCACAGCTGGCATCCGGTCCCCCTGCTGCTGCACTCGCAGATCTGCTTCATGGACCAGGCGACGGAGTTTTCGGAGGTCTCTGCGACCGGCGGGCACCTGGGTACCTTCCCGTCCCACGATCTGCTGGCGCTGATGCTCGCCAATGGTGGACGGTTGCGCAAGTACGGCGCCTGAGGCGACGGCAGGCGTGCCGGCTCGGTGCGCTGCCCCGCCGCGACGGGGAGCGGCTTGATATCATCAATGGTTGGAGGACGTTGGTAGGACGATGAGCGAGGCGACGCAACGAAAGCTGACACTCGAGCTCGACAGGACCGTTCTCGAGCTGGTGGAAGGCGACATCACCGAGCTCGAGGTCGAGGCTCTGGTCAATCCGGCGAACGAAGACCTGCAGCTGGGCTCCGGCGTGGCGGGAGCGATCCGCCAGCGCGGTGGGCCGTCCATCCAAGAAGAGTGCGACCGCATCGGCAGCACGCCGGTGGGCACGGCCGTGATGACCGGCGCTGGCAAGCTCAAGGCGCGGCGGGTGCTGCACGCCGTCGGGCCACGCTGGGGCGAGGGCGACGAGGATCGCAAGCTCGCCTCCGCCGTCCGCTCGGCGCTCGCCTTGGCTGACCGCAACGGGCTGCGCTCGATCGCCATGCCGGCGATCTCCACCGGCAACTTCGGTTTTCCGCTCGAGCGCGCAGCGAGGATCATGCTCACCGAGGTCCACCGCTACCTGCAGGGGGGCACCAAGCTGGAGCGGGTCGTCATCTGCCTGTTCGGCGACGAGGCCTACGACGTCTTCCGCCGCGAGCTGCGACGGGGCTTCCGCTAGTCCCCGGGCCCCTCTTCTCCCATCTGCCGCCCGGTGCGCCGCCCGGCGGCCCTCGACAGCGAGACCCCACGATGCTGACCGCCTTCAAGGCCGAGCTCGGCCAGTTGCTCCAGACGCGGATCCGCGCCCTCTACGGGCTCGAGGTCGACCTCGTGGCCGAGGTGCCGCCCCGCCGCAGCCTCGGCGACCTTTCTTTCCCTATCGCCCTGCAGCTGGCGCGCAGCCTGAAGCGAGCGCCGCGGATGATCGCCGAGGAGATCTCCCGCGAGCTGGCCTTGCCCGCGGGGGTTCGGGAGCTCAAGGTGGAAGGTGCCGGCTACCTCAACTTCTACTTCGACCGCGCGGCGGCGATGGCCCGCCTGCTCGCCGAGCCGGTGCTGCCGCCTGGCGAGCGCGCCGGTAAGATCATCGTCGAGCACACCAACATCAACCCCAACAAGGCTGCCCACATCGGCCACCTACGCAACGCCGTGCTCGGTGACGTGCTGGTGCGTTGCCTGCGGGCGTTGGGTCACGGCGTCGAGGCCCAGAACTACATCGACGACACCGGTGTGCAGCTGGCCGACGTCATCGTCGGCTTCGCCGACCTCAAGGGGATGACGGCGGCGGAGATCGTGGCCCTTCCCGAGCCCTTCGATTACACCTGCTGGGACCTCTACAGCGAGGTGGGGCGCTGGTACGAGGCCGACGAGTCCCGCCGTGCGTTGCGGCGCCAGACCCTCCACGCCCTCGAGAGTGGTGAGGGTGAGCGTGCCGAGCTGGGCCGGCTGATCGGCCGCCGCGTGCTCGCGCGGCACCTCGCCACCATGCGCCGTTTGGGGATCGGCTACGACCTGCTCACCCGTGAGAGCGACATCCTCGGCCTGCACTTCTTCGCCCACGCCTTCGAACAGCTCAAGGCCACGGGCGCCGTCCGCCTGGAGAGCGAGGGCAAGAACCGCGGCTGCTGGGTGATGCCGCTCGCCGACAGCGAGGAGTTCGCCGGCCTCGAAGACCCCGACAAGGTCATCGTCCGCTCGGATGGCACGGTGACCTATGTCGGCAAGGACATCGCCTACCAGCTGTGGAAGTTCGGCCTCTTGGGCCGTGACTTCGGCTACCGCATCTGGGAGGCCGAGGGGGTCTGGGAGACCACCCGGGACGGCGCCGCCGAGCATCCCGCCTTCGGCGCTGCCAGCCGCGTGATCAACGTCATCGACGCCCGCCAGAGCTATCTGCAGAAGATCGTGCGGGCCGGCCTCGAGGCCCTGGGTCACCGCGAGCAGGCGATGGCCTCGATCCACTTCGCCTACGAGATGGTGGCGCTGTCGCAAGCGACGGCCCGCCAGCTGGGCTACCTCGACGACAGCGGCGACGGCGAGCCGGCGCGGGCGCTGGAGATGTCCGGCCGCAAGGGCATCGGTGTCAAGGCCGACGACCTCCTCGACCAGCTGGTGGCGCGCAGCCGCGAGGAGATCGCCCGCCGCAACCGCGAGCTGGCTGACGAGGATCTCGACGCCCTGGCCCGGCAGATCGCCACCGCGGCCCTGCGCTTCTTCATGGTCAAGGCCACCACGACGCGCGTCATCGCCTTCGACCTCGCCGAGGCCCTCGCCTTCGAGGGCGAGACGGGCCCCTATCTCCAGTACTCCGGAGTGCGGGTCAAGAACATCAAGCGCCGGCTGCGCGACGCCGGCCTGGTGGCCGAGGTAGATCGCGCCGAGGCTGCGGCGCTGCCCGCCGGAGTGTGGTCGGACGATCTGTGGAGCCTCGGCCTCGCCGTGAGCCAGACCGCCGAGGTCGTGGAGCGCGCGAGCGACAGCCTGGAGCTGTCCCTGCTGGCTCGCCATGCCCTCGACCTCGCGCAGCAGCTCAACGCCCTCTACCATCGCCATCCGATCCTCCAGGAAGAGGACCCGGCGCTGCGCGCCGCGCGCCTGGTGGCGGTGCAGGTCTTCGAGCGGGGCCTCGTGGCCTGTTGCGAGCTGCTGGGCATCCCGCTGCCGGACCGCATGTAGACCGCGCCGCAACCTCGGCTCCGCACCACCGTAGTCTTCTGGAGACAGTCGCGACACAGGAGGTCCCTCATGCCCGCATCCACAGGATCGCGCGGTCGCTCGCCGGCGTCGTGGATCGCCCTCGGCTGCGGCGCCGTGGTCGTCCTCGGCGGCATCGCCGTGATCAGCCTCGGCTACTTCGGCTACCGCCGGGCTCGCCAATGGGAGGGTGAGATCAAGGACCCCGCGGCCCGTGCTGCGCGCGTGGCCGAGGTCCTGGGGACCGAGACCCTGCCGGCGGGCTACCACCCGGCGCTGGGGTTGTCGATCCCCTTCGTGATGGAGACCGCCATCCTCACCGACCACGAGGTACCGGCCGGCAAGCCCCACGGTGAGGAGATCCTGGGCGACCGCGGCTTCTTCTACGTCAAGACGCTGCAGAGCGAGCGCAAGCGGCGCGAGCTCGAGGACTACTTCGCCGGCCGCTCGACGGACAGCGAGGTGCTGCGCGACCTAGGCCTCAGCGTCCACCGTGGCGAGAAGCTCGGCGAAGGCCACTTCACCCTCCACGGTGCCGACGTGCGGTTCGTCGCCCAGCGCAGCCGGGTGGACTTCCGCTCCGGGCTCGGCCGTCGCGACAAGATCGTCGCGACCCTGCTGATCGACTGCCCCGAGGACGAGAAGCTCCGGCTGGGGATCTGGTTCGGGCCCACCCCGGCCGCGAGCGACGGTGAGGAGGAGCTCGACCTCACCGCCACGCCGGCGGACGAGGCCGCGCTGCGCGAGTTCGTGGCGCCCTTTCACTTCTGCGCCGCGAAACCCTCCTGAGCCGCCTAGTCGTTCGCGTAGTCGACCTCCATGTGCCGGATGCGCAGCGTTGCCAGCACGAGGACCACGGCGGCGAAGACGAGCAGGCCGAGGACCGAGGTCACGGCCGACGGCGGCTCGCTCAGCACGGCGAACGGGCCGTCCGACATCGGCACCGGGCAGAGCGCCTTGAGGTAGTGGATCACCGAGAGCTTCTTGAGCAGCGGCGGCAGCAGGAAGTTGAGCCACTCCCACACCAGCAGCAGGAAGGCCGGCAGGATCGGGTTCCTGAACACCAGGCCCACCAGCAAGAAGACCGAGCCATAGCCCAAGCAGGCAAGCAGGGTGATCCCCAGGTAGGTGAAGAGGTGGCCGAGGCCCGGACCGCCGAGCAAGTGAGTGTGGATCGCGGCGTTGCCGAACGGCAGGTACATCAGCAGGTAGGACGCCACCGTCGAGGCACCGAAGAGCAGCGCGGAACCCACCAGGCCGGCGAGGAACTTGCCGCTGATCAGCACCTCGCGCCGCACGGGTGCCAGGAAGTAGTAGTGCAGGCTGCGGTCCAGCACCTCGCCGCGAATCAGGTTGCTGAACACCCAGGTGCAGCCGAAGAAGACGATCATGGTGAGCAGGAACGGCTGGTAGATCGCCGCGTAGAACTTGCTCGCCGACTGGATGGTCTCCTTGCCCTCGGCGAGGTAGAGGGCCATCACGGCGTAGATCGCGGCGAGCCCCACCGGGGCCAGGGCGGCCAGGTAGAGCAGCAGGGCGCGGGCCCCGAGGAAGCTCCGGCGTAGCTCCAAGCGCAGGATGGCGGCGATCTGCCGTCGCCACAGGGCGCCCGTGCCGGGGGCCGGAAGAACGCTCGGGTGGACGCTTGCGGTCTCGCTCATAGTCTCCCCACCTCGCCACCGATCAGGTAGCCGTAGACGGCCTGGACGTCCTCGTCGGCCGGCCCCACGGCTTCGACGGGCAGGCCGTCCTCCAACACGGCACGACTCAATTGCTGGTAGAAGCGGTCGCTGTCCCGGGTGCTCACCAGCAGGCCCCGGCGGTCGTCGTGCAGCTTGACCTCGACCACGTGGTCCTCCGCGAAGAGCCGGGCGGCCAGGGTCTCGGGCCGTTCGCAGCGCACGAAGATCTGGATCGGGTGCTCCTTCATCTCCGAACGGACGTCGTGCGCTTCGCCCTCGGCGAGCACATAGCCGCTGTTGAGGAAGACGACGCGATCGGAGATCAGGTCGACCTCGTGCAAGATGTGGCTCGAGACGACGACGAACTTGCCGGCCTGCGCCAGCTCCTGGAAGAGCGCGATCACCTCGGCGCGGGCCATCGGGTCGAGCCCGTTCAGAGGTTCGTCGAGCACCAGGACGTCCGGGTCGTGGGCCATCGCCTGGGCGAGCTTGATCCGCTGCCGCATCCCCTTGCTGTAGCCGTTGACCCGTCGCCCGCCCGCCTCGGTGAGGTTCACCTTGGCGAGGGCGAGGGCGGCCCGCTCGCGGGCCTCGGCGGTGGGATAGCCGTGCACCCCGAGATAGCCGGCGATCAGCTCGAACCCGGTGAGGGCGCGGGGGAAGGAGTCGAACTGCGTCGCATAGCCGACGCGCCGGAAGAGCTCCTCGGGCCGGTCGGCGTCGAGCCCGAGGATGCTCACCCGGCCGTGCGTGGGGCGCAGCAGGCCCGTCATCAGGTTCATCAGGGTGGTCTTGCCAGAACCGTTGGGTCCCACCAGGCCGGTGATCCCGGGGGCGAGCGTCAAGCGCACCCGGTTGACTCCCAGCACCTCGCCGTAGAACTTCGACACGTCGTCGAAAATGATGCTCGGCGCGCTCACTTTTCCACCTCGTAGGCCCGCACCTTGCGGGAGAGCAACCACAGGCTCGCCCCCCACAGCAGGAGGAGGACCGTCCAGGCCTGCCAGCTGTGCAGCGACTGGTTGGCCGTGTCGAGGCGGAAGAGGCCGCCGAGCAGGCTTCCCATCACGCTCCACACCTGCAGCACGGAGGCCAGCTCGGTGCGCAGCAGCAGGTTGAGGATGGTGCCCATCGATTGCGCGATGAGCGGCAGGGCGAGGAAGAGCAAGGCGGCGACCGGCCGCCACTTGACCCAGGCCGAGATGGCGAGAGCGATCAGCGACAGGGTGAGGATCCAGGCGGCAGAGCCGACGAAGATCGAGGCCGCCAGCCAGTAGTTGTCGGCAAACCAATCCCAGCCGGCGAGGAAGCTCTGGAAGAGGAAGAGGACCAGCCCCGGCACCCAGGTGACGGCCGAGAGCACGGCGAGGAGCACCACGAGCTTGCCGGCGACGTACTCGCGGCGCGCGATGGGGCGCGCCAGGTAGAGCGGCAGGGCGTTGTTGCGCAGGTCTGGCGAGACGAGGGCCGGACCGACCACCAAGGTGAGCAGGAAAGCCATCACGAACTGCGGCATCAGCACCCAGTTGCGGAAGAAGCTCGGGGTGATCGCCAGCAGCCGCTCGATCAGCTCGGGCGGCAAGCGCAGGACGTTGATCGCTTCGGCGTTGTAGCCCAGATAGATCCGCGTGGCCGCCACCAGGCAGGGGGCGAAGGCGACGGCGAAGAGGGCGAGGAAGGGCCGCGAGCGGAAGATCTCGGCGAGATGATAGCGAGGCAGCACTAGAAAGCGAGACGCCTCTGGGGTGAGCTCGCCGCTGTAGGCGCGATAGGTCCGACCGTAGACCGCCACTGTCTAGCTCTCCATGGCCTTGAGGAAGATGTCCTGCAACGAGTCGCGTTTGTAGTCGAGGCGGCGGATCTGCACGCTGCGCTCGGCGGCGAGCCGGAAGAGGTCACGGGTCTCGAGCGCCGGCGGCAGCACGATCTTGAGGCGGCGTTGGCCGGACAGCGCGCACTCGGCGCCCAGCGCCTCGGCGGCGCGGGCGAAGCCTTCGCGCTCGCCGTCCTTGAGCTCGAGGAGGAGGAACTTGCGGTTCGCCTTGCGCTCCGCCTCGAGGTTGCAGTACGTGGCGATCTTGCCCGCCTTGAGCACCAGCACCTCGTCGCAGCAGTCCTCGACGTCGCGCAGCAGGTGCGAGGAGATCACCACGTGGGCCGTGCCGCTGTCCCGCACGTCGCGGATCAGCCGCAGCATCCGGCTCCGCGCCGGCGGATCGAGGCCGTTGGTGGGCTCGTCGAGGAGCAGCAGGCGCGGCCCGTGGGCGATCGCCTGGGCGAACTTGGCCAGCTGCTTCATGCCGTAGGAGTAGGTCTCGAGGTTGCGGTAGCGGGCCTCGCCCAGACCGACGTAGAAGAACGCCTCGTGGGTGCGTTCCATGGCCTCGGCGGGTGGCAGCCCGGAGAGCTCGGCCATCATCCGCACGAAGCGCACGCCGCTGATCCCGGCGATGAACGAGTCGCGCTCCGGCATGTAGCCGATCAGCCGTCGCGCCTCGCGGCCGGCGCTCGTGATGTCGTGGCCGAGGATCCGCGCCGTGCCGCCGGCCGGAGGATGGAAGCCGAGCAGGGTGTGGAGCAGGGTGGTCTTCCCCGCCCCGTTCGGTCCCAGCAGGCCGATCGCCCGGCCGGATACCGAACCGGTCAGGTGGTCGAGGATGGTACGAGCCCCGAAGCGGACCGAGAGGTCCGCGAGCTCGATGACGGGCGGTGAGCTCATAAGTTCCTCGGCGCGAGCGCCCTTGAAGAGTGAATGAGGGGTACGACCGCGTGATCGTACCCCCGTTCCTACGGTGGCGACGCGCCTAGTGATTCGCCGGCCCGGGCAACGAGGCGCCCAAGAAGCCTGTGAGGCGGGAGGCGAGCGAGCCGCCCTGCCCCGAGGTCACCAGGCGGATCCGGTCCGGCTCACCGTAGATGCAGGTGAGGGTCGGCTTGTCGAGGTCGAGGCTGGCCAAGGCCTGCTGCTGGTCGGCGTTCAGGTTGGCGCCGAAGGTCGAGGTCACGGCCTGGCCCAACGAGCCCAGCTGGGTGAAGAGCAAGCCCGAGAAGTCGAGATAGCTGTCCGCCGGCAGCAGCTGGCGGAACACCGGCGCCGTCTTCAGGTTGAGGCCCGAGGCGCGGACCTGGAGGGCGCGGTCCAGCAGCGCCCGGCTCGGCCCGGCCACGAAGTAGCCCCCGTCGAAGGTGTAAGCGGCCCCGGGGCCCGTTCCGAACGTGATCTCGTAGTAGGTGCGCCCGCCCACCGTTTCCTGGCCGTGGGTCACGCCCGGATGGCCGGACTGCTCGGCGAGCCGGTTGAGCTCACCGACCGCCCATTCGATGGCCTGCTCGAACCGGGCCTGGTCGTAGACCTCGGCGACCACCTTCCAGGCCGGCGTCGGCAACGACGGGCCGTCGAGCGCCACGGCCATCTCGCCACCGAGCGGAGCGGCGAGGTCGTCGATCAAGTTCACCTGGTGCTCGCTCTCGAACTGCGCTAGCTGCTCGCCGAGACCAGGGGCGTTGGTAGCCAGGAAGCGGAAAGTCTGGGTGAGGATCTCGGCTGGCTGCTCGACCACGAAGGCAGCGGCGAGGTTCGCCTCTGGCGAGACGAAATCGAGAGAGCCCATCGGGGCGGGCTGGGCGAGCCAGCCGAGAGCGCCGGTCCGCGGACCGTCGAAGCTCAGCACACCGCCCGTGTGGGTAACGCCGTCGTGCGTCTTGCGTTCGACGATCAGGCTGCGGGCGCCGGCCAGCCCGCTGAACTCGAGGGCTGCCCGCGGCGGCTCACCGGTGGCGTTGCCGATCATCCGGCCGAGGTCCATCCCGGCCAGCCACTGGGCGCCCTGCTGGTAGGCCTCGAGGAGGCGGGCGTGGAACGGCGAGCCGACGAAGGAGTTCGCCGCCGGATCGGCGAGCGTCGCCGCCAGCTGCTGGAGCTCGCCGAGGTCGCCGCTGGCGGCGAAGACGTCACCGGCGGGCCACAGCAGCAGCTCGTCGGGGCCGGCTGGCGGCGCAGTGGCCGGATCGGCAACGATCCGCAGCTGCGGGCGGCTGCCGGTCGAGTTCAGCCGCTCGACCTCGGCGGCCAGGGTGGCGGCGAAGGCGCTCGGGTTGACGACCTCGGCGAGGACGAGGAAGGCCGGGCTAGCCGGCTGGCCCGAGCTCTCCGGCGAGCCGCTCAGGGCGGCGCTGACGACGATCTCCTCGCCCAGGTGCTGGCCGAGGCCCGCGATGCGATCGACGACCTCGCGCAGCCGCTGCTGGGAGCCGACGCCGAGGTGCTCCTGCCACCACTGGGCCAGCGTCTCGCTCTGCGCCAGTCGCTCTTCGAGGAAGCGCTCGAAGTCCGCCAGCTCGGTGGTGACGTTGGGCAGGCCGAGGTAGACCGTCGAGCCGGCCGGAGTGAGGTCCAACAGGCGGCTCGAGTAGCGCAGGTCCGGCGCCGAGAGGGCGCGCTCCATCTCCTCGTTGAGCGCCTTCAGCTCGCCGAGCACGGCGAGGTAGCGCTCGCGGTCGCGGCTCCAGGCGATGTCGGTCGCGACGCTGCCGGCCACCGCCCGGGTGCCGGTCGCCAGCCGGTCACCGGGCAGCAGGACATGCTGTTGCCGGCCCTCGGCGACGTGCACCTCTCCTTCCACCACCGCCACCTTCGAGCCCTTGGTGCCGTGATCCACCGCGAAGATGGTGCCCACCACGGAGACCAGGCAATCGTCCGTCGCCACGTAGAGGTGACCGTGCTGCTTGGCGGCCTGGACGATGATGCTGCCGCGGTTGACCCGGATCGTCGTCTCGCCCCGTGCGCGGGCGAGGGAGATCGCCGAGCGCTCGCGCAGCTCGATCAGCGAGCCATCCGCCAGGCGGAGCATGGCGCCCGAGCCGCGGCCGGTCCGCACCTCCTGCTGCTCGTCGATGGGGGTGCCCGTCGCCAGCTCCACGGCGCGGTCGCCGTCGAGGCGGAAGAGCATGCCGTCGACCGAGCTCACCTGGGCCATCTGGCCATGCCCGCCGAGACCGCCCGACCAGCTCAGCCAGCCGGCGACGCCGACGGCCAGGAGGGCGCTGGCGGCGAGGCCCATCCACAGCCAGCTGGTGTCGCGCCGGCGCGGCGCGGGCGCCACGGCCCGCCGGGGGACGAGAGTGCTCGCGGCGCCCTCGCGGGCCGCCTTGAGGGCCCGCCGGCAGGGCACGCACTCGCGGCTGTGGTCCTCGAAGAGCAGGGCCCGGGCCGGAGGCAGCTCGCCGGCGAGATAGGCCGGGATCAGTGCCTGAAAGCCGTCACAGCCGGTGACGGGGCCGTGCTGCGAAGTGGCCGTGGTGCTCGCTTCCTGCTCGAGCCGCTGCCATGCGCGGGTGGCGGCAGCCGCGATCGCGGCTGGGTCGATCGGCTCGTCGCGCACGGTGTCGATCGCGCGGTCGAGGAGGTCATCCCCGGCTCGCTTGGACGTAAGGTCGAGATCGCTGAGCTTCATGGCTGGTTACCTCCGAGAAGCGGTACCAACTCCTTGCCGAGGCGGTGCCGCGTGCGATGCAGGATGACGGCGACGGCGGTCTGCGACGTGCCCAGGAGCTCGGCGATCTCACGGTTGCCGAAGCCCTCGAAGTAGCGCAGGGAGAAGATCTCGGCGGCCCGCGGCGAGACCTTGGTCAGGGCCGCGCGGAGCAGCCGCGAGAGCTCGCGGCGGTAGCGGCGCGACTCGGGGGCTGAGTCCGCCCCCTCGGCCGGCGTCTCGCTCACCTCGGCGAGGTCGACGGCACGGGCCCGTTTGCGGGCCCGGATCAAGTCGAGAGAGGCGTTGACCGCGGCGCGGTGGAGGTAGCTCGCCGCCCCGTCGCCGAGGTCCACGTCGTCTTGCCGGCGCAGCAGGCGAATGAAGACCGTCTGCAACACGTCCTCGGCGTCGCTCGCGTTGCCGGTGATGCGATGGGCCGCGCGATAGACCCTCTCGTGATGCTCCTGGAAGAGGCTGGCGAGCGCCTCGGCACCTGGGCCGGGCACGGCCCGGGGTGGCGGGCCGGTGAGCTGGGGTGAGGTCAGGGCAGCGAGCAAGCTCTCCTCCTTCCGTCGTCACTCGACACAACGTTCCGGCGCCCCGGACCTTACACCTCGGCGACGGGTGGGTGTCGAGGGCCCGGAGATCGAGCGGGTGGCCGTTGGTATGAGCGAGGCGGACCCTCCGCGCCCGGCATGGTCACGGCGGCTCAGCAGCGGCCCGTAACGAACACCCAGGGGGCCTCGCCTCTCTCTCTAGAGCCCCCCAGGAGTGGCTTCGTCGGGACTTTTCCGGCGACCGGCCACGCGGAATTCGGATAGGCTGGGGGGCAGGAATCGTAGAGATGCTTGAACGGCGAGCGGTCCTCCTCGTCGAGAAGCGAGGAGCAACACCGCGGACCCCGCAGGAAGGCATTCCACGCCTCGTCCGAGTTCATCGACGTCGAACGACGTTCTTTCTGAGAGGAGCCTTGCTATGAAGACTCGCTTCATCATCCTGGCCGCTGCCTTGGTGCTGCTGGCCGCCCAGGGGGCCGCTGCCGACGAAGGGCAGGTGTTCGCCGGCAACAACACCAACGCCCCCACCTGGAACCGGCCGATCGGCGCCGGGCCGACGATCTCTTCGAACACCGTGCACTACCGCACGCAGCGCTTCCGCCTGACCAGTGACAGCACCTGCTACATCGTCGGCTCGCAGGAGTTCGACGGCTATCTCCACCTCTACCGGAACTCCTTCAACCCGCTGAGCCAGCTCACCAACTTGATCGACGGCGACGACGATGGCCAGCTGGGTGTCGGGACCTCCAATCTGCCGGCCGACCTCGAGGACAACGCCAGCAACAGCGCGAACTCCCTCTCCCTCACCGCCGGCACCTACGTCCTGGTGACCAGCGGCTTCAGCGAGAGCCAGGTGGGTGCCTTCCAGAACACGATCCATTGCAACGGCTCGGTGCAGCCTCTCCATGGTTCCTGCGGCGTCCAGTTCGCGGGTTACCAGCGCAACGAGGAGATCTGCCTCCAGGACCGCTTCCTGGCGGTGATCAGCTGGAACACCAACAGCTCGTCCGGGCACGGCATCCCGGTGCGGACCGGCACCAACGACACCGGCCTCTTCTGGTTCTTCTCGGACAGCAACTGGGAAGTGATGCTCAAGGTGCTCAACGGCTGCGGCCTCAACGGCCACTACTGGGTGTTTGCGGGCGCTCTCACCAACGTCGGCTACACGATCTCCGTGGCCGACAACCAGACCGGCCCGAACTACCTGGTCAAGGGCTACAGCAACCCCAACGGGGTACGCGCCCAAGCCTTCGCCGACACCAGCGCCTTCCCCTGCTCACCGTAACCGTCGAGCCGCGATCCACTGGCCCCGGGAGCGTTCAGCTCCCGGCGGTCGGCTGGTTCGTGAGCTCCGCCTCGACCGCCGCCACGAAGCGCCGCAAGGCGCGGTTGAAACCCTCGGCGTCGTCCATCATCAGCCAGTGACCCGTGCCGCGGAGGAGCTCCGTGGGGATGTCGGGTCGCAACCGATGCAGGCTGATCGGCAGGCTGTTGAGGTGCGAGACGACCGCCAGGACCGGCCCAGGGTAGCGATCGAGGTCGGCGACCGAGCTGTGGTGGGCCGCCGCTTCGAGACAGGCGAGGAGCACCTCGCCGGGCACGGTAGCGAGATCGCCGAGCACCACGGCCTGCTGGACGAGGTCGCCACCGGCAGCGACCTGCTGAAAATGCCAGGCGAGCTCGCTGGGGTCGTCGTGGATGGCAGCGAGGAATCCCTCGACGTCCGCCGGCGGCAGGTAGGTCTGATCGCCGTTCGCGTCGGCCAAGAGAAGCCCGGCGACCCGCGTCGGATGCTGCGCCGCGAGGGCCGCGGCGACCATCGCCCCGAGGCTATGCCCGACGAGGACGAAGCGCTCGAAGCCCAGCGCCTCGGCCGCTGCCAGCACGTCGAGGGCGACCTCCGGCGGAGCGTAGCGCCCCTCGGGGTCGGTGGCCGAACCGGCATGGCCGCGCCAGGAGAGTGCCGCCACCCGCCCTCGCCCCGCCAGCGCGACCAGTTGAGCTACCCAGTGCTCGGCGCGCCCACCGAGGCCGTGCACGAAGAGGACCGGCAGGCCTCCCTGCCCGGCTGCCAGGCCCACGAGGCGGCCCGCGGGGCCGCCGACCTCCCACGCCGTGAGGGCGGGAACCCCTTCCGGCCCAGGAAGTTCTCCCCGTTCGCCGGCCGCCTGCGCTGCCTCTGCGGCGGCCTCTGGAGCCGTTCCTGGGTCCGCTGCCGGGCGGCTCGATCGTGGCATCGGTCTTGCCTCAGCTGGACCGGCGGCGGTGAAGGCCGCGGCGCCGGGCGGTTGATCTTAGCGCTCCGTCGGGCGACGATTGCTTGCCCACCATGCCTTCTGTAAGATCTTGCTTGTTTGCATGACCGCATTGCTCGGATCGTAGAGTTCCTTCCATCGCCGGAGCAGTCGCGGCCAACCAACCCCTGGACGGCCTCTCCCTGGCTTGGGACCAGGCCCCCCATCACATTCTCTGCAGCCTTCAAGGAGGTTCGAATGTCGAGATCGAGAATGCTCGCCGGCACGGCGGTGGCCGCCCTCCTCGCCACCGTCCTCACCACCCCCATCGTGCGGGCCGACGATGAGAAGAAGCTCGGCCTGGCGGACACCGCCGAGCTGTCCTACGTCGCGACCAGCGGCAACGCCGAGGCCACCACGCTGGGCCTCAAGAACACCCTCTCCTACACCTGGCCGAAGGCCCGCTTCCAGCTCGATCTGGGGGCCCTGCGGGCGGAGACCACCAGCATCGGCCGCGGCGCCGTCGGCACCGGCCCGGCCGACTTCCGTTTGACCGAGAGCAAGACCACGCAGGTCTCGGCGGAGAGCTACCTGCTGCGCGGCCGCTACGACCACGACCTTGGCCACGGTCTCTACTGGTTCGGCGGGGCCGGCTGGGAACGCAACGAGCCGGCAGGGATCCAGGACCGTTTCTCTGCCGTCGGCGGCATCGGCAAGGTGTGGTTCGACACCAAGGCCGCCCGCTTCAAGACCGACGCCGGCCTCACCTACACCGACCAGCAGGACGTGGTCCGCAACCCGGCCGTCGACGAGAAGTTCCTCGGCGTGCGCCTCGGCTACGACTACTGGCGGCAGCTCACGGCCTCGACGGCCTACGCGAGCGTGCTGCTGGTGGACCTCAACGCCGACGAGATGGACGACTACCGCGCCGACTTCACCAACTCGCTGTCGGTGGCGATGAGCGAGCGGCTGGCGCTCAAGGCGAGCCTGCAGCTGCTCTACGACCACCAGCCCGGCCTCGTCGCGGTGCCGATCGTGCGGCCGGACGGCTCGGCGACGGGCAGCTTCGCGACCGCCGAGCTCGACGACCTCGACTCGATCTTCTCGGTCGCCCTGGTGGCGAGCTTCTAGCCCCCGCTTTCCCCGGTGGGCTGGAGGGCCGGCTGGCCGAGCCGGCCGGCCACCCAGCTGCCCAGACCATAGGTGCCGAAGGCCCAGACGGTGCCGAGGAGAGTGCCGACGAGGGCCCCTGCCCAGGCGAGCACCCCACCGCCTCCGAGGGTCGGCACGAGGCGCAGCAGATCGTCAGCGCGCAGGCTCGTGGCGAGCGGGCCGTGCCACCAAGGGGGTAGCTGGGTGGTGAGGATCGAGCCGATCTCGTAGGCATCACCGGTCAGCGAGAGGAAGGGGGCGAGCGCGAACGGCAGGCCGGCTCCGAAGAGAAACCCGCTCCCCGCCCGCGCCGCTCGCCGCAGCCACCACACGCCCGGCAAGATCGTCAGCAAGAAGGGGCCGAGATCGGTCGCCAGGTAGACGAGGTCGTTGCCGCCGGTGTCAAAGCCCACCAGCCGGCCGGCGTACTCGCCGCCGGGCACCACCCAGGGGAAGGCCTTGGCGAGGAGCCCGCCGCCGAAGATGGGCTGGACCTCCAGGCGGCTGACGCTGCCACCGGCCGCCAGGCAGGCAAAGGCGTGGGCCAGCTCGTGGAGGGGCACGTAGAGGAGATAGCTCGCGAGGAGGCCGGCCGCGGTCGCGGCGAGGCCCCGCCCGCCCGCCACCAGGCACCGCTCGAGCCCTCGGAGGGCATCGAGAAACGGGCGGCCGGCGAAGCTCGAGAGCGCGTTCACCGGCCGACGATATCGCGCCCCTTCGTCCTACTCGCTCCTCAAGGCCTCGATCGGTGCCACCGCGGCAGCGCGACGCGCGGGCAGGAAGCTCGCGGCGGCGCAGACCAGCAGCAGCACAGCGGCCATCGCGGTGAAGGTCAGAGGATCGGTGGCGCTGATCTCGTAGAGCAGGCTGCCGAGCCCGCGCGAGAGGGTGGCCGCTGCCACCGCCCCCACCACCAGCCCGACGCTGCTCACCGCCAGGCCTTGGCGGACGACGAGGCCGGCCACGCCGCGACGCTCGGCGCCGAGAGCGAGGCGGACGCCGATCTCCCGCCGGCGCAGCGAGACCAGATAAGACATCACACCGTAGAGACCCACGGCTCCCAGCAGGAGTGCCATCGCGGCCGCGAGGAGCAGCAGCGCCATGGCGAAGCGAGCCTGCGCGGTGGCGCCCGCCACCAGGCTGCTCATCGTCTCGAGATGGGCGAGGGGCAGCTTGGGATCGAGGGCGGCGAGGGTCTCGCGCAGGGGGCGGGCGAGGGCCGCCGGATCACCACCGGTGCGCAGGGCCAGGGCCATCCCGCGCGCGATGCCGAGCTCCGGGTCGGCGTCCTTGCCGACGAAGGGCAGGTAGAGCATCTCGGGGGCCGGTGCGGCCGGGCCATCGTGACGGACATCCGCCGCGACGCCGGCCACGGTGAGCCAGCGGCCGTCGTCCCCGATCCCCATCTTCAGGCGCTTGCCGAGCGGGCTCGCTCCGGGCCAGTAGTGGCGGGCGAAGGACTCGCTGACCAAGACAGCGCCGGTACCGCGCTCAGCGTCGGCACGCTCGAGGGAGCGACCGGTGATGATCGGGATGCCCAAGGCGGCGAAGTAGCCGTCGCTTACCCGCACGTTGGGCACCACCGGTGGTAGACCGTCGGCCGGGCGTGGCAGATCCTCGATGGTGATCCCGGACTGGGAGCGATCGATCATCGGCAGATCACTGACGATGCCGGCCGCGGTGACTCCCGGCAGAGCGCGCAGGCGGTCGAGGGCTGCGGCTTGGAAGTGGGAGACGGCGGCGAGGTCGGGGTAGCTCGCCGCTGGCAGGAAGAGGCGGACGGTCAGCACTCCATCGGGGCGGAAGCCGGCATCGACGGCGGTGAGGTGCACGAAGCTGCGCACCAGCAGGCCCGAGAAGACGAGCAACACGAGGGCCAAGGCCACCTGGGTTCCCACCAGCAGGTGGCGCAGGCGAAAACGCGCCCGGCCGGCGGTGGCGCCGCGGGCACCGTCCCCGAGCACCCGGGCCCCGGCCGCCCGCCGCTGGCGCAGGAAAGGCAGGAAGGCGAAGACGGTGCCGGTGGCGAACGCGAGCAGGGCACAGAGGGCGAGGGCCACTCCGTTGAGCGACACCTCTGTGCGGCGGGGGAGATCACTGGGGCCGAAGGCGAGGAGGGCTTTGACGCCGAGGTCGGCGAGCAGCACACCGAGCGCGCCGCCTGAGAAGGTCAGGAGCAGGCTCTCCGCCATCCAGGCGCCGACCAGCTGGCGCGGGCTGGCACCCAGGGCGTCGCGCACGGCCATCTCCCGCTGGCGTTCCTCGGCGCGGATGAGCAGCAGGTTGGCGACGTTCGCGCAGGCGATCAGCAGCACCACCCCCACCGTTCCCAGCAACACCCACAGCAGCGTCGAGGAGCTGCCGACGAGCTCGTCGAGCAGCGGTGCGGCCAAGGTGTGCATCCGCGCCTCTGCGATCATCTTGGGCGAGATGCCGTCCTCCGGGTAGGCCGCCGGTAGGCTGGCGAGGATGGCGCTCAGCTCGGCGCCGAGCTGAGCACGATCGGCTCCCGGCCGCAGTCGCCCGACGCCGTGGTAGTTGAAGTTCCCGACCTCCGGCCTTGCCGGGTCGATGGTGAGCGGCAGCCAGAGCGCCGCTCCGGCTTGTGGAAAGTCGAGGCCCGGCGGCAGCACACCGACGATCTCGCGCGCCCGTCCGTCGATCTCCAGCTGAGAGCCGATGGCATTCTCGGCACCGCCGAAGCGGCGCTGCCAGGCGTCGTAGGAGAGCAGCGCCACCGGCGGCGCTCCGGGCAGCATGTCGGCCTCGGCAAGCGGCCGGCCGGCGACCGGGACCACCCGCAGCACGCTCTGCAGTGAGGCTGTGGCGAGGGTCACCTGGACCCGTTCCGGTGCGCCAGCGCCCGTCAGGTTGACGCTTGAGGAGGCCTGGAGCCCGAAGCTCTCCAGCAGACGGCTGCGCGAGCTGAACAGCAGGTAGGTGGCGTGCGAGTGCTCGAAGTGATCGATCCCGAGGCCCGGGGCCGAGTTCCACACGGCGACCAGGCGGCTGGGCTCGGCGAACGGCAAGGGTCGCAGGAGCACGGCGTAGACGACGCTGAAGATGGCCGTGGTGGCTCCCAGGCCGAGGGCGAGGGTCGCGATGCTGAGGGCAGTGAAACCAGGGGCGCGCCGCAAGCGGCGCAGGGCATCACGCAGGTGGGTCCGCAACAGGTCCATCGTCGCCTCCTGGGTCGCAGTGCCGAACGACCGTCGGAGGATCAACGCCTTGGGTGGCCCCGAGGTTTCAGCCGCGGGCCGAGGGCGGGGCGGTCAGCGGCGGTTGAAGCGGGCCACCAGGTCGGCGACCGTCGGCGGCGGGCTGGCCGCCGGCTTCGCCGCCGCGGGGCCTGGTGTCGCCGGCCGGGGTGCCTTGACCTGCGGCGGGCGGCCGCCGGCCACGCGGGCCGGCCGCGCCTCGGCAGCCGGGGCCGCGGTCAGGGCCTTGAGCGAGAGGCCGATCCGCTCGCGCTGGCGATCGACCTCTTTGACGACCACCTTGACGATCTGGCCCACGCTCACCGCCTGGCGGGGGTCGTCGATGTAGCGGTGCGAGAGCTCCGAGACGTGCACCAGGCCATCGCGTCCAACGCCGATGTCGATGAAGGCGCCGAAATTGGTGACGTTCGACACCCGGCCCTCGAGCACCATGCCGGCCACCAGGTCGTCGAGCGAACGAACGTCTTCCCGCCACTCGGGTACCGCAAACTCGGGGCGCGGGTCGCGGCCCGGCTTGAGCAGCTCCTCGCGGATGTCGCCGAGGGTGAACTGGCCGAGGCCGCTCGCGGCGTCGGCATAGCGCGAGAGCTCGATGCGGGCGACCGCCTCGGGGTTGCCCACCAGTTCCTCGAGGCCCACTCCCAGCTCGCGCGCCATCCGCTCCACCACGGAATAGCGCTCGGGATGGACGGCCGTGCGGTCGAGGGCGTGGGCGGCGTCGCGCAAGCGCAGGAAGCCCGCCGCCTGCTCGAAGGTCTTCGGCCCGAAGCCGGGCACGTCGCGCAGGGCCTGGCGGCTGCCGTAGGCGCCGTGGGCGTCACGATGCGCGACGACCGCGCGGGCCAGCCGCTCGGAGAGGCCGGAGACCCGGCGCAGCAGCGAGGCCGAGGCCGAGTTGAGCTCGACACCGACGCGGTTCACCACCGCTTCGACGGCGGTGTCGAGCTCGCGCGCCAGGGCCCGCTGGTCGACGTCGTGCTGGTACTGGCCGACGCCGAGCGACTTGGGCTCGATCTTCACCAGCTCGGCGAGCGGGTCCTGCAGGCGGCGAGCGATCGACACCGCGCCGCGCAGCGAGACGTCGAGGTCGGGGAGCTCGGCGCGGGCCTCGGCGGAGGCCGAGTAGACCGAGGCGCCGGTTTCCGGCACGATCGCCACCACCAGCTTGGCGAGCCCGGCCGCCTCGACGGTGCGGCGGGCGAAGGCCTCGGTCTCCCGGCTCGCCGTGCCGTTGCCGATCGCCACCGCCTTGACGTCGTGTTGGCGGATCAACCGCACCAGGGTCGCCGTCGCCTCGCTCTCGCGGGCCATCGGCGGCACCGGGAAGATCACCGCCGTTGCCACCACCCGGCCGGTGGGGTCGACGACGGCCACCTTGCAGCCGGTGCGATAACCGGGGTCGAGGCCGAGGACACTGAGCTGGCCGTAGGGCGATTGCATCAGCAGGGCCTCGAGGTTGGCGCGGAAGACGGCGATCGCCTGGGCCTGGGCAGCCTCCCGGCCCGCGCCGCGCACCTCGTTGGCGATCGACGGCCGCAACAGGCGCTGGTAGCCGTCCTCGCTGGCCGCTGCCACCTCGCGGCCACACGGGGTGTCGAGCGGCACCTGCCAGTGCTGGCCCAGGCGCAGCACCTCCGTGGCGTCGTCGAGGCAGATCTCGCTCAACAGGAAGCCCTCGCGCTCGCCCCGCTCGATGGCGAGCAGGCGGTGCGACGGGATGCTCTTGAGCGGCTCCTCGTGGGCGAAGTAGTCGCGATAGACGGCGGCCTTCTCGTCGCCCTCCTTGCCGCTGAGGGCGCGCACCTTGAGCACGGCGTCGCGGCCCATGGCCAGGCGCAGGGCGCTGCGCACCTGAGCGTCCTCCGCCAGCCGCTCGGCGAGGATGTCGCGGGCCCCGGCCAGCGCCTCGGCGGTGCTCTCGACCTTCGCCTCCTCCCGCACGAAAGGAGCGGCCAGCTCTTCCGGGGTGGTGCGGCCGCGGGCGCCGGCGAGGAGGGCGTCGGCGAGCGGCTCGAGGCCCTTCTCGCGGGCGATCTGGGCGCGGGTACGCCGCCTCGGCTTGTAGGGGAGGTAAAGGTCCTCGAGCTCCTGCTTCGACGTGGTGGCGCGGATCCGCGCCTCAAGCTCGGGCCCCAGCTTGCCCTGCTCGGCGATCGAGGCCAGGATGGCATCGCGGCGCTCGGCGAGCTCGAGGAAGTACTCGCGGCGCTTGCTGAGCTGCTCGAGCTGCTCGTCGAGCAGGCCGCTCGTCGCTTCCTTGCGGTAGCGAGCCACGAAGGGCACGGTGGCACCCTCGGCGAAGAGGGCGGCGGCGGCTTCCACCTGCTGCGGCCGGCAGCCCACCTCACGGGCGATCAGCTGCACGAATGCGGGCTCGAGCGTCGTTGCTGCCATTCCTTTCCTCCTCGCGCGGTGCGGTCGCGGCTTGGCGCCGGGGGCGCATCTTGCCAGGTTTGCGCCAGTCGGCAAAGCGCTCTGCGGGGTTTCGCGACGGCGAAGGAACCACCGGCCGCGTCCGGCGTTATGGTGGGTCGGAAGCCGAGAATGACGACCCCGACCCTGACCGCCGCCGTGCGCCTGACGCCCGATGCCCTCTTCACTGCCGAGGCGGCGAGCGACGCTGCCCTCATGGAGCGGGTGCAGGCCGGCGACCGCGAGGCCTTCGGGCAGCTGGTCGACCGCCACGGGGACGCCTTGGTCGCCTACCTCGCCCGCCTCTGTGGCCGGCGCGAGCAGGCCGAGGACCTCGCCCAGGAAGCCTTCCTCAAGCTCTACCGTGCGGCCGGCCGCTACCGTGAGCAGGGTCAGCTGGTCGCCTTCCTCTACCGCATCGCCACCAACGAGCTGCGCAGCCAGGAGCGCCGGGAGCGGCGCTGGAACGCTCTGCGCGGCTGGCTGGGTCTGCGCCCGGGAGCGCCGGCCTTCACGGCCGAGCCGGCAGCGCCGCCGCTCGCCCGCCTCGAACGCGACGAGCAAGAGCAGCGTCTCCGGCGCGCCGTGGCGCGGTTGCCGCTGCGCTTGCGAGCACCGCTCGTGCTGGCCGAGGTCGAGGGCTGGCCCCTGGCCCAGATCGCCCAGCTGCTCGGCTGCCGCGAGGGCACGGTCAAGTCCCGCCGTTTCCGGGCTCGAGAGCTGCTGCGTCGCGAGCTCGCGGCCGGGAAGCCGGCCCCGGAGGCGGCGCCGGCCGCAGGCCCCCGCTGAGGAGGACGTGATGAGGGACCCCGAGACCAACCCCGAGAGCGCCCCAGAGATCGACCGGGAGAGCGCCCACAGGAGCGGCGGCCAGGCCGCCGCCCTGCTGCGCGAGGAAGAGCTCCTCGCGGCCCTCCGCAGCCTGCCCGCGGTGCGCCCCCGCCCCGGGTTCCGGGGTCGCGTGCTCGCCCGCCTCGACGTGCCGCGCCGCAGTCTCGCCGGCCGGCCGCGCCTCGCCCTGGCGGCCCTGACGGGGCTCCTCCTCGTCGCCGCGCTCGCCACGCCGTTGCTTCGCCGCCAGGTGGGCCACGACGAGCGCGCGGCCCGCATCGCCGACCTCCGCCGGGAGCAGGAGGCCCTGCTGGGCGAGCTCGAAGCGTTGCGCCAGGACGTCGGCTCGGCCACCGCACCGGTGATCTACCTCGGCGGCGACGATGACACCGACCTGGTGCTCGACCTCGGTCGCCTGGCCGAACGGCGGGCCCGGCCGGCCGCCTACCACCCCGAGCTCTGACCCAACGGTCTTCCACCGATCGCTACCGACAAGGAGAGCCCCATGGACCGTAACCGCAATCGCCTCCATCTGGCCCTGGCCGCCGCCGTCCTCCTAGCGCCGGGCCTCGCCTTCGCCCAGCCGCCGCCGGGCGAAGGGGGACCGCCTCCCGAGCCCGGGCAGCGCCACCGCATTGTGCTGCGCAACGGCGAGGGCGCGCCGCCGGACTTGCCACGCATCGCCCCTCTGCTCGCCCTCGGCCGCGGCTTCATCGGCGTCGAGCTGGTCGACCTGACCCCCGAGCTGCGCCGCCACTTCGGCGCCCCGGAAGATGCCGGCGTGATGGTGGCGCGGGTGCGGGAAGGCAGCCCGGCTGCCGCCGCCGGCATCGCGGTGGGCGACATCATCACCCGCGTCGACGACCAGCCGGTGGGGTCGAGCTTCGACCTCGCACGGGCGGTCCGCCGCAAGGACGCCGGCGCGACGAGCGAGATCGAGGCCCGGCGGGATGGCCGTTCGCAGTCCTTCCGGGTGACCGTCGAAGAGCGCGCCCGGCGGGAGGTCGACCTCGGCGAGGCCTTCGCCTGGCGCCCGCGCGAGGGCGAGGAGCCGCCGCGGGTCCTCTTCTTCGACAAGGAGCACGGTGGCCCCGAGATGTTGCCGCCAGAGGCGATGGAGCGCCTCGGCAAGCGCCTGGAAGGCATCGACTGGGACCGCCTGGCGATCGACCCCGAGCGCACAGCGCGTCTCGAAAAGCGCCTGGAAGAGCTGGAGAAGAAGCTCTCCGAGCTGCGGCAGAAGCTCGACGACGCCAACCGCAAGCAGCGCTGAGGCCCTCCGGCAGCGTGGGTTAGACTCGCCGCGATCCACCACGAGGAGGTGTGGTTTGCGGCGAGCTCATGTCCCTGGTCTGCTCTCTCTGTCGTTGATCGCCGTCCTCGGCGGCCCCCTCGCCGCCGCCCCGCGTACCACCCAGGTACTGTCGATCAACGACACCTACCGCGTCGAGGGTGCCTACGGCGGTACCGTCGGCGGCTTCGCGCGGGTACGCACCCTGCGCCGCGAGCTCGAGAAGACGCACCCCGAGCTCTTGGTGCTCCACGCCGGCGATCTCTTCTTTCCCTCGCTCCTCTCGCGGACGTTCCAGGGCCGGCAGATGGTCGATGGCCTCAACCGCCTCGACGGCGACCCGGAGGCTTTCGATCCACGCCTGTTCATCACCTTCGGCAACCACGAGTTCGACAAGCCTAAGCTGGAGGACGCGGGGATCGTCCAGTCGCGGATCGCCGAGTCTCAGTTCACTTGGTTGGCGGGCAACGTCCAGGCCAAGCCCGATGGCAGCGGCAGGCCCTACTTCGCGGGTGCCAACCTGCTGCGCTCGAAGCTGGTGACGAGCGGCGGCATCAAGATCGGCCTCTTCGGCCTTACCCTCGCCACCAAGGTCCCGGCCTACGCCACGATCACGGACCCCGAGGCGGCGGCCCGCGAGCTCACCGCCGAGCTGCGCCGTGAGGGCGCCGAGGTGGTGATCGGCTTGACCCACCAGGAGCTCGCCGCAGACCGCCAGCTGCTCGCCGATCTCGGCGATGCCGGGCCGGACCTCATCCTCGGTGGCCACGAGCACACCATCCAGCGCGAGAACGTCGGCGGGCGGTGGATCTGCAAGGCGGACGCCGACGCCGCGAGCGCTTGCCTGGTCACTCTCACGATCGACGACGCCGGCCGGCTCTCCATCTCGCCACCTGCCTACGAGGCCCTGGCGGGCGGTGACCCGGCCCCCGATCCCGCGCTGCAGCTGGCGGCCGACGGCTGGGTCAGCCGGCACGCGGAGATCTTCTGCGCAGCGCGCCGCCAGGCGGCAGACTGCCTAGACCGCGTGGTGGGCTTCACGCGCACGGCCCTCGGAGCCGAGGAGACCAAGATCCGCGGTGAGGAAACCAGCCTCGGTAACTACCTGACGGACGTGATGATCGGCGCCTTCGCCGACCGTGGCGCCCAGGTGGCCTTCATCAACGCCGGCTCGCTACGGCTCAACCGCGACATCGCCGCCCACGTGCCGCTGACCCTGCGCGACGTCGAGGAGCTCTTCGAGTACCCGGCGCCGCTCAAGCTGCTGCGCCTCTCCGGCCGGACCCTGGCCGAGGTCGTAAGTCATGGCGCCGACGGCTGGCCGGGGCAGGGGCGCTGGCTGCAGGTGGCGGGCCTCGCTTTCCGGCGTGACGAGGCGAGCGGCACCATCTCGGACCTCACCTTGCTCACCCCCTCCGGGCCACGGCCCTTGCACCCCGACGAGCAGGTCCTGGCCGTGGCCACCGACTACCTGGTGAACCCGGAGGGCGACCAGGACGGCTACCACATGCTGAACCCGGCGCAGGTGGTGGCCACTGGGGGCGACCTCAAGGGCTACGCCCTGGCAGCCTTCGCTGGTGCCGGCAAGGAGGGCATCGCGCCGGAGGTCGAGGGCCGGATCTGCCTCGTTGCCGCGAAGCCGTGCCTGGCCCAGCAGGGGGCCGCAGGCCCGGCGCAGGACGCCCCGGCCAAGGGTGGGCGGTGAGCGCTTTCGGGCGCTGGCTGCGCCGGGCGGGGCTTGTGCTGCTCGTCGTCCTCGCCATGGCCGCGACCTGGCGGGTGCAAGAGTGGCGCTGCCGGCAGCGCTTGCACGAGAACGCCCGGCTCGAAGCCCAGCGAGTCTGCCGCGCCTTCGTCTCGGGGGTCGCTCCGCTGGTGATCGCCAGTCGGCAGGACTCCTTCGAGCTCGCCGCGCTGTCTTTCCGCACCACCTCGCGGGTGGGCTTTCTCGAGCTGCTCGACGCCGAGGGCAAGTCGCTCTACACCAGCCGTCCGGGTACGCTCGCGGGCCGCGACGTGGGTCTGCGTTGGGTCCTCGAGCGCCGGCAGCTGGGTACAAGGCCTGGCGAGCGGCCGGACGAGATCGAGGTGGCGGCACCGATCGCAGCACCCGAGGGGCCGATTGCCTTCCTGTGGCTGGGCTACCGCCTCGACGAGGGTGGCTGAGAGGCTGGCGAGCCTCAAGAGACCGAGGTGGTGGTCGCCGGGTCGCTCAGGTGGCGGGCGATGATCGCGGCGAGCTCCGCCACCTCGAAGGGCTTGGAGAGGAAGTCGTTCATTCCCGCCGCGAAGCACCGCTCGCGGTCGGCCCGCCGGGTGTGGGCGGTGATCGCGACCACCGGTAGGCGCGAACCGTAGGTCTCCCGCAATCGGCGGGTGGCCTCGTAGCCGTCCACCTCCGGCATCTGGCAGTCCATCAACACCAGATCGAAGGCTTCCTGGGCCAGCGCCGCGAGCGCCTCGCGGCCGTTGGAGACCGCGCGGGCCGAGTAGCCGAGGGCCTCGAGCTGGTAGAGAGTGACCAGCTGGTTGAGCTCGTTGTCTTCGGCAAGCAGCAGGCGGGCACCGCGGCGGCCGGCGACGGGTTGCCCGTCGCGGTGCGGCGTCTCGGCGTCGTCGAACCGCGCCAGGGCCAGCTCTACCGCGAACCGCGAGCCGTGGCCGGGCGTGCTCTCGAGATGCAGGGTGCCACCCATCGCCGCCACCATGCGCTGGCAGATCGCGAGACCGAGACCGGTGCCGCCGTGGGCCCGAGAGGTCGAGCTGTCGACCTGAAAGAAAGGCTCGAAGACGCGCTCACAGTACTCGGCGGGGATTCCCGGGCCGGTGTCCTCGACCGTCCAGCGGCTGGTGTAGGCCTCGCCGCTCGCTTCACCCGGCCCGACTCGCAGGGTGACCGACCCGCTGGTCGTGAACTTGACGGCATTGCCCAGCAGATTGAGCAGCACCTGACGCAGGCGCGCCGGGTCTCCGACGAGCGCAGCGGGCAGCGCGGCGTCGAGGCCGAGCTCGAGGGCCAGGCCCTTGCGACCCGCCTCGGTGGCCAGCAGGTCCAGCACCTCGCGGGCCAGCGAGGCCGGCGAGAAGGGGCGCAGCTCGAGCGCGATCCGGCCAGCCTCGGCCTGCGAGAAGTCCAGGATGTCGTCGATCAGCTGCAAGAGGCTGCGGCTGCGCTCGCGCAGCGTGGCCACCTGCTCCTGGACCGAGGCGGCCAGCGGTTGGTCGTAGAGCATGTCGGCGAGGCCGATCACGCCGGCGAGCGGCGTCCGCAGCTCATGGCTCAGGTTGGCCAGGAAGGCGCTCTTCGCCTGGTTGGCCTGCTCGGCAGCCTCCTTCTCGAGCCGCAGTTTCTCGGCCTCCTTGCGCTCGGTGACGTCGCGGTTGATGCTGAGGATGGCCGTCTCGCCCTCGTACTGGATCACCGAGGCGTTGACGTCGAGGTGGAGGGTTCGCCCGTCGCGGGTGAACTGGCGGGTCTCGAAGTTGTGGTACTTGCCTTCGCGCAGGGTCTTGCCGAGCTCTGCCCGGCCGCCGGCGGGATCGGCCGAGAAGGCTGTGATCGAGCGGCCGATCAGCTCTTCGCGGCTGTAGCCGTAGACCTCGCAAGCACGCTGGTTGGCATTCAGGATCACCTCGTCTTGCGGCGAGAAGACGAGGATGGGGTCGTGGGCCTGCTCGAAGATGTGCTGGTAGTCCTCCTGCCGTTGTCGCAGGCGGCCTTCCACCTCGCGGCGCTGCTCGATGTCTTCGGCGAGGAGGCGGTTGGCAACCACCAGTTCGAGGGTACGGGAGCGCACCTCGTCCTCGAGCTGCAGGCGGGAGCGGTCGAGCTGACCGTGCGCCGTTTCGAGCTCGGCCGCCTGCCTCTCGGCCTGGAGCACGGCCAGGACCCCACCCCAGAATTCCTCGTACAGGGCGCGGCTCTCGGCGAACTGGTAGAGGGCGAAGAGGCCCACGGAGGCCACCAGCCACGGGGCCACCGGTTCCTGGATGATCGCCACCGCCGCCGCGGGCGGTACCAGCAGCACGACGATGAAGCCCCAGGCGAGCTTGGGATCGGCGCAGAAAACGTGGAGCCCGGCGCCGGCCAGGCCGGCTGAGGCAATCATCCCGAGGAAGGCGACGGGCGTCAGGCCGATGCGCAGAACGATGGCCGTCACCGACAAGGTCCACACCAGCAGGGAGGCGAGGACGGCGCGGCGAAACCACCGGGCCCAGCGTTCAGCGTCGGCAGCGATCAGGCGCTCGGCAGCCAGGGTCAAGCGCAAGCGGCCGGCGGCGATGAGGAGCCAGGAGACGGCGCCCAGGGTGTAGAGGAAGGGATGGACGCGGTGGCTGCCGGCGAGTAGCCCAACCACCCCGTAGGCGAGGCCAGGGAAGGCAGTGCCTGGGATCGAGCGGCGCGCGATGGCGAGCAGTCCCCGCGCACGCAGCTCGGGGTCGCTCGCCACGGCGACCTCGATCGGCAGCGCAGACTTCTTCTCGACCTCCAAAGCAGCTGGCGGCAAGGACATCGCTCCACCAGGCACACGGCCTGGTGCCTCCCAGCCTCCTTGTACCATTGCCGCGTTACAAAACGCCTTGCGATCCGGCGCGGCCGTTCGCCCTAGAAGGCCAAGACCTCGCGCGCCGCGGCGAGCACCCTTTCCTTGCCGGGAAGGAGCTCCTGCTCGAGGACCTTGGCCCACGGTACCGGCAAGTCGGGGTAGCTGACGCGGCGGACGGGAGCGTCGAGCCAGGCGAAGGCCCCGTCCGCGATGCGGGCCGCCACCTCGGCGCCAAACCCGGCCGTGCCCTGCGCCTCGTGGACGACGACGGCCCGGCCGGTGCGGCGGACCGAGGCGAGGACCGTCTCCTCGTCGAAGGGCACGAGGGTCCGTAGGTCGACGACCTCGGCCTCGACCCCGGCGAGCGCGAGGTCCTCGGCGGCGGCGAGGCAGGTGTGGGTGCTGGCGCCGTAGCCGATGAGCGTCAGGTCTTCGCCGGGGCGTAGGACCTGCGCCACGCCCAGCGGCAGCACGAAGTCAGGGGCGGGCATCGCTTCTTTGACGCGGCGGTAGAGGAACTTGTGCTCGCAGAAGATCACCGGGTTGGGGTCGCGGATGGCAGCCTTGAGCAGCGCCTTGGCATCGACGGCGGTCGCCGGGCAGACCACCTTGAGCCCGGCCGTGTGGGCGAACCAGGCCTCGGGGTTCTGCGAGTGGAAGGGGCCGGCGTTGACGCCGCCGCCAGTGGGCAGGCGGACGACGAGGGGGCAAGGGGTCTGCCAGCGGTAGAAGAACTTCGCGGCGACGTTGACGATCTGGTTGAAGCCGCAGGTGACGAAGTCCCCGAACTGCATCTCGACCACCACCTTGTAGCCGAGAAGGGCGGCGCCGGCGGCGATGCCGAGAGTGCCGCTCTCGGCGATCGGGGTGTCGAGCACCCGCGTGGGCCAGCGCTCGTGCAGCCCACGGGTGACCCGGAAGGCCCCTTCGAAGACGCCGATGTCCTGGCCCATCAGCACCAGCTTGGGATCGCGCTCCAGCTCCTCGCGGAGGGCCTGGGTGATGGCCTCGACGTAGTAGATCGGCTCGCCGCTACCGGTCCGGACGGCCGGGGCGGCAGCGGGCCCTGGGGCGGTGCCGGGGGTCGGGGCGAAGACCGACCGATGGGCGTCGGCCGCGAGCGGCGGCGACGCCTCGAGGGCGCGGTCGATCGCTGTCATCACCAGGCTGCGGATGCGCTCGCGCAGCTCGCCCTGGCGGGCCGGGGTCAGCACGCCCTGCTCGATCAGCCGCTGGGCGTAGGCCGGCACCGGGTCCTCGCTCATGTAGCGCGAGAGCTCGCCTTCCGGCACCACCTTGAGCGAGTCGTCGCCCTCGCTGTGGCCGCGCATGCGGCCGAGCATCGCCTCGATCAGCGTCGGGCCCTCGCCGGCGCGGGCGCGGGCCACGGCGCGCGCCATCACCTCGGCCATGGCGT
This sequence comes from uncultured Thermoanaerobaculia bacterium, assembly GCA_964420075.1. Classification (GTDB taxonomy): domain Bacteria; phylum Acidobacteriota; class Thermoanaerobaculia; order Multivoradales; family SZUA-115; genus CAYQRE01. The sequence continues at coordinate 452,633 of CAYQRE010000001.1, read as the reverse complement.
CGGGGTCGTTGCCGTCCACCTGCTCGGCCGCCATCCCATAGCCCACCCCGCGATCGGCCAGGGCCCGGCAGGCGAACTGCTGGGCGCTGGGGGTGGAGAAGGCGTAGCGGTTGTTCTCGATGAGCAGGATCAGCGGCAGCTTCCACACCGCGGCCATGTTGAGGCCCTCGTGGAAGTCGCCGGTCGAGGTGCCGCCGTCGCCGATGAAGTTGATCGCCACGCGATCGCTGCCGTTCTGCTTCAAGGCGAAGGCGGCGCCTGCCGCCACCGGGATCATGGCGCCGAGGTGGCTGATCATCCCGATGTGCTGGATGCCGCTTTCGGGGGCGAGATAGCCGTAGTGGAAGGAGCGCTCGAAGCCCTGCGAGAAACCGTCGCGCCGGCCCACGAGCTGGCAGGCGAGGCGGTAGAGCAGCTCCTCGGGCTCGGGGCGGCGGCCGTCGGGCTCGCCGAAGTCGAAGCCAGGGAAGGTGCGGGCGGGGTCGAGGTAGACGGCGAGGATGGCGCCGAGGTCGCGGTGCAGCGTGCACAGGGCGTCGCCGGCCTCGAGGGCGAGGCCGGCCGGCACCGTCGTGGCCTCGCCGCCCACCTCGCTGTACCACTTGCTGACCTTGCCGGTCTTGAGCAGGTATTCGAACCGCAGATCGAAGTCACGGGCGAACTGCATGAAGGCGTAGCGCTTCAGTCGCTCGGTAGCGGTATGCATATCTAAACCATTTGGAATGAGGTCTTTGTGTCGAAGGTGCGGGCGCCGCCGCGGAGCCCGGAAGCGCATGGAGATTAGCACAGCGGCGGCGTTGGGCCGCCCTCCTTCGCGCCTGGTGGGCGCTACCGGACGAGGCTGGCGAGGCGGCCTTCGAGCTCGCTGCGGCGGGGGTGGTTAGGGGCCAGGCGGACGAGGATCCTGAGGGCGATCGAGGCCTGGTCGAGGCGCTGCTGGCCGAGCATGTCCTCGACCTGCTGCACCGCCTGGTCGATGGTCTGGTCGCGCTCGCGCTCCTCGCGCAGCCGTTCGGCCTCGGCGAACATCGAGGCCGGCCGCGGGTGCTTCTCGAGGCTGCGCTCCATGTCGAGGGCCACCTCGCGCGCACCCCGCCAATCTCCGGCCGCCATCCTGGCGGCGAACTGTTGCTCGAACTGCTCGGCGGCACCGGCCTGGTCAGCCAGGCGGCGGGCATCGTCGAGCTGTGAGCGGTAGAGGTCCACCGTGATCTTGGTGATCTCGAGCTCGGCGAGCTCGTGGAGAGCGGTCTCGGCGCGGCCGAGCTCGCCGCTCTGCAGGGCTCGCCGGAAGCTCTCCTTGTGGGCGCCGACGGTGCGCTCGCGCTCCACCTCCCGGCGGTTGCGCGCCACCTCTTCGGCGAGCTCCGCCGCCATGCTGGCGGCGGTGTCGATCTTGCGCAGCGCGCCGAGCGAGCGCTCGGCGGCCGCGAGATCGCCCCGGGCCAGCGCCTCGCGGCCGCTCGCCAGGGCGCGCTCGGCACGCTGCTCCTGCTCGGCGCCACCCTCGAGCTCGAGCAGGCGGCGCTCGAGGTCCCGCCGGCGCGGATGCGCTGGCGCGAGCTCGAGAAGCGTGGCGAGGGCCAGGCGCGCGAGCGGCAGCTGGTGCTGTTCGAGATAGCGCTCCAGCAGCTTCTCGGCCTCAGCGATCCGCGGGCCGGCGGTACTCTGGTGTTCGGCGCTCAACAGACGCTCCTTGAGGTCGGCGAGACCCTTGGCTTTGGGATCGATGGTCTCCGCCTGGCTCAGCAAGCCGCGTGCCGTTTCGAGGTCTCCCCGCTCGAGGGCCTCCTCGGCGCCGTCGAGGAAGACACGGGTCCGCTCCAGGCGCTCCGAGGCCCGCTGGATCTGTGCCAGGAGCTCGTCGCGCTCCTGGCGGGTGAGCTGGCTCGACGTCCGGCTGGCGCCGCCGCTCGGGTCCTCCGTCGCCCCGGGCTTGGCGACGGCAGCGCTGCGCAGGGTCTGGGTGGGGATCTTCTGAGTCGAGAAGCGGCCGGCGGTGCCGTTGGCCTCCTCGAGCGCCTCGATGAAGCGCACCGCCGAGGCGAACCGCTTGTCGCGATCGCGCTCGAGGCCCATCCGCACCACGCGGTCGAGGGCGGCGCTGATGGTGAGCCCGGGCGCCCGAGTGGTGAGCGGCAGCGGGTCCTCGGTCAGGCGCTTGAAGACGTAGCCGTGCGGCGTCTCGGAGTCGAACGGCGGCTTGCCGCAGAGCATCTCGTAGAAGACGGCAGCGAACGAGTAGAGGTCGCTGCGGCGGTCGAGGCTCACTCCTTCGACCATCCCGGCCTGCTCCGGCGAGCAGTAGCGCAGCTTACCCATGAACATGCCGACCTGGGTGACCTCGATGTCGCGCTTGAGCGGGGCCAGGTTCTTCGCCAGCCCGAGGTCGATGATCTTGAGCCGGATCCGCCCCTTGACGTCGCTGGTCAGCATCAGGTTGTCGGGGCTGATGTCGCGGTGGATGACGCCGTGCGAGTGGATGGCCTCCAAACCGCGCAGGGCCTGGATCGCCAGGTCGACGGCGACATCGACGGGGAAGGGCCCGCGGCGCTCCACCCAGCGGCCGATGTCCTCGCCGTCGATGTACTCCCACACCATGTAGAAGCTGTCGTCGGGAAGCCGGGAGTAGTCGTAGAGGATGGCGACGTTGGGGTGCTTGATCTGGGTGGCCGTCTTGGCGGCACGCAGGAAGCGGGCCTGGGCCGCCGGGTCGGCGGCGTCCTCCGGGCGGAGCACCTTGACCACCCGCCGTTCGTCGAGGTGGAGGTGGCGCACGAGGTAGACCTCGCTCATGCCGCCGCCGGTGAGGCGGCGCAGGATCTCGTACTTGCCGTCAAGAACGGTGCCTGCTTCGCGGTGCGCCACAGCTCGATCGCTCGTTCCCAGGACCCCGAGAGGGGGATTCATTGTAGCTTGGTTTGGCCACGCGGCTTGCGCTGTCGAGGGCCGCCGGCCGGCCTGCTCACGAGGGCCGTTCAGCGTCGCGCAACCGGGCGAAGGCAAGCCGCGACCAGAGCGCCGCCGCAGGGGCGCCGAGAGAACCGAAGCGAGGCTTGCAACGTGGCCCATGATCGAGCATGGGCGGCTGGCGCCGGTGGTCGTTACACGGGCAGGCCGTAGAGAGCGTCCACCCAGCGGCCGCCGCGGTCGACGAACGGCACGCCAAGCAGCCGGGGTTGGCCGAACTCGATCGAGTAGTCGAGGTTCTGCAGGGTGTCCGGGCGCTCGGCCTCGGCGGCGATCAAGGTGAAGTGAGCGAGCTTCTCGGCGTCGCGGGCCGACAGGCGGCCGCCCACCAGGCGCTCGCCCAGGCGCTCACCGAGCTGCGGGAAGGCCTCGGTGTAGCGGCGGGCCAGCGCGATCGTCTGGGCGAGCGCGGCGTCGAAGGCCGGGATCACGAAGGTACCTTCGCCACGGCTGGGCCCGCTGCCCTCCGCTCCTTGCCCGGTGAGCTTGCCGAGGAGGCCCCGGATCGAGCCGCCGGAGGCCCGCCGTTCGCGGATGGTGACCGTGGCCGGCAGCAACCAGAACGGCAGGTAGCGGCCGACGGCCACATTGGGAGCGCTGACGAAGGAGACCTCGAGCGGCACCAGGCCCTCCTTCTCGAAGCCGTCCTCGGTGGTGAGCAGGGTGTAGCCCGAGCGGCAGGCCGTGCAGTAGTAGACGACATCGGCCCCCTCGGCCTGGATGGGGGCCCCGCACTGGCTGCACTTGAGGAGTTGCAGGCGGAGCACGGCCTCAGCCACCCTTCTTGTTGAGCGAGAGGAGCTTGCCCAGCCACCCACCCTGCTCGCGGGGAACGTAGCCGGTGCCTTCCTCGACCACCCCGCCGTAGCGGAAGCGCTTGAAGCCCCAGGCCAGCACGAAGAGCGCTGCCGCGCCGGCGCCGACGATCAGGGCGAGGGGGTTGTCGACGTCCCCCTTCGCCGCCCACTGCAGGGCGGTGGTGGCGATGAAACAGGCCGCCGCCTGCGAGCCGACGCCCATCAGGGCCCGGTAGAGGTCGTTGCCCGGCGCCTTGGCGTAGGCGAGCGAGCCGTCCTCGGCGTCGACGAGGGCCTGGTAGGAGCGCTCCCGGAAGCGATAGCGCACCACCCAGAGGGGGTAGTAGATGACGCTGAAGCGCTCGCGGATCAGCTCGAGGAAGCGGAAGTAAACCCGCTTCAGGCCGCGGCCGGGGTCGGCCTGCTCGCGGAAGCTCGCCGTGGACTCGCGGCGGGCGGCGATCTCCGAGCCGGTTGGTGGCACCACCATCCCCAGCCGCTCCAGCTGCTCGGTGTCGAAGGCGGTGAGCTCGTCGCCCGTGAGGTTGACCTTGGCCACGCCCCACTCGGCGACGTTGACGGCCGCCGAGGTCTCGTCGAAGTGGCGCTCCACCTGCTTCTCGACATCGACCTCATACGTCTCGGTGCGCCGGTTCTTGCCCGATCCCGTGGTGCGGGTGCGTTGCTCGACGCCGAAGGCGTAGCCCATGGCGTCGGCCTCGGCGCGGAAGAAGGGCAGGAAACAGAGGAAGGCCTCCGCGGTCGCTGCCTCGCGGCCCAGCGCCGGGTGCTTGTCCCAGCCCTTGCTCCACCACTTGCGGACCACGCCCTCCGCCTGCTCGGCGCTCATCTTGGGACGGACCGCGTAGCGGGCCAGCCCGGCGTAGCCGAGGGCGAGGAGAGGCGTCGTGCAGAACGGGCAGGTCAGCACCCGGGTGCCCGGGCTGACGTCCAGGGTGCCGCCGCAGCTCGGGCAGCTGAGCCCGGTCACCTGTGGCCCGGAGAGCTTGCCGGCCGGTGCCGGCGGCGGTGGGATCGTCGGGTCCATGCGGTCAGACCTTGCGGGTGACCCAGTAGGCGATCAGCGCCAGCGGCAGGCCGGTCAGGAGATAGGCGAAGAGCTTCAGGAAGGGGTTCGAGAAGAGGAAGCCCTCGATCAGGAAGAGCAGCACGCCGACCACCGTCGTCACGTAGTACGGGCTCTCTGCCTTGGCCGGGAAGACGGCGGCGAGAACGGCACCGGTCGAGGCCTCGACCAGGGCCAGGAAGTCCTGCTCGCCGTAGCGATAGCGGCAGCGCCAGAGGGGGAGATGGACGAGGGCCGTCTCGGTGAGCTGCTCGCCGCTCGGTCCCAGCCAGCTGCGGGCGGTCTCCAGCGGCACGCTCGCCGCCACCGCCTCGGCACCTGCCTCCGGCTTGTAGGCCTCGAGCTTGCCGGCGGGCAGCGCGAGATCGGCCAGCTCGCCCACCGGCGTGGCGGCCGCGGGCTCGATCCGCACCGTCTCGCCGGCACCTTGCCGGTGGCTGCGGAACATCCACATGGGAAAGGAGACGGCTTCGGCGGCGGTGATCTTCGCCAGGCGGTCGAGGTCCTTCACGGTCTCGTTGCCAGCCATCCAGCGGCGCAGCGCCTCGAGGGCCTGCCCTTGATCGAGCAGGCGGGGCAGCCGGTAGTGGCTGACCAGCCCCGAGCGGTCGATGAACAGGGCGGCGTCGCAGAAGGCGCAGCGCACCACCCGCTCGCCCGAGGGCAGCGAGTTGACGGCGCCGCACTGCGGGCAGGCGAGCGTCGAGACGAGGCGGCCCGGCGCCGGCTCGGCGGCGCTCGTGCCGGGGCCCGGGACCGCCGTCATCCGTGCCGGCCCCTCAACCCACCTTGGTGCCGCAGGCCGGGCAGAACTTGGCTTCCGCCGGCAGGCGGGTCCCGCAGTTCATGCAGAAGGCTGCCACCGCCCCGGCGGCTCCCGCCGCGGGCGCGACCGCCGCCGCCGCGGGCGGTGCCGGAGCCGTGCCCGGCGTCGGGGTCGCCATCGCTTCGCGCATCATGTTGGGCAGCATCATGCCGATGCCGGCGCCCACGCCAACCCCCATCCCGGCACCGACGGCACCGCCGTCCCCGCCCGTCGCCTGCGCGGCGTCGCCGATCGCCTTCGCCGCCTTGAACTTCATGTAGGCGTTGAGGTCGCCGGCGGCCGCCATGCCGGCACGCTCGTCGATCACCTTTTGGACCTCCTCGGGCGGCGTGATGGCGCCGAGGAAGAGGTCGACGAGCTCGATGCCGTACTTCGCGAAGTCGTCGGAGACCCGGGCCTTGAGGCCCATCGCCAGCTCGTCGTAGACCTTTGGCAGGTCGAAGATCGACGACAGCGTCTCGCCCAGCAGGTCGTTCAAGCGGGCGACGATCAGGTCCTTGAAGTAGGACTCGACGCCGTCGGTGGTGTAGAGGCCCATCGAGCCCACCACGGTGTTGGCGAAGGTCTGGGCGTTGGCGATCCGCACCGCGAACTTGCCGAAGGCCCGCAGGCGCACCATGGCGAGCTCGCGGTCGCGAAACACCACCGGCTCCTTGGTGCCCCACTTGAGGTCGAGGAAGGTCTTGGCGTTGACGAAGACCACCGCGGCCTGGAACGGCGACTTGCCGCCGAAGGGGATCGACAGCAGGCGGGTGAGCAGCGGCAGGTTCTCGGTCGCCAGGGTGTGGCGGCCGGGACCGAAGGTGTCGAGGGCCTTGCCGTCGCGCAGGAAAATCGCCTGCTGGCTCTCCTCGACGATCAGCTGGCTGCCGAGCTGGATGGCGGCACTGCCCTCGCTGGGCCAGCGCGCAACCATCGTCTGGCCACTGGGGTCCTGGTACTGGATGACTTGCATGGCGGCCCTCCTCAGACGCTCTCGACGATCCCGCTGAGGATCGTCTTGCGCGCGGCCCAATTCGTTTCGATCTCCCCCACCCGCTGGTCGAGGGCGGCGAAGGCAGCGCTCGCGTCACCGCCCGGGGGCGGCACGGCCGCCGCCTCGCCGGCGAGGAGCGCAAGGTCTTCGACCAGCGCTAGGTCGAACTGGTAGAGGCGCTCGAGCTCGGCCTCGCCCACCTTCTGGGCGTCGAACAGCCCGCTCGCTCCGTAGTCGGTGAAGCGGATGGTCTGCGCCAGGCCGTCGAGGCGCCGCTCCAGCCGATCGAAGGGCGTGAGGGCTGCGATCTGCCCGGCGTCGGCATAGGCGCGCGCCTTCTGCCGCAGACCGTTCTTGATCCCGGTGAGCTCCTGGGCGAGGTGCTCGCGTTGCAGCTTGTCGACGTCACGGCGCAGCTCGCGGTCGGCAAAACCGCGATACCCTGGGATCTTCTCGCCCAGGCGCTCCAACCAGTTGCGTTGCGCCTTGGCCTTGTCAAAACCGTTGCTCATGTTGACCTCCTCGGCGGATCGATCGTACCCCAGGCTGCCGTGCGGCAGAGCGCGGGAACGCTTTTCCTTCGCGTAGCGGGGCGAAGTTATTCCGCGGGCCGTGGCCCCGCCGTGGCGGTGGTCCCGCCGCGGCGGCTAACGCGACCGCTGGGCCGGTACCACGGGCCACTCGAGCGTCGCCACATTGCCCAGCGGATCGACGGCCTCGATCCACAGGGCGAGGCCACGGGCGCCGGCGGCGAGCGTGGGGCCGATGCCGAAGCGCAGGCGGTCGACGCTGCACTCGGCGTCCTCGGCCGTGATCCGCAGCAGGCCACGGTCGCCCAGGTGGATGGGGGCGCCCGGCGCGAACGGGTCGGTACCCACGGCCCGCAGCAAGATCTGCGGGCGATCGCCGAGGGCGAAGCCGCCGGGCTCACGACCGCTGGTCGGCCGCAGAGGGAGCCACCGGCGGCCGTCCACCGACCACTCGAGGGGCGCCACCTCACCACGTTGCGGCTTCGCACGCCGCCGGGGCTCGGGGTCGCCGAAGCGGGTGAGCAGCGACTGGTCGCCGACCTCCCAGAGGAGCTTGGGCGGCACGTCGTCGATCACCACGTCGAGCGCAGGGGTGGTGTACTGGTTGCCGGCGAGGTCACTGACGGTCGCCTGGGTAGTGTGACTGCCGGCCGGCAGGGCACCGCCCCACTCCGCGGCGGAGACCGCGCGCCCATCGAGCTCGAAGCGGGCGCCCGCCACCGCAGAGCCCTCGTCCGCTGCCTCGACCTGCAAGCGGGCGGTGGGGCCGAGCACCAGACGCTCGCCGCAGCGCACCTGCGGGCCCGTCGCCACCAGCCGCGCCGTCGGCGGTGAGTGGTCGACGGTGGCGGCGAGGATGGCCACGGCCCGTGTCGGGCTGGGGAAACCGTCGAGACCGGAGGCGGCGACGGCGGTCACCCGCCAGTAGCGCTCGCCCATCTCGAGCGTCTCGCCGCCCCAGCGCTGGTCGGTCAAGTCCAGGAGGCGCCTCTCGAGGCGAGCGCAATCGGGGTCGAGGCACAGCTCGAGCACATAGGAAGCGGCACCGGCCACCGGCTCCCACTCGAAGGTGGGATCGGCGTAGCCCAGGCGAGCCTCGGCCGCCGGGCTGGTGAGGACCGGCGCCGGCAGCAGCGCCTCGGGCGGCGAGGGCGGGCCCGCGGCCGGGACCGAAGTCCCCATGCCGGCGGCGACGGCGACCTTGGCACCGCCGGACTCGACCGAGCTCTCGCCGGCGTAGACCATCATCTGGGCACCGCCGCGAGCCCGCCGGGCGCGGGTATTGAGGTCACCCCCCGCGCCGGGCTTGGGGCGCGCGAGGGCCGGGCCCACCAGCACGTCGACACCGGCGTCGATACCGGTGAGGGCGTGCCCGCCGAGGTCGGCCTGACCCTCGACGATCTCGATCTCACCCCGGCTGGGGCCCCGCAGGCGATCACCGAAGCGGCGCATGAAGACGAGGGAGCTCTCGGTGACCTTGAGCGCCGAGCCGTCGTGGAAGCGCATCTCGGCGGAAGAACGCATGAAGGTGCGCAGGGCGTCCTCGTCGCGCAGGAGCTCACCGATGCGAGCGTCGTTCCACGGGTAAGGGTTCGGCTTCGATTCGACGCTTCTCGCCAGGCGGGTGATGCGGGCGACGTCGGAAGGCACCGTCGTGGTCAGCAGCAGGCGGAGGCGCTGGCCGGGTTGCAGGAGATCGGGGTTGTCGAGCTCGGGGTTGAGCTGCCAGTTCTGCCGCCACAGCCGCTCGTCTCCGGAGTAACTGCGCGAGAGGCCCCGCAGCGTGTCACCGGGGCGCACGGTGTGCCAACCAACCGGTTGGCTCGCCTCGGCCTCGACCGGTGATGCCTGGGCACGGGCCGTCCCGGCGCCGAGCAGCCCGCCCGCCGCCGCGATCGCCACGAGGATGAGAATGGGGATAACGCGGCTCCGCTGCGCATCGCCCGTCATGCCTGGCTCCTCCTACCCCGCAAGCCGGCCGTCGAGAACAGCCGGGAATGAGCGACCGTCTCGAGCAGGCCCTTCTCACCTTTCTGCGGCAGCAGGGACGCGTCCCACTCGAGGTTGCGGCGCTCGATCAGAAGATCCAACGAATGTACCACGGCCTCCGCGCTCGCCGGCCGCGCCGCCGGGGCCTTGGCGAGCAGTTGCATCACCACCCCGTCGAGCTCCCGTGGCACGCCGGGCTCGATCTCGTGCGGGGGTGGCGGGTCGACCTCCAGGGTGCGCAGCAGGGTCTGCCGCAGGTCGCTGCCGGCGAAGGGCTGGACGCCCGTCAGGCACTCGTAGAGCACCACTCCCAGCGAGAAGAGGTCGCTCTTCTCCGTATAGCCCTGGCCCTGCAGGGTCTCCGGGGGCACGTAGCCCGGGGTGCCGAAGAAGGCCTCGCCACCCGAAGTCACCTGCGACATCAGCTCGGCGATCCCGAAGTCGGTGACCTTGATCGAGCCGTCGTAGCCGAGCAGCACGTTCGAGGGCTTGATGTCGCGGTGGACGATGCCCTGGCCGTGCGCTGCCGCCAGGGCGCGGGCGATCGCCTGGGCGAGCAGCAGCGAGCGCTCGTCGCCGACCGGGCGTTGCCGCCACAGCAGCCATTCGAGCCCGATGCCGTCGACCAGCTCCATGGCGATGAAGGCCACCTCGGGGGTGGACTCGACGTCGTAGACCGCGACGATGTTGGGGTGCTGGAAGCGGGCCGTGGTGACGGCCTCGCGCAGCAACTTCTGCGACAGCTCGCCGCGCTCCATGCCCATGGCGTCGGCGTCGATCCGCACCGTCTTGAGGGCTACCTTACGCTGCAGCTTGGGGTCCCAGCCGAGGAAGACGGTGCCCATCGCACCGGCCCCGAGCTGCTCGATGACCTGGTAGCGGCCGAGGAAGATGCGACCGAGGTCCTCGCGGTCGCGCACCCGCCGCGACAACAGCTCGAACGAGTTGCGGAGGTCATCGAGCTCGTTGCCGGCCGGCGATGTCGTCGCCAGGCCGGCGAGCTCGCGCTGGGCGCGCACCAGCGAGCGGATGGGCTTGACGAGGCTCGAGTGCGCCGCGGTCGACAGGGTGGCGACCAGCAAGGTGGCGAGCAGGACGGCGACCAACGAGTCGCGCTGCATGCGCAGGCGGATCGACTGCGCCAGGCGGGCCGGCTGCCGCGAGGCCACGAACCAGCTGGTGCCCGGGACCGGCGCGAAGGCACCGAGCACCTTGGCGCCGTCCACCGCCGGGTAGACGCCGGCGCCGCTGATCTTGACCGTGCTGGCCGCCGCCACCAGGGCGGGCGGGAACTCGCCGAGGCTGGGCACGGTACCGGCCAGCACGCGGTCGGGCGCGGCGGCGAGCACCATCTCCGCCTGATCGCTCGCCAGCTCGAGGCCGCGCATGGCCTCGCCGAGCGGCACCGCCTCGGCCACCAGCTGCAGGCGGGCCGCGCCGGCTGGCAGGGATGTGGTGAGCACCAACCAGGACGTCTCGGGCCCGGCGAGGACCTCGGCGCTGCCGGCGCCGAGGCCGCGGGCCTTCGCCAGCACCGCCGCCATCTCCGCTGCCTGGTCGCGCCGCTGGGCGCGGACGACGAGCTCGCCGGCCGGGTCGACCAGGGCGAGGGCGCCGAGGTCCGGGCGGCCGACCAGGGCCCCGGCGAGGAGCTCCTGGGCAGCGGTCGAGCCGGGCTCGGCGAGCACGGGGTTGCCCGCCACCGCCTGCTCGAGGGCAGTCAGCGAAGCGAGGTAGGCTCCCACCCGTTCGGCGGCGGTGCGCGCGGCGACGCCGTGGGTGGCGAGGACCTGCTCTTCAAAGGCATCGCGGTTGATCCGCGCCAGCAGCCAGGAGGCGGTGAGCAGGGGCAGCAGGCCCACCGCGGCAAGGGCGAGCGCGATGCGGGCGAGCAGGCTCAGCCTGCGGGCGTGCCGGTTCTTCTCGTGGGCTGGCATACTCTGCTCTCCTCGCGGGCCGGCGGTCGGCCTGCGCCGGCCGCCGTGAGGCGCGGCGGGAACGGCGATAGTACAATTCGGACAGCGAAACTATGGGCAAGCGCCAGGCGGTTCAAGTCGTTCTCCTGGAGGACGAGCGCCCCGTCCGTATTCTGCTCGAACGCGAGCTGATCTCGGGAGGTAGCGTCGGCGTGGAGCTGGAGGACGGCCGGGAGATCTTGGATCAGCTGTCCTCCGGCGGCTTCGACGTGCTGCGCGCGGACCTCGAGCCGGGGACGGCGGAAGACGGCAGCGAAGCGCTGCGCGTCGTGCGCAGCAGCGGTGACGGCGCCGAAGCGATCGTCGTGATGCGCGGCGGGCACGACGACTCCGGTCCGGTTTCGGATTGGCTGGGGGACGCGGCCCACGACTTCCTGACCCGCCCCTTGAGCCCCTCGCTGGTGCGCGATCTCACCGCCACCGAGGTCCCGGCCAGCCCCTCTCGCCGGCCCCTCGACGGGGTGCCCGGAGCTGCCGCGATCGTCGGCTCGAGCCCCGGGATCATCGAGGTCCTGGCCAAGGCGGAGCGCATCGCCGCCTCGAACGCCGCGGTGCTCGTCCAGGGTGAGACCGGCACCGGCAAGACGCTCGTCGCCCGGGTGATCCACGCCGCGAGTCACCGGCGGGCGAAGCCCTTCGTGGTGGTCAACTGCAGCGCCTTCCAGGACCAGCTGCTCGAAAGCGAGCTCTTCGGGCACGAACGCGGCTCGTTCACCGGCGCCGTCGCCGCCAAGGCCGGTCTCATCGAGGTCGCCGACGGCGGCACGCTCTTCCTCGACGAGGTCGCCGAGATGAGCCCGGCGATGCAGGCGAAGCTCCTGCAAGTGCTCGACACCGGCGAGCTGCGGCGGGTGGGGGGCACTCGTCAGCGACAGGTCAGCACGCGCATCATTTCGGCCTCGAACAAGGACCTGGAGGCCGAGGTGAAGGCCGGTCGGTTCCGCGAAGACCTCTTCTTCCGCCTCAAGGTGGTGACGCTCGCCGTGCCACCGCTGCGGGAACGGGCAGCCGACATCCCGCTCCTCGTCGAGGTCTTCCTGCGCCGCTTCCGCGGTGTCGACGGCAAGCCGAAGGGGCTCGCCCCGGCCGCTCTGCGGCTGTTGATCGAACATGCCTGGCCCGGCAACGTGCGCGAGCTGGCCAACCTGATCGAAGGCCTCGTGTTGCTGACGGCGGGACCGATGATCGAGGCGGCCGACCTGCCGCCCTCCTTGCGCCCGGCGGCCCCCTTCACCCTCGACGAGGCGGAGACACCGCTGCCGATGAGCGAGATCGAGCGCTTGCACATCAAGCGCACGCTCGCCTACACCGCCGGGCGCAAGGCCCAGGCGGCCCGCCTGCTGGGCATCGACGTCAAGACCCTGAACAGCAAGATCCGCAACTACGGCCTCGAGGTCTGACGGCCGGGCCGGCCGCGGGGCGGTGGTCCGGGAGGGAAAAATCCCTCCCCGGTCACTTTCTCCCAGTGCGGATGCAGCTATGATCGAAGCAGCGAACGTCTTTTCGAGCCCTGGCCATCGCGACCGCGTGGCATGGCCCTTGCGGCCTCGAATGCCTCTGTCTTCATGCTCCCTGCCGGCGTTGGCAGTGGGGCCCATGTCCTGGGAAGAGTCAAGAGCGGAGGAACGACCATGAGCTACCGCATCATCGAGATCGAAGGGATCGGCCCGGCCTACGCCGCCAAGCTGCAGGAGGCGGGTATCAAGACCACGGACGCCTTGCTCAAGCGCTGCGGCGATCGCAAGGGCCGCAAGAAGACGGCGGACGCGGTGGGGCTCTCCGAGCACCAGCTCCTCAAGTGGGCCAATCTCGCCGACCTGATGCGGATCAACGGCATCGGACCGCAGTTTTCCGAGCTGCTCGAGGCGGCCGGGGTGGACACCATCAAGGAGCTCCGCAACCGCAAGCCGGACAACCTCACGGACAAGCTCGCCGAGGTCCACAAGGCCAAGAAGCTCACCCGCGCCAAGCCGGCAAGATCGCAGGTCGAGCGCTGGATCGAAGCGGCGAAGAAGCTCGATCCGACCATCTCCCACTAGTCAGCAGGACGCTGTCGTGGCCGCAGGGCCACCGCTCCCCGTCAGGGCGGGCGGTGCCTGCGGTTCGCGTTCCTCGTAGCGGTGGCAGCTCAGTAGGCGCCGAGCTGCGCGGCGGCCGCCGCGAGCAGCGGCCCGAGGCGAGAGGCTGGCGCGCCTGGTGCGGCCATCGCGAGGAGGAAGGAGTCGTCGCCGGCGGGCACCAGGAAAAGCTGCCGGCCGCTTCCGGCGAGATGGCAGTACTGCAGCTCGTCGAGCTCGAGATCACGGCGCGCGCGGGCCAGCCAGGCCGTGAGGCGGGCGGTGAGGCTCGCGGATCCTTCCTCGAGGCTGCGGGAGGTCAGGGTGGAGGCGACGACCTCGCCACTCCCGTCGACGAGAACGAGGCCGCCGACGTCACGGCGGCGCTGGTTGAGGGCCGCGAGGCACGCGCCGAGCCGGCCCTCGAGCGAAGGGCGGCTCATATCAGCTGCGCCAGCTCCTGCGCTGCCCGCTTCATGTCGAGAAAGACCATGCCCAGCTTGGCGGCCGGGCCGGCGATCGCCTGGAGCACGGCCTCGGGGCCGGCCTGGACCAGGATCACATAGCCGTTGCTGCCCTTGACGTAGACCTGCTCCAGGTTGCCGCGCTGGAGCTCCTGGGAGCTGCGCTCGCCGAGGGAAAGGAGAGCCGCCGCCATCGCCGACACGCGGTCCTCGTCGGTGCCCTGGGGCAGGACCGAGGAGAGGATCAGGCCGTCGAGAGAGACGATGGCCGCTCCCTCCAAGTCGGGAGTGTTGGTGACCAGGGTGCGCAGCACCTGCTTCATCTGCTCGGCACGGATTGCCACGGGTACTCCTCCCACTCAAATCCCCCAGCGGGGGCGAACACGGTTAGCGGCCCTGCCCGCGAGCCTCGGCTCCAGGGTCGGGCCAACGACAGACGCCAGCGCCGGCTCCGGGCCCTCTACCAGAAGGGCTCCCGCCGGGGCTCGACGAGCGTATCCATCAAGTCGATCATCAACTCTGCGTCTTCCTGCTCGAAACGGCTCCAGCCTTTGAGACCGAGGCTCTCAAGCAGGCTCTGCCCCTTCTCGCCATCGGCCATGCCCACGAGGGCCTGCCGCAGCTCGTCGCGTCGCGCCGCCAGGCGCGTGCCCGCCATCAAGACGTGCCGGATCACGTAGATCCGGCTGCACGCCAGCTCGCGCAGGGAATTGCGCACGAGGGACGACAAGGTCCTGAAGCTGTGCTCGAGAAAGAAGCCCGCATCCACCTCGCCGCGTACCAGGTCCTTGGCGACCAGCACGTAGCCCTCGCGCTGATGCAGCTCGATCTTGCTCGCATCGAGGTTCGCCGGCTCGAGCAGGATCATCCCCATCATGTGCACGGCGGGGTCGTCGGTCGACGACAGGCGCGTCCCGGGCGGCAGGTCCTCGACCCGTTGGTAGGGGCTCTCCGCGTTGACCGCGATCAGCGCCTCGTCGGATTGCTCGGCCGGGGCCGCCACCGGCACGAAACCGGCCTTGCGGATCAACAGCGCGGCATCGAACGGGTTGGCGTAGATCAGGTCGATCTTGTCCTCGGCGATCGCCTGGCGTTGGGCCGCGAAGCTTTCGAAGAGCTCGAGGCGCACGGGCTCGCCCAAGACGCGCTGGAGCCAGGTATCGAACATGTACCAGGACGGCACGGCTTGCGCGCCGAAGTCGGGGCTGACGGAAAAGACATATGACATGGCGACCCTTCGCGTTCCGGCGATCGGTTCAGGATTCAGCCTGGCGTAGCGCGCAGTAGAGCTTCTCTGCCTCTTCGACCTTCAGCCGCGACGGCTTGCGACGCACCGAGGTGTAGCCCACCACGTCGCCCTGCCGCACGTTCGGGATGACCGTGGCGTATACCCAGTAAAAACGACCGTCCTTGCAGAGGTTCTTGACATAGCCGTGCCAGCGGTTGCCGGCGCCGACGGTGGCCCAGAGGTCGGCGAAGGCAGCTCTCGGCATGTCGGGATGGCGCAGGATCGAGTGTGGCTGCCCGAGGAGCTCCTCCGGCGAATAACCCGAGAGATGGCAGAACGCGGGGTTGACATGAGTGATGAAGCCGGCGCGGTCGGTGCGTGACACGATCAGCTCGCCTTCGGGGTAAGGAACCTCCTCTTCTTTGAAGAGGACCGTTCGCTCACTGCCGTCGAAGTAGTGAAGCCGGGCGGACTCGGCGTTGCCTACCACCCAGGCCGGATCCATGTCGTTCATCGTGCCTCCCGCGATCTTCGTCGACGTTCAACGAGGCTCAGCGTAGGGTGGCGTCATTACGTTGAACATTACAGGGGAAGCTCAGCAACGCGACGGCTCGGCTGGACCGGCCCGCTCGCCGGGACGCTCGGCTGGCGTGGTAGGGTAGGTCCGCGTTTGGAAAGCCCGTTTCGCGAGGGGTGTCCGCGGCGAGAAGCCGGGGGCTGAGATCACACCCTTGGAACCTGAACCGGCTCATACCGGCGGAGGGACAGCGGAGCTGGCGGGTCGATGCGACCGGCGTGCTCCCCCCTTTCCTCCGCTCACTCCGCGAGGAGGTCACCGTGCGTCAGTCCTGGATCGAACGCCGCCGCGGCGTCGCCACCCCGACCCAGCTCTACTTCGCCCGCCAGGGCGTGATCACCGAGGAGATGGCGCACGTGGCCCAGCGGGAGCGCTGCTCGCCCGAGCTCGTGCGCGCGGAAGTCGCCCGCGGCCGCGCCATCATCCCGGCCAATGTCTGCCACCCCGAGCTCGAGCCGATGATCATCGGCAGCCGCTTCAAGGTGAAGGTCAACGCCAACATCGGCAACTCGGCCACCACCTCGTCGATCGCCGAAGAGGTCGAGAAGCTCGACTGGTCGGTGCGCTGGGGGGCCGACACGGTGATGGACCTGTCGACCGGCCGGCGGATCCACGAGACCCGCGAGGCCATCTTGCGCGCCTCGCCGGTGCCGATCGGGACGGTGCCCCTCTACCAGGCACTCGAGAAAGTCGACGGGCAGCCCGAGGAGCTCACCCCTGAGATCTTCCTCGCGACCCTCGAGGAGCAGGCCCGCCAGGGCGTCGACTACTTCACCATCCACGCCGGCGTGCGTCTCGCCTACGTGCCACTCACCGCCGACCGCTTGACCGGCATCGTCTCGCGCGGCGGCTCGATCATGGCGAAGTGGTGCCTGGCTCATCATCGCGAGAACTTCCTCTACACCCACTTCGAGGCGATCTGCGAGCTGATGGCCCGGTACGACATCTCGTTCTCCCTCGGTGATGGGCTGCGGCCGGGTTCGATCGCCGACGCCAACGACGCCGCGCAGTTCGCCGAGCTGGACACCCTGGGCGAGCTCACCGAGGTGGCCTGGCACCACAACGTGCAGGTGATGATCGAAGGCCCCGGCCACGTACCCATGCACCTGATCAAGGAGAACGTCGATCGTCAGATGGCGGTCTGCCACGAGGCGCCCTTCTACACCCTGGGGCCTCTGGTGACCGACATCGCGCCGGGTTATGACCACATCACGAGCGCGATCGGAGCGGCGATGATCGGCTGGTTCGGCACCGCCATGCTCTGCTACGTGACGCCGAAGGAACACCTCGGGCTGCCGAACAAGGAAGACGTCAAGCAGGGCCTGATCGCCTACCAGATCGCCGCCCACGCCGCCGACCTCGCCAAGGGCCACCCGGGGGCCCGCGAGTGGGACGATGCCCTCTCCAAGGCCCGCTTCGAGTTTCGCTGGGAGGACCAGTTCAACCTCGCCCTCGACCCCGAGACGGCGCGCGCCTACCACGACGAGACCCTGCCGCAGGAGGGCGCCAAGGTGGCGCACTTCTGCTCGATGTGCGGGCCCAAGTTTTGCTCGATGAAGATCACCCAGGACGTGCGGGACTTCGCCGCCGCCCGCGGCCTCGAGGCGCGTGCTGCCCTCGAGGTGGGCCTGGCGGAGAAGGCAGAGGAGTACCGGCGGCAGCGCTTGGCCGCCCAGGAGCCCGCGCCCGTCCCCGCCTGAGCCGGTTCGCGCGGAGGGAGTCGCCAGCGAGCCGTACCACCCACGGGAGCGGGGCCACCCGGCGAGCGATCGTCAGGGCGCGCCGCTGCCACACCACAAGGAAGGAGCTGCAGATGGGTCTCTTCGATTTCGTCAAGAAGGCCGGTGCCAAGATCTTCGGTGGGCACGACGCGCACGCTGCGGAACCGCCCGTGCCGCAACCTCATCCCGAGAAGGCCGCGGCGCTCGCCAAGTTCATCCAGGACCTCGGCTTCGACGTCAAGGACCTGGCCGTCGAGGTGGTCGGCGAGCTGGCCACGGTCAGCGGCACGGTGGCCAGCCAGGAGCTCAAGGAGAAGGTCGTGCTGGCGATCGGCAACGTCGAGGGCATCGCCCAGGTCGACGACCGCCTCCACGTCGAGGTGCCGGAGCCGCCGGCGGTCTTCTACACCGTGCAGAGCGGTGACACCCTGTCGAAGATCGCCAAGCACCACTACGGCAGCGCCAACAAGTACATGGTGATCTTCGAGGCCAACAAGCCCATGCTCAAGGACCCGGACAAGATCTACCCCGGCCAGGTCCTGCGCATCCCGCCCCAGGCCTAGCTCCTAGCGCGGGGGAAGGGGAGCATCCTTCCCCCGCGGTCTTTCCCCTCCCCCCGAGTTCTCCTGCTGCTGCGACCACGACCGGACGCCCGCGAGCGCTGCCAGCGAGAGCACCGCCAGGCCGCCGGCGAGGGCGTTGAAGGCCACGTCGCGCAGGTCGTAGTGGCGGCTGGGGAGGAGGCCCTGGATGCCTTCGTCGAGCCAGCCGAGCGCGGTGGTCGAGAGGATGGTGGTGAAGGGTCGCCAGCGCAGGGCGAGGCCCGGCGTCGCGGCCGCTTCTCGGTGGCAGCGGGCGCGCTCACCGAGGGCGTAGTAGAGGAGGGCGCCGAGGCCGCCGTACTCGAGCAGATGGAGCCGTTCCTCGGGGGCGACGAAGAAGGGGAAGACGGCGGCGTAGGCCCCGGCGGCGACGGCGAGCACCAGCCACTCCGGCCAACGGGGCCGGTGGCGCAGCCAAAGTGATCCCAGCACGACCAGGGTGACGACGAAGAGGGCGCTGATCGTCGCCCGTAGCAGGCCGCGATCGCGCAGCCAGTCGGTGAGTGGGCGGACGACGCCGAGCGTCGAGTAGATCGCGGCGATGTAGAGGCCGGCGGCGGCCCACAGCCAGCGCTCGCGGTGCGACAGGAACATGGTGGCAGGAGTGTGCCACGAGGTTGCGGCGCCGGTGGGGCGAATATGGCGGCAGGTGGGCGCTGCGGCGCCTCTTCTGGGGGAGAGAGGCGGCGCGGGGAGAAGAAGAGGCCTCACCCCGCCCCGGGTGCCGCCAGGGTCGTCACCCAGGGGGGGTAGGTGCCAGCCCCTCGCCGGCGAGGGGGCGGGGTGAGGGCCGGTGCTACGAAATCAGGCGAAACGCGATCTCAGAGCTCCATTCGTCCGCTTGCTCGTTCCGCTCAGTCCATCTGCTTGCGCAGCACGGTGGGGATGTCGTAGTCGTCGACGTTCGACCAATTGGGCCCGAAGTTGCCGGGGTCGTTGGCGCGGCCCTGGGCGAGCACCTTGCGGTAGAAGGGCACGTCCGCCGGGTCGTCGTCGAACTCGCTGTCGGGCTCCTCGACCCGCGGGGCGGCCGACGCCGGGCTCGCCACCGCGGCCACCGGCTGGGGGCTCGCCACCCGCGGGGCCGGCGGCGGCATCGCCATCGGCCGGCGGAAGGTGGCGGCAGGGGCCACCTGGCGGGGCGCCGCGGCCGGGTCGAAGCCGGTGGCGATGACGGTGATCTTCATCGCCTCTTCGAGGCTGGGGTCGATCACCATGCCGGAGATGATGTTGGCGTCCGGGTCCACGGCCTCGGAGATGATCCGCGCCGCCTCAGCCACCTCGTGGAGCGTCATGTCGTAGCCGCCCGAGATGTTGAGCAGCACTCCTTTGGCGCCCTGGATCGAGGTCTCTTCGAGGAGCGGCGAGGAGATCGCCCGCTGCGCGGCCTCGAGGGCACGGTTCTCGCCCTTGGCGAGGCCAGTGCCCATCAACGCCATCCCCATGCCCTTCATGATCGTGCGCAGGTCGGCGAAGTCGACGTTCACCTCGCCGGGGATGGTGATCAGGTCGGAGATGCCCTGCACCGCCTGGCGCAGCACGTCGTCGGCGATGCGGAAGGCCTCGGAGAGCGGCGTGCCGCGCTCGACGAAGGAGAGCAGCCGCTCGTTGGGGATGGTGATCAGGGTGTCGACCGCCCCGCGCAGCTCCTCGATGGCACGCTCGGCGAGCTGCATGCGCCGCCGGCCCTCGAAGGAGAACGGCTTGGTGACCACCGCCACGGTGAGGGCACCGATCTCGGCCGCCAGCGAGGCGATGATCGGTGCCGCGCCGCTGCCGGTGCCGCCACCGAGACCGGCGGTCAGGAACACCATGTCGGCGCCGTCGAGCATCTCGAGGATGCGCTCGGTGTCCTCCAGGGCGGCCTTGCGGCCCACCTCGGGGTCGGCGCCGGCGCCCAGGCCCTTGGTGAGCTGGTCGCCGATCTGCAGCTTGCCCGGAGCGCGGCAGTTGCGCAGGGCTTGCAGGTCGGTGTTGGCGGCGATGAACTCGATGCCGCCGAGGTTGGCATCGATCATCCGGTTGACGGCGTTGCCGCCGCCGCCGCCCACGCCGACCACGCGGATTCTGGCGGGCACGTTCTCCCGGCCCTCCATCGGCAGCGGCGGGCTCGGCGTCGGGTGCTGCTCTTCGTCGAACAGGATCATGGTTTCCCCCCTATCTGGTCTGGCTCGATCGAGTCGCTGCGAAAGCGCATGTCGTAAGGCTGGTGTGGCCCTCCCCTAGAGGAGGTCCGCGAACATCCCCTTGAAGCTGCTCAGCACGTTGCGCATGGAGAACCCGGCGCGGCCCTTGCTGCGGTCCTCGCGCAGCTCGGCGGTGGCGGCGTAGCGCAGCAGGCCGGAGGCGGTGGCCCAGGCTGGCGAGCTGATCACGTCGACCAACCCGCCGAGGCCCTGCGGCACGCCGTAGCGCACCCCGGCGTCGAAGATCTGCTCGGCCATCTCGACGAGGCCGTCGAGCTTCGAGCCGCCGCCGGTCAGCACCACGCCGCCCCGCGGGCTTTCCTCGAAGCCATGCTTGCGCAGGTCTTCCTTGATCAGGCTGAACAGCTCCTCGGCCCGCGGCTCGAGGATCGAGGCGAGCTCGCGGCGCGGGATCACCCGCGTCGTGCCGCCGGCCACCGTCGGCACCGAGATCCCCTCGTCGTCCGACACCAGGGCCGCCAGGCAGCAGCCGCGCTTGACCTTGATCTTCTCGGCCTCGGCGAACGGCGTGCGCAGCACCATCGCGAGGTCGTTGGTGAAGTGGCCGGAGCCGATCGGCAGCACGCCGGAGTGGTAGACCTCGCCCTCGAGGAGCAGGCCGTACTCGGTGGTGCCGGAGCCGAGATCGATGAGCAGCACGCCGAGCTCGCGCTCGTCCGGCGTCAGCACGGCCTCGGCGGTTGCCAGCGGCTCGAAGACCAGCTCGACGACCTCGATGCCGGCGCGGTTGACGCAGGTCAAGAGCGTCTTCGAGCGCGCCGTGTTGCCGGTCACTAGGTGGACGGTGACCTCCAGCCGGCTGCCCAGCATGCCCTGCGGGTCGCCGATCCCGCCCTGCTCGTCGACCAGGAACTCCTGCGGGATGGCGTGCAGGATCTCGCGGTCCGAGGGCAGCGCGGCGGACTGCGCGGCGTCGAGCACCCGCTTGATGTCCTGGCGGGTGATCTCGCGGTCCTTGCGCGCCACCGAGACCATGCCGCGGGAGTTGACGCTGCGCACGTCGGCGCCGGCGATCCCGACGTAGGCCCGCGAGATCTCCACCCCGGCCATCACCTCGGCCTCCTCGGTGGCCGCCTTCAGGGCGTCGACCGTCATGTCGACGTTGACGATGTTGCCCTTGCGGGTGCCGCGGTTCTCGGCGAGGCCACGGCCCACCACTTCCAGCCCCCCCTTCTCGTCGCGCTGACCCACCAGCACGCCGACCTTCGAGGAGCCGATGTCAATTCCGACGTAGTACGGCAGCGCCTTAGCCATCTTGGGAAACCTCTTCTTGTCCTAGCTCATCCATGTTTGCAGGCACGTCCGCGGCGGCGGCAGCTCCTCCGGCCACGGGTTCGGCGTACTCGGCTGTGGTGCTCGCGCCGGCGGCCGGCGGCTTGCCCGGCACCAGCACGAGGCGGCGCGAGAAGCGCAGATCGACAGCGTCGAGATGGGGGTAGCGGGCGACCACCTGCGGCAGCAGGCCGGCGAGCACCCGGGCTCGGGCCGCCACGTCCTGCGTCCCCAGCAGGAGGGGGAAGGGCAGCGCCTGGGTCGAGAGCGCGAAGTCCTCCTCCGAGAGTGCCGTGATCCGCTCGAGCTCCGCTCGCCAGCCGGGCTCGGCGGTGGCGAGCTCGGCGAGCACGGCGAGAGCGGCGGGAACGGCCGGCAGCTCGGCGGCGCTCGCCGCCGGGTCGCTGGTGGCCGCCGGTGCCATGCCCTCGAGGCGGACCCGCGGCAGGGCCGCCGGCGCCTCGTCGCCCGGGGCCAGAGGGGCGATCAGCCGGCCGCTGGCCTCCACCCAAAAGCGCTGCTGGCCGATCTCCACCACCGCCCCGGCCTGGCGCTCGCGCACCGTGATGCGCAGCGTGTGGGGCAGCTCCTTGTGGAGGTCCACGGCGGCGACCCAGGGGTGCTGGCGCAGGCGAGCGTCGGCCGCGGCGAGCGGCAGGGCGAGGAGGTTGCCGCCGAGAAGCGGCGCCAAGGCGCTGCGTGCCCAGCCGGCCGACACCCGGCCCGAGCTCTCGACCTGCACTTCGGCGAAGGCGAACTGGGGGGCGCGCAGCACCCAGAAGGTGAGCATCGCCGGCACCCCGAGGGCGAGCAGCGGCAAGGCCGAGCGCTGCAGCAGCTTGAGCCACAACGAGCGCCGCCGCCGCCGGGGCGCCGCCGCGGCGCGCCGGTAGGGCGGGGCCGCCGGGCCACCGCCGGTCGGCGCGAAGGCCGGCTGGGGCAGGGCCTGGCTCATCGCTGCTCCTTGCCGGCCAGCTGGTGCGCCAGGCGGTAGACGTCGCCGGCGCCGAGGGTGATCACCAGGTCGCCGGCCGCCACCTCGCGGGCGAGCTCGGCGGGGGCGTCACGCCAGTCGGCACAGAAGCTCACGTGGTGGTGGCCGCTCGCCTTCGCCGCCGCCACCACGCTCTGGCCGCTGACGCCCGGGATCGGCTGCTCGCGCGAGGCGTAGATCTCGGTCACCAGCGCGCGGTCCGCCTTGAGCAGGGCCCGCCCGAAGGCCTCGGCGAGGTCGCGGGTGCGGCTGAACAGGTGGGGCTGGAAGACCACGTGGAGCTTGCCGCGGGGGCAGCTCTGGCGGGCTGCGTCGAGGGTGGCGGCAACCTCGGTGGGATGGTGCGCGTAGTCGTCCACCACCGCGGCACCCTGGAAGCTCCCCAGCAGCTCGAAGCGGCGATGGACGCCGCCGAAGCTCTCGAGGGCGCGCCGGATCGAGGCGAAGGGGATCTCGAGGGCGAGGCCGACGGCGATCGCCCCGAGGGCGTTCTGAATGTTGTGGAGGCCGAACATCGGCAGCTCGATGCTGCCCAGCTCGCCGCCTTCGAGGCTGCGGGCGGTGAAGCGGCTGCCGTGCAGCCCGGTCTCGATCGCCGTCGCCGAGAGGTCGGCCTGGGGGCTCAGGCCGTAGGTGTAGAGGCGGCGCTCCTGGAGGGCCGGGAGGATCGCCTGGATGTTGGGGTCGTCGAGGCCGAGGATCACCCGCCCAAAGAAGGGGACGCGGTCGGCGAAGGTGATGAAGGCCTGGCGGATCGCCGCCAGGTCGCCGTAGGTGTCCAGGTGATCGGCATCGATCGTCGTCACCACGGCGAGGATGGGTGCCAGGCGCAGGAAGCTGCGGTCGAACTCGTCCGCCTCGGCGACCAGATAGTCGCTCTTGCCCAGGCGGGCGCCCGTCCCGGAGACGCGCAGCCGGCCGCCGACGATCACCGTCGGGTCGAGACCGGCCTCGCTGAGGATGGCGCCGACCATCGAGGTGGTGGTGGTCTTGCCGTGGGTGCCGGCGACGGCGATGCCGTACTTGAGCCGCATCAGCTCGCCGAGCATCTCGGAGCGCCGGGCCACCGTGATGCCGCGCTCGCGGGCGGCGCGGATCTCGGGGTTGTCGTCCGGCACCGCCGAGGACTTGACCACCAGCTCGACGCCTTCCAGGTGGTCGGGATGATGGCCGTAGGAGATCTTGACCCCCAGCCGTGCGAGCCTCTCGGTGGCCTCGCTCGGTGCCTGGTCGCAGCCGGAGACGCTCAGCTGGTAGTCGAGCAGCACCTCGGCGATGCCGCTCATCCCCGAGCCGCCGATGCCCACGAAGTGCACCCGCGAGAGGCCGGCGAGGCTCTGGAACATCATGGCCGGGCCTCCTTGACGGCGCCCGCCGCGCGCACTTTGGCCGGCCGGCGGGGGCCGGAGAGGGCCCAGCTCTCGAGGCGGTCGGCGATCTTCTCGGCGGCGTCCTGGCGAGCCAGCCCGCGGGCGGCCTCACCCATCGCCGGCAGCTGCTTGCGCTCGGCCAGGAGATCGGTCACCAGCTCGGCCAGGCGCTCCGGTGTCGCCTCGCCGGGGAGGAGGATCTTGGCGGCCCCGGCCTCGGCCAGGCGGCGGGCGTTGTCCACCTGGTGGCCGCCGGCGAGCGCCAGGGGCACGAAGACGGCGGGCCGGCCGGCGGCGGCGATCTCGGCGACGGTCATCGCGCCGGCGCGGCAGATCACCAGGTCGGCGTTCGCCATCGCCGCCGCGACATCCGAGATGAACGGCGTCACCTTGACGAACGAGCCCGCGATCGGTGCCTCGACGTAGGCCTCCTGGGTCGCCGCGACGTGCGCCTGCCCCGACTGGTGCAGGATGTCGAGGCCATGCACGCTCGCCGAGACGTGGGCGAGGGCCGGCGGCACGATCCGGTTGAGCTGCACGGCGCCCTGGCTGCCGCCGAGGACGAGGATGGTGGCGCCGCCGCCGTGGGCGCGCAGGGGCTTGACCGCGAAGAAGACGGGGCGCACCGGCGTGCCCGTCACCTGGCAGGGGCAGGCGAGCTCGCCGGCGGTCTCGCGGAAGGCGAGCAGGGCCTCGTCGGCATAGCGGGACAGGCGTCGGTTGGCCTCACCGGCGCGGGCGTTGATCTCCAACAGCACGGTCGCCCGGCGAGCCAGACGGGCGCCCACCAGGGCCGGCACCGAGGCGTAGCCGCCGGTGCCCAGCGCCACCTCGGCCCCCAGCCGCTTGACCAGCGAGCGGGCGGTGAGCGCCGAGCGGCCGATGGTGAACAGGGCCCAGGCCTGCGCCAGGCGCCCCTTGCCCACCACCGGACGCGCCGGTAGGGGCACGAAGTCCACGCCCTGCTCGCGGGCGAGACGGGCCTCGAGGCCGCGGTCCGAGCCGGTGAGCGTCACCTTCCAGCCCCGCGCCAGCAGCTGGTGGGCGACCGCCAGGGCGGGGAAGACGTGCCCGCCGGTGCCGCCGCCGGCGAGGAGTGCCGTGTGGGTCGTGGTGCGTGCCATCGTCTCAGCCATGCTCCGAGACATTGAGCAGCACCCCGGACGCCGCCATCGCCACCACCAGCGAGGAGCCGCCGTAGGAGATGAACGGCAGGGGAATACCCTTGGTGGGTAGCAGGGCCACCGCGACGCCAAGGTTGATCAGCGCCTGCAGCACGAGGATCAGCGTCAGCCCAAAGGCGAGGTAGCGGCCGAAGCGATCGGGGGCCCGCCAACCGGCCAGCAGGCCGCGCCAGAGCACCACACCAAAGGCGGCCAGCACGGCGAGGCTGCCCAAGAGGCCGAGCTCCTCGGCGACGATCGAGAAGATGAAGTCCGACTCCGGGTGCGGCAGGTAGTAGAGCTTCTGCACGCTGCCGCCCTGGCCGAGGCCGAGGAAGCCGCCGGAGCCCACGGCAATCAGCGATTGCAGGGCCTGGTAGCCGCTGCCCAGGGGGTCCGCCTCAGGGTTGAGGAAGGACATCAGCCGCGCCTGACGGTAGCTCTCGGCGAAGATGCCGGCCACCAGCACCGAGCCGAGCAGCAGGCCGCCGGCCGCCACGTAGCGCAAAGCGAGGCCGGCGAGGAAGATCAACACCGCCGACACCGCCGCCAGCAGGGCCGTGGTGCCGAGGTCGCGGCCGGCGAGGATCAGCGCCGAGACCAGTCCGAGCACGAAGAGGGTGGGCAGCAGGAACTCGCGGCGGTTCACCTGCTCCTCGTGGTGGTCGATCTGGTAGGCGAGGAAGGGGATCATCGCCAGCTTGGCGAGCTCCGAGGCCTGGATCGAGATCGGCCCGAGGAGGAACCAGCGCCGCGAGCCGTTGATCGCCGGCTGCGTGAGCACGGCGAGCAGCAGCAGCACGGCACCCGCCACCAGGGTCAGCACCACGCCTCGCTCGCGCAGCAGGCGGTAGGGCGTGTTCATCAGCACGACCATCGCCACGAAGCCGATCGTCGCTGCCGCCGCCTGGCGCAGGAAGAGGCCGGAGACGGCGGTGTTGCGGGCGAGCGGCGCCGAGGCCGAGTACACCATCACCAGCCCGAAGCCCACCAGCAGCACGATGGCGGTGAACAGCGTCTTGTCGGAGGCGAGCTTCTTAGCCATCGCCACCTCCGTCCTGGCGCGCCACCCAGTCGCGGACCATCGCCTGGAACTGCTGGCCACGGTCGACGTAGCTCTTGAACTGGTCGAAGCTGGCGCAGGCGGGTGACAGCACCACCACCTCGCCGGCGCGCGCCGTGCGGCCGGCGGCGGCGACGGCGCGTTCGAGGGTGCCGCAGTGATCGCTGGGCGCGAGATGGCCGAGGGCGTCTGCCATCTCCGACGCCGCCTCGCCAATGAAGTAGAGCCAGCGCGCCTTACGGCCCACCATCTCGGCCAGGTCGGCCGGGTCGGCGCCCTTGTTGCGGCCGCCCAAGATGAGGTGCACCGAGCCGTCGGCGAACCCTTCGAGGGACTTGATGGTCGCCGCCGGGTTGGTGCCCTTGGAATCGTCGTACCAGACGACGCCGCCGAGGCGGGCCACCTCTTCGAGCCGGTGCGGTAGGCCACGAAAGGTAGCCAGGGCTTTGCGGATGGCTTCCGGGCCAGCGCCCAAGGCGAGGGCGAGGAGCGCTGCCGCCATCGCGTTCTCGAGGTTGTGCACGCCGGTGAGGGGCAGCTCGGCGGCGGCGAACAGCAAGCGGTCCGGGGCCCCCGGGCGCACCTCGACGACCTTCCCGTCGGCGAGGTGGCAACCATCGGCCACCGGCCCGAGGCGCGAGAAGCAGCGGCGCCGCGCGATCACCGTGCGGCTGGCGACCCAGGGGTCGTCGGCGTTGAGCACGGCCACGTCGCTCGCCCGCTGCAGCTCGAAGATGCGCTGCTTGGCGGCACCGTAGGCGGCGAGGCCGGAGTAGCGGTCGAGGTGGTCCGGGGCCAGGTTGAGCAGGGCCGCGGCGCGCGGTGCCAAGGTGACGATGGTCTCCAGCTGGAAGCTCGACAGCTCGACGACGAAACTGCGGCCGGGCGGCCGGGCACTTCCCGGCCGTGCCACCACCGCGGCGAGGGGCTGGCCGATGTTGCCGCAGACCTCCACGTGCTGGCCGGCGGCGGCCAGCATGGCGCCGGTGAGGGCGGTCGTCGTGCTCTTGCCGTTCGAGCCGGTGATCGCGGCGAGCGGGCCGTCGACCGACGGGAAGGCGAGCTCGATCTCACCGACTACCGGCAAGCCGGCCGCCGCCGCGGCGGCGAGCAGGGGCCGGCCGGGAGGCACTCCCGGCGACACCACCACGCCGTCGAGGTCGCGCGGAAGGTCGCTTCCCGCGTGCGGGAGCAACCGCGGGCCGAGGTCGCCGAGGTCGAGGCTCGCGAGGGGCTTGTCGTCGACCGCCAGCACCTCGACGCCGTGGGCGAGGAGCAGCTCGGCGGCCGCGCGGCCAGAGAGGCCGAGACCGTAGACGAGCACCCGCCGCCAGCCGTCCCTGCCGAGGCGGCCAGGGCCCCAGGGGACGGTCGGCGCGCTGGCCGGTGCGGGAGAGAGGACGGTCGTCATCGTAGCTTGAGGGTCGACAGCGAGATCAGGGCGAAGAGGACGGCGAGGATCCAGAAGCGCACGATCACCTTGGGCTCGGGCCAGCCGGAGAGCTCGAAGTGGTGATGCAGGGGCGCCATCTTGAGCACCCGCTTGCCGCGCAGCTTGAAGGAGGCCACCTGGACGATCACCGACAGGGCCTCGAGCACGAAGAGGCCGCCGACCAGCACCAGCACGAGCTCCTGCTTCGAGACCACCGCCACCGTGCCGATGGCGCCGCCGATGGCGAGCGAGCCGACATCGCCCATGAAGACCTCGGCCGGATGGGCGTTGAACCACAGGAAGCCCATCGCCGCCCCGACCATGGCGCCGCAGAAGACGGCGAGCTCGCCAGCGCCGGCGATGTAGGTCACCTGCAGGTAGTTGGCCACCACGCTGTTGCCCGCCACGTAGGTGAAGACGGCGTAGGTGGCGGCGGCGAAGGCGGTGGCGCCGATCGCCAGGCCGTCGAGCCCGTCGGTAAGGTTGACGGCGTTCGAGGCGCCGACCAGCACCAGGACCACGAAGGGCACGTAGAGCATGCCGAGCTGCAGCACCACCCGCTTGAAGAACGGGAAGGTGAGCGTCGGCTCGAAGCCGTAGCTCGCCGGCAGGGCCCAGAGGAGGGCGCCGAGGATCGCCGCCGCCGCCACTTGCAGGAGGAGCTTGCTGCGCGCCGTGAGGCCCAGGTTGCGCCGCTTCTTGACCTTCTGGAAGTCGTCGACGAAGCCGATCGCGCCGAAGGCGAGCGTCGTCCCCAGCGCCATCCACACGAAGACGTTCGTCAGGTTGGCCCATAGCAGGGTCGGCACGGCGATCGCGAAGAGGATCAGCAGGCCGCCCATGGTCGGCGTGCCTTGCTTCACCTGATGGCTCTCCGGGCCCACCTCGCGGATGTTCTGGCCCACCGACTGCCGGCGCAGGAAGCGGATGAACGCCGGGCCGAGCCACAGCGAGAGGAGGAGCGCGGTGAGCGTCGCCGCCGCAGTGCGGAAGGTGATGTAGCGCACCACGTTGAACAGCGAGAAGTGCTCAGCGAAGGGGTAGAGGAGGTGGTAGAGCATCAGCCCTGCACCTCCGTGGCACCCTGGCGCAAGGCCGCCACCACGCGATCGAGCCCCACGCCTCGCGAGCCCTTGACCAGCACGACGTCGCCCGGGCGGACCTCGCCCACCGCCCAACGGGCAGCCGCGCTGGCGTCGGGCAACCAGAGGGCGCGCGCCCCGGCCTCCTCGGCTGCGGCGACCAGCGACCGCGAGAGCGGGCCGACGCCGACGATGGGTGCAAAGCCCAGCTCCGCCGCTCGCCGGCCGGCCGCGGCGTGGAAGGCGAGCTCGCCGGTGCCGAGCTCCAGCATGTCGCCCAGCACGCACCAGCGGCGCTCACCGGGGAGGGCTGCGGCGCCTTCCAGGGCCCGCTCGACAGCGACCGGGTTCGAGTTGTAGGAGTCGTCGACCAGCGTCGTGCCGCCGGCCAGGGAGTGGACCTCGCCCCGGCCGGCGGCGGGTGCGGCGGCGGCCAGGCCGGCGGCGATCTCATCGAACGACAGGCCGAGGACGAGGGCGCAGGCTGCTGCCGCGAGGGCGTTGTCGACGTTGTAGCGCCCGTGGATCGGCAGCTCGACGAGTCGACTGTCCCCCTGCCAATGGAGGCGGAAGCGGTGGCCGAGGGCGGGTGGTGCGAGCGCTTCGACATCGCTCGCCCGGACCGCGGGGGCCGGCTCGCCGCCGCCGAAGCCGAACCAGACGATCCGCCCCGGATGCCGGCTCGCCACCCGCACGACCTGCGGGTCGTCGGCGTTGGCGATCAAGATGCCCGTCGGCGGCAGGCCGGCGAGGATCTCCGCCTTGGCCTCGGCGATGTCGGCCAGTGAGCGGAAGTTCTCGAGGTGGACCGGCCGCACGTTGAGCAAGATCGCGACGTCCGGGCGGGCGAGGTGGCTCACCGCCCCCAGCTCCCCGGGAACCGACATCCCCATCTCGGCGACCATCCATTCGGTGTCGGTCGGCACGTCCAGCAGGGCGAGGGGAAAGCCGAGGCGGTTGTTGAAGTTCCCGGGGCTCTTGGCGACCCGGAAGCGGCGGCCGAGGAGCAGCGTCAGGAGCTCCTTGGTGGTGGTCTTGCCGGTCGAGCCGGTGAGGCCCACGAGGTGGCGCGGCGTCGCCTCGCGGACGGCGCGGGCGAGGCCCTGCAGGGCCTCGAAGGGGTCCTCGACGCGGATCAGCGCCGCGGCACCGGCCTCGGCGGGCACGTCGCGAACCACGGCCGCAGCCGCTCCTGCCGCCAGCGCCGGGCCCACGAAACGGTGGCCGTCGGTGCTGGAGCCGGGGAGGGCGAAGAAGAGGTCGCCCGGGCGCACCTTCCGCGAGTCGATCGCTGCCCCGCGGAAGGGGGTCGCCGGCGAGCATCCGAGCAAGGTGCCGTGCATCGCTCGCGCCGCCTCAGCCAGTCGCCGCTCGACCAAAGCGAGCCTCCAGTGCGTGCCGGATCTCCGTCAGGTCGGAGAACGGAACGCTACGATCACGCAGGATCTGGACGTTTTCGTGGCCCTTTCCGGCCACCAGCACGGCCGACTCGGGGTCGGCCAGGGAGATCGCCTTGGCGATCGCCTCGCGGCGGTCCGGGATCACCAGGTAGCCCTTGGCGCCGCTCGCCTTCAGACCTTCCTCGGCCATCGCGGTGATCGCTAGCGGGTCCTCGCTGCGCGGGTTGTCCGAGGTCAGGATGGCGAGGTCGGCGAGCTCACCGACCACCCGACCCATCAGCGGCCGCTTGCCGGGGTCGCGGTCGCCTCCGCAGCCGAAGACGGTGATCACGCGCTTGCCGGAGAGCTCCTTGAGCGAGCTGATCGCTGCCGCCAACGCCGCATCAGTGTGGGCGTAGTCGATGTAGACGCCGAACGGCTGGCCGGCTGCGATCGGCTCGAGGCGGCCCGGCAGCGGTTCCTGGTGACGGATGGCCTCGGCGATCGCCGCCGGCGGGACATCGAGGGCCTCCGCCACGGCCGCCGCCGCCAGAGTGTTGAGCAGGTTGTAGCGACCGAGCAGGGGTGTCGAGAAAGCAAGCGGGCCGCGGGGCGTGGAGATCACCCCCCGCGACCCGGAGGTCGAGAGCTCGACCTCGGCAAAGGACACCTCTCCTCCGACCCCGTAGGTGAGCACCCGGTGCCGGGAGGCAAGCTCCGCGGCGAGGCGCCGGCCGTAGGGGTCCTCTTGGTTCAGCACCGCCCATCCGGTGGGCGCGAGCTGGTCGAACAGCCGCCGCTTGGCGGCGAAGTAGTCCTCGATGTCGCGGTGGAAGTCGAAGTGGTCCCGCGTCAGGTTGGTGAAGCCGGCCACCGCGAAGGTGGCACCGGCGACCCGGCCCTGGACCAGGGCGTGCGAGGAGACCTCCATCACGGCAGCCTCGGCGCCGGCATCCGCCATCGCGGCCAGAACGCGGTAGAAGTCCGAGGCCTCGGGGGTGGTGCGGCCGCTGCCGAGGTCCTGGGCGCCGAAGCGGTAGCCCAGCGTGCCGAGGATGCCGGCGGGCCGGCCCGCGGCCGCGAGCATCGCCACCACCAGCTGGGTGGTGGTGGACTTGCCGTTGGTGCCGGTGATCCCCACGAGGCGGAGGAGGCGGTCGGGCTGGCCGTAGAGCCGGGAGGCCAGCGGGGCGAGGAGGCTCCGCGGTGCCGTCGCCGCGAGCCAGGGCACGCCGAGCCCAAGGGGCGCCTCGCCTTCGCCGAGGGCGGCTACGGCACCGCGCGCCGCGGCATCGGCCGCAAAGCGGCTGCCCGGGAAGCGGTCGCCGGTCCAGGCCACGAAGAGGTCTCCGGGCTGGACTTGCCGCGAGTCGTGGGCGAGGCCCCGGACCTCGAGGCCGGCAGCGGCGGCCGGCAGCTCGACCGGCAGCCCCGCCACCAGCTCGCCGAGTCGCATCGCGGCGGCCATCAGTGCCGCCCTCCGGCGCTGGGCGACGCCGGCCGCGGCGCGGGCGCTACTGGCCGCTGCCCGGGAGCGGTGTGCTGGACCAGCCGCAGCGGGTTGGTGAGGTCGCGCTGCCGCTGCTCGCCCGGCCAGGTCTCGATTGGGTCCCGCTCGGGGCGGATGCCGAGGTAGAGCAGGGCCTGCTTCATGATGCCGCCGAAAACGGGAGCGGCGACGCTGCCGCCGTGGAAGTCGCCGCGCGGGCGGTCCACCACCACGGCGCCCACGAGCTGCGGGTCGCGGCCGGGTGCGATGCCGGCGAAGACGGCCATGTGGTCGGTGCGCGAGTAGCGGCCGCCGTCGGCCATCTGGGCCGTGCCGGTCTTGCCCGCCACGTAGTAGCCGGGCACCGCCGCCTTGGTGGCCGTGCCGCCCTCCATGGTGACCGCTTCGAGCAGGCGCTCCACCTGGCGTGCCGTCGACGCCGACATCGCCCGGCCGAGGACCTCGGGGCGGGGATGGAGGTCGCGCAGCTCGCTGCCGTGCCCGGCCTTCTGTACCAGGTAGGGTTTGATCAGCTCGCCACCGTTGGCCACCGCGGCGAAGGCCATTGCCAGCTGGAGGGGCGTCACGGCGATGCCCTGGCCGAAGCTCGCGTAGGCCTTGGTGATCGGCTGCCAGCTCTTCAAGGGGCGGAGGATGCCCGGGCTCTCCCCGGGCAGCTCGAGACCGGCCTTGCGGCCGAAGCCGAGAGCGACGATCTGCTCGTAGAGGCGCTTGTCACCGACCTTGAGCCCCACTTTGATGGCGCCGACGTTGCTCGACTTGGCGATCACGTCGCGCAACGACAGCACGGGAAACGGCTTGAGGTCGTGGATCGTCACCCCGTAGAGGACGATCTTGCCCATCCCACAGTCGAAGGCGTCGGAGGGGTCGACGAGGTTCGCTTCGAGGGCCGCCGACACCGGCACGATCTTGAAGGTCGAGCCGGGTTCGAAGGCGTCGGCGATCACCCGGTTGCGCCAACGCTCTTGGGGGTTCGCCCCCTCGTTGAAGCGGTTGGGGTCGAAGCTCGGGTAGGAGGCCATCGCCAGGATGGCGCCGCTGCGTGGGTCGAGGAGCACCGCCGAGGCGGCCTGGGCACCGTAGGTTTCGGCGCTCCTCGTCAGCTCGCGCTCGGTGAGGTGCTGCAGCGTGCCGTCGATCGTCAGATGGAGGTCGAGCCCCGGCTCGGGTGCGGCCTCACCGGCTGCCAGGCTGGGGTCCACCGCGTAGCGGCCGCCGGCGTCGCGCAGGACGATTCGCCGCCCCTCCTTGCCGGCGACCTCGCTGTCGAAGCTCTGCTCGATGCCGGCCAGGCCGTGGAAGTCGGTGCCCACGAAGCCCACCACGTGGGCCGCCAGCTCGCCCTGCGGGTAGTAGCGCTTGCTCTCCTCGCGCAGGCCGATGCCGGGCAGCTCGAGGGCGCGCACAGCGAGGCTCTCGTCGCGGCTCAGCTGGCGCTTGATCCACACGAACCAGCCCCGGCGAGAGGCCTTGGCGGCCACCAGCTTCTGGCTCAGCTCGACGGCCGAGAGGTCGAGCACGGGGGCCAGCGCACGAGCCGTGGCGTAGGGGTCCTTGACGTCGCGGGGAACGGCGAACGCCGAGTCCGCCGGCCCGGAGACGGCCAGCTTGACGCCGTTGCGGTCGAAGAAGGTGCCGCGGGGCGGGTTGAGCTCCACCACCCGTTGCTGCTGTTTTTCGGCCAGCTCGACGTAGTGATCGTGGCGCACGACCTGCAGGAAGTAGAGCCGGGCGACGACGGCGATGAAGCCGAGCCCCAAGAGCACCGCGACGAAGATCATGCGGCCCTTCACGGCAGCTCCTCGCGGTAGAGGGTCTGCTCCTGGGTCTGCAGCACCATCCCCAGCTCGCTCGCCGCGCGCTGCTCGATCGCGCTCGGCCGCGCCGCCTCGGCGGCGGTGAGCTCCAGCCCCTGCGCTTCGCGCTGCAGCTCGCGCAGCCGACGGTCGAGGTCGGTGATCCGATAGCCGACCGCCAGCGTCTCGAGCTGCACCCAGGTGTAGAGGAGCAGGCCGAGCCCCAAGGGCAGCAGGGCGAGCACCACCAGGATCAGCTCGCGGCGGCGCTGTGCATCCCGCTCGCGACGCAGGAAGGCGTTGTCGCTGTTGCGCGGCGGGGTGTGGATGTAGGGTGTCTTCATGGCCGAGGCTCGGCGCGTCCCGCCACGGGCGTGGGCGGCGGCGCCTCAGAGCCTCCGGGCGGCGCGCAGCCGCGCCGAGCGCGAGCGTGGGTTGATCGCCACCTCGGCGGGCGAGGGGCGCACGGGGTGCTTGGTCAAGACCTCGATCAGCTGGGTCTCCCACTGCGCCCGGCCGGTGATCGGGTCGACCTTGCCGCGAGCGAGGTCGCGCAGAGTGTTCTTGACGATGCGGTCCTCGAGCGAGTGGTAGGAGATGACCACCAGACGGCCGTCCTGCGACAGCAGCTGAATCGCCTCGTCGAGCAGCTTGGGCAGCGCCGCGAGCTCCTGGTTGACCTCGATGCGCAGGGCCTGGAACACCCGCGTCGCCGGGTCGATGCGCTCGCTCGGCCGCCCGCCCTTGACGGGTCGCCGGCGCTTCACCCGGGCGACGGTGTCGGCCAGCTGCTGCGTAGTGCTGAACGCCTCGCGCTGGCGGTCGGCGACGATTGCGCGTGCCAGGCGCCGGGCGTCCCAGTCTTCCCCGAGCTCTCTGATGATCCGTTCCAAGTCTTCCTCCGGGTACTGGTTCACCACGTCCGCCGCGCTGGGCCCGTCGGGGCCCATGCGCATGTCGAGGGGACCGGGGCGGCGGAAGCTGAAGCCGCGCTCACCACGGTCGAGCTGCAACGAGGAGACGCCGAGATCGGCCAGCACGCCGGCCGGGGCCGGCAAGCCGAGCGGGGCGTAGAGCGCCGCGAGGTCGGCGAAGTTGCCGCTGAGGAGGCGCACCCGCGCACCGAACGGGGCGAGCCGTTGGGCGGCGAGGGCGAGCGCTTCCGGGTCGCGGTCGATGCCCACCAGCTGGACGGCAGGGCTCGCCGCGAGGATGGCCTCGGCGTGGCCGCCCAGCCCGAGCGTGCAGTCGACGAAGATGCCGCCGCGCTCCGCGGCGAGCAGCTCGACAGCGTCCTTACGCAGCACAGGGATGTGCTCGGCATCCAATGGCTCTCCCCGCAGACTGCTAGATCCCGTGTTCGCTCAGAGCACGGAAATCGTCCTCGGTGAACGGCTCTTCGGCCAGCTTCTTCTCGATGCGTTCGCGGTTCCACACCACCAGGCGATCGAGGTCGGCGTTGACCACCACCTCGCCCGTCATCGCCGCGCTCTCGCGCAGGATGGGCGGGATCACCAGCCGCCCCTGGTTGTCGAGCCGCACCTGGGCCCCGTAGTAGTTCGCCCGCGCCATGAACTTGGCGCGGGTGCGGTCGGTCGATGGCATCTTGCGCAGGCGCTCTTCGACCTGTTCCCAGACGCTCAGGGGATAGAGGTAAGCGCAGTCCCCTTCGATCGAGGTCACGAAGAGGTCGCCGCTGTAGTGCTCTTCGAGTGAGCGCAGAAAGTCCGACGGGATCTTCAGGCGACCCTTGTCGTCGATCTTTGCTGGCGCGCTTCCCCGGAACATGACCCCTCGCCCTGTGCAGAGACAGGTGTTTAGAGTTCAGTCTAGCAACCTGCTCCACTGCTGTCCACTTTTTTCCACTTCGCTCCCTGCACGGCCACCGCGGCTCCACCGGCGGTCCACTGGAGCCGAGAAAGCGGCCCGCGCGCGGAGGAGTCTCTCCCCGCGGCCCGCTCAGGTCGGCGGCGAGCAGGCGCTAACCACTACTCCTAGTGGCTCGCTACCAGAGGGGCACAACTTGTTGGGTTCGAGGGGGCTGACCGATCCGGCGAGGTGGGTGGCGCCGGGCCGGGCCGGAGCGGGCTGCGGAGAAGGCGGGCAGCACCCGCGTTCCGCGCCCGCGTTGGGCGGGCGGCGGAGCGAACGCGAAGTCGTGGCTAGCCGCCGGGGGGCGGCGCCGGGGCCGCAGGGGCCTTTTCGGCGGCGTCGACCTGCTTGCGGAACGCGTCGAGTGGGTCGGGCGCCTCGCCGGAGGTGGCAGTCTCGCGGAAGTCCTCGGCCCCAGGTGGCGGGTTGGCGACGATGTAGGCCTTGGCCTCCAGCTCCCGCAGGTACTTCGGATACTCCTTGGCGAACAGGCGCTGTCGCTCGCGGTCGTAGATCTCGTCCTTCACGGCATCGAAGGGGCGCAGACTGGCCTCCTTGCGCTCGACCAGCTGGACCACGTGAAGACCGCCCCGCCCTTGCACCGGGATGCTGGCCTGCCCTGGCTTGAGGTTGGCGACGGCTGCCTCGAGGTTGGGGTCGAGGTCACCCTTGGGGATCCAGTCGAGATCGATCACCCCGCTCGTCTTGCCCTCGGCGGCGGTCTCGGCCACCACCAGCGACGGCTCTTCGCCGGCCAGCAGGCGGTCCCGCACCTGGTTGGCGAGGGTGGCGCGCTCGACCTCGGAGAGGGGGCTCGAGTCGAGGACCACGATCTCGCGCAGCCTGCGCTCCTCGGGCAGCCGGAACTGCTCGGGGTTGTCGCGGTAGTAGATGCGCAGGTCGTCTTCCTCGAGGTTGATGCGCGAGGCGACCTCGCGCCCCATCAGCTCGCGGTAGCGCAGGTTCTTCTTGAGCTGGTCGCGGAAGTCATCCCAGTTCATGCCGCTCTGCTCGACGGCCTTGCGCAGCTCCTCGTCGGTCTCCAGGCGGTTCGACTGACGGATCTCGGCGACGGCGGCGGCGAGCTCGGTGTCGTTCACCCGGATCCGCAGCTGCTCGGCGCGGGCGGCCACCAGCATCTCTTCGAGGGCCTCGCGAAGCACCTCGCGTGGAGCTCGGGCGAGCGCCCGTTCGCGGTCGGTGTCGGCGATCTGTTTCGACTGACCGATCGCGGCACGGCGTAGCTCCAGCTGGGACTCGAAGTCGCGCAGGGTCAAGACCTCGGAGTTGACCTGCAGGACCACCCGGTTGATCGTCTCGGCGCGGACGGCAGGAGCTACGACGACCAGCAGCGCGACGGCCCAGCGGGCCCGGCGGCGATGCCGGCTAGGGTTGGGAGTTCTGGGCGGCGACATAGTTGAAGGGCATGTTGCGTTCATAGACCACCGGTCGGTAGCGGGCGCGGGCCTCTGCCGTCAGCTTGGCGAGCTGACCGTCGGCGAGGTTGCGCTCCAGGATCGAACGGATCTCGGGAGTCGCCTCGGCGAGCGAGAGATCGCTGGCCGGGAAGCGCTCGAGGACTTGGAAGAGGTGGAAGCCGTAGTCGGCGGTGACGATGTCGGAGACCTGGCCCGGGCCGAGTGCGAAGATCACGCCGACCAGCTCGGGCGGGATGTCGTCGCGGGAGAGGATGCCCTGATCGCCACCTTCGGGTGCGCTCGGCTCCTTCGAGCGGCGCTGGGCCACCGCGGCGAAATCGGCCCCGGCCGCCAGCTCGCGACGGGCCGCCTCGGCCTCGGCCTTGTCCTCGACGAGGATCTGCCGCAGGTGGACCCTCTCGCTGCGGTGGAAGTCGCTGCGGTGGGACTCGTAGTAGGCGGCCTGCTCGGCTGCCGACGGCTGGGGCGGTGGGCTCGTCGCCAGCAGCTTCTCCAGGCGCGCGCGGCTGTCGCTCTCCTCGCTGACTTTGCGGTCGTCCGCCAGTTGCAGGAGGAGCGCCTCGTCGAGGAACTGGTCGAAGAGCTGGGACAGCACCTCGCTCGGCAGGGCGCGGCCCGAGTCGCCGAGGTTGCGCTCCAGGTACTGCTCGAACTCGCGGTACTTGATCTCACGGCCGCCGAGGCGCGCGACGGCATCCGGCGACGGCGGCTTCTCACCGCCACAGGCGAGGACGAGGGTGAGGGCGGCGGCGAAGAGGAGAAGGGGGGCCCTCAATGCACCATCTCCCCGCCCGCCGGGGCTGCCAGCTCGGAAAGCGTGCGGTAGGCAGCGTCGAGCATCGCGTCGCCGCCCGGGGCCGGGATGGCGAGGACGCCGGTGGGGCTGAAGGACGCACCGGGCAAGGTCGAGACCAGCTCGATCAGCCGCTCGACGTCCACCCGCGCGTCGCGCCGCAGGCGGATCACCAGCTCGCTCTTGCGGCCGGTCACCGACTGCACCCGCAAGGCCTCGGCGAGGCGCTTCAAGGCGCCCACGCGGATCAGCGTGCGAACCGCCGTGGGCGGCGTGCCGAAGCGGTCTGCCAGCTCGGCCAGCATCGCCGCCTCGTCCTCCTCGCCGGCGGCGATCCGGCGGTAGATCTCCATCCGCAAGTTGGCATCCTCGATGTAGTCGTGGGGGATCGACATCGGCACCGGCAGGTCGATGGCGGTCGACGGGCCTTCGTCCGGCAGCTTCTCCCCCTTGAGCTCGCGGACCGTCTCCTCGAGCATCTTCAAATAGGTCTCGAGGCCGACGGCCGCGATGTGACCGCTCTGCTCGGCGCCCAGGAGATTGCCGGCGCCGCGGATCTCGAGGTCGCGGGCGGCGATGCGGAAGCCGGCGCCGAGATCGGTGAACTCGCGGATCGCCGCCAGCCGCTTGCGGGCCGTCTCGGACAGCACGCGGTCCCGCTCGACGAGAAGATAGCAGTAGGCGAGCTGATGGCTGCGGCCCACCCGCCCCCGCAGCTGGTAGAGCTGGGCGAGGCCGAAGCGATCGGCGCGGTGGATGATCATCGTGTTGGCGTTGGGGATGTCGATGCCGTTTTCCACGATGGTGGTGGCGAGCAGCACATCGTACTCCCGGGCCGTGAAGGCATGCATGCGGCGAGCCAGCTCTTCCTCGTCGAGCTGGCCGTGGCCGACCGTGATCCGGGCTCCGGGGACGATCTCCTTGAGCTGGGCGAGCATGCCATCGATGCTCTCCACTCTGTTGTAGACGTAATACACCTGGCCGTTGCGCTCGAGCTCGAACTGGATGGCCTCGCGGATCAGCTCCGCCGAGAAGGGCACGATTGCCGTCTCGATCGCCATGCGGTCCTTGGGCGGCGTCTCGATCACCGACATGTCGCGCACGCCGGCGAGCGACAGCTGCAGCGTGCGCGGCACCGGCGTCGCCGACATCGCGAGCACGTGGACATTGCGCTTGAGCTGCTTGAGCTTCTCCTTCTGCGCGACGCCGAAGCGCTGCTCCTCGTCGACGATCAGCAGCCCCAGGTTGGGGAAGCGCATGTCCTTCGACAACAAGCGGTGGGTGCCGATCAGGATGTCGAGCTTGCCCTCCTCGAGCCGCCGCTGGATGGCCTTCGCCTCGGCCGGCGAGCGGAAGCGCGAGATCATCTCGATCGCCACCGGAAAGCCCTCGAAGCGCCGGCGGAAGGTCTCCAGGTGCTGGTCGGCGAGGATCGTCGTCGGTGCCAGGACGGCCACCTGGTAGCCGGCGTCCAGTGCCTTGAAGGCGGCCCGCATCGCCACTTCCGTCTTGCCGTAGCCGACGTCGCCGCAGAGCAGGCGGTCCATCGGCCGCTCGCTCTCGAGGTCGGCCTTGATGGCGGCGATAGCATCGAGCTGGTCGTTGGTCTCTTCGTAGGCGAAGGCCGCCTCGACCTGGCGGACGAGGTCGGTGTCCGGCGGCAGGGCAGGGGCGCGAGCCAGCTGGCGCTCGGCGTAGAGCTTCAAGAGCTCCTCCGCCATGTCGCGCATGCTCTTCTTGATCCGGCTCTTCGTCTTGTTCCACGAGGTGCCGCCCAGCTGGTCGAGCTTGGGGGCCACGCTCTCGATGCCGCTGTACTTCTGAATCAGGTCGAGGCGGGAGAGGGGCACCAGCAGGCGTTTGCCGCCGGCGTAGGCGAGCTCCATGATCTCGGTGGGCGTCTCGGCGGGGAACATCAGCTGCAGCTCGGGCGGCAGGTTGCGGCGGGCGTCGCTCGACCCGCCCACGGTGCGCAGGCCCACGAACTGGGCGATGCCATGGTCGGTGTGGACCACGAAGTCCCCCACCTTGAGGTCGCGCAGTGAGGAGACGAAGGGGCCGAAGTGGGTCTTCGAGGGCTTCGGCAGCGGCGCCCGGCGCGGCAGGATCTGCGCCTCGCCGTAGAGGACGAGCCCCGCCGCCGGCAGCCGGAAGCCCCGCGCCAGCTCACCGGGCACGATCTCGACCCCGCCGGCACCGAGGCTGATCTCGCGGCCGGCGAGCAGCTCGGCGAGGCGCCCGCTGTGCGCTTCGGGTGCCACCAGCAGACAACGCTCGCCACGGGCCCGCGCCGTTTCCACCTCGCGGGGGAAGCGCGGCAGCTGGCCCTGGAAGAGGTCGGTGACGTTGCCGTGGAAGTCGATCTCGCCGGCGCGCTCCTCACCGGCGGTGACCAGGTCGCAGACCTTCACCCGTGCGGCGGCGAGCTGGGCGCGCACCCGCTCGGCCGGCAGCTCCACCAGCTCCGGTGCCAGCACAAAGCGCCCGCGCTCGCGGCGGGCGGCGGCCTCGGTGGCGAGCAGCTCGCGGCGCTGCTCCACCTCGCGCTCGAGGGGGGCCGGGTCCACGGCCACGGTGAGGGCGGCGGGCAACAGATCGGTGAGTGAGATCTGGCGGCTCGCCAGGAGCGGCAAGAGGTTCTCCCAGCCGGGAAAGCCGCCCTCG
Organism: uncultured Thermoanaerobaculia bacterium; assembly: GCA_964420075.1. Classification (GTDB taxonomy): domain Bacteria; phylum Acidobacteriota; class Thermoanaerobaculia; order Multivoradales; family SZUA-115; genus CAYQRE01. Next base: position 412,797 of record CAYQRE010000001.1, on the reverse strand, counting down.
CCGCGGAGGTCCGCCAGGTGGTCGGCCGCCTCGGCGCTCAGCTCGTGACCGAGCATCTCGAGGAGCAGGTCGGCGAGGTCGTTGGCCTCGTCGCGGCCACAGGGAAAGAGGCTCAACGGCAGCGCCCGCAGGGCCGGCAGCGTGTCCTCCGAGCGCTGGCTCACCGGCTCGAAGCTGCGCAGGGACTCGATGGTGTCGCCGAAGAGGTCGAGCCGCACCGGCAGCTCCTCGCCGGGCGGGAAGAGGTCGAAGACGCCGCCGCGAACGGCGAAGTCCCCCACTTCCGAGACCAGGTCGGTGCGCCGGTAACCCCAGGCGACCAGGTGGCGCGCCAGCTCGTCGAGGGGTTGCTCGTCGCCTGGCCGCAGCACCCGCACGCCGCTCTGGAAGAGGCGCGCCTCGGGCAACAGGCGAAACAGGGCCCGGGGCGTCGTGACGATGGTCCGCGCCTTGCCGCTGAGCACAGCGTCGAGGGCCACCGCTTCCTGGGCCCGCACCAGCAGCGAGGCTTCCGCCTCGTGGAACGGTGAGAGGGACGGCGCCGGGAAGTACACCGCCTCGCCGCGCCGGGCATCGCCGAAGAGCGCCGCGGCCTCCAGCCAGGCGACGGCGTCGGCCTCGCCGGGCACCAACGCCAAGAGCGGCCGGTTGAGGTCGGCGGCCAGCAGCTCGCCCACCCAGGCCGCGGCCGGCAAAGGCAGGCGCACCACGGCGCCGCCCTGCTCATGCAAGGTCCGGTAGGCCGGGCTCTGCCGCAGCCGGGCCGCGAACTCCTGCCATCTGTCGGCGGTCACGGCGGGGGAGTCTATCCCGCCTTCCGGGGCAGCGAGAGGCCGTTTCGCCCGCTCCCGGGGCGCCGGGGTGGGGGTGCTACCAAGGCCATCATGCCAAGCCCTCTCGAGATCGGCCTTCTCCTCGACCGCCAGTGGCGCTGGATGGGAGGCGAGATGGAGCAGGACAAGAAACCCGCTCTGGCTGCGCTCGGTGAGATCCTGGCGCGCGAGACCGTCCCCTACGCGATCATCGACGGCGTGGCGCTCCAAGCGCCTGCAGGACTTTGCCGACGCCCAAGGTCCGCTCGAGCAGGATCCGCAGCTCGCGGCCGGGCTCGGCGAGGCAGAGCGGTCGCCGCTGGCGCGCCTCCCATCCTGATGGCCTCGCTGGAGGGCCGCCACCTCGGTAGACTCATCCCCGATGGCGAACCGTCCAGCCGGCCTGCTGCTGATCTTCGCCGGGCTTGCCTTGGTGGTTCTCGGTGCCCTCGTTTGGTTGGGGGCATTCCGCTGGTTCGGCCACCTGCCGGGAGACCTGCGCGTCGAGCGCGACGGCTTCCGGCTCTACGCGCCGATCACCTCGATGCTCCTGCTGTCGCTCGCCGCGAGCGCCCTCCTCGCCCTGCTGCGTCGCCTGCTGTAGCTCGCGGCCCCCTCACCCAGCCGGGTGGAAGGTGGTGTGGAAGCCGAGGTGCAGGGGGCGGTCGACCGCCAGGCTGGCAATCGGGCCGGCAGCGATCTCCTGAGCGTCGAAGACCTCGAAGCTCGTCGTCAGGGACTCGACGTCGAGCATCGGTACGATCACCACCCCCTCCTCCGGTCGGTCGTGGGGCACCATCACCGGCTCGGCTGCGAAGAAGCGGCCGGCGGGGGCCGCCCAGATGTCCTCCTCGCCGGGGCGGTCCCAGCGCAGATGGACGAGGCGGTCGAGGAACTTACGCCCCGGCTTGCCGGTGGCGGCGATCGACAGCATCCAGAAGTGATCGTAGGGGAGGCTCGTCAGGTGGGTGTCGATGGCGGCGAAGTCCGACGCTAAGTGGAACGGCAGGCCGACGCGCTCGACCACCTCACCCTTTGCGACGTCGATCACCAGGCGGGCCGGCTGTGCGGGGGCGACCTCGGTGAACAGCTCGGGGAGGGGATGGTAGTCCTTGTAGACCGGCTCGACGAGCTCGATGACATCGACATGGAGGCGGCCGTCGGCCTCGAAGGCGTTGATGTGATGCAGGCAGTAGCCCTCGCCGATCGCCAGGTCGGCCACGGCTTCCCCCGTCTCCCGCTCGTAGATCAGCAGCCGGCTGCCGAGGCGGGGCTCCCAGCGCAGGGCGTCCATGACGCTGGCGCCGCTGGCGAGAAAAGGCTCCATCGCCAGCAGGTAGGGCGCCAGGTAGACCAGCAGGTAGCGTTGCGAGAGCCCGAAGTCGTGCACCGAGGCGGGAAAGGCGATCGCATGGCGACGACGGTAGTGCAGCGTCCCGTCGCTCGCGAAGCGGTAGAGCGTCAGCAACGGTTCGCTGGTCGCGAACGACACGCCGAAGTTGAACATCTCCCCTGTCTTGGGGTCGAAGTTCGGGTGGGCGGAAAACGGCGAGACGGCGTTCAACCGCCGCCCGAAGGTGTGCTCGCCACGGGTGGCGAGCGTCTCGGGGTCGAGCTCCCAGGGCAGGCCCTGCTCGCCGAAGGCCAGGAGGGTGCCAGCGAACGGGTAGACGCTGACGTTGACCGGTGAGGCCAGTGCCACACCGCGCAGCAGCTGGTCGCCGGCGAAGGCAGTGCCAAAGGTGCGGTAAAGGGCCTTGCCCGCTTCCTCCTCGGCGCACCACTTGGCGCTTTCGACGAAGCGATTGGTCAGTTCTACGCAGCTCCCGTCGAAGCGCAGCCGCACCACCATGCCGTCACCGTCCAGCCAGTGCCGGTAGCGGACGTCACCGCGGCCGAAGCGCGCCGGCCCGTTGAGGTAGTAGTTGCCGCGCAGCCAGCTCGGCAACTCGCCTTCCACCCGCAGCGTTTGTTGCTCGCTCGCGGTGGGGACGAAGGTGAAGGCCCGCTCGAGGCCAGGCGCATGGTCCGGGGATGCGGTCGAGCTCGTCGTCATGGTGCCACCACCTTGGTTGCCGTCCGGCCGCCCAGGCCGCGAGCCTGCCGGAATTTCTCGAGGACCGTCGCGTCGAAGCTCCAGGGATACCTCTCCCGGCTGCCGCCATGCTGCCGCCAGAGCTGGCGGATCGCCGCCGGCTCGAAGCCGAAGCTCGCCAGTTCGATCGCCTCGACGAAGCCGCGATCGAGGACGGCGGCCGGCTCGTCGAGCACCATCGAGGCGAGGTAGGCGAGGCAGAAGCGACAGAGCTCCTCGATGTTGGTGAGCTGCTGGGCGAGGACGGTCTTCGCCTCGTCGACCGTCAGGCCCACGCGATAGAAGGTCTTCTCGGCCATCGCCAGCGGCCCGAGGTCGGGAAAGTCGTGGAACACCGGGCAGGCGATCGGCGGCAGGTTCTCCTGCGACCACCGGGCGTAGGCAGCGAGAAACCGTTGCAAATTGCGATTGAGCGGCCCCAGCCGCGAGAAGCGGTTGAAAAAGGTGAGCAGGAAGCGGCGATCGGTGAACAGATCGTTGATGAACGGGAAGACGTAGAAGGCGAAGTAGATCGTCAGCTCCCAAGTGTACTTGAGCGTGAAGGCGTCGGGATCACCCAGGACGTTGTAGCTCTCGGCGTAGCTCGGCACGTAGGCCTCGTACACCGAGCGCAGGAGCTGCTCGTAGGCCCGCACCTTGCCGGCCAGCTCGCCGTCGTCGGCGGTCGCGATGGCATCGGCGATCAACGTGTTGTGGATCGCGATCAGGTCGCCCCCGGGGCTGTAGAGGGGGTCCGAGAAACGGCCGGACATGCCCGTCATCGCCCAGCGCGAGGCGCTCAACGTCTGCGCGCAGTCGTAGGAGTAGCTCGGCATGCCCGCGAAGTGATCGATCCGGCGCTGCGGCAGGTCGCGGGTGAAGAGGGGAAACTCACGGCAGATCCAGGTGATCAGCTTCTCGGCCGTGTTGACGCTCCGCGGGTCGAGCACGGCGGTGTCGAAGACGAGGCCCAGGCTCGTCTTGCCTTGCAGGGGGATCACCCAGAACCAGAAGCCCTCGCCGCAAAAGTGATTGGTGGCGAGCCACAACGGCAGGTGACCGATCGCCGCCCGGTCACGCTTCAAACGAACCTCGCGGGGCGAAAGCTCGGTCAGCTCTTCTACGTTGAGCAGGCCGTCGACCCAGAGGAACACCGACGCATGATGGATCGGGTTCTCGCGCTGCAGCTGGCGTTGGCGGGCGAGGAGGCGGGCGCGGCCGGTGGCGTCGATCACCCAGCGAGCGTAGAAGCTACGCTTCTCACCATTGACCTCGACATCCACCCGATGGTCGTCGCTCGGCGGGTTGCTCGCCGCCTCGGGCTCGGCGAGCTCGACCCGCTCGATCCGCGCCGGGGCGAGCAGCTTGACGCCGCGCTCGCGCCGCAAGCACCGCAGCAGCTCCGCCTCGAGCTTGTTGCGGTCGAGCTGGTAGCTGGCGATGTTGGACAGCTTCTGGATGTAGGCCTGGCTGTAGTCTTCGAAGGCTGCGTTCGAACGGCCGGCGGTCTTCCAATAGAAACGGAGGTTGTACTTCATGAGGTGCTCGCGGAAGAGGTATTCCTCGAGGCCGAGCACTTTGGAGAAGTAGTAGCCGGAGACTTGTACCGTCGCCTCGCCGACCTTCTGGTCGGGCGCCGGAAGCCGCGCGCGTTTGTCGATCAGGAGGATGCGCCGCGCCGAGTCGAGGCGGAGCTGGCGGGCCAGTGAGAGCCCTGCCAGGCCGGCGCCGAGGATGATGACGTCGAAGTGATCGCTGCCACGTCGGCGCCGCGGCGCGGGCTGTGCCTTGTTTTGCATCATCGTTGCTTCATCCTCGCGAACGGAACGACCTCGCTCGCCACGACCGCGTTGGTACTGGTGATGGTCGACCTCCCGATGTTACGCCCCGGGGAGCCTTGGGCAAAATGGTGCCGAGCTCTGCTTCGTGACCAGCGCCGCGAGCTCGGCTGCCGCGGGCACGGCGCCGAAGAGCGCATGGAGCTCGTGCAGCGGCTGCTCTGGATGACCGCTTAGGGCGCCGAGTCCGGCCACGGCCTCGGCGCGCAGGACCTCCCACGTGGGGCGCAGCGCCCTCTCGTTGGGCTCGAAGCGCAGGAGGCGCCGGGGCCAAGGGCAGTCGGGCGCCAGTTGCAGGCCCACCCGCAGAGCAGCCGCCAACCCCTCGGCTGCCAGGGCGACCGGAGCTCCGGCCTGGGTTGCCGCGACCAGCCGCTGAGAGACCACGGCCGGCGAGGCCATATTGACCAGGACCAGGGCCAGGCAGAAGCCGGCGACGGCGTTGGCCGAGGCTGCCGCCGGCAGGGTGAGCGCCGCGAGGCGAGCGAGTGCCCGCGCGACGGCGGCGTTGCCGGGCCAGGGGTCGCGGCGCTCGAAATAGAGGCCCCGGCCGGCACCGAGCCAGAAGAGGCGTGCGGCGTCCGCCCCCAGCGCGGCAATGCCAGCTGCGAGGCTCGTGAAGTGGCGCGGGAAAAAGCAGCGGGCGACGAGACCGACGGCCTCGAGCGTCGCGGCCTCGAAGCCTGAGCGGGAAGCCCGCCGGCAGGAGGCAATGAGGTTCGCGAGACGGTCTTGGACCTCGCTGGCGCCGGCGCCGGGTGGCAAGCGCTCGAGCTGGTGTCGGGACAGCGCGAGCCCGAGACCGGTGTGGAGCATCACCAGCACGGGCTGGGACAGTGCTTCCGCCGGTCGATCCTGCAGGAAGTCGGCCTCGGCGCCAACATCGAGGCGACGGCGGGTGTGCAAGATGCCGATGCCTTCGAGCAACCAGGGGGCCCGACAGCCCTTGAGGACGGCACGGTGCACCGCGGCCGGCAGGTCGGGGGCCGCAGCGCCCAGGCGCGGCCCCAAGACGGTGACGCGCAGCACCGCCATCACCTTGTTCTGAGCCTCGAGGAGGTGCAGCGGCATCGCGGTGGGTCGGCGAAACGGCCCCGGGGACGGCCCGAGCGCTCCGGCAGCCTCCGTGGAGCGTGAGCTCGCTGCGCCTCAGGCGACCGTTGCCATCTGGTTCTGCTCGGCGAGGCGGGCGAGCACCAGGTTGACGGTGTCGTTGACCGAGCGCAGCTCGCGCATCTTCTCCTCGGGGAGGTTCAGCTTGAACTCGAAGTCGACGTCGACACCGATCTCCAGCAAAGAAAGGGAATCGAGCTTGAGATCGTCGATGTAGGAGTCGCCGTCGCCGATCTTGGCGGGGTCCAGATTGCTCACCTTGGCGATGATCTCCTTGACCTTCGAGCGGACGGTTGCGGCATCCATGCTGACCTCCTCGCTGATCGATCTTTTCTTCTGTCCTTGAATTTTGGCGGCCGAATCTATTGCATTATCGATCGACTGTGTGCCACGTTTTCGAGCTTTGGCGGCCGATCCTAGCCGATCGCAAGCTTAGGTTGTGCTTCTGCCGTTCCGTTACCGCGCGGGCGGCTGACCGCAGCGGGGCCGAGGAGGCTTGTCACTCCCGGCGTTCGTTGCTACGGTCGAGCTTCAGCGATCCAGAGGACCGGGAGGTGGCAATGAGACAACAGAGGCGCTGGCGAGACGGCGCCCGGCGGCGAGCGCGGTTGGCCTGCGGGCTCGCATTGTCGCTCGCTTGGTTGGTGGGCTGCGGGCGCACGGCCACCGTGGTGGGCGTCGTCGAGCGGCGCAGCGTCGAGCTCTCGGTGAGCCAGCCGGAGAAGGTGGTGGCCATCCTCAAGAAATCGGGCGAGACGGTGGCCGCCGGCGACGTGATCGTCCGTCTCGACGCCGAGGTGGCGGGCCTCAATCTCAAGGCGGCGCAGGCCCGCCTCGAGGCGGCCCGTGCGGCGCTGCGGGCGGCGCAGCGCGATTTCGACCGTGCCAGTGAGCTGCGGCGGGCCGGAGTCGGTGCCGAGCGTGATCTCGATCTCGCCCGCCGCACCTATGAGGAGTCGGTGGCCCTCGAGGCCGAGCGCTCGGCGCTGCTCGCCGAGGCGGTCCGCCGGGTCGACGAGCTCGACGTCCGCTCCGATTTGCCGGGCGTCGTCGACCAGCTGCCCTTCGAGATCGGCGAGACGGTCCCTGCCGGCGGGGTGGTGGCTGTCGTGCTGGCGGTGAGCGATCCCTGGGTGCGCGTCTGGCTGCCGGCCGACGTGGTGGGGCGGACGGTGGTCGGAGCGACGGCGAGCGTCGAGGTCGAGGGGCTGTCGGGGCGGCTCGACGGCCACCTTCTCGACATCGCCCGCGAGGCGCAGTACACCCCGCACTTTGCGCTCACCGAGCGCGAACGCGGCCACCTCGTCTACGCCGCGCGTATCGGCCTGGACGGGGCGCCGGCAGACCTGCGGCCCGGCCTGGGAGCCACCGTGCGCCTGCGGCTCGGAGCCCGGAGCACCGCCCGGTGAGCGAGGTCGTCGTACGGGCTCGCGAGGTGAGCCGGCACTTCGGTGCCCGGCGGGCCGTCGACGGCGTCAGCCTCGAGGTCGAGCGCGGGGAGGTCTTCGGCTTCTTGGGCCCGAACGGCGCCGGCAAATCGACCCTGCTGCGAATGCTGATCGGCCTGCTGACCCCGACCGCCGGCCAGATCGAGACCCTGGGCCGCCAGCTACCTCGCGAGAGTGAGGGCCTGCGGCAGCGGATCGGCTTCATGCCGCAGCGTTTCTCCCTGTACGAGGACCTTTCGGTGGCCGAGAACCTGGCCTTCGCCGCCGACATCCACGGCCTCGGCGCCGACGCCAGGGCGCGGCGGCTCGCCCAGCTCTTCGCCGAGCTCGACCTCGAAGGCTTCCGCGAGCAGCGCGCCGGGGCCCTCTCCGGCGGCACCAAGCAAAGGCTGGCGCTGGCGGCGGCGACCGTCCACCACCCGGAGCTGCTGCTCCTCGACGAGCCCACCGCGGGCGTCGACCCGCAGCAGCGACGGATGTTCTGGGAACGCATCTTCGACCTCGCCGCTGAGGGAGTGACGACGTTGGTCTCCACCCACTCGATGGACGAAGCGGTGCGCTGCCATCGCCTGGTGATGATCCGCCGCGGCAAGGTGGTGGCCCTCGGCACGCCCGGCGAGCTGCGCCGGGCCCTCGCCGGCCGGGTGGTCGAGGTGAGCTGTGACCCGCCGGAGAAGGGCTCGCGGCTGCTCGTCGCCCAACCGGCGGTTGCCAGCGTCACCCATCTGGGCGAGCTCCTGCACGTGTTGCTCGCCCCGGCGAGCGGGCCAGCCGGCGAGGTGGCCCAGCGTCTCCAGGGCGCGCTGCGGGCGGCGGGCCTCGCCGGGGCCACGGCTCGCGAGATCCCGCCGAGCCTCGAGGACGTGTTCGTCGCGGCCAACCTCGAGCCCAGCATGGCGTCGGCGATGCCGGAGGTGAGCCGGTGAACTGGCGATGGCCAGAGCTCGGGACGTGGAAGCCAGGGCGGCGCGTTCTGGCGGTGGCGCGCAAGGAGCTGCGGCAGCTGGTGCGCGACCGTCTCTCTCTGGGTTTCGTCGTCGGCTTGCCGCTCGCCCAGCTGCTGCTCTTCGGCTACGCGATCAACCAGGACATCCGGCGGGTGCCCACCGCCGTCGTCGACCCTGCCTCCTCGGCGGTCTCGCGCCGCCTCCTCGGCCAGCTGGCTGCCACCCAGGCCCTGCGCTTCACCGCCACCGCCCCCGACGAGGCGACGGCCGAGCGAATGATGCGCGCCGGGGAAGTGATGGCGGTGGTCAGCATCCCCGCCGACTTCGCCCGCCGCTACTACCGGGGCCGGGGCGCCGAGATCGCCGTCTGGGTGGACGCCAGCGACCCGCTGACCGCCCGCGCCGTGCAGGCTGCCGTCGAGGGCCTGTCGACGGTCCTCAGCGAGGCCAGCGCGCGCGGTGCGGCGAGCGAGCAGCGCGTCCAGCTCTCCCCGGACCTCGTGCGCGTGCGCCCGGTCGACCTCACCGTCCACCCGCGCTTCAACCAGGAGCTGCGCACCCCGGTCTTCGTGGTCCCCGGCCTGTTGGGTGTGATCCTCACCACGACGATGATCCTGATGACCTCGCTGTCGCTGGTGCGCGAGCGCGAGCGGGGATCGTTCGAGTTCCTGATCGCCACCCCGGTCTCACGCCTCGAGCTGATGCTGGGCAAGATCGCACCCTACGTGGGGATCGGCCTCGTGCAGGCGGTGCTGGTGGTAGTGAGCGGCCTCGCCTTCTTCCGCATTCCCGTCCGCGGGTCGCTCTTCGGGCTCGCCCTCGCCACCCTGTTGTTCATCGCCGCCAACCTGGCCCTTGGCCTGGTGATCTCGGCGGTGACCCGGACGCAGAACCAGGCGACGCAGCTCTCGTTCTTCTTCTTCCTGCCCTCGGTGCTGCTCTCTGGCTTCATGTTCCCCTTCGCGGCGATGCCGGCGCCGGCTCGCTGGCTGGGCGAGCTCCTGCCGCTCACCCACTACATCCGGGTCTGCCGGGCCGTGCTGCTGCGCGGTGCCTCGTGGCTCGACCTGCCGGGCGATCTGGCGGCGACGGCGGGCTTCGGGATCGCCGCGTTGCTGCTCGCCACGCGGCTGTTCACCAAGAGCCTCGACTGAGAGCGGCCGGGGGCCGGCTCAGGGGGCGGTCTGGACCTCGGCCACCGCGCCGCTGGTGCCGAGGAGGATCTCGGGGTCGACCCGCGCGCCGCGCCAACGGACACCGAAATGGAGGTGGGGGCCGGTCGCGCGGCCGGTCGCGCCCACAGCGCCGAGCCGCTCGCCGCGGTGCACCTGCTGGCCGGCGCGGACCGCCAGGCGCGAGAGGTGGAAGTACATGCTGATCAGCCCGTCGCCGTGGTCGATGAAGACGCTGTTGCCGGAGAAGAAGTGGTCGGCGGCGAGCACCACGGTGCCGTCCGCCACGGCCAGCACCGGGGTCCCGGTGGCGGCAGCGAAGTCCACACCGCTGTGCGGGCTGCGCGGCTCGCCGTTGAAGATCCGCCGGGAGCCGAACCGGCCGCCCTCCGGCAGCTTGGCGAGGGGGGGCCCCAGGGGCAGCGTGAAGCGCGCCGGGCTGCGTCGGGACCAAAGTTTGGCCACGGCGGCGCTCTCGCGCTCGGCGCGCGCCAGGTCTCGCGGCGAGAGGTTCACCTGGCTGTCGTCCTTGAGCGTGATCCGCTGAGTAGGGTAGGCGTAGTCCCCGACGGTGACCGCCGCCTCCTCGCGTTGCCCCTGCCGGAGGCGGAAGACCTTCACGACGCCGGCGGGAGCATCGAGGTCGAAGGGGTACCAGCAGGCCCCGGCGAGGGGATCCCAGCTCTCCTCGCCCCGGCCGCAGCGCTCACTGCCCGGACCTTCCCAGCGCACCAGCTGCCCGGGGACGACGCGCGCCTGCCAGGCCGGTGCGCCGCCGGCTGGTGGGCCAGCCGCCAGGCCGGCGGTTGCCAGCGCCACGCCGATCAGCCCTGCCAGCCAGCTCGATCTGTGCACCGTCCTAGCCTCCGATGTGAGACATCTCGACCTTCGTTCCCAGGCTCACCAGGGGACGGTCGGCGGCCCGCAGCTCCGAGTAGCGGTCGGCTCGCGCCTCCCAGAGGCTGCGCAGGCGCTGGCTGATCTCGGCGTCGCTCGCGCCGCCGCGCAGCAAGGGCCGCAAGTCCTCCCCCTGGCTGGCGAAGAGACAGGTGTAGAGCTTGCCCTCGGAGGAAAGGCGGGCGCGTGTGCAATCTCCGCAGAAGGGCTGCGAGACCGAGGCGATGACCCCGATCTCGCCGCCGCCGTCCCGGTAGCGCCAGCGCTGTGCCACCTCGCCCCGATAGTTGGCATCGAGGGGCTCGAGGGGAAAGCGGGCGGCGATGCGGTCGACGATCTCGGCGGCCGTCACCACCTGCGTGGCCTCCCAGCCGTTGTGGTTGCCGACGTCCATCAGCTCGATGAAACGGACGATCACCCCGCTGCCCCGGAAGTGGGCGGCGAGGTCGACCAGCGTGTGGTCGTTGACCCCGCGCTTGACCACGCAGTTGACCTTGATGGGCAGCAGGCCTGCGGTGCGGGCGGCGGCGATCCCGGCGAGCACGGGCTCCGGCGGCACACCGACATCGTTCATCGCCTCGAAGACCTCGCGGTCGAGGCTGTCCAGGCTGACCGTGACCCGCCCCAAGCCCGCTTCCTTGAGGCGACCGGCCTCCTCGCCGAGCAGCACACCGTTGGTGGTCAGCGTGAGGTCGCGGACGCCGGGGACGTCCGCCAGCTGGCGGACGAGCCGGGGAAGGTCGCGGCGTACCAGGGGCTCGCCACCGGTGATGCGGACTTTCTCGACTCCCAACCCGACGAAGGCCGGCACCAGGCGGGCGATCTCCTCGTAGCTCAGCAGCTCGGCGCGGCGCAGGAAGGGGAAGTCGGCGCCGAAGACCTCCTTCGGCATGCAGTACGGGCAGCGGAAGTTGCAGCGGTCGGTGACCGAGATGCGCAGGTCGCGCAGCGGTCGGCCGAGGCGATCGGCGGCAGCGGCTACCACGGGCTGAGTGTACCTGCTCGGCGCGGCGCAGGCACGCAGCGCAGCGGGGCCAGGAAGTCAGTGAGGGAGGGAGATGCGCTGTGGCAGAGGGGACGTCTCTGCCACAGCGCGGGAGGGACTAGGCGTGGTCGCGTCGGCCGGGGCCGCCAGCGACCCGTGCACTAGCAGGTGCAGTTGGAGTGCTGCACCGAAGAGGAAGGCGGTGCGGAGTGTGCCCGGAGGCGACACTTGGTGTGGAGTGGATGTCCCAGGTTTGAGTGTTCACAGTCCTTACTTCCAGCGACTCAGGCCGGGGGCCGTCGAGGCCCACGGCGAGAATGTTTCATTTCCATATAGACATATAGGATCTCGGCCAGAGAGTCAAGAGCCGTGTTGGGTCGCCGGCCGCCTGGCAGGCTACGGCCGGGTGGCCGAAGCCACCCGGAGCGGGGCGGGTGAAGCTGGCCGGTGCTAGTGCGCGGCGGTGGGAAGGACGATCACGACGTCGCCCGGACGAGCCATCCAGAGCTCCTCGCGAGCCAGCCGCTCGAGGAGCGCCGGGTCCTTGTCGAGCCGCTGGACGCGCCGTTCGAGCGCCTGGATGCGTTCCAAGGTGGCGTCGATCTGCGCCTTGAGCTCCCGCTCGTGCTGGCGTGCCGCGTCGAGGTCTCGGTAGCCCTTGAAGCCGGCGGCACCGAGCAGCAGGAGCAGCACGGTGACCGCCACGGCCAGCAGCGAGCGGAAGGGTCGGGGATCGGCGATCGTCGCGGCTTGCATCGGCTTCCTCAGCGGCGCAGCCGTGGATAGGCGGCGGCGCCAGGGTAGACGGCGACGCCCTCGAGCTCCTCGGCGATCTCGAGCAGGCGGTTGTACTTCGCCACCCGGTCGCTGCGGCAGGGGGCGCCGGTCTTGATCTGCCCGGCACGGGTGGCGACCGCGAGGTCGGCGATGGTGGTGTCCGCCGTTTCCCCGGAGCGGTGGCTGATGATGTTGGCGTAGCCGTGGGTCTTCGCCAGCTCGACGGCCTCGAGGGTCTCCGACAGAGTACCGATCTGATTGAGCTTGACGAGGAGGGCGTTGGCGATGCCCTGGTCGATGCCCTCCTGGAGGATGCGCGGGTTGGTGACGAAGAGGTCGTCGCCTACCAGCTGCACCCGCGAGCCCAGCGCCTCGCTGAGCTCCTTCCAACCGGCCCAGTCGTCCTCGGCGAGCCCGTCCTCGATCGAGACGAGGGGATAGGCGGCCACCCACTCGGCGTAGGTGGCGATCAGGTCGGCGCTGCGCAGGCCGCTGCGGCCCTCGCCTACCAAGGCATAGCGGTGGCCGCCGTCGCCGCGCTCGGCCACCAGCTCGGAAGCCGCCACGTCGAGGGCCAGGGCGATCTGCCGGCCGGGCTCGTAGCCGGCCTTGTCGATCCCTTCGACGAGCAGGTCGAGGGCCTCACGATTGCTGCGCAGGTTGGGGGCGAAACCGCCCTCGTCGCCCACGCCGGTGCCGAGCCCGGCCTTCTTGAGCACGCTCTTCAGCGTGTGGTAGACCTCGACCGCTGCCCGCAGCGCCTCGCTGAAGTGGTCGAAGCCAATGGGCACCAGCATGAACTCCTGGATGTCGACCGAGTTGTCGGCATGGGCGCCACCGTTGAGCACGTTGAGCAGCGGCACTGGCAGGACCTTGGCGGCGGGGCCGCCGAGGTAGGAGTAGTAGGGCAGCTCGGCGGCCATTGCCGCCGCCTTCGACACCGCAAGCGAGACGCCGAGTATGGCGTTGGCGCCCAGACGGCTCTTGTCCGGTGTGCCGTCCAGCTCGACGAGGAGGCCATCGACCAGCGCCTGGTCGCGGGCGTCGTGCCCCTCGAGCTCCGGCGAGATCTCCTTGGCGACGTTCTCGACGGCCTTCTCAACCCCCTTGCCGAGGTAGCGGTTGCCACCGTCGCGCAGCTCGAGCGCCTCGCGGGCGCCCGTCGAGGCCCCGGAGGGAACCGCGGCGCGCCCCACGGCGCCACCTTCCAACAGGCAATCGACCTCCAGGGTCGGGTTGCCCCGTGAGTCGAGAATCTCCCGCGCGTGCAGCTCTTCGATGGTGAACATGGTCCCTCCGCCGCCTGCCCCGTGATCGAGCGGTGAGCGGCCGCGGCCCGCAGATGCCGGTGGCCGCCGCCTCGCTCGCAACCAACTGCGGCCCCAAGCCTACCCCCAAACCCAAGCTGGCTCAAGGCTTTGGAACAGCCAGGGGGAGCTCTTGACAAGCGGGCGTCGTAGCGGGATCGTAGCCGCGCCATGGGACTCTTCGCGCGCAAGCCACAGCGGCTCCACATCGGCTCGGGCGACAAGCGCCTCGAGGGATGGGTGAACATCGATCTCAAACCCCTGCCGGGAGTCGACGTCATCGCCGACGTCACCCGCGGGCTGGATTTTCAGGACGTCGAGGCCGTCTTCGCTGAGCACTTCCTCGAGCATCTGCCGATCGACGCGGCGCTCGATTTCCTCTGCGAGTCGCATCGTGTGCTGGCGCCCGGCGGTTGGCTCCGTCTCTCGACCCCCAACCTCGATTGGGTGTGGATCACGCACTACCGGCTGGATGCCGAGGCCTCTGACAAGCGGCTCAACGCCATCAAGCTCAACCGCGCCTTCCGTGGCTGGGGCCATCAGTTCGTGTGGAACCGCGAGATGATCGCCGAGGCCCTCCTCGCCTGCGGCTTCGAACGGGTGCGTTGGTGCCGCTACGGTGAGAGCGAGCTCCCCGTTTTCCAGGGCCTTGAGCGGCACGAGACCTATGGCGACTCCGACGACCTGCCCCACGTGGTGATCGTGGAGGCGGCGAAGGGGCCGGCGCAGCCGCAGCGCCTGGCCGCGCTGCGTGACCTGCTGCGCCGCGAGCTCCTCGACCACCTCGCTGGCTGAGGCCATGCGCGGACGTCGAGGGCTGCCGGCGACCGGGCTGGTCGCCTCTGGTCTGGCTGCCCTTGGCCTGGCCGCCGCTGGCCTGCTCGCTTGTGGCAAGACAGCGCCCGACGCACCGCCGGCCAACGCGCGGCCGAACGTGCTGCTGGTGGTGGTCGATACCCTGCGCGCCGACCGCCTCTCTGCCTACGGCTACGGCCGCGCCACCAGCCCGAACTTCGACCGTCTGGCCGCGACCGGCGCCCTCTTCGCCAATGCGCACAGCCAGGCGACCTGTACCTTTCCTGCCGTCAACTCGCTGCTGACCTCGCGCTACCCGGTGCGTTTCCTCGGCCAGGAGGACGGGCGGATGGGGGTCCCTGACACCATCCCGACGCTCGCCGAGCTGCTCGCTGCCCGCGGTTGGGCGACCGCCGCCGTCTCGGCGAGCCCGGTGGTGCGGCGCTCGCCTTCGCGCTTCAACCCCCACGGCGGTTTTGCCGCGGGCTTCGGCAGCTTCGACGAGAGCTGCCTGTGGCAGGCCGCCGACTGCGTCAACCAGCGCGCCGCCGGCGAGCTCAGCGAGCTCCGCGAGCCCTTCTTCCTCTACCTGCACTACATGGACCCGCATGGGCCCTATCGACCACCGGCCACGCAGCGGCGGCGTTTCGCCGGCGCTTTCAGCGGCTCGGAGGCGACCCGCCAGGGCGACCCCAACCCGCTCGCCCGCCTCCTCTACGAAGGCCCTGGCCTGGCGGCCGTGCCGCCCGCGGAGGTGGCCCACCTCTCCGACCTCTACGACGACGAGGTCGCCTACTTCGACGACCAGCTACCCGTGCTGCTGGCCGCTCTCGACGCCAGCGGCAAGGCCGAGCGCACGGTGCTGGTGCTGGCGGCCGACCACGGCGAGTCCTTCCTCGAGCACGGCGACCTCAAGCACTGCCGGGCCCCCTACGGCGAAGAGCTGCGGACGCCCCTCTTCTTCCGTGTTCCGGGCGGCGTCGCGGGGGCGCGGATCCACGGCCCGGCGAGCAACCTCGACATCGTCCCCACCCTCCTCGAGCTCGCGGCCGTGCCGAGCGCCGAGCTGGCCCTCGAGGGCCGGAGCCTGGTCCGTTGGCTGAGTGCGGCCGCGCCTCTGGCGCCGCCCCTCGGCGGCCTGGCCTTCGCGAGCCAGGGCCCGTACCGCACCGTCTTCGACGGCCGCTGGAAGCTCCTCGCCGACCTCAGCGCCAAGCAGTTCTTGCTCTTCGACCTGAAGGCCGATCCCGGCGAGACCCTGGACCTCGCGGGCCGCGAGCCGGGCGAGCGCAGGCGCCTGGAGGCAGCCCTCCATCGCCACCTGCTGGCCGTCGAGGGTGATCCCGCGGCCGCCGCCAGCCTGGCGGCGGGGGCCGAGGCCGAGCGCCGCCTCAAGGCCCTGGGCTACCTGCAGTGACGGCGAGGACATTGCCGAGCGATCACGCTGGCGGCCGCCGGGCCCTCGTCGCCGAGATCGGCCTGGTGGGCATCGCGGCCGTCTGGGGGCTGACCTTCGTCTTGGTGCAGGACGCCGTCGCCCTGCTGCCGCCGCTGACCTTCCTCGCCTACCGCTTCCTCGCCGCCGCGCTGCTCGTCGCCGCACTGTCCTGGCGCAAGCTCCTGGCGCTGCCTCGCCGCGGCTGGTGGGGTGGGGCCGTCCTCGGCGCCTGGCTAAGCCTGGGGTTCGCTCTGCAGACCCTCGGTCTCGTTCGTACCACGGTGTCGAACGCCGGTTTCATCACTGGTCTCTTCGTCGTTCTCACCCCGGTGCTCGGCGCCGTCCTTTTCCGCGAGCGGATCACCTCTCTCGCCTGGGCTGCCGCCGCCGTCTCGGCCGCCGGGCTCTATCTCCTCTCGGGCGGCGCGCAGGGGCTCTCGACGGGCGACCTCCTCGTCCTCGGCTGTGCTGTCGCCTTCTCCTTCCACATCCTGTTCACCGGCCGCCTGGTGGCGCGGTTCGACGCTGTCGCCTTGGTGGCGGTGCAGCTCGGCACCTGCGGCCTGCTCTGCGCCCTGGCGGCGCTCGCCGCCGAGGGCTTCGCTGTTCCCCGCGGCCGCACCGTGTGGGTGGCCCTGGTGGTCACCTCGGTGGTGGCGAGCGCCCTCGGTTTCTTCGTCCAGTCCTACGCTCAGCAACACGCGCCACCCGACCGCACGGCGCTGATCCTGGCCAGCGAGCCGGCCTTCACCGGCCTCTTTGGCTTCTGGCTCAAGGGCGAGCGGTTGACGGCGACGGCCTGGCTGGGGGCCGGCCTCATCCTCGTCGCGATGCTCGCCGTGGAGCTGCTGCGTTCGCGCCGGGCTCGGCTGGTGACAGCCGGCTAGTCGACGGCCGCAGCGTCGGCCTCGGCCACCACCGGCAGGTGGACCGCCGGGTCGCCGAGGATCACGTAGCTGCGCGCGTCGTGGGTGGCGGTCCACAGCCAGGCGAAGTCGCCTTCGCCAGCCAGCTCACCGCGCTCGAGCACCCCGAGCTCTCCGACCAGCCAATCCTGGAGGGTGAGGAAGCGGTGGGCGAACGGCTCCATGGCATAGCCCACCGGGCAGCCTTGCAGCAGGCGCTCGGTCGCTTCGTGGAACGGGCCCGGCTGGCCGATGCAGCCGTTCCAGAGGAACGAGTAGCCCCAGGTGCGCTCGACATGGCCGATCACCGCCAGGGCACCGCCCCGTGGATGGCCGAGCAGCCGCTGCGGCAGGCGGGCCACGAATGCCGCAGCGGCGAGCTGATGCGACTCGCCCCCCAGGCCCCTGGGGAAATGGTCCCACTGCGGCGTGCCGGCACTGTGGCAGGCGAAGAGGAAGGCGATCAGGCCGTCCAGCCGTGCCTCCGAAGCAAGGTCCTGGCCGGCGAAGTAGTGGTCTTCGACCGTCGGCCAAGGCCACTGCTCGGGACCGGGCCAGTCCTGGCAGAGGAGGGCCCCCTGGTGATCGCGCTGGCGCGGATCGTCCGCGTGGAAGCCCACGCCATGGCTGGCGGTGAAGAGGAAGTCGGGTGTCTCGGCGCCCCCCAGGAGGGTCGCCAGACGAGCCTTGGTCGCCTCGGGACCGCGCACCAAGCGGAGGTCGAGGCCGGCGCAGGCCGCGGCCGTCGCCGCGGCAAGGGGCCGCACCAGGGCCTGGCTGGTGGCGTCCATCGCCGAGTCGTCGGCGTTCTCGGTGCCGAAGAAAGTGGCGCGGAGCGGCCGGCGCAAGCGTCGTCGCTCGGCGCGCACCACACTCTCGGCGTAGGCGGCGTAGCTCTCCGGGCTTTCGAGGTCGAGCCGGCCGACGGCGAACTGCGAGTCGAGCTCGTGCTGGAAGCCGAAGCTCAGGTGCTCCGGGTCACCGACCAGGAGGAGGTAGTAGGGCAGGTTGGCCGGGTCCACCCAGGCCGGCGACACCCGGCAGCGCAGGAAGAAGTCGAGGGTCGAGCCGTCCCGCCCCGGCACGATCTCACCGCTGATCTCGCGGTAGTAGAGCGGGTCGAGGCGAGAGGCCTGCTCGCGCCGTAGCGCCAGGAGTGGCTCGAGGGCGTCGCGGACCGCCGGGTCGAGGCCGGGGGCGAAGATCACTCCCCAGCCGGTCTGTGCCAGGTCGCGGTAGTCGAGGGCGTAAGGACCGGCGGTGGCCGGCCGCTCCTGGGCGCGCCCGAGTGAACGTGGCCGCGCCGACGGTGGGTTTGCCACCATCGGCAGCTGTGAGGTCTCCGGGGCCGGCGCCAGGCCAGGCGGCTGGCAGCAGGGGTAGTAGGGCCCACCCACCGTGCCGTTGATGCCGTTGAACGACAGCTCCGGCCGGCTCACCAGCTCCAGGGGCTCCGGGGCCCCCCACACAGGGTCCCGTTCACGGCTCTGCGGTAGACGCGCCATGGTCGTCAGGCGATTGTCGTGAAGAAGTTGCAGGGATCTTATCGGAGGGAGCACTCCGCCTGCCGGTTTCGCGGTAAGCGGGAGGTGCGGGCCCTGGCCGCGGCAGGGCGCCGCGGCCAGGGAGCTACTTGGAAGTGGCGTTGGGCTTGGCGACGACGCTCGGGGCCTTGCCGGTGCTCGGCGCGACCTTCCCCGCGCTCACGCCGCGGAGGGTTGCTCCGCCTTCCGGGCGGTCCGAACCGCCGGTTGGCTCATTCTGCTGGCCGATCGGGAAGCCGGCGCGGGTCAGCACCGCCTGGCCGGCGGTCTGCTCTTCCACCTCGCGGTTGGTCGTCTGCTGGAGCTCGCTCTGCATCTGTGTCTTCATGGCAATCCTCCCCCGGCCTGGGTACACGGAAAGCCCATCTGTCGCCGGGATAGAGCAGATAGATACACCTCGCGGGAAGAGGGGTTAGGAAGCGAGTCAGTGGTCCCGATCGAGCGGCTCGTCGGCAGCCCCCTGGACGATCCAGCCAGCCCAGTAGCGGGGGTCTTGCCAGCGGCCGGAAGTCGCCATCGCCAGCTGGGCTCGTTGGAGGGCGGCCATCGGCGACGTGCCCGGTGCGGCGAGGCTTGCATAGAACCTCGTCATCAGCTCGGCCGTCGCGCGGTCGTCGACCTCCCAGAGGCTGGCGAGGACGACCCGCGCACCTGCCGCGACGAAGCCTCGGCTCAGGCCGAGCGTCCCTTCACCGCGCAGCTGCCGGCCGAGGCCCGTCTTGCAGGCGGAGAGCACCACCAGCTGGGCGGGGAAGTGGAGGCGGGCGATCTCCGGGGCGCGCAGCAAGCCGTCCGTGGCCTGCCCGGAACGGTCGAAGAGCGAGAGGACCAGGGCGGAGAGGTCCGGGTCCTGGGGGTCTGCCAGGCCGTGGGTGGCGAAATGAGCAACCCTCGGCGGCCGGCGGCCGTCGTCGAGGATCGCCTCGCGGGTGGCGTCGAAACCCAGGAGCCGGGTCGCGGGCTCGGGCCGCAGGGCCGCGACGACCGCCTCGGCCTCGCGCTCGGCGAAGCGGAGGCGCTCGAGCCCCGTCGCTCCCGAGCGCGGCCCGCTGGTGCCCTCCACGTGGTTCGAAGGCGTGGTCCCGGCGAGCCGCGGGTCGTCGGCGCTCACCACCGGGTCGGCGACCACCAGGACGCCGCCGGGCTCTGGGCTCGACGAGCGCCTGTTCTCGTGCAAGAGGGCGAGGGCCGAGGCCGAGGGGACGAGCAGGATCCGGTGCTCCAGGATCAGTGCGGACGTCACGCCCGGCGGGCCGCTTTTCTTGGTCGCGGGGAGCGCCAGCGCGCTGAACGGAACTCGACCCAACGCCCCGTCGGGAACGATGATCAGGTTCTGCGGCAGCTGCCGGTCTACCAGCGGGCCGAGGAGGGTCGAGCTCAGCGCCGCCAGCTTGGCCTCCAGACGGGAGGCGGAGCCGGGAAGGTCGTCGGCCTCCAGCGCCGCTTCGAGCTCGGTGACCTGCCCCTCGATCTGGTCGCGGGGAGGTAGCGCGAAGCACTCGATCGCCCCGGGGCCTACCAGCCAGAGGTAGGACGCCTCGGAGCCGAGCAGGAACTCGAGGAGCGCGGTGTCGGCGTCGAGCGTCCGTTCACGGATGGTCGCAAGAGGCAGCGGGCTGACCTCGCCGAGGGCCTTGAGGGCAGGGCTCGCCTGGCGGATGAGCGCCTCGAGCCTCTCCGCATAGAGCTCGGCGCCCCGCAGCCGCAGCTCCAACCCGTCGAGCTCATCTGGTCTGCTGTCGCTCGGGCCGGCGAACAGGCGCCGGAAGGCAAGGTCGTTGATCGTGCCGGCGACCCGCAGCTCCTCGTCGAGGAGGGCCCGAGGGACGCCGCGGCGAAGCTGCCCACCCGTGACCCGGAAGGTGTCCAGCAGGCTTCGCGCCTTGGATCGCTCGCTGACCTCGAAAGCCCGCTCGACGGCGCTCGGGTCGTGCCGCCGCGCACCCAAGGCGAGGAGGACGTCGACGTAGGCGGCGTAGGTCTCGACGCGCCGGGCGAACAGCGCCGCCCGCCGCTCATTGCTCACCACCTCGGTGCGCAGGTGTTCGATGATCGAGAGCGCCTCGCGGAGGCTGGACTCGGCCTCGGAGTGACGGCGGTGGCGGTGGAGAAAGGCAGCGTATCGATCGAGGCCACGGACGAGGTCTTCGTCTGCCTGGTAGTCGCGAAAGGTGGCGATGACCTCGCGGAAACAGGGCTCGATCGCCGGGTCGGGAGTCCCGGCATCCGGTTCTAGCGTGTCGAGAAGCGTGCAGAGGTTCAGTCGCGAGATCGCAGCGTAGACCCTTTCGCCGAGGGCGTCGTAGCGAGTGATCGCCTCTCGATAGGTCGCCACTGCGTCCTTCTTGCGATGGGCTCCTTGATCGAGGACGCGGGCCGTCTCGTGGAAATTCACCGCGAGACTGACGCGGTCGTCGAGATGCGCAAGCAGAGCGCCTGCTTGTGCCAGGTACTCTAGCGAGCGATCTACTTGACCGAGGTCGTGCCAGACTAGCCCGATCGCCCGGAGAATGATTGCCTCATCTTCAACGAATCCCTGCTCTCTTCTGATCACGAGAGCCTCTTCGAGCCGAGCGAGCGCCAGCTTTGGCGCGCCGAGGTTGCGATACAACACCGCTGACCTGTGTAGAGCCAGAGCTGTTGTTCGCGTGTCGCCTTCCTGTCTCGCGAGGGCGAGGCCCTCGTCGAACGAACGGAGTGCGAACTCGAAGTTGCCAGAGTCGCCGTAGAGTTGGCCGAGCTGAGTTAGGGCACTGGCCTGGCCGTGTAGGATACCTACCTGGCGATGTCTCGCGAGCGCCGACGAGAAGAGCTGGATCGCTTCTGGAAGCCGGCGTAGCTGCCTGTAGCACCGGCCCAGTGCCAGATCGGCTTTGGCGAGCTCGAGTTGCCGGTGGTCGCGTTCGTAGCCGACCTCGGCCGCTTGAATGTTGGCGATCGCTTCCGCTTCCTGGCCAGTACCGTAGCTCTGCGTATAGCCGAGCAGATACTGCGCATCAGTGGCGCGGTAGTCGTCGCCGACGGCGCGCAGCATGGGCAGCACCTGTCGGTAGAGGGTGATCTTTCGCTGGCGGGCGCGGGGACCACCCTCCGCGGCGAGGAGATCGGCCTCGGCGAAGAGGGCTTCCGCCTGGACGCGGGTGCGATCGCGCAGCGAGGGTGCGCGGACGGCCTTCACCTCGAGCTCGTAGTGGGGATCCTGGCCCGCCTGCGCCAGGTAGGTGAGCTCCAGCGTGTGCGGACCACTGCTCGCCGCGACCAGGGGCAGCGGCTCGATGCCTGTGCCTTCGTAGAGGCTGTCCACCCGCCGCACCAACGAGCCGTCCGGCGCGAACAGCTTGACCTCGACATCGAGCCCACGCTGGTGGACGACGAGGTCGTAGAACAGCCCAGCCGTGCAGCCGAGGTGGTAGAGGTGCTGCTCGCCGCGCTGCATCGTGCCGCTCAGCCGCGCGCCGGGGCGCAGCTCCAGGTTGCCACGGTCGAGGCGCTCGACGGAGGGGGTGGGGGTGGCTGTGGTGGCGGGTGGAGGGATCGCGGCCTGCGCTTGCTGGTGGGCTCGCGGGTCAGCGGCTGGTGGGGCCGAGGCCTCGGGCCGGCAGCCCGCGAGCAGGCCGAGCAGGAATGCGCTGAGTGCGAGGCTGGCGCGCTGCCGCGGGGCGAAGGGCATGGTCCTTTGCCCGCTATCTTAGCGTGCAAAGTGGTGCGCGAGCGCCCGAGCCTCGGGCCGGGGGCCCAGCGTGACTAGTGGATCACCAGGCTCTTCTCGTCGATCAGGTGGGGGCCGGCGCCGTCGAGGCCCGAGACGCGGAGCAGATAGGAGCCATTCTGGAAGGTGCGGCGGGGCAGGGTGAGGAAGAAGGTAGAACCGCCGATCTGCGGTCTGCCCTCGAGGGTCCAGACGTGTTGATCCGTCTCCGCCTCGATCTCGATCCGGTAGTTGGGGTATTGCTCGTCGTCCGGCACTACCAGGGTGAGGGCCAGGCTGCCTTCCCGGGCGCCCGCGGCGAGCTCGGGCCCGGCGCCGTTGCCGCTCCGTTTGCCGGTTCCGAGGTTGATCTGCTCGTAGGCCGTGGCGAGCTGCGGCTGGCTGAGGCGGTTGATCTGTGCCTGCTGGGAGAGGTTCCAGGCGCCGAGGCCGAGGGTAGAGACCGTGGTCAGGCCTGCGGCGAGGCGCAGCCAGCGCTGGGCGGAGTGGCGCACCGCCGGGGGTCGGGTCACCGGAGAGTGTGCCACGGGTGCCGGGGCAGGATCGGCAAGCCGGCGCTCGAGGGCGCGCCAGGACGCCGCGCGCTCGAACTCCGAGAGGGGACGCTCGGCCACAAAGCCGGTTCCGCGAAAGGCGGTGAGGTCGGCGACCAGCGCGGCGCACTCCTGGCACTCGGTCAGGTGGTCCTCGATCGCCTCGGCCGCCGGCTCGGCGAGCTCACCGTCGCAGTAGGCCACCAGCGCCTCCGCCGCGGGGTGCTGGGTTTCTTCGGCGCCGCCTGCATCGGCAGGAGAGCCGGCACCGTCGATGTCGGGATCGTGCTTCATCGCTCAGCTCCCGGATCTGCTCGCCGCCTCGACCGTCATTCTGCCAGCCTCTGGCGCAGCCGCAGCTTCGCCTGATGGAAATGTGCCTTGACGGTCTCCTCCGAGATCCGCAGCACGGCACCGATCTCGCGGGTGCTCAGGCCCTGGTAGATCTTCAATCTCACGCACCGTTGCATCTTCGCCGGCATCTCCGCAATCGCCGCCCGCAACTTGTCGGAACGCTCGCGGCGCACGATCTCTTCGTCAGGGAGGGGGTCGGGGTGCTCCAAGAGGTCACCCAAACCCGGCAGGTCCTCGCCTTCCGGAGGCGTCAGCGCCAGTTCCTGCCCGGCCCTCTTTTTGGTGTGCGACCGCCGCAAATGGAGCCGGTACACGTTGGTCGCGACCTTGAAAAGCCAGGTGTCGAAGCGGGACTCGCCTCGAAAAGAGGCGATGCCCTTGTAGATGCCGACGAAGGTTTCCTGGGTTAGGTCGAAGCAGTCTTCGGGGCTAATTCCGCGCTTCGAAAAGAAATGATGAACAGTTGAAACGAAGAGGTCGTGGAGCTGCCGAAAGTGAAGCTCGAGATCAGCGGGCCGGATGCGGATCTGGGCGAGGATCTGCTGTGCCTGCTCTTCGCGCTCGTTGGACATGGTGACCGTTCGGACGGCCCGGCGATGGTCGCCAAGGAAGCGAAGATCTTAGCAGCTTGCCGCGCGGATTCCGGTGCTGCCTGCCGAAGCGAGGGGTGGAATGCAACCGGGGCCGGCCCCCGGGGTCGACGTTGACAAGCGAGGGGTGGCGTGGAATACTGCGCCTCCCTCGAGCGGTTCCGATCAGAGCGAGGGGCGCAACACGGTGTCCGAGTAACACAGCGTCGCGGGGTGGAGCAGCCTGGTAGCTCGTTGGGCTCATAACCCAAAGGTCGCAGGTTCAAATCCTGCCCCCGCAACCAATTTCGATTCTGCCAAGGCCGCGGCTCCCGCGGCCTTTTTCATGGTCGGTCGCTTCCTCGAGGCGCCGTCGAGGTTCGGTGGCGGGGATCGCGAGCTCAGAGTTCAGCCGGTGCTACCGACTTCCTCCCTGGCATCGACCCCCTCCTTCCCTTGGCGGTGGATACGCAGGCTGTAGAGGGTCACCAGGACCATCAAGCCACCGGCGAGGAAGAACGGCAGCGTCTGATTTTTGCCGTAGGCGAAGGTCGACCACAACGGCGCCAGCATGCGGGCCGTGCCGCCGAAGGCCTGCTGCACGCCGAGGCCGGCACCACGCTCGTGCTCGGCGTAGTGCTGCGACGAGAGCGAGGTCGTCGCCGGGAACAGCAATGCGGTGCCCAGCGGCATGAAGATCGCGGCCACCGCGAGTGCCGGCAGGGAATGCGCGAAGGGCACCAGGAAGAGCCCCGTCGTCATCGCCAGGCAACCCAGCCTCAGGGTGCCCACCTCGCCCACCAGCCGCACCGCGAGACCGATCAAGGCAGCCCTGGAGACCAGCCCGACCACTCCGATGTAGGTGAAGAAGTCGCCGATCGTCGCCTCGGTGAACTGGAACCGGTCCTTGAGGAAGAGACCGATCACGCCGTTGAGGGAGAAGAAGGCGAGCATCCCCAGGGCGTAGGTCCAGGTGAGGGTGGCGATCTGGCTGCCCGGCTGGGCGAGGAGGGCGCGGCTCGAAGCGCGAATCGAGAAGCGCGGTTGGCCTTTCTGGGCGGCCTTTTCGGGCCGGAGCGTCTCGGGTAGCCAGCGCCAGGCCGAGATCAGGTTGACCGCGCAGAGCGAGGCCGCCAGCAGGCCGGGAGCGGTGGGGCCGAAGTGGAAGGCCAGCGAGCCGAGCTTGGGGCCGATCAGCACCCCGGTGGTGATCGCCGCGGTGACCCAGCCGAGGGCCTTGGCACGCTCGGCGGGAGCGGTCGAGTCGCTGACGTAGGCCTGCACCACGCTCACCGTGCCGGCGCCCACCCCTTGCCCGACCCGCATCAGGAGGAGCAGGCCCAGCGCGCCGTGCGAGCCCAGCCAGGCGAGAGCGTGGTCCGAGGAGGCGTAGGCGAAGAGGCTGAAAGCCACGCCCGAGAGGACGAGGCCGGCGAGGATCGCCGGGCGGCGGCCGTGCTGGTCGGCGAAGCGGCCCCACAGCGGCCCGGTGACCAGCTGGCCGAGGAAGAACGCGGAGATCAGCACTCCCACCATCAGGTCGCTGGCGCCGAAGCGCTTGGCGTAGAACGGCAGTTGGGTGAAGAGGATCGAAGCGCCCATCATGTCCACGAAGGCGGTGAACATGAGCACGGAGAGGCGGCGCAGGGCGCCGTTGGCGACCATCAGCCGGGCTCCCGTTCGCCCCAGGCGAAGAAGGCGGCGGTGCTCGCCACCATCAAGAGCACACCGTAGACGGCCGCCATCCCCAGCTCGTCGCGGCGTAGCATCGAGTCGATCGCCATCGAGATGGGGCGGTTGTCGAGGGTGTAGAGGACGATCGAGGTCACGAAGTCCCCCAACGAGGTGATGAAGGCGAGCCCGGCCCCGGCCGCCAGTGCCGGCCGCAGGATGGGCAGGGTGATCCGCCACAGCCGGCGTAGCGGACCGGCGCCCAGCGAGCTCGCCGCCTCCTCGAGGGCCGGGTCGAGGCCGGCGAGGCCGGCGACCGCTGCCCGGCCGGTGACCGGCAGGCTGCGGACCACGTAGGCGAGCGGCAGCAGCCACGGCGTTCCGACCAAGACCAGGCGGCCGAACCAGGGAGCGTTGACGCTGAAGGTGGTGGCGAGGGCCAGGGCGAACACCGTGCCCGGCACCGCCCACGGCAGGGCGACCAGCAACTCGAGGGCACGCCCCAGCCGGCTCCCGGCGCGACGGGCAGCGCGCGCCGCCGCGAAGCCGAGGGCGAGGGCGGCGGCGGTGGCGACGGCAGCCATCCACAGCGAGGCCCACACCGCGCCGAGGCCCTCGGCGGTGCCGGGCAGACGCAGGTAGTTGCCCAGCGAGAGCACAGGAGGGAAGGCCTCGACCGTCCAGGTGCCGGGCGGCACCAGCGAGATGAGCAGCAGGGTCGCGTGCGGCAGGAGCAGGAAGAGGGCGAGGCCCCAGCCGGCGACGGTCGCCAGCCGGCGGCGGGCCGGCGAGACGATCGGCCGCGGGCGCGGCGCGAGGCCACGCACCGAGCCGGCGAGCTTGCGCTGGCGATCGAAGCGCCGCAGCACCGCCAGCGCGACCACCGCCAAGAGCGCCAGCACCACCGTCTCCACCTGCGCCATCGCGAGGTCGCCGTTGAGCTTCGAGGCCACGATTTGGGTGGTCATCACCCGGAAGTGCCCGCCGAAGAGGTACGGCGCCGAGAACGAGCCGAGGGAGGTCATGAAGGTGAGCAGGGCGGCGCCGGCCAACGAGGGGCCGAGCATCGGCAGGGTGACCCGGCCGAGGATGCGCCAGCGCCCGGCTCCCAGCGAGGCGGCGGCCTCGGCCAGGGAGGGATCGAGGCGGGCGAGGCCGGCGCGGGTGAAGAGGTAGAAGTAGACGTACATCGAATAGGTGTGGACGAGCAGGATGGCGGCTGGCCCGGCAAGCCGCCAGGGGGCCGTCTCGAGGCCGAGCAGGGCCTGGGCGCCGCGGGTGAGAAACCCGGTCTCGCCGTAGAGAAAGAGGAAGGCGATGACGCCGACCAAGGGCGGCAAGGCGACCGGCAGGGCGAGCAGGGCGCCGATCAGCCGGCGGCCGGGAAAGTCGGTGCGCTCGAAGAGAAAGCCGAGCGGCACGCCGACGCCGGCGGCGAGCAGCACGGAGGCGAGCGAGATCCACAAGCTGCGCCACAGGGCCAGCCACTCGAGGGGGCTCGTGAGGAAGGTGCGGAAGTGGGCGAAGGTCCAGCCGCGGCCGCCGGCGAGCGCCCCGAGGGCGTCCAGCAGGGTGATCAGCAGCGGGAAGCCGACCAGCCAGAGGAGGACGAGGGCGAGGAGCGGCCCGGCCGGGCGCAGTCGCCAGCGACGGGAAGGCAGGGCGGCGGCGCCGGGAAGGCTCATTCGAGGAAGATACGCGGCGCCGGGGCGCCGGTTGCGAGAGCGACGCCGACGGCGTCGCCGGCGCGGGCCGCCGACGCGCGGACCAGCACCTCGATCTCCCTTCCCCCGGCGAGCTCGACGGCAAAAAGCGTCTGAGCACCGCCGTAGCGCCGGTCGACCACCCGGCCGGCGAGCGCGCCCGCGGTGCCAGGTGCGACGAGCGTCAAGCCCTCAGGTCGCACGCAGAGCTCGACTGCAGTGCCCGGCGCCGGCGGAGGCGCAGCGGCGGGCCTGCAGGCCTGGTACGGCCACGGCGGATCCGTCGCCGCCGCTGCCACCGGCGCGGCGGCCAGCCCGTCACCGGCCGCGACGAGCCTCGCCGGCAGGAAGCTCGCGCGGCCGACGAAGGTGGCGACGAAGCGGCTCTGCGGGCACTCGTAGAGCTCCTCGGGCGTGCCGACCTGGGCCAGGCGGCCGCCGTGGAGGACGCCCACCCGCGCTCCGAGGTCGAAGGCCTCCTCCTGCTCGTGGGTGACCAGAACGGTGGTGATCCCGATCTCACGGATCGTCGTGGCGAGGGCCCGGCGGGTGCGTTCGCGCAGCGCGGGGTCGAGGTTCGACAGCGGCTCGTCGAGGAGCAGCACGCGCGGCTCGGGGGCGAGGGCGCGAGCCAGGGCCACGCGCTGCTGTTGGCCGCCCGAAAGCGCCGTGACGGGCCGCTTCTCGTAGCCCGGCAGCTCGACCCGAGCGAGGGCGGCGGCGACCTTGGCCGCCACCTCGCCCGCCGCGGCCTTGCCGGAGGCGAGGCCGAAGGCGACGTTCTCGCCCACCGTCAGGTGCGGGAAGAGGGCATAGTGCTGGAAGACCATGCCGAAGCGACGGCCGGCCGGTGCCTGGCGGGTGACGTCCTCGCCGTCGACGCGGATCTCGCCGGCGTCGGGCTGCTCGAAGCCAGCGAGCAGGCGCAGCGCCGTCGTCTTGCCGCTGCCGCTCGGCCCGAGGAGGGCGAAGACCTCGCCGCGGGCAATCTCGAGGTCGAGGTCGCAGAGGACCTGGACCGCCCCGAAGCGCTTCGCCAGCTGGCGGAGGACGAGATACGGGGCGGCGGGCATGGGGCGCGCGGCGAGGGGCCGGCTCAGGGCTGGGCGCCCCGGCCGCGGACCTCGCGGTCCCAGGTCGACATCCAGCCGGCGCTTTCGCGCGCCATCAGGCCGCGGTCGAGCTCCACCGGCTTGAGCTCGGCGAGCACGCGCTGCGCCCACGCCGGCAGCTCGGCCGCCGGCAGGTCGGTGCGCGCCGGCAGCCGGAAGGCCTTCTCGGCCGCCAGCCGCATGGCCTGCGGGCTGCCCGCCCACTCGATGAAGGTGCGGCCGGCCTCGGCGTGTCGGCAGCCGGCCACCAGGCCGATCGAGTCCTCGATCACCGGTGTGCCGGAGCTGGCGAAATGGAAAGCGAGCGGCTTGCCGCGCTGTTCCTGCCAGAGCATGTCGGTGAGCTCCCAGACGGTGACCAGACCCTCTTGGCGTGAGAGCTTCTCCATCATCAGGGCCGGGTTCAACACGTATTCCTTGGTCTGCGCATCGAGTTGCCGCAGCCACTGCCAGCCGCGGTCGAGGCTCCCGGTCTCGGCGAGCGAACGCGCGAGGACCATCCCGAAGAGGGTGCGCATGGTGCCGCTCTCGAGGGGGTCACGCATCAGGATCTTGCCCTTGAGCTCCGGGCGCAGGAGGTCGTCCCAATCCCGCGGCGCCGCCGCGGCCGGCAGGCCGGCGGTGTTGTAGGCGAGCACCGGTGCGGTGCGGTAGAGGCTGAAGTAGAGGTCGCCTTGGGCTTGGCCGGCGGGCGGGATCGCGGCCGCCCAGCTGGGCCGAAAAGCCGCCAGCAGGCCCTCCTCGGCGCCGCGGGCGAAGATCGTCGCCGGGCCGCCGTACCAGACGTCGGCCTGCGGGTTGGCCCGTTCCGAACGAATGCGGTCGTAGGCGGCCTGCGAGCCCAGCCCCAGCCACTGCAGGTCGATCTCCGGGTGCGCCGCCTCGAAGGCCGGCTCCACGACTTCGAGGAGCTCCGGCCCGTGGGGAGAGTAGAGCACCAGCTTCTGCCGGCCGTCGCCACCGCAGGCGGCGAGCAACAGGAAGGCGAGGGGGAGGAGGTGGTGGGGTCGGCGCGGCTGGCTCACGGGTCTTCGCTCGGGTTGGGGAGCGGGTCGACGCGGCAGTCTATCGCGTCCGCGCCCCCGGCCGGCCGGCTGGCGCCCCGAACGGCGCCTGCGAACCGCGATATTGTCCCTTTCGTTATGGAGATCACTGAGGCTGCTTGCCCTCCGTCCACGGCGACCACCGCGGATCGCGAGGTCCTCGATACGTTCCGCCGCTGGGGCTACCTGCAGGCACAGATCGACCCCCTGGGGCGCCTGGCGCCGGCGCCCCATCCCGAGCTTGACGCACTCCATGGCCCGGCTGCGGAGCGCGCCCGCGCGATCTACTGCGGCGCCATCGGCGCCGAGCTGATGCATATCCCCGACCCCGTTCGCCGGCGCTGGCTGGTGGAGCGGATGGAGGGCCCGACCCCAGCCTTCGATCGCCGGCAGGTGCTCGAACGGTTGCTCCATGCCGAGCTTTTCGAACAGGTTCTGCAGTCGCGCTACCTCGGCAACAAGCGCTTCTCGGTCGAGGGGATCACCGCCCTCATCCCCCTCCTCGACGAGACGGTTCGCGAGATCGGCGACCGCGGCGCCGAGCAGGTGGTGCTGGCGATGAGCCACCGGGGCCGCCTCAACGTCATGGCGCATACCGTCGGGGTGTCCACCGAGAGCCTCTTCGCCGGTTTCGAGGACGTCGATCCGCGCAGCGTGCTCGGCGGCGGCGACGTCAAGTACCACCTCGGGGCGACGGGCCATAACCCCCTCGACCGCGAGCGCCGGGTGCGCATCCACCTGGTGTCGAACCCCAGCCATCTGGAAGCGGTCCATCCGGTGGCCCTCGGTCGCGCCCACGCCAAGCAGGTGCGGATGGGGCCGGAAGGGCCGCGCAAGGTGGTCCCCATCGTCCTCCACGGTGACGCCGCCTTCGCTGGCCAGGGAGTGATGGCCGAGGCGCTGAACCTGGCCGGGCTGCCCGGATTCGACGTCGGCGGCACCATCCACGTCGTCGTCAACAACATGATTGGTTTCACCACCGAGCCCTTCCAGCTGCATGCCTCGCGCTTCGCCACCGACATCGCCCGCCGCCTGCCGATCCCCGTCTTCCACGTCAACGGTGAGGACCTGGCGGCCGTCGTGCGGGTGGCGCGCATGGCGGTCGACTACCGCTGGGAGTTCGGCAGCGACGTGGTGATCGACCTCATCGGCTACCGGCGGCACGGCCACAGCGAGGTCGATGACCCGACGATCACCCAGCCGCGCCTCTACCGGCAGATCAAGCAGCACCCCGAGCTCTGGCGCCTCTACGCCGAGGAGATCGGGATGTCGGAGAACGAGCTCGCGGCGTTGGTGGCGCGGGTGCGCGGCGAGCTCGAGGAAGCGCAGCAGGCGGCGCGCCGCCTGCAGAAGAAGCCGTCGTTGCGCGACCTGCCGAGCTACTGGGCGGGCTTCGTCGGCGGTCGCTACGACGCCTCCTACGAGGTCGAGACGGGCCTCGCGGCCGAGGAGATCGCGGCCCTTGCCGGGCGCCTCGCCGCCGTGCCGGCGGGCTTCCACCTCCACCCCAAGATCGCCAAGCTGCTCAAGGAGCGGCTAGAGATGGGGGAGGGCAAGCGGCCCTTCGACTTCGGTACCGCCGAGGCCATGGCCTTCGCCTCGCTGGTCAAGGCGGGCGTGCCCGTGCGGCTCACGGGGCAAGACGCCGAGCGCGCCACCTTCAGCCAGCGGCAAGCCATCCTGATCGACGTCGAGACCGAGGCCGAGTACTTCCCCCTGGCCCACGTGAGCGACGGGCAGGCGAGCTTCGAGGTCCACAACTCGATGCTCTCCGAGGCCGCCGTGATGGGCTTCGAGTACGGCTACAGCCGTGATTTCCCGGAGGCCCTGGTGCTCTGGGAAGCGCAGTTCGGGGACTTCGCCAACGGCGCCCAGATCATCATCGACCAGTTCCTGGCCGCGGCCGAGGACAAGTGGGGCCTGCTCTCCGGGCTGGTGCTGCTGCTGCCCCACGGCTACGAGGGTCAGGGGCCGGAGCACTCGAGCGCCCGGATCGAGCGCTATCTTCAGCTCGCCGGCGAGGACAACATCCAGGTTTGCCAGCCCGCCTCGGCCGCGCAGTACTTCCACCTGCTGCGCCGCCAGGCACTGCGCAAGTGGCGCAAGCCGTTGGTGGTGTTCACGCCGAAGAGCATGCTGCGCCATCCGGCTGCCACCTCGCCGCGCGAGAGCCTGATGCGCGACCGCTTCCTGCCCGTCCTCCCCGACCACCAGGTGACCCGCGGTGCCCGGCGGGTGCTGCTATGCAGCGGCAAGATCCGCCACGAGCTACGCGAGGAGCGGGACCGTCGCGGCGTCCGCGACACCGCGATCCTCTCGCTCGATCAGCTCTATCCGTTCCCGAAGGCCGACCTCGAAGCGGCCCTCGCCGACCACCATGACGCCGTCGAGGTGGTGTGGGTGCAGGAGGAGCCGGCCAACATGGGGGCGCACTTCTACGTCATGCCGCGCCTGGAGGACGTGGTGCGCCGGGCCTCGTTACGCAGCATCAAGCGCTCGGCCTCGGCGAGCCCGGCAACGGGCTCCGCCAAGGCCCACGCGCTCGAGCAGAAGAGCCTCCTCACTCTGGCTTTCACCACCCGGGACTGATCTCCGGCCGCCCAGCGCGGCCGGCCGTTCCAGAGCTGCCCATGATCCCCTTCTCTCGCTCCCCGGCTTCTCGCGGCCAGCGCTTTGCGGTACGGTCCGCTGCCATGAGCAACGGCAGCGGTGGCGCGGGCGACGGCAAGAAGCGGAAGGTGGACTCCCGGGCCGCCTGGGCCGAGGCGAAGGCGCTGATCCGGGCCCGGCGCGGCCGCCTCGCCATGGGCCTCGGCTTGATGGCGGTCAGCCGGCTCGCCGGCTTCGCCTTGCCGGCCTCGTCCAAGTTCTTGATCGACAAGGTGATCAACGCCGGCCGGGCCGACCTGCTGCTGCCGATGGCGGGCGTCGTGGCCATCGCCACTCTGGTGCAGGCCGCCACGTCTTACGCCCTGACCTTCGTTCTCGGTGTCGCTGCTCAGCGCTCGATCACGGAAATGCGCAAGAGCGTGCAGCAGCACATCGCCCGCCTGCCGGTCTCCTACTTCGACTCCACGAAGAGTGGCGAGCTGATCTCGCGGGTGATGAACGACGCCGAAGGCATCCGCAACCTGGTGGGTACCGGCCTCGTGCAGCTGGTGGGCGGCCTGGTCACCGCCGCGATCTCCCTCGGCGTCCTCTTCTGGCTGAACTGGCGGCTCACCTTGACCGTCCTCGTCGGCCTGGGGGCGTTCTCTTGGGTGATGGGCAAGGCGTTCAACAAGCTGCGGCCCCTCTTCCGCGAGCGCGGCCAGATCACCGCGGAGGTCACCGGCCGGCTCGGCGAGAGCCTGGGCGGCGTGCGCCTGGTCAAGGCCTACACCGCCGAGAAGCGCGAGGACATCGTCTTCGCCAAGGGCGCCCACCGGCTGTACCGCAACGTCGCCCAGAGCATGTCTGGGATCGCCGCCGTCTCGGCCTTCACCAGCCTGATCGTCGGAGTCGTCGGCCTGCTGATCGCGGTGATCGGCGGTCGCGCCATCCTCGCCGGTACGATGACCCTCGGCGACTTCGTGATGTACCTGCTGTTCACCGGCATGGTGGCGGCGCCCCTGGTCTCGATCGCCCAGATCGGTACCCAGATCACCGAGGCCTTCGCCGGCCTCGACCGCCTGCGCGAGATCCGCTCCGTGGCGACGGAGGCGGCGGACGATAAATCGCGCGAGCGCCTCGGCGAGATCGCCGGCCACATCGCCTTCGAGGACGTCTCCTTCGAGTACAAGCCGGGCGTACCGGTGCTGCGCCAGGTGACCTTCGCAGCTCCGCCGGGCAGCACCACGGCCCTGGTGGGCCCCAGCGGCTCCGGCAAGAGCACGCTGATCTCGCTGGTGATGGCGTTCGCCAGCCCCGGCTCCGGGGTGATCCGGGTCGACGGCCACGACCTCGCCGGCCTTCGCCTCCACGACTACCGCTCGCACCTCGGGGTGGTCTTCCAGGACAACTTCCTGTTCGACGGCACAGTGGCCGAGAACATCGCTTATGGGCGGCCTGGCGCCAGCCGTGAGGAGGTCCTCGCCGCCGCTGCCGTGGCCCACTGCGACGAGTTCGTGCGTGGTTTCCCCGAGGGCTACGACACGGTGGTCGGCGAACGAGGGGTGAAGCTTTCGGGCGGCCAGCGGCAGCGCGTGGCGATCGCCCGCGCCGTGCTGGCGGACCCCAAGATCCTCATCCTCGACGAGGCCACCTCGAGCCTCGATTCGGAGAGCGAGGCCTACATCCAGGACGGCCTCAAGCAGTTGCGGGCGGGGCGCACGACCTTCGTCATCGCCCACCGCCTGTCGACCATTCGCAGCGCCGATCAGATCCTCGTGCTCGAAGCGGGTGAGATCGTCGAGCGGGGCACCCACGCAGAGCTGTTGGCCAAGGGCGGGCGCTACCGGCAGCTCTATGAGAAGCAATACCACCTCGAGGCCGATCGCTTCATGAACCCCGGCGAGGACTTCACCCCCGAGCCCGAGAAGGTGCGGCCGGCGCCGCGCCAGGCCCCAGGCGGCGTGCCTCGGCTGTGAGGCTGCGCCCGCCGGGGCCGCTGCGATAAGCTAAGCCGTTGTGCATACACCTGTTGCTCCTTCTCAAGGCGAAACGCCGCCGTCTCCTGCTGCCGTTCTCCTCCTCGATACACCCATCTGGTTCCTCTTTGTCAGCGGTTCGCCGCAGCTGCCGGCACCCCTGCGTTCGCTGATCGAGGCCGACCCCGGCCGCTGCCGGGTCTCGGCCGCCTCGGTGTGGGAGCTCGCTCGGCGCGTCGCTGCCGGTAAGCTGCGCTTGCCGATGGGCCTCGACGCCTGGCTGGTCGCCGCGCGGGAGCGTTTACCGGCGCGCGAGCTCCCGATCACCAGCGAAGTCCTGCTCGCCGCCGCTCGGCTCGAGGTTCCCGGGGCCGACGAGATCGATCGCCTGCTGGTCGCCACCGCCTTGATCGCGGGGGGCGAGCTTGCCACCCTCGATGGCCGTCTCCTCGCCGCGGCGCAGGTGCCGGCCTGGCGGCCGCCGGCTGCTGCAGAACCCGCGGGCGCTCGGCCGGCTGTGGCGAGCGTGCCAGCGCCGAGCGAGCACCCGGCCCCCGCCGTCGAACCGCCGGCAGCGGTGAGCCCGCCCGCCGCGGCGCCCGAACCCCCTGCGACGCCCGAACCCGCTGCGACGACCGCGAGCGCTGCCGGTGAGACAGCACCGGCGACGACGGCGCCCGCCGAGCCGCCGCCCCGACTGCGGGCCCTGCCGTCGATCCGTGCCATCCCCCAGCACCCGGTGGAGACCACCGACTCGAGCTTCGCCGGCCTCGGCCTGTCGGAGCCCATCCTGCGCGCCCTGGCGCGGATCGGCTTCACGCACCCGACGCCCATCCAGGCGGCGGTGATCCCGCCCGCTCTGGCCGGCCGGGACGTCATCGGCCTGGCGCAGACCGGTTCGGGCAAGACGGCGGCCTTCTGCCTGCCGCTCGCCGAGAAGCTGACCCACGGCCGGGGGGTCCGCGGCCTGATCCTGTCGCCGACCCGAGAGATCGCGCTTCAGACCCAGGGTTTCCTCGACCTCTTCGGGGACGATCACAAGCTCAAGACAGTGTGCTTGATCGGCGGCGTCAGCATGGGCCCGCAGCTCGACGGCCTGCGCGCCAAGCCGGACGTCGTGGTCGCTACCCCCGGCCGCCTGCTCGACCACCTGCGCCGGCGCACCCTGAGCCTTGCCGAGGTGAGCGAGCTGGTCTTCGACGAGGCCGACCACATGCTCGACCTCGGCTTCCTGCCGCAGATCCAGGACGTCCTGCGCTACCTGCCCGCCCGGCGGCACACGATGATGTTCTCGGCCACCATGCCGGAGGCGATCGAGCGCCTGGCCCGCCAGCTGCTGCACGAGCCGGTGCGGGTCGACATCCTCCCCGAGGGGCGGACCGCCGAGGGCATCTCGCACCGCCTCTATCTCGTCGACC
Source organism: uncultured Thermoanaerobaculia bacterium (assembly GCA_964420075.1). Lineage (GTDB taxonomy): Bacteria > Acidobacteriota > Thermoanaerobaculia > Multivoradales > SZUA-115 > CAYQRE01. Next base: position 378,065 of record CAYQRE010000001.1, on the reverse strand, counting down.
CGGACGACAAGAAGGCCTGCCTGCTCGCCTTGCTGCACCAGGAGCTGGGTAGCACGCTGGTCTTCATCCGCCGCAAGGTGGACGCCGAGTGGCTGACCGGGGTGCTCAGCAAGGAAGGTCACCCCGTCGACCGCATCCACTCGGACCTCTCGCAGGGGCAGCGGGTCGAGGCCCTCGCCGGCTTCCGCGAGGGCGAGCACCGCATCCTCGTCGCGACGGACATCGCGGCCCGCGGCATCGACATCCCGCGCATCCAACACATCATCAACTTCGACCTCCCCGAGTCCGTCGAGGACTACGTCCACCGCGCCGGCCGCACGGCCCGCGGGCGCCTCAAGGGCACCGTCTCGTCGATCGCCTCCTGGCAGGACAAGATGATGATCCGCGAGATCGAGATGTCCCTCGGCCACGATCTGCCACGCTGCACGGTGCCTGGGGTGCAGCCCTGGGACGAGTGGAAGGTGCGGCCGAAGGGACGGCACCGCCTGCCCTCCCGCCGCCGGCTTTGACGGCCGGAGCCCCTCCTACCCTCCTGTCGCGACCGGCCTGCGGGCCGGTCGGCGATAGGCCCGAGCCCGGACGGTAGGGGCGAAAGATCTTGCGCCCCGGCGATTTGCCTCCGTGGTGGGGCAGGGCCGACCCATTGGCACGGGTCCGCTGAGCCGGCGTGGTGGCACAATGGTCGGCAGGCAGCGGTCCGGAAGGAGGCCACCATGTATGACTCCGTGCAGGTGCTCTGCCCCTACTGCGGCGAGGCCACCGACCTCATCCTGGAGCCGGACGTCGAGGGCGAGCTGGTCTACGACTGCGAGATCTGCTGCAACCCCTGGCAGGTGAAGATCGGGCGCGATGCCGAGGGCGAGATCGAGGTCCTCGTCGCCCAGCTCACCGGCTGAACGTGGGTGCCGCCCGTGGTCTTCCGCGGCCGCCGTGCCGGCCGGTGTCCGTCTCAGGGGCGTCGGGGCGAAAGACCTTTCGCCCCGACGTTCCGCCGGCCTCAGCCAGTGGCGCGGGCGCTCTTCAGCATTGCCAGCCAGTGGTCGCGCTCGGCGGTGAGGGTGGCATCCGGCCCCGTCGCCTTGAAGAACCAGGGTCCGCCCGGGCCCTCGACGACGGCGCCGTAGAGCCGGAAGCCCGGTTGATCGCTGGCCGGCCCCATGCCCATCTGGCCTGCCTTGAGGGTGCCGAGCACCTCGACCCAGGTGATCTTCAGCCCGTTGGCGGTGAACGTCTCGAGCTTGGGCTGGCCGGCCCCTTCGACTTGGCCCACCCAACGGTCGATGTTGGCCTCGAGGCCGCCGCCGCCCCCGACGCCGAAGAAGAACACCGCGAGCTCACCGGTGCCGCCGCTGCCGGGGATCAAGGCCTGAGCGAAGCGCATCGAGGAGCGCACCGGCTGCGCCTGCCAGCCGGCCGGCAGGTCGAAGTCGAGCCCGGCGCCGTTGCCGGCACCGCCGTCCGGGCTGGCGGAGACCGGCTCGCCGCGCGAGGAGAGAGGGGCCGGGCCGCCGGGAGAGGCCTGTGCGTCGGCATGCGGCGAGGCTGCCGGCGGTACCGCCTGGCTCGCGGGTTGCGCGTCTGCGGGAGGCGACGAGGTGGGGCCCTTGCCACCGCAGGCCAACAGGGTGAGCGTGAGAGCGAGGGTGAGGGCGAATCGGTTCAAGGCAATCTCCTTCTCCAGTCAGTCCATCAGGCGGGCCGCCGGGCACGAGCGGTCGCGGGGGATTCAATCACGAGCCGAGTAGAATGTGCGGTGGAAGCGCTCGGGGGCTGGTGCCTCCCGCGGTCTTCAAAACCGTAGTCCCGTGCCGGGTCCGGTACGGGGGGTGGGTTCGATTCCCATGCGCTTCCGCCACGCCTTCCCTCTCACCGCCCCAACCTCACCGCTCCGTCGCCAGGCGCAGGTCGGCGAGCGGCAGCACCTCGCAGACCTCGCCGGGGCGTCGCGCCGGCTCACCGGCACGGAGGCGCACGAGGCCCGTCCCGTGGCCGTAGGAGAAGAGGTCGTGCGAGCCCCGCGGCAGGCGTGGCGAGGCGAGCCAGCGACCATCACGAAAGGCGAGGTCGGCGGGCAGGAAGCGATCGCGATCGCGGGCCGCCGGCAGCTCGCCGGTGGTCTCGGCGGCGAGCGCCCCCTGCCAGAAGTGGTCGGCGGCCCCCAACAGCCGGCGCAGGGTCGGACGCACGAAGAGCCAGAACCCCACCATCACGGAGGCCGGGTTCCCCGGCAGGCCGAAGACGAGTCCGCCCGGGTGGGCCGCCGCCACCAGCGGCTTGCCCGGCTGCAGGCTGACGCTATCGAAGAGCGGCCGGCAGGCAAGCTCGGCGAGCGTCGCCTCGACGAAGTCGAGCTCGCCCATCGAGACGCCGCCGGTGAGCAGCAGCACGTCGGCCTCGAGGCCGCGTGCGATCCGTTGCCGCAGCTCGGCGGGGTCGTCGGGAGAGATCCCCAGGGGTTCGAGCTGGATCCCCAGGCCGGCGGTGGCGGCGAGCAGGAAGTCGGTGTGCGAGTCGCGCAGCTCCCCCGGGCGGGGCTGGCGCTCGGGCGGCACGACCTCATTGCCGGTGACGATCAACGCCACCCGCGGTAGGCGGTGGCAGGCGACGCGCTCGATGCCGTGGGTGGCGAGGAGCGAGAGGGCGCCGGGGGTGAGGAGGTCGCCGGCACGGAGGATGGGCGCCCCGGTGCTCACGACCTCGCCGCGCCGGCGCACGTGGGCACCGGCCGGGAACTCTTGGCTGAAGGTCACGGTGGTGCGGCCGGCGTCGGAGGCCTCGATGGGGACGACGCGGTCCGCAGCGGCGGGCAACGGTGCCCCGGTCATGATGCGGACGGCGGCCCCGGCGGCCAGCGCGAAGCCGGGAGCATCGCCGGCGGCGACGAGCCCGCAGACGGGGAGCGGCTGGCCGGGCACGACCTCGCCGGCCAAGGCATAGCCGTCCATCGCCGAGACGTCGAGGCCGGGCACGTCGAGCGTCGCCTGGACGCCTTCGGCGAGCACGCGCCAGGCGGCGCTACGGCGTGCGACCGGCTCGCTCGGCAGGGGCTGGACGAAGGGTTCGAGGCGCGACCAGGCGGCTTCCGGTGTGATCATCCGTTCTTCCTTGCGAGGAGGTGGCGGGCCTTCCGGCGGCGGGCCGAGCGGCCTGGGTCGGATGCTATACTGCCGCTCTTCCATGCATGAGGCTCTCCTGCGCCGCTGATCAGGCAGGCTGAGCATTCGCGCTCATACGGACGCTGCCGGACGGAACTGTGGCCAGGCCCTTCGAGTACCGTGGTGATCTGACCCAGACCACCCTGCCCGAGATGCTGTTCTCGATCCACCGCTTCTCGGTGCCGGGAGTGATCGAGGCTCGCCGCGAGGGCACCGTCAAGCACATCTACGTCAAGGAAGGTAGCGTGGTCTACGCCACCTCCTCGGACATCGAAGACAGCCTCGGCAACTACCTGCGGCGGATCGGCAAGCTGACGCCCGGCCAGTTCGAGGCGGCGATGCAGGCCCGCGAGGCGAGCAACATGCGCCTGGGTGCCCTCCTCGTGGAGCGCAGCCTGCTGGGCCCTGCCGAGGTCTACCAGGCGATCCGCGAGCAGGTGGAGGAGATCGTCTGGAGCCTGTTCTACTGGCAGAGCGGCGAGGTCTCCTTCCAGATCGGCGACTTCGACCAGACGGGCTTCATGCGCATCGTGGTGCCGATGCGGCAGGTGATCCTCGAGGGCATCAAGCGAGCGCCGAACCCCAAGGCGCTGGTCGCTCGCCTCGGCCGCAAGGAGACCGTCTTCGAGCCCAGCTTCCAGATCGAGGAACTGATCGAGAGCGGGCTCGATGCCTCCGACCACACCCTGCTGCGCTTGGTCGACGGCCGTCGCTCCCTCTACGAAGTCTGCACCGAAGGCCCCCTGCCGGCGGCGGAGAACGCCAAGCTGATGTACGCTTTTTGGGTTCTGCAGCTGATTCGCCGAGCGGAAGGCGGGCCGCGCTCCGAGGTGCCCTCCCGACCCGATACCGGGCAGATCAAAATCCGCCTGCGCACCGAGCGAGACCGCGGCGAAGAGAGCTAGCAGCGAGGAGAGTCGATGCCGCTGTACGAGTACCAATGCCAGAGCTGCGGCCACCGCAGCGAGGAGATGCAACGGATCAGCGATCCGCCGCTCACGGTCTGCCCGGCCTGCGGCGGTGAGTACAAGAAGCTGATCTCGGCACCGGCCTTCCAGTTCAAAGGTAGCGGTTGGTACGTCACCGACTACGCCCGCAAGGGGGACACGGGCAAGGAGTCCAAGGGCGGCAAGGCCGCTGCGGACAGCGGTGCCGCGAAGAGCGAGGCGGCACCGGCGGCCGAGTCGAAGGCCGAGAGCAAGCCCGGCGGCGACAAGGCCCCATCGTCCTAGGGCCCCATCGTCCTAGGGCCCCGCCGTCCTGAGGCAGCGCCCGCCCCGGCATTCACCCGACTGTCACCTCGGCCCTGCTATTCTGCAACTTCCCCGATGCGCACCCGCTGGCGCGTCCGGGAGGTGGCTCATGCGTCCGTCCTCACTGCTCGTCGTCACCCTCCTCCTCGGGCTCGCGGCCCTCGGCTCGCGCTCGGGCCACGCCACCACCTTCGTGATGGTCTCGGACGCCGAGCTGGTGCGCCAGGCGCCCCTGGTGGTCGAGGGCCGCGTGCAGGGCGCGGCGCGGCCGGTCCCCGGCGAGCTCCCGCAGACGGACTTCCGCGTCGAGATCACCCGGACGCTCAAGGGCACCGCTCCAGACGGCGTCGTGACCGTCCGCCTGCCGGGCCGTGAGGCCACCGCGGGCGCGCCCGGCCTGCGCCTCTGGGGCTCACCCCGGTTCCAGGCCGGTGAATGGGTGATCCTCTTTCTGGTGCCACGCGCGGACGGAACCTTCGGCGTTCTCCACCTCCTGCTCGGTGCCTTCCATGCCGTGCCCGCCGGCGGCCGGCTCTACGCCGTCCGTGACCTCGGCGAGGCGACGGAGCTGGTGGCTGGAGATGGCGGCACCCTCGCCTGGCGCGCAGCACCTCTCGACCTGCCGCGGGACTTCTCGGCCTTCACGGGCTGGATCGCTGAGGGAGGGGCGAGCCCGGCGAGCTACTTCGCGCCCGACCCGGACCTCGCCGCGTCGCTCGCGGAGCGCTTCGTGCTGCTCACTGCCAGCGACGGCGTCCCCATCCGCTGGTTCGACTTCGACAACGGTGGCGGCGTCAGCTTCGAGGCCGATGCCCGCGGCCAGGAGGGCCTGCCCGGCGGCGGCTTCGCCCAGCTGCAGACCGCGCTCGCGGCGTGGACCAACGACGCGGGCTCCGACGTTCGCCTGGGCTACGTGGGGACCACCGCCTCCCGCACCACCGGCTGCGCCTCGCCGCAGCGGGTGCTGCGGCTCGTCTTCGGCGATCCGCAGAACGAGGTGACGGGCACCTTCGACTGCTCAGCCGGCGGCGTCCTGGCCCTGGGTGGTCCCTGTTTCGAGGTGGCGACCAGCAGCTACCGGGGCCAGACCTACCACCGAGCGGTGGACGGCTACATCGTCACCAACGACGGGCTCGGTTGCTTCTTCTCCGGGAGCTCCAACCCGGGGCGTGCGGCCGAAGAGCTGCTCGCCCACGAGACGGGCCACACGCTCGGGCTCGGCCACTCGACGGTCGGCTCCGCGTTGATGTTCGCCAACCTGCACAACGACGGCCGTGGCGCCGCGCTGCAGGCGGACGACCGTGCCGCCATCGCCGCGCTCTACGGGAATGGCACCACCCCGCCGCCCCCCCCCGCCCCTTCGGGCCTCGTGGCCACGGCCCTCTCTGCTTCGCAGATCGCCCTCACCTGGCAGGACAACGCGACGGACGAGACGGGTTTCCGCATCGAGCGGCGGACAGGGGGCGGCTCGTTTGGCGAAGTGGCGAGCGTGGGTGCCAACGTCACGGCGTTCACGGCGGCAGGGCTGGCGGCGGCGACCACCTACGAGTTCCGAGTGCGGGCGGTGAACGAGCAGGGTTTCTCGGCCTATTCGAGCACCGCCTCGGCGACCACCGCGCCGGCCGGCCCGACGGTGCCGGTGGCGCCGTCGAACCTCACGGCAACCGCGGTGAGCACGAGCCGGATCAACTTGAGCTGGCGCGACAACGCCGCCAACGAGACGGGCTACCGGGTGGAGCGGCGGGGCTACAGCGGCTTCACCGAGGTGGCGAGCCTGCCGGCCGGCAGCACCTCGTTCGCGGTGACGGGCCTCGCCGCCGCTTCGCCCTACGAGTTCCGGGTGCGCGCCGCCAACGCCCAGGGCCTCTCCGCCTATTCGAACCCGGCGAGCACCAACACCCGCGGCGTGGTGGGGCCCTGCGTGGCCAACGACACCACGCTCTGCCTGTTGGCCGGCGCTCTGCGGGTGGAGGTGGACTGGAAAAACCAGCACGCCGGGGGGGCGCTGGGGACGGGCCACGCCGGAGCGCTCAGCACCAAGACGGGCTCGTTCTGGTTCTTCAGCGCGGACAACGTCGAGCTGCTGGTGAAGGCCCTCGACGGCGGCCCGGTCAACGGCCACTACTGGTTCTTCTACGGCGCGCTCTCGGACGTCGAGTACTGGGTCCGGGTGACCCAGACGGTGACGGGTGAGGTGGCGGTCTTCCACAACCCGCCGGGGGAGATCTGCGGCGCGGGCGACGTCTCGGCCCTCCTCAAGAGCTTCGCGGCCGAGAGCGTGGCGACGGGCCTCCGGGTGGACGCCTGGCCGGCCGCAGAGGCAGCGCCGGTTGCCCGCGCCACCACCGCCAGCTGCACTCCGGGGCCGCAGGTGCTCTGCCTGCTCGGCGGGCGGTTCGAGGTGCGGGTGGACTGGGTCAACCCGCGCAACGCCACGAGCGGCACCGGCACGCGGGTCGAGGCCTCGGACCGCAGCGGCTACTTTTGGTTCTTCGACCCGGCGAACCTCGAGCTGGTGGTCAAGGCCCTCGACGGCCGGGCCCAGAACGGCCACTTCTGGTTCTTCTACGGCGCGCTCTCAGACGTCGAGTACCACCTCCACGTCCGCGACACGGTGACCGGTACCAGCCGTACCTACGACAACCCGCTGGGCGAGATCTGCGGGCTGGGGGACACGGCGGCGTTCTAGCGGCTTCCCCCCCGCCCTCGCCCGCCGCAGCTGCAGAGAGCCTGGCACCGGCATTGCTCTTGGCGGCCTGCATGGCTGCCATGGGTCTCGTCTCCCGCGCCTTTCGCCGCCTCGTCCGCTGTCTCGGTGTCGCCTGCGGGCTCGCCTGGGCGAGTTCCGGGCCGGCCGCCGCCCTCACCTTCCAGATGATCTCCGACGCCGACCTCGCGCAGCAGGCGGAGGTGATCGTCGAAGGCCGCGTCCTCGGCTCGGCTTCCGCCTCCGTCGAGGGCCCGCCGCAGACGGACACCCGCCTCGAGGTCCTGCGGGTGCTCAAGGGGGATGTGAGCTCGAGCGTGCTCACCGTGCGCACCCTGGGCGGGATCCACGGCGACCTCGTCCTCTACGTCGACGGAGCACCGCGGTTCGCCGACGGCGAGCGCGTAATCCTCTTTCTGGTGCATGGGCCCGAGGGTACGTTCCGGGTGCTCCAGCTGGTGCTCGGGGCCTTCCACGAGGTCGAGATAGGTGGCCGCCTGGTGGCCCTGCGCGACCTAGATGGGGCGACGGAAGCGCGGCCGCTTCCAGACGGCAGTCTCATCCTGCGCAGCACCCCCCTCGACCTGCCGCGGGACGCTGCTGCCTTCGTGAGCTGGCTCGCCGCGGGCGCGGGGTCTGCCGCCGACTACTTTGCGGCGCCCGGAGACGGGGGGCGCGCGCTGATGGCACGCTGGGACCTCCTCAACGGACCGACCGGGAACCCGATTCGTTGGTTCACCTTCGACACCGGCGGGACGGTGACTGTGCGGGTCGATGAGAGCGGCCTGCCGGGCCTTCCGGGCGGCGGCTTCAACGAGATCCGCCAGGCGTTGGGGCTGTGGACGGACGACCCGGGCTCCTCGATCCGCCTCGCTTACGCCGGCACGACCCCCCGTACCGATAGGCTCTGCGCCGCTCCGGCCGGCGAGATCCAGATCCTCTTCGAGGATCCCGCCGGCGCCATCGTCGGGACTTACGACTGCCAGCTGGGCGGCGTGGTGGCGATCGGCCGAGCCTGCGCGCGGTTGCCCGTGCAGACCTTTCAGGGGACCCCGTTCCAGCCCATCCTCGATGGCGCGGTGACGACGCAGGATGGCGCCCAGTGCTTCTTCGAGCGGCTGGGAGTCTTCGACATCTCACCGGTGGAGTTGTTCACCCACGAGGTCGGCCACGTCCTCGGCCTGGCCCACTCGACGGTGATGCCAGCGGTGATGAACCCCGGTCTGCACCGCAACTTCCCCAACGCCCTCTACCAGGACGACCGCGAGGCCATCGCCTACCTGTACCCCAACCTGGGCGGCCCTCCCCCCGCGGCGCCTTCGCGGTTGGCGGCCACCGTGCTCTCCTCGTCGCAGATCGCCCTCACCTGGCAGGACAACGCGACGGACGAGACGGGTTTCCGCATCGAGCGGCGGACAGGGGGCGGCTCGTTTGGCGAAGTGGCGAGCGTGGGTGCCAACGTCACGGCGTTCACGGCGGCAGGGCTGGCGGCGGCGACCACCTACGAGTTCCGAGTGCGGGCGGTGAACGAGCAGGGTTTCTCGGCCTATTCGAGCACCGCCTCGGCGACCACCGCGCCGGCCGGCCCGACGGTGCCGGTGGCGCCGTCGAACCTCACGGCAACCGCGGTGAGCACGAGCCGGATCAACTTGAGCTGGCGCGACAACGCCGCCAACGAGACGGGCTACCGGGTGGAGCGGCGGGGCTACAGCGGCTTCACCGAGGTGGCGAGCCTGCCGGCCGGCAGCACCTCGTTCGCGGTGACGGGCCTCGCCGCCGCTTCGCCCTACGAGTTCCGGGTGCGCGCCGCCAACGCCCAGGGCCTCTCCGCCTATTCGAACCCGGCGAGCACCAACACCCGCGGCGTGGTGGGGCCCTGCGTGGCCAACGACACCACGCTCTGCCTGTTGGCCGGCGCTCTGCGGGTGGAGGTGGACTGGAAAAACCAGCACGCCGGGGGGGCGCTGGGGACGGGCCACGCCGGAGCGCTCAGCACCAAGACGGGCTCGTTCTGGTTCTTCAGCGCGGACAACGTCGAGCTGCTGGTGAAGGCCCTCGACGGCGGCCCGGTCAACGGCCACTACTGGTTCTTCTACGGCGCGCTCTCGGACGTCGAGTACTGGGTCCGGGTGACCCAGACGGTGACGGGTGAGGTGGCGGTCTTCCACAACCCGCCGGGGGAGATCTGCGGCGCGGGCGACGTCTCGGCCCTCCTCAAGAGCTTCGCGGCCGAGAGCGTGGCGACGGGCCTCCGGGTGGACGCCTGGCCGGCCGCAGAGGCAGCGCCGGTTGCCCGCGCCACCACCGCCAGCTGCACTCCGGGGCCGCAGGTGCTCTGCCTGCTCGGCGGGCGGTTCGAGGTGCGGGTGGACTGGGTCAACCCGCGCAACGCCACGAGCGGCACCGGCACGCGGGTCGAGGCCTCGGACCGCAGCGGCTACTTTTGGTTCTTCGACCCGGCGAACCTCGAGCTGGTGGTCAAGGCCCTCGACGGCCGGGCCCAGAACGGCCACTTCTGGTTCTTCTACGGCGCGCTCTCAGACGTCGAGTACCACCTCCACGTCCGCGACACGGTGACCGGTACCAGCCGTACCTACGACAACCCGCTGGGCGAGATCTGCGGGCTGGGGGACACGGCGGCGTTCTGAGGGTGCTGCGCAGCACCCAGCCAGCGGTCGAAGGCGATGCCGCAGGCGACGAGCGTCGTGGGCACCACATGGAAGGCCAGGCGCGCGAAGTTCGACTTGACGAAGAAGGCCACGTCCGTGGCGCTGTGGTAGGGCGAGGCGAGGTAGACGTAGGCGTAGAAGGCGAGCTGCAGCAGACAGAGCCCGGCGAGCCAGCGCGTCGCCCGCGGCAGGAGCAGGGCGGGCAGCAGCAGCAGGCAGAGCGCGGCGCCGTGCCAGTCCGGGGAGCGCATCTCCTCCCACACGGCCCGGGCGATCACCCCGGCGTAGCCAAGCTCGAAGGGCCCTCCGTGGGGTTCCATCACCAGCCGGTAGCGCAGCACGGCGAAGGCCCACGGCACCACCAGCACTACCCCCGGGAGCACCAGCCGCGGCAGGGCGCGCCAGTGTTGCCGCCAGGCGCCGGGGCCACGCCAGGGGCCGCGGTGGGCGAGGTAGAGCCCGCCGAGGAACGCGGCGAGCGGCAGGCCTTCCATCTTGGCCCCAGCCGCCAGCGCCGCGAGAAGGCCGATTGCGAGGTCGCTGCGCCGGCTCGGCGGGAGGAGGAAGTAGGGCCAGGCGGCGAGCGGCACGAGGGCGATCCACCAGTCGGGGCCGCCGAAGGTCAGGTGGCCGATGCCGAAGGCGGCGCCGCAGAGGGCAAGGACGGCGAGGGTCGACTGCGCCGCGAAGCGGCCGACCTCGGCGCGTCGCAAGACCTCGCGGGCGCTCGCCAGCAGTGCGAGAAAGCTGAGCGGCGTCCACAGCATCATCGCCGGCTCGCGGAAGGCGCCGGCAATGATGCCGGTCGCCCCGAACAGGCTCGGCAGCAGGTTCGGGTAGTCGGGGTGGCGCATCCAGTTCCAGCGGCTGGCGAGGAAGGGGTAGTCGATGCCGCCGGCAAAGAAGAACTTCTTGCCCTTGATCCCCCAGTGGTAGATGAAATCGGGATTGACGCTCCAGACCGTCGCGGCGCTGACCACCGTGGCGGCGAGGGCGACGAGCGCCACGCCGTCTCCCCAGCCGAAGCGAGCCCCGCCAGCGGGCGATGCCGGTGCCGCAGGGGCCGCCCAGGCGGCGAGCCCGCCGAGGGCCAGGAGCATGGCGAGGAGAGAAGGCCGGCTCCAGGGCAGGCCGAGCAGGCTCGCCAGCTGCAGGGTGGCGCCGAAGAGGACGAGCCCAGTCAGCCCGGCGCGGGCCAGACGGTAGCTGCGTTCCTCGCCGGCTTCGGCGAGGAGCCCGCCGAGCCGGCTGCCGAGCAACACCAGGAGGGCCGCCAGGAGCAGCGTGGCCCAGCCTGCCGCCAGCCCGGCGCCGAGCTGGTTCCAGAAGGTGGTGAGCGGACCCTGGCCGGTCACGGCGGAGCCGCTCCCGGGGCAGGCGGCGCGGGTGGTCGCCGGAAGAGGGCGCCGGCCGGGTCCCGGTAGAGCTCGGGCCAGGGCTCGGTTGGGGGCTCGGCCAGGAACTGGTCGGGTGTGCTGGTTCCGAAGGCGAGCCAGAGGGTGCCGCGGCTGCCGGCGGCGGCGTCGAAGGCCGGGATCACCGGGCGTTCGCCGAGGTGATAGGAGGCCCAGAGAAAGCGGAAGAACTCGCCGCTGCCGAGGGCCGTGGTGCCGTCCCTGGGCGAGCTGAAGACGATCTCCTCGCCGGCGGCGAGGTGCGGCCGAGCGCGTTCCACGAAGCGCTCGAGGCGGGCGAGCGGCGGCGTGCCGTAGCGCCAGACGATGGGGGCCTGGCGCCGCGGCGGAGCGAGCAGCTGGCGCTTGACGGTGGTCGCCAGCTCGGTGACCAGGCCGCGCCCCAGCCAGGCGAGGACGGCGAGGGCGCCGAGACGGTGGAGGGCGCGGCGCAGGGTCGACGGGTTCAGGGGCATTCTCGAGGCGGGATGATACGCTGCCGCTTCCCGTGGGACCATCGCGTGCGTCGCATTCCGTTGCCCCTGTGTCGGGGCTCTCGAGACCGCTGCGCCGGCGGTACGGCGGCGGGCTTCTTGGACTGCTCTTTCTCTGCCTGCCGCTCGCCAGCTGCCGGAAGGCCCCGCCCCGCGAGCTCCACTACCAAGACCTGATCGCCGACGGTGGCCTCACCGGTGTGGCGGGAAAGGTGAGCGCCCAGGTCAGCTTCTGCGCCGACGAAAGCCGCTACGGGGTCGAGCTGGGGCTGGGTGAGGAGCTGCGCGCCGGAGTCGAGCTCGGGGCGGCGAGCCGGCTCGCCGTGGCCGGCTGCGTGGCGCGGCCGGACAGCCCCGGCAGCGGGAGGACGAGCGAGGACCGGCTCGAGCTGCGTCTCGAAGGGGCGGACGGCAAGGTCGTCTGGCGCCGCGAGCTGGGCCTGCCCGGCGGCACCGGCAGCTTCGCCGAAGACCTCGACCTCGACCTCCCGGCCGGCAAGTTGCGCCTGGTGGTCGCCGATCGGCGGCAGAGCCAGCGCCGCTTGTTCTTGCGCGAGCTGGCCCTGCGCGCGGCCACCGCCACGGCGAAGCGCCAGCCGCGCGGCCAGCCGCCCCAGATCGTGCTGATCTCGATCGACACCCTGCGCGAAGATGCGATCGGCGCCCTCGGCGGGTCGACGCCCACGCCTCACCTCGATCGCTTCGCTGCCGCGGCCGAGGTGTGGGGCCCGCACTACGCTGCCGCCACCTGGACGAAGCCCTCGCACGCCAGCTTGCTGACTGGCCTGCCGCCCAGCGTCCATGGCGCCGACGGCTTCGAGACCGCCATCGCTCCCGGCGTCCCCTTGCTCGCCGAGCGGCTGCGGCAGGCGGGCCTCGCCACCGCCGGCTTGGTCTCCGACTGCCTCTGGCTCAACCCCCCGTTCGGCTTCAGCCGCGGTTTCGCCGACTACCGCTCGGTGCCCTGGAACCTGCCGCAGGAGCGGCGGGTGGCGCTCAACTGGCTCGCCGAGCACCGTGATCAGCCCTTCTTCTTTTTCCTCCACAGCTTCGAGGTCCACTCCGATTTCCGCTACCTGCCCTACGAGTCGCCGGGAACGCGGCGGCGGGCCGTCGACGAGCGCTTCGGCCTCGTGGGCTACGGTTGCACGGCAGGGCAGTGCGCGTCGTCCCGCCTGGCGGAGATCAACGAAGGTCGCCTGGCGCCACTGCCCCAGGAGGCCACGGTGCTGCGCTACCTCTACGACCGCGGTGTCGCGCACCTCGACGCGGAGCTGGGGCAGCTGTTCGCCGATCTCGAGGCCCTGGGCCTCTTCGAGCCGCTGCTGATCATCCTCACCGCGGATCACGGCGAGGCCTTCCTGGAGCACGGGGAGGTGCTGCACGGCAGCGGCTGGAACGAGGTGCAACGGGTGCCGCTCCTCATCAAGTGGCCGCACGGGCGGCGGGCGGGCGGGCGCGGTGCCTTCGCGACCAGCGCCCTCGACATCGTTCCGACCGTGCTCGCGGCTGCCGGGCTCTCGGCCGAGGAACTGCCCGGCCAGGACCTGGCGACGGCACGGCGACCGCGCCCGGTGTTCTCCTGGGGGCCGGGCGAGAGCGTCATCGCAGACGGCTGGAAGGCCGCCCTGCGGCCCGACGGTAGCCGCCGTCTCTTCGACCTGACCACCGACCCCGGTGAGCGGCAGGACCTCGCCGCCAGCGCAGGGCCCCGCCTCGCAGAACTCGAGCACCTCCTCGCCGCCCGCCGGCAGGCGGACGCCGAGCTCGCCGTGCGGTTCGGAGCGGCGGGGGGCACAGCACCCGAACGGCGGTTCTCGGCCGACGATCTCCGCCGCCTGCGCGCCCTGGGCTACCTCGGTGGGGAATCGACCCCCGAGCCGCCCCCCGAGCCGCCCTGAGCGGCTGCCAGCGGCGCCGGCCGGGCGCTGCACTCTGCGTATACTCGCCCTGCGCTCGCTGGGGGGCGCAGTGAGCAGGAGGAACGACGTGGGAAGAGGTGGATCGCGAGGTCGGTGGCGGTGCTGGGGCGCGCGCCTCGGTGGCGTGGGGTTGGTCGTGGCCCTCGGCGCGGTCTCGCTGCCCGCTCTGGGCGAGCCGGCGGTGCGGCCCGTCGCCTGGCAGGCGTCGGCGCTCTACGGTGCGGAAGTACGCTCGCTGGCCCTCGACCCTCGCGTTCCAGACCGCGTCCTCGCCGGCACCTCGGGCGGCCAGGTCTACCTCTCGAACGACGGTGGCGCCAGCTGGCAGGACGCTGGCACGCCGTTGCCGTTCCTCGGCTGGGTGGTGGCGGCGCTGCGCTTCGATCCGCACCGCGAGGGCCGGCTGTGGGCCGGGATGTGGGGAGTCTGGGGTGGTGGCCTGGTGGCCTTCTCGGACGACCTCGGTAGGAGCTGGTCGGTACGTCGGCCGCCGCCCGATGCCGGCCAGGTCTACTCGCTCGCCGTCCTCCCGCCCGGCGCGGACAACGACACAGCGCAGCTGTTGATCGGCACGCGGCGTGGTGTGTTCGCGAGCCGAGACGACGGGACGAGCTGGGAGCACCTCACCCGCACGCGGCCGGGGATCGAGAAGGTGACCAGCCTGCTCGTCGACCCCGAGCGGGCTGGCACCGTCTACGCCGGGACCTGGCGCTGCCCCTACAAGAGCGAGGATGGCGGCCGCAGCTGGCAGCCGCTCTTCGAAGGCATGCTGCTCGACAGCGAGGTTTTCTCGCTCACCCCGTTCCCCGGCCGGGCCGAGGAGCTCTGGGCCTCGACCTGCGGCTGGGTCTACCGCAGCGAGGACCGCGGGGCGAGCTGGCAACGCTTCCGCGAGGGCATGGAGTCCCGGCGGGTGCCGAGCTTCGCCGTCCTACCCGGGGGCCGCCTGCTGGCCGGTACGGTCGGCGGTCTGTTCAGCTCGGACGACGGCGGTGCGAGCTGGCAGCGGCGGACCTCGCCCGCGCTCGCGGTGCTGGCGATCGCCGTCGATCCCGCCCGCCCGCTGCGGGTGCTGCTCGGTACCGAGGGCTCCGGCGTCTGGCGCTCGGAGGACGGTGGTGCCTCTTTCACCCATGCCGCGGCGGCGATGACCAACCTGCGCGTGGCCGCCTTGGCGCGCTCCGGTCAGGAGCTCCTCGCGGCCGTCAATCATGCCGGCCCGGCTTCCGGGATCTACAGCTCGGTCGATGCCGGCCGCAGCTTCCAGCTGCAGCGCGCCGATCTGCCCACGGTGCGGGGCCTGGCGAGCTTTGCCGGCAAGGTCTACGCCGCCACCGAGCGGGGGCTGTTCGAGCGCACCCTCGACCTCGACTGGCGGCACGTCGGTGAGCTGGGCGAGGCGCGGATCGAGGGCGTCACGACCGGCGGCGGCCGGTTGGTGGTCCGCCTGGCTGATGGGTTGGTCGAGAAAGTGGGCGAGCGTTTCGAGCCCGTGACCTATCACCATGGCGCGCCCCGCTCGCTGGGCCTCGCGCCGTGGGCGCTGTGGGTCTCGGACGACCGCGGCCTCTACCGGCTGACGGCGGGGGAGAACCACACGCTGCCGGTTCCCCAAGCGGGTGGCAGCGTGCTGGTCGCCGGCGGCAAGCTCTTCTACGAAGGCGAGACCGGGACCTGGCAGCGCACCGTCGGCGAGGACACCTGGCATCCCCTGACCAACGGTCCGGCGCGCCTGCTGCCCACCGGCGACCCGGCGCGGCCGGTGCTGGTGGCCGAGGGCCGGCGTGGCTGGCTCGCCGGCGACGGGCCGGCGGACGCCTTCCGCTTGCCGGTCGCGGCGAGCGACCTGACGGCCGCCGAGCTCGTCGGCGGCCGGCTGCTGCTGGCGACTGCCGGCTACGGGGTGCTGGCGCTCGACCTCGCGACGCCCTAGGCCGGTCGGCTCACCACGGGAGCTGGCTGCCGTCCCAGGAGAAGAAGCCGCCGTTGTCGGCCGGCGTGAGACGGTCGAGCAGACTCAGCATGCCGCGCACGCTGTCGCTCGCCGGGAGCGGCGCCGCTGGTCCACCCATCTCGGTTTGCACCCATCCCGGGTTGAGCACGACGCAGACGAAGCCGCGGCCGGCGAGCTCGTGGGCGAGGCTCAGATGGAGCATGTTGAGGGCGGCCTTGGCGGCCCGGTAGCCGTAGTAGCCGCCGCTCGTGTTGCGAGCGAGCGAGCCGAGCTCGGAGCTCAGGCTCGCCACCAGCCGGCGGCCGCCGGCCCGCAGCTGCGGCAGCAGCGCCTGGGTCAGCCGCAGCGGGCCCACGGCGTTGACAGAGACGAGCTCGAGGACCGCCTCGGGGTCGAGCTGGCTGATGCCGCCGGGGTCGGGCCCCAGGCCGGCGTTGTTGATCAGGGCATCGATCGGACGGCCGGTGAGGCGGCCGGCGAGCGCCTGCACGCTCTCCGGCTGACCGACGTCCAGGGTCTCGACCTCCACGCCGAGGGCGGCCAGCTCCTGCGCCGCTGCCGGCCGGCGGGCCGTGCCGATCACCGTGGCGCCGCGGGCTGCCAGCTGGCGGCACAGCTCGAGGCCGATGCCACGGTTCGCGCCGGTGACGAGCCAGGTCTCTGCCATCGCCTCCTCCTTGCTTTCGCTCCGCTCTGCGCGACGAGCATAGCCGTAGCGCCCTTGAACCGCGCCCGGTGATGGTGTAAACACCGGCCGCGATCTGTTTTCCGCGCTGGTCGGCCGCGCTGGCCAGCCGGCAGCCTCCCGCGACCCACCGCGCAGTGCCGACCCAGGGGAGATTTTCGGCATGGACTCAGAGATCAGGGCCCGCTCGGCGATGCCGATGCGGATCGTCGTCCTCCTTCTCCTGGCGGGGGCCGCCTGGCTCGCCCTCGCCTTCACCCAGGCGGGTGGCACGCCGGAGGTCAAGATCGAGCCGGCGACGGCCGCTCTCGGCCGCCGCACCCCGGTCACCGTCAAGGTCCGCGAGCCCCGGCGCGGGATCACGACCGTGCGCGTGGAGGCCATCCAGGGCGAGCACCTCAAGGTGCTCGGCGAGGTCAGCGAACAGCCACGCCCCTTCTGGGCCTTCTGGCAGGGCCGCCCCGCGGAGCGCGAGCTGAGCTTCGAGGTGGGTCGCGAGACGATGCCGGAGCTGGTGGGTGGCGAGGCCAAGATCCGGGTCACCGCCGGGCGGGCGGCGACACCCCTGCGCCACCCGGGGCCGGTGGTGAGCGAGCTCACCCTCCCGGTGCGCCTCACTCCACCGAGCCTCGCGGTCATCTCGACCCAGAACAACGTGCAGCAGGGTGGCAGCGAGGTGGTGGTCTACCGGGTCGGAGCGACGGCGGTACGCGACGGTGTCGAGGCCGGCGAGTGGTTCTTCCCCGGCTACCCCTTGCCGGGCGGGGGTGAAGGCGAGCGCTTCGCCCTCTACGCCGTGCCCTATGACCTCGACGACCCCACCCGCGTGCGCCTGGTGGCCGAAGACGAGGTGGGCAACCAGGCTGCCACGCGTTTCCTCGACCGCTTCACGCCGCGGCCGCCCACGGCGGCGACCATCGAGCTCTCCGACACCTTTCTCACCAAGGCGGTGCCCGAGATCCTCGGCCACAGCCCCGAGATCCAGGACCAGGGCGACCTGCTCAAGAGCTACCTGCTGATCAACGGTGAGCTGCGCCGGCGCAACAACCTGGCGCTGCGCCAGCTGGCGGCGAGCTCGCGACCCGAGTTCCTCTGGCACCAGCCCTTCCGCCAGCTGGGCAACAGCCAGGTGATGGCCTCTTTCGCCGACCACCGCAGCTACGTCTACGGCGGCCAGGTGGTGGACCACCAGTACCACCTCGGCTTCGACCTCGCCTCGGTGAAGAAGGCGCCGGTGACGGCGGCGAACCGCGGCGTCGTGGCGATGGCCGGCTACTTCGGGATCTACGGCAACACCGTGGTCCTCGACCACGGCTACGGCCTGGCGACGCTCTACGCCCACCTGTCGGCGATCGACGTGGCGGTGGGCCAGACGGTGGAAGCCGGCCAGAAGGTCGGCACCTCTGGCGAGACGGGCCTGGCGGCGGGGGACCACCTGCACTTCTCCGTGCTCCTCCAGGGCCTCTGCGTCACCCCCGTCGAGTGGTGGGATGGCAAGTGGATCCGCGACCATCTGGTCGCCAAGCTGGGGGCGGCGCTGCCGCTGGGAGGTTAGCGGCCGGTGCGGCGAGCCTCGGGTCGAGCCGGGGGCCGAGCGCGGGTGAGGAGGGCGCGGTGCATCCGCTCCTCCTGAGCCTCGCTCTGGCCGGGCTCGCCGGCGGCTTGCAGCTCGGCCTCGTGGCCCTGGCGCGGAGCTTCGACCTGCGGCTGCCCAAGCGTGTGATCGCCAGCGGGACGCTGCTGCCTTTCCTCCTCCTCGCTCCCTGGCTGGCACCGGGCCGTCTGCTCGTCCCCACGGGTGCCCTGGCTGGCCAGGTGCCGGGAACGGCGGCGCCCGCCACCCCCGATCCCCACCGCCTGCTCAACGACGCCGTCCTCCAGTTCCTGCCCTGGGAGCTCGAGGTGCGCCACGCCCTGCGGCAGGGCAAGCTGCCGTTCTGGACCGATGCGCTCGACGGCGGCAGCTCGCCGTGGGTGAACCCGCAGGCGGCGGTGCTGTCGCCCATCGCCATGTTCTGTCGCCTGCTGCCGATCCAGGAGTACTTGCTGGCGGCGCTCTTCCTCAAGATCGTGGTGGCCTTCGAGGGAGCCTGGCTGCTCAGCCGCGCGCTGGGTGCCCGCTCCTGGGCGGCCGCGCTCGCCGGCCTGGGCTTCGGGCTGGGCGGCGGCGTCCTCGGCTGGGCCCTCTTCCCCCACACCCAGGCGGTGGTCTGGGTGCCGTGGGTGGTGCTCGGGGCGCTGCGCACGGTGCGGCGACCGAAACCGGCGCGGGTGCTCGGCAGCGCGGTCGCGACCGCCGCCCTGCTGCTTTCCGGCCATCCCGAGACGGCCCTGGGCGGCGGCCTGCTCGCTGCCGCCGTGGCGCTCTACGGTCGCCGCCGGGGGCGCTCGCCCTGGCCCGGTCTGGCGGCGGCCGCGGGCGCTGCCGGACTTGCCTTTGCCCTCGCCGCTCCCCAGCTGGTGCCCTTCGCCGCCATCCTCGGTGAGACCCAACGCGCCGTCGACACCGCTGCCGCCGAACGCCCCGGCCATCTCGTCGCGGGCTCGCCGGCGAGCTGGTTTTTCGAGGGGAGGGGGGGCTTCCTGCTGGCACCGCTCGCTCCCCGCGCCTTCGGCGAGCCTTATCACGAGCCGTTCCGCGGCCCCCTCTCCTGGCCGGATGCCACCACCCCCTACGTCGGCACGCTGCTCGTCGCCGGGGCCTTCTCCCTCCTCGGCGGGCGCGGGCGTGGGCGGCGGCTGGGGCTTTGCCTGCTCGCCGCGGCGGCCGTCGCCGTGCTGCTCGCGAGCGAGCCGCTCCCCCTCATGGGCTGGTTGTTCAAGCTGGCCCCCCTGCGCAAGCTGGCTTACTCCCGCCTGCTGCTGCCGGCGAGCTGCGCCCTGGCGGTGGCGGGGGGCCTCGGCCTCAGCCGGCTCGCTCGCCGAGGCAGCGCCGTCAGCTGGGCCGGCTTCGCTGCCGTCTGGGTCGCTGCCCTCCTGGTGCGCTTCGACCCCTGGGTGCTGGCGACGGGGCTCGCGGCGAGCCTCGCCCTCGTCCTCGCCCGCCGGCCCCGGCTTGGATGGCTGCCGCGCCTTGCCCTGCCGCTCCTGCTGCTCTTCGACCTCGTACCTTGGGGGCAGGGCCTTCTGCCGCGGGGGGAGCCCGCGTTGTTCTACCCGCCGTCTCCCCTCCTCGCCGCCGTCCACGCGGAGCTCGCCGCCGCACCCGCTGCCGAGGTGACGGGGACGCCGTGGCGGGTGGTGGGCGAGGACTACCTCGTCTACCCGGGAGTGCTGGCGGTCTACGGTCTCGAGGACGTGCGGGCCCACAACCCGCTGACGCCGATCTCGCAGCTGCGGGTGCTCGGGGCGGCCTTCGACTTCGCGCCGTCAATGCACCGCTACTTCGCCCCCTTCCACCGTCCCGGCCAGCCGTTCCTCGACTTCCTCAACGTGCGGGTGGTGGTGTCCAACGCCTTCCTGCCGGCGCCCGAGGGGCTCGAGCGCATCGATGCCGGCGACTTTGCTCCCTACCAGCTCTGGCGCAACGCCGCGGCCCTGCCTCGCTGGTTCCTCGCCGCGGCGGGCGAGGCGATGCCGGCGGGTGCCGTTCCTGCGTGGGTGGCCCACCTGGAAGACCCTCGGCGGGTCGCCCTCGACGCCGCCGAGGTGGGACGCTGGCGGCCGGCAGCGCCACCCACGGGAGCGACGGTGGAGCTGGCGGAGAGCCGCCCGGGCCGTACCCGCTTGCGCCTCGCTGGCCTGGCGGCGGGTGAGGGCCTCCTCGCCACCTCGATCCCCGCGGCGCCCGGCTGGCAAGCGCGGGCGGCGGGCCGCCCGCTGCGAACCTTGCGGGTCAACGGCGCCTACCTCGGAGTGGTGCTCCCCGCCGGCAGCGAGGAGGTGGAGCTGCGCTTTCGGCCGCGGGGCTTCAGCCTGGGTTTTGCCCTGGCGGTGCTGGGGTTTCTGGCCGTGGGTGGGTTGCTGGCGGCGCATCGGCAGCAGTTCGAGCCGCCGCCACCGCCTCCGGGGGGAGGCCCAGCGCCCGCTTGAGGCCGAACCAGGCGTTACGGAGCTTCCAGAAGCGACTGGCCTCCATGCCGCGGATCTGCGCCGCGAGGCGCGCGACCTCGGCGGCATGCCGGCCGCGCGCCGCTTCGGCCGCGCGCTCCAGGCCTTCGATCTCGCGGTGGGCCGACCACAGCAGCGCTCCCTCGAGGCTCGACAGGTGGAGCAGGCGCCGGCTGCCGTTGGCACCCTCGGCGGTGATCGCGAAGCGCGCCGTGCGGACGGTCGGTCCCAGACCGGCGAGG
The DNA here is from genome assembly GCA_964420075.1 of uncultured Thermoanaerobaculia bacterium. Taxonomy (GTDB): domain Bacteria; phylum Acidobacteriota; class Thermoanaerobaculia; order Multivoradales; family SZUA-115; genus CAYQRE01. The sequence continues at coordinate 357,540 of CAYQRE010000001.1, read as the reverse complement.
CCCGGTAGCTCGACCTCGAGCTCCCAGGCGTAGACCTGCTCGAGACGCAGCTCGTAGGCCTCGACGACGTCGCGGCGGCGGCCGAACTCGGTGCGCCGCAGGACGTCGACCCCGTCGAGGCTGACGACGATCGCGGCGAGCGGGTTGGTGGCCGAGAAGTCGGCCACCCAGCCGCGGCAGAAGAGGGTGCCGTCAGCGGTCAAGGTCACATTCTCGACGAAGCCTTCGAGGTCCGTTCGGAAGTCGAGGCCGCTGACGTCGAAGGGCGTCCGGCTCGCCAGGTAGAGGTCCTGGACGTTGCACAGGCCGCGCGGCAGCCGGTGGCCGGCGAGACCGACCTCGGCCAGAGCGGCGGTGACGAAGGCGTCGTCCGCCCAGGCCGAGCCGTACTCTTCGCGATCGAGGGCGTCGATCTCGCTCACCGCCTGGAAGTGGAAGCCGTCGGCAGGGCGCTCGGCGGCCGGCAGCAGGCTCACGTCGTGGACCGAGAAGACCAGCAGGCCCTCGGGGCTGAGGAGGTCGCCGAGGCGAGCGAGCCAACGCCCGAAGGTCGCCCGCGGCAGGTGGGTGAAGAGCGAGGTCACCAGCACGAGGTCGAAGGGGCCGGCGATCGGCAGCTTCTCCGGCCGCGAGTCGGAGAGCACGGCGTGGACGCCGAAGGCCTCGCCCTGGAAGCGCACGGCCTCGGGAAGGATCTCGGCGATCGTCACCCGCTCTCGCGGCAGTTTGCCGGCCAGGAAGCGCGTCACCCGGCCGTAGCCGCTCGCAAAGTCGAGCAGGCGGCCGACGCTCGCCCAGGAGCCGAAGCGCCAGCGGACGATCTGGTCGTAGGCGGTGAAGATGCGCCGCCCACTGTCGAAGTAGGCGATCAGCCCCTGCTCGCGGTCGCCGCCGCAGAGCCGGCTGAGGACGGCGAGCATCTCGTCGTGCGGGTGGATGGCGAGCGAGAGCGCCGCGGGGTCCACGCCGGGCCCGAACGCGGTCATCGCGCCGAGGTAGGCGGTGAGCAGGGGTGGCGTCTCCGCCGCCGGCGGGCCGCTCACTCGTCGTCCTCACTGTCGCCGGCCCGGCCAGCCGGCAGGCCCGCCTTCTTGGCGTAGTAGCGGAACGAGCGGAAGCTCATCGAGAGCAGCTCGGCGGCCTGGGTCTGGACCCCGCCGGCGCGCTCCAGGGCCTGGGCCATCAGGTGGTTGCGGATGCTGTCGAGGTAGGCCTCGAGGTCGATCCCGCTCTCCGGCAGCTCGAGGAGCTCGGTACGGTCGCGCCGGCGGGTGGTCAGATGCGAGGGCAGGTCCTTCGAGGTCAGCGTCTCGCCGCTCGACAGCGCCATCGTGCGCTCGATGAGGTTCTCCAGCTCGCGGACGTTGCCCGGCCAGTCGTAGCTCTCGATCACCTTCATCGCCTCGACCGAGATCCCCCGCGGCTCGAGGCCAAGCTCGTCGCTGTACTTGCGCAGGAAGTGGTCGACCAGGTGCGGGATGTCCTCACGGCGCTGTCTTAGGGGCGGCAGGTGGATGGGGATGACGTTGATGCGGTAGTAGAGGTCCTCGCGGAAGTCGCCGCTGGCGATCCGCTGCTCGAGGTCCTGGTTGGTGGCGGCGATGATCCGCACATCGACCTCTTCCTCGCGGTTGCCACCCACCTTGCGCACCTTCTTCTCCTGCAGCGCGCGCAGCAGCTTGACCTGCATCGTGGGCGTCATCTCGCCGATCTCGTCGAGGAAGAGCGTGCCGCCTTCAGCTTCCTGGAAGAGGCCCTTCTTCTCGCGGATGGCGCCGGTGAAGGCGCCTCGCTCGTGGCCGAAGAGCTCGCTTTCGAGCAGGTTCTCCGGCAGCGCCCCGCAGTTGACCGAGAGGAAGCGGCGGTTCGAGCGCGGGCTAGCGAAGTGGATGGCGCGGGCGATCAGCTCCTTGCCGGTGCCGCTCTCACCGTAGATCATCACCGTCGAGCTGGTGCGCGCCACCCGTTCGATGACGGCGAAGATGGCCTGCATCCGCGGGCTCTTGCCGATGATGTTCGAGAAGGTGTACTTGCCTTCGAGCTCGCGGCGCAGGTAGAGGTTCTCGTTGACCAGCTCGGCTTGCAGCAACGCCTTCTGCACCACCACCTTGAGCTCGTCGTTGTCGAACGGCTTGCTCACGTAGTCGTAGGCACCCAACCGCATCGCCTCGATGGCCGCCTTGGTGGAGGTGTAGGCGGTCATCATCACCACCGAGGTCTGCGGTGTCTTTTCCTTGATCTCGCGCAGCAGGTCGAGGCCGTTGCCGTCCGGCATCAGGATGTCGCAGAGCACGAGGTTGGGCTTCTCCTGGCCGAGGCGGCCGCGCGCCTCCTCGACCGAGGAGGCGGTCAGCAGCTCGTAGCCCTCCGGCTCGAGCAGGATGCGCAGCAGCTCGAGCATGCTCGGCTCGTCGTCGACGATCAGAATCGTGGGTCTCATCCAACTACCTCGGCCGTGAGCAGGCTGGGCAGCTCGACCGTGATGGCCGTGCCCTGGCCGGGTGAGCTCTCCACGGAGAGCCGCCCGCCGTGCTCTTGAACGATGCGGTACACGATCGCCATGCCGATGCCGGTACCGGTGTCGAAGAAGGACTGGAAGGGGTGAAAGAGGTTGGCGCGCTCCTCGGCGCTCATCCCGCGACCGGTGTCCCGGAAGGTGAGCTGGTACCACTCGGCCTGCTGGCTGCCGGCGATCGACAGCGTGCCGCCGGTGGGCATCGCCTTGAGGGCGTTGCGGGCGAGGTTCCAGAAGATCTGTGAGATCTGGTCGGGGTCTCCCACCAGGGGGGCCTTGGGCGGGTCGAGCGCGAGCGTCACCGTGTGCTGCGGCGAGATCTCCTGGCTGTTGCGCAGCAGCTCGACGTTCTCGGTGAGCAGCTTGGCGATGTCGAAGTGGACGCTCGACTTCTCGCGAGGACGGGCGAAGCGCAGGAAGCCCTTGATGGTGCGGTCGAGGCGCTGGCTCTCCTTGAGCAGGATCTCGAGCAGCTTGAGCTCGCTCGGCGAGCGCTCGCCGGACTGCGACAGCATCTGCACCGAGCCCGAGATGGCGGCCAACGGGTTGCCGATCTCGTGGGCGAGGCCGGCGGCGAGCTCACCGACGGCCGCCATGCGGTCCTTGAGCCGCACCTCTTCCTCGAGCTTCTTCCAGCGGGTGAGGTCCTGGAAGGTCACGATGTAGCCCCGTTGGCTGCCCTCGCTGTCGGTCAGCGGCGAGATGTTGAAGCCGATGTCGAGGGGCTGGCCGGCGCGCTGGAGGCGGATCTCGGCGCGATAGCGGCCGCCACGGTCGGAGGCCGAGCGGAAGCGCTGCCATTGCTCGTCGTCGAAGAGTACCGACTGCTGCACCGGGCGACCGACGACGTCGCTCTCGTCGAGGCCGAGGATGCGCCGGCCGGCGCGGTTGAGGGCGGTGATGTTGCCTTCGAGGTCGGTGGTGCAGATGCCGGAGGGGATCGACTCGACGACATCGCGATGCACCACCTGGAGGTCGGCGAGGTCCTCACGGTGCTCTTGGAGCGCACCCTCGGCCTGGAGCGCCCGGCGGGTGAGCCGTGAGGTCAGCAGGGCCACCGAGTAGAAGCCCAGGAGGTGGGTGAAGAGGGCGTAGAGCAGGCGCGCCGAGAGGCCGTCCTCACCGCCGCCGGCCGGGCTGTGCAGCCAGCCGAAGGCAAAGCCCAGCTGCAGCAGGGCAAACAGGCCGTAGGACGCCGAGGCGACGATCAGGCCGGCCTGCTGGCCGAGCATCGCGGCGGCGGTGATGATGATGACGAGGTAGAACGGCGAGAACGGGCTCAGCGCCCCGAACTGGTAGAGGAGCGTCGAGACCAGCAGCAGGTCGCCGGTGAACTGGACGTAGGCGTGGGCCTCGGGGTAGCGGTGCAGCCAGCCCAGCATGCCGATGTAGAGCAGCGTGGCGGCGCAGGTGGCGCCGAAGAGCCAGCCGAAGAAGCCAGCCGACGGCCAGACGAGGGTGGGGGCCGAGAGCTCCAGCCGCCCCAGGTAGTAGGGCACGGCCATGCTGGTGATCACCACCAGCCGTAAGCCGATGTACCAGCGCAGCTGACGTTCGAGGATGGACATGCGATCGCGGCGTGGCGCGCGACCGGGCCCTCGCCCGGCCGCGCCCCCGTCCCGCGGAGACTAGCCGATGTACTGCAGGAACTTGTAGAGCGGCAGGTACATCGAGGTCACGATGACGCCGATGACACCGCCGAGGAAGACGATCAGGAGCGGCTCGATGAGCTTCATCAGGCCGGCCACCGCGGTGTCGACCTCCTCCTCGTAGAAGTCGGCGATCTTCGACAGCATCTGGTCGAGGGCACCGGTCTGCTCACCGACGTTGATCATCTGCACGACCATCGGCGGGAAGACCTTGGTCTCGCCCAGGGGGTCGCTGATCGTCTTGCCCTCCTCGACGCTCTTGCGCACCGCCATGATGGCGTCCTCGATGACGGCGTTGCCGGCCGTCTTGGCGGTAATCTCCAGGCCGTCGAGGATGGGTACGCCGGAGGCGGTCAAGGTCGAGAGCGTGCGGCAGAACCGCGCCACGGCGACCTTGCGCAGCAGCATGCCGATGATCGGGATCTTGAGCAGGCCGCCGTCGATCGCCCGCCGTCCTGCCGGCGTCTTGTACCAGCGGTTGACCGCCACGATCAGGAAGCCCAGGGCGATGAACAGGAACAGTGAGTAGCGACCGACCAGGTCCGAGGCCCCGATCACGATGCGGGTGAGGAACGGCAGCTCGCTTCCGGCGCCGGCGAACAGCGAGGCGAAGGTGGGGATGACGAACTTGAGGATGATGAAGACGACGCCCATCGCGATGGTCATCACGGTGACCGGGTAGATGAGCGCCGACTTGACCTGGCTCTTGAGCTTGACCGCCTTCTCGATGTAGGTCGCCAGGCGGCGGAGGATGACGTCGAGAATACCGCCCGCCTCGCCGGCGGCGACCATGTTGACGTAGAGGTTGTCGAACGCCTTCGGGTGCTTGCGCATCGCCTCGGCCAGCGAGAGGCCGGACTCGATGTCCGAGCGGGTCTGCTGGATGGCGGCGGCGAAGTGGGTGTTCTCCTCCTGCTCGCCGAGGATCTCCAGGCACTGCACCAGGGGCAGGCCGGCGTCGAGCATCACCGAGAACTGGCGGGTGAAGATCGCCACCCGCTTGGCGGGGATGCCGCGGCCCAACCGCGGCCGTGGCAGCACGCGGATCTCGCGGCCCCGCTCGCGGATCTTGGTGACCTGGATCTGCTTGCGGCGCAGGGCGGCCATCGCGGCATCGCGGCTGTCGGCCAGCTCGACGCCTTCGAGCACGGCACCGCTGCGGTTGCGTCCACTCCACACGTAGGATGGCATCGATTAACTCCTTACCTCGGCACGCATCATCATCGGCGTGGCGGCCTCGGGCCCGCGCGCGATCATCTCCTGCAGCTCTTCCGGGTGGGAGGAGCGGGCCATCGCGGTCTGCAGGCTGATCATGCGCTTGAAGTAGAGCGAGGCCAGCGATTGGTTGAAGGTCATCATGCCGTGCTTGGCCTGACCGGTCTGCATCATGCCGTAGATCTGGTGCACCTTGTCCTCGCGGATCAGGTTGCGGATCGCCGCGTTGGGGACCATGATCTCGAGCGCCAGGGCGCGGCCGCGGCCGGTGGCCCGCGGCAGCAGGCTCTGGCACACGATGCCTTCGAGCACGAACGAAAGCTGAACGCGGATCTGCCCCTGCTGGTGGGCGGGGAAGATGTCGACGATACGGTTGATCGTCTGCGCCGCGGAGTTGGTGTGCAGGGTGGCGAAGGTGAGGTGGCCGGTCTCGGCGATGCGCAGCGCCGCCTCGACGGTCTCGAAGTCGCGCATCTCGCCGATCAGCACCACGTCGGGGTCTTCGCGAAGGGCCGAGCGCAACGAGGCGGAGAAGCTCAAGGTGTCCGAGTTGAGCTCGCGCTGGTTGACCATGCACTTCTTGTGACTGTGCAGGTACTCGACCGGGTCTTCGATGGTCAAGATGTGCTCGCTGCGCTCGCGGTTGATCTTGTCGATCATCGCCGCCAGAGTGGTCGACTTGCCGGAGCCAGTGGGGCCGGTGACCAGCACCAGGCCGCGCGGCTTCTCGCACAGCTTCTCGATCGCCGTCGGCAGGCCGAGCTCGCGGAAGCCACGGATCTCGTAGGGGATGCGGCGGAAGGCGGCGGCGATCGCGCCGCGCTGGTGGAAGACGTTGGCGCGGAAGCGGGCGAGGTTCTTGATCCCGAACGAGAAGTCGATCTCGAGGTCCTCTTCCAACCGGTGCTTCTGGTGATCGGTGAGGATCGAGTAGGCGAGCTGCTTCGTCTCGGTCGGCGACAGGTTGGGATAGTTCAGGGGCCGCAGCTGACCGTCGATGCGGATCTGGGGCGGGCAATTGGTCGTGATGTGGAGATCGGAGGCCCCCTGGTCCACCATCTCCTTCAACAGCTGACTCAACGTCGCCGCCATCGTTCAGTCTCGCTCCCTGGCCAATATTCGTTTCGGCCAATGAGTCTACACGATGGCTGCCGCCCCCTGCCAGCGCGGCCGGGCGAAGGGGCCGCTCCGCCTCTGCTCAGCGGAAGGTGACCAGCTCGTCGAGGCAGTAGCTGCCGGTCACCGCGGCGTCGAGGCCGACGACGGCGCCGATCCTGGTGCGGAGGGCAGCGAGCTGGTCGTTAGCCAAGCCGAGGATCTCGACCGTCGGGTTCGAATCATCGAGGCGGGTGAGCCGGCAGAGGCCGGTGCCGGCGCCCGCGGTCCACTCGATCTGCAACTGCCTCTCCGGCGTCGCGCCGGGACTGCCGAGGGTGATCAGGCTGCTACGGGCAAAGCTGCCGTCGAGGCTCACCTCGAGGCCGCTCGGGGTGCCGGCGAGGCCGCAAGCGGCGGTTTCGCTGCAGGTGGCGGCCGCCCACGCCGGCCGCAGAGCGAGCGGCAGCAGGCAGAGAAGGGCGCCGGCGAGCACGGCGCAGAGGCGGTGATGAGGCGAGGCATGGCAGCTCCTTTCTCGGGCGCGGCGCGGTAGGCCGCCGGAGACCGGCACCGGCCGGCCTCTCGCGGCGGAGGGTGCACTCGCTGAAAGAGGAGTCGCGCCGAGGCAGTGTTGCCCCGCCGGGCAGCCCTGCGGCCCGGCCTGCCAGGCGCAGCGGTAGAATCGCTGCCGGCAGGGGAGGAGGAGCTCTCTCATGGTTGATCTCAAACCGAGGCTCAGCCCCGAGGAGTACCTGACGCTCGAGCGTTGCGCCGAGCAGAAGAGCGAGTACTACGAGGGCGAGATGTTCGCCATGGCCGGTGGCTCGCTGCGGCACGGCCTTCTCGTCGCGAACTTGGCTCGCCTCCTGGGCCACGACCTGCGCGAGCGACCCTGCTTCGTGTTCTCCTCAGACGTTCGTCTCCAGGTGTCTCCCACCGGCCTCTACACCTACCCCGACGTGATGGTCGCCTGTGGCGAGCTGCGCTACGCCGAAGGGGGGCAGGACACCCTGCTCAACCCCGTCCTCTTGGCTGAGGTGCTCTCCCCCTCGACGGCGAACTTCGACCGCGGAGCCAAGTTCGCCCACTACCGCACCCTCGACTCGGTGCAGCACTATCTCCTGGTGTCCCAGGATCGCCACTTGGTCGAGCTCTACAGCCGCCAGGCGGATGGCACCTGGCTGTTCTCCACCCACGAGGACGACGGCGGAGAAGTCCCCCTGACGGCCCTCGGGCTGGCCCTCCTCGTGGGCGCGCTCTACGACAAAGTCGACGCTCTGCCGCTGCCGGCGGACGCCACCCGGCAGGACGCGCCGCCCGTGCTAACCTCGCCGCCGCGATGACGGCGGCCGGCCAGGACGAAGAAGCCCTCGGTAAGGCCTACGACGGGCGCTTGATGCGCCGATTGCTGGCTTACGTCAAGCCGCAGCGGGGGCGGGCCGTCCTCGCCGTCGGCCTGATCATCGTCTCGGCCCTCTTGCAGCTGGTCGGCCCGCTCACCACCGCCATCACCCTCGACCTCTTCATTCGTCCGCCGGCGGACGGGCCGCCCACCGCCGGCGTCAGCGGCTGGGTGGCGCGCCACTGGCAGCCCCTACCGACGCCCGAGCACGGCATCGTCCTCGCCGCGCTGTTTTTCCTGGCGGCGCTGCTGCTGTCTTTCGTCGTGCGCTATGTGCAGGGCTACACGATGCAGATGATGGGGCAGCTGATCCAGTACGACCTGCGCCGGCAGATCTTCGGCCAGCTGCAGCGGCTGCCCGTCCGCTACTTCGACCGCAACCCGGTGGGGCGCCTGGTCACCCGGGTCACCACTGATGTCGACGCCTTGAACGAGCTCTTCACCTCGGGGCTGGTGGCGATCTTCGGCGACATCTTTCTCCTCGCCGGCATCGCCATCGTGCTCTTCGCCCTCAACTGGCGCCTGGCGCTCGCCACCTTCGCCATCCTGCCCCTCCTCTTTGGCCTCTCGGTGTGGTTCAAGGCCAGGGCCCGCCACTGGTTCCGAGAGGTGCGCACGCGCGTGGCGCGGATCAACTCCTTCCTCCAAGAGCACATCTCGGGGATGTCGGTGGTGCAGCTGTTCACCGCCGAGGAGAGGGCGGGGGGCGAGTTTCGCAGCATCGCCGACGATCATCGGGTGGCCAACGTGCGGGCGATCTTCTACTACGCCGTCTACTACCCGACCGTCGAGCTGATCAACGCCCTGGGCCTCGGGCTGATCGTCTGGTACGGCGGCGGCGCGGTGCTCGCCGGGGCCCTCTCGCTCGGCGCCCTGGTGGCCTTCTTCCAGTACGCCCAGCGCTTCTATGAGCCGCTCGCCGACCTCTCGGAGAAGTACAACGTGCTGCAGGCGGCGATGGCGAGCTCCGAGCGCATCTTCCGCCTCCTCGACACCGAGGTGAGCGTCGAGGCACCGGCCGAGCCCTACCGTCCCGAGCAGGTGCAGGGGGCGATCGAGCTCGCGCACGTCCACTTCGCCTACAACCCGGGCGAGCCGGTGCTCGAAGACGTCTCGGTGAGCATCGCGCCGGGCGAGATCATCGCCATCGTCGGCCATACCGGTGCCGGCAAGAGCACCCTCGCCAACCTGCTGCTGCGCTTCTACGACGTGACTGACGGTGCCGTGCGGGTGGACGGCGTCGACGTCCGGCAATGGGACCTCGAGCGCTTGCGCAGCTCGATCGGGCTGGTACTGCAGGACGTCTTCCTCTTCGCCGGTACGATCGGCGAGAACATCCGCCTCGGCGCCGAGCGGATCGACGCCGAGCGCCTGCGCTGGGCGGCGGGCGAGGTGCGCGCCCTGCCCTTCATCGAGCGGTTGCCCGGCGGTTTCGAGGCCGTGGTGCGCGAGCGCGGGGCTGGCCTCTCGGTGGGGCAAAAGCAGCTGATCTCCTTCGCCCGCGCCCTCGCCTTCGACCCGCGGGTGCTGATCCTCGACGAGGCGACGGCGTCAATCGACACCGAGACCGAGCAGCTCATCCAGGCTGCCCTCGACCGCCTACTGGTGGGCCGCACCAGCCTGGTGATCGCCCACCGGCTGTCGACCATCCAAAAAGCGGACCGCATCCTGGTGATGCACAAGGGCCGCCTGCGCGAGGTGGGCACCCACCAGCAGCTGCTCGCCCAGCGGGGCATCTACTACCGGCTCTACCAGCTGCAATACCGCGAGCAAGCGGCGGCCTGAGCGGCCCTACTGGCCGGGCACCAACCCCAGCTCGCGGGCTCGCTTGCGGACCTCGGCGGCCGAGCTCACCTCCTGGAAGCTGAAGCGCTCCTCGCGCCACGGGTCGCCGTAGGCGTGGTAGCCGTTCTCCTCCCAGAAACCGCGGCGATCCTCCGCCAGGAGCTCGAGGCCGTTCACCCACTTGGCGCTCTTCCATGCGTAGAGGTGGGGGACCACCAGGCGCAAGGGCCCGCCGTGGTCGCCGGCCAGGGGCTCGCCGGCGTGGCGGTCGGCGAGCAGGGCGCGCGCCGAGAGGAAGTCCTCGAGCGGCAGGTTGGTGGTGTAGCCGCCGTAGCAGTGGACCAGCACGTGGCTCGCCTCGGGGTCGATCTGCACCTCGTCGAGGAGCGTGCGAGTGGCGAAGCCGCTCCACGGGTTGTCGAGGGTTGAGAAGCGGGTCACGCAGTGGAAGTCCGCCGTGACCTCCGTCCGCGACAAGGCCTGGAGCTCGCTCCAGCTCCAGCTGCGCTCGCTCGCCACTCGGCCGAAGATGCGCAAGGAGAAGCTGGCGAGGTCAACGTCCGGGGTCGCCCCATGGGTGAGCACGGGCCATTTCTTGGCCACGTACTGCCCGGGAGGCACGCGGTCGGCGTCGGTACGGATGCTGTCGTTCATGCTGGCTCCTCGCGAGGTCGTCGGCCACCGTAGGCGGGCCGGGGCGGGCGCGCGTAGAAGGGATGAGGATAGCGGAGCGCACGCCCGAGGGGTGCGGGAATAATCTGTCGCCGCGGACCGCTTCTAGGAAGTTGCATAGTGAAACGCGCATGAGACGCCTGGTCCTCACTCCCCGCCACCTGCACGCCATCGAGCGCCATGCGGCGAGCGCCTATCCCGAGGAGAGCTGCGGCGTGCTGCTGGGGCGGGCTCTCGCCGAAAGCACCGGCGGCGCGCTCGTCGAGAGGATCCTGCCAGCCCGCAACGAGAGCGCGGCTGCCCGCCAGGAGCGCTATCTGCTGGCGGCGGCGGACCTCGCGGCGGCCGAGCGGCAGGCCCGCAGCCAGGGGTTGCAGATCGTGGGCTTCTACCACTCGCATCCTGATCACGCGGCCCTGCCTGGCGAGCTCGACCGTGAGAACGCCTGGGCGGGCTACTCCTATCTCATCGTCGAGGTCGGGGTCGACGGCGTGGTGGATGCCCGCAGCTTCCGGCGCCCGGCCCCTGGTGGTCCGTTCGAGGAGGAATCGGTCGAGCTTCCCCTCGCCGGGCCGGTCAGCCTCGCCCGCCCGCCGGCGGGGAAGGTGGCCCTGGCCGCGCGCCCCTGATCTCCCGCGCCTGATCTCTCGCACCTGATCTCCCGGCCCGGGTATCTCGCTTCCGGTAAAGTCACCCGCGATGCCGGCCAGCGCCGGTGCCCAACCTGCCCAAGGAGCGACCAAGGCCATGTCCAGCGCCGCCAACTTGCCGCCCCTGGTCGCTGCGGCGGCCGAGCTGTCGGCAGCCGAGACCCGCCGCTACAGCCGCCACCTGATCCTGCCGGAGGTCGGCGTCGAAGGGCAGCGCCGGCTCAAGAACGCGCGGGTGCTGATGGTGGGGGCGGGTGGTTTGGGCTCGCCGGTGGGCCTCTACCTGGCGGCTGCCGGGGTCGGCACGCTGGGCATCGTGGAGTTCGACGAGGTCGACGAATCGAACCTGCAGCGGCAGGTGCTCTACGGCCAGGCCGACGTCGGGCGGCCGAAGCTCGCTGCCGCGGCGGCGCGGCTCACCGACGTCAACCCCCATCTGCGGCTCGAGCCCCATGCCTTCCGCCTGACCTCGGCCGCGGCCCTCGACCTCTTCCGCGGCTACGACCTGGTCGTCGACGGCACGGACAATTTCGCGACCCGCTACCTGGTCAACGACGCCTGCGTCCTCACCGGCAAACCCAACGTCTATGGCTCGATCTTCCGCTTCGAGGGCCAGGTGGCGGTCTTCTGGGGGAAGCAGGGGCCGTGCTACCGCTGCCTCTTCCCGGAACCGCCGCCGCCGGGGGTGGTGCCCTCGTGCGCCGAGGGTGGCGTCCTCGGTGTGCTGCCGGGGATCATCGGTGCCCTCCAGGCCAACGAGGCGGTCAAGCTCCTGCTGGGGATCGGCGAGCCCCTCGTCGGAAGGCTCGTGCTCTTCGACGCCCTCAAGCTGCAGTTCCGCGAGCTGCGCCTGAAGAAGAGCCCGGACTGCCCGCTCTGCGGCCCGGCGCCGACGCAGCGGGGACTGGTCGACTACGATGAGCTTTGCGGCAGCGCGCCGGGAGTGCCGGACTCGCCGCCGGAAGCCACGAGCGCAGCACCCGCGGCGGCGGCCGACGACCTCTGGGGCGAGGCCTGGGAGGTCTCGCCGAGCGAGCTCAAGGCCTGGCTCGATGCCGGCCGCCGGCCGCTGATCCTCGATGTCCGCAACCCTCCCGAATACGCCATCTGCCGGCTCGATGGCGCCAGGCTCATCCCTTTGGGCGAGCTCGCCGCGCGCACCCAGGAGCTCGACCCCAGCCAGCCGATCGTCGTCCACTGCCACACCGGCTACCGCTCGATGCGGGCCACCGAGTACCTGCGCGCCCGCGGCTTCCGGGCCGCCAATCTCGCCGGCGGCATCGATCGCTGGAGTCGCGAGATCGACCCCCGCGTACCGCGCTACTGAGCGCAGCTGCGCGGCACCTCGGGTCCTGGCGCAGTGGCATCCCGCGGGCACCCCCCGGGAGGTGCACTCCTACGTGCGTCGTTGCATCGCCGACGAAGATCCTGGAACCGCTCTTCTCTTGAATGTCTAAGTGACTGAAGTGTAAGGGCTTGGTCTCGAATTCCCCCTTGGTTCGTGGGGCCCTGTTCGGGTACAATTGACGATTGCGTATCTCGCCGAACCACCCTCGTTAGCCTCGTTCGACCCGTGGCCTCGCAGCGACCGACCGTCGAGGTAGCACCGGCCGACCGAGCCAAAAGGAGCCGAGACGATGACCGGAGCGCAGCCGAACCCTCGCCGTTGGCGACCCCTCGTTGTTGGCCTGAGCCTCGCAGGGCTCGTCGTGGTTGCTGGTGGCTGGGCTTTGTCGAGCGTCGCGGCTCCCCGCACCGTCGGGCCCGACGTGACGGTGATCAACCTGCCCGACTTGATCAACGAGGGTGGGGACGGCACCTATCGCGGCTACGCCGTCGGCACCACCTCCTGCAACATCGGCGACACGCCCGTCTGGTGGTGCGACTCGAACACCACCTACTGCTCGGACGAGCAGCACCCGGTCATCGCGCAGAACATGTACCGGCTGAAGGACGGTCGCTTCCAGCAGCTCGGCATGAGCTGGCTCAAGCACGGCTTCCTATCGACCAACAGCAGCAACTCCGCCTGCGCCGGGGTCGCCTCCTGCCCGACGCCACCGCACGGCGGCGACCAGCTGCAGGTGGGCTGCACTGACACCTACTCGGCCGGCCTCAACGACAACCGCCCCCTCGGCAAGCGTTCCGAGGTCAACGCCGCGACGGGCGTCTTTCCCTTCCCCTATGGCGGCGGTGGCAGCACAGCGCAGGTCTATGACCAGCGGGTCAAGGTGCTGCAGGCCGACGTCGACCCGGCGCAGAACGCTGGCGCCCGCTATTGGGTGGAAGGCCACTACGTGACGGCCGACGACGCCGCCGCCGGCAACGGTCTCAACAACGCCTCGTATCGCGAGGTGACGGTAAGCGCCGGGACCTTCAACCTCAACTTCGTGGGCTCGACGGTGCGCGAGCTGCCGGCGATCGCTGTTTGGCCGACGATCGACGCTACGGTCGAGACGCTCAATGCCGATGTGCCCTCGACGCCCCTCGAGCGTTTCCATGTGGCCCGCAAGGTGACCGATCTCGGTGGCGGCGTCTTCCACTACGAGTACGCCATCCACAACATGAACTCCGATCGCTCGGGCCGCGCGCTGACCATCAGCTTCCCCGGTGGAACGACGATCACCAACGCCGGCTACTACGGGATCAAGCACCACTCCGGCGAGCCCTACGCCACCACCGATTGGGCGATCGACACCTCGACGCCGGGAACGGTCGTCTGGTCGACCGACGACTTCGCGACCGATCCCAACGCCAACGCCCTGCGCTGGGGCACGATGTTCAACTTCTGGTTCGACGCCAACCACGTGCCGTTCGGGATCAACCACACGCTCGAGCTGTTCAAGCCAGGGACTCCGGCAACGATCAGCTTCGCCTTCGAAAGCGCCCTTTTCGCCGACGGTTTCGAGACCGGCGACACGTCGTCGTGGTCGCTCACCGTCCCTTGAGCTCGTCACCGGCCGATCGGCCCGATCGCGAGAGATTCGACAGGAGCGAGACCAGATGAGATCTTTTCTTCGTCTTTCCTTGCCGCTTCGCTGGACCATCCTGAGCGCCGCCGCGGTGCTGCTCGTCGCCGGCCTGTGGGCGCTGCGAGCCACCGCCGCCGGCCTGACCACCGGCCCCGACGTGACGGTGATCTACCTCGGCAGCACCTCGAACTACGGCGTGGTGAGCGGCGTGCGCGGCTACTCGGTGGGCACCACCTCCTGCAACGTGGGGTCGACACCGGTGCGCTGGTGCAACTCCAACCTCAGCTGGTGCACCGACGAAGAGCACCCGGTCATCGCCCAGAACCTCTACCGGTTGAAGGATGGCCGCTTCCAGCAGCTGGGCCTCTCGTGGCTCAAGCACGGCTTCGTGTCGACCAACTCCTTCGACGGCGCCTGCGGCAGCTGCGTGGGCCCACCGCACGGCGGCGACGAGCTGGGCGTGGGCTGCACGGACACCTACGGTTCCGGCCTCAACGGCAGCCGGCCGCTCGGCATGCGCTCCGAGGTCAACGCAACCTCGGGCGTCTTCCCGTATCCGTACACCAACGTCGGCACCTCGAACGTGATCGAGCAGCGCATCGAGGTGGCCGAGACCGAGCTCGACCCGACGCTCAACCCCGGGGCGCGCTACTGGGTGGAGGGGCAGTACGTGACGGCCGACGACGCGGCGGCGGGCAATGGCCTCAACAACGCCTCTTACCGCGAGGTGACGGTGTCCGCCGGTACCTACAACCTCAATCTGGCCGGCAACACCATCCGTGAAGTGCCGGCGATCACCGTCTGGCCGACCCTCGACGCCGCCGTCGAGCTGGTCAACGTCGACGTCAACACACCGCCGGTCGAGCGCTTCCATGCGGCCCGCAAGGTGACCGACCTCGGCGGCGGCGTGTTCCACTACGAGTACTCGATCCACAACCTCAACTCGGACCGTTCGGGCCGCGCCCTGACCATCACCTTCCCGGGCGGTACGACGATCAGCAATGCCGGCTTCTACGGCGTGAAGCACCATTCGGGCGAGCCCTACGCGACCGACGACTGGACGATCGACACCGCCACTCCCGGCATGGTGCGCTGGTTCACCGACGACTTCGCCACCAACGCCTCCGCCAACGCTCTGCGCTGGGGCACGATGTTCAACTTCTGGTTCGACGCCGACCACGGACCCTCGGGGATGACCCACGACCTCGAGCTGTTCAAGCCGGGCTCGCCTACCGACGTGACCTTCTTCTTCTCGGCCGCCCTCTTCGCCGACGGCTTCGAGACGGGGGACACCTCGGCCTGGACCGCGACCGTGCCGTAGCGCCCGCTCGCCGTCGCAGGTAACGCGCGACCGCCGGGGCAACCCGGCGGTCGTCGTGTTTTCGGCGGTGATGCTGCCTCAGGGGGCCTTCCAGCAGTAGTTCGGCCACGGCTGACAAGGTTCGCCGCCGCAGATCTGCTTGCGAATGCAGGCCGCGGAGCTCTCCTGCTCGCAGAGATCGCGCTCGTCGTGCTCGTACCAGCCCTGTGCCTCGCAGGTGTTGCTCGCCGGCGGCGGCCCGCAGCGCCAGCAGTAGTGGGGCCAGGGCTCGCAGAGCTGGCCGTTGCAGACCTGCTTGCGCTCGCAGGAGTGGCCGCACTGGGCGTCGCAGTCCGGCTTCTCGTCGGCGTTGAACCAGCCCTGGACGTCGCAGCTGAGGGTGGGGTCCCCCGAACCTCCCGGACCGGGCATCGAGGGGCACTGCCAGCAGTAGTTCGGCCACGGCTCGCAGAGCGAGACGCCGCAGGCCTGGCGCTTGACGCAGCTTTCCCCGCACCAGTCGTCGCAGGCGGCCTTCTGGCTGCTCGCGAACCAGTTGCTCCAGCCGCAGGTGCCCGGCGAGCCGGCCTCCTCGAAAGGCACGACGTCGAGCGGGTCGTCACAGGCGTTGCGGCAGCTGTAGCCGGTCACCACCCGCAGGCAGACCTGCGGCGCTCCGAAGCAGCGTTCGCCCCAGTCCTTGCAGAGCAGCTGGCCGTCGCTGCAGTGGCTGATCGGCTCGGGAGGCAGCGAGACGGGCGGGATGCCCGGCAAGGCGCGCAGAGCGGCCAGGAGCTGGCGGACCGACGCGGCCTCGGGCGCCGAAGGCTCGAGGCGGACGAAGATCTCGAAGTCGGCGACCATCCGGTCGTTCTGATGCCGGCGGCCGTAGGCATAGCCGCGGAAGAAGTAGGCGTAGCCCACGCGGTCGTTGACGCCGAGGATGGCCGACATCTCGCTGACCTGCTGGTCCCAGCGCTGGTACCAGTTGTTCTCGAAGCCAGCGAGCAGGGCCGCCACCTCGGCGCCCGGGCTCCCGGGGACGGTGAGCGGGCAGCAGAGGCCGGGCAGGCCAGCCCGCGCCGCCGCTGCGGCGGTGAGGATCTCCGCAGACCGCCGGGGCCACTGGCGGAAGATCGCTGCCGCCAGGTAGGCCTGGGCTTCCGGCTCGGACAGGGTGCGGGCGATCGCTTCGGCCGTCTGGTAGTTGTGCGCTTCGTAGTGGAAGATGGCATCGAGCAGGCTCGGGGGCGGTAGCTGCTGCGCGCCGCCGGTGGCCGCTCCCAGTAGGGCGGCGACGCCGAGCAGAAGGGACCATGGGGTTCTCGCAAGCGGGTATCGCATGGGGCTCTCCTTCGCGCTCAGGGGAAGGGCAGGTCGGTTCGCGGCTTGAGGAACCGGCCGCTGGTGCGCTGGCTGCCGGCGAGCAGCCAGGTCACGACCTGGGCCGAGTCTCGATTGCGCCACAGCAGGTCGGGCCAACCGTCGCGGTCGATGTCGGCGACGCCGGCGATCTCCCAGTTGGTATCGACAGGCCTGCTGGGAGTGAGCAACGTGGTCGTCAGGCGGCTCGCCCCCTGCATCGTCCACAGCTCGAGGTCGCCGCTGGCGCGTCGCCACAGCAGGTCGGGCCAGCCGTCGCCGGTGAAGTCCGCGACGCCCACGGGTTTCGCCGCGGCGTCACCGAGGCCATCCGGGTTGGTGAAGGTGCCGCCGACCTTGAGCAGACCGTGCATCCACCAGACGACCGTGCGGCCGGAATCTCGGTTCCACCACAGCAGGTCGGGATGGCCGTCGCGGTCGAGGTCGCCGACGCCGACGGGCTCCCAGTTGGCGGCTGGCATCGGCGAGGCGAGGCCCACGGCCAGTGCTTCCGAGCCTCCCAGCGAGGCCCAGACCACCAACCGATGGGCCTCGACCTCGTACCAGACGAGATCACTCTTGCCGTCGCCCGTCAGGTCCCCTTGACCGACGTAGCGCCAGCCCGGGTCGCTCGTGCCATTGGGGTCGAGGAAGACGCCGTGGGCGACGCCGCCCCCTTCGAAGGCCCAGCCGACTGGCAGGCCAGTGCTCTCCTGGCGCCACAGCGGTCTCGCTTCGCCGGCCCACCACCAGGGCTCCGGCCCCAGAAAGCGACCCGCGACGGGCTGGCCCCGCAGGGGTGCGCAGCAGAGCAGGAGCACGAGCGCAAGGGCGGCGCGGCAGGCAGGCTTGCCGGCCCGCACGCCGCCCGTGGAAGGCGAGTTTCCTTGCATGGACCACCTCCTCGGGGCTCAGGGCCGCGGCGTGAGCCGGGCTCTGAACTGCCCAACGTCAGAGGTGGAAGGGAGGGGCCATCCGCGGGCTGCGAGCCGCGATCGGCTTGCCTCGCCCTGCTGGTGCGACGCTGAGCCCTAGGCCGCGACCGCGGCCGGTACTAGTGGCTCGTACCACTTGAACTGGAATCGGTCTCTCGGATCCTTCGGCGGGGGTCGTTGTACTTCCACTTGATGGGCCTAGCGTTCTGGTTGTAGAGGTCGATGTATCGCATGAGCTTGCGACTGAGGTCCTTCACCGAGGTGAAGACGCCTCGAGCGATCACGTCGCGTTCGATCTTGGCGAACCAGATCTCGACTTGGTTGAGCCAGGAGGAGTAGGTCGGAGTGTAGTGGAGGTGGACATTGGGGTGCTCGGCGATGAAGTCGCGGACCCGCTGGGTCTTGTGGGCCGATAGATTGTCGGCGATGACGTGGATCTCCCGGTCTCGGGGCTGATGAGCGACGAGATCGCCGAGGAAGGCTACGAACTCCGCGGAGGTGTGGCGTTGGGCCGTCTTGCCGAGGACTTCTCCAGTGCGAGTATCCAGGGCTGCGTAGAGCGAGAGCGTGCCATGGCGGTAGTACTCGAAGCCGTGGCGCTCCACGCGGCCCGGCGAGAGCGGAAGAACGGGGTCGAGACGGTCGAGAGCTTGAATCGCCGTCTTCTCGTCGACGCAGAATACGGCCGCATGCTGCGGCGGCCGCAGGTAGAGCCCGAGGATGTCAGCAGCCTTGGTCTCGAAGTCGGGGTCATTCGAGGCCATGTAGCGCTCCAAGCGATAGGGTTTCAGGCCCGCTCGCTGCCAGACTCGAGCCACCAGCATGTGGCTTACCCCGAGGTGCTGGGCCAGCCGGCGAGTGCTCCAGTGAGTCGAGCCGTCGGCCGGCGGCTTCTTCGTGGCCGCAAGCACCCGCGCTTCCATCTTCGGAGTCAGCACCTGCGGCTTGCGGCCTTTGTGTCGCGAGAACAGACCGGCGAGCCCCTCGGCGAGAAACCGCTTCTTCCAACGCGAGATGAACGCCAGGTTGCAGTCCAACGCCTCGGCGATGGCACGGGTCGTCTTGTCCTCCGCCAGCATCAAGATCATCCGTGCACGCCGAGCCTCATCAGCGCGACCGCTGCGCGATCGGACACGGGCTTCCAGCTCCTCGCGCTCAGCCTCTTCGAGAACGACTTGGGTTCTGGGCATGAGAGATGATAGCTCATTTTGATACCACTTTCAATGGTACAAGCCACTAGCCGTAGCCGGGCGGCGAGCAGGGGGCTCGAGAAGAAGCCTTCGGCGTCGGCCTCGAGGGAGGTGAAGCGGCCGTCCCGCAGGGTGTGGCCGGCAGCGTCGCTGCCATCGGGCCAGGCGTAGTAGTACTCGCGCACGCCGCTCTGCTGGTAGGCGAGGAATTTCGCTCCGTGGGGGGCCCGATCGCGTTCGGCCGTCTCCTTCGACA
The DNA here is from genome assembly GCA_964420075.1 of uncultured Thermoanaerobaculia bacterium. GTDB lineage: Bacteria > Acidobacteriota > Thermoanaerobaculia > Multivoradales > SZUA-115 > CAYQRE01. The sequence goes on along the minus strand of CAYQRE010000001.1, from coordinate 338,542 downwards.
GGAGCTCGACGACGAGGTCAGGCGGCCGGCCGACGGTCTCCGTTGCGGGCAGGTAGTCGACCTGGGCGATGCAGTGCAGCGCGAGGTCTGGGAAGACCACCGTGTTGGGCGGCCAGGGCAGGCGATGGCGGGCGTCGATCGCCATCGTCCAACCACGCTCCGTCACCAGGGGCCGCAGCGCGGCATAGAGGTCGGGGAGCTGGATCCCGGTCCGTAGCGTTCCAGGGCTCATCGGTAGCAACCACCCTTCGAACAGCTCCATCGGGTTGTCGGGGTCCTGCCCCCAGGTCTCGAACTCGGCAGCGAGGATCGGGCCGACCCGCTCGGTGCGGAAACCGAAGACGGTGTGGCCGGGGAGGGTGGTCTCGGCGAGACGCATGGCGAAATCCTCTTCCCGAGTCTAGCAGGCGGGTCGGCTACGAGCCCGGCCTCGCTCAGGCCGCCCGGGTGCGCACCATCCAGCGGACGATGGCGAGGAGCAGCAGGGCGGCGCCGAAGGTGGCGACGATGGTGGCGCCGGTCGGCAGGTCGAGGAGGAAGGAGAAGGTCACGCCAAGGGCCGAGACGACGGCGCCGAGGCCCCAGCCGATCGCCAGCCGCACCCCCAGCCGCTCCGAGAACAGCATCGCCGCCACCGACGGCACGATCAGGAAGCAGAAGACGAGGAGAACGCCGGCGATCGCCACCGACGAGGTCACCACGAAGCCGAAAGAGACGTAGAAGAGGAAGTCCCACAGGCGGACGTTGAGGCCCTCCTTCTCGGCCGCCGCCTCGTCCATCGAGATCAACAGGAAGCGCCGCCGGAAGATGTAGTGGAAGAGGCCCACGAGGGCGTAGAGCACCGCCGTCTTGCCGAGGTCGAACCAGGTGACCGAGAGGATGTTGCCGACCAGCATCTCCTTCAAGTGCTCGGTCTCCTGGGTGGCCTTCGACATCACCAGGATCGCCACCGCCGCCGACACCGCGTAGACGATGCCGATGATCGCCTCCTGCGGGATGCGGGTGTGGCGGTGCACCCGCGAGAGGGCGAACACCGCGGCACCCACGAAGGTGAAGGCGAGCGAGATGAGATAGGCGCCCTCCGAGTGCAGGCCGAAGCCGAGCAGGTAGGCCACCGTGGTGCCGAGGGCCGCGATCTGGGCCAGCGAGAGGTCGACGAAGATCACCCCCCGCTCGACCACGTGCACGCCGAGATAGGCGTGGATGCCGGTAAGGATGAGCGAGGCGATGAAGGCTGGCAGCAGGAGGTCAAAAATGGTCACGGATGCCCCTTCATGGCGGTGACGAAGGCGTCGATGTCGTGGTCGAAGAGCGCGATGTAGTCGGTGATCTCCGGCAGCCCGCCGACCGACGGGTAGAAGGGCAACACCGTGGCCCCGGTCTTGGCGGCGATCGAGTCGGGCGTCTTGCGATCGAAGTAGGGCTCGACGAGGATCAGGGGGATCTTATCGGCGTTGATCCGATTGATGACGTCGAGGGTGTGCGACGGGCTCGGCGGGATCCCCGGCTTGGGCTCGATCTGGTCGACGATCTTGAGGTTGAAGCGGCGGGCGAAGTTCGGCCAGGAGTCGTGGAAGGTGATGATCTCGAGCCCGTTGTAGGGCGCCATCTTCGCCTCCCACTCCTTGAGCTTGGCGTCGAGCCGGGCCTCGAAGGCCTTGAGGTTGGCCTCGTAGGTCGCCTTGCCGGCGGGGTCGATCTCGGCCAGCCGCGCGGCGATGGCGCGGGCGACCACCCGCCCGTTCTCCGGGTCGATCCAATAGTGCGGGTTGCCGTAGGGGTGGACGTCGCCCATCGCGCGGGTGACCTGCCCGGCCGGGCGCTGCAGGATCTCGCAGCCCTGCGAGGCATCGAGGTAGCCCGGCGAGCCGGGGTGGATGGCCTCGTTGCGGCTCTGGTCGATCATCGGCGGCAGGTAGCCGATCTCGAGCTCGAGGCCGGCGACGATCAGCAGCTTGGCGCGCGACAGCTTGAGGATGAACGAGGGCTTGGCGTCGACGAAATGCGGGTCCTGGTAGCCCTTGGCGAGCGACGAGGCCTCCACGCGGTCGCCACCGATGGTCGCGGCGAGCGACGCGAGGTCTTCGAGGGTGGTGACCACCTGCAGCTTGGCGGCTGTGGCGGGCAGGGCAAAAGCCCCGGCGAGGAGGAGGCAAGCGAGGGTGCGGACTGGTTTCATGGTCGACCTCATGGCTCGATCGCTCAGAAGGGATGGGCGCCGTGGGCGCCGATGGCGAACTGCAGTTGCAGGAGAAGCTCGAGGGCGTCGTCGTCGCCGGCAAAGGCGCGGCGGCGCAGCTCGGCCCGCAGCTGCGCAAACTCACTGGGGGAGAAGGTCAGCAGCAGGGCCTCGCCGTAGTCGCGCAGCCGGTCGTCGTCGGCCCTTTCGGCGGACTCCAGGCGGGCGCCGGCGGACCAGCGCTTGGCGAACTGGTACTCGCCGGAGACGAACCAGCCTAGCGGGTGCTGCGTCCCCGTGAGGCCCTCACGCTGGCTGGTGATCAGCTCGCCGCGCAGGGTCAGGGCGCGGTAGAGGGCCGTGCGCAGGGGCTTCCAGCGGAAGGTCAGGTCGAGGCCCTGCAGGCGGGTCGTGGTGTCGTCCGTGATGCCATTGTGGCCGTAGCCGTAGGACAGACCGACGTCGAGGTTGGCGGACTCGGTGAGGTCGGCGAACAGGCGGTAGTGGCCGTTGTAGGCGAGATCGCGGCGGCGGGGGGCCGCGAAGAGGTCGCCGCTCTCGCCGTGCAGGACCTGCACCGTCGCTTCCGTGAACAGGTTGCCGATCGGTAGCAGCTTGGCGACCGAGATGCCGGTGTCGACCCAGCCCTCCTCGCCCCCCAGCAGGTTGACCATCGTCAGGGGCTCGTCCGGCCAGGGGAGGACGTGCAGATGCAGGGTGTTCACCTTGCCGAAGGCAGCGCGCTGGCGGCCCACCTTGACCAGCAGGTCGGCGGGAAGCTTGGTGAAGGTCACGTACCCTTCTTCTACCTCGACCCCCTCTTCGCCGTAGGAGAAGAAGACGTCGGCCTTGGCATAGGGGTCGACGATGGCCTGGAGACCGAGCTCGGACTCGCGCAGGCTCTGGCTGGGCTGGGGCTCCAGGTGGTTCCGGCCGGCGACCGCCAAGTAGTTGCCGATCAATGAGATGCTTGGGTTGAAGTAGGTCCCGCTGGCGCTCTCACCACCGCCTCGGGCGACGACCGGTGCCGGGGCTGGTGCCGGGGCTGGTGCCGGCGGCGGGGGTTCGGGAGCGGCTGCCTCGGCGGCGGGGGCCTCGACGAGCCTGGCCTGGAGCTGACGGATCAGTACCTCCTGCTGGCTCAGGTGTTCGGCCATCGCCTGCACCGAGCGTCGCAGCCGCGCGAGCTCGTCGCGCAGGGCTGCGACGGGGTCGGTGGAGGGCTCGCTGGCTGGCGCCGCGGGCAGCGCGGAGGCCGGACTCGTCGCCGGTGGGGTTGGTTGGGCTTGAGCGGAGAGGGCGAGCAGGGAGAAGAGCCCGGCGAGGGCTCCCACAGCAACGGCTCGGCAGACCATGATTTCCTTTCTCGGATGCTCAGGCGGCGAGCCACGCCCTGATGCGTGGGCGAGGCCGCGATGTCGAGCAGCAAGAACTACGCCGAAACCGCGCTGTCGATTGACCTCCTACAGCGGTAGGAGATAGCCTGCCGGCAGCGATCAAAGGCCAGAAACGGGCGCTGCGCCCAAGGGAGGGACTCGATGAACGCCGTTCCCGGCACCCACGATGCCGAGCTGATCCTCCGCCTCTACGAGCTGCGCCGCGAGCCGCGGATGCGCGAGGCACGCCGCTGGTTCGCCAGCCAGTTTAGCGCCACCACCACCGCCGAGTTCGACGCCCAATGCCCGCGCGGTTCGGAGGAAAACGCCTCCTTCCGCATGGTGGTGGGCTACTGGGAGATGGCAGCCTCGTTCATCACCGCGGGCGTGCTCAATCGCGAACTCTTCTTCCAGAGCGGCCAGGAGCTGCTGTTCGCCTGGGAGAAGGTCCGGCGCCTGCTCCCCGCGCTGCGCGAACGGAGCAAGAACCCCCTCTACTTCCGCCACTTCGAGGAGGTGGGCACGGGCTACGTCGATTGGCTCCAGGCGCGGGTGCCCGAGTTCTACGAGCAGTACTCGCAGTCCATCCAGGCACTGATGGTGCCGCGGGAGGAGGGGCGATGAGTGGCAACCAAGATCGTCGTGGCTGGCTCGGTGCCCTCGCGGGGGGCCTTCTCGGTCTGCTGAGCGTCGTCTCCGCCCCGGCCGCCGAGCCGGCGAGCGGCCCCGCAGAAGGAGTGCAGGCCGGCAAGGCCGAACCCAAGGAGGTGCTCGCGACGACGCACCACGAGATCGCGATCGCCGGCGAGACGGTGCGCTACACGGCGACGGCCGGCAACTACCTTCTGCGCGACGAGGACGGCACGGCGAAGGCGAGCTTCTTCTTCGTGGCCTACACCCGAGACGGTGTGCGAGACCTAGCGAAGCGGCCGCTGCTCTTCGCCTTCAACGGCGGCCCGGGCTCGTCGTCGGTGTGGCTGCATCTCGGGCTGCTCGGCCCGCGGCGCGCGGACATGGGAACGGAAGGTTGGGCCCCGGCACCGCCGTACCGCTTGGTGGACAACGCGGCGTCCCTGCTAGATGTCACCGACCTCGTGTTCATCGACCCGGTGACCACCGGATACAGCCGGGCGGTACCGGGCGAGAAGGCCAAGGACTTCCATGGCTACCGCGAGGACATCGAGTCCGTGGGCGCCTTGATTCGCCTGTGGGTGACCCGCAACCAGCGCTGGGCCTCGCCGAAGTTCCTCGCCGGCGAGAGCTACGGCACGGTGCGCGCCTCGGGTCTGGCGGAGCACTTGCAAAGCCGCTACGGCATGTACTTGAACGGGGTGATCCTGATCTCGGCGGTGCTCAACTTCGGGACCATCCGCTTCGAGCCAGGAAACGACCTCCCCTACGCTCTCTACCTGCCCACCTACACCGCCACGGCCTGGTACCACCACAGGCTTCCGGCCGATCTCGCCTCCGACCTCGGTGCCGCCGTCGAAGAGTCCCGCCGCTTCGCCCTCGGCGAGTACAGCCGGGCCCTGCTGCTGGGGGCTCGGTTGCCGGCGGATGAGCGGGCGCGGGTGGTCGCGCAGCTCGCCCGCTTGACCGGACTGTCGCCCGCCTACGTCGAGGCGACCGACCTGCGGATCCAGATCTCGCGCTTCGTCAAGGAGCTGCTGCGCGGCGACGCCCGTACCGTCGGCCGGCTCGACGCGCGCTTCCGCGGCATCGACCGCGATGCCGCCGGTGAGCGCAACGAGTACGACCCCAGCATGGAGGCGATCCGCGGGCCCTACGGCACGCTGCTCAACGACTACGTGCGCCGCGAGCTCGGCTTCGAGAACGAGCTGCCCTACGAGCTCCTTACCTCGCGGGTGAGCCCGTGGAGCTACAAGGACGACCAGAACCGCTTCCTCTACGTGGGCGAGGCGCTGCGCCAGGCGATCACCCGCAACCCGGCGCTCAAGGTCTTCGTCGCCAACGGTTACTACGACCTGGCGACCCCCTTCTTTGCCACTGAGTACTGCGTCGCCCACCTCGGCCTCGACCCCTCGCTCACCGGCAACGTCCAGCTGGGCTTCTACGAGGCCGGCCACATGATGTACATCCACCAAGCCTCACTGGCCCGCTTGCGCGCCGACCTCGGCGCCTTCGTGGCGGCCGCCACGGCCGAACGCTGAGCGCCGCACCTTGAGCTCCGCCGCCCGCCGCTCTCCTGCCCACTGGCTCGCCGCCGCCAGCCTCGGCGCCTGGCTGGGAGCGGCGACGGCGGCGGCCCCGGCCCTCGGCACCCCGGCTCTCGGCGCCCCGGCCGGCGGTGAGCCGGTCGAGGAGGTGACGCTCGCCAACGGCATGCGCTTCCTCCTCCTGCCGCGGCCCGGCATGAGCACCATTGCGGCGGGTTGGGTGGCCAAGGTGGGGGCCGTCAACGAGCACCCCGGGATCACCGGTCTCACGCATTTCCTCGAGCACATGCTGTTCAAGGGGACCGAGACGATCGGCGCCCGCGACCTCCGCCGCGAGCGCGCCCTCCTCGACGAGCAAGAGAAGGTGGCCGCAGAGCTGCGACGATTGCTGCGGTCGGGCGAGGCGGCAGGCAGCGCGGCCGCGAGCGGCGAGCTCGAACGCAAGCTCGCTCGCCTGGCCGAAGAGCAGCGGGCGCTGGTCAGCCTGGGCGAGTTCGGGCGCACCTACGCCCAGGCCGGGGCGAAGGGCCTCAACGCCCTCACCATCCAGGACATGACCCTCTACTTCGTCACCCTGCCGGCGGACAAGCTCGAGCTGTGGTTCTGGCTCGAGTCCGACCGCCTCTTGCACCCGGTGCTGCGCGACTTCTACAGCGAGCGGGCAGTGGTCGCCGAGGAACGCCGGCAGCGCATCGAGTCGACCCCGACGGGGCCCTACGACGAGCAGCTCAAGGCCCTCTTCTGGCAGGACCATCCCTACAGCTGGCCCACCCTCGGCCGGCCGGCGGACCTCGAGATGCTCGGTCGCGCCGACGCCGAGTCCTACTTCGAGACCTTCTACGGCCCTGGCAACCTGACCGCGGCGCTGGTCGGCAACTTCGACCCCGCCGAGGTCAGGGCGCTCGCCGAGCTCTACTTCGGCCGCTTGCCGCCCCGCCCCGCGCCTCCCGCCGTGAGCGCGCCCGCGCCGCCGCGCGAGGCCGAGCGCCGGCTCCGCGTCCAATGTGACTGCCGCGGGCAGATCCAGGTGCTCTATCCCAGCGTGCCTTTCGCGCATCCAGACACCGCGGCCCTCGAGGTGTTGACCGGCGTGCTAAACGGCCGCACCGGCCGGCTCTACAAGTCGCTCGTCGAAGGGCAGCGCCTCGCCATCTCGGCGGCGGCCCTGCAGAGCGCCATGCGCTGGGCCGGCACCTTCTCGCTGGCGGCCGAGGCCGCCGAAGGGGTGACGCTGGAGGCACTGCTCAGCGCCTGGGACGCCGAGCTCGCGCGGCTGGTCAGCGAACCCATCGCCGAGCGCGAGCTCACCAAGGTCAAGAACCAGATCGCCGCCGACGCTTTCCGCCAGGCCAAGGACCCCGCTGCGCTGATGATGAGGCTCCTGATGAGCGACGGCTTCGGAGACTGGCAGCGCTGGCGGAGCGGGCCGGCGCGGGCGAGCGCCGTCACCGCCGCCGACGTCCAGCGGGTGGCCGCCGAGTACCTGCTGCCGGCGCGGCGGACCGTCGGGCTCTACGAGCGCCGGCCAGCGGCCGGGAAGGGAAGCTGAGAGTGCTCCGGCGTTGGGTGCTGGCCGTGGTGGTGCTCGCGGGCGGGGCTGCCGCGGCCGCCGACAAGCCGCACGGCGCGGTGCCCGACCACCCGTCGCGACTGCGCTTCAGCGGGCAGCCCATCACCGTGCCGGAGGCCGCGGCCTATCGCCATCAGCTGTCGAACGGGGTCCCGGTCTACATCGTCGAGGACCACGCGACGCCGTGGGTGGACGTGGCGATCGCCCTGCGCGCCGGCGACTACCTCGACCCACCCGCCGCTGCCGGCCTGGCGGGGATGACGGCGCTGATGTTGCGGCGCGGGGGAACCGCGACGCTCGGCCCCGAGGAGGTGGACGAGCGCCTCGACTTCCTGGCCGCCGATGTCGACACCTCGGCAGGTGGTGTGCGGGCCGGGGCGAGCCTCGGCTGTACATCCGCCGTGCTGGGCGAGAGCCTCGATCTCTTCTTCGATCTTCTCCGTCACCCGCGCTTCGACGCGGCGCGCCTCGACCTCGCGAAGGCCAACCTGCTGGCGAGCTTCCGGCAGCGCACCGACGATCCCCTCGCCGTGCTGTCGCGGGAATGGGGCTACCTGCTGTTCGACGAGCAGCACTTCTCGCAGCGCGAGCTCAGCCCCGCCGATCTGCCGGCGCTCACCCCGGCCGCCCTCGCCGCCTTCCATGCCCGCTACTGGCAGCCACGGGGCATGGTCCTCGCCGTCTCGGGGGACGTCGTCGCTGCCGAGGTCCTGCCCCGGCTCGAGCGCGCCTTCGCCGGCTGGGAGGTCGGCGCGCCGGCAGCGTGGCCGCCGCCGGCGCCGCAGATCGTCTTCCAGCCGGGCCTCTATCACCTGGAGCGCGACCTGCCGCAGGGCAAGGTCATCCTCGGCCACCTGGGGGCGCGGCGCGATGGCTGGGACGACCCCGACTTCTACGCCCTGACGGTGCTGTCGGAGCTTCTGGGCGGCAACGCCGTGTCGCGGATCGGCGGCCGGCTGCGCACCGTCGAGGGGCTCGCCTACCGCGCCGGCGGCAGCCTGGGGGTGGGCGAGTTCTGGCCCGGCGAGCTGCGGGTCTTCCTCGAGTCGAAGAACGAGACGGTGGCCCTGGCGATCAAGCTGGCGCGGGAGGAGCTGTCGCGCCTGCGGGTGACGGCGCCGGTCAAAGAGGAGCTGCGTCTCGCCCAGCGCTCGATCGTCGACGGCCTGCCGCTGATGTTCGACAGCGCCGAGGAGATCGCCGGCTACTTCGCCGAGGACGAGTACCTCGGCCGCCCGCACTCCTTCTGGCGCGACTACCGCGGCCGCATCGAACGGGTGCGGCCGGAGGACGTGCAGCGGGTGGCGGCGCGAAACCTGGCGCCGGACCGGCTGGCCATCCTGGTGGTGGGGCGCTGGCGAGAGATCGAGCCCGGCGATCGTGGCCGGCGGGCCTCAATGAGTGACTTCTACGGCGGCGCCGTCAAGCACCTGCCGGAGCGCGATCCGCTGACCCTCCAGCCGCGCCGCTGAGCGGCGCCCCGTCGCGGCGCAGGCTCTCCTCCTCGCGCCAACGCTCGCCGCCGTCCCGGTAGTGCTCCCGCTTCCAGATCGGGACCTCCGCTTTGAGGCGCTCGAGGGCCGCGCGGTTGGCCTCGTAGGCGGCGGCGCGGTGGGCCGAGGCGGTGGCGATGATCACGCTCGCTTCCCCAGGCTCCAGGCGGCCCGTGCGGTGGGCGATGGCGACGGCAAGCCCGGAGTGCTGGGCTTCCAGCTCGCCGGCCAGGCGTTCCAGCCGGCGCAGGGCCATCGCTTCATAGGCGTGGTAGGTGATGGCGGCGACGGAGCTGCCTTGATGGTGGTCGCGCACGGTGCCCACGAAGAGCACCAGGGCGCCCCGGGCCGGGCTCGTCACCCGCGCCGCGAGGCCCGCGAGGTCGAGCGGCTCGGTGGTCAGCTCGACGAACATGGCCCGCGGCCCCCCGAGACCGGAGGCAGCAGGGCCACCTCGGCCCCATCGGTGAGCCGCTCCCCTTCGCCGACCACCTCGCCGTCCACCGCGACAGCCAGCCGTGGCCAGAGCGGCTCGAGGGCAGGCGCGCGACCGAGCAGGCGCGCCTTGAGATCGGCCACCTTGCTCCCGGCGGGCAGGTCGAGGGTCAGCTCATCGACCCCGAGCGCTTCGCTGGCGGAGGCGAACGCGAACAGGCGGATCTTCATGGCGCGGATCTTAGCAGTCCTCTGGCGGCGGGCTAGGCTGCCGCCTGGCCAGCAGAGCGAAGGCGAGCAAGGCGAGGGGAGCGAGGCCGCCGCTGATCCGGCCGAGAGAGGCGCGCAGGTGATCGGCCGGCGGCAGGTAGGCCACGAGCGCCGTGCCGACGTAGAGGCCGAGCTGGAGGAGGACGGCCCAGCCGAGGAGGGCGGCGGCACGCCGCCGCCAGAGGAGGGCCCAGAGGCTGGCGGCGAGGAGGGTCGGCCAGAGCGCGAGCTGGCCGGGAGCGAGGAGGTGGCGCCCGGCCTCGGCGAGGATCGTCCCCGCTTGGGGGAGCCGTTCGGCCAGACGGTCGACTGGCCGCCAGGCGAAGAAGCCGACGCCGGAAGGCAGCAAGCGGCCGTCGAGGCCGAGGGCGAGGAGGCCCAGCGGCAGACCGCGGCCCGCGGCGCAGCGCAACCAGGGCCGGCGCTGCGCTGGCGGCAGCCCCAGCCAGCCGGCGAGGGCGAGCAGCAGGGCGAGCGGCAGGCCTTCGTCCTTGAGCCAGGGCAGGAAGCCGAGCAGCACGGCAGCGAGGGCGAGGTCCCGGCGGCGTGGCTCGGCGCGGAAGAGCAGGCTCGCCGCCGCCGTCGCCCAGAGGGCGAGGGGCATCTCCGCCAGGCCGACGGCCTCGCTGTCCCAGAACAGCGGCAGGAGTGCCGCCCAGGCGGCGAAGGCGTTGGCGGTGGGCTCCGTGGCTCCGCCGAGCCGGGCACCGCGGCGCAGCACGGCGAGCACACCGAGGCCGCAGGCGAGGTGGCAGGCCTTGACGACGTGGGCCCCCGGCACCGCCCCGAGCACCAGCAGGCGCCAGAGGAGGGGGAGGCCGAGGGGGTAGTCCGGCCGCGAGTCATGGAGCTCCAGGCGATGGAGGAAGCTCAAGTCGAGGTGCCCTGCTGCCAACAGCCGGCGCGCCTTGACGCCCCAGATCGCGAAGTGGTCCCAGCTCCACAGCGGGATGGCGAGCACCTTCCAGGCCCAAGCGAGGACGGCCGCGGCGAGCACCAGGCGAGAGAACAGGGCCCAGGCGCGGCCCTCGGCACCGCCGTCCGCCGGCAGCACCGCCGGCCTCGGTTCGGCCAGGAAGCGCCCGGCAGCGATGAGCGCCGCGGCCCACAAGGGCGCGAGAGTCACGGGCCCGAGCGGCAGGCCGGCGAGGCCGAGGAGCAGGGTCGCCGGCACGAGCAGGCTGAGGGCCCCCAAGAGCGTGCCGTCAGCGAGGTTCGCGAGCACCCGACCTGCGGCGGCAGACGCGGGCTGCCTCATCGCGTCGAGCCGCATCGCATCACTCGGGGGCGCTCTCGGCGGCAGCGGAGGGCAAGAGGCGGAGCTCACCGTTGGGCGCCACGAGGACGCGCCGAACCGTGGCCGGCGTGGCCCGCGACGCCGGGCGGGGGCGAACTCCGGCGACGGGGTTCGCCACCAGGTAGTAGCTCGCCATGAAGCGGAGCCACTTGGCAGCGCTGAGGTCCGGCTCGTCTTGCAGAAAGAGGATCGGGCGCCCGGGCTCCAGGTGCTGGGCGAGCCCGCGCAGGCGCGCCGCGATCGTGGGGTCACGGTAGGCCCAGGCGAAGAAGGCCCGCTCGTTCGCCGCGCTGAGCCGCCGGGGGTCGCTCGCCAGGCCAGCCAGGCGGACGGCGGCCAGGGCCCCGGCCGCGAGGAGGAGGAGCCGTACCAGCCAGCGCCCGGCCAGGGCCGTGGCCCCAGCCGCGCTCCGCGTGCCGGCCTCCTGCGTCCTGGCTGCCATGGCGCGAGCCTACACCGGTGGTCGGCGCCGCCGGCCGGCGGTGCTCCTCCGCCCGCGCACTGGCGAGCGGAGGAGCCTTCCGGGGTGTTACGGCAGGAAGGAGAGGATCAGGACGGGCTGGTTGGCGGTGACCGCCTCGCCGGAGTAGTAGCCGAGGAGGTCGTTGCCGAGGTCGTCGTTGTCATCGCGGGCGAAGGAGATGCGGAACTGCGTCCGGCCGGTGCGGTTGATCGCCGCCATCGCCGCCGGGTCGGAGAAGTAGCACTCGGACCAGTCGCCGTTCGCCGGCGCGTTCGACAGTGTGCAGACCGTGGAGACCGTGGCCGCGGCCTGGAAGTCGGCCGCCTCGAGGGCCGTGTTGCCATTGAAGCCGCCGGTGCGGACATCGACCCGCAGGCTGCCGTGGGTGGTGAACGGGCTGGTGCCCACCAGGCCGCCGCGCTTGATCATCAGCCGGGCGTCGCGCACGCAGGTGAGATCGGGCAGGCCCGAGGTGTCGAAGGAGAGGATGCTCTTGTACTGCTGGTCAGCGCTGCTGTCGCCGACCCGCAAGGCCAGCGTCGTCGCGTTGGTGGCGCTGAACGCGCCACCGACGTTCGAGGTCTCGCTCGACTCCAGGATGTAGCCGTCCTCGGCGGCGAGGGAGCGATAGAGCATGCCGACGAACGCCCCGTTCTTGCACGGGTTGAACTCAACCGAGACGAAGCCCAGGTTCTCCTTCTGGGCGTTGGTCGAGGAGCCGGGGTAGAAGTGCCGGGTGTCGACCCAGGCGATGTAGGCGCGGTTGCCGAGGGCGTCGAGGCCCAGGTACTCGCCGTACTGGTTGGGGTTGCGGTTGGGGTTGTCGGCGGTGTTCTCGTCCATGTAGGAGATGCCGCTGTTGTTGAACTCGGCCGAGGGCTGGCTCACCTGCAAGTTGGGCTCGAAGCTGGCGCCGCAGTCCGTCGAGCGGGTGGTGAAGATCTCGACCGCGTCGTTGCCGGTGTCGTTGCGTGCGTCGTGCCAGGCGACCACCAGGCGGCCGTTGGTGGGATCGACCTGCAGGAAGGGATGGAACTGGACGCGGCCGGCGAGGCCGCCATCGTTGACCCGCACCGGCGTGTTCCAGGTGGCACCGTTGTTGGTCGAGCGGGTCACCCAGACGTCCGTGTCGTTGACGTTCTGACCGCTGCCGAAGTCGCTGAAGGCGGCGTAGAGGGTACCGTTGCAGGGCCCGCCGGAGTTGTCGATGGCGATGGCGCCGAAGGGGTTGGCGCCGCGGTTGTCCTGAGCGTCGGGGAAGTTGGCGCCCGAGAAGCTCACCAGGTTGAAGTCCTGTACGAGAACCGGCGTCGACCAGCTGACCCCACCGTTGGTCGAGCGGGTGTAGAACATCCGCTCGTTGGTGCAGCTCGTGCTGCCGCAGTCCAGGGTGTCGAAGATCACGTGCAAGGTGCCGTCGTCGTCGACCGCCATCTCGCAGCCCAGGTCGAAGGTGCCGACGGCGGCCGCCGGGATGTCCACCTGGGTCCAGCTCACCCCGGAGTTGGTCGAGTAGGCCATCCGCTCGTTGTTGTTGCGGTCCCAGCAGGTGTAGTGGCGGTTGTAGAAGGGGCTCGCCGTGTTGGTGTCGATGATGTAGAAGTTCTTGTCCTCGACGTTGGAGCTCGACCAGCTGTTCTGGATCACGCCCTGCCCGGCCCAGGTGGCGCCGCCGTTCGTGGACTTGGCCACCACCATGGCGTAGCGCGTCGTCGTCGAGCCGTTCGAGCAGAGCAGCATGTAGTTGAGGAAGACCTCGTTGGCGTCGTTCCAGAACACGGCCGGGTCGGAGCCGAAGATGTAGCCCAGCGAGCAGGTCATGCCATAGGCAGCGGCGCTCGGCGCACAGGTGTAGCCCCAGGTGATGCCGCCGTTGCTCGAGTAGAAGACGGCCTGGATGCCGTTGCCGCAGGTGCCGCTGATGGTGTCCCAGGTGTTGGCGGCGGCCACCATCTGGTTCGGGTCGAGGGGGTTGACGGCGATCTGGATCTCGCCCTGGAAGTTGAGCGGCGCCGGGCTCGCCGTCGAGGCGACGTTGCGGTTCGTGGAGATGCTCGCGCGGCTCGCGAGGTCAGCGTCCTCGATGGCCTCCCCGGTGTCGGCCGCCCACTCGGCGAGCACGCTGTCGACGTAGACGTCGCCGTAGAGCTTGCGGGCGTCCTCGTCGTGCAGGCGGATCCAGGCCACGTGCTCGTCGTGGAGGAACTTGGGCACGGCGATCTCGTAACGCCGCACCTGCATGTCGATCTCCAGGAAGTCGAGGGGCGAGAGCGGCATGAAGCGCAGGAAGCGCTCGCGCAGGCCGGCATCGAGCGGGGTCACCTCGAGGGCGGCCGCGAAGCTCTGGTACTGCGGGTCGGCCTTCACCGCCTCGTAGAGCGGCAGCTGGAGGGCGCGGCGGGCCGCCGGGGTGAGCGGCTGGCGGGCGGCGGACTGGGCTGCCAGCGGCCGCTGGGATTGGGCGAGCAGGCCCAGGCCGAGGAGCACGATAGGCAGGGCACGGCATCGACGCATTGGATTGCCTCCTTGGGCAGAGATCGGACCTGGCGAAACGCGCAGGTACCGAGAAACAGCGATCAATCACCAGCAAGCTGACAGGGAGGTGCCCGAGCCCCGCGGCAGGGAGACAGCGGCCGCCGCGGCCCACGACGGCGGCGAGAGCGGGCTAGAATCAGCCTTTCGCCGGAAGTTGTGCGGACGATCTCGGAGCGCAGAAAGGACGGTCTCGGCGTGGCGATCCTGGAGTCGAAAGCGGTGGGTAGTGGGGCCTTCGGGCGGGCCGCCGAACACTGGCGGGCCGAGCTGGCCCGTCTCAGGGAGCAGGAGGGCGAGCTCCGACTCGGTGGTGGCAGCAAGGCCCAGGATCGCCAGCGGGCAGCCGGCAAGCTGACCGCCCGCGAGCGGGTAGCAGCCCTCTGCGACCCGGGTGCACCGTTTCTCGAGCTAGGGCTGTGGGTGGCCCACGGCTTCTACGAGGAGTACGGCGGAGCGCCGGCGGCAGGGGTGGTGATGGGCGTGGGCCGGGTGCACGGCCGCGAGGTCGTGGTGGTGGCCAACGACGCCACGGTCAAGGCCGGCGCGTGGTTCCCGCTCACCTGCAAGAAGGTGCTGCGGGCCCAGGAGATCGCCCTCGAGAACCGGCTGCCGATCGTCTACCTGGTGGACTCGGCGGGGGTCTTCTTACCCTTGCAGGACGAGATCTTCCCCGACCGTGAGCACTTCGGTCGCGCCTTCTACAACAACGCTCGCCTCTCCGCGGCCGGCGTCTTCCAGCTGGCGGCGATCATGGGCTCCTGCGTGGCCGGGGGCGCCTACCTGCCGATCATGAGCGACGAGGCGCATATCGTCGAGGGCACGGGCTCCATCTTCCTCGCCGGCTCGCACCTGGTGAAGGCGGCGATCGGCGAGGAGATCGACAACGAGGCCCTGGGCGGTGCCTTCGTGCAATGCGACATCTCCGGGGTGGTCGACCACCGCCACCCAGACGATGCGAGCTGCCTCGCGGCCCTGCGCCGCCAGCTCGAGCAGCTGGCCCCGCCGGTCTTGGCGGATTTCGCCCGCCGTGCCCCCGTGGCCCCCCTGTTCCCGGCCGACGAGCTCTACGGGGTGGTGCCGGCGGACCGTTCGCGGCCCTACGACATCTACGAGCTCCTCGCCCGCCTGCTCGACGGCAGCGAGCTCGACGAGTACAAGGCGACCTACGGCCGGACGCTCGTCTGCGGCACCGGCTGGATCGAGGGGCAGGTGGTGGGGGTGATCGCCAACCAGCGCTCGATCGTCGGCCGCCAGACGGGCCTCGGCGAGCGCGACAAGGAGCTGCAGATCGGCGGCGTCATCTACTCCGACTCGGCGGACAAAGGGGCCCGCTTCGTCGAGCTCTGCAATCAGAAGAAGATCCCCCTCCTCTTCCTGCAGGACGTCACCGGCTTCATGGTGGGGAGCCGCGCCGAGCGGGGAGGGATCATCAAGGACGGCGCCAAGATGGTCAACGCCGTCGCCAACTCGACGGTGCCCAAGCTCACCCTCTTCGTCGGCAACTCCTACGGGGCCGGCAACTACGCGATGTGCGGCAAGGCCTACGGCGCCCGCTTCGTCTACGCCTGGCCGTCGGCGGCGATCTCGGTGATGGGTGGCGAGCAGGCCTCGAAGACGCTGCTCGCCATCCAGCTGAAGAACCGTGGCGGCGAGGTGAGCGAGGAGGAGAAGGCGAACCTGCTGCGCGAGATCCAGGCCCGCTACGCCGCCGCCATGGACCCGCGCTACGCCGCCGCCCGCCTGTGGGTGGATGCGATCATCGACCCGGCCGAGACCCGCGCCATCCTCGCCCGCAGCCTCCACTGCGTGGCCCACAACCCGGAGATCGCCGCGTTCAGGACCGGCGTGCTGCAGACCTAGGCGGGCCGGCTGCGCTCACTCGCTGCTTCTAGTTGATCCACTCCTTGCGGCGGGGTGGCGGGTGGTCACCGGCGCCGGGGGCGGCCTCGGGATGGGCGTCGTAGTACTCCTCGGCGAGCGAGCGGTGAAAGGGGTTGAGCGACAGGGTGAGGAGGGCCGCATGGTCGGGGCCCTCGACGCCGTCGGCGGCGAGGCGTTCGAGGACGGCGGTGATGAAGCCGCGCGCCGCGAGGCTCGCCTCGCTCGACTCGAAGGTGGCCTCGAACGGGGACGCCGTGCAGGCCAGCAGGCCACCGCGCTCCCGCCAGGGCAGCTCCTGGCAGGCCGAGGCGAACTCATCTACCGTCTTGCGCATCTCGTCGTTCAGTTTTTCGTACAGCATCACCCTACCTCGCTTGGATGGGCAGGCGCGGTTCCCACCTGGTCCTTCGGATAGACCTTCAAGCTCTCCCAATTCCGCAGCTGGACCTTGCCGGCAGCGAAGCCCCTTGGCTTTCTTACGTCCGCCACCCGGCAGGCGTGGACCTCGACTTTGCCGCGCGCCTCGCGGGCCTTCGAGTGCCAGGCGGCGAGCTCTGCCGCCCGCTGCAGCACCTCGCGGGGCAGCTCGGCCACCTCCTGCGGGTTGCGCACGATCACATGGCTGCCGGCGTAGCCGGCCACGTGCAGCCAGAAATCGCGAGAATCGGCCTCCCGGAAGGTCAGCACGTCGTTCTCCGCTGCTCCCTTGCCGATCCAGATCTCCCAGCCGTCCAGCTGGGCCACGCGGTAGCCCCTGCCCTTGCTCGCCATGCCTTCTCCCGCCGTTCTGCTCGTCGCCACAGCAAGCTCCAGGCCAGCCTCTGCCGGCTTGCGGCAGGGCGGCGAAGCACGCTGGGGCCGTTGGGCCGCGTGCTAACCTTCAGGGCGTCATGAAGACGGTACGCGTGGGCAATGGGCAGGGTTTCTGGGGCGACAACGTCGATGCTCCCGTGGAGCTTCTCCGCGGTGGGCCGCTCGACTACATCGGCATGGACTACCTCGCCGAGGTGACCCTCTCGATCATGATGCGGCAGCGCCTGCGTGACCCGGCGCTCGGCTACGCCACCGACTTCATCGACTTCGTGCGGCGCGTGCTCCCCGAGCTGGTCGAGCGCAAGGTGCGGGTGATCACCAACGCTGGCGGCCTCAACCCCCGGGCCTGCCGCGAGAAGATCTTCGAAGTGGCCCGCGAGCTGGGCATCCACGGCCTGCGGGTGGGTACCGTCGAGGGCGACGACCTCCTGCCCCGCTTGCCGGAGCTGCTCGCCGCCGGCCACCCGCTCGCCAACATGGACAGCGGTGAGCCGCTCGCTCCCCTGCTCGCCAAGGTGACGAGCGCCAACGCCTACCTGGGCGCTCAGCCGGTGGTCGAAGCGCTCGGTCAGGGAGCGCAGATCGTCCTCTGCGGCCGGGTGACCGACACCGCCCTCGCCCTCGCGCCGCTGATTCACGAGTTCGGCTGGCAGCGCGATGACTGGGACCGCCTGGCCGCCGGCACGATCGCCGGACACATCCTCGAGTGCGGCGCCCAGGCGACGGGTGGCAACTTCAGCCGCTGGTGGGAGGTCCGCGATCTCTGGAACGTGGGCTATCCGATTGCCGAGGTGTCGCAAGACGGGTCTTTCGTGGTGACCAAGCACCCAGGAACGGGGGGCATGGTGACGGTAGATACCGTCGCCGAGCAGTTGGTTTACGAGATGGGCGATCCCCGCGAGTACATCACCCCGGACGTCACCGCCGACTTCACCTCGATCGAGCTCAGCCAGGCAGGCGAGGACCGGGTCGCCGTCCGCGGCATCCGCGGTCGCCCCAACACGCCGTTCCTCAAGATCTCGGCTTCCTACCTCGCCGGCTACAAGGCGAGCGGCGACATCACGATCTGCGGGCCGCGGGCGGTGGACAAGGCGCTCCT
Source organism: uncultured Thermoanaerobaculia bacterium (assembly GCA_964420075.1). GTDB lineage: Bacteria > Acidobacteriota > Thermoanaerobaculia > Multivoradales > SZUA-115 > CAYQRE01. The sequence goes on along the minus strand of CAYQRE010000001.1, from coordinate 320,954 downwards.
CGCGGCGGAGACGGTGTGGAAGCGCCTGGAGCGCGCCGGCTGCGCCTTCGCCTCCGAGCATCGCTCGCAGGAGCTCCTCGGCCTGGGCTCCTGCCTGCCGGGGATCTTCGCCGTGCCGCCCGATCCGCCGGAGGTGGTGCTGCGGCTCGGCGTGCGCGACCCCGACGCGGCGCGGGTCGAGCGCTTCGGCAAGGAGATCGCCCCGCTGGTGACGGCGGGCCCGCCCGGGGTCACCGGCTTTGCCGGCGGGCGCCCGAAGCCCCAGCGGGTGGTGGCCTACTGGCCGGCGCTGATCCCGCGCCAGCTGGTCGAGGGCAGCCTGGTGGTCAGCGTGGAGGAGCCGTGACGCTGCCGCGTGCGATGGCAGAGGGAGGCCCAGAGTGAGAGTCGAGTTGCGTCAGCTGGCCCACGCCCGCTCGGGGGACAAGGGCGATGCCTCGAACGTCGGGCTGATCGCCAACACGGCGGCCGTCTATCCCCTGCTCGTGCGCGAGGTCACCCCGGAGCGGGTGGCGGCGCACTTCCGCGCGATCTGCCACGGTGGTGTGACCCGCTACGAGGTGCCCAACCTGCATGCCCTCAACTTCATCCTGCACGATTCACTGGGTGGTGGTGGCACCGAGAGCCTGCAGATCGACGCCCAGGGCAAAACCCACGGCCAGGGCCTGCTCGCGATGCAGATCGAGGTGCCGGCCGAGCTCGCCGCCGAGCTCGGGCTCGCCGGCTGAGGGCCTTGGCAACCGGTCGCGCCCGCATCCCTTGGAGATCCCATGCAGCTCGCCTACGAGAACCTCGAGGTCCGCCAGGAGGGCGACCTCCTCTTCGTGCGCCTGGCGAACCCAGAGCTCGCCAACGCCCTCTCTCCCCGCCTGCTCGCCGAGGTCACCGACCTCTACCGCCAGCCCCTGCGCGGCGCGGGCGTGCGAGCCGTGCTGCTCTCGGGCGCCGGCAAGCACTTCTGTGCCGGGGCAGATCTCGAGCATCTCGGGGCGCTGCGCGATGCCTCGCCAGCCGAGCACCTGGCCGATTCGCGGCGCCTGCGCGAGCTGTTCGAGGCCATCCTCCGCCAGGAGGCGCTGACCATCGCCATGGTCCACGGTTCCTGCGTGGCGGGCGGCTGCGGCATCGCCACCGCCCATGACTTCGTGGTCGCGGCTGAGGGCTCGACCTTTCTCTACAGCGAGGTGCGGATCGGCTTCGTGGCGGCGCTCGTCGCCACCTACCTGCCGCTGCGGCTGCGCGGCGCCGAGATCCGCGAGCTGCTGCTCTACCCCCAGCCGCTGCCGGCTGAGAAGGCCCTGGCCTTGGGTCTGGTCAATCGCGTCGTGAAGGGTGAGGAGCTGGCGAGCGCCGGCCGCGCGCTGGCCGAGGCGGTCCTCGCCGGCGCCAGCTCGGAGTCGATCGCGCGCACCAAACGCCTGCTCCTCGACGTTCTCGGGCGGCCGCTCGACGACGCCCTGGACCGCGCGATGGCCGCCAACGCCGACTCGCGCTCGACGGCCGACTGCCAGCACGGCATCGCCACCTTCCTCGACACCAAGCGCCCACCGCGCTGGCGCTGAGGCCGGTGATGGCCCGTCCCCGGCTCCTCCTCTTCGACATCGACGGCACGCTGCTGAGCTGCGGCGGAGTGCCGGGGCACCTCTTCGCGCACGCGCTGGAGGTGGTGTTCGGGACGGCGGGCGGGATCGGCGGCTACGACTTCGCCGGCAAGACGGACCCCCAGATCGTCGTCGACCTGATGACCGCCGCCGGGCTGCCGCGGCACGAGGTGATCGCCCAGCTGCCGGCGGTGCGGCAGTGCTACGTGGAGCACCTGGAGGCTGGCCTCGAGGCGGCGGCCATGCGGCTGATGCCGGGCGTCGAGGGCCTGCTTGCCGGGCTCAGTAGCCAGGGGGACTTCGCGCTCGGTCTGCTCACCGGCAACTGGGAGGCCGGGGCGCGGATCAAGCTCTCGCGGGTGGGGCTCAGCGAGCATTTCGCCTTCGGCGGCTTCGGCGACGACGGTATCGAGCGGTCCGATCTGGTACCGGCGGCCCTGGCACGGGCCAGCGCCGCGCGCGGCGAGAGCTTCGCGGCCGACGAGGCGCTGATCATCGGCGATACGGTGCTCGATGTCGCCTGCGGCCGCGCCCACGGCGTGCCGGTCCTCGGCGTGGCGACGGGCCGGACCTCGGCGGCAGCGTTGGCTGCGGCCGGGGCCGATTGGGTGGTCCAGGACCTGGAGAGCGCCGGCTGGTTGCCGTGGCATCTGCCGTGAACCGCCCGGTTGGGCCGCTCAGCCGGCGCCCAGGCTCGCCAGCACCGCCGCCGTCGTCGTCAAGGTGACTCCGCGGCGCTGCCAGTCGGCGAGCAGGTCGGGTGCTTCCTCGGCCCGGATGGGCTTCACCGCGTCGCGGACCAGCTCAAGACCTGCGTAGCCGCGGGCGAGCAGGCCCTCGATCGCGTAGCGGTCGCAGACGTCGAGGGCAACGCCGTAGAGCACGATGCGCTTGGGCGCGAGGGCGGCGACCAGCGGTTCGGTGTTGGGGTTCGAGAAGACGTCGAAGCGCTTCTTCTGCACCAGAAACGACGTCGGGCCGCCCGCCAGCCGCTGGGCGAGCTCGACCGCCGAGAGCTCGCGATGGCCGATCTCGACGGCCTCCGGGTGCTGCGTCGCGGGGACGCGCTCGACCCCCGGGGTGCCGCGGAGGCAATGCGGCGGGAAGGTCGTGCGGAAGTCCGGTGGGCCGGAGATCTCGGCGTCACCGAGCTCGTGGTCGTCGGCCGAGGCGAGCACGGGGATGCCGTTGTCGTGTGCCGCCTGGGTGAGCGCGGCCAGCTGCGGCAGCAGCGTCTCGGCTCCGGGCACGTGGAGCTTGCCTTCGGGAAGCATGAAGTCGACCTGGGTGTCGACGTCCCAGAACAACAGTGGTGTCATGGTGAGGGCTCTCCCGCGAGGTGGCGCAGCAGCCAGGTCTGGGTGCGGTTGAAGACCTCGATCAGCTGCGGTGTGGGGCCGGCGAAGGGATGGCGGGCACCGAAGGTATGGTCGCCGCCGCCGATCTTCACCAGCTCGAAAGGTCGGGCCGCGGCGCCAGCAAGCTCGTCGGCCTCGGCGGTTGGCACGCTCTCGTCGCGATCGCCGTGGAGGATCAGCCAGGGGGCTCGCCGCCGGCCGGCAGCGGCCAGGATGTCGAGCTCCGGGGGCTCGCTCTCCATCTCGGCCAGCATGGCCGGTCCGAGGCTCAGCTGCTGGTGGGTGCGGGCGTTTTCGATCGGCAGCTCGCCGTGCGCCCTCCACAAGGCTCGCTCGCCGGCGCTGAAGCGGCGGATGCGGGCGATCGCCGCCCAGGTGACCAGGCAGGCGAGGCGCGAGCGGTAGGGCTCGCGGCTGGCCGCCAGCACGGCCGCTCCGCCGCCCCGGCTGTGGCCGAGGAGGGCGAAGCGCCGGCCATCGAGGTGCCCCGCGGCGAGCCGCTCGGGGAGCGCGTCGAGCACGGTGCCGAGGTCCTCTTGCTCGCGGGCGTAGGTGTTGTCCCGAAAGGCGGCGAGATCGGTCACCAGCTCGTCACCCGGACGCATGCCGGCGCCCGTGAAGTTGAAGCGCACCACCGCCAGGCCACGGGCGGTGAAGAGGTCGACCAGCGGCGGGTAGAAGCCCCATTCGAGGAAACCTTTGAAACCATGGCAGATCACCACGGTCGGGTGCGGTCCGGGCGCGGCAGGGAGATCGACCACGCCGTGGACGGTGCGGCCGGACGCGGTCTCGAGTGCGAAGGTCTGGGAGCTCATGGGGCGATTGTAGCGGGCTCGCCGCGGCGGGTAGGCGGCGCGGCTCGGGCTAGACTCCGGCCATGACGACCAGCCCGAGCGCTCCCCGGCAACCCCTTCCCCTCGCCCGCCTACACCGCCGCTGGGGTGGGCGGCTGAGCACGACCCACGGCGTGGAGGCCGTCGCCGGCTACGCAGCGCCGGACTCCGAAGCCGCGGCCCTGGCGGCTGGCGCCGGCCTCTACGACCGCTCGCACGTCGGACGGCTGGAGCTGGTGGGAGCGGACCGCCAGCGCTTCCTCCACGGCCTGGTGAGCTGTGACGTCAAGGCCCTCGCCCCCGGGCAGGGAGCCTACGGCTTCTTCACCACCGCCCAGGGCAAGGTGTTGGCGGACGTGACAGTGCTCGCCTTCGCCGACCGTCTCTGGCTGGAGCTGCCGGCGGGGCTGGGTGCCACCATCACAGGGCACCTGGAGAAGTACCTGATCGCCGACCGCGTCGAGCTCCTGCCGCTCGCCGACATGCTGCCCCTGACGCTGCTGGGCCCGCGGGCCGAGGAGGTGTTGGCGGCCGAGACCGCCGTCCCCGCCGAGCTGTACCTGCACCAGCGTGCCGCGGTGGGTGGGATCGAGGTCGAGCTGGTGCGCAACGAGATCGCCGGGCTGCCGGCGTTCACCCTCTGGACCTCCGCTTCGGTGGCCACCCTCCTGCTCGAGGACCTGCGCGGTCGGCCAGGGGTCACCTTGGTAGGCGGCGAGGCCGTCGAGCGGGCGCGGGTGCTGGCGGGCGTCCCGGCCTTCGGTCGGGAGTTCGGTGCCGAGCACTTCCCCCAGGAAACCGGCTGCGAGGAGCTTGCGGTGTCCTACACCAAGGGCTGCTACCTGGGACAGGAGGTGATCGCTCGCATCCACTACAGGGGCAAGGCGAACCACCTGATGCGGCGCCTCTGGCTGGATGCCGCGACTGCCGCCGCCGAGGGCGCCGCGCTCCTGCTCGATGGCCAGGCGGTGGGTCGGCTGGGCCCCGTCGTGCGCCTGGCGGATGGCCGCTGCACAGCGCTCGCGGTGGTCCACCGGCGGGCCGGTGAGCCCGGTGCCCGCCTGGCCGTGGAAGGTGGCGGTGAGGCCGAGCTCGCCGAGCTCGGCCCCGTGGGCTAGGAACGCAGGGGGGTGGCGCCGGGCCTAGACGGCGAAGGACGAGCCGCAGCCGCAGGTGCCGCTGGCGTTAGGGTTGTGGAACTTGAAGCCAGCGCCGGTTTGGCCGAGCACGTAGTCGATGCTGGTGCCCTGGAGGTAGCGCGCCGAGACCGCATCGACGTAGACCTTGAGCCCGTTCTGCTCGTAGCAGTGATCGTTCGACCGCGCCTCGTTCTCGAAGTCGAGGGCGTACTCGAAGCCGCTGCAACCGCCGCCGCGGACGGCGATCCGCAGCCCGTAGCTGTCGTCGATCCCTTCCTGCTTCTGGGTGATGCGCACCATGTCGACCGCCTTGGCGGTCAGGGTGACGGGCGTCTCCGGCTCGGCGGCGGGGTCTTCATGAGCCTGGGGGGCAGTCTGCTCCTGGGTGGCTTCCATGGTCGTGCTCCTGATCGAAAAAGGGCCCCACCGAGATGTGGCGCTCCGGGTGCCGGCAATGCCGCTCTGCAACCACCGACGGCCGGCGACCGACCGTGCAACGGTACGGTCGGCGCTTCCCGTTGTCAAACCGGGTACCAGCGCGGCGTATTCCCCCGTTCGCGGTGCGCCCATGGCCGCAAACCCCTCTGCTAGCATCGCGCCCGCGATGGCTACCGAGCGCAGGGCGGGACGCACGTTTACCTACGAAGAGGCGCTCAACACTCTCCCCTTGGTGCGTGGGCTCACCGACGCCGCCGTGCGCCGGGTCGAGGCGCTGCTCAACGAGGTCAAGAGCCGGGAGGAGATGGAGAACCGGCGCGAGGAGCTCACGGGGGCCTACGACTTGATCGTCCAGGCCTGGACGCAGGAGATCGTGGCCCTCGGCTGCGAGGTCAAGGGGCTCTGGCTGGTCGATTGGGACAGCGGCAGCGGCTACTACTGCTGGCGCTATCCCGAGGCCTCGATCGGCTACTTCCATTCCTACGAGGACGGCTTCGCCGGCCGCATCCCCGTCGCTTGACTCACCACCGGCTCAGGAATCGCTGGCGAACGGCTGCAGCAGGTCCCGCAGCTCGGCCCGCGCCAGCGAGCCCACCACGAGGTCGGCCTCGGCGAGCGCCGAGGCCGGGTGCGTCTGGGCCACGCCGGCGGTCGACAGGCCCGCCGCGGCCGCCGCGGCAAGCCCGGCCGGCGTGTCTTCGATCGCCAGGGCCTCATGCGGGTGGATCAACCGGTCCGGTAGCGGCGGTCGCGAGTTGAGCGCCTCAAGGGCTCGCTGGTAGCCCTCCGGGTCCGGCTTGCCGGCCTGCACGTCCTCGGCTGTGATCAAGGCCTTGAAGTGCTCGCTCACGCCCGCTTGCACGAGCGCCCCCTCCACCTCCTCGCGCAGCGCCCCGCTCACCACGCAGAGGGGTAGGCCGGCCTGGGCCGCGGACTTGACGAGCGCGCAGGCGCCGGCGAAGAACGGGTAGCCCTCGGCGCGAATTCGCTCGCGGTAGTAGGTCGCCTTGCGGGTGATCAGGCGCATCAGCAGCAGCGGGTCGCTCGGCCGGCCAGCTTGCGCCAGGGCGGCCTGGAAGCAGCCGCGATCGTCGAAGCCGATGTAATGGCGGTAATAGTCCGCTTCGGCCAGCTTCACACCCTCCTCGCCGAGGACCTGTGCGAACAGCTCGTAGTGCAGCGGCTCGTCGTCGACGAGCACACCGTTGAAGTCGAAGATCAGGGCGCGGATCACAGCTGGATCATATGGAATCCTCAGGGTCCACGGTGTAGCATCGGCCCTTCGATGGCATTGCGAAGCGAGCGTTCCCGCGGTCATATCGAGGTCATCACCGGCGGTATGTTCTCCGGCAAGAGCGAGGAGCTGGTCCGTCGCTTGCGCCGCGCCGAGATCGCCCGCCAGCGGACCCAGGTCTTCAAGCCGCACACGGATACCCGCTCCGGCCCGGAACGGGTGACGACCCGCGACAACCGCGCCCTCGACGCCACGACCGTCCACGACAGCTGCGCCCTGCTGGCGAGCCTGGAGCCGGACGTCGATGTGGTGGGGATCGACGAGGCCCAGTTCTTCGACCCGACCCTGGTCGACGTCGTCAACGAGCTTGCCGATCGCGGCCTGCGGGTGATCGTCGCCGGCCTCGACCTCGACTACCGGCGGCGCCCCTTCGGCCCGATGCCGGCCATCCTGACCATCGCCGAGTACGTCGATAAGATGCACGCGGTGTGCGTGCGCTGCGGCGAGCCGGCGCACTACAGTCAGCGTCTGGTGGGCAACCAGGAACAGGTGCTGGTGGGCGACACCGAGAGCTACGAGGCACGCTGTCGGGCTTGCTACGAGGAAGGGGTGGCGAGTGGCTGAGGGGGAGGCGAAGCCGAGCGCGGTGGCGGCGTCGAAGTTGCCGGCGATCCGGGTGGTGATGATGCCGAAGGACACCAACGCCATGGGTACGGTCTTCGGTGGCATCATCCTGTCGTACATCGACCAGGCCGGGGCCGTCGAAGCGCACCGGCATGTGCGTGGCAAGTTGGTGACGGTGGCGATGCGCGAAGTGGAGTTCCATGCCCCCGTGCTGGTGGGCGACCTCGTGTCGCTCTACACCGAGACGCTCCGCGTGGGGCGCACCTCGGTTGCGGTCAAGGTCCTGGTCGAGGCGGAAGCGCAGTTCGGCGCCTCGGCTGGCCGCACCAAGGTGACCGAGGCGGAGGTCGTCTACGTCCATGTCGACGAGCGCGGCCGACCAGCCCCCATCTTCCCGGAGAACTGAGGCGAGGGATGGTCAGCGGCGAGGACAGCGATCTCGATCTCGTACGAGCTGTCGCTGCCGGTCGCGGGGATGCGCTCGCCGAGCTCTACGATCGCCACGCACCGCGCCTCCTCGCCCTGGTGACCCGCATCCTCGGTTCCCGGGACGACGCCGAGGAAGTGGTCCAGGAGGCGCTGATCTACGCCTGGAACCACGCGGCGCGCTACGACTCGAACCGCTCCTCGGTCTCCACCTGGCTGGTGCTCATCGCGCGCAGCCGCGCCATCGACCGCCTGCGCTCGGCCCGCGTGGTCGAGCGCACTCATTCGGGCTTTCTGCACGAAGAGGGCAACCTCCATACATCCCCCGAGGGGGCGAGGAACGTATTCGATCAGCAGCGAGGCAGAAGGGTCCGTGAAGAGCTCGCCCGGTTGCCGGCCGAGCAGGCGGAGATCCTCCGCATGAGCTTCTTCGCCGGCTTGAGCCAAAGCGAGATCGCCGCTGCCACGGGCATTCCGTTGGGAACGGTGAAGACGCGGACCTTGCTGGCGATGAAGAAGCTGCGTACGGCCCTCCGGGCCGAGATTCGGGACCTGCTGTGAGCCTGGAGCTCGAAGCCGAAGATCGCATCATCCTCTCCCTCCTCGAGGGCAAGGAGGTGCACGACCTGAGCGAGGAGGAGCAGGTCCTGCAGCGGCTCTACGCCGAGGTGCTCGGCCTGCTGCCGGATGAGCTCGGGACGCTCGCCCCGCCGGCCGGCGGCCGCGAAGCCCTTCTCGCCGCGGTGCGCCTGGATCGGGAGCAAGCCCTCCTTCCTGCAGAGCCAGTGCGGGGTTTCCCTGCACCCGCCCCGAGCCCCGCTACCTCTGCCACGCCGGCAGGTCCGCCCAGAGTGCGCCGGCGTCGCTGGCCGCTCGCCCTGGCGGCCGCCGTCGCCGGTCTCGCCGTGGCAGGGTCGGCATTCCTCTACAGCGAGCTGCGGGCAGCGCGTTTCGAGACCTCGCAGCTGGCGGCCCGCCTGGCGGCGAGCGGCCAGCTGCAAGAGGAGGTCGCTGCCCGCTTGGCGCGGCTCGAGGCGGAAACGGCCGGCCAGCGCGAGCGGCTGGCGCTCGTCACCCAGCGTGGTGCCGAGGCCTGCCGCCTGGAGCCCGTCGAGCCGGCGGCGGACCTGGCACTCGCCCGCGGCGTGCTCTACATCGCGGGCGATCATCGGCACTGGTACCTCAAGGTCACCGGCCTGCCGCAGGTGGGGCCCCGCGAGGTCTACCAGCTGTGGTTCGTCACCGCCGAGAAGGCCCACTCCGGCGGCACCTTCCGGGTTGCCGAGAGCTCCAACGCGGAGCTCGGTTCCCCCAGCATGCCGGACGGCATCGTGGGGATCATGATCACGATCGAGCCTGGCGACGGCGGGGATCGCCCTCGTGGCCGCCAGGTGCTCTCCGTCAAGGAGAAGATGCGCCTCCTCTAGTCCGGGGCTCTCAGCGGCGCGCGCAGGCGCCGGAATAGAATCGGCTCTCGGGCGTGTTGCTGGGGGCGAACGACGGAGGACCCTCGACCATGCTGGGCTTCAACTTCGACTATCTGCTCTTCATCGCGCCGGCCCTCGCGCTCTCGCTGTGGGCCAGCTGGCGGACCAAGTCGGCTTTCAACAAATACTCGCGGGTGGCGGCAAGCTCCGGCTTGACCGGGGCTCAGGCGGCGCAGGTCCTGCTCGACCGGGCGGGCATCCGCGACGTGCGGGTGGTGCCCACGCAGGGCATGCTCTCCGACCACTACAATCCGATGGACAAGACCCTCGCGCTCTCCGAGCCGGTCTACGGCTCGCGCTCGGTGGCGGCGATCGGGGTCGCCTGCCACGAGGCGGGGCATGCCATCCAGCACGCCCGGGCCTACAAGCCCCTCTGGCTGCGCTCGATGCTGGTGCCGACGGCGGGGATCGGCTCCAACCTCGGCATCTTCGTCATGATGATCGGCCTCTTCCTGCAGAAGCCCGGCCTGGTGGGCATCGGCGCCGTGCTCTTCTCGCTCGTCCTCGCCTTTCAGGTGATCACCTTGCCGGTCGAGTTCGATGCTTCGGCCCGCGCCAAGCGCCTGATCGCCGAGTACGGGCTCGTTTCGGCCGGTGAGCGCCAGGGCGTCGACCGCGTGCTCAACGCCGCGGCGATGACCTACGTGGCGGCCGCCGTCTCGACCCTCCTCACCCTGCTCTACTATCTCCTGCGCTCAGGCCTCCTCGGCGGCCGTCGGGACTGAGGCTGCCTCGGGGCCCGGGGCAGCCACCTCGTGCGGGGTTTTCGCCCCGCTCGGGGTCTCCACCCCGCCCAGGGTTTCCACCCTGCCCAGGGTTTTCACCCTGCCCAGGGTTTCCACCCTGGGCTATGGGGTGCCGCCCGTTGCGGGCTCGCGGAACGTCAGTGGTTGCTCCCGCAGGGAGCTTCCTGGATAGCCCGCGGCGGGAGCCGCGGGTCTTGAGGGCGTGGGTCTGGCGCGGTCCGTCTTCACCCCGCCCAGGGTTTTCACCCCGCCCAGGGTTTCCACCCTGGGCTATGGGGTGCCGCCCGTTGCGGGCTCGCGGGCAGCGACCCCTGCCGTGAGTTCACCTCCGTAGGCGTCGATGTTGTGCAGTCGAAGCAGGTTCACGAGCTCATCCTCAGAAGAGCGCTCAGCGTGGTGGCTCTCCTGGCGCAGGAGGTAGCGCTTGACCTTGGTGATCTGCGACTCGCTGACGGAGAAGGCCGCATAACCCGTTTGCCAGGCGAAGCGACCACGTGTCGGATCTCGGCCATCGCTCAGCCACCGCGACGAGTTGCTCTTGATCACCTGAACCATGTTGGCCACGGAGATATCCGTCCCCCAGCTCGCCAGGAGGTGAATGTGGTCCGGCATGCCGCCGCTGGCGAGGAGACGCCCGCGTCGCCGAGCCAGGATCCCGGCGATGAACCCCGCCAGCGGCTCCATCTCCGTCCTGTCGAGCAGAGGACGCCGATGCTTGGTGCCGAGGACGATGTGGTAGACGAGCTTCTTGAAGGTGTGGGACATGGCAGCAACCACAACCAGGACGGAATCGCGGCGTCTGTGCTGACGCCGGTGTGCGGGCCTGGAGTGGTCGGCGCCACCCCGCCCGGGTCTTCTGAGATGGCCCGCCGCACCCTGCCCAGGGTTTCCACCCTGCCCAGGGTTTCCACCCTGGGCTATGGGGTGCCGCCCGTTGCGGGCTCGCGGAACGTCAGTGGTTGCTCCCGCAGGGAGCTTCCTGGATAGCCCGCGGCGGGAGCCGCGGGTCTTGAGGGCGTGGGTCTGGCGCGGTCCGTCTTCACCCTGCCCAGGGTTTCCACCCTGGGCCATTCCTATTCCGCGGGCTCGCCGAGGAGGGAGATCAGCTCCTCGCGGCGGTGGGCGAGCTCCTCCTCCGTGGCTGCTTCGAGCACCAGGCGCAGGTAGGGCTCGGTGTTCGAGGGCCGGACGTTCGCCCACCAGGTGGGGTACGCGAGGGTGATGCCGTCGAGGTAGTCGATCTCGGCGTCGGCGTACTTGGCGGCGAGGGCTGCGATCTTGCCCTGTTTGTCCTCGACCTCGAAGTTGATCTCCGGGCTCTTGGCGTAGCGCTCGAGGGGGGCGACCAGCGCCGACATCGGCTTGCCCTCCTTCCACAGCAGGTTGAGGATCTCGAACACCGCGAGCAGGGCACAGTCGGCGAAGTAGTTGGCGCGGAAGTAGTAGTGGCCGGCCAGCTCGCCGCCGAAGAGGCCGTCGTTGGCCCGCATGGTGGCCTTGATGAACGAGTGCCCCACGCGCTCGCGGATCGGCCGCCCGCCCTTCTCGGCGATGTACTCGGCCACCGCCCGCGAGGAACGCAGGTCATAGACCACGGCCTTGCCGGGGTCGTGGGCGAGCAGCTCGCCGGCGATCAGCGCGGTGGCGAGGTCGCTACCGATGGGCCGGCCCTGCTCATCGACGAAGGCGGCGCGGTCGGCGTCGCCGTCGAAGGAGACCCCGAGATCGGCACCGTGCTCACGCACCGCCTTGCAGAGGTCGACCAGGTTCTCGTACTTGAGTGGATTGGCCTCGTGGTTGGGGAAGGTGCCGTCGAGCTCGAAATAGAGCGGGATGAGCTCGATCCCCGCCGCCTCGAGGATGGGGCGGTAGAGGGTTCCCATGCCGTTGGCGGCGTCCACCACCACCTTGAGCCGCCGGGCGCCCGCCGGCCGTGCGAGGAAGGAGCTGATGTACCTGCCGTAGGCGTCGAAGACAGAAGTCTCCTCGATGGTGCCGGGCTCGTCGGCGCGCGCGGCGCCCTCGCCCGTCGCCAGCTTTTCGATCAGCGGGATCCCTTCGTCGCCCGAGACCGGCTTCGCCTCGTCGCGGCTGAACTTGAGACCGTTGTACTTCGCCGGGTTGTGGCTCGCCGTCACCTGAATCCCGCCGGCCGCTTTGAGGTGGCCCACCGCGAAGTAGTTCATCGGGGTGGTGGAGAGGTCGGTGTAGACGACGTTGAGGCCACTCTCGAGCACGCCGGTGATCACCGCGGCGGCGAGCGGCTCCGAGGAGGCACGCATGTCGCGGGAGACGACGACGGTCGGGTTGGCCGCCACCGCGGCGGGGTCGAGGACGGCACGGAAGGCCCGGCCGATGCGGCGGGCGATGTCCTCGTGGATCTGCTCGGGGTAGATGCCCCGCACGTCGTAGGCCTTGAAGATGCCTGCCATGGGTTCTCCTTGCAACTGCTCTTGGCGCCTGGCCGTCAGGCCACGGCGATCTCGAAGCTCGGTTCGCCGGTGGCCTCGCCGGCGGAGTCCAGCGCGACGGCGAGCGTCTCCCCGGCGATCCAGCCGCGGTGGGCGTCGATCGCGGCCGCCATCGCAGCATCTACCCGGTAGCGCACGCGGATGCGGTCGGCATAGGCGAGGTCAGCCTTCTTGCGCTCCGCCTGGATCAGGTGGACGACCTCGCGGGCGAGCCCCTCGGCCACCAGCTCTGGGGTCGTAGCGGTGTCGAGGGCGACGAGCAGCTCGCTGTCACCGGCGGTGGCGAGCCCCTCTTTCTCGATCAGCCGGATCTCGAGGTCGTCGCGTTCGAGGCGCACCGTCTGCCCTTCGGCTGCCAGCTCGATCGCGCCGTCGCGTTCGAGACCGGTCACCAGCTGGTCGCCGTCGGCGGCCTCCAGGGCGGCTTTCACGGCCTTCATCAGCGGGCCCAGGCGTTTGCCCAGGGCCTTGAAGTTGGGCCGCACCTCGTGGTGGACGTACTCACCGCGCTCTGCCGCCCAACGCACCTGCTTGACGTTGAGCTCGTCCTGGACGATCTCGGCCGCGCGCTCGATGTTGGCGCGGAAGCTCGCCGGCAGGTTGGTCACCAGGGTGACCCCGGCCAGCGGCTGGCGGGTCTTGATCTCGTGGGCGTTGCGAGCGGCGCGGCCGAGGACCACCACCCGTTGGGCGTCCTGCATGCGCTGCAGGAGCGTGCTCGCGTCAGCGGTGCCGGTGACCTCGCCTCGTTCGGCCGGCCAGCTCTCGAGATGCACGCTCGCCGCTGCGCCGTCACCCTGGCTGCGCACGAGGTGGCCGTGCAGCACGTCGGCCACGAAGGGGGTGAACGGTGCGATCAGCCGGGCGAGGGTGGCGAGCACCTCGTAGAGCGTGTGGTAGGCGGCTTCCTTGTCCCGGCTTTCCGGGTTCTCCGCCCAGAAGCGGCCACGGCTGCGCCGGATGTACCAGTTAGTCAGGTCGTCGAGCAGGCCCTCGATGCTGCGGGCGGCAGGCGCGATGTCGTAGCCCTCCAGCCGGCCGGTGACCTCACGGCGGACCTGCTCGAGGCGCAGCAGGATCCAACGGTCGAGCTCGCTGCGCGCCGCGACGGTGGGGGCTGCGGCGCGTGCGGGGTGCCAGCCGTCGAGGTTGGCGTAGATGGTGAAAAACGACAGAGCGTTCCACAGCGGCAGTAAGAAGCCCTGCGCCGCCTCGCGCACCAGGCGGGCGGAGAAGCGGGCCGTCTGCTCGGGGTCGTTGACGCAGAAGTACCAGCGCAGGGCGTCGGCACCGGTCTCCTCGATCACCGCCATCGGGTCGACCACGTTACCGAGCCGCTTCGACATCTTCCGCCCCTGCTCGTCGCTGACGTGGCCGAGCACGATGCAGTTCTTGTAGGCCACCGAATCGAAGAGCAGCACGCCGAGGACATGCAGGGTGTAGAACCAGCCGCGGGTCTGATCCACCGCCTCGGAGATGAAGTCGGCGGGGAACTGGCGGGCGAAGAGCTCGCGGTTTTCGAACGGGTAGTGGTGCTGGGCGAAGGGCATCGAGCCGGAGTCGAACCAGGCGTCGATCACCTCTTCTTCGCGCCGCATGGTGCCTCGGCCGCAGGCCTGGCAGCTCCAGGTGACCTCGTCGATGTACGGCCGGTGGGGGTCGAACTGGCGCCGGTCATAGGGGTCGGCGGGCTGCGGCCGGCCGCTCAACGCGAAGAGCTCGGCGTAGGAGCCGACCACGTGGAGCTCGCCGCAGGCAGGGTCGTCGCAGCGCCACACCGGCAGCGGTGTGCCCCAGTAGCGGCGGCGCGAGAGGGCCCAGTCGACGACGTTCTCGAGCCAGTTGCCGAAGCGGCCCTCGCCGACGTGTGCCGGGTGCCAGGCGATCTCACGGTTCTTCGCCACCAGCTCGGCTTTCTCGGCCGTCGTGCGCACGAACCAGCTCTTGGTGGCGTACTGCAGCAGCGGCGAGTCGCAGCGCCAGCAGAACGGGTAGCTGTGGCGGTAGCGGTCGAGGTGGAGCACGAGGCCGCGCTCCTTGAGGTTGCGCGCCACCGGCTGGTCGGCGTCCTTGAACCACAGGCCGGCGAAGGGCTCGATGCCGCCACGCTCGGCCACCTTGCCGTTGGGGTCGATGGTCCGGTAGAGGCCGAGGCCGTATTTCTGGCCCGTCGCGTAGTCGTCAGCGCCGAAGGCGGGCGCGGTGTGGACGATCCCGGTGCCGTCGCTCGCCGTCACGTAGTCGGCCGTCACCACCACCCAGCCGTCGGCGTCGGAGGGCGCTGGCGAGAAGGCCTCCTCCGTCGGCTCTTGATCGGCGGGGGCGGTGGCAAAGGGGCGGTCGTAGCGCAGACCGGCGAGGTCGCGACCACGGAAGCGGGCGAGGGCCGGCTGGTCACGCAGGTCGCGGCGCTGCGTCTTGCCGTCGACCTGCGTCTCGTAGGGGATCGGCACTGCGATGGCGTCGGCGAAGAGGATGGTCGCTCCGGGCCGCGTCGGGTGGGCCACCAGCCGATAGTCGAGCTCGGGATGGACGCTCAGCCCGGCATGGCCAGGCAGCGTCCACGGCGTGGTGGTCCAGGCGACGATGTGGAACCCGGCCTCGACCTCGAAGGGCGTCCCCTCGGTGGTGGTCAGGGACTGGCCGGCTCGCACCGGGAAGAGCACCCAGATCGAAGGATCGTCGACGTCCTTGTAGTTCTGCGCCACCTCGTGGCTCGACAACGTGGTGCCGCAGCGGCCGCAATAGGGTTGGCTCTTGTGGCCTTCGACCAGCAAGCCCTTCTTGGCCAGCTCGGCGAGCGCCCACCACACGCTCTCCACGTAGCCGTTGGTGTAGGTGAGATAGGCGTCGTCGAGATCGAGCCAGTAGCCCACTCGCTCGGTCATCGCGCGCCAATCGCGCTCGTAGGTCTGCACGCTTTCGAGGCAGGCCTGGTTGAAGGCGGCGATACCGTAGTTCTCGATCTCCTTCTTCCCCGAGAAACCCAGGCGCTTCTCGACCTCGATCTCGACCGGCAGGCCGTGGGTGTCCCAGCCGGCCTTGCGGGCCACGTGGTAGCCCTGCATGGTGCGGAAGCGCGGGAAGAGGTCCTTGACGACGCGGGTGACCACGTGCCCGACATGTGGCTTGTTGTTGGCGGTGGGGGGGCCCTCGAAGAAGACGAAGAGCGGGCCCTCGGCGGTGCGGGTGAGGGTGCGCTCGAAGATGCTCTGCTCGCGCCAGTGGCGCAGCACCTCCTGCTCGAGAGCGGGGAAGGGATAGCCGGACGGGACGTCGGGGAAACGATTGGGGCTCATGATGTTGGCGGCTCGCCGCCGGGTGGCGGCGAGGAGGGCGTATTGTACATAAGGGGTCAAGGCGCCGGCCGGGGCGCCAGCCCACTTTGCTCGCCTATTCCGGGATCTCTTCGAGGTAGGCGTTGAGGGCCCGGCAGAAGGCCCGCGGCTGCTCGGCATGCGGCAGGTTGCCCGAGTCCTCGAAGACCTGCAGGTCGGCGTCGCAGAGCCGCAGCCAGAGGTCGGCCACCGCCACGGAGGGGGAGGCCGCCTTGCGCCCCCAGGCGATCCAGGTCGGGACCTCGAGGCGAGGCAGCAACTCGTCGACGCCGTGGTTGAGATAGCCGGCGAGGTACGCGGCGAGGGCGGCCTGCGCGCCCGGCTGGTGACTCGTCACATAGTGATGGTCGATGAGCTCTTCGTCCACCCGCTCCGGCGCCGAGTAGACCTCGTGGCGGAGGTGGTGGCCGATCCCGGAGCGGCTGGTGTAGAGGTTGAGCGCCGAGGTTCCCACCACCGGCAGCTTGAGCAGGCGGTGGACCAGGGCGTCCTTGAGGTCGGGCTCGTCGCCGTGGACCTCGATGCCGAGCGGCACCACCAGGCCGAGGGCACGCACCAGCTCCGGCGAGTCGACGGCCACCTGCACGGCATAGGCTGCCGGTAGGCCGGCGGCGAGGATCACCGCCTTGCCGCCTACCACGTCGTGCAGAAAGTCATAGAGCAGTTGGATGTAGAGCTCGCCGTCGTAGCTCACCCGCGGCTTCTCGGAGCGCCCCCAACCGAGGAGGTCGGGAGCGTAGACGCGGAACCGCTCGGCGAGGATCTCGCCCGCCTGCTGCCACTCGTCGGCATTGTGACCAGGCCCGAACGAATGCAGGAGCACCAGGGCGGGGCCGCGGCCGAGGCGTTGGAAGACCACCTCACCCTGCTCCGAGAAGTAGCGCTGAGTGCGGCCCCAGCCGGCCGGTTGCAGCTTGCCGGCCCGCCGGCGGATCACTGTGTTGGCGAGGGCCGGGATACCGACGGCCGCGGCGCCCACCAAGAGGCCCTGGAGGATGCGTTTGCGGCGCAGCCGGCGTTGGATCTCCTCCGAGGATTGGGCCGCCATGCGGAGACGATAGCATGGGGCCCGCGCGGCGAAAGCCGGCTTGGACGGCCCGTGCGATACGGAAATGTCACGGCACTGCGTGCGGTTCCTAAGGAGTAGAGATGGCTACGCTACCGATCGTCCGCCTCGGGCACCCGGCGCTGCGAACCGCTGCCGAAGCGGTGGAGCCGGCGGCCATCCCGGACCTCGCCCCCTTGATCGACGCGATGGTCGAGACCATGCGCCAGGCCGCGGGCGTGGGGCTGGCGGCGCCGCAGGTGGGCGAGGAGCTGCAGCTCTTCGTCTACGAAGCCGCCGGTGGCGAGGAGCACGCCGCCATCCCCCTCACCGTGGTGATCAACCCGCTGATCACCCCCCTGCCAGGGGAGCTCGTCTACGACTGGGAAGGCTGCCTGTCGATTCCCGAGCTGCGCGGCTTGGTGCCCCGCCATCCAGCCTTGAAGTTGAGCGGCCTCGACCGCGACGGCAAGGCCTTCGAGCGCCACGCCGAGGGCTTCGAGGCGAGGATCATCCAGCACGAGTTCGACCACCTGAACGGCATCGTCTTCCTCGATCGCATGCGCGACCTGCGCTCGCTGGCCTACAGCGAGGAGCTGCAGCGCTACTTCGGCTCGGGCGACGAGAGCGAGGCAGACGCAGTGGACGAGCCGGCCGACGCGGCGGACGAGTGAGCCGCGAGCTCCGCATCCTCTGGGCCGGCCGCCATCAGCGCCAGGCCTGGGAGGAGCTCTGCGGCGACTACCGCCAGCGCATCGGCCGCTTCGTGCCGGTCCAGGACCAGCGCATCAAGGTGCGGGAAGAGGGCGATCCGGCCAGCCGGCGCCGGGCCGAGGCAAGGCAGCTCCTGGCCGCCTTGCCGCAGCCGAGCTGGCTGGTTTGCCTCGACGAGCGGGGAGAGATGCTGAGCTCGCTCGCCCTCGCCGAGCGGCTGCGGCGGCTCAAGGAGGAGTGGCCGCATCCGGTCGTCTTCGTCGTCGGCTCGGACGTCGGTCTCGATGCCGAGGTGCTCGCCGCGGCGCGGACCAGGCTCTCGTTGGGGCCGCTGACCTTGCCCCACGAGCTCGCCCGCCTCGTGCTCTACGAGCAGCTCTACCGCGCGCTTTCCCTCGATGCTGGAATAAACTATCATCGCGCCTAGTTTTTCCCCCGTACCACGCGCAGTAGACGTAATAGCGGTTCAGCGTACGACTTCTCGCGATGGCCTTGGCTCAACCTGTTGAGGCTTTCGCGCATCTTGAGAAAGCGGAGCAAGGAGAAGAAGCCGGTGGCGGAAACGAAGAAGGGGCGAAACACTGCGGACATCTTGGCGCCCGAGGTCGTCGCCTCCCTGCGCGAGCAGCTTCTGGCGAAGCGACAGCGCATCCTGGATCTCTACGCCAGCGACGTGAGGGCCGGACAAGAGGCGACGCAAGAAGGCACGGACGATTTCGTGGACCGCGCCAACAGCTCCTACAGCCGTGAGTTGATGTTCTCGCTGTCGAGCGCCGAGCGTGATCAGCTGGTCGAGGTCGATGCGGCGCTGCGGCGGATCGACGAAGGGACCTACGGCTATTGCCTCTATTCTGGCAAGCCGATCGCGCTCGCCCGCCTGCAAGCGGTCCCCTGGGCGCGCTACAGCATCGAGTACCAGGAACTGGCAGAGAAGGGCCTGCTCGAGGAAGAGGGGGGAGTGGGCTCGGGCTGAGCAGCACGAGCCGCCCTATGCGCATCAGGACCCTCCTCGGGCTGCTCCTCGGCGTCGGCTTCATCTTTCTCGGCTCCTACCTGTCCCACCTCAATCAGCACCAGCTGAGCGAGCCGTTCTACTTCGGCAAGGAGGCGACGCTGCCCCTGTGGGCAGTGCTGCTCGTCGTCTTCCTGCTCGGCTTCCTGCCGGTGGTCACCGTGCTGGTGATCGACACCGTGCGGCGGGACCTCGCGCAGCGGGAGGAGCGGCGCAAGGCGCGCGAGGCCGAGAGCTTGGGGGCCAGCTTCCGGCGGGCGGCGGACCTCGCGGCCGATGGCCAATGGGCCAAGGCGGCCGGCGAGCTCGAGGTGGTGCTGGCGGCGCAGCCGAACGACTTCTCAGGGCTGCTGCGCTACGGCGAGGTGCTGCGCCGGGCCGGGCGGCTGGACGAGGCGCTGGAGGTGCACCGCCGCGCCTGCGTGCAGTACCCGACGAGCGTCGCCCTGCTCTACGAGCTGGTGGAGGACTACGACGCTCGCGGTGAGCCCGAGGTGGCCCGCGAGGTGCGCAACCGCATCCTGCGCGAGATGCCGCACCTCGGCCTCAAGGTGCTCATCCGCCGGCGCAACGCTGCCCTGGGGGCTCGCCGGTTCGAGACCGCCAGCGAGCTCGAGGCGAAGATCGAGTCCCTGGTGGGCGCCGAGGGGAGTGGGGAGGACCCGACCTGGCGCGAGCGCGTGAAACTGGGTCTCGAGTACCAACGGGGCGTGGCTTGCCTCGAAGCCGACGCCGTCGACGAGGCCAGCACGATCTTCGCCGCCGTCTTGGAACGCCAGCCGAGCTTCGTGCCAGCCTGGATCCTGTGGGGTGAGGCCGAGCTGGTCGCCGAGCGTGAGGAGGCCGCCGTCAGCCGTTGGCTCGCCGGCTTCGAGCAGACCGGCCGGCCGGTCTTCCTGCAGCGGATCGAGGACCACTTCATCGAGCGGCAGGACCCCAAACGGGCGATCGAGACCCTGCGCCGCCTGATCGCCGACCGCACACACGACCTACTGCCCCGTTTCTTCCTCGGTCGGCTCTACTACCGCCTCGAGATGCTCGACGAGGCCACCAAGGTGCTCGAGGGGCTGGCCGAGCGCCTCGACGCCTCCCCGACCTACCACTACCTGATGGGCCGCCTGCGCGAGCGGCGGGGCGAGCTGCGGCCGGCTGTTGTCTCCTACCGGACGGCCGCGCGGGAGCTCGGGCTGCCGCACGCCGAGTATGCCTGCCGCGTCTGTGGCGCTTCGCATCCTGACTGGCAGGACCGCTGCGAGGCCTGCGGCTCGTGGAGCGCCGTCGAGATGAGCTTCGCCGAAGAGCAGGTGAGCGAGGAGGAGCTGGGGCTCGGTCCGGCGGTGATCCTCGAGGGCCCGATCGACTGGGACCCGACCGAGACGCCGCAGCCGGCCGAGGTCGGGGCGGTGGGAGCGCCGGCAGGCGCCCCGCGGCACGGCTGAGGGCCTCGGAATGGCCGAGGCCCTGCTGGCCGCCATCGCCGGCGGCACCCGCCGCTCGGTCTTTCTCGTGCACGGTGCTCTGGCGCTCGCCGAGCCGGCCGGCAAGCGGGTGGCCGAGGCCCTGGCCGCGGCCGGTGGCTGTGAGCTCGACGCCCGGCGGCGGCCACCGCGCCTGGGTCCGATCCTCGACGACCTGCGGACCTTCTCCCTCTTTGGTTCGGCCAAGGTGGTGCTCGTGGTCGACTCCGCCGTGCTGGCGGACTCCACCCAGGCCGCCGACCTGATCGACGACGCCGAGGAGGCGCTGCCGGTCGACGGCGAGCTCTCGGCTCGGGCGCGCCCGGGGGCCTCGCGGTTGCTCCAGGCCCTCCGGCTCTTCGGCATCGACCCGTTCGGCCGCGATCCCCAGGCGACGATCGCGGCGTTGCCGGAGTGGGCCCTGGCGGGTGGGCGCTCTTTGCGGGCGAAGAGACCGCGGGGCCGGCCCAAGAAAGAGGCCGAGGCCCTGGCCGCCGGGCTCGTCGACTTGCTGGTCGCGGCCCGCGCCGCCGGCCTCGAGGGCACCCCGGAAGGCGACCTGGCCGAGCTCTCGGCAGCCTCCGCGGACGGCTTTCCGGCCGGCCACCATCTGGTGCTCGTCGAGCGCTCGGTGGCGAGCGATCACCCCTTGCTCAAGGCCCTCAGCACACAGGGCGCCGCCTGGTTCGCCGGTGAGCTCGAGGCGGAGCGCGGGGGCGCCATCGCCGGCCTCGACGCCCTCGCCGGCGAGCTCGCCGCCGAGACCGGGGTGGGGATCGCCCGCGATGCCCTGGCCGAGCTGGCCCGCCGCACCCTGCGCCAGGCCGGCGGCAAGGGCAGCATCGAGAGCGACTCGGCCGCGCGCCTCGCCGGCGAGTACCGCAAGCTCTCGAACCTCGCTCGGGCCGCCGGGCGGGCGCGGCTGGAGATCGACCGCCAGATGGTGGAAGAGGGGGTCGAGGACCGTGGCCAGGAGGATGTCTGGAAGCTCCTCGACGCCGTGGGGGCCGGCCGCGCTGGCGAGGCGATCGACCGCTACCGGCGCTACATGGCGAGTTCCGAGGAGCCGATCGCTGCCCGCTTGTCGCTCTTCGCCTTGCTCGCCGCCCTCTGCCGCCAGGTAGCGGCGATCCGCGGTCTGATGGCCGAGGCCCGGCTGCCATCGGGCGAGCGCAACCCGAAGCGCTTCGAAGAGCGCCTCTATCCCACCCTCACCGCCGACCTCGCCACCGGCCACAAGAGCCCGCTCAAGGGGCTCAACGCCTTCCGCCTGTTCAAGGCCTACGGGACGGCTTGTCGCTTTCGCCCGGAGATCGCCGCCCGCCTGCCCAGCCTGGTGCTGGAAACCGAGGTGCAGCTCAAGGGTGGCGCGAGCGACCCCGACGCGGCCTTCGTGCATTTCCTGGCCTGCCTCGCCGCTGCCTCGCTGCCGTCCTGAGCGGGCCGTCTCGGTCCGGCCGGTAACGATCCGCCCTTCTCACCGCCCTTCTGAGGCGTATTGAAACTTCCATGTCTCGATGGGTTGGTTTGGCCGCGGAGCGGCGAGCCCCCGCTCGAGCCCCTGCTGCTGAGGAGAGCGCAAGATGACTGAGAGCCGTGGCCAGGCGAAGCTGTCGTTGGGGAGCGTGATCGAGGAGCTGCCAGGGCGGCTGGGTGCCCCGGAGGCGAGCCAGCGGCCGCTGCGACGGGCGGCTGGCGCACCGGTACCAGCGGTGCTCGAGGCCTGCGAGACGTTGGTCCAGCGCACGCCCCCGGAGTACCAGTTCCAGTTCCGTCTGCCCTATGACATCGCGACGCTGGTCGACCTGCCACTCCCCGTGGCCGATCCCGCCAACCCACCGCCGCGGGTCGCCGTCTCCTGCGTACCGGTGCTCGCCGGCCGCTTCAGCATCGTGGCAGACTTGCGCCTGCGCCAGACTTGGTCCTTCCAGCAGCTCTACATCGGTGACCTGTCGTCGAGCATCTCGCTCGCCCCGGGCGAGCGGCTCAACCTGACGATCAAGAAGACGCAGCGCACCCAGCTCAACCAGACGACGCTCAACTCTTCCGAGTCGCTCGACTCCTTCGAGAGCTCGGTGGTGGACAAGGACGTGCTCAACATCCAGCGCTCGTCGGTCAGCACCCAGCAATGGCGGGTCGACGCCAACGCCAACGTCTCGCTCTTGGGAGTGCTCACGGTCGGGGGTGGTGGCGGCTTCACCAGCTCCGCCACCGAGAGCGCCAACACCGCCATCGAGCAGATCGCCGAGGTCACCACCAAATCGGCGCGTCGCCTGCAGGCGCTGCAGAAGATCGAGGTGGCGCGCCAGGACGAGCTGACGACCGAGACGGCCCAGACGCGGACGATCACCAATCCCTACCGCGATCGCTCGTTGACCTTGCACGTCTACGAGCTGGCCAAGCGCTTCGCGGTGACCACCGACCTCGCCGAGGTGCGGCCCGCCCTGGTGATGGAGATCACCGACCTCGACCTCGATCGCGACTTCGTGCTCGCCCAGGGCGAGCTCCTCGATGAGATCTTCCTCGACCGCTCCCTCGCCGCCGAGCTGCGCGAAGCGCTCCTCGCCGTGCGCACCACCGTGGTGACCGACCACCGCGCCCTCGCGCGGCGCTACGCGCGCCTGGCCTTCCATTTCCTGTTCGAGGCCAACAACCTCTTCAACCTCGACGGCGGCGACCCGGCAGAGAACAGCCCGTGGGCCTCCTTTGCCGACGAGGAGGGCCTCGAAGACGCCATCGACAACGAGCTGGGCCGCGTGTTCACGACCCTGGGGGTCTATCTGCGCCTGCAGGCCGAGATCTACAGCCGGCCACCTTTTGGGCCGCCCCCCATCCTGCCCAACCCGCCGCCGTGGCCGGGGGCCTCGGGGCGGGGCCACGACCTCGAGGTCGAGATGGCGCTGAGTCTGGCGCAGGCCATCCGCGAGCCCTGGACGGCGTTGGGGCCGGACTCGGTCGAGAACATTCTCGACGTCGGCGACCGCACCGAGGTGGCACGGCGGATCTCGGGCTTCTTGAGCCTGGTCGACGGCCTGATCAAGCCGCTCTTGACCCCGATCGAAGAGGAGCGGGAGGCCGCCGAGGCGCGCAACCGCGCCGAGGCGGTGATCGACCGCGTGCTGCGCCACATCCAATGCAACCGCACCTACTACGTGGAGCGCTTCCTCGCCGGCCTGTCACAGCGCACGCACGGCTATGCCCTCGCCGAGGCCTTCTCGCAGATCGTGCGCAGCGGCACGCTGGCGGCCCTCAACCCCGGCCAAGAGGAAGCTCTGCTCGAGCTGTTCAATCCTCGGCTGGGCTACCTCGACGGCTTGCAGTTCGTGGTGCCCCTGCGGCAGGCGATGAGCCTCGGTGCCGCCCTGCGGTTGATCGCGGACCTCACCGGCGGCCCACCGCCGGCCCAGGAAGACCTCGTGTTCCCCGACCAGCAGGACCTCACCATCCCCACCGACGGCTTCCACCTGGAGCCGATCGCCGGCCGCTGCGTGCTCGCTGACGTGCCAGAGGCGGGGGGTTCGGTGACGGCCAACATCAACGTCGAGGCCCACGAGGGCTGAGCCGGCGATGCCCACGACGTTGGGAACGGCAGAGCTCCACCGCCGCGTGGTCGCCATTCTCGAAGGGAGCAACCGCGGCCTCGCCGGCCTCGGTGGCAGCGGCTCGACGGTCGGCGCCATGCTCTCCTGGCTGGAGCGCGAGGAGCTCAGCCCGGCGGAGGTGATGGACATCCTCGGCCGGCTGCGCACGAGCGGCCATCTGAGCGAGTTCCTCAATCTCGTCTCGCACCGTGACCTGCGCCGCTACCTGCGCGAGCACGGTGTGCCTTGGGTGTTCGTGCTCCAGAACTGGGAGCCCTCGGTCAACGACAGCGGCACGTTCTTCGCCGGCTTCGTGGTCGGGGCCGGCGAGAGCCTCACCGACGTGCTGCGCCTCGTCGTCACCCTAGTGGGCGCGCCCTTCTCGGCCGAGCTGGCGCGCGAGCGAGACCAGTTCTGGGCGACGGTGCAGAAGCTGGCCTCTCCTGAGACCTTCGCCGTGTTGCGTCGCCTGGCGAGCTCGCCCGAGGAGCTCGCCCGCCTGGCCCTCAAAGACTTCGAGCAGGAGCTCGGGCGGAAGCTGTGGAACCTCGAGTTCTTCGAGGCCGGTCGCCAGCTTGGCTCCTTCGTCACCACCCTCCTGACCATCATCACCTCGCTCGGCAAGCTGCCCAAGGCGCTCAAAGCGCTCGGGCGGCTGGCCGAGAAGGCCGTCCGGCTCTCCGTCGCCCAGCTGCGTTCCCTGGGGCTGACGGTCGAGCGGCTGAAGAGCTTCTTCATCTTGGGTGTGCCGCAGCTCGCCACGGACACCGGCTACGTGCTGGCACTCTCGGGAGAGGACGCGGTCATCCTCGACCGTGCCGGCTCACCGGTGGGCAAGATCGCCCGCAGCGAGGTCCTGGGCGAGCTAGGCGGTGGCGGCCTCGGGGCGGTCGCCGCCCGCGGCTTCAAGGCGCTCAGCCAGTCGGCCCGCATCTGGCTCGCCGATCACCGGCTGACCGACCTCGCCGAGCAAGCGATGGTGGTGGGAACGAAGTACCTCGACGAGGGCGTCGAGGCGATCGAGCGTCTGCAACGCAGCACCGGCTTCGAAGAGGTGATCGGCAACTGGCTGCGTGGCATCCAGCGCACCGATCTGCTGGGGCGCAACCAGCAGAAGGGTGCCGCCTTCGTCTTCCGCTACTGCCTGGCCGAGCTCAAGGACGTCGATCCCTGGAAGATCGTCTTCGAGTCCGGGGTCTCGCGCCTCTACGAGCGCTACACTGACATCCTGCTGCCGGGGCTCAAGATCGAGATGAAATCGGTCAAGCGCCTCTCCCGCTCGATCGTCAAGCAGCTGGTCCGCGACATCGTCACCAACATCGGTGATGATCTCTCCCGCCTGAAGGGCATCCGGTTCGTCTTCGACAGCGAAGCGCTGACTGTCACTCGGGCGGAATTGATCGATGCCCTGAAGGCACAGCTCGCCCGCCATCCGCTCTTCCGCCCCGGCCGGTTTCCCAGCAGCAAAGGCGTGGCGTACCCGCGCTTGGAGGAGATTCAGAAGCTCCTCGACGAGATCGTCGTCCTCTGGCCGTAGCCCGCCATCGCGCCTCGTTCCCTCAGCCTCGGCCCGGCCGCGAGCGCGGGAAGCCCGCCTCGAGCCGCAGGCGCTCGAAGGTGGCGAGCCAGGGCCCGAAGGCGCTAGCGTCGGCCAGCACGTCGACGACCCCCGCCTCGTCGGCTGCAGCCAGCCAGGGTTCGAGGAAGGCGGCCCCGAGGCCGCGGGCCGGGCCACGCGGGCTCAAGATCAGGCGCGTGGTGAGCCCTTCGGCGGCCAGCCGGGCCACGGTGTGGAGCTGGGAGCGGACTTCGAGGGCCTCGGGAGCGAGCGAGGCGAGGCGCCAGCGCGGTGGCGCCGCGGGAGAGAGGCGGTAGTCGATGCGCACGGCGTGCTGCTGGTCGAGCTGGGCGAGCAGGTCGAGGTCGGCGAGCACCCGCGGTGAGGCGGTGGTGATCGTCACCACGTAGCCCTCGCGCTGCCGCAGCTCGGTGAGCACGGCATGGCTGAGGGCGGCGTCGGCCTCGTCGGCGTAGGGGTCGCGGGCGCCACCGAGAGAGACCGCCCGCGTCGGCACCGCCGCTCCCAGGAGGCGGGCTTCCTGCCAGATCCGTTGCAGCCGGCCGAGCACATCGAGAGCGGCCTCGCCGGACCGCTCCTCGCCGGCGGCCAGGTGCCGCCGCTCGAAGGCGGCGGGGTGAAGGAGCAGCCGCCCAGGGCTCGCGGTCACGTGGGGTGCCAGCGGGACGGCCGCGGCCGCGGGACGGGAAAGAAGGCCATTGCGGGGGAGCAGGGTGCTGTCAGCGAGCATGTCGTTTCCGCCTCGTTTGTCGTCTTGATGCGCCTTGTTTACGCCACTTCATGGGCGTATGTCAAGCGGTAGTCGAGCCCTGGGCCCAGCTCCGATCCAGGCTCAGGGGTCGAGGATGGGTGCCGTCCAGACCTCCTCGCGCTCACCGCCGCGGCGGTCGGTCCAGCTGGGGAAGAAGCGGCCCAGGAAGGCGGACATGCCGTTGTAGTCGCCGTACTGGTTGGCGAAGTCGGTGCCGGCCACGGACTCGTCGGTGGCGGCCGAGGTGACCTGCAGGGGCGGCGTCCAGCTCAGGCCCCCGTCGGCCGAGGACTGGTAGTAGAGATGGGTCTTCAGCCGCCCGGGGTCGGCGACGGTGTCGTAGTAGGCGATGCCGATCCTCCCGGTGGTCTCGTCGACCGCCAAGGCGGGGTTGAACTGGTCGTTGAGGCTCGCCTGGTGCCAGAGGCGGACCGGGGCCGACCAGCTGGCGCCGCCGTCCGTCGAGCGGGAGAACCAGATCCGGGTCTTGCAGGGCGAAGCGACGTTGCTCCCGGGCTCCTGGCTGCCGGCGGTGCAGCCCGGCTCGCCAGCGAGGTCCATCCAGGCGAGGTAGGCGTCGTCGCGGCCGGGGGCCCGGTACGAGCCGCTGGTCAACACGATCACCGGCCGGCGGGTGGCCATCGCCGGGACCCCGATGTCGAAGCTGTCGTAGGTCGTGGCGACGGTGACCGGGGTGCCGAAGGAGGCGCCACCGTTGGTCGAACGGGCGATCTGGATCGTGCGTGGTGCCGGCGCCGTCCACGACACGAAGACGTCGCCGGCGCTGTTGCTGGTGACGTCGCCGCCAAAGGTCCCGAGGCCGGTGGACGAGACCCGTAATGCCTTGTCCCAGCCAGTGGCGGTCCGGCGGGCCACCCAGGTGGGACCGTTGCTCGCCCGCCAGGTGGCGTAGAGGGTGTCGCGATAGGGCGAGGCGGCGCTGTGGTCGGCCCACAGCCGTTCTTTGTCGGCGCCGCGCTGGCTGCCGCTGGGCGTGCCGTCGAACGTCCAGGTGGCACCACCGTCGGTCGAGCGATAGGCACGCACTCGCAGCTCGTTGAGGCTGGTGCCGCGGATGCCCAGGGTAAGCGCCCAGGCGGTACCGTCCGAGGTCCAATCGACGGCCGGGTCGCCGTGGTAATCGTCGGTCGAGACCAAGGGCAGGGTGGTCTGCCCCCAGCTCGCGCCGCCGTCCGGGCTGTAGTAGATGCCGAGGCGGCCGGAGAAGCCGTCAAGGTTGTTGGAGGCAGCGACGATCTGCTCAGGGTTGGCAAAGTTGATCCTGATGTCGCTCTCGCTGCGGGGCCGCAGCTGCGGGCCGGAGATCCGCCGGTCACCGGCCGGCGCCGCCGTCCGCCTGGGTTGCAGGGCGGCTTCGCGGGGCTGGCGCCGGAGGTCCTGGTGGCTCACCATCCACTCGTGGACCTCCTTGAGGAAGAAGGGGTAACCGCCCAGCGGGTCGGTCGCTGAGTAGGCGTCCGCAGGGTGGGCCTTGCGCCAGGCCACCCGCAGCCAGGCCGGCAGGCCGAGGCGGTCCTGGGCCTCGTCGGGGCGCAGCATCTGGAGCTCCTGGTTGGCGGCGATGAAGCGAGCGAGCGCGCTGTCCGGCGTAACCCGGTCACGGGTGAGCTGCGCGGCGAGGCTCGGCCAGGCCGAGTTGGGGGCCGGGCCGGCGAGAGCGACCGCGGGAACGAGGATCAAGAGGGCACACCACGACCACAACTTCGTCATACCGAGGCTCCTCAGTGGGGGATCGAGCCCGGCACATTCCGGCTCGCGAGCTTGGATGTCGCGACGTCGATGGTGGTTTCGCCGCCGCCCTCCTGGGCCCGCTGCGGGTAGACTTGACCGCCATGCCCGAGCTCCCCGAGGTCGAGGTCCTCCGCCGCAGCCTCGAGCCGCGCCTTCTGGGGCGCTCGATCACCGGCCTCACCGTCCGTTCCGGGGCGCTGCGCGAGCCGGTGGACGAGGCGGCGCTGCGGGCCGGCACGCTCGGCCGGCGGATCGAGGCGCTGCGCCGGCGCTCGAAGTACCTGCTGATCGACCTCGCCGGCGGCTCGACGCTGATCGTCCATCTCGGCATGAGCGGCCGGCTCACCGTGGCGCCGGGCGCGGCCCCGGCGGAGCCTCACGAGCACCTCGCCTTTGCGCTCTCCGGCGGCGAGCGCCTGCGTTTCCGCGACCCGCGCCGCTTCGGGGTGGTCTTCGCCCGCCCCACGGTCGGCCTGGACGAAGACCGCCACTTTCGCGGCCTCGGCCCGGAGCCCCTCGCCGCCGGCTTCGCGGGCGGCGTGCTGGCCGCCGCGGCGCGCGGCCGCCGTGGCCCCGTCAAGCCCTTCTTGATGGACGCCTCGGTGGTCGTCGGGGTGGGCAACATCTACGCCTCGGAGTCCCTTCACCGGGCCGGCGTCCATCCCGCGCGTTCGGTGGCGCGGATCAGCCGGGCGCGCTGGGAGCGGCTCGCCGAGAGCGTCGTGGACGTCCTCTCGCAGGCGATTGCCGAGGGCGGCACCACCCTCAACGACTTTGCCGACGGCGCTGGCAACAGCGGTTACTTCCAGGTCTCGCTCGCCGTCTACGACCGCGCCGGCGAGCCCTGCCCGCGCTGCGCGGCGCCGGTGCGCCAGAGCGTCCACGCCGGCCGCAGCACCTACTACTGCCCGCGCTGCCAGCGCTGAGCAGGCGCGGTTGCGGGGTGCTCGCGGGGCAGCCCGCCGGCCACCCCGCCAGCAGGCCCGAGCGCTCAGTCGTCGTGGCTGGCGAGGAAGGCGTCGATCACCGGCGAGTCGGTCTGCTCCTGGTAGGCGTGGTTGCCCTTGCTCAGAAACAGCGTCGCGGCGCTCCCCAGGGCGTTCGCCAGACGGGCCGATTGTTGGGGCGGCACCCGGCAGTCCCCGAGGTGCTGGACGATGAGGAAGGGCGGCGGTGGGTCGACCGCCCAGTTGGCCGGCAGGTCGGGGCTCGCTGCGTCGATCGTCGCCAGGCAGCCCGGCTCGCTGAGATCGCAGCCGGCGAGCGCCATGGTGTTGCTCTCAGCGCTCGCCTGGCCCACGAAGCAGGCCTTGGGGTCCGGTTCGAGGCCGGGGTTGCAGTCGGCGAAAGCCGGGCAGCCGGCGGCCGCGATGTCCTCGTCCCAGGCGAGGCCCTCCTCGAAGCCGCGCACTCCGAGGGCCGTCGGCCCGAAGAGGTCGATCACCCCGCGCAGGGCCAACGGGTAGCTGAGGGCGGCGAGCGAGACCAGGTGGCCGCCGGCGCTGATCCCCCACAGGAAGACGCGGTTGGGGTCGATGCGGTAGGTGGCGGCGTTGGCGCGCAGGAAGCCGACGGCGTCGCGCACGTCCTCGATCTGCGCCGGGTGCGGGTAGCCGATCAGTGGGCTCGCCGGCGAGGTCAGGCGGTAGTTGATCGAGGCCGCCACGTAGCCCAGGTCGCGCAGGCGTTGGGACTGCACGGCGGGAGCGTCGGTCGCCTTGTCACCCCGCCACCAGCCGCCGCCGTGGACGAGGACGACGAGCGGCGCGGGTGGGCCGCTCAGCGAGGGGATGAAGACGTCGAGCTTCTGGATCGGGTCGCTGCCGTAGGCGACGTCGAGGACGTCGGCGGGCTGTGCGAGGGCGAAGTGGCTCGGGGCGAGCAGGGCCGCGAGGAGAAGGGCTGGGGCGAGTCGGCTGCGGGGGTGGAGCGGGGCTTTCATCGGCATCCTCCGGGTCGGTTACTGCGGTCAGCGAGGCGCCGTCGCCGCCAGGCGACGACCGCCCTCTCTAGGGTTCAACGCACGACACGGCGAGGAGGGGCCAGGGAGGAGGCCGCCGAGCGCCGTGGCCCGCGTGAAGCGGTCGGGGTGGCGACGTAGAATCGCCGCCATGCGTAGCCTCGACGACTTCCTCGCTCACTATCGCCGCCAGCGCGCCTGGACGCGGGCCCTGGTGCGGGCGATCCCCGACGAGCACTTCGGTTGGGCGCCGGCCCCCGATGCCTTCAGCTGCGGAGACCTCGTGCGCCACCTGATCCAGGCCGAGGGCTTTTGGCGCAAGCTCCTCCTCGCCGCCGTCGCCGGCGAGAAGCACGACCCCTTCGGGCTCGGCGGCTCGGCCACCGAACGGATGGCGGCCTTCCGGCCCCGTAACCTCGAAGTGAGCCACTCGCCGCGGCTGGGGGAAACTGCCGCCGCCTGCCTCGCGGCGTGGGAGGAGGTCCAGGAGCGCAACGAGCGCGAGCTGGCGACGATCACCCCCGAGCAGCTCTCGATCGTCGTCGAGCACCCGCTCACCCGCCTGCGGGCGCCGCTCTGGGAGATGCTGCTCGTCGTCCTCGAGCACGAGGCCCACCACCGCGGTCAGCTCTCCGCCTACCTGAAGATGCTCGGAGTGCCGCAGCCGCCCGTCTTCGGCCTCGACGGCGAGGAGCTTGCGTGAAGCCGGTCGTTCTCGGCGTGGCCGGCGGCACCGGTTCGGGCAAGACGACAGTGGTGCGGGCCATCCTCGACTCGGTGGGAGCGGACCGCCTGGCCTTCCTCGAGCAGGACAGCTACTACCGCGACATCGACTGGGGGAGCGCCGCCGAGCTCAAGAACTTCAACTTCGACCACCCCGCGGCCCTCGACGGCGAGTTGCTCGTCGAGCATCTGAAGGCGCTGCGGGCGGGCGAGGCCGCCGAGGTGCCGATCTACGACTTCGTGATCCACCGCCGGCGCCAGGAGACCCGCCGGGTCGAGCCGCAGCCGGTGGTGCTCGTCGAGGGCATCCTCATCTTCGTCGAGCCCGAGCTGCGCCGCCTCCTCGACTTCAAGATCTACGTCGACACCGACGCCGACATCCGCCTGCTACGTCGCCTGAAGCGCGACATCGACGAGCGCGGCCGCACCTTCGACGACGTGCTGCGGCAGTACCTGGCGACGGTGCGGCCGATGCACCTCGAGTTCGTCGAGCCGTCGAAGCGCTGGGCGGACGTCATCATCCCCGAGGGCGGCGAGAACCAGGTGGCGCTCGACATGGTGGTGGCGCGGGTCGAGCAGCTGCTGGGCGGGCGCTAGCCGGCAGGCCGCTGCAGAAGCGGTTTCGTCCCGGTGTTGGCCCCGGAGGGGCCGAGGTCCCTAGCCCGGAGACTCGTCCCCGGGCGTCTGATCGCTGGGCCTACGGCTTGAGGGCGAGGGTGACGCTCTGGGTCTGCGGCAGGCCGGGCACGGCGTCGAGGGGCTGCCAGACCTCCACGCCCTCGGCGTCGGTCTCGATCTTCATCCACTTCGCCTCGGCGAGCGTCACCTCGACCTTGAGCTTGCCGTCGGCCGGCGCCGGCCGGCCGGTCTCGCTCGCCCAGAAGTTGTAGAGCTTGACGGTCGTCGTCTGGCCGGCGGGGACCTCCTGCATGAACACCTGGTTGGCGTAGACCGGCAGCTCCTTGCCGGCGACGCTCACCACGAAGCGTAGGCTCGAGGCCGGCGCCGTGCCGCTGTTCTTGAGCTGCACCTCGAGGTGGCAGAGGGTCTTGGCGGTGGGCGCTACCGGGCTGACCTTGACCTCGCCGAGGGTGAGGAGAGGGGCCGGGGCCGGCTCGCCCTCGGCCGCGGGAAGCCGCTGGGTGGCGAGCGTCAGCAGCAGGGCGGCGACGAGGAGAGGAAGGCTGCGACGGCATGAGCGCATGCGGGCATCCTATCGTCCCCGGACTAGAATCGGTGCATGAAGAGCGGCCTCGGCACCCTCGTGCGGCGCGAGCAAGAGGAGTATCTCGTCCGCCTGCTGCCACCGCGCGATGCCCTGCGCCGCGAGATCGAGCTCCAGGCCGAGCGCGACGGCGTGCCGATCTCGGACCCCGAGGTGGGCCGCCTGCTCGAGACCCTGGCCGCCGCCAGCCGGGCGCGGCGGATCGTCGAGGTCGGGGGCGCCATCGGCTACGGCGCGATCTGCCTCGCCCGTGGCGCCCCCGGCGCCGACGTCGAGAGCATCGAGTCCGACCCGGTGCGGGCCGCCGCCGCGCGTTCCTACCTTGAGCGGGCCGGCCTCGCCGAGCGGGTGACGGTGATCGAAGGCGATGCCCTCGAAGTCCTGCGCCGCCGCGAAGGCCCCATCGACCTCGCCTACGTCGACTGCGTGAAGACGGACTACCGGCGCTACCTTGATCTGCTCCTGCCGCACCTCGTGGTTGGCGGCATGCTGGTCTTCGACAACGTGCTGTGGAAGGGCCAGGTGGCGGTCGAGGCCGAGGAGGAGGGCCCGGAAGCGCGGGCGCTGCGCGCCTTCAACGGCTATCTGATGATCCACCCGCAGCTCGCCGCGGTGATCCTGCCGCTGGGCGACGGCGTGGGTCTGGCAACCAAGACGCGACCCCTGATCAGCGAGATGGGCGGCCCCTGGTAGCCCCTGAGAGGTAACGTTCGGCTGCCGCGGCGGCCTCAGCGGGAGAGGGTCGTGCCACGCCTGGAGGGTCGGCGGGCACTCTGCTGAAGACCGGATATCGCCGGTTGAACATTCGACCGATTGGATGACGATGCCCGAAAGCCCACCCCCACCCCCCGCCGAGCGGCATTCGCTGCGCCCGCGCCGCCCCTGGCGGTTGGCCCTGCCGTCGTTGGCCGTGGCTGGTGGGTTGGGGGCGCTCGAGTTCCTGCGGCGCTACCTGCAGGCGCGCCAGACCTTCCAGCCGGCGCCCTTCCCGCGTGGCGAGTGGGGGCCGGAGGAGATCGGGCTGCCGATCGAGGACGTCTGGTTCCGCGCCGAGGATGGTGTTGCTCTGCACGGCTGGTGGATGCGCCACCCCGCGGCCCAGGGCACCCTGCTGTGCTGCCATGGCCACTCCGGCAGCATCGCCCACCGCATCGACCTCTACCATGGTCTGCGCCACTTTCGGATGAACCTCCTCGCCTTCGACTACCGGGGCTACGGTCGTTCGGGAGGCACACCGAGCGAGAAGGGCCTGTTCCGGGACGTCCGCGCGGCCTACGACACGCTGGTCGGTGACCTCGGCGAGGCCGCCGAGAGGGTCGTCCTCTTCGGCCAGTCGCTGGGCGGCGCCGTGGCGATCGACGGCGCCCTCCACCGGCCGGTGGCCGGCCTCGTCGTGCAATCGAGCTTCATCGACCTCAAGGCGATGGCGCGCAACGCCTACCCGCACGTCCCCTTGCACGTGATCGCCCGCAACCAGTTCCGCAACCTGGGCAAGGTGGAGGAGCTGGCGGTGCCCAAGCTGTTCGTCCACGGCGCCGCCGACCCCCGCATCCCACCCTCGCACAGCCGCGCGCTTTACGCGCGGGCCCGCGCCCCCAAGGAGCTCCTGGTCGTGCCGGGAGCCGGCCACCACGACGTGCACCTCGCCGGCGGCCGGCGCTATTTCTGGTGCGTCGCTCGCTTCTTGCTCGGCTGCCTCAAGCCCGTCTCTACGCCAGGAGCTTGAGCCGCACCGTCGCCAGCTCCTCGCCCAGCGCTCGCGCCGTCGCCGCCCGCCGGGTGCGGTCGAGGTGCAGGTTGCGAGTGAAGAAGTCGCCGA
This sequence comes from uncultured Thermoanaerobaculia bacterium, assembly GCA_964420075.1. Classification (GTDB taxonomy): domain Bacteria; phylum Acidobacteriota; class Thermoanaerobaculia; order Multivoradales; family SZUA-115; genus CAYQRE01. Next base: position 287,641 of record CAYQRE010000001.1, on the reverse strand, counting down.
GCACCAGCGGACAGTCCGGCCGCAGGCGGCGGATCTCCGGCACCTGGGCCTCGCGGATCCCACGGATCACGTCCGTCACCTCGCCGCCGAAGGCCGTCCGCCCGCTCAGGCATTCGTGGAGCACCAGGACGAGGCTCCAGAGGTCGAAGCCGGCGTCCGCCGTGCCGCTCTCGAAGGCCTCGGGCGGCAGGTAGAGGAGAGTGCCCACCAGCCGCCGGCTGACCCGCTCGGTGATCAGCTGGTGCTCCTGGATCAGGGTGGCGTCGAGGGGCCCGCCGGCGCTGCCCGGCACCTGTGGCAGGCTGCCTTCGCCCGCCCAGTCGTCGGCGCCGCGGGCGATCCCGAAGTCCATCAGCTTGGGGGTCCCGGCGTGGTCGAAGCCGATGTTGCTCGGCTTGACGTCGCGATGGAGGAGGCCGGTCTCGTGCAGGCAGGCGAGGGCCTGGCACATCGCGAGCCCGAGCTCGACGGTTTCGAGCGGATCGAGCGGCCCGCCGCCGAGGCGGGCGGCGAGGGTGCCGCCGGCGAGGTATTCGAGGACGAGCATCGGCGTGCCGTTCCAGCTCTCGACGCCGTGGATGGCGGCGAGGTGGGGGTGGGAGGCGGCGGCCGCGTGCCGCGCCTCACGCCGCAGGCGGGCGGCGTCGTCGGCGGCGAGCCGGCGCAGCGTCTTCACCGCCACCTGGCGGCCGAGGCTCAGGTCGACGGCGCGATAGACCACCCCCATGCCACCGCTTCCCAGCCGCTGCTCGAAGCGCAGGCGTGCCGGCAGCACGTAGGGCACGCTCGCCGGCACCAGCTCCTCGACGCAGGCCGGGCAGCGCGGGTTGGGGGCCACGTAGAGCGTGCCGCAGACCGGGCATTCGAGCGCCGGGATGGCCTCGGCAGCATCACCACCGCTGGGCGTGCGCCGCAGGCTGCGCACCTCGAGGGCGAGGGCCGCCGGGGTCGCCACCGTGGCCAGCAGGCGCATCTCCTCTTCCTGGAACGGAAAGCCGCTGCGCTTGGCGCCGAGGGCGACGAGGCCGAGGAGGGAGCCGTCGCTCGCCGCCAGGGGTACCAGGACTTGCGCGCGGTGCGCCGTGATCCACTGGCGGTCGGCAGCGGGCAGGCGAGAGAGCCAGGTCCGCCCGGCCCGCGGCTCGAGGTCGAGGGGCTGGCTGCGGGCGTGGGCGCGCGCCGCGAGCGGTGACCACGGGTCGAGGGGGGCCACGAAGCCAGCCGGGTCCTCCAGCTGGCCGGTCTCCGGCCGCAGGGCGAGCAGCGCCGCCGATTCGAGCTGGAGGGCCCGCTCCAGGCCGCCGCTCAGCTGCTCGGCCAGCTCGCGCGGGCTGGCCGCGAGGCGCGCTTCCTCGACCAGCTGGCTGATCAGCTGGCGGGCGTCGTAGCGCTCGCGGAAGTAGCGGCGGTCGATCCAGTCGAAGATGCGCTGGCGCAGCGCCAGGCCGAGGCCGCCGAGCCCGGCAGTGGCCAGCAGGAACCACACCACACTGTCGCCGGCGAGGTCGGCCAGGGTGCGGTGGCGCTCCTGGACCAGGTAGAGGCCGAGGAACGGGAAGGGCGCCACGGTGAGCGCCAGGGTGGTGTAGCGGGCGAGGAGGTACTGCAGGGCGCGGCGAGCGAGCACCCGCACGTCGAGAACGCCGTGGTTCAGCACGGCGTAGGCGGTGGTGAAGGGGACGCTCGCCAGGAGAGGGACGAGGGTGACACGCAGGTAAACGGAGTCGGAGGAGGTGGTGAGCCACTGGTAGTAGCCCGGCACGAAGCTCTGCAGGGAGACATCGATACCGAGTGGGCCGAGGCCTATCGCCAGGCCAGTGAGGAAGAAGCGCGCGCGACGCCCCTCCTCGCCGGAGGTGCGAAGTCCACGGACGACCAGCCATCCGAGCAGCGGCAGGCACAGGGCGATGTGGATCCCCAGGAGGCCCCACCGATCCAGCTCGCCGAAGGTGCTCTGAGGCCACTGGGTGGCAGCCAGGGGAGCCAAGGCAAGGGTTGTTCCAACGACCGCGAGGACGCCACCCATGCGCCGCAACCAGCGCCGGGCGAGGGGGTTGGCGAGCTCCTGGGGGAAGGCGGTCGCGAAAACGAGCAACACCGGGGGAAGGAGGGCAGTCGTCCGCAGGCGGGCCAGACCCCAGGCCAGGGAACTCAGGGGCTCTGCGGAGTTCCTGGCGAGCACGGCCAAGAATGGCAAGCTGAAGGCACTTGCCACCAGCAGGAAGATCGTCCCCAGCGTCCGAGCCCGCATGTCGGCTTGACCCGCCAACAGCAGCCAGGTAGCGCCAGCACCGAAGCTTAGCAGCAGCAGGAAGCGCACCCAGGCCGGCACCAGCGGGTAGGGCGGCTGCTGGAAAAGGGCTCCTGGCAGCGCCAGTCCCACTTGCGCCGTAGCGAGGCCGACGAGGAGCCGGGTTCCCAGGTCGCGCGGCAAGGTCTCAGTCCTCGCAGAGAGGTGGCTGGAGAATACCTCCCTTTGCGCAGCTGTGAGAGCTCTGCGGAGGCTGAGCGCCTAGCCGCCGCCACCCGGCGGGCACCAGCCGCCACGAATGGCCGCCGGGGCCTGCTGGGTTCGGGTTTCGACGGTGCGGGCGGCCTGCTGGAACTGGGCCGCCGAGATCTCGGCGCTTCCCGCCTGGACGGCGAGCTCGGCGGCGAGGCGGCCGGTGGCCCGCACCTGCTCGAGCGCGTAGGGGCCGTGCTGCGGCTGGCCCCAGGGGTCGGACGGGTCGGCGAGCAACGCCCGTACCGAGGGGATCTCGGCCAGGGCCGCGTAGTGGGCGTGAATCGCGGCGCAGGTCGCTCGCGAGACGCGCAGCGGTCCCGCGCCCTGGCCGAAGGCGACGAAGACCTGGTAGAGGATCTTCTGCAGCGTCGACAGGTTGGGGCGATCGGCTTTCATGGCGGCTCTCCGTGGTAGGGCTCGGCTGAGACGCACCGGTGGGCAGGGCCGGGCGAATAAACCCCTGAAACCTGAACGCGAACTTGCCGCCCCGAGGTGGCCACGAGGAGCGCGCTGGCGGCCGGAAGCCCCTTCCTACCTTGCTAGACTGCGCCGATGCTGCGTTTTCCCGTCGCTGACCCTGCCGAGCAAGCCACCGCGCTGGGCCCCGGGCAGGTCCATCTCTGGGTGGCGCGCCTCGACCCGTCGGCGGCGCAGGTGGCCGAGCTCCGCGGCCTGCTCGACCCCGACGAGATCGCGCGGGCTGACCGTTTCCGTTTCGACGTTCACCGCCGGCGGTTCATCGTCGGCCGGGGCTTTCAACGCCTGGTGCTGGGCGCCTATCGCGGCGTGCCAGCGGCCCGGGTGCGCTACGCCTACGGCCCGAAGGGCAAGCCGGCGCTCGAGGAGGCGGGCCCGTCGCCGCTCTACTTCAACCTCTCGAACTCCGAGGAGCTGGCCATCCTGGGGCTGACTCGTGAGCGGGAGATCGGCGTCGACGTCGAGTACCTGCGGGAGCTCTCGGACCTCCGCGAGCTGGCGTCGCGTTTCTTCGCCGAGCCGGAGAGCCGCGAGCTCCTGGCCCTGCCGGCCTCGCAGCAACGGGAGGCCTTCTTCAACTGCTGGACGCGCAAGGAGGCCTATCTCAAGGCGGTGGGCGACGGGCTCTCGGCGCCCCTCGATGCCTTTGAAGTGACCCTCGTGCCCGGTACCCCTGCCCGCATGGTGCGCCTGGAGGGCGACCCGCGGCGGGCCGCGGCCTGGGCCTTCCACCACCTGGAGCCTGCCGACGGCTACCTCGGCGCCGTGGCCATCGAGCGGCCAGGCCTGGAGCTCGCGGCCTGGAGCTGGGTCTAGGGCCGCGGTTGGGAGCGGGATGCGCGTCTGCCTTTCTTATCTCGGCTGCAAGCTGAACCTCGCCGAGGTCGAGCAGCTGGGGCATGCCCTTCGCGCTGCCGGCCACGTCGTCGTCGGCCGCGTCGAGGAGGCGGACGTCCACCTGATCAACTCCTGCGCCGTCACTGCCACGGCGGCGCAGCAGTCGCGGCAGCGCGCCCGGCGCGGCCCGCGACAGAGCCCCGGCTTGCTGACCGTGCTCACCGGCTGCTACGCAACGGCTTCGGCCGCCGAGGCGGCCGCCCTGGCGGGCGTCGACCTGGTGGTGCCGAACGCCGGCAAGGCGGGCCTGGTGGCGGCGCTCGAAGAGCTGGCGGCGCGCCGCGGCCTGCCGGCGCTCGAGCCCTCCCCGTGCGTGCCGGCGCTCGGCCACGCGCGGGCGACGGTCAAGATCGGCGACGGCTGCGACTATCGCTGCGCGTTCTGCATCATCCCTCTGCTGCGCGGCCGCGAGGTGAGCCGGCCGCTGGCGGACGTCGTGGCCGAGGTCGCCGCGCGGGTGGCCGAGGGAGCGCCGGAGATCGTTCTCACCGGAGTGCAAATCTCGGACTACCGCTGCGAGGAGGGTGGGCTCTACGAGCTCGTCGGGCGGCTGCTCGCGCTGCCCGGCCTCAGGCGCCTGCGGCTGACCTCGATCGCGCCCTGGGACCTCGACCACCGGCTCGTCGGGCTATGGCGCGACCCGCGCCTCTGCCGCCACGTGCACCTCTCGTTGCAGAGCGGCTGCTCGGCCACCCTGCGCCGCATGCGCCGGCCCTACACCGCGGCAGAGTTCGCCGCCGCCCGCGGCACCCTCGTTGCAGCGGTGCCGACGATGGCGATCACCACCGACGTGATCGTCGGCTTCCCGGGCGAGACGGCGGCGGAGCACGCGGAGTCGCTGCGCTTCGTCGCCGCCCAGGATTTCGCTCGCGTGCATGTGTTTCCTTACTCGTCGCGGCCGGGAACGGCCGCCGCGGGCTTCCCCGACCCCGTCGCCGCCGCGACGATCGGCCGGCGCCAGGGCGAGATGCAGGCGCTGGCGACGGCGGCGGCCCGTACCTTTGCCGGGCGCTTCGTGGGCGCGCGGCTGGAGGTGCTCTGGGAGACCTGCCGCGACGGCGTCTGGCAGGGCCTGACGGACAACTACCTGCGCGTCCGCGGCCGGCTGCCGGGGGCGCTGCGCCAGCGCGTCTCGACGGTGCAGATCACGGCGGTGGATGCCGAGGGCGGAGCATGGGCCGAGGCCGCCTGAGCGCGCTGCTGGCGCTCGCCGGCCTGTGGGCCTTCGTCGGCGTGGCGGGAGCGGCGGAGCCGAGCCTGGAGCTCGATCTGGGGCGCAGCGAGGTGCGGGTCTACGCCGAGGGCTACCGGTTGCCCGTGGGCCGCAGCGTCGTCGAGACCGACCTCGAAGGGCGCCTCGCGCGGCTCGGCTACGTCCGTGTCAAGGGTCGCAAACCGCGAGCGCCCGGCGAGTACTTCTGGGGCAACGACGGCTTCTGGTTCTACCGCCACGGCTTCCTGCGCCGGGGCGAGGTCGTGCCGCCCGTCCTGCTGGCTGTCCGCCTGGCGGGGCCGGCGGGCCGGATCGCCGGGCCCCTCGCCGCCGAGGCCGGGGCCCCGCCGCCCACCGAAATGCCCACGCTGGAGCCGGAGGTGATCGCCGAGTCGTTGGCCGGGGATCGCGCGCCGCGGCGGCCGATCCGCCTCGCCGACCTACCCGAGCGCGTCTGGCGGCCCCTGCTCGCCATCGAGGACGCCCGCTTCTTCTCCCACCCGGGCGTCGACTACCGCGGGGTCGCGCGTGCCCTGCTCGCCAACCTCGTCCGCGGCGGCGTCGCCCAGGGCGGCAGCACCATCACCCAGCAGCTGATCAAGATGCGAGACCTGACGCCCAAGCGCACGCTGGGCCGCAAGGTCTCCGAGGCGGTGCGCGCCCTGGCCATCGAGGCCGACTACAGCAAAGAAGAGATCCTCGAGGGCTACCTCAACCACGTCTACTACGGCCACCTGGGCGGCCTCGCCATCCATGGCCTCGGGGCGGCGGCCAGGGCCTACTTCGGCAAGCAGCCGGCGGACCTCAGCCTCGCCGAGGCGGCGCTTCTGGCCGGCATCATCCAGGCCCCCAACCGCCTGGCCCCCGACCGTCACGCCGAGGTGGCCGTGGCTCGTCGCAACCGCGTGCTCGACCGCATGGGCGAGCTCGGCTGGGCGAGCCCGGCTGAGGTGGCCGCTGCCCGCCGCCAGCCGTTGCGGCTGCACCTGGCGCCACCGGCAGCCCCGGCCGCGCCGCACTTCGTCGCCTGGGTGGACCGCGTCGCGCACGAGGAGGCGCCCTGGCGTCTCGAAAAGGGACGCGGCGTGCTCGTCGAGACCTCACTCGACCTCGCCCTCCAGGAAACGGCCGAGGAGATCGTGGCGCGCCACCTCAAGGAGCTTCGCCGGCGCTTTGCCCGGCTGCGCACGGCGCCGCTCGCGGCGGCGGCGGTGGTGCTCGACGGCGAGACGGGCGGTGTGTTGGCCTACGTCGGGGGTGATCCGGCCGCCGGCCGTGGCGGCTTCGACCATGCTCGCGAGGCGCGCCGGCAGCCCGGCTCGACCGTCAAGCCGCTCGTCCTCCTCGAAGCGTTCGAGCACTGCGGTGCCCACGGGCCGCTGGCGCCGGCCTCACGGGTGCTCGACGAGGCCGTCCGCATCGACGCCCCTGGCGGCCCCTGGCGGCCGGCCAACAACGACGGCAAGTACCGTGGCGTGGTCACCGTCCGCCAGGCCCTGGCGGCCTCGCTCAACGTGCCCTTCGCTCGCCTCGGCCGCTGGTGTGGCGACGAGGCGATCGCCCGCACTCTCCGCCGCAGCGGCCTCGAAGTGCCGCAGCCGGCGCCGCCGTCGCTGGTCCTCGGCGCCGTCGAGACCACGCCCGTGGCGCTCGCCGGTGCCTACACGGTGTTCGCTGCCGGCGGCGAGGCCGCCCGCCCGCAGCCGGTGTGGCGGATCGACCGCCCCGGTGGCACCAACCTCGAGCGCCTCAAGCCTCGGAGCACCCGGGTGGCAGGTGCCGAGAGTACCTGGCTCGTCCGCGACCTGATGCGGGAGGCGGTCGAGAGCGGCTCGGCGCGGCAGGGGGCCGTGCGCGGCCTCGACCTCGCCGGCAAGACCGGCACTTCCTCCGAACGCCGGGACGCCTGGTTCGCCGGCCAGGCCGGCCCCGTCGTGGTGGTGGTCTGGGTGGGGCTGGACGACGATGCGTCCCTCGGCCTTTCGGGCGCCGCGGCGGCGGCACCCATCTGGCGCGAGCTGATGGAGAAGGCGGCCCTCAGCCGTGCCGCCGGCGACAGCAGCCGGCCGGCCGGGCTGGTCGAGGCCTGGGTGGACCTGCGCTCGGGCTTGCGGGTGAGCGGGGGCGGCCGCGAGCGCGTCCGCGACCTCTTCCGCCGTGGCCACCTGCCGCGACTCGACCGTTGGTGGTGGTTCGACGCCCCCGAGAGCCTGATCCAGTAGCGCCGGCCGCGTGGCGCCCTACGCCACCGCTGCCAGGCCGAGGTCGCGGTAGAGGGCTTCGAGGGTGGTGCGGGTGCGCGCCTCGTGGACGGCGTCCGCCGGCAGGCCGTTCCAGGCGATCGCCACCGCCAGGCCGTGCTCGGGGTCGGCGAAGGCGCACACCGAGCGATAGCCGCTGTGCCCGTAGGTGCGCGGGGAGCAGAGGGGGCCGTAGGCGTAGGGCACCTCCTCGCCGTACTGCTTCGAGTCCGGGATCAGGCCGAGGCCCCAGTCCATCACGTGCTTGAAGGTGTGGTCGTACATCCCCACTCGGTGGCGGGCGGTGAGGGCCTCGACGGTCTGCGGCGTGAGCAGGCGGCCGGCGGGGCCGCGGCCGCCGGCGAGGAGCATCTCGTAGAACGCCCCTAGCTCGCGGATCGGCCCGCGGCCACCACCCGCCGGAGACGTCCTGGTGGTGAAGCGCTCGCTGTGCCAGCCGAGGTCGCGCGGGGCGTCGCCGCTCATGTCCCAGCTCGGGCAGAGGCGCGGCGCGAGCCGGGCGTGCTCTGCGGGGCTCAGGCCGACGCTCGAGGCGCCGAGGCCGGCGGGCGCGAAGATCCGCTCGCGGACGTAGGTGGCGAACGGGACCCCGGCGAGGTGCTCGACGAGCGCCCCGAGGATGAACCAGCTCGAGGCGTTGTGATAGCCGGCCTTGTGGCCCGGCTCCCAGCGCGGCTCGCGACGGGCGGCGCAGATGCCGGCGATCGTCTCCTCCCAACCGAGGCGGGGCCAGCCGACGTCGAGCATGCGGAAACCGCCGGTATGGGTGAGGGCCTGGCGGATGGTGATCGCCTCCTTGCCGCCGGCAGCGAAGGCCGGCAGGTGGCGGGCGATCGCGTCGTCGAGCGCGAGCCGACCTTCTTCCCAGAGCTGGGCGACGGCGACGGCGGTGACCGGCTTGACGGCCGACATCCACAGCACGAGGTCGTCGGGGGCGAGCGGCACGCCGGGAGAGCGCTCGCCGAGGGCGAGCTCGAGCCGCTCGCCATGCCGTGAGACGTAGAGCTGGGCCCCGAGATGGAGGCCCTCGACCATGCCGGCCTCGATCGCCGCGACGGTGGCAGGCAGCGCGATCATCGCCGCGGGCTGCCGTCCTGGTTGGGGACCTGGAAGAACCGGCCGTCGTCGAGCCGCAGGGCGGTGAGCTCGCCGCCCCAGGCGCAGCCGCTGTCGAGGCCCACCAGGCCGGGAGCGCGATAGAGGCCGAGGGCGGCCCAGTGGCCGAACAGCAAGGTGGCGCCGGTCTCGCGGTGGTGGGGCACGGCGAACCAGGGCCGGCAGCCCTCGGGGGCCTCGGCCGGCGGGCCAGCGAAGCGCGGGAAGAGGCTGCCGTCGGCGGCCAGGGTGCGTAGGAGGACGAAGGCCGCGAGGGCCAGCCGCTGCCGCTGAAAGCCCTGCAGCGCCGCCGACCAGGCCGGGTAGCTCGGTTGCCGCACTTCGCTGAGCAGACGGTCCCCGTCGCCGCCGGCGAGGGCGGCCCCGACCTCGCCGGCGAGCTGCTCGGCGTCGGCCAGGGACCAGGCGGGTAGCAACCCGGCGTGGACCATCGCCCAGGGCCCCTCGCGGTGGAAGAGGGGGCGGCTGCGGAGCCAGTCGATCAGCTGCGGGCCGTCGTCGGCGGCGAGGACCTCGTCGAGGGTGTCCCGCCCGCGTGCCTCGGCCAGGCCCTCGGCCCGCGCCACCAGATGGAGGTCGTGGTTGCCCAGCACGGCGACGGCACGCTCGCCGAGGTCGCTCGCCCAGCGCAGCACGGCGAGCGAGGCGGGGCCGCGGTTGACCAGGTCTCCGACCAGCCAGACGCGGTCTTCGCCGGCACGGAAACCGGCCTCGGCCAAGAGGGCGCGCAGGCTGCGGTAGCAGCCGTGGATGTCGCCGATCGCGTAGCTGGCCATTGCCGGCGACCCTAGACGCCGCCCAGCCAGGCGGTGAGGTGCGCGCGCTGCTCGGCGGTGGCCGTGGGGTCCAGCGTGAGCTTCCAGGCCGGTTTCGGTTCGCTCCCCAAGACCACCCGCAGGCGCAGGAGCTGCTGCCGGCGGGCGACCAGCAGCTCCGCCTGCTGGCCCGGCCGGGTGGCCTTGAGGCGAGCCTCCCAGTCGTCGGCCGCGACCCGGTAGCCGTCGAGCGCGAGGAGCTCGTCGTCGACCTCGAGACCGGCGGCGGCCGCCGGGGTGCCGCGCTGGATCTCGTTCACCCAGAGGCTGCCGGCTCGCTTCTCGGTCCCCACCCCGAGCCAGCCGGCCGGTTCTTCTGGCTCGTCGGGCTTGGGCTCGTCCGTGGCTGCGAAGCGCAGCCCGAACCAGGCGAGCGCCGGCCCGTAGTCGAGCTCCTCGGTGCTGCGCAGCGCCCGCGCGAAGAAGGCCTTGAGATCGACCCCGGCCACCTCGCTGGCCGCCGCTTCGAGCTCACTCGGGTCGTAGCCCTGCTCTCCCGCGTGGCGGGCGAAGGCGAGGCGCAGCACGTCGTCGAGCGAGCGCTGGCCGCCCGTCGCTCGCCGCACCTCGACGTCGAGCAGCCAGGCGACGACGGCGCCTTTGGTGTAGTAGCTGATGCTCGCGTTGGGGCTGTTCTCGTCGCTGCGATAGAACTTGATCCAGGCGTCGAAGGAGGCGAGCTCCAGGGCCTGCACCTGCCTGCCCGGCGTGGTCTGCAGCTTCTCGATCGACTTCGAGAGGGCCTTCAGGTACTCCTTGGTGGTCGCCAGGCCGGCGCGGCGCACCAGGAGGTCGTCGTAGTAGGAGGTGATGCCCTCGACGGCCCACAGCGAGTGCGAGTAGACCTCCTGCTCGTAGTCGAAGGGCCCCAGCTCGCGGGGCCGCAGCCGCTTGCCGTTCCAGGCGTGGAAGAGCTCGTGGGCGGCGAGGCTCAGCCAGTCGAGGTAGTCCTCGCGGCGCCGGGTCTTGAGGCGGCTGCTCATCAGCACCGTCGAGTCGCGGTGCTCGAGGCCACCACCGGCCTCGGTGAGCAGGTTGAAGACGAGGAAACGCGGATAGGGGAAGCTCCCCCAGAGCTGCCCGGCGGTGGTGAACAGGGTGGCGAGGTCGGCCGCCGAGCGCGGCCCGTCCCAGCTCCCACCTTCGCCCTCGTTGATCAACCAATGAGGTGGCCCGTCGACGGCCAACGGGTAGACGGCCGGGCTGCCGGCGAAGAGCGGCGCGTCGACCAGCTCGTCGAAGTCCCGCGCCAGGAACCGCCAGCTCTCGCCCACCTGCGGCAAGGCGGTGAGCGCCCGTCCCCAAGGGGCGGGCAGCTCGATGCCCACCTCGTAGGCGTGGTCGGTGGGGCGGTCGAGGGCGAAAAAGGTGGCAGCTCCGTTGAGCAGGGCGAAGCGCGACGTCACGAAGCTCGCGCGCACGGAGAGGTCGCGGCAGTAGAGGCGGTAGCGCAGCTGCACCTCGGCGGCGCCGCCGGTCGTGATCCGCCAGCGGTTCTTGCTCGTCTTGACGACGGCGAGCGGTGCGCCGTCGGCCGCGGCGGTGAGCCCTTCGACGTTTCTGGCGTACTCGCGCACTAGGTACGAGCCCGGTGTCCACACCGGCATCCAGATCTCGATGGTGGCGCGGCCGGCGGTGGGTAGTTCTGCCGCGATCTCGGCGTAATGGCTGGCCGGGTCGGGAAATCGGACGGTGTAGCGAACGACGGAACGAATGGCGGAGCGAACGGTCGAGCTCTGCTGGGCGGTGGCGCTGGGGTCCATGGTCGAAGCGGGGCTGGTGACCGCCGGGGGAGCGGCGATCGAAAGCGCAAGGAGGGTCGCAACGAAGGCCGGCGGCATCGGGTCGAGCCGGCAGCGTATCGCAATCCGCCCATGCTAATCTGGGATCTCCCCGCGAGGTCCGCACCCCGCTCTCACAGGCCTTCTCCCCCGGAGCCCCAAGCCGTGAGCGACCTACTCTCCCGGATCAACCAGAGCCTCGAAACGGGCGCCCCAGCCCTGGCGGCGGCCCTCTCCTCCCTCGGCAGGCGCATCCACTTCCCCCCCGACATCCCCTTCCAGGCGGCGCAGGCCCGGGGCAAGGCGTTCAATGGCACCATCGGCCAGATCACCGACGGCGCCGGCCACGCCTTGCCCTTGCGGGCGATCGACGAGCTGCTCTCCGGCCTCGACGCCACGACCCGCAACCGCGCCCTGCTCTACTCGCCGGTCGAAGGCATCGCCGAGCTGCGCCAGGCCTGGTGGCGCTGGCAGCGCCGCGGTGTGGCACCGGAGGCGCAGGCGAGCCTGCCGGCGGCCACCCTGCCCATCGTCACCGACGGCCTCACCCACGGCCTCGCCATCCTCGCCGACCTCTTCGGTGGCGCCGGGCGGACGGTGATCGCCGCGGCACCCTTCTGGGGCAACTACCGGCAGACCTTCGGCGCCCGCACCGGTGCCACCCTGGTGGCGGCCCCCACCTTCACCCCGCGAGGCTTCGAGACCGCAGGCCTGGCCGCCGCGCTGGCGGCGTTGCCGGCTGGCGAGCCGGCGGTGGTGGCCCTCAACCTGCCGTCGAACCCCAGTGGCTACTCGCTCACCGCGGCGGAACGGCAGGCGGCGATCGACCTCCTCGTCGCCGCGGCCGAGCGGCGCCCCCTGGTGGTGATCTGCGACGACGCCTACGCCGGCCTGGTCTACGAGGCGACGATCTCTCCCCGCTCCTTGTTCTGGGACCTCGCCGGGCGCCACCCGCAGCTGCTGCCGATCAAGGTCGACGGCGTCACCAAGGAGCTGTCTCTGTTCGGTGGCCGAGTGGGCTTCCTCACCTTTCCCTTCGCGCCGGACTCGGAGGTCGCCGCCGCCCTCGAGAGCAAGGTCAAGGGGCTGCTCCGCGCCACCGTCGGCTCGCCGGTCTCGGTGTCGCAGATGCTGGTGCTGGTGGCGCTCGCCGATCCCCGCACGGCAGACGACGTCGAGGCTTTGCGCCAGCTCCTCGGCGAGCGCTATCGCATCTTGAAGGGGGCGCTCGCGGCCGCCGATCCAGCCCTGCTGCGACCGCTGCCGTTCAACTCCGGCTGCTTCGCTCTCGTCGAGCTGCCGGCGGGCGTCGAGCCGGAGGCCGCCCGCGCCCACCTGCTGGCCCACCACGACACGGGTCTGGTGTCGATCAAGCCCCAGGCGCTGCGGATCGCCTTCTGCTCGGTGCAGGCGGAGGCGTTGCCGGAGCTCGTCCGGCGGCTCGAGCGTGGGGTGGGCGAGCTGGTGGCGCGGGGCTGATTCGCCTCGCCGGGCGGTCAGAGCGCGGCGAGGGCGCGGTGGAGCGCCGGCGCGGTGATCGCGCCGTGACTGGCGTGCCAGACGGCCTTGCCGCCGAAGAGCAGGATCGCCTGCGGCGACTCGTGGCGGATGCCGGTGATCTCCGCCAGCTGGCCCGAGAGGGGGCGGCTGTTCTGGATCTCGATCAGCGACAGATGGGCCGCCGGCGTTGCCAGCTCGGCGGCGAAACGGTGGTACTCGCCGAGCGCCATGGCCGAGATCGGGCAGGTCAGGCTGTGCTTGAAGATGAAACGCGGGCCCTCGGCCGAGGCGGCGACCTCGGCCTCGAGGGCCGCGAGGTCGTGGAGGAGGGTGGGCAGTCGATCGGTCGCTTGGGTCATCGCTGGGTCTCCGGGAACGTCCGTCGGTTTGGCGCCAGGGTGCCGCCGCGGCGTGCAAGAATCTATCTTCGCAGGAGCGAGCATGGCAGATTCGACGAGCAGCGATCGCACCACCCGGGGGATCCGCGTCCAGGCGCGGAGCTTCTACGTCCCCGAGCGCAGCGTGCCCCAGGACCACTACTTCTTCTTCGCCTACCTGATCAAGATCTCGAACCTCGGCGAGCGCTCCGCGCAGCTGCTGTCCCGCGAGTGGCTGATCACCGACGGCAACGGCGAGACCCAGCGGGTCGAAGGCCCCGGGGTGGTGGGGGAGCAGCCGCTGCTCGGCCCGGGTGAGAGCTTCGAATACACGAGTTTCTGCCCCCTGCCCACGGCGGTGGGGGCGATGGAAGGTTCGTACACGATGCTCGACGCCGAGCGCGAGGCCTTCGCCGTCGAGATCGCCCCCTTCACCCTGGCCGTGCCCGGCTCGCTCAACTGAGGAGGCCCCCCGACGATGGCCTCCCCGGTGGAGCTGGCGGCACGGCTGGACGGCCGTGGTCGCCTTCTCGCCCTGGACGCAGCGAGCGAGCCCTTGCGCCGGCGCCTCCGGGTCGGTGGGACGCTCGCGCCGCTGATCGACGAAGCGAGCGCGCCGGCCCTGCTCGATTTCTTATTCAGCCTGCAACGCCACGGCGCCGGCCTGGCGTTCGACCTCGAGCTCGCCCCGGCCGGTGCCGGCACCTTGCATCTGGCAGGGGTGGTGGCGGAAGCCGGGGCGGTCCTCCTCGGCGTGCGCGAGCGGCCCCGGCTGCTGCAGCTCGCGCGTGGCCTCGCCGACGGCGAGGTTCCGCTCGCGATGGCAGCCGGCGGCCTGGCCAAGAGCTCCCACGCCCCTGGCTCGTGGCAGCCGCTGCCGGAGGCGACCTCCTATCTCGCCGGGCTCTGCCAGGCCCACGAATGGGAGGATGCCCTGCTGGCGCCGGACCTCGCGCGCGAGAACGCCGAGCTGCGGCGGGAGCTGGCGGCGACGCGCGCCGCACTTGCCCGCGCCGAGGCCGCCTCGGCGGCGGCTAGCCCTTCGGCGCCCGCCGTAGGGCCCGGCCCGGACGAGCAGAGGTGACCTCGCCGTCGACCAGCACCGCCTGGCCGTTGACCCAGACGTGGAGGACGCCGGTGGCCAGCTGCTGGGGCTCCTCGTAGGTGGAGTGGTCGGCGATCGTCTCCGGGTCGAAGACGACGACATCGGCGAAATAGCCAGGAGCGAGCCGCCCGCGCTCGGCGAGGCCCAGATTGGTGGCGGGGAGTGAGGTCAGCCGGCGGACCGCCTCGGCGAGGGAGATCACCTTCTCCTCCCGCACGTAGTGGCCGAGCAGGCGGGCAAAGTTGCCGTAGGCCCGCGGGTGGGTGCTGGCGGCGAGGAAGGCGCCCTCGGGCGCCTGGGAGGGGGCGTCCGAGCCGAAGCTCACCCAGGGCAGGGCGATCTGGCGCCGCACGTTGTCCTCTGACATCAGGAAGTACACCGCTCCCACGCTGCCACCGTCGGCGAGGAGCAGGTCGAGGGCCGTCTCTTCCGGGCCCTTGCCGCGCTCGGCCGCCACGGCGGCGAGGGTCTTGCCGGTCAAGGGCTTGAGCTCCGGGCTGCGGAACGCCACCAGGAGGATCTTCTCGGGGCCGGCGGCGAGGTAGAAGTTCTCCCAGTCGCTGGCCGTCTCATGCATGGCGGCGATCATCCGGCTGCGGCTCTCCGGCTCGGCCAGGCGCCGCAGGAAGGCCTCGCGGCCGCCCTCCTGGACCCATGGCGGCAGGACGGCGGCGAGATCGGTGGCCCCGGCGGTGTAGGTGTAGAGGTCGGCGGTGATCGCCAGGCCCTCGGCGCGCGCCGCTTCGATCTTGGCGATCGCCGGCTCGATCTTCGCCCAGTTGCCGCGGCCGGCTGCCTTGAGGTGGTAGATCTCGGCCGGGATACGCGCCCGCCGCGCGATGGTGAGCAGCTCGTCGATCGCCTCCAACCAACGGTCGCCTTCGCTGCGCAGGTGCGAGATGTAGCTGCCGCCCTTGGCGGCAGCCTCCTCGGCGAGCGCCACCAGCTCGTCCGTCTGGGCGTAGAAGGCCGGAGGGTAGATCAGCGAGCTGCCGAGGCCGAGGGCCCCCTCGTCCATCGCCTGGGCGACCAGGGCGCGCATCCGGGCCAGCTCCTCGGGCGTCGGCGGCCGGTCCTCGTAACCGAGCTCGTGGATGCGCACCGTCGTGGCACCGACGAACGAGGCGACGTTGGGCACGATGCCCCGCGAGACCAGATGGTCGAGATACTCGCCGAGGGTGGTCCAGGCGATGTCGTAGCGGAGGTCGCCCTGCTGGCGGCGCATCTCCTCCTTCATCGCGTCGTTCAAGGGCCCCATCGACCAGCCTTCACCGAAGACCTCGAGGGTCACCCCTTGCTTGAGGTCCGAGAGCGAACGGCCGTCGACCAGCAACGACTCCGTGGCCCAGGACAGCATGTTGATGAAGCCGGGGGCGACGGCCTTGCCGGCGAGGTCGAGCTCGCTCCTGCCGCGGACCCGCTCGAGCGCCCCCACCGCCGTGATGCGGTCGCCATCGATCAGGATGTCACCCCTCGTGGGGCTCATCCCACTACCGTCGTAGATCAGGCCATTGCGCAGCACCACGTCGTGCAGCGGCGGTTGGCCGCAACCTGCGAGCAGGCCGACAGCGCCGGCCAGCAGGCCGGAGATCAGCCCGCGCTGCGGGCGATGGCGGCGGGTCGGGCGACGATCGGCGAGCAGGGCTGGCTGGCGCATGACGGACCCTCGCAAGAGCAGAAGATCGTTCGATTCTAGAGGAGAGCTGTGCAAGTGCGCCTAACAGTTGATTCTTTTTGGAATGTAGAGATCTAGATGGGTTATGATAATGGTGTTTCCGCCGCAAGCTGCCGGCAGCCGGCCCAAGAACGGCCGGGGGGCCAGCGCCCCCGTCCCGGCAGCACACCCTTGAGGCAACACTCGACCATGAGCCACGGCCCCCGCATTCTCATCGCCGACGATGACCCGGTGACCCTGGCGCTGCTGTCGGAGTTCCTCTCCTCGGCCGGCTTCGAGGTCGTCGCCGTTCAGGACGGTGCCGCCGTTGCCCACTACCTCACTCGCCAGCGCTTCGACGTGCTGGTGCTCGACCACTACTTGCCGGGCCGCACCAGCCTCGAGATCCTCACGGACCTCCAGGCCACGCAGCGGGCACCCGAGGTGGTGGTGATCACCGGTTCGGCGACCGTCGAGATCGCCGTCGAGGTGATGAAGTTGGGGGCCTTCGACTTCCTCGCCAAGCCGATCGACCTCGACCAGCTGCGCCTGGTGATCCATCGGGCGGCCGAGCGGCGGCGCCTCCACCACGAGAACGCGGTGCTGCGCCAGGTCGTGTCGCAGACCCCGTTCACCGGGCGGATCGTCAGCGAGAGCCCGAAGATCCGCGAGGTGCTGCGCAAGATCGAGGCGGTGGCGAGCTCGCAGGCCATCGTGCTCTTCACCGGCGAGACGGGGACCGGCAAGGGCCTGATGGCGAAGACCCTGCACAAGCTCTCGAACCGTTCCAAGGAGCCGTTCCTGCAGGTCAACTGCGGAGCGCTGCAGGAGACCCTCTTCGAAAGTGAGCTCTTCGGGCACCGCAAGGGGGCCTTTACCGGGGCGCAGGAGTCGAAGCCGGGCCTCTTCGAGGTGGCGGACGGCGGCACCCTCTTCCTCGATGAGGTCGGCGAGCTCAAGCCGGTGATGCAGGCCAAGCTGCTGCAGGTCCTCGACACGGCGGAGATCCGGCCGGTGGGTGGCACGGCCGCCCGCAAGGTCGACGTCCGCGTCGTGGCCGCCACCAACCGCGACCTCGCCGAGGAGGTCGAGCGGGGTGAGTTCCGCCGCGACCTGTTCTTCCGCCTCAACGTCGTCAGCATCGGTCTGCCACCCTTGCGGGAACGGCGCGAGGACATCGCCCTCCTCATGGACTACTACGTGCGGCGCTTTGAGCAGCCAGGCCGCGACCCCAAGCGGTTCAGTGACGCGGCGATCGCCCGCATGTGCGCCTACGACTGGCCGGGAAACGTCCGCGAGCTGGCCAACACCGTGGAGACGGCGATCCTGCTGACCCCTGGGCCGGTGATCGACGTCGAGGACCTGCCCGGGCATGTGCGGCCCCAGGCGGCCTACCAGCCAAAGCAGCGCGACGAGCCCCTGCTCAGCCTGGCCGAGGTCGAAAAGCAGCACATCCTGGCCGTCATCGAGCGGACGGGTGGGCGCAAGGCCGAGGCGGCCCGCATCCTCGAGGTCGACGTCAAGACCCTCGGCCGCAAGCTGCGCTCCTACGGCGGTCAGAACTAGCTCCCCGCATCCCATTTCGCCCAGCCTCCGGCAGGGCATTTTGCCCATGCGCTTTGCCAAAAAGGGCGGACAGCTCGCCCCGCTTCCGGGTGCGAGGCTCGCGGCAGATCCGGGCCTGGACCTGCAAGCTCAATCCCTGCTGAATTTGCGTCGTCCCTGAGGTGGTCGGGGTGGCTGGCACAGGCCTTGCCCTAGAGAAAGTCCTCGGCCGTCTGATCCAGGCCCGAGAGCCGCACGCATCCACGGCTCGCCGGACCTCGAGACTCCGACGCCGAGAGCCTAGCTCTCCTCCCTTTGACCAGGGCGGGTGGCCCCCCTACCAAGGCCCCCGTCCTCTTTTTTTGCTCGCATGTGCTCGCAAGGAGCCGCGCCAGTTGGCCGCGGCCGATCGGCCTCAGGAAGGCTGCTCGGGCGGCCGAGCGGGCAGGCGCCGGATCCGACTACAGAGCTCCGTTGCCATCGAGACCGTGGCGACCTCCTGGAGCACCGCTTGGTGGAAGAGGAGGAGAGATGCCAACGCCTCGCGTTCGATCCGCTCAGCCTGGAAGACGGGAACCAACTCGGCTGCGAGCTGCTTGAGCTCGGTGGTCCTCCCCTCTTCGACGAGCACCAGTGCGAGGTCGAGGCCGGCGAGCGCAGCGTCGTAGTCGTGACCGTCGGCCACCAGCCGCTGCCGGACCTCGCGGAAGTCCCTCTCGGCGTCCGCCAGCTGACCGAGGCCGTGCGAGATCTTGCCCTGCAGCCAGATCGAACGTAGTTGCCACCGCGAGGCCGGGTGGCGGAGATGCAGCGGCTCGACCGCAGCCAGCAGCTCGCGGGCTTCCTCGTACCGCCCGAGATCGGCAAGGTAGTGGGCCCGGTTGTTCAGCGCAGCGAGATGAAGGTGAGGCTCCTCGTCGGGCTCGATCAGCGCCAACGCCTCGTCGACCGCCGCGAGGGCCCGCTGGGGGTGTCCAGCGTCCTTGGCCAAGTTGCCCTCTTGAACCAGCGCACTGGCGAGAAGTCGATGCTCCCCAAGCTGGCGGTACGAGGCGATCGCCATGTCGAGGTAGCGTTGCGCTTCCTTGAAGCGACGTTGATCCCTGCGCAGCGATGCGAGAAGGCTGGCGAGCTCTCCCAGCACGATCAGGTCGCCGGTCCCATCGCGAGAGAAGAGCTGAAAGGCCCCCGCGAGCAGTGGCTCCGCACCAGACAGCCGGCCGGTGGCCCGCAGGGCATTGCCACGCCAGGCATTGGCGCGAGCCAGGCAGGTCAGACAAAGAGCGCTCCCGAATTGCGAGTGTGGCAGCCGCAGCGCCACCTCGCGCGCGGTCTCGGCCCAGGCGAGAGCGGCGAAGGGCCTCTCGCGGACCAGAGCTCGGCTGGCGGCGAGACAGAGGTCGACGAGGATCGGGTTGCGGTAGCGCTTGATCGATCGCCGCACCTTCTCGGTGCGTTCGCTGGCACGCAGACGCTCTAGGGCGGCGAACTCGCGTTCGGCAACCTGGCGCAACTCCCCGGCCAAGGCGCTTCGCGAGTGGGCTCCTGCCAGGGCTCGCTCGAAGGCGAGGCCATAGACCCTGCCGAGGTCATTGCGACGCTTCCGGTCGCACTCGGGACAGCCGCCGGTCAGGTGGTCCAGGAGCTCGCTCGCCAGCTCGCGCGAAAGAGGACTCTGCTCGAGCTCCGCAACAATTCTCTGCCAAGGCAGGTGCCTGCGCCGCATGATTTGCCGACACTCCTTGAGTCACGGAAGTATGGGGTCTGCCCTTATTCTAACTACTGGAGCGAGGACTTGGGAACCCGGTGTCGAGGCGGGTGTCGCCGACACCCGCCTCGATCTGGGGGTGACGGAGCCGCGTTGGCTCCAGGCGTTGTGCCCGGATGGCCTAGTTGTGACCGTTCGGGTCGATGTCGGAGCCGTTTTTGGTGTGGGGGCGAGCGGCGGGGCCGAGGGTCGGCTGGTGGTCTCTGCCAGTCACCTCCGCGTCACCGCCGAGGAAGAAGGCGAGAAGCTGGCCGAGGCGGGCCTCCAGGGCCTCACCGAGAGCGACTCGTTGCGGGGCGATGGCCTCACTGCGGCCTACCGGCGCTGCCGAGGCCGGGGAGGAGGCGAGCAAGACGAGGACGGCGAGGATCGAGAACGGACGGTTCATGGGGCTCCTTTCCGATCGCGCCTCACCATCGACACCGAATCGATCGCGGCCCGATCGTCTTTGATGGTCAAGTGTCGAATGTTGCGTCCAAGTGCATCTCCCTGGCGCCGGCCGAGGCGACGATTGCGCGCCGGCGGCATGGAGTTTCAGTTCCCGGCAATCGAGTGCGCCGTCTGAGTTCTGCGTAGCGAGAAAACTACGATACAGGAAAACATGGGATTTTCCGAGAGGAGCGGCCAGGGCCGCCCGGCGCGCGGGTGGGCCGCCTAGCGCGCGGGAGCTGCGAAGCCCGGGAAGCGCTTCTTGGCCTCGCGCTCGAGCTCGCTGGCGAGGGTGTCGGCGCCGAGGGCGCGAGCCGTGCGGATGGCGATGGTGTAGAGGCCGGGTGACGGCCGCGCGGCGACCATCTGGCGTAGGGTCGCCGCCGCCTCGGCCTGGCGCTCGGTGGCCGCCAGGAGCATGGCGAGATTGGTCGGCGCCAGGGGATCGTCCGGGAAGAGCTGCATCTCGTGGCGGAAGGCCGCCTCGGCGCCGGTGGGGTCGCCAGCGCGCGCCAACACGTCGCCGAGCAGGAGGTAGAGACCGCGGGGAGGCGAGCCGCCGGCGCTCTTGGCTTCCGCCCGCCGGGCGAGGTCCCGGGCCCCGGCGAGGTCGCCGCGCTGCCGCGCCACCCGAGCCAGCGCGAAGAGGAGCCCGGGGCCTTCGCGCTCGGCGAGGCCCGCCTTCGCCTGGCGCTCCGCCTCGGCGAGATCGCCGCCGGCGAGGGCGATCCGCGCCAAGAGCTCGCGCGCCGCCGGCGCGTTCCAGTGCAGGGCGATCTCGGCGTGCGCCTTGGCCTCGGGCAGCCTGCCGAGGGAGAGCAGCACGCCACCGGCGGCGAGCGCCAGGTGCGGCTCGTTGCCGGAACGCTGGAGGGCCTCCTGGTAGGCAACCAGGGCCTCGCTCAGCTTGCCGGCCCGTTCGCGGCAGAAGGCCAGGTTCTCCCAGGCGACGATCGAGTGCGGGTTCTCGCTCACCACCCGTTCGAAGGCCTTGGCCGCTTCGGCGTAGTGCTCCTCGCCGAGCTCGGCGAAGCCACGGGAGATCTCTTGCACCAGGTGCATCTGGCTCTGCGGCGGTGGCAGCGCGCCGGCGTAGGAGCTGCGGGCGCCGCCGATGTAGCCCAGGCTCTCCATCTTGCGGCGGGTCTCGAGATCGAGCTCGCCCGGCCCGGCGAAACGCGGTGGGATGGTCGCCAGCTCGTTGCGGAGCCCGGCGGCAAGCCGGCGCTGCTCGGCGAGGACGTTGTGGTCCTGCGCGCGGTCGCTGGTCAGGTCATAGAGCTCCGGCTGGGAGCTGTCGATGT
Source organism: uncultured Thermoanaerobaculia bacterium (assembly GCA_964420075.1). Classification (GTDB taxonomy): domain Bacteria; phylum Acidobacteriota; class Thermoanaerobaculia; order Multivoradales; family SZUA-115; genus CAYQRE01. The sequence goes on along the minus strand of CAYQRE010000001.1, from coordinate 266,893 downwards.
ACTGCCAGCGTCCATCGAAGAGGGAGCGCAGCTCGCTCCAGCCGAAATAGAGCCGCGGGTAGTAGGTCTCGGAGTAGATGTTGCGGCCCTGCGGCTCGCGCAGCAGCCCGAGGAGGCTCCGGCCGCTCATCGCCGCCGGCACCGAGGCCGCCGCCAGCTCGAGCAAGGTCGGTGCGATGTCGCTCAGCTGGGTCGGGCTGATGACCTCCGCGCCGGCGCTCGCCTGCGCCGGCAGCTTGAGCAGCAGGGGCACTTCGAGCGTCGAGCGGTAGAGCAGCACACCGTGGCCGATCTCGCCGTGGTCCCCCAGGCCGTCGCCGTGGTCCGACGTCAGGATAATCGCCGCGCGGTCGTAGAGGCCGAGCTTGCGCAGCTCATCGAGGAGCTGCCCCACGAGCTCGTCGGCCCGCGCGATCTCGCCGTCGTAGCGCAACTTGTAGCGGGAACGGTAGGGCTCGGGCGGGTCGTAGGGGGCGTGCGGCTCGTAGAGGTGAAAGAAGAGGAAGAACGGACGGTCCTTGACCGAGCGCAGCCAGGGCAGGGCGGCGGCGAGGGTCTGGGCGCCGGGCCGCTCGTAGACCGACGGGTCCAGGGCGTGGTGAGTGCCGATCTGGTCGTCGTAGAGGTCGAAGCCGCGGGCGAGGCCCGTACCGCCCCGCAGCACGAAGGTCGACACCGCGGCACCCGTCGCGTAGCCCCGGTCGTGGAGCAGGCGAGGCACGTAGGGCAGACGATCGCTCGCCAGGTCGTAGCCCATGTTGACCCGCACGCCGTGCTCGGGTGGCAGGAGGCCGGTGAGCATGGAGCTGTGCGCGGGCAAGGTCATCGGTACCGGGCTGAACGTGTTGCGGAACAGCACGGCGTCCCGGCGCAGGCGGTCGATGGCAGGGGTCGCGACGTCCGCGTAGCCGTAGGCCGGCAGATGGTCGGCGCGCAGGGTGTCGATCGAGATCAGGACCAGGGGGGGCGGTGCGGCGGCAGCGGCGGGGGCGCAGGCCAACAGGGCGGCGGCGAGGAAGGGGAGCAGCCGGGAACGACGAAGGAGCCCCATACCCGGATGGTAGCAGCCAGGCAGGCGCCGTCGCTCAGCGCGGGCGGTGGTGAGCGGCGGCCTGGCCACCGAGCTGCAGGCGCGGCAGGTCGAGGGGCTCGAGGCTGCCGCTACCCTCGACGAGGCGGTAGAAGCGATCCCGATTGGCGCCAGCGATGCGGTCCACGGTGCCGCTCCCGGGCCAGCGGACGACGATCTCCAGCACCTCGTCGGCGGCGCCGAGGCCGATCTCCTGCTGCAGGCTGGAGTCTCCGAAGGAGCCACCCGCGCCGGCCAGCAGGTGGATGCTGCGGACCCGCTCGCCTTCGCGCACCCGGACGGCGAGGCGCGCCCCGACCCCGAAGCGGTTGGCCTTGGTCCCCACCAGGCGCAGGGTCAGCCAATGCTCGGGGCCGCCGGGGTTCTCGAACAGGGCGTTGGCGAAGGCATCGCCGGGGTAGAAGCCGCCCAGCTGGTGGAAGACGTCTTGATCGCCGTCGTTGTCGAGGTCGCCGAAGGCCACGCCGTGCCCCTTCTGCACGTGCCCGAGGCCGGCGGCGGCCGACACGTCGACGAAGCGGCCGCCGTCGTTGCGGTAGGCGATGTTCGGCATCACCGACTCGTAGCCGGGGTCGCCGGTGCCGAGATAGACGTCGAGCCAGCCGTCGTTGTCGAGGTCGCCGTAGTTGCTGCCCATCGGCAGCAGCGGCAGGGTGAGTCCGCGCGAGCGCGAGACCTCGGTGAAGCGGCCGCCGTCGTTGCGGTAGAGGAGGGGTTGTCCAGAGGGGACGTCGAAGCCATAGAGGCCCGCCGTGACGTTGGGGATCGGGGCGTCGAAGTCGTTCACCCAGAGGTCGAGGTCACCGTCGTTATCGAAGTCGAAAAACCAGCTGGCAAAGCTCCGGCCCTCCGGCGCGGTCACCCCGAGGCTGGGCGCCACGTCGGTGAAGTGGCCGCCGTCGTTGCGGTAGAGGCGGTTGGGGCCCCAGTTCGAGACGTAGAGGTCGGGGTCGCCGTCGTCGTCGTAGTCGCCCCAGGCGGCGGCCTTGGCGAAGCGGTCGTTGGTCACCCCGGCGCTCGCGGCCACCTCGCGGAAAGTGCCGTCGCCGCGGTTCTGGAAGAGGAGCGAAGGGTAGGGCTCCTGGCGGGAGTTCGCCTCGTCGGCCACGTAGAGGTCGAGGTCGCCGTCCCCGTCGTAGTCCGCCCAGGCAGCGCTCTGCGAGGGGTAGCGGGGCATCTCGAGACCGGCGGCGCGGGTGACGTCGACGAAGCGGCCGGTGGTGTTGAGGTCGTTGCGCAGCAGGGAGCGCGGCAGCCGCCCGGCCTCCAGCATCCAGCCACCGCGCAGCACCAGGAGGTCGAGGTCGCCGTCGTTGTCGTAGTCGGCGTGCACCAGGTTGAGGCCGCCCAGCTGGCCCGCGAGCCCCCAGGCGGCGGTCATCTCCGTGAAGCCGCCGTGGCCGTCGTTGCGGTAGGCCTTGAGGCTGCCGCAGGGGTCCCAGGTAGAGCTCACCAGATCGAGCAGGCCGTCGCCGTCGAAGTCGTCCATCACCGCGCCGCCGGCGAGGTCGAAGGCGGCCACCCCCAGCTCGGGAGCGCGGTCGACGAAGCGGCGGAAGGGCACGCTGGAGGCGAAGGCCGCGGCCGGCAGCCGCAGGCCCTCGGGGACGCCCTCGGGATAGTCGCCGGCGAGCATCCGCGAGAGCGCGAAGAGCCAGGCCGCCTGGATGTGCCGGGGCTCGTGCTTGACCATCTCGAGAAAGCTCTCGGCCGCCTTGCGGGCCGCCTCGGGGCGGCTGTGGACGGCCTCCGGCCTGAGCGGCAGGATGCAGCTCGCGTGGTTGTGGCGCTCGACGCAGTTCTGGTCCTCGGAAAGCTGCAGGTAGGAGAGGCCGAGGAACCACACCATCCCCCACTGGCCGGGGTCGTCGGGGTCGAGCTTGCGGGCGAGGGCGAGCCCCTGCTGCAGCGTCTCGACGGCCTCGCCCGGGCGGCCGAGCTTGATCAGCACCACACCCAGCTGGGCATGCAGCTTGATCTCGTCGGCGGGGTTCGCGGGATGGGCCGCGAGCTGCGCAGCGAGCCGTTTCGCCCGCGCCTCGCCGTACCATGGCAGGTCGCCCGCGGCCGACGCTGCGCAGATCGCCGCGAGCTCGGCCTCCGGGCCGGGCGGGGCCGGCGGCTGGGCTCGAGAGGGCAGGCTCGCCAGGCCGGCGGCGACGCCCACGACTCCCACCATCCTCGCTGCGGTGCGCATGCCTGCGACCTTACCACCCGCGCCAGGCCGGGCCCGGATGCTTCAGACGCAGGGCAGGCGAGTGGTCACCGGCCTTCGACGTGGGCCAACCAGTCGTGGACGGCAGCGAGGGCGGTGGGGTCGACGAGGATGCCGTTGTGGTTGGCGCCAGGGACGAGCACCAGCCGCGCGTGCTCCGCGACTTGGATCTCGGTCGCGTAGTGCGCGGCCACGAAGGCCTCGTCGGCGCTGCCGGCGACGACGAGAAGCGGCGCGTGCACGGCGGCGAGCGCCCGGCGATGGTCCGCGGGGGTCATGCTGAGCAGGGCCCGGTAGGTGTAGGAACGCAGCGGCATCTCCGGAGGCAGGTTGAAGAAGAGGGTGTGCAGGCCGTTGAAGGCCCTGATCCCGACGAGGTTGAACACGCTGCAGCCGAGTAGCCGTGGCAGGTGGAGGCGCACGAAGGCGGCCTCGCCAGGCGTGCTTTGCTGGCGGGTGGTCGACGAGCGGGCTCCCAGGTGCGGCGCGAAGAGCAGGAGGCCGTCGACGGGCGGCGCCCCGGCCAGCTGGGCGTAGCGCAGGCCAATGCCACCACCCATCGAGTGGCCGGCGAGGACCAGGCGGCCGCCGGGCTGCTCAGCCCGCAGCTCGGCCACCACCTCGGCCACGTCGCGTTCGTATTGGCCGATGAAGTCGCTGTCGCCGGGCCGCCCGCCCGAGCCGCCGTGGCCGCGCAGGTCGAGGGCGACGACCGTCGCACCCGTCGCCTCGCGCAGCAGGCCAGAGCTGCGGTTGTGCTGAGAGCTGCTCGCCAGGACGCCGTGGAGAAAGAGCACAGTGGTCGCCGAGCCCGCCGCCGGGAAGGTCGCGGCCTGGAGCTCGGTGCCGTCGGCGAGCGCGAAACGGCGTGGGGTGACCGTGTAGGGCTGCGAGAAGTCGATCCCCGCCGCCGCCAGCTCTTCCGGCGTGGGAGAGAGCGGGGCCGCGAAGCGCGGATCGCTCCACAGCACCGCGACGAGGCAGAGGGCGAGCACGGCGGCGGCGAGGCAAAGCGTGGCCAGGGCTGCCCGTAGCAGCCAGCGCAACAGCGTGGGCATGGTGATCTCCTAGAGGAAGTCCGTTTTGCGCGCTTGCAGGAGGAAGGTCAGGGCGAGGATCACCACCATCGCCACCAGCTCGGCGGCGAGGAGGCCGAGGGTCGGCGTGCGCCAGGCGATGGTGTCCGTCGGCAGGTCGGGGGCCACCGCTGGATGGTGGGAGAGCCAGTACATGACACCCTGGACGAGCAGGTTGCCGATGACGATGGCCGCGACGGTCCAACCGAGGGACTCGCTGACGATCGCCACCCCCAGCGTCAGCAGGTAGCCGGCGAAGAGCTGCAGCAGGATGGCGACGGCGAAGGGGATCAGCCCGTCGGGCAGGCGCGGGCTGGCGGCGATCGCCGTGACCGTGCCGACCGCCAACACGAGCCAGGCGCCACCGAAGAGGAGCAGGTTGGCGAGGACTTTGGCGCGGGTGTACTGGCCGGCCGTGATCGGCAGGCTCATCACGAAGGCGAGGGTCTGGTTCTGCCGCTCGTGGACCACCGTGATCATCGTCAGGTGGATGCCGATCGCGATCAACACGGTGATCAGCAGCACGCTGCCGACGTAGAAGCCCAGGTCCCCACCCCGGACCAGGGGCAGCAGCGCGGCGATCCCGGCGGCCACGAAGCCGGCGATCGCCCAGCGGTTGAAGTACCAGTCCTTCCAGATCAAACGGCCGACCAGGGAATGGTTCATTGGGGCTCCTCGCGTCGCCGCCGCTCCACGCTGGCGACGAAGATCTCTTCCAGGGTCAGGGGCTCGACGGCTTGCACGCTGGCCCCCGCCTGCTGGCAGGCGGCGACCATGGCCGGCGCGAAGGCGCCGGTGACGAGAGAGGCCAGGCGGCCGCTGCGCCGGGCCTCGACGACGCCGGCCAGGGCAGGCAGGGCTGCCTCCGCGGGCAGCTCCAGGCGCAGCCGCCGCCAGCGGTCGAGGAAGCTCTCCTTGTCGTCGCTCGCCACCAGCTGACCGCGGTCGACGAAGGTGATGAGGTCCGAGATCTGCTCGACGTCGAGGGTGTTGTGCGATGAGAAGAGCACTGTTCTGTCTTCGTCAGCGAGCACCTCCATGAGCGCCCCCAGGACCTCTTGGCGGGCCACCGGATCGAGGCCGGTGGTGGGCTCGTCGAGGACCAGCAGGCGCGGCCGGCGGGCCAGGCAGAGGAGGAGCGAGGCCTTGACTCGCTGGCCGTGCGAGAGGCCCTTGATGCGCTGCTCGGGCTTGAGGTCGAAGCGGCGGGCGAGGTCGCGGGCGTAGGCGGCGTCCCAGGACGGGAAGATCGAGGCCACGAAGGCCATGTGCCAGGCGAGGGTGCCGGCGCCGTAGAGGCGGAGGTCGTCGGAGGCGAAGCCGATCTCGCGCTTTGCGGCCACCGCCGCACCGGGTAGCTCATGGCCGAGGACGCGCACCTCGCCCGCATCCTGGCGCACCAGGCCGAGCAGCAGCCGGATCGTCGTCGACTTGCCGGCCCCGTTGGCGCCGATCAAGCCCATCACGCGGCCCGCCGGCAGGGCGAGGTCGAGGGGCCCGAGGGTGAAGTGGGGATAGTGCTTGCTGACCGCGGTCAGCTCGAAGGCGGTGTCGCTCATGGGTTCAGCCCTGGTCTCCCTTCTGGTCCTGCCAAGCGCGCTGCAATCGGTGGGTGAGCTCTGTAACGCCGAGCCCCAGCTTGGCGGCGAGCTCGACCGCCGCCCCGAGGTGGCCCTGCAGGTCCTTCTCGAGCAGCCCTGGGCCCAGCCCGGAGGTTTCGGCGACGAACGAGCCGCGGCCCTGGCGAGTGACGATCACGCCTTCCCGCTCGAGCTCGAGGTAGGCTCGCTTGACGGTGATCACGCTCACCCGCAGCTGGATCGCCAGCTCGCGGATGGAAGGGATCTCCCGCCCCGGGGCCCAGTCGCCGACGGCGACCAGCTGGCGGACCTGGTCGACGATCTGGGCGTACATGGGGCGCGGGTCCGCCTGGGCGATGAGCAGCTCGCCGTGCATGTCCATATACTGAGTATACACAGCTGAGTGTCTTGGTCAAGCCGCCTGGCGAGCGGCGGCTGCGATGGTCCTGCGGGCCGGCTCGTCGTATGATCCCGGCGCCCCGAGCCAGAGCCAGGGAACGGCCGCCGCAACAGCCGCGGCGGGCCGGCCCTCGGCGGCGCCGAGCGGCTGCGCGCCGCCCGCCAGGGGCCCTGAAACCTTGCCCACCACACCCCGTATCAACCGATGACCGCAGGGAACGCCCCGCTGACCGACGAAGAGCTGGTCGGCGCCGTCCTTGCCGGCCGGCGAGAGTGCTTCACCGACCTCGTCGAGCGGTACCAGGGGCGCCTCGTCAACTATCTGTACCGGTTGCTGCGCAACGTCGACGAGGCCCACGAGCTGGCGCAGGACGTGTTCTTGAAGGTGTACCAGGCGCTCGATCGCTACGACCCGACGTACAGGTTCTCGACCTGGATCTTCCGGGTGGCGCAGAACGCGGCGATCGACCAGATCCGCCGGCGCCGGCTGAAGCTGGTGCCATTGGTACGGCCGGAGGTGGGAGACGGTGACAGCCACGAGTGGGAGCTGCCCGGTAGCGAGCGCGACGCCTACGGCGAGCTGCGCAACAGTGAGCGCGGCGAGGCGATCCAGGAAGCGATCGATGGCCTGCCCTGGGAGTATCGGGAGCTGATCGTGATGCGGCACTACGGCGAGCTTTCCTACGAGGAGATCGCCCGGATCAAACGCATGCCTCTCGGGACTGTGAAGAACAAGCTCTTCCGGGGCAGGCAGGCGCTGAAGGAGAAGCTCGCCGACTTCCTCACCGACTGAGGCGAGCGCGCAACGAAGCAGGAGATGGCTATGGCGAGGCTGGATCCGACGACCGGATGGGAGTGGTTGCAGCACGACCTCGACGGCGAGCTGCCGGCTGCCGAGCAAGCGGAGCTCCGCGCCGCGATGGCCGACGATCCAGACCTCGGGCGCCAGGCGGCCGAGCTGCAGCGCCTCGACGCCCTGCTGCGTGGCAGCCGGATCGAGGTGCACCCCGGCTTCGCCGCCCAGGTGACGCGCAGCCTGCCTGCCGCCGGCTGGGAAGCGCGCCACCCCCGCGCCTGGCGCCTCGCCGTCTTTCTCCTCCTTGCGCTCGGCGGCGCCTCGGCTGCCCTCCTCGGCACCGGCGGCGCTCGCCTGGCGCCGGCCGGCCCGTTCGGCAACGCCCTGGCCGCGGTGGGCGACCTCTTCCGTGCCGCCGCCCTCACCGGCGCCGGCCTGCTCTCGGCGTCCTGGAAGGGGCTGGGCCTGGTCTTCGCGTCGGCCCTGACCACGGGCGGCATGCTCGCCTTCGCCGCCCTGGTGGTGGCGGTCAACGTCGGCCTTTTCCTGCTCCTGCGCCGGCACGGCAGGCGCCCTGCCGCGGCGGTGGCGGCGAGCGGCCGTCTCGGCGAGCCGAGGTGAGCTTGCGCTCGCGCTGCTCCTGGCCGCTCTTCCTTGCCCTCCTGCCGGTCCCCACCGCCGGTGCTGCCGCGGCAGCGCGGCCGCCGGCGCTCGTCATCGAGGCGGGGAGCGTCGCCCGCCAGCAGGTGGTGGCGGTCGGCCGCGACCTGGTGATCGCCGGTCAGGCGCTCGCCGACGTGGCGGCGATGAACGGCAAGGTGAGCGTCTCGGGAGAGGTCGCCGGCGACCTGATCGTCCTCGGCGGCAGCGTGCACCTCGACCCCACGGCGCGCATCCAGGGCGACGTCTTCGTCCTCGGGGGGAGCCTCGAGACCACCCCGGGGGCCAGCATCGGCGGCCGCTCGGTGGCCTATCCAGACGCCTCGGCCGCCTGGCTCGCCCTGCTCGAAGCACCGACGATCGGTGTCGGCGCCACGGCGCCGCTGGTGGTGGGCGCCAAGCTAGCCTTGCTGACCGCCTGGATGGCCCTCGTGCTGGTCTTCTTCGCGGCCTCCGGCCGGCAGCTGCTCGCCACCTCGGAGAGTGTGCAGCGGGAGCCTTTCCGCTGCTTCTACCTCGGTTTCACCGGGGTCATCACCCTGGTGCTGACCGCGCTCTTCTTCAGCCTCTTCGCCCAGGCCCTGGTGGGGCTGCCGCTCCTCGTGCTGGTGGTGCTGCTGGCGGTCGTCCTCAAGCTGTGGGGGATGGTGGCGGTGTTCCACGCCTTCGGCAGCTGGCTTCTCGCCCGCTACCCGCGCCAGGTCACACCGCTCAACGTCGCCGCCATCGGCCTGCTGGTGCTCGGTGGGATCAAGTTCCTGCCGTGGATCGGCCTGCTGGCCTGGCACGTCGCGACGTTCATCGGCGTCGGCGCCGCCCTCGCTTCGAAGCTCGGGCGGCGCGAGCCCTGGTTCGACCTCTCACCGCAGCCGGCGCTCTGAGGCGCCGTACCGGCAGCGCTTACTGCCCGGGCGGCGACTCGCCCTTCGGTGTCGCCACCGGGTGATGGGCCGCCATCCACTCCTTGAGCCCTTCCATGTCGCCCACCATCTCCTTGAACTGCTTGCCGCGGCTAGTGAGCTTGAGCGAGCCCGGCTTCTTGACGTGGCAGCTGGTGCAGCGGCCGAAGCTGGCGGCGAGCTCGTCGAAGCCTTCGAGGGTGCCCATCGCCTCGTAGAACTTGCCGCGGTCGGTGAGCAGCTTGCTGCCCGGTTTGTCGTGGCAGGCGGTGCACTGCATGCCCTCGGTCTTGGCGATCTGCTGCGAGCCCGAGGCGACGGAGCCGGCGAGCAGGACGACGGCGACGAGCGCCGCAGCGCTCAGGGTGGCGAAATAGCTGGTTCGCATGGCTAGCCTCCCTCATCCCGGCTCAGGAACGAGCCTTCGCCCAGGAGATCCCGAACGCGAAGGTCCACTGGCTGTGATCGACGCGAGCGCCGGGGCCGAACGGGTTCACCATCGGGTTGGTGTTGTTGTTGGTCTGTGAGGCGTTGAGCGCATGCTCGAGCGCCAGCTCGTAGGTGACGGCGCCGCGGGTGATGCCGGCACCGATCGAGATGTGGTGCTCCGTGGTGGCGGGGAAGAGCGGCGTCAGGGTGTCGTCCGGCACCGGGCTCTCGCCCCAGTTGTAACCGGCGCGCAGCGTCAGGCCGTCGCTCACCCGGTACTCCCCGGCGAGCGCCACGACCCACTGGTCCTGCCAGTTGAAGACGAAGGGCAGCACCACCTCGGCGGGGGCACCGGCCACGGACGGGTTGGTGCCCTTCACCTGGATGGTGTCGATGGCATCGTCCCAGAAGATCCGCTTGACGTCGAGGGCGAGGAGCAGGCGGTCGGTGGCGCGGAAGGCCGTCCCCACGCCGGCCTGGGCGGCGAAGGTGAAGCCGTCCATCTCGGCGTCGTAGCGCACCTTCTGGCGCAGGAAGGGGTGGTTCTCGAAGTTCACCTGCAGGGTGCCGCCGTCGAACGTGGAGTTCGTCTTCGTGCCGTAGATCGCGCCGACCGTCCAGCGCGGGTCGGGCCGCCACCACCAGCCGAGGCGCAAGCTGTACTGCATGCCGGCGGCGTCCTCCATCTTGGGCCCGAAGAAGCTCTGCTCCGGCGCCTGCTGGTTGAAGAACGAGGTGCTGGGGAAGAAGCGGAACGAGGCGTCGGCCCAGCCGATGTTGAGGGTCGCGCCGATCGCCGAGTCCTCGCTGAAGGAGTAGGCCACGGTCGGCGAGAGGGTGGCGAAGCGCACCTGGGTGTAGGTCTGGTCCTGGGTGCCGAAGAAGGTGTTGATGCCGTTGAAGGTGGCGCCCATGCCACCCTGGGCGAGGAAGCCGAGGCCCCAGGCCAGGCGGGTCTCCTTGCCCGAACGCACCCAGGCGAAGGCGGGCAGGGGGAAGTAGCGGTCCTCACCGTCGATCGGTGCGTTGGCGAGGTTCTCCATCTCGAGCTTGGGCGCCAGGGTGGCGAGGCTCAGGGTGTAGTGATCGCCCTGCAGCTGGGCGATCCCGGCCGGGTTGGCGTTGAGGCCGAGGGTGCGGTCGGAGATGGCGATGTTGGCGCCGGCGCGGCCCAGGGCCTCGGCACCGTAGCCGGTGAGATAGAGGCCGTTGGTGGCGCTCGCGGCGCTCGCCAGGGCCAGCAGCAGCGCCACCGAGGACGCTGGGATGCGGTACTTCATGGTTCCCTCCTCAGGGGCCGCCGGGGGTCGGGCGCGGGCCCGCCGCCCGGCGGCACGGAGCCTGGCCGCTGAAGGGCTCAGCAGCCTTCTTTCTTGCGTTTCGCCGCCGGTTTCGCGCCGGCAGGCGGTGCGATGGGGGTCGCGATCTTCGGTGCCTCCGGGGCCGGCAGGGCGGCCAGCGCGGCGTCACCGCCGCTCGCTGCGGCACGCGGCGCACCTCCGAAGTGGCGGGCCACCTCGGCGGCGCGGGCGAAGGCCTCGCGCTCGGCGGCGCTCGCCGACTCACCGGGCTGGACCGGGTAGAGCACGTGGGCCTTCCAGCCGGCGAGGCCGCCGAGCAGGATGTAGACCGCCGGGTAGCGCTGCGCCTTGAGCAGCATCCAGGCTTGTGCCGAGTGGATGCCTTCCTCGGAGTAGAGGACGATCTTCTCGTTACGGGCGAGGTCGGCGGCGTCGAGGTCGGTGATCGCGACGTTCTCCGCTCCCGGCAGATGGTAGGCCGCGAAGTCGCTGGCCGGCCGCAGGTCGAGCAGGCGGAAGTCCTGCTTGCCGGCGATCAACCAGTCGGCGAGCGTCTCGGGCGTGACGTGGTCCACCTCGCTCTCGACCATCGTGGCGAGGTCGCGGGTGTCGACGACGACCCGGCTGCTGCCGCGAGCGTCGCCGAGGACGAGCGCCCCGGCGGCGAGGACGAGGGCGACCAGGGCCAGGCGCTGGGCGATCGTGCGGTCGCCGAGCCAGGTCAGCAGCGCGCTCACGACTGCACCTCCTTGGCGCCGAAGCGCCGTTCGAGGACACCGGCACCCCAGAAGCCACCGAGCGCCATCAAGACGACCAGGAAGACCACGGCGCCGAACGGCAGATGCAGCACCTCGGGCAGGGTCAGCCGGCCGAGGTCGGTCGAGTTGGCGAAGCCCTCGATGCCCGGCCAGGCCGAGCCGATCACCAGGATGCCGGCGAAGATCCCGGCGACGAAGACCAGGCCGTCGAGCTTGCCGGTGGCGATGGCCACCATCGAGGTGCCCGGGCAGTAGCCGCCCACCGTGAAGCCGATGCCGAGCAGCAGACCGCCGACGATCTGCGGCAGCAGGTAGGTGTTGGCGACGTAGACCAGCGAGAGGTCCACCACGCCTGCCCAGCCGAGGTAGAAGAGGCCCAGGAGGGTGGTGACGATGGCGGTGAACATCACCCGGAAGACGGCCATGTCCTTGAAATAGAACTGGTCCGTGAGCTTCTTCGCCGAGCCGAAGCCGGCCTGCTCGAGGAAAAAGCCGAAGCCGATGCCGATCAGGAAGGCGACGATCAACGAGGCCTCGTCACCGAAGGCGCCGAACTTGTAGAGGGGAAGGTTCATCGCCATTGCCTCCGCAGGAACCAGGCCGCGCCGTAGGCACCGGCGAAGACCATCAACATGAAGGCCCAGCTACCGGCCGAGAGGACGGCGCCACCGGAGAGCGCCTGGCCGCTCGTGCAGCCGCGGGCCAGCTTGGCGCCGATGCCCATCAGGGCGCCACCGGCGAAGGCGAAGCCGAAGCGGCCGGCGGTGGAGATCCGGGGCCCCTTCTCGATCACCGCCTTGACGCGGCGGGCGAGCAGGCCGGAGAGCAGGCCGCCCACCAGCACGCCGAGGACCTCGAAGACCAGCCAGGCCTTGAGGGGGTGGCCGACGCCGGCCTCGAGGTACTCGCGCCAGAAGCTGTTCGAGGCGGCGCTCGCCGGCGACACGGCCTCCACCACCACGGCGCAGACCGAGGAGAAGGCACCGGAGGCGCCCAGGCCGCGGCCCATCACCAGATAGGAGAGGAGCAGCACGAGGCCGAGGCCGATGCCGGCCAGATAGGGGTTCATGTAGGCCGCCGCCGGGCGGGCTCGCTCGGCTGCCTGCTCGTGGGCAGCCGCGCCGGCCGGCGCGACCTCGGTCAGGGTGGTCATCGATCACCTCCTCGAGCCAGCGCTCGGGTGGGGGAGCCAGAAGGGACGGTCACAACGGGGGCGGGGCTCACGGCGCGCTCCAATGGCTCGCCTGGCCGGCCGCCACGATCACGAAGCGCAGGGCGAGGCCGCCGGCGAGCACCAGGATCGGGGCCACCGGCGTGTGCTGGATCTTGTGCCGCACGGCGGCGAGCTGGATGCCGAGGGGCACCACGATGCCGGCCGCCACGACGAGGACCCAGAACAGAGAACCGTAGCGGCCGTCGAGCAGCAGGTGGGCGGCTCGGGCGTGCATCTCGGTCGCACCCAGCAGCCCGATCAGGAAGAGCAGCAGCAAGAGGAGCTCGGTGCCGAGGAAGGCGTTGTCGGCGCGGGCGAAGTAGGCCCGCTCGTCGGCGTCGGGGGCGATCATGTGGGCGAGCGCGGCTGCCGTCGACAGGCCCGAGATCAAGAACAGCGGGCCGAGGAGCGCGCTCGACCACAGGGGCCGCGAGCCCAGCGAGGAGAGCAGAACGCCGGTGTAGATGCCGAGGAGGACGCCGAGGCCCACGTTGACCCCGCCGAGCAGGCGCACCCAGCCCGGCCGCTCGGCGAGCCGCTGGCCGGCCGTGACGAGGGCTGGCCAACGCTGGGCGAGCGGCTTGGGTACTCGCAGCAGGAGAGTGACGGCGAGCACGGGGTAGACGAGGACGAGCACCCAGGCACCCCAGGACATCGGCGAGGTCCACTCGAAGGTGGTGTACAGGCGCCAGACGTAGAGCTTGTGCTCGAGGTCGAGGAAGAGGGCGCCCATGCCAAGGCTCAGCAGGACGAGGGCGACGCCGGGGGCGCGCGCGAGGAGGCCTCCCCCCTCGGCCTGGCGCCGGCGCAGCAGCAACAAGCCGCTCAGGATCATCAGCCCGGCGACCAGGCCGCCGAGGTAGAGGTAGACGGGGATTTCCCAACCCCAGACGTGCATCCCGGGGTCGATCATCGGGTTGGAGCGGGTGGTGGTCAGCTCGAGCATCGCGTGCCTCCGTGCCTCAGGTCAGGAAGAAGATCCGCGGCCGCGTGCCGGCGTCGGGAAGCAGGGAGTGATGGCGGCGGGAGGCCAGCAGCTGCGAGACCTCGCTCGCCGGGTCGTCGAGGTCGCCGAAGTGCATGCAGTGGGTGGGGCAGACGGTGACGCAGGCGGGGTCCTTGCCCTCCTTGACCCGGTGGACGCAGAACGTGCACTTGTCGGCGTAACCCTCCGGGTGGATGAAGCGGGCGTCGTAGGGGCAGGAGGCCAGGCAGGCCTTGCAGCCGATGCACAGCTCGTGATCGACCAGCACCAGCTGGCCGAAGCTCTCGACGTGCGAGGCGCCCGTCGGGCAGCAGGTCACGCAGGGCGGGCGGTCGCAGTGGTTGCAGCGCTCGCTCCTGATCTCCATCGTGAGGCTGGGGAACTTGCCGCGTACCTCGGTGGTGATCCAGTCGCGGCAGAAGCCCTCCGGCACCTCGTTCTCGGTCTTGCAGGCCACCACGCAGTCCATACAGCCCACGCAGCGCTGCGTATCGATCACCATCCCGAAGCGAGCCATGAGCTCAGGCCTCCTCGAAGGTGACAAAGTTGACGTTCATGCCGGTGCCGCCCATCAGCGGGTCCACGGCGTAGCGGGTGACGAGCTGGGCGTCCGAGGCCCCCATGCCGAGGGCGCGCCGGAGCCCCTTGGCCCGATGGCCGAAGCCGTGGACCATGTAGACGCAGTCGGTGCGGATGCGCTCCGTGGCCTTGACCTTGATCGGGTCGCTCACCACGCCGTCCTGGTTGCGCAGGCGCACCCGCTGGCCGCTCGTGAGGCCGAGGCGGCGAGCGACGTCGGCGTTGACCCAGATCTCGTTCTCGGCCATCGCGTCGGCGAGCAGCGGGTTGGTCTGGGTGCGCGAGAAGGTGTGCACCGGTGCCCGCCCGAAGAGCAGGCGGAAGGCGCCGGGCGGTGGCTCCTCGTGGGGCGTGTAGCGGGGCACGGGGTCGAAGCCGTGCTCGGCCAGCTGCGGCGAGTAGAACTCGATCTTGCCGGAGGGCGTCGGGAACTCCATCGGCACGCCTTCCGCGAAGTAGAGCGGCTGCGCCGCCCCCTCGAAGACCCCTCGTTGCTGCATCTCGGCGAGCGACAGGCCAGCGCCCTTGAGGCGGGCATCGAGGTACTCCTCGACGTGGGTCCACGGGAAGAAACTGCCGAGGCCGAGCTTGATGGCCAGCTCGCGGGCGATCCACCAATTGGGCTTCTGGTCCGCCGGCGCCTCGACGACCGGCTGGCGCAGCGAGACGAACGGCCGCCGGAAGGGTTCGGTGTTGAGGTCGTCGTAGCGCTCGAGATAGGTCGACTCGGGCAGCACCACGTCGGCCCAGCCGGCGATCTCGCTGGGGTGGGTCTCCACCACCACCAGGAAGTCGAGGGCCTGGATCGCCTTGATCGTTTCCGCCTGGTTGGGCAGCGCCTGCAGCAGGTTGGTGGCGTACACGAACCAGCTCTTGATCGGGTACGGCTGGCCGGAGATCGTGGCGTCGCGGATGCCGGTGGTCAGGCCGAGGTCGGCGAAGGGGTACTTGCCGCCGGGGTTGTCGAGCGGCCCGCGCTCGCCGTGCGGGTACTCCGGGTAGCCGGCGTACTTGGGGATGGGCACGCTGGCGCGGAAGTAGAAGCCGCCCTTGCGGCCCCAGGAGCCGAGAAGAGCGTTGACCAGGGCCACGGCGCGGCTGCGCTGGGCGTCGTCGCCGTACCAGGTGACGTGGCGGCCGGGGTGAACGAGGGTGGCCGGCCGGTGGCGGGCCATCTCGCGCGCCGTCTCGCGGATCGTCGCCGGGTCGATGCCGGTGATCGGGTAGGCCCATTCGGGAGTGCGGCTGGCGATCTCGGCGCGGAAGGCGTCGAAGCCGAAGCCGTGCTCGGCGACCAGCTCGCGGTCGTAGAGCCCCTCGGCGACCAGCACGTTCATCCAGGCGAGCAGCAGGGCGATGTCGGTCCCCGGCTTGATCGGCAGGTAGTGCTTGGCCTTGCTCGCCGCCACCGAGTAGCGGGGGTCGGCGACGATCACCGTGGCCCCAGAGCCCACCGCGTCGGCGAACTCTTGCACCTGGCTGTTGTGCATGTTCTCGCCGAGGTGCGAGCCGATCAGCACCAGGCAGCGGGCGTTGGCGATGTCCGTGCGCTCGGGAGTGCCGACCTCCTCGCCGAAGGTGAGCTGGAAGCCGATGTCGCGGGGGCCGCGGCATTGGGCGTAGGAGGGTGCCACCATGTTGGGGGTGCCAAAGGCCTTGAAGGTGTGTTTGAAGAAATTGGCGCCGATGCCGTGTGAGAAGAAGGCGAGGGACTCCGGGCCGTGCTCGGCCTTGAGCGCCTGCAGGCGCTCGGCGATGTGCGACAGGGCCTCGTCCCAGGTCACCGCCACCCACTCGTCGTCACCGCGGTTGTGGCGCCGCAGCAGGGGTGTGGTCAGGCGGTCGGGGTCGTAGTGGGCACCGACACCGCCGGTGCCGCGGGGGCAGAGCCGGCCGCGCGACAGCGGGTCCGCCGGGTTGCCCTCGATCTTCCAGAGCTTGCCGTTCTTCTTGCTGGCGATCGCCCCGCACTTCCAGAAGCAGAGGTCACAGAAAGTGGGGACGGTCTCGATCGTGTCGCCGCGGCGCGCCGGTCCGAAGAAGCTCGCCCAGGCAGGTTCGGTAGCCATGCTGGCCAGGCCAGCTCCCGCGCCGGCCCCGAGCCCGACCTGGAGGAAGCGCCTGCGTGACAATATGGTCATTTAGTTATCCTCCCGCTCATTATTCTCCCGCCGCCGGCAGCCGCCGTCACCCTCAGAGGGGTCGGGCGAGCTACCGCCTTTGAGGGTAGGGCGGCCGTGAAAGGGGCTGGGCGGCCGGCGCGACGGGCAGGCCGCAGCGGTCGATTGGGCGAGCGTGGCTCAGTCGGGCAGCACGATCTCGGTGCGGCGGTTGCGGGCGCGGCCGGCCGCGGTGGCGTTGCTGTCGAGCGGATATCCCGCCCCGAAGCCCTGGGTCACCAGCCTCGCGCGGTCGATGCCGTGGTCGACGAGCCAGCCCGACACCGCCTCGGCGCGGCGTAGCGACAGCACCTGGTTGAAGTCGTCCTCACCGCTCGCGTCGGTGTGGCCGCAGATGTAGGCCTGGAGGCCCGCGAAGGGGCCAGCGAGGAGCTCGGCCTGGCGGGCCAGCAAGGGCACGAAGTCGGCCTTGAGGTCGTGGCTGTTGACGTCGAAGGAGGTGGCCTCGCCGTAGTCGAAGACGATCACCTGGGTGAGGCCGAGGGCGCGGGCGAGCGGCGAGGGCTCACCTCCCACCCGCAGCAGCACCTGCACGCGGTCGGGCCCCAGGATGCGCAGGCGGCGCTCCATGGTCGGCGGGGTGTCGGCGAGGGCGGCGATCTCGATCGCCTCGTCGAGGCTGGCGAGGCGCAGGTGGACCGGCGCGGTTCCCACCGCCTTGCCGCGCAGGCCGACCTCCACCCCGTTTGGCTCGGAGAGCACCTCGGCTTCGACGAGGTTGGCCGGCTGGGGCGGTTGCGGCGCCGGCGCGCTGCTGCAGGCCGCGGCCAGGATGGCGAGGAGGAAGGGCGAGGCGGTGCGTTGAGATCGCTTCATGGGTTGAGCTCTCCGAACTGGATCCTGACGGTCGCCGTCGCCGCCACGGGTTTGCCGGCGGCGTCGCGCGCGGCTGCGAAGCGGTAGCGGCGGGCGGCGGCCTCGGCCGCGGCGGTGCAGCGCGGCTCGTCGGCCGTCAAGGTACGGACCTCGGTGATCGCACCGTCGGCGGCCACCCGCAGGCTGAGGATGGCGCTGCGACCGGCGCAGACGGCCTGGAGGTCGGCCGCGAGGGCGGGCTGGGCGGTTTCCAGGAGGCGCGGTGGCTCGACGGCCCGGTGCGGGCCCTCAGCCGGCGGTAGTGCGCTGCTGGCTGGCTCGGCCCGTGATGGGCGTCTGGCTGGCGGGCTCGCTGCCGGCCGCGGGGTGGCCCCGGCGGCTGGCTCGCTGGCTCGATCCGCCGTTTGCTGGTCTTCGTGGCTGGAGCTCTCAGTAGTGGGGCCCTCGGTGGCGGGAGTGCCGCCCCCTTCGCCGCTCGCCGGCAGGGTGGTGTCCGCCGGGGTCGAGGAGGGAGCCACCGGCGTCGCCACCGGTGCGGACCGCGGCCAGAAAGCCAGCAGGCCGAGCGCGACGGCGACCGTCACAGTTCCCGCGAGCCAGGCCAACCTGCCGCGGCCACGGGCCGGCGCCAGCAGGACGGGCTTGCCGGCCGGGCCAGAGCCGAGCGAGACCACGCGCGTCGGCCCGGCGAGCTCGCCACCCTCGTCGCCCTGGTGGGGAGACAGCTGGTCTTCGGTGGTCGGCAGGCCGTCGACGGGAGCGCCGGCGACGGGGCTGGCCTTGAGCTCGATCGCCGGCAGGCCGTCGTCGCTGCCGAGCACCGCCTGGAGGCTCCGGCGCATTTCCGCGGCAGAGCCGAAGCGCTCCTCGCGCTCGCGGTTCAAGGCGCGCATCACCGCCGCCGCGAGCTCCGGGCGCACCTCGGGCAGCCGCTGCCCTAGGGGGATGGGCGCCTCCTGCAAGCGCTTGAGCAGCTGGTGCAGGGGCTCGCTGGCGTCGAACGGCAAGCGGCCGCTCAGCGCCTCGTAGAGCACCACCCCCACCGAGTAGAGGTCGGCGCGGCCGTCGAGCTCTTTGCCCTCGGCTTGCTCGGGGGCCATGTAGGCGGGCGTGCCGAGGATGCTGCCGGTGAGCGTGGTGAGGGTGGCCTCGGCCTGCTTGGCGATCCCGAAGTCGGTGAGGAAGGGCCGCCCGGCGCGGCTCAGCATGATGTTCGCCGGCTTGATGTCGCGGTGCACCACGCCGTGGCCGTGGCTAAGTTCGAGGGCGGCCAGGAGGGGGATGAAGATGCGTAGGGCGGTGGTCTCGTCGAGCCGGCCGCCGGCGGCGAGCTCGGCCCTGAGCGAAGCCCCCTCGATGAACTGCATGGCGTACCAGAGGATGCCGTCGGCCTCGCCGTAGTCGTAGATCTGCACGATGTTCGGATGGTCGAGGGATGCGACGAGGGTCGCCTCGGCGACGAAGCGCTGGGCGAAGGGCGAGCCGGGCTCGTGGGTCTCCGAGAGCACCTTGAGGGCCTCGTGGCGGCGCAGGCGGCGGTTGCGCACCCGGTAGACGGTGGCAAAGGCGCCGCGCCCGAGCAGCACCTCCAGCTCGTAGCGGTCGCCGAGCGCCCGGCGCAGATGTTGGAGTCGGTACGAGCTCACGGTGCCCTCGCGGCAGCCACGCCGTCGCCCCGTTCGCAGGTCGGCCCGCGAACGAACGGAACTCACGCAACTGAAGCAGCGACGGAATGATACGGGGCGGGCGTGGGCCTCGCAACGGCACCGGCGGCCGGCTGGACGCTCTCTTGACCCCCCCGGGCCGATCCCCTACGCTTGCTCCGCCGTGGTTTCGTGGCTGCCGCGGCGCTCGCTCAGACATCTTCCAGGCCCGATCCAGGGGAGCCTTCCGCGATGGAAATCCAACGCATTGGCGTGGTGGGAGCCGGCACCATGGGGCACGGGATCGCCCAGGTGGCGGCGCAGAGTGGTTTCGAGGTGGTGCTCGTCGACGTGGTGCCAGCCGCCCTCGACAAGGGCATGGCGGCGATCGCCAAAGGCTACGACCGTGGCGTCGCCAAGGGCCGGATGAGCGCCGAGGACAAGGACGCCGCCCTCGGCCGCCTGCGCGCCGCGGGCGACCTCGGCGCCTTGGTCGACCGCGAGCTGGTCGTCGAGGCCGTGGTCGAGCGGCTGGAGGTCAAGCAGAAGGTGCTGACCGAGCTCGATCGGATCTGCCCGCCGGCGACCATCCTCGCCACCAACACCAGCTCGATCTCGATCACCAAGCTCGCCGCCGCCACGGCGCGCGCACCGCGGGTGATCGGCATGCACTTCATGAACCCAGTGCCGGTGATGCAACTGGTCGAGGTGATCCGCGGCCTCGCCACCACGCAGGAGGTCTACGACGTCGTCGAGGCCACCTCGCGGCGGATGGGCAAGGTCCCCGTCGAGGTGCACGACTCGCCCGGCTTCGTCTCCAACCGCGTGCTGATGCCGATGATCAACGAGGCCATCTTCTGCCTCTACGAGCAGGTCGGCAAGCCCGAGGCGATCGACGAGGTGATGAAGCTGGGGATGAACCACCCGATGGGGCCGCTCGCCCTGGCCGACTTGATCGGCCTCGACGTCTGCCTCGACATCCTGCGGGTGCTCGAGGCGGGCTTCGGCGACCCCAAGTACCGGCCCTGCCCCTTGCTGGTCAAGATGGTCGATGCCGGCTACCTGGGCCGCAAGTCCGGGCGCGGCTTCTACGACTACACGGCGGGCGGCTGACCGTCGCCCATGCCCGTGCTCTGCCAGGTCTGCGGGACCGCCCACACCGAGGAGGACGAGTACTGCCGGAACTGCCACCAGCGGCTGCTGGTGGTCTCCGGCCCGGGCGGCGGCGAAGACGCGGGCTTCGAGGAGACCAGCGAGGAGAGCTTCTCGTTCGACGAGCACCTCCTCGAGCGCATCTCGATCCTCGAAGAGGCCGTCAAGCGCACGGCAGACACCCTGCGCCAGCTGCTGGGCGCCCTGCGCAAGCACGAGAAGAGCCTGCTGCTTACCCACACGGGCCTCGAGACGGTGCGCGAGCTCCTCGAGCAGAAGGAGCTGGTGGCGCACGAAGAGTGGAGCGAGCTCTGGGAGTCGAAGATGGACTACCAGCTGCTCGCCCTCGAGAAACGCGAGCGCTTCCTCCTCGTCAAGGAGCGGATCCTCGCCCTTTACACCGGCGAGCGGCGGCAGGCCTTCCTCGACCTGCTCGAGGACGCCGAGTACGCCCTCTTTGCTTCGGACATCACCCGCGCCGTCGCCGCCCTGGAAGAGGCCTTCGAGCTCGACCGCTCCAACTACGAGCTCGCCTACTTCCTCGGTGAGGCCCACTTCAACGAGCGGCAAGCCGAGAAGGCGCTGGCCTACTTCGCCAACGTGCTGGCGGTCAAGCCGGACCACTACGAGGGCCTCGTCTTCTCCGGCGTGCTCTACAACGAGCGCGGCGAGCATGGCCGCGCCGAGGAGACCCTGAAGCGGGCCGTGCACCACTACCCGGACGCCTTCCTGCCCACCTTCAGCCTCGGTACGGTCTACGCCGAGCAGGGGCAGCTCGCCCGCGCCGTGGCCTTCCTCGAGCGAGCGGTGGCCCTCGATCCGCTGCCGCAGGCGCAGTTCCTCCTCGGCCGCTGCCTCTACGAGATGGGCAAGCTGACGGCGGCGATCAAGGCCTTGAAGGAGGCCGTGCGGCAGGACCCGGGCTTCGAAGAGGCCCATCACTTGCTGGGCCTCGCCTTCCTCGACCGCGGCTGGCACAGCAAGGCGCTCGCCGCCTTCCGGGCCGCCCAGCGGCTGGCGCCGAAGAAGATGCGCTACCACGACCTGGTGCGCTATCTCTCGGGCCACGAGAGCACGCCGCTTCCCGAGGTGGCCGGCGCAGCCGCCGACTGGCTGCGCCAGGGCGAGGGCTTCCTCGCCGGCGGGCAGCTCAAGCGTGCCCTCCAGTGCTTCCGCCGCGCCCTGGCGCTGGAGCCGGAGAACCCCACGCTGCTGATGTCCTACGCCATGCTCTGCCTGCACCTCGACCGCAGCCAGGAGATCGAGGCGGTGACCCGCCGCGTGCTGGATGGCAACCCCGGCGAGATGCTGGAGGCGACGGCCTACGCGACGCTGATCGCCGCTCTGCGCAGTCAGGGCAAGCTGCGCGAGGGCAACCGCATCGGCAAGCGCCTGCTCGAGGAAGGTCGCTCGAGCTTCACCCGCACCATCGCCTTCTACGAGATGGCCTACAACCTGGCGGAGATGGAAGAGGACCTCGATCAGGCCCTCGACTACGCCCGCGCCTCCCTCGAGCTGGCACCGGAGGAGCTCAAGCAGTTCCCCCTGGCCGCCCTCGGTTGGGTGCACTACAAGCGCCGCGAGCTCGACAAGGCGATCGACTACCTCGCCCGCTCGAGCGAGCTCGCCGCCTCCGCCACCACCCTGACCCATCTCGGGATGGCGCTGCTCGACGCCGGCGAGGACGCCCAGGCGCGCAGCGTGCTGAGCCGCGCCCGCTCCCTCGACCAGCGGGGGGAGGCCCTCGAGGAGCGGATGATGAGCTGGATGAAGGACAGCGTCGAGCTCCTCGCCCGGGTGCGCAAGGGGCAGAAGCGCTAGGAGCACCCCGCCCGTGGGCGCGGCCAACCGTGCACCCTGGAGAGAACTCGGCGGGATTGCGGTACCCTACGCCCTGCTCAGAACGGCCCTGAGGTGGGCACGGCGTTCCCACGCCCCCGGCTTCGAGGTCACCCGTTCGCAACCCGGAGAAATCATGCGCTGGACTCGCTTCTACCTCTTCACCACCCGCGAGGTACCTGCCGACGCGGAAGTTCCCAGTCACCAGTTGATGGTCCGCGCCGGGATGATCAAGAAGGTCGCCGCCGGCATCTACACCTACCAGCCGTTCGGCTGGCGCAGCCTCGCCAAACTGATGGCGATCGTCCGTCGCGAGCTCGACCGCGCCGGCTCGCTCGAGCTCGCGATGCCGGCCGTGCAGCCGGCCGAGCTGTGGCAGGAGTCCGGCCGCTGGCAGCGCTACGGCAAGGAGCTGTTGCGCTTCAAGGACCGCCACGAGCGCGAGTTCTGCTTCGGGCCCACCCACGAAGAGGTGATCACCGACATCCTGCGGCGCGACGTCAAGTCCTACCGCCAGCTGCCGATCAACCTCTACCAGATCCAGACCAAGTTCCGCGACGAGATCCGGCCGCGCTTCGGCCTGATGCGCGGCCGCGAGTTCCTGATGAAGGACGCCTATTCCTTCCACGCCTCGGCGGCCAGCCTCGACGAGACCTACGAGGAGATGCGGCAGGCCTATTGCCGGATCTTCGAGGCCTGCCAGCTCGACTACACGATGGTCGAGGCCGACACCGGCTCGATCGGCGGCTCGCATTCGCACGAGTTCATGGTCTTGGCCGAGACCGGCGAGAGCGAGGTGGCCCGCTCGCTCGCCGACGGCTACGCCGCCAACGTCGAGAAGGCGGTCGCGGCTCCGCTCGCGCCGCCGCCGGCCGAGCCCCCTGCCGCCCTCACCCAGGTGGCGACGCCGGCCACCACCTCGGTGCCGGAGGTGGCGAAGCTCCTCGGCGTGCCCCTCGAGCGAGTGGTCAAGACGCTCGTCTACGAGACCGACAAGGGCGTCGTGCTGGTCGCCATCCGCGGCGACCGCGAGGTCAACGAGGTCAAGCTCGGCAACCACCTCGACGCGCAGTTCGTGGCCCTCGCCAACGAGGAGACGGTGCGCCGGGCGACCGGCTCGCCGGTGGGCTACGCCGGGCCGGTGGGCTTGCCGGCCGGTACGCGGCTGGTCGCCGACGAGAGCGTGCGCGGCCTCACCAACTTCGTCTGCGGCGCCAACGCGGCAGACGCCCACTACACCGGTGCCAACTGGGGTCGCGATGCCGAGCCCACGGAATGGGTCGACGTCCTCACCGTGCGCGCCGGCGACCGCTCGCCCCAGGGCGGTGAGCTGGCGATCACCCGCGGCATCGAGGTGGGCCACATCTTCAAGCTGGGGACCAAGTACTCGCAGGCGATGGCCTGCAACTACACCGACGAGCAGGGTGTCGATGCGCCAATGATCATGGGCTGCTACGGCCTCGGCATCGGCCGCACGGTGGCGGCGGCGATCGAGCAGAACCATGATGCCGACGGCATCATCTGGCCCCTGCCGCTCGCTCCCTTCGAGGTGCTGCTGATCGCCCTCAACCCGGGCGACGCCCAGGTCCGCGAGGCCGCCGAGGGCCTCTACGCCGAGCTCGGCGGCCGTGGCATCGAGGTGCTCTACGACGACCGCGACGAGCGCCCCGGCGTCAAGTTCAAGGACGCCGACCTGATCGGCCTGCCGCTGCGCATCGTCGTCGGCGCCAAGTCCCTCGCCGAGGGCAAGGTCGAGGTTTCCCTGCGCCGCGACCGCGCCAAGTTGATGGTCGACCAGGGTGAGGTGGTGGCCCGCGTAGCGACGATGCTCGAGGGGCTGCGGGGGTAGGGTACCCTCCGAGGTCGCCCGTTGTGCCCAGGAGACCTACCGACGACGGGCTCGTGGAGGGGAGTGGGGCACAGCACCGCCTACTCACGCGCCAGGAGCTCGCCGAACGAGCAACATGGACCTCTGCCTCTACTTGGATCCAGAGACGGGAGAGCCCCACGTTGCCCGGCATGGAGTGACCGGGGACGAGGTGGAGGACGTGCTCCGCGACCCGGTCGAAGACCGTGCTGGGCGTGAGGGGGGAGCCGCGTGGCGATCGGAGCTACGGAGGCCGGCCGGCTCCTCCGGGTCATCTACGCACCCGACCCCGGCGCGAAGAGCGCATTCGTCATCACGGCGTATGATCTCCAGGGCAAGCCGCTTGCGGCTTTTCGGCGGCGACAACGACGATGAAGAAGACCGACTTTCCACCCGACTGGAACGAGGCCCGCGTCCGCCGCCTCCTGGACCACTACGAGCACCAGGGCGAACAGGCGGCAGCTGCCGAGGACGAGGGGCCCCCTTCGCTCACCCGCAGGAGACGGTGATGACCGTCCCGCAGGAGCTCGTGGGCCAGGTGCGTGCGCTGGTTGCACGCTACGAGGAAGAGAGCACCCCAGGCGCTGACCTTCGTAGCTCTTCCGTCGGCGCAAGGTCCATCGCCGGGGGCAAGGTCGAGATCTCCCTGCGCTGCGGCCGCGCCAAGCTGAGGGTCGACCAGGGTGAGGTGGTGGCCCGTGTGGCGACGATTTTCGAAGGGCTGCGGGGCTAAGAAGCCCGTTCCCGGGCGGTCGCTCGGCCCTGTCGCGCAGCCGCCCTTGACCTTCTTGCCGAGCGCCACGACAATACAGCCCCGTGCGTGCCCGTCGGATCCTGACCGTTGCCTTGGCGATGACCTGGCTCCTCCCGAGCCTGGTGTCGGCGGCGGTCACCCTCCACGTCGCTCTCGAGCACTCGACCTCCGGCGGGCACCACCGGGTGCCGGCGGGGTCGGCGCGCGCGGCCCTCCCCGGCCATCAGCACGGCGACACTGAGCTGCCGCATCGCCATGCCGCGGTGCTCGACGTCTGCCGGTTTGCGGCTCCGCAGATGGTCTCAGGGCCATCGCCGGCGACCGGTGGCGAGTTCCTGAGCGCTCGCACCCCAGCCAACGCCGACCCGGCGCTCCGGGTCAACCTGCCTCCCCCGCGCCGCGACAGCGGCCCACCGCTGCTCGCCCGTCTCTCCACGCTGCGGATCTGAGCCTCGCTGCGGGACCGGCCGCGAACGGCCCGCGTGGGGCTGTTCGCATCCGCACAGGCGTGCCTTCCCCGGAGAGTCCGCATGCGCTCGACGCATCTCGATCCACCCCGGCGCCTTGCCCGCGCCCGCCGCTCAAGTCGCCCCTTCGCTGCTCTTTCGTGCCTCGCCCTGCTCCTGCTCGGCTGCCACCACCAACACGACGGTGACCAGCCCGCCCACGGTGGGGAGGCGCAAGCAGAGCCCTGGTCCGTCACGGCCTGGGGCGAGCGCTACGAGATCTTCCCGGAGGTCGAGCCGCTGGTCGCTGGCCAGGCGGCCCAGTCGCACACCCATGTGACGTCCCTCGCCGACTTCTCGCCGCTGCGCGCCGGCACGGTGGCCATCGTGCTGCGCGACGCGGCCGGCGCTGAGGAGGTCTTCTCGATGAGCGAAGCCAAGCGGCCAGGGATCTTCGCCATCGTCCTGCAGCCGGTCGCGAGTGGGGAGTTCGACCTGCTCTTCCGCGTCGACGCGGCGCCGGGTCGCGAAGAGATCCCGGGAGGGCGGGTGCGAGTCGGGGACGCGGCTGAGCCCGGAGGGCTGGTGGCCGCCCCCAGGGCGACCCTCGACGCGCAGGCGGCCGCGGCGGCGGCGGGCGGCGAGGAAGTGCCGTTCCTCAAGGAGCAGCAGTGGAAGACCCACTTCGCCACCGCCTGGAGCGCTCCCGGCGAGCTCGCTGCGACGGTGCTTGCTCCGGGCCGGATCGTCGCCCGCCCCGGGGGCGACCGCCACGTCACGGCGCCGGCGGATGGCATCGTCCGCGCAGCGCCCTTCCCCTACCCAGGGCTGGCGATGCAGGCGGGCCAGCCGTTGTTCGCCTTGACCCCTCGCCTCGACCCGGAGCGCAGTCTCGCCGCCCTGGAGGGCGAGCTCGCCGGCGCAGAGGCCGAGCATCAGCTGGCGGTGACCGAGGCCGAGCGCATGCGGGTGTTGGCCCGCGAGCAGATCGTTGCGGCGGCCGACTCGCAAGCCGCCGAGTCCCGCCTGGCGGTCGCCGCCGCCCGGGCCGAAGCTGCCCGCCGCGACGTGGCGACGGCGCGCCGGGCTCGCGGTGCCGAATCAGGAGGCGACGGCGCGGCGGAAGCCCTGTGGGTGCGTGCGCCCTTCGCCGGCGCCGTCGCCGAGGTCCTGGTGAGCGCCGGGCAAGCCGTGGAAGCCGGCGACGAGCTGGGCCGGATTGTCGCCGGGGGTGCGCCCTGGGCCGAGGCCTGGGTGGCTCCCGAGGCTGCGGTCGGCCTCGCGCCGGGGCCCACGATGGTGAGCCTCGCTACCACCGGAGGCGCTTCGTCAGCGCGCTGGCCCGAGCTCGCTGCGCGGCTGGCGGCGCTGGCGCCCGCGCTCGATGCCGCCTCGGGTCGGCGGACCCTCCTGCTCGAGCTCGCGGCGCCGGCCGCCGGGCTGGCCGTCGGACAGTCGGTCGAGATCGAGATCGCGAGCGGCCAGCGCGAGCAGGGGATCGTGCTGCCGCGCTCCGCCGTGGTCGACGACGCCGGCATCAACGTGGTGTACGTCCAGCTGGCTGGCGAGACGATGCTGCGGCGCGAGGTCGAGCTGGTCGCTTGCGCCGGGCAACGTTGCCTGGTCCGCGGGGTGAGCGCTGGTGAGCGGGTCATCACGACCGGCGGCACGGCGGTGCGGCGCTCGTCGCTGCTCGCCTCGGGCGTCGGCGAAGGTCACGTGCACTAGGGCAGGAGGGGGAACCGATGCTCCAGCGACTGATCCGCACCTCTCTTGGCGCGCCGCGCGCCGTGGTCGCTCTCTTCGTGCTGCTCGCCGCGGGCGGAGCGCTGCTCATCCCGGGCCTGCCGGTCGATGTCTTTCCCGACCTCTCCGCCCCTACCGTCACCGTGCTCACTGAGGCGACCGGCTGGGCCCCCGAGGAGGTCGAGCTGCTGGTCACCGTGCCCGTCGAGTCAGCGGTCAACGGTGCTTCCGGCGTGCGCCGGGTGCGTTCGGTCTCCGCGGCGGGTATCTCGGTGGTCTGGGTGGAGTTCGCCTGGGGCGAAGACGTCTACCGGGCGCGCCAGGTGGTGAGCGAACGCATGGCGTCCGCCGAGCTGCCGGCCGGTGTGGCGCGGCCCCAGCTCGGCCCGATCTCCTCGATCATGGGCGAGATCACCTTCCTGGCGCTCACTACCGAGCCCGGCGGTCCCGACGAGCGCGCCTTGCGCCGCTTCGCGGAGGTCAGCGTCCGCCGTGCTCTGCTGGCGATCCCCGGCGTCGCCCAGGTAGTGCCCATCGGCGGTGAGGTCCGCGAGATCCAGGTCGAGGTCGAACCCGCCACCCTCGCCGCCCGTGGCCTGCCGCTCGGCGAGTTGGTCGCAGCCATCGAGAAGGCCAGTGTGCCGCCGGCGGCCGGCTTCCACGTCGACGCCGGCCAGGAGCAGCTGGTGCGCGGTGCGACGCGAGCCCGCAGCGTCGCAGACTTCGCGCAGGCTTTGGTCAGGGCCGGTGACCAGGCGCCACTGACCGTCGGCGACGTCGCCCGGGTCGCGGAAGGCAACGAGCCGAAGCGGGGCACCGCGGCCTACAAGGCGCGGCCAGCCGTCGTGCTCTCGGTGCAGAAGCAACCGGGGGCCAACACCCTGACCTTGACGCGGGCGCTGGACGCCAGCTTGTCCGAGCTCGAGCGGACCTTCCCGGAGGGCATCCGTCTGGAGCGCGAGAACTTCCGCCAGGCCGACTTCATCACCGTGGCGATCCGCAACGTATCGAAGGCCCTCGTCGAGGGCGCCATCCTGGTGGTGATCGTCTTGGTCCTCTTCCTCGGCGACTGGCGCTCGACCCTGATCTCGGCGCTGGCGTTGCCGACCTCACTGATCGCCGGCGTCCTCGCCTTCTCGGCCGCCGGTGCCGCGATCGATACCATGACCCTGGGGGGGCTGACGATCGCCATCGGTGCGCTCGTCGATGACGCGATCATCGATGTCGAGAACGTCCTGCGTCGGCTGCGCGAGAATCGGGGCCTACCTGCGGCGCAACGGCGGCCGGCTCTCGAGGTGATCTTCGCGGCGTCCTCGGAGGTGCGCGGCGCGATCCTCTTCGCCACGGTGATCATCGCCGTCGTCTTCATCCCGCTCTTCCTGCTGCCGGGGATCGAAGGCCTGCTCCTGCGTCCGCTGGGCCTCGCCTACATCGCCGCCCTCGTGGCGTCGATGTTCGTCTCCCTGACCCTCACCCCGGCGCTCTGCCTGCTGCTGCTCCCCGCCAGCGCCTCGCTCGAGCATGGCGAACCACGGCTGTTGCGCTTCCTGCAGCGGCGGTACGCCGCCTCGCTCGACGCCGCCCTGCACCGCCCCTGGCCCATCCTGGCCCTTTCCGTGCTGCTCTTGGTGGCCGCCATCGCGGTCTACCCCCGTCTAGGCAGGAGCTTCCTGCCCGCCTTCAACGAAGGCTCGTTGACCGTGAGCATCGTCGCGCCGCCGGGTACCTCGCTCGCCGACTCCGACGGGCTTGGTAGGGCGGTCGAGGAGGCGCTGCTGAGCTTCCCGGAAGTGGTGTCGACCAGCCGGAGAACGGGCCGGGCGGAGCGCGACGAGCATGTCCAAGGCGCCAACGCCTCCGAGATGGAGGTCGTCCTCCGGCCGGGGCGCCCGAAAGGCGAGATCCTCGCCGAGATGCGCCGGGCGGTGGCGACGATCCCGGGTGTCGTCGTCTCCTTCGGGCAGCCGATCAGCCACCGGATCGACCACATGCTCTCGGGCTCGAAGTCCAACCTCGCGGTTAAGGTCTTCGGCCCCGAGCTGACGACCCTGCGGACGCTGGCCCGCCAGGTCGAGGCCGCCTTGCGCGCAGTCCCGGGCCTGGTCGACATCTCGAACCAGGAGCAGGCCCTCGTGCCGCAGCTCCTCTTTGCCCCCGACCGCGCTGCGCTGGCGCGCCACCAGATGACCGCCTTCGACGCGGCGCAGAACCTCGAGGCCTTGTTCCAGGGCACGCTGGCGACCGAGCTGATCGAGGATGGGATGACCTCCCGGGTCGTCGTGCGCTATCCCGAGCGCCTCCGTGACGATCGTGAGCGCCTCTCGGAGCTGCCTCTCGCCACTGCGCGGGGGACAGTCATCCCCCTGGGCGCGGTGGCGCAGCCGACCTTCGACCTCGGGCCGGGCTTGGTGCGGCGGGAGAACGTCCAGCGGGTCGCCCTGTTGTCGGCCAACGTCGCGGCCTCCGACCTCACGGGGACCGTCGAGCGTGCGCGGACCCAGATCGCCGAGCGCCTTACCCTGCCGCCCGGCTACCGCATCGAGCTCGGCGGGCAGTTCGCGGAGGCGAACCGTAGTGCACGGCGGATGATCTGGTTGTCGATCGGCGTCCTGCTCGCGATCTGGGGCATCCTCTGGCTCGCCTTCAAGGAGCACCGGCAGGTCGCCATCGTGCTCGTCAACCTGCCGCTGGCCTTGGTGGGTGGAGTAGCCGCCCTCGCCCTGACCTCCGCCACGCTCAGCATCGCCTCGATGGTCGGTTTCGTGACCCTGTTCGGGATCGCGACCCGCAACGGGGTCTTGCTCGTATCCCACTACCGCCAGCTGATCGCGGAAGGGGCCGGGCTCGACGAGGCCGTCCGGCGCGGCTCGCGGGAGCGGCTGGCGCCGGTGCTGATGACGGCACTGACTGCCGCGCTGGCGCTGATCCCGCTCGCCCTGGCCGGCGACCAGCCGGGCAACGAGATCCAGAGCCCAATGGCGGTGGTGATCCTCGGCGGGCTGTTGACCTCGACCTTCCTCAACGTGCTGGTCGTGCCGGTCCTCTTCCAGCGGGTCGGCCAGAGGGGGGGTTGAGGGACAGGGCGGGGCTGAGGCCAGGCGCGGGATCGGCTCGGGAGGGCCGTCGAGGTGGGCAGCTTGTGGGGCGCGGCGGGCGCTGCCGCTACTCCTCCTCCCCCTCCGCCTCGCGCCTGACCGTGATGCGCAGGGTCTTGACCCGGTTGCCCTCGACTTCGACGACCTCGAAGGCGACGGGGCCGACCTCGCCGCGGTCGCCCTCGTTGGGACGGCGGCCGAGCTCGGAGAGGACGATGCCGCCGAGGGTGTCCTCGTCACGGTCCGAAAGCTCGAGGTCAAGCTCGGCCTCGAGGTCGGCGACCAGCATCTGGCCGGAGACGAGGTAGACGTTCTCGCCCTTCTGCACGATCTCCGGGCGCTCAGTGTCGAACTCGTCCTGGATCTGCCCGACGATCTCCTCGATCACGTTTTCGAGGGTGACGATCCCCGAGACGCCGCCGTACTCGTCGAGCACCGCCGCGAGGTGCATCTTCTCGGTGCGCATACGGCGCAGCAGGCGGTCGAGGGTGATCGTCTCCGGCACCAAGGGGATCTTCCGGGCTAGCGATTCGAGATCGGTGATCGGCGCCTCGCGGCGGAAGAGGTCCTTGATGTGGATCATCCCGATCACGTGGTCGAGGTCGCCCTGGCAGAGGGGAAAGCGGGTGTGGCCGGCCTGGCGGGCGAGGCGCAGGTTGTCCTCCAGGCTGCGTTCCGTCGTCAGGTAGACGACGTCGCCCCGTGGCACCATCACCTGGCGAGCGATGCGGCTGTGCAGCTCGAAGACATTGCCCAGCAGCTGCCGCTTGGAGAGCGAGAGGTTGGCGCTGGCCGCACCGGCCAGCAGCTGGCGCAGCTCCTCTTCGCTGTGGGCATGCTCGCTCTCGCTCATCGGCTGGATACCGACCAGCTTGAGGATGCCGTTGGCGGTGCCATTGAGCAGCCAGATCAGGGGGAAGGTGAGCTTGTAGAAGAAGTGCAGGGGCAGCGCCGTCCACAGCGTGGTGCTGTCCGGCATACGAATCGCAAGGGCCTTGGGCGCCAGCTCACCGAGCACGATGTGCAGGATGGTGATCGCGGCGAAGGCGAAGGCGAGGCTGATCGAGTGCAGAAGCTCGGGAGTGACGCCGGGCAGGTGGCCGATCAGTGGCTCGAGGATCCAGGCGAAGGCGGGCTCGCCGACCCAGCCGAGGCCCAGGCTGGTCATCGTGATGCCAAGCTGGGTCGCCGAGATGTAGGCGTCCAGGTGCTTGAGCATGTGGCGGCCGAGCTTGGCCCGCCGCGAGCCGCGGCTGGCCAGGGTCTCGAGCTGAGTGGGACGGACCTTGACGAGGGCGAACTCGGCGGCGACGAAGAAGCCGTTGAGGGCCACCAGCAGCATGCCGAGGGCGAGCCCCAGCCAGGGATTGACCGCCCCCGGGCCGCTGGCCGAGGCGACGAGGAGGAACGGGGCGCCGAGAGTAAGCACGCAGCGAGCTGTCTAGGGAGTGGGCGAAGTGGCGGCGGGGCGGCGCCCGCGCGCGACGCGA
This sequence comes from uncultured Thermoanaerobaculia bacterium, assembly GCA_964420075.1. GTDB lineage: Bacteria > Acidobacteriota > Thermoanaerobaculia > Multivoradales > SZUA-115 > CAYQRE01. Next base: position 235,885 of record CAYQRE010000001.1, on the reverse strand, counting down.
AAAGGCACGAGGAAAGATGGGTCGGGGTCGGCAGTCACGACGCGAACCTTAGCATAGTGGTTTCGTACCGAGGTCGTGGCGCCGGTGCCGCTGGTAGGCACCAGTGTCGCCTTCCCGCGCGCCGCGCCGAGGGCGCACGGAGGCTCCGAGAGCGGCCCTCGCGGGCCGCGAGGCAGCAGAGGGTGGGGCCGCGATCAGGCGGGGACAACGGAGGGATGGTGATGAGAAGACAGTGGGCGATCTACGGGTTGGTGTTGTTGTTGCCGCTGGCGGCGGCCTGGGCGCAAGAGGACGAACGGGAGGGGCCGGCGGACCCCTTCGCTGGCCAGGGCCAGCAGAGCACGACCTCGATCCGCGGCACGGTGGCCGGCGAGAAGGACCAGCCCCTCATCGGGGCGCGGGTGACCCTCTCCCAGGGGGAAGGCGCCAAGGCCGTCAAGCGGACGGCGAAGACCGACAAGAAGGGCCGCTGGTCGATCGGGCGGCTGAGCCCGGGCCTCTTCAAGATCGTCATCGAGGCGGACGGCTACGTCAACGCCAGTGGTCAGGTGGTGGTCAAGCCGCTCGACCGCTCGGACCTCGTCGAAGTGGAGATGCGGCCCCTCTCCGAGGTGGCCCCCAAGGGCTACGAAGGCAACCCGAAGTCGATCGTCGACTGGATCGAAAAGGGCAACAGCCTCCTCGCCCAGGGCCACCACGGCGAAGCACGGGCCGAGTACGAGAAGGCCGTGCCGCTGCTGAGCGGCCTCGAACAGGCCCAGGTGCTGCGTTCGATGGCCCGCACCTATTATCTCGAAGGCAAGAAGGACGACTGCTTCCGCACCCTCCAGCTGGCCATGGTGGCGGCGCCGGAGGATGCGGAGGGCCGCACCCTCTTCGCGGCGGTGAGCGAGAGCCTCGGCAAGGCGGACGCCGCCGCGGCCTGGCTCGGTCGCCTGGAACACGAAGGTGCCGCCGCCCTCGGCGCCGAGCTGGCGGCGGCCCTGCCGGAGGAAGCTGGCGAGCCCGGCCCGGCGCTCGAGGTGCCGCCCCTGCTGGCCCCGGAAGCCGACCGGCGCGGTTTCTACCGCGTCGCGTTCAGCGAACGGAGCCCGCTCTCGCCCATCACGGCCTGGGCCGAGCGCTTCCGCGTCGCGATGACCGACATCGAGAAGGTGGACCCGGCCGGTGGCCGCTACGAGCTGGGCAAGGAGACCTACGAGGTCTTCGTGCCGGAGGACTTCCGCCGTGGCGAGGGCTGGGGGGTCCTCGTCTGGGTGAGCCCGGGGCCCCTGGGGGGCGTGCGCCGGCCCGAGCTGCGGGCCGCCCTCGCCAGCCACAAGCTGATCTGGATCGGTGCCAACAACGCCGGCAACCCCCGCGCGCGCTGGACGCGGATGGGGCTCGCTCTCGATGCCGTGCACAACCTGACGCAGCTCTACGGCCTCGATCCGCAGCGGGTGTACGTCGGCGGCTACTCGGGCGGTGGGCGGGTGTCGAGCGCTCTCGCGATGGTCTACCCGGAGGTCTTTCGCGGCGCCTTCTGCATGATGGGGGTGGACTACTTCCGCAAGCTCGGCGTGCCCGACCGACCTGGCACCAGCTGGCCCGAGGCCTATCCCGCGCCGACCGGCTCGACCCTGACGGAGCTCAAGAACAGCCACCGCTGGGTGCTGCTGACCGGTGAGCTGGACTTCAACCGGGTGCAGACCAAGGTCACCCGCCGGGCCTTCGAGCGAGACGGTTTCGCCCGCGTGACCTACCTCGAAGCGCCGGCGGTGAGCCACTACTCGGTGGTGCCGGCCGAGTACTGGGAGCGGGCGTTCGCGGGCCTCGATGCGGCCGCGCCGGCAGCTCCGCGCTGAACCTCGCCGGGGCTGGCGATGGTGGTAGATTGCCGGCGCATGGTCCCGCCGAGCAGGCGTCGATGGCCCCAGCCCCCTGGGGCCTGCCGCGATCCCGCGGCCCTCGACGCTCCCCCCAGAGGCAGCGATGGTGCGGCGTCGTAGGCCCGAGGCGACGCCGCCTGCCACGGAGGTGCCCGGCGTCACCACGGCACCGAGGCCGCGCCAGCTCGACATCCGTTGGTTGGCGTCGATCTTCGGCCTGGCCTTCCTGGTGCGTGCCGCCTTCGCCGTCCAGCTGGGCCAGGAAGCCCTCTTCCGCCAGCCGCAGCTCGACGCTCGGGAGTTTCTGATCTGGGCCCGGGGCATCCTCGCCCAGGGCTTCTCCTGGCCGTCCCTGCCGACCAAGGGGCCGGGCTACGCCGTCTTTCTCGCTGGCCTGCTGCGTGTCACGGGCGAGTCCCTGCCGGCGGTGCGCCTGATCCAGGCCGTCCTCGGGGCGGTGACGGCCGTCCTCGTCGCGCTCCTTGCGAACCGCTGGGGTGGTCGCCGGGTCGCTCTGGTCGCCGGCCTGCTGGTGGCCGTCTACACCCCCCTGGTCTTCGTCGAGGTCTCGCTTCTGGCCGAGGGGCCCTTCCTCTCGCTGCTGGTCGCCGCCCTGCTCGTCTACCCGGGAGCGGCTGGCGAAGGCCGGCTGCCCGGCTGGGCGCGCGGCTGCCTCGTCGGCCTGCTCCTGGGCCTTGCCAGCCTGGTGCGCGCCACCGCCTTGCCACTGATCCCGGCCTTCGCCTTGCTGACCTTCTTCGATCGTCGCTGGTCCGCACCTGCCGGGCGGGCCCGCAACCTCGGGCCAGCGCTCTCCCTGCTGGCAGCCGGCCTCGCCGTGGTGCTGCCAGTGACGGCCGCGATGAGCCGGAGCACCGGCAGCCGCTTTCTGGTGCAGGGCTACGGGGGCCTCAACCTCTACATGGGCAACGTCGGCCCGGACGGCCGCGCCGGTGGCCCCGGGACACCCTGGGCGCGGCTCGGCGGCGACTGGGACGAGCTCCAGGCCAAGGCCATCGCGGCGGGTGCGACCACGGCGGCGGCAGAGGACCGCTACTTCGTCGCGGCCGCCCGGCGGGCGATCGCCAGCGATCCGCTCGCCTGGCTCGGGGTGCTCGGCCGCAAGGTGCTCTGGTTGCTCTCGGCGGACGAGGTCCGCGAGTCGCACAGTTGGGCCTTCTTCGGCTCTCGGCAGGGTGGGTGGCCCCTCCTGGGCGGTTTCTGCGTCCTCGGCCCGCTGGCCCTCTGCGGGCTGGTGGCCGCTGTTCGCCGTCGCCGCCTGCCGGGGGAGCTCGCGATCTATCTTGCGCTCTTCGCCGCCACCTGCATCGGCATCATCGCCGGCGCACGGTACCGCTTGCCGCTGATCCCGGTCCTCGCCGTCTTTGCCGCCGGCGCCGCGGTCGAGATCTACGATCTGCTGCGCCGGCGAGCCTGGCGCCAGGCCGTGCCGTGGCTGCTGGGCCTGGTCGTCGCCGCGGCGGGGACCCTGGCGATCCGCCACGCCCCGAGCCACGACTTCGCAGAGGAGTGGGCGATGACCGGCGCCGCCGAGCGCGAGCTGGGGGACCCGCGGGCCGCCGAGGCCGCCTACCGCCAGGCGATCGCGGTCGATCCCCAGGCGGCGCTCGGCTGGGCGAGCCTGGGCGGTCTTCTCCTCGACGAGAGACGGACGGACGAGGCGGCGACGGCGCTGGCGCGGGCCGTTGAGCTCAATCCGCGCTTCGTCCTCGCCCGCTACGAGGCGGGCCGCCTGGCCCTCGCCCAGGGCCAGGCCGAGGCGGCGGCGCGCTCGTTCGAAGCCGCCCTCGCGCTGCAGCCCGAGCACCTGCCCTCGCTTGCGCTCCTGGGCCCCTTGCTGGTGCGTTTGGGGGAGGTGGAGAAGGCCACGCCGGTCCTCGAGCGGCTGGCTCGCCTCGAGCCCTCCAACGTCGAGGCGCAGCTCGGCCTGGCACGGCTCGCCGGGGCGCGGCGGCAGCCGGCGGTCGGCCTCGGCGCTGCGCGGCGGGCGACAGAGCTGGCGCCCGAACGCCTGGATGTTTGGATGACCGAGCTCTTCCTCGCCCTCGACGCCGGGGACACCGCCACCGCCACGTCGGCCCTGGCGCGAGCCCGCGCCCTCGCCGGTGATCGACCGGGGCCGGAGCTCGACTGGGCGGCGGCACTGCTGCTGCGGCTCTCCGGACGCGGCGAGGAGCTCGACGGCGCCCTGCGTCAGCTCCTCGCACGCTGGCCGGATTTCGCACCGGCCCGCAGCCTCCTCCTCGTCAACGCCCGCCAGCTCGGCCGCGAGGCCGCGGCAGCCGCCTTCCTCGCCGGGCTCAGGTCCCCGGCGGGATCGCCTTGAGGTTCTTCTGAGCCAGGGCGTCCTGAGGGTTGATCGCCAGCACCTTTTCGAGCAGCCGCCTGGCCTCCCCGAACTGCTTCTGGGTCATCAGCAGCACCGCCAGGTCGTTGAGCACGGCCGTGTGGTTGGGGGCCAGCTCGAGGGCCTTGCGCAGGTCCTGCTCGGCACCCTTGCTGTCACCGCGCTGCAGGCGCAGCACGCCGCGCTGGTAGAGGGCGTCGGGGAGCTTCGGGTAGCGGGTCACGGCCGTCTCGGCGGCGCGCACCGCTTCGTCCTCGCGGTTGAGCGACAGCAGGATCCGCACTTCGAGGAGCTGCGGCCGCGGATCGCCGGGGACCCGTGCCTGCTCGGCGCGTACCAACCGCAGAGCTTGCTCCGGCTCGCCGGCGAGGAGCGCGTCCATCACCGGGCCCATGTGCGCCAGGTTGGGATCGTCGGCGTCCTGCGCCGTGTTGGTGCCCAGCGACTGGCGCGCCGCCTCGGCCAGCTGGTCGGCCTGCTTGCGGGCCGCGTCGGCCGTCTCTTTGTCGCCGATCGCCTGCGCTGCCTCGGCCAGGGTCTGCCAGCCGGGGAGGCTCACCGGGTTCAGGGCGACCGCGCGTTTCAAGGCCGTCGCGCCCTCACGGGAGCGGCCGGAGTCGACGAGGATGCGCCCGTACTCGAGGGCGATGGCGCCGGCCAGCGGGAAGACGCGTTCCCGCGAGGTGGCGGCGATCACCTCCTCGGCGAACGGCTTGAGGGCGGTGCTCGCCTCGCCGAGGCGGCCCTGCTGGCGCAGGGCCCGCGCCAGCATGAGGGCGAGGGCGGGATCCTTGCCGACCTTGCCGGAAAGCACCTTCACCGCTTCACCCGGCTGCTCGAGGTTGAGGTAGGCCTCGGCGGCGAGGCCCCGCGCCTGCGGCTCGAGAGACCCCGCTTTGCCGTCGAGCAGGCCCTTGAGGATCGCCAGAGCAGGCTCGGTCTCGCCCTTCTGCAGGGCCACTTGCGCCTTGAACAGCTGGGTCACGGGCAAGCTGGGGTCGAGGCCCTCGACCAGGCTCGCGGCGAGGTCGACCTCGGAGAGCTGGATCGCCGACTGCACGGCGACCAGGCGGGCCTCTTGGTCGTCCGGCTGGGCGTCGAGCCAGGGTGCCAGCAGGCGCAGGGCGTCGAGCGCACGCCGCTGGCGGCTGCGCAGGATGCCGAGGTCGCGGCTGGCCGGCGACACCGGCGACAGCTCGGCGGCTTTGACCAGCAGGGCCTCGGCGCGTGCCTCTTGGCCGAGGGCGCGCGAGGCGCGCGAGGCATGGTAGAGCGCCGCCGGGTCCGGCGGATCGCGGTGGGTCAGGGGCTCGAGCACGGCCCAGGCGTCGGCGGGCTTGCCGGCCTGCAGATAGAGCATGCCGAGAAGCGAAAGGGCCGGGCCGTCGGCGTTGGGGTCCCGCTTCAAGGGTTCGAGCAGGCCGAGCGCCGCCTGCGGCCGGCCGGCCTGGATCTCGGCCATCGCCCGCTCGAAGAGCGGCGACGGTGGCGGGGCCTCTGAACTGCTCTGGGCCAGGGCCGGGAGGGCCGGCAAGAGGGCCAGAGCGGCGGCGACAGCAGCGGCGCGAAGGGCCGAAAAAGGGCGCGTCTTCATCGCGCGATCATACCCCGCGAGAGGGCTATACTGGCGGCGATGAGCGCGCGTTGGGCAGGGCTGGCCAGGGGCCGTGCCGTTCTCTCGATCCTCCTTTTCGCGGCTGTTCTCCCCGCTTCTGCCGCCCTTCGCTTCCGCCCCGCCCCTGCTGGTTGGGACCTTACCTTCCGCCACCACAACGGCGCTTCCGGCAAGCTGCTGCTGATGGAGACCTTCGGCTCCGGGGTGGTGATCTTCGACTACGACGGCGATGGCGACAACGACGTCCTCTTCGTCGACAGCGGGGCGTTGCCGGGCTACGACGGCGAGCCGGGCCGCACGGTCCTCTTCCGCAACGACCTCGCGGCCACGGGTGAGCCCCACTTCGTCGATGTGACGGCCGAGGCCGGGGTGGCCCTCAAGGCCTACGGCATGGGGGCCGTGGCCGGCGACGTCGACGGTGACGGCGACCTCGACCTCTACCTGACGGCCTACGGCCCCAACGTGCTGCTGCGCAACGAGGGAGACGGGACGTTTCGCGACGTCACCGCCGAGGCCGGGGTCGGCGATCCGCTGTGGAGCTCGTCGGCCGCTTTCGCCGATGTCGACGGCGACGGGGACCTCGACCTCTACGTCGCCAACTACGTGCTCTTCGACCTCGCCGTGCACCCCCTCTGCGGCGAGACGGAGAGCGGCCTTGCTTCCTACTGCCACCCGGCGATCTTCCCCGGCCTGCCGGACCACTTCTACCGCAACCGCGGCGATGGGCGCTTCGAAGAGGCGACGGCCGCCGCCGGCTTTCCCAGCGACGACGGCAAGGGCCTCGGGGTGATCTTCGGCGACGTCGATGCCGACGGCCTCGACGACCTCTATGTGGCCAACGACACGACGCCGAACTTCCTCTATCGCAACCGTGGCAACGGCACTTTCGAGGACATCTCGTTTCTTTCCGGCACGGCGCTCAACGCCGACGGCAAGGCCGAGGCCGGGATGGGGGTCGACTTCCAGGACCTCGACCAGGACGAGCTGCCCGAGCTGGTGGTCACCAACTTCGATCTCGAGACCAACGGCCTCTACGGCAACCTCGGCGGCGGCCTGTTCTTCGATCGTCGCTTCGTCGCCCGGATCGCCGAGCCGTCGCTCTACCGCGTGGGTTTCGGCGTGGCGTTCGCGGACCTCGATCGCGACGGCGACGCCGACCTGGTGATCGCCAACGGCCACATCATCTCGAACATCGAGCAGTTTCCCGACAAGAAGGGCAACACCTACCGGCAGCCGAACCAGGTCTTGGAAAACGACGGCGAGGGGCATTTCCGCGAGGACAAGCAGGCCGGTCTCGACGCGGTGCGCTCGAGCCGAGGCCTGGCGGTGGGCGACCTCGACGGCGACGGCGACCAGGACCTGGTGATCAGCAACTCGGACGAGCCGGCCGAGGTCTACGAGAACGTCAGCCCGGACCCTGGCGGTGGCTTCGCCGTGAGCCTGGCGCAAGCGAGCGGCAACCGCTTCGCGATCGGCGCCCTGGTACGGCTTGCCGCCGGCGGCCGGCGGCAAGCCCAGGAGGTGCGGACGGCTTCCTCCTATCTCTCTCAGAACGAGCTCGCCCGCCGCTTCGGCCTCGGCGGCGCGGCGCGCGTGGACAGCCTCGAGGTGCGCTGGCCAGACGGCTTCCGCAGCCGGCTCCTCGGCCTCGGCCCCGGCCTCACCGTGCGTTGGCTCAGGGCCTTGCCGCGGGCGGCAGCTTCTTGAGGTTGGCGAGCGCCTGAGCGTTCGTCGGGTCGATCGTCAACACCTTCTCGAGCAGGGCCCGGCCGCCGGCCACATCGCCGCGGTCCAGCCGCAGCACGGCGAGGTTGTTGAGGGCGGGTACGTGCTCCGGGGCCAGCTCGAGCACGTGCTCGAGGGCTGCCTTGGCGAGCGGCTTGTCACCGCGCATCATGGCCACGATGGCCCGGTGGTACACGGCGTCCGGCTCGCGCGGGAAGTTAGCCGCCGTGTCGTCGGCCACGTGCTGGGCTTCGGCGAGGTTCTTCCTGGCGACCAGCAGGCTGATCTCCAGCAGGCGAGGGGCGAGCAAGTCCGGGCGGGCGGTGATCTCCCGCCGCAGGTCGGCGAGCGCCGCGTCCTCCTTGCCTTGCCGGGCGAGGGCGAGGGCTTGGTCGACGATCCGCTGGCCCTCCGCTGCCTGGGCCTCGGCCTTCAGCTTGGCGACGTCCACCGGCTGCGGCTGGTTGCCGCGCGCGAGCTCACGGAAACGTGCCATCGCCTGCTCGCCACCGGCGCGATCGCCGGCCGCGAGGCGGGCCTGCGCAAGGGCCTGCCAGGCCGGGCCGTTGCTGGGTGCGAGCTCGACCGCCTTGGCGAGGGCCGTGGCCGCCTCCGCCGGGCGGCCCGAAGCGGCGAGGACGCGGCCCTGTTCGCAGAGGAGCTCGGGGGCGACGGCCGCCGGCACGCTGCTCTCGCCGCCGGCCAGGAGGGCGGCGGCGAAGGGCGCTAGCAGCTGCTCGGCCGCCGCGGCGTCCCCCCGCCGGTAGCGCGCCCGGGCCAGCACCAGAGACGTGGCGGCCTCGCCGCTCGCCACCGGCGCCAGGTAGCGCTCGGCGTCCTCGTAGCGGCCGGCGAGGATCGCCGCCCGCCCGGCGGCCCGCCGCACCGCCTTGGCGAGCGCTGCAGGAGGGTCGGGAAGAAGCGGCGCCAGCACCCCCAGCGCCTCGTTCGGATGGCGGCCGGCGAGCCAGATCTCGGCCCACAGCAGGCGGTCGGTGGGGCTCTGCGGCGCGGGTAGCGTGGCAGGGGCCCCGCCGCCGGCCAGGGCCGCCAGCAGCAGCGCCACCTGCGGGTTGCTGCGCGCGGCCGGCTCGAGGGCCCGGGCCGCCGCTTCGGCCTCGCCGAGCTGCAGGCGTTCCAGCGCCGGGACCAGGCCGGGCGCGGTGACCTGAGCGAGGGCCGCCATCGGTGTCAGCACGAGGAGGGTGGCTACGAGGTCGAGGCGTTGTCTCATCATGAGGTCCTTGCCGGCAGTCTACGGGGCTCGCCCCACCCTCTGCTCAGCCGCGTACCCAGCCCAACCAGCCCTTGAGGTACTCGCCTTCGGGGTGGTAGACGTCGACCGGGTGGTCGGGGGCGGCGGCGAGCGGGGCGAGCAGGGTGAGCGGCGAGCCGGCCTCCTCGGCGGCGGCGAAGAGCACCTGGCGAAAGAGCTTGGCGTCGACACCGCTGGAGCAGCTGAAGGTGAGGAAGAAGCCGCCAGGCGCCACCCGCTGCAGGGCCAGGCGATTCAGGTCCTTGTAGGCGCGGCAGCCGGCGTCGAGGTCGCGTTTGCGCGGCACCAGGGGCGGCGGGTCGCAGACCACGAGGCCGTAGCGCTCCTCGCGCCGGCGCAGGTCGGCGAAGACGTCGGCCGTCTGCCAGTCGAGGCGCTCGGCGGCGAGGCCGTTGGCGGCGAGCTGGCGGGTGGCGAGCTCGGCCAGGCGCGGGGCGGACTCGACGGCCGTCACGCTCGCCGCGCCGCCGCGCAGGGCGTAGAGGGCGAACGCCCCCGTGTGGGCGAAGAGGTCGAGCACCCGGCGACCGCCGGCGAGCTCTTCGACCCGGCGGCGGTTCTCCCTCTGATCGCAGTAGTAGCCCGTCTTCTGGCCGCCGGTGAGCTCGGCGAAGAGGGCCAGCCCATGCTCGTTGAAGGCCGCCTCGGCAATGGGCTCGCCGGAGAGCCATTCGTCGTCTTGCGGCAAGCCCTCCTGGCGGCGGGCGCTCAGCCGGTTGCGCTGCAAGACGCTGCAGCCGGGGAAGGCGGCGAGGAGGGCAGCGTAGGCCTCCTCGCGCAGGGCCTCGAGGCCGCGGGCGGTGATCTGCGAGACGAGAACGTCGCCGAAGCGGTCGACGGTCCAGCCCGGCAGGCCGTCGCCCTCGGCGTTGAGCACCCGGTAGCCGCTGGTGGCCGGCGGCAGCACGGCCTGGCGGAGGGCCAGGGCCACGTCGAGGCGGGCGGCGAAGAGCTCGCGGTCGACCGTCGAGACGTCGCGCCCGAGGAGGCGGACGACAATGCGGCCGTCCGGGTTGAAGAAGCCGCGGCCGAGGTCTCGGCCGGCGGCGTCGACCACCTGGGCGAGGGGAGCTGCGAGATCGCCTTCCCAGCGCGCCACAGCGCCCGAGTACACCCAGGGGTGACGCTTGGCGGCGGCGCGCTCCCGGCCGGCTTGCAGCACCACCCGGGCCACGGCGGCAGAAGGGCGGGCCGGGCTCAGGACGCGCTCTTCACGACGGTGAGCGGGGTGCTGACGCGCGCCTGCTTGCCGGTCGCCGGGTCGGTGACCTGGAGCTCGAGCACATGCGGCCCGAGGAGGAGGCCGCTGGTGTGGGCCTTGAGGACCAGGGCGTCGCCGCCGGGAACGGCCCCCGTGATGCGGTCCACCTGCTGGACCTCGAAGCCGTTGCCGAGCTCGTTGCCCGCGGCGTCCTTGAGCCGGACCTTGATCGACAGCCCACCGGCCGGCCAGTTGAACGCCGCCACGGGCAACGCGATGTCGCCGCTCGCCGGGATCGTCGGTGCCGCCGCCGGGATGAACGGGCCCTCGCGCAGCTGGAACGGATAGGCCACCTGGCGCTGGCGCTCGAGCGGCTCGCGGATCATCAACCAGCGGCCAGGCGGCTCGGGCACCATCGCCAACGACAGCGACGGTGCGCCCGCCTCCCAGGCCGGGACGTTGATCGGTACCACCTGCAAGCTCGACTGCGCCGTCTCCAGGTTGCGCACCAGCACCCGCGCCTCGTAGTCGCCGGGCGGCAGGTCGAAGTGCCCGAAGTACTTGACCCCGGACTGTTTGAGCGCTTCGCCCACCTTCGCGAGGTCGAGGCCGAGGCTCTGGGTGAAGAAGTCGTGGACGCTGCCGCTGCGGTCGAGGGCGTAGGCGTAGACCTCGAGCGGCAGGGCCTTCCCCTTGGTGCCGGCGGCCAGGCTGCGGCCGTCGATCTCGACCAGCACCGGGGTGTAGGAGCGTTCGCCAGCGACCGGGTAGGCCGTGGCGAAGACCGCAGTGGCGATCTGCCCGCCGACCTCTCCGAAGATCTCCGAGGAGGTGAGCAGCTGGCGGGCCAGGGGGCTCTGCTGGCTGAGCGGTACCGGCGCGAAGAAGCCCGGGCGGTGCACCAGCTCGGCCCCCTTCGGCCCGTTCTTGAGCCGCACCTTGAGGCGGTGGAACTTGCCGTCGGACTTGAGGTCGTCCGGCTGGATCGCCAGCAGGTAAGTGACGCTCGTCTTGGCGAGCATCGAGTCCATCGCCGAGCTCAGGTTGTTGAAGTTGCGGAAGACTTCGCCGCCCGTCTCGCTCGCCATCTGCGACAGGGCGTTTTGTCCGGAGCTACCGCCGCGGATGTCGCCGCCGGCGCGCAAGCCGCCGATGTCCACGGCCTGGATGGTGCAGTTGGCCTCGCGGAACTGCTGCAGCATCCGCGACATGTCGTTGACCACCTTGCTGCGGCCGAACATCTCGTCGGTGCTGGACTGTGCGCCGCCACCAAAGGCGATCTGGTCGGTGGAGTTGGTCGGGGCGGCCATCACCGAGCCGCCAGCGGCGGGGTCGTTGGCGCCGATGGCGTCGGCAGCGCCACCGGTCGCCGTCGCTCGGCCGGCAGTGCCCACCAGCAGGCTGTCGTCGAAGCCCTCCGAGAGCAGGACGACGTACTTGCGCCCCTCGACACTGCCCAGCATGCGGGCGAGGTCGGCCAGCTGCCGGGTCATACCGGTGACCTTGTTCTGCAGGTCCTGCCGGTTGTCGCGCTGCACCAGGCTGGTCAGGTCCTGGACGTAGGTGCGTATCGCCTGGTCCACCTCGGCGCGGACCTCCGGGGTGGCGGCGTGCCGGGACTTCTCCTCCTCCTCGTCGATCTCGCTGAAGACGAGGCCCAGCGGGTCCCCGGAGCCCTTGGCGAGCTGCGGGTTGCCGAGGGTCTCGAGGGCGATCTCGAGCTGCCGGCGGTCCTGAGTGAAGCCGGTGAGGATGCGCGGTCCCTGCTGCACCGTGTAGACCGCCACCGCCGCCACGTCCTCGGCGTGAAGGCCATTGAAGACCAGGTCGCGGGCCGCCTCACGCGCCCGCACGACGGCGATCGGATCGGAGAACGAGAGGTCGAAGAGGAAGAGAAAGTGACGGCGGCCGGCGGCGGGCAGCATCACCCGCACTCCCTCCGCCTGGGCCTGCTCGGCGCGCGCGAGGTCGATGACGTCGAAGCCGACGACCGTCTGCTTCTTGCGGCCGTCGAAGACCTCGAAGTCCTCCGCCTTGAGGCCGCGAACCGGTTCGCCGTCGGAGCTGACGGTGACCGGCACTTCGACGAGCACGACCGACGTCACGTCGCCGAATCCCCGCTGCGTCTGGGCGACGGCGCCGGTGGACACCAACGTGATGACGAGGCTGGCGGCGCTGACGAGCTTTCGCACGGTACGACCTCCTCTCAAGATCACGACGCTCCTCTCAGGAGCCCTCTAGCAGCCGGATCGACGGGCAACCCGTGCCCGGCCGGCCGTCCATCGTCCCCTGACGAGGCCGCCGGCTCAGCCGCGCGCTCTCCCCGGAGGACACTGGTCTTGCCACTCCCAGCTCAGCGCACGCTGAGCGGGATCGAGTGCAGCCCCGTGCTGCCCCGGGTCGTCTGCCGCAGCCCCACCTGAAGGGTGTAGTCGCCGCTCGCCAGCTCGTCCGCGTTGAGGCTCACCAGGAGCTTGTCGTAGCCGGCGATACCGGTGGTGGTGCGCTCGACCAGAGTCACGCTGGCGTCTCCGATGAGAGCACCCTGCGCGTTCAGGAGCTTGCCGTCGAGCTCGATCGGCGCGCCGTCGAGGTTGTAGGCCACCAGGTAGAAGCTCGCCGACTTGCCGGCTTCGACCTCGGGGCGGGCAGCCGGCACGTAGGGCTCACCGTTGATCGTAAACGGATAGACAGTGCTGTTGGCGCGGCGGTCCTGCTCACGTTCCCGGATCATCACCCAGCGCCCGCCCGGTTCGGGGAAGAACGGCGGCAAGAGGATCGGGCTCTGCTCGCCGTAGCTCGGCACCTCGAGGTCCAGGGCCTGGACGCCGGTGCGGCCGGTGGCTGCGTTGCGCACCAGCACCCGCAGCTGGTACCGCCCCGGAGTGAGCTCGAGGTGGCCGTAGTACTTGACGCCCTGCTCGGTGAGCTGCTGGCGGCCGCGCGAGACGTCGAGGCTCACCTTCTGGGTGAAGAAGTCCTGCATCTCGCCTTCGTCGTTCGCCACGTAGGTGTAGATCTCGAGCGGCAGAGCGTTGCCATCGAGGCCGGCGAGGAGCTGCCGGCCGGGGATCTCGACGATCACCGGCACGTAGGCCCATTCCGGGGTGGCGCGAAACGGCGCGGCCAGCACGTCGAGGGCGAGGTCGCTGCGCCCGCTGGCGGTGGCGATGGCGTCCGAGGCGAGGAGGTCCTTCTCGAGCGGATGCAGGTCCGAGAATGGCCGCGGCGCGTAGTAGCCCAGCCGGTAGCTCAGCTTCAGGTCGTCACGATCACCCTTGAGGCGGACCCGCAAGCGGCGGAACTTGCCGTCGGGCTTGAGGTCCTCGCGCTGGAAGGTGAGCAGGTAGGTCACCGAGCTGCGTTCGAGGACCTGGCGTAGCTGGGACTCGAGGTCGTTCGTGTTGCGGAAGAGCTCACCGCCCGTCTCGTTGGCGAGGTAGAAGAGGGTCTCCTCGCCCTCGCTGCGCACCGGAGCGTCGGTGGCGCTGCCGCCGGCGCGCAGGCCGCCGATGTCGACCGCCTGGATGACACAGTCGGCGCGGCGGAACTCCTGCAGCATCGCCCGCACCTTGGTCTGCAGGCTGCTGTCGCCGAAGAGCTCCTGCGAGTCCACCCGCCAGAGGTCTCCGCTCAGCATCTGGAGCGACCGCTGGTCGCCGTTCTGCACGTCGTCGAGCGGATCGCCGGTCAGCAGCCGGTTGTCGAAGCCCTCGGAGAAGAGCACGATCTGCTTGCGGCCGGCGACGGTGGCGAGGATGCGGGCCATCTCGCCGAGCGAGCGTGCGAAGGCGGTGATCTGGCCGCGCTTGTGGGCGCGCTCGCTGCGGTTGAATTGCTCGGTGAGCACGAGGAGCTGCTCCCGCGCGGCTCCGCGCAGCCCGTTCGGGTCGAGGTCGTTCTCGGTCAGCGAGGCCGCGGAGCTGGCGTCGGACCCTTCGCGCTGGATGGGCGAGATGATGAAGCGCAGGGGGTCGATCTCGGCGCTGCGGGTGAGCCCCAGCGAGTCGATGGCGTGGGCGATCTGGGCGCGGTCCGGGGTGAAGGTGAGCACCATCCGCGGCCCGCTCTCGAGCGAATAGACGGCCACTGCGGCGAGGTCTTCCGGGTGCAGCTCGCGCAGCACGAACTCGCGGGCCGCCAGCCGGGCGCGGGTCACCGAAGCGAGATCGGAGAAGGAGAGGTCGAAGAACAGCAGGAAGTGGCGGCGGCCGGCCGAGCGCACCACCGGCGGTTCGGGGCTCGCCGCCGCAGCCGGCGCGGCGACGGCCTGTCGCAGGTCGACGACCTCGAAGCCGGAGAGCGCCTGCCGGTTGCCCTCGTCGAAAACCTCGAAATCCTCGGCGCTGAGCCCGCGGACGGGCTGCCCTTGGCGATCGACGACGTTGACCGGGATCTCGACCGCGACGACCCGGGAGTCCTCGCCGAAGGTGGCGGCCGGAGCGGTCTTGGCGGCAGCGCCGCGGCTCGGCAGCGCGACGAGGGCGGTCAGCGCGAGCAGGGCACAGCGCGCGCCGCTCCAGCTCAAGAGGCTTCGGCGCTGCAAGCGCCGCGCGGGATCTGCCATGGCTTCTTCCCCCTCAGCTGTTCCGATCATCATACCCGCACTCTCCACGCCAGCCGGTGCCGGTTCGCCAGGACTCGCCGAGTCCACTGATACACTGCTGCGCCGTTACGCTCCTGTCGATGACGCGCCGATCCGCTGCCCCTTTGCGAAAATCGCGCCCGGTCGCGGCGAGCGAGGCACACACGGCCGCAAGACGGGCTGGAAGGGGCCTCGCCGAACGCTGGCGGCCCTGGCTGGTCTTCGCCTGGTCCTGCGTCGTCGCGCTGCTCTCGCTGGCGGCCAACCCCCTGGCGCGACTGCCGGTGTCGGTGCTTTTCTTCGGCGACAGCCCGACTTATCTCGAGCAGGCCCGCCGGCTCGTCGCCGGTGGCGAGCTGCTCAACTTCGGCCTGCCCTTCCACCCACCGGCCGGCTCCTGGCTGCTGGTGCCACTCTGGTGGCTGACATCGCCTCCCGCTGTCTTCGTTGCCGCCAAGCTCCTCATGGGCCTCCTGCAGGCGGCCACCTTCGCCCTCTTCTACCGCCTCATCCGCGAGCGCGTCGGCGGTGCCTTTTGGATCTGCCTGCTCCTGCCTCTCTCTTTTGATGAGCTGACCCTGGGCTCGGCGGTCTCGAGCGAGGTGCCCTACCGCTTTCTCCTCGTCTGCTTGCTGAGCCTGGGCTGGCGTTGGCCCCTCCTCGCCGGCCTCCTCCACGCTGCGGCGGCCCTGCTGCGGGTCGAGCACCTCGGAGTGATGGCGGTGCTGGCGGTGCTCGGGCTGCGGCGGCGCGAGCGCTGGCGTGCCGTGGCGCTGGCGGCGGCTGCGGCGCTCGCCGTCCTGGTCCCGCATGGCCTCGCCACCCACCGTACCCTCGTCGCCTACAACCAGGTGCACGCCGGCTCGCTCGCCGAGCCGCTGCCGGAGTGGGTGCCGATCTCGTTCTACGGCCCCCTGAACTTCGCCCTCGCCATGCGGGAGGAGGGCATCCACTTCTCGCGGCGGACCCTGCCGTCGCCGCCGGGGGAGCCGGCAGTGCTCGATCCCACCTTCCGGCCCCACAACGAGGCGATCGTGCATGGGTACCGGCTGGGCTGGCAGGCGATCGCTGCCGCGCCCGGCCGCTTCGTCGGGCGGACCTTCGCCAAGGTGGTTGCCTCGCTCGCCGCGGTCGCCCCGGGTTGGACCTGGCGGGACCTGCCGAAGCCTGCGCGTTGGGTGCGCCAGCCGGTGGACATCGCCGCGGCCACGTCACCGGGGTACCTCATCCTGTGTCTGGGGCTAGCGGGGGTCGGTCTCTGGGCGCTGCGCGGCGACCGCCAGCTGCTCGCCTGGGGCCTCGGTCTCGTGGCCTTCCGGCTGCTCGTCAACGCCGCCTTCTTTCCCTACCTGCGCGGCATGCTGATCGCCGGGCCCTTCCTCGTCCTGCTGGTGCTCAGCGGCCTACGCCAGCTGACCGGCCGCTACGGCGATCGCCTGCTCCAGGGCCTGCTCGTCGCCCTGGCCCTGTTTCAGCTCGCGACCACGTGGACCGGCCAGCGCTACCAGCTCGACGGCGAGCGCGGCGCCGACGGGGCGATCCTCGACGACCGCCCGGTGATCGTCACTCTCGAGCCGTGAGGGCGCCGGCGTCCGGCGCAGCGGGCTCGCCGTAGACCTCGGTCGCGGGGAAGAAGGCATACCAGCCGAACCAGAAGGCGACGTGGCCGGGCACCCGCTCGCCAGCGCCTTCCGCCGCCTGGTGAGCGCCGTCGAGCCGCTCGAGCCGGTGCTCGGCGACCCGCCAGGGGCGACCCTCGGCGTCGACCAGCTGATCGGGGCTGGTGGCCGGGCGGAACGTCAGCGGTCCCCGCCGGTAGGCGCGCACGCTGCCCGCGCCGGGGTCTGCGACGAGGACGAGGGGGACCTCGCCCAGCTGGTCGTTGACCACCCGTTCGGCATAGAGGCGGCTGAGCGGCCAGGCCCGTGCGGCGCCGCCGAGCCGAATGCCGTAGACCTCCTCGTCGCGAGGGAGCAGCTCGCTCTGCTGCCAGACCGGGAAGCGGACGCCGGCGCGCTGGCGGTCCGCGGCCCCTGGCCGGTAGACGAAGCCGGCCGCCTTGCCGGCCGGTTGCTCGAGGGCCAGCACGCGGGTGGCCGGGAAGCGCTGCCGCCAGGCGGCCCAGGAGGTGCGGGTCATCGCCAGGACGGGCAGCTCGATCGCGCTGCCGGCCAGCCGGCCGACCACCGGTTGGCCGGTGAGGTTGCTCCACAGGGTGTAGCTGCTGCGGTCGTACATCAGCTTGTTCGAGCGGTAGAGCAGGCCCGAGGTGCCGAAACGGTAGGCGCCGCCGTTGGGCGTGCGGGTCGCATAGAGGATGGCGCTGCCGCAGAGCGTGCAGTAGGAGAGGGCGATCGGCTCGCCGCCCACGGTGTCGTTGGCGAGCTCGTGCCAGGAGAGGTGGCGCAGCGGGTAGGCGCGCGCTTCGCCGCCGATCTCGACGCCGAAGACCTCCTCGTCGTCGCGCAGATAGCGTGCCTCGGCCGCCGGCACGGTCAGCGGGTCGTCGAGGCTGGGGATGCCGTCGAGCTTGACGCCGCCCCAGACGATCTCTTCGAGACGGATGCGGGCTGGCGCCGTCGGGTAGAGGATGGCCGGGTAGCGCGGATCGATGCGGGCGAGGAGAAAGGCCTTCCAGGCGGCGAAGCCCGGCTTCGGGGCGATCTCGGGCCGGCGCCCGATGTACTCCACCCAGCTGGCGTAGCGGCGAGGGGGCCGCTCGCCAGCGAGCGACTCCAGGGCGGCGTAGAGGTCGACCCGCGGCAGCTCGCCGCGAACGAAGAACAGGGCGTCGACGAGGCCGGGGAGCCAGCTGAGGTCGCGGCTCGCGGCGATCTCGGCGGCCGCCTGCCGGCGTTCCGTGCCGTTCGTCGATAGGAGTTCGGCGAGCCGTTCGTACTCGGTGGGTACGGTCGCTTGACCCTGGCCTGGGAGCGGCCCGGCGGCGACGGCGAAGAGCACGGCCAGGCACCTGCCGAGAGGCGCCCAAGCGGGGCGGTGTGAAGGCTGTGAGCGCACGGCCGTTGCTACGGGCCAGCGGCCGCGGCGGATCGCCGGGCTAGTTGCCGCCCGGCGGCGCGTCGTTGCCGAGCATCGCCGCCAGCCGGCGCGCCTCGGGGTTGGTGGCGTCGAGGCGCAAGGCACGCTCCAGGTGATGCCGGGCGCGGCCGACGTCGCCCAAGGCGAGGTAGACCTTGACCAGAGCGACGTGGATCTCCGGGATCTCGCTGTCCTGGCGCAGGGCGTCGACCAGATAGTCGAGGGCCCGCTGGGCGTTGCCGCCAGCCAGGGCCAGCTCGGCCTGGTAGACGAAGAAGAAGGGGTTGGTGCTGTTGGCGCCCTCGACCTTGGCCAGCATCGCCTCGGCCTCTGGCAGGCGACCGAGGTCCTGGTAGGCGCGGGCCAGGTTGGTGAGCAAGGCGACGTCCGCAGGCTCGATCGCCAGCCCCCGCTGGTAGGCCGCGATCGCCTTGTCGAGCTGGCGGGTGCGCGCGTAGGCGACGCCCAAGTTGTTGAGCCCCTTGACGAAGCCGGGGGCGATCTGGGCCGCTAGCTCGAGCTCTTCGAGGGCGTGCGAGGTGTCGCCGGCGAGCAGGGCCTCGGCGCCGAGGTTGTTGTAGTAGTGGGCGGCGGCCGTCAGGTCGTCGATCGGTTTGAAGTCACGATAGGCCTTGGCGCGATAGGGCAGGAAGTCGTAGGTCTTGAGCTCCCCTTTGACGTACATGCCGGCGACGATGTGCCCCCGGCTGACGACCAGGCCCTGGGCATAGTTCCAGCGCTGGTAGTCCGTGACCTCGACATAGAAGGGGGTGAGCCGCTGGTGGCGCGCCACGCCGACGAACAGGTTGACGAAGGAGAGGCAGTTGCCCTCGCGGGCATAGTAGGTTTCCACGGCGTTGCGGGTCGGCTCGAGGGCGTAGCGCAGGTTGAGCCGGCGGAAGACGAAGTCGAGCACTTGGTCGACCCGCCGCAACTCGTTCGGTCCGGGCTTGTATTGCCGCTCGAGGATGCCCAGGATCTCGCCGTTGAGCTCGAACGGGGCCGCCAGGTCCCGCTGCTCGGGGGCCCGCGCCGCGATCTCCTGCCGCAGCAGGCCGGCGGTGTCGACGGCTTGGTAATGGACGCAGCCCGCGACGCCGAGGCCAGCGAGGACGAGAGACCCGAACCCGAAGCGATGGATGGTGCGCATGCGCCCGCCTCCAGCAAAGACCATACCGTCGATGCCGAGCCCAGGAGCGGCCCAACGGCGCCGCGCCAGGCCCATCCCGGGCGCGCCGGCGGGGCTTTCTTCAAGAGTTTGGATTGCCGTCTCCAATCTCCTGAATCCGCCTGGCGCCAGTCGCCGCCGGCGTCTGCCGAGTTGATTCCAAGTCACTTGTTTTCAGTGCTTTAATGGCATGTCTGGCAGCCTTGCGCAGTGGCACCCCACTTGCTTGACGCAGGCTGCCAGGAGCCGTTAGACTGGCAAGTCAATCGCTCGTCGAAAGGGGGTGTTGCCCGCAATCAGCGGAAGGTGACTGTGGCACCACATCTTTTCACGGGGGCCTCAAACGGTTTGAGGTCTTCCCGACCATCCTGAATGACTAGGAGGTTTATTCGCATGGACAACCGCAACTTCTGGCGCAAGGCCCTCGTGGTGGCTGCAGCTCTGCTGCTCGCCAGCACCGGCGCGGCCTTCGCTCAGCTGCAGAGCGGCAACCTGTACGGCGTCGTCTCTGACAACCAGGGCGCGGCGCTGCCGGGCGTCACCGTGACGCTGACCGGCATCGGCGCTCCCCAGGTGCAGGTGACCAACGCCGAGGGCGAGTTCCGTTTCCTCGGCCTCGCCCCGGGTGGCTACCAGATCAAGGCCGAGCTCGAGGGTTTCTCGACGGTCGACTACCCGAACATCACCATCTCGATCGGCCGTAACACCACGATCGAGGTGACGATGAACCCGGCCCTCGAAGAGGTCATCACCGTGACCTCGGAGAGCCCGCTGCTCGACGAGCGCAAGGTCTCCACGGGCGCCACGGTCACTCAGACCGAGCTCGAGAAGATCCCCACCGCCCGCGACCCCTGGGTGATCCTGCAGCAGGCCCCTGGCGTGCTCACCGACCGCATCAACGTCGGTGGTAACGAGAGCGGCCAGCAGTCGGCGTACATCAGCCCCGGCACCAGCGACGACAACTCGGTGTGGGCGGTCGACGGCGTGGTCATCACTGACATGGGCGCCATCGGTTCCTCCCCCTCCTACTACAACTTCGACTCGTTCGAGGAGATGCAGGTCACCACGGGTGGCACCGACGTCTCCCTGGCGACCGGCGGCGTCACCCTCAACATGGTGACCAAGCGCGGCACCAACGAATGGCGCTTCTCGGCCCGCTACCTGGTGACCGACAAGGACTGGCAGTCGGACACCTCGATCTCGAACAGCGAGTTCCCGGCCGCCCAGCAGGCGCAGAACGCCGGACTGCCCGGTGGCAAGTTCTCGCAGGGCAACCGGATCATCAGCGTCGATGACTATGGCATCGAGGGTGGCGGCCCGGTCGTCCGCGACAAGTTCTGGGTGTGGGGCTCCTACGGCGTGCAGAAGATCGACCTCCGTACCGCCCAGACCCTGCGCAGCCCGAACGGCGACAAGGACTTCACCAAGCTCGAGTCCTACGCGGCCAAGCTCAATGCGCAGCTGACCGCCAACAACTCGCTGACCGGCTTCTATCACTACGGCGACAAGATCAAGATCGGCCGTAACGCCGGCCCGACCCGTCCGCAGCCCACCACCTGGGACCAGACGGGCCCGACCGACATCGAGAAGATCGAAGACACCCACATCTTCAACTCGAACTTCTACCTGACCGGCATGGCTTCCTACGTGGGCGGCGGCTTCGAGCTCGTCCCCGAGGGCGGCGGCATCGGTGACCTCAACTTCCCGAACGTCACCCGCAACGGCGCTCTGGTGTGGCAGAACAGCTTCGTCCTCTACCAGACCGACCGTCCGCAGACCCAGGCCAAGGTCGACGGTAACTACTTCTTCAACACCGGTGCGGCCAGCCACGAGCTGAAGTTCGGCGTCGGCTACCGCAACGCGCAGGTCGACTCGTTCTCCGCGTGGCCGGGCCAGCAGCTGGTCGGTCTCGCCGACATCGTGGTGGACAACAACGTCTACTTCGGTTGGAGCGCCACGGTCCGCAACGTCTCGATCGACATCGACTACACCAGCGCCTACGTGCAGGACACGATGACGTTCGGCAACTTCACCGCCAACGTCGGTCTGCGCTACGACCTGCAGGAAGGCAAGAACAACCCCACCACCATCCCGGCGGCGCCGGTCAACCAGGGCCTGCTCCTGGGCGGCAGCTTCGCGGGTGCCGATGCTCCCTTCAGCTGGCAGGACATCACCCCGCGCCTCGGCCTGACCTACGCCCTCGGCGAGGACCGCTCCACCCTGCTGCGCTTCTCCTACTCGCGGTTCGCCGACCAGCTCGGTTCGGCCACCGTCAGCACGGACAACCCCAGCAACTACCAGTACGGCTACTTCTACTGGTACGACGACAACGCCGACCTCCAGCTGACCGCCAACGAGGTGGGTCCGTTCGTGAGCTTCGCCGGTGGCATCGATCCGCGTCAGCCCGGCCGGCTCGTCACCCCCAACCGCGCTGACAAGGGCCTCAACGCCCCGATCACCGACGAAGTGCTGCTGAGCGTCGAGCACGCCCTGCTGCCGGAGTTCGTCGTCGGCCTCAGCGCCACCTACCGCAAGTACACCGGCATCCTTGAGAACGAGCGGCTGGTCTGCGACGGTTCTTGCGCCGTCGGCTTCACCAACGCCCGTCTGCACACCCGCAACGACTACGTCGTCGGCCGCACCCGCACCGGCGTGCTGCCCAACGGCCAGCCGTTCAGCGTCGACCAGTACACCCTGCGCCCGGGCGTCGTCTACTCCGGTGGCACCTTCACCGAGAACGGCGATCGCGAGCAGGAGTACAAGGGCCTCAGCCTCACCTTCACCAAGCGTCTCGCCAACCGCTGGCTGCTCCGTGGTCACGTGACCTGGAGCGACTGGACCTGGCAGGTGCCGAACAGCGAGCGCGAAGATCCCACCCGCGTGATCCCCGGTGGCAACACCGACGGTGACCCGGTCCTCTTCGGCTCTGGCACTGGCTCGGGCAACAAGGGTGGCGTCTACATCAGCTCCAACTGGGCCTTCGATATCAGCGGCATGTACCAGATCGCCCCGGATCGTCCGTGGGGCTTCAACGTCGCCGCCAACATCAACGGCCGCCAGGGCTACCCGGTCCCGTACTCGGCGAACAGCAACATCTTCGACGGTATCGGCACCCGTGGTCTGCAGGCGACCCGCGAAGTGGATCAGTTCCGCCTCGACGATCCGATCATCGTGAACGCCCGCCTCGAGAAGGAGCTCAACTTCTCGGATTGGAGCATCACGCTGTCGCTCGACGGCTTCAACCTCCTGAACGAGTCCTACGTCCTGCAGCGTCAGGTCAACCTGCGCAGCTCGGCCGCCAACTTCGTCCTCGAGGTCACCAGCCCGCGGATCTTCCGCATCGGCGCCCGGGTCAACTTCCGGTAATCGATTCGCTGGTCTGCAGTTGAGAGCCGCCGGGGGCGACCCCGGCGGTTTTTCTTTTGGGAGTGAAGCGGTAAGATCGCGGCGTTGGGTTTTCCTGAAGGAGGAAGGTATGCGCCGCTTTAGCTCTCTCACCTGGACCGTTGGGGCCGGGTGTCTGTTCGTCGCACTGCTGGTCGCCATCCCGGCGCGGGCCCAGGACTGGGCCGGCAACGGGCGGATCCAGGGCCAGGTCACCGACAGCGACAAGAAGCCCATCGCTGGTGCCACGGTCACCCTCAAGCTCAACGGCGCCGGGCCGGAGCCGATCATCACCGACAAGAAGGGCCGTTGGGCGAAGCTCGGGCTGGCGACTGGCGACTGGGAGATCACCATCCAGGCCGAGGGTTTCAAGACCGGGGAAGGTTCGCAGCATGTCGTCTCGGGAGCCGTCGGTGCCGGGCCCAACGTCCGGGTGTCGCTCAACCGCTTCTCCGAGGAGGAGGTCAAGGCAGCGCACGCCGAGGCGAACAAGGGGCCGGACATCAAGGGGATGATCGAGGCCGCCAACGCTGCCCTGATGAAGAGCCAGTGGGCAGAGGCGCGGGCGGACTACGAGAAGGCGCTGGCGCTCATCGAGGACCCGTCGGTCCAGGTCTCGATCTACCGTTCGATCGCCAGCACGCACTTCGGTGAGGGCGACACCGCGGCGGCGACCCAGACTCTCGAGAAGGGCCTGGCCATTCAGCCGGACGATCAGGACTCGCTCAAGCTGATCACGACCATCCTCTCGGCCGCCGGCAAGGACGACGAGGCCGACAGATACCGCGCCAAGATCACGGGCGACTTCAAGCTCGACCCGGCGACGCTGCTCAATCGTGGCATCGAGCAGTACAACAAGGGCAACTACGAGGCCGCGCTCGGCCACTTCAACCAGACGGTCGCCGAGAACCCGGGCTACGCCGACGCCTACTACTTCCGCGGCCTGGCCTTCCTGGCCACCGGCAAGGCGGCAGAAGCCAAGGCAGACTTCCAGAAACTCCTCGAGCTCGCGCCGGGGCACGCCAAGGCTGCCGAGGTCAAGGAGTTCATCGCGAACCTGTAGCCCGACCCCGCTGTCGCCCGGCTCGGGAGCTCTCCGCTGCTCCCACCGCGGCTGTTCTTGCCCGAGCCGGCTGCGACGGCAACTTCGCCGCATTCTTCCCGTACTCTCCTGACGAACCCATCCGTCAGGAGAGATTCGATGGCCACAAGCATCTTTGCCACGCCTTGGCGCCGGGGCCTTCTAGGCCTCGGCCTGCTGGCTTGCCTCCTCCTCGCGCCGAGCCGCCTGGCCGGCCAGGATCCGGCGACCAACCCCGCGGCCACCAACCGACCCGCCGTCAGCGCCGGTTTCGACCCCGAAGCGGCCACGGAGGCCTATCTCGCGCGGCTGAGCCCCGAGGAACGGGAGCGTTCGGACTCCTACTTCGAGGGTGGCTACTGGTTGCAGCTGTGGAGCTTCCTCTACGGCCTGGGGGTGGCCTGGGTGCTCCTGGCCTCGGGGCTATCGACCCGCATGCGCGACCTCGCTCAGCGCGTCACCCGCTTCAAGTTCCTCCAGGGCTTCCTCTACGCCGTCGGCTACATCTTCGCGACGACGCTTCTGGGCCTGCCCCTCGGCATCTACGCGGGCTTCTTCCGCGAGCACAAGTACGGCCTCTCCAACCAGACTTTTCCCGAGTGGGGGCGTGATCAGCTGGTCGGGTTGGCGCTCGAGCTGGTGCTCGGCGGGTTGTTCCTGGCCGTCATCTACCTGGTGATCCGCAAGGCACCGCGGCGCTGGTGGATTTGGTGTGCGGGCGTGGCCGTGCTCTTCGTGGTCTTCGCGATGATCATCACCCCCGTCTTCATCAACCCGCTGTTCAACAAATACACCCGCCTGACCGATGCCAAGGTCCGCGACCCGATCCTCAGCCTGGCGCGCGCCAACGGCATCCCGGCGGAGAACGTCTGGGTCTCCGACGCCTCGAAGCAGTCGAAGCGGATCAGTGCCAACGTCGCGGGCTTCCTCGGCACCGAGCGGATCACGCTCAACGACAACCTGCTGAACCGCTCGAGCCTCGGCGAGATCGAAGCCGTGATGGGGCACGAGATGGGCCACTACGTGCTGAATCACGTCTACGAGATGGTGGTCGAGATCGGTCTGCTGATCGTGCTGGGAGCGGCCTTCGTCGCCTGGGCCTTTGGCTGGGCGCAGAAGCGGTGGGGCGCCGGTTGGGGCATCCGGGGCGTCGATGACCCGGCGGGCTTGCCCCTCTTGGCGGCGCTGCTCTCCGCCTTCTTCTTCCTCGCCACCCCGGTCCTCAACACGATCCTCCGCTCCAACGAGGCCGAGGCGGACCTCTTCGGTTTGAACGCCGCGCGCCAGCCGGATGGCTTCGCCGAGGCGGCGCTGAAGCTGGGCGAGTACCGCAAGCTCTCTCCCGGCCCCGTCGAGGAGTTCATCTTCTTCGACCATCCGAGCGGCCGGAACCGGATCCTGATGTCGATGCGTTGGAAGGCCGAGCACCAGGGTGACCCAAGTCATACGACTGCGGTACCCGCCGCTGCCGGTGCCGCCGAGGAGTAGGGCGCTGCAGGCACCGCTCGCCCTCTGGCTGGTGCCGGCGGCCGTCGACGCGGCGCCGTTCGCCAAGATCATCGCGACGCTGGCCCGCCGCTTCGACGGGCCAGCCTTCGCGCCGCATGTGACCGTGCTGAGCGGCTTCGCGGCCTCCCCGCCGGCACTCCTCCCCGTCTTGCAGCGAGTCGCCGCCGAGGTGGGCCCCTTCTCCCTCACGCCCGCGGGTTGTGGGCACTCGCCCCAGCGCTTCCAGGCCTGCTACTGGCGGTTCGACGAAGCAGCGCCGGTCCATGCCCTGCGCGAGCGCCTGGCGCCCCTGCTGGGTGTGCCGGCCGCAACGGCGCCCCACCCTCATCTGAGCCTGCTCTACCAGCTCCTGCCGGCGGTGGATCGCGAGGCGCTCTGCCGTGACCTGCCGGCGCTGGGAGCCATCCAGCTCGCCGGCCTCGAGCTCATCGCTCCGGCCCCGGGCGCCGTGGATTGGGCGGACGTCGCGGGCTGGCGAAGCCTCGGTTCGGTGCCTCTCGGCGGGCCGGGCTGAGCCTTTCGCCATGCTAGGATCTCCAGCGAGACAAAGCCTCTGCGACACGACGAACTTGCCGCCCGCTGAGAGAGCAGCGCCTTCCGTCCTGGAAGGTTCGCTCGCTCCCGCCTGAGGTGCCCGAGGGCACGGTGACACGCGTGTGCCCGTTGCTCCCCGCACTTCAGCCGCTCCTCGACGAACCCATTGGCGCCTGGCGCATCGAAGGAGGCTCGGCATGGACATGACGGCGCTCGGTTGGAGCCCGTTCTTCGCAGAGAACTACGATCCCTTGCGGGCGCGCGGCTGGTTGCCGGGGCGGGTGGCGGCCGAGAGCCACGAGATCTACCGCCTGTTGACGGCGGCTGGCGAGGTGGTGGCAGAGATCACCGGCGGTCTGCGCTACCGCTCCGACCGTCGCGCCGATCTCCCGGCGGTTGGTGATTGGGTGGCCTACCAGGAGGCTCAGCTGGGCGGCCGCGCCGCGGTGCACGCCGTGCTGCCGCGGCGCACGCAGGTCCTCCGCCGGGCCGCCGGTGAGCGGGGCGGTGCACAAGTGGTGGCCGCCAACGTCGACACCGTCTTCATCGTCACCTCGCTCAATCAAGACCTCAACCTGCGGCGGCTCGAACGCTACCTGGCGGTCGTGCGGCAGAGCGGAGCGCGGCCCGTGCTGGTGCTTTCGAAGGCGGACCTGGTCGCCGAGACCGCAGCTGCCACAGCGGCGGTAGCACGGCTCGCCGCCGGTGACCCGCTGCACGTGGCGAGCAGCGTCTCCGGCCGCGGCCTCGAGGAGCTGGGCCACTACCTGGCGCCCGGTGAGACGGTCGCTCTCCTCGGCTCGTCTGGGGCGGGGAAGTCGACGCTGGTGAACCGCTTTCTCGGCGAGGAGAGGCAGCTGGTGCGGGAGATCCGCCAGCACGACGACCGCGGCCGCCATGCCACCACTCGCCGGGAGCTGATCCCCTTGCCCGGCGGCGGCCTGCTGCTCGACACCCCCGGCATGCGGGAGCTGGGGGTGTGGAACGAGGAGGGTGGCGTCGACGAGGCCTTCCCGGAGATCGAGGAGCTGGCGCTCGGCTGCCGTTTTGGTGATTGCCGGCACCAGGGCGAACCCGGCTGTGCGGTCGCGGCGGCGGTCGGGCAGGGCGAGCTCGACAACGAGCGGCTGGCGAGCTACCTCAAGCTGCAGCGGGAGGCGGCGATGCTCGCTGACCGTGAGGTGGGCGGTGCCGCCTACGCCGAGAAGCGTCGCTGGAAGGCGATCATGGGCGGGGCGCGTCGGCCGCCGAAGCCTCGCCGCTAGCGCTGGGGAGACTCTCTCGAGGTGAGGATGGCCGGGGCCGCGCTATGCTGCCCATCACCGATGGAGACCCAGCGCATCCACAACTATCGCCTGACCCTCGAATACGACGGCTCTCGCTTCTCCGGTTGGCAGGAGCAGAAGAACGCGCCCACGGTGGTGGGAGAGCTCAAGAAGGCCCTGGCGGAGGCCGGCATGCCCGCCCTCGAGCTCGGCGGCTCCGGCCGCACGGACGCCGGTGTGCACGCCCTGGCCCAGGTCGCGCACCTCAAGCTCGGCCGCAAGCTCGACGGCGAGACCCTCGCCAACACCCTCAACGCCCGCCTGCCAGCGAGCATCCAGGTCCTGCGGGCTGAGCCGGCCGACCCCCGTTTCCACTCCCGGCATGACGCCGTGTCGCGCAGCTACCTCTACCAGATCGCTACCCGCCGCACCGCCTTCGGCAAGCGGACCGTGTGGTGGGTGAGAGAGGGCCTCGACCTGGCGGCGCTGCGGGCCGCGGCGGCGAAGCTGGTCGGCCGCCACGACTTCCGCCAGTTCTGCGAGCCGGGCGAGCCCGGCGCCAGCACGCTCGTCGAGGTGGAGGGGGTCGAGGTGGTGCTCGACGGGGCCCTGGTGCTGGTGCGGATCACCGCCTCGCACTTCCTCTGGAAGATGGTCCGCCGGTTGGTGGGCTGCCTGGTGCGGGTGGCGACCGGTGCCCTCTCGGCACGGGACTTCGACCTCCTGCTCGCCGGCTCGCCGATGCCGGCGGGGGAGGGCAACCCGGCTGCGTGGACGGCGCCCGCCTCGGGGCTCTTTCTCGAGCACGTCCGCTACGCGGCCGCCGAGCCCCTGCCTCACCTCGTCGCCGCGACGCCGGTGCGCCAGGCGCCGCCGCCGCAACCCACCCACGAGCCGGGGCGGCCTCGCCGCGAGGGGCCGCGGCCTAGCGAGGCGGCTCGGCCGCGTCCCGCCAGATCCACACCAGGGCGAGGGCCCAGAAAGCCACCACGCCAGCCAGGACGCCGAGGAAGGGGAGAAGGGTAGCGTCCTTGAGCGAGGTGAGCTGAGTACCGCTGGCGAGGAGAGACTGCCCCTGGCCCGCGAGAGCCAGCCGGACCACCAGCAGCGCCAGGGCGAGGAGGCCGGCCGCCTGGCTGACGGGGTGCCGCTCGCTGAGGCTCAGGCTGCCCGCGAGGGCGAGGACCGCCATCGCGAGGGCGCCCCCGCCGCGGAAGTGCTCGACGTCGGGCAGGCCGAAATAGAGGCCCAAACTGCCGGCGACGAAGCCGGCGGCCAGCGCCATCGCGAAGCCGGCCCGTTCTCCGGCCAGCTCGAGCAGGCAGCCGAAGAGGGCCAACAGGCCGAGGTCGAGGCAGGCTTCCCGCACCGAGCCGAAGACCAGCAAGCCGCTGTAGAGCCGCCAGAGCTCGCCGCCGGTGATGGCGGTGCGGTCGTACTCGAGAAGCGCCGCCGGAGCGAGCGCGAGGAGACCTGCCGTCGCCAGCAGGGCGAGCGTCAGGGCCGGGAAGGGCGGGTGCCTGGGTGGGGCGACTTCCTCGGCGAAGTCCAGCGGTTGGTGGCGGTCGGGGTGGAGGAGGCTCATGGTTGTGTGTGGCGGAAGGTCGTGGCTGCCGGCGGCTTGGGTCGTTGGCGAAGGTCGAACCTCCGAACCCGTGGACGGCCCTGGCGCCCGCCGACGCTTTCCGTCGATGCTCTCGATCCTTCCACTACGAGGAGTGCGCCTTCCTATTTCGCGCTGCCGGTGAGGGGCAGAAGAACAAAGGGCGCCGGAGACCGGCGCCCGAGGTAAGGCGGGAACTGCGCGGCGGCCCGCTTAGAAGCGGAAGCGAGCGCCGAGCTGGATCAAGCGCTGTTCGCCCTGCAGCGGGTCGCCGGCGTAGGTGTTGGCCTCGAGCTGGCCGGTGGGCAGGCCGCTGGCGTCGAAGACCGGGGTGAAGGCCGCCGGGTTCTTCTCGTTGAAGACGTTGAACATCTCGGCGATCAGCTCGATCCCGAAGCCGTTGCCGAAGGTGAACTCCCGCGAGAGCCGCAGGTCGAACTGCGAGAAGGAGTCGCCGCGCTTCGAGTTGACGTGCGAGACGCCGGCCGGCAGGTCCATGCGGAAGCCGTCACCGTTGAGGTCGACAGCAGCGTGCAGCGTGTAGGGCGTCGCCGAGCGGTAGCGGAACATGCCGGAGACGTTGATCCCCCACGGCGCCTGGTAGGTGCCGCCGAAGGTGAAGCGGTGCTTGCTGTCGGTGTTGAGTGGGCCGAAGCAGGCGCTGCACAGCGGATCGAGGGGGTTGACCGAGACGTCGCGGGCGATGCGCACGCTGGGCTGGTAACCGGCGTCGGTCAGCCGGAACTCGTCGGCGCCGGCGAGCACGTTGCCGTCGGTCTCCGAGTAGGTGTAGAAGCCCTGCAGCTCGAACTTGTCGCGGCGCACCCGGAAGCCGATGTTGAGGCCGTCGTAGTCCGCCTTGCCGTTGCCGTGCCAGATGCGGAAGTTGCCGTATTGCGGGAAGCGGCGGGCACCGGTCGCGGGATCACGCGGGTTGGCGCGGAAGCGGAACGGGATGTCGCGGTAGCGGATCGAGACCGCCTCGAAGTTCAGGCCCAGCCAGTTGGTGGCCTGCCAGGAGTAGCCGAGGGAGATCTGGTCCGAGTACGGCGTGGCGAGGGTCGGCGAGGCGACCTCGTTGGGCGGCGGGATGTCGGCCGCCGGCAACTGGTTGGGCGGCAGTGGCTGACCCGGCTGGAAGAAGGTGCCGTCGGCGTTGCGGATGCCGTTCGGGTTGCTGTTGTTGTAGACCACGCCGTAGGTGGACTGTACGGCGGCGGCGGGGAAGAGGATCGTGGCGTTGGTGTAGGGGAAGTCGTAGAAGCGGCCGAAGCCGCCGCGCAGCACCCGCCGGCCATCGCCCGAGGCGTCCCAGGTGAAGCCGAGGCGGGGGCCCCAGTTGTTGGTGTCGTTGCTGAGCTTGCCACCCTTGCCACCCTGGAAGTCGCGCAGGTAGTACTCGTTGTAGGTGGTCTGGCTGGACAGCGTCTGCCAGATCGGGTTGGTCCGCTGGTCGAGGTCGAAGCCGTCCCAGTAGTCGTAGCGCAGGCCGACGTTCAAGGTCAGACGGTCGTTGACCGACCAGTCGTCCTGGAAGTAGACGCTGTACTGGTCGACGGGCGTGTCGTCACCGAAGAAGCCACCGAAGATGGTGATGTCCGAGACGGGCGAGCCGGCGCGGTCCTCGAGCAGCGAGAACTGGCCGTTGACGCCGGTCGAGAAGTCGCCGCCCAGGGTGGGCTCGTGGACGTAGTTGACGCCGGTCTTGAAGTCGTGGCGCTGGCCGCCGAGGTCCATCGACCAGCTGAAGTCGTCGCGGAACTGGTACTTCGTCTGGTTGGTGGTCTGCGGTGTGTTGATGTTCTGGCCCTGGAAGAAGCCGCTCGGATAGTAGAGCGTGGGGGAGTTCGAGTCGGCAGTGATGGCGTTGTTGAACTTGGTGTACTGGAAGACCAGCTCGTTGAGGCGGTCACCACCGAGCTGCAGGGTGTGACCGGCGAGGAGCGAGCTGTACTTGTTGGTCACCGTGCCCAGCGCATCTGGGGCGGCGAGGGGGCTGGCGCCGTACTTGTCGCTGTTCTTCTGGTAGCCGTAGCGCACCTGCAGGTACTGCTTGGCGCTCACGTCGTAGGTGGCCTTGGCGGTGATCAGCTCGTCCTTGAAGGGCAGCGAGACGGAGGTGCCGTCGAGGCTGGGGACGATGCCGCCGCTGTCCACCGAGTACTGCGTGGTGCGGTCGGTCTTCTCGTAGGTGGCGAAGAAGTGGGCCTTGTCGCGCACGATCGGGCCGCCCAGCGAGGCGCCGTACTGCTTGCGCTCGTAGGGCTGCTTGTCGATCCCGGCGAGCTTCTCGCTCTCGGTCTTCGAGTTGAGACTGTCGTCGCGGAAGAAGCCGTAGACGCTGCCCGAGAAGTCGTTGGTGCCGGTCTTGGTGACCACCGACAGCACGCCGCCCGACGAGCGGCCGTACTCGGCCTTGTACTGGCCGGTCTGGATCTTGAACTCGGCCACCGCCTCGAGGTTGAAGTTCTGCAGGGCGCCGCCGATGGTGTCGTCGGTGTTGTCGCCGCCGTCCATCACGAAGTTGACGTTACGGCCAATGCCGCCGTTCAAGGCGATGGTCAGCTGGCCCGGCTTGGTGGGGTCCGAGTTGTAGGCCAGCGAGGTGCCCGGGGCGAGCACCGCCAGGTTGGCGAACTGGCGGCCGTTGAGCGGCAGGCTCTCGAGCTCCTTCTGCGAGACCACGGTGCCGATCGACGGCTCGTTGGCGATCAGCGGCGCCTCGCTGGTGACGGTGATCGACTCCTCGACGCTCGCCACCTGCATGGTCACGGCGACCGGCCGGGTCGAGCCGACGTTGACCTTGACGCCCTCCTGGGTGACGGTGCCGAAGCCCGAGAGCTCGTAGACCAGCTGGTAAGTGGCGGCGGGCAGCGCCGGCAGGCGGAACGAGCCGTCGGCCTCGGTGGTGGCGCTGCGCGTGAAGCCGGTGGCGGGGTTGGTGGCGACGACGGTGACGCCGGGCAGGGCGCCGCCGTCCTTGTCGGTCACCTTGCCCTCGATGGCGCCGGCGCCGGTCTGGGCGTAGGCGCCGGTGGCGAGGCCGAGGATGCCGATCACGGCGAGGACCAGCGCCGGCCAGCACTTGCGGAACGGGGACAGCTTCATGGTTCGGTTCTCCTTTTGGCAACGAAAAGAACAGCGCAACGGCCGGAAGCTCCGGGCCGAGGTCAGAACGCCTTCAGGGTGGATCAGGATGGGCTGCGCCGATCACCTCCCGTCTCGCCCGGTGGCCCCGCAGCGCGGAGCTTGCGGAGCAGCCTGCGGGCTGCGTCGCGCTGCGCGTCGTAGCCGCTGGCGGCGGCGGTGGCACGCAGGAAGTCCTCATAGCTGGCGATCGCGGCGCTGCGCTCGCCGGCCATCTCGAAGGCAATGGCCCGGTTGAGCCGCACCTCGTGCGCCTCGGGGTTGAGGCTGAGCGCGCGATCCAGATAGGGAAGTGCCGCCCGCGGGTCGTCGCGTGCCACTTCGAGAGCGCCGAGCCCGTTCCAGGGGTCGGCGAACGCCGGTGCCAGCTCGATCGCCCGCTGGTAGGCGGCGATGGCTTCGGGGTACTCGCCGAGCTCGCGGCGGCAGTTGCCGAGGTTGTTCCAGGTCTGCGGGTCGCGCGGGTCGATCTTGACCACCTGCTCCAGCCTCGCCGCCGCCATCCCGGGCTCTCCCGCCGCCGCCAAGCCGACGGCGAGAGCGTTGACCGCTTCGAGGTTCCAGACGTTCCGCTTCACCGACTCCAGGAAGGCGCCCAGGGCGGCGCGGGGGTCGCCCGCTTCGCGCAGGGCGACGCCGAGGTTGTACCAGGCGTCGGCGTCCCCCGGCGCGAGGTCGGTGGCCCGGCGATACTCCGCGATCGCCTCGCCGAGGCGGCCCTGGCTGCGCAGCTCTCGGGCCAGAGCGGCGCGGAAGACGGGGTTTTCGGGATCGGCTGCCACCAGCTCGCCGAGGCCGGCGGCCGCCTCGGCGCTGCGCCCGGCCGAGGCGGCCCAGACGGTCTCTTCGAAGCGACGGAAGAGGCTGATGGTGTCTTTGGGGTCTTTGCCGGTGGGCGGTGCCGTGGGGTCCGGGTTCGCCCCGCCGGAGCTCGAGAGGTAGCCGAGGGCGGCGATGCGGGCGCGGGAGTCGGCGTCCTCCGCCACCGGCTCGGCGCTGACAGCGTTGCTGCGCAGCCGCGCCAGGCTGGCGGTCAGCTCGCTGGCGATCGCAGCGCCCGGCGCGTAGCGGTTGTGGCTCTCCTGCGGGTCCTGGGCGAGGTCGTAGAGCTCGGGGCTTGGCGCCTGGATGAGCTTGGCGCGGCCTTGGCGCAAGGCGTGGAGGGGGCTCCAGCCGAAGCTCGCCGGATACTCCGTCTCGGCGTAGATCGCCGTCGCGGGGAGCTCGCTGCCGGCCTGCAGGGCGGCGAGCAGCTGCTTGCCCTCGGTCAGCCGTGCGAACGGTACGTCGAGGAGGGCAGCGAGGGTGGGCGCGACGTCGGCGAGCGAGATCGGCTCGGCGACCACGCCGCCTGCCGGCAGCCGCCCGGGCGCCGCCATCAGCAAGGGCACCCGCAAGGTGGGCTCGTAGACGAAGAAGCCGTGGGTCAGCTCGCCGTGCTCGCCGAGGGCCTCGCCGTGGTCGGCCACCACCACCACCACCGTGCGCTCTTCCAGGCGGTGCTCGGCCAGCCAGTCGAGCAGGCGGCCGACCTGGTGGTCCACCTCGGCGATCTCGCCGTCGTAGGGCCGGCCGGCGTGCCGCGAGGCGTAGGGCTCGGGCGGCTGATAGGGGGCGTGGGCGTCGTAGAGATGGACCCAGGCGAAGAACGGTCCGCGCTTGGCCGCCGCTGTCTCCAGCCAGGCGAGGGCGCGGTCCACCACCACCCGCCCCGGCCGCTCCGCCTCGAGGCCGAGGGGGGACTTCGCCGGACGGTCGATCTCATCGTCGTAGTGGTCGAAACCCCTCGCGAGACCGTAGCGGTGGTCGAGCACGAAGGAGCCGACGAAGGCACCGCTCTGGTAGGGAAAGCTACGCAGACGGGTCGCGAGGGTGGCGACCCGTGGCGCGATCGCCCCCGCGCCGTTGCCGTGCAGGCCGTGCTGGGGCGGCAGCGTACCGGAGAGGATCGAGGCGTGGGACGGCAGGGTGAGGGGGACGGTCGCGATCGCCTGCTCGAAACGCAGGCCACGGCGGGCGAGCCGGTCGAGGTTGGGGGTCTCGGCCTGCGGGTCACCGTAGCAGCCGAGGTGGTCGGCGCGCACGGTGTCGAGGGTCACCAGCAGGAGGTTCCAGCCCTTGGCGACACCTCCCACCTGGCCGCGCGAGCAGCCGTAGAGCAGGGCCAGCGCTGCGATCGCCCACGCTGGCCGCGACCTCAGCCTGGACCGCCGCCTTCGCGGTGGCACCCCGTCGATTCTCAGGCCTTGCCTCCATCAATGCGAAGGGGACGCTAGCACCCACCCTGCGGTGTGACAAGAGGGTGACGGGGGACCATCCCGGCCCCTGGTTGGCGCTCGACCGGCGTGGTAGCTTGCGCCGGTGACCGTACCCTCCCGGGCGCTGTCGAGCGAGGCTCTGCTCGCGGTGTCGGCGAGCGATCGCGCGCTCGTCGGCGGCCTCACCGCGACGCTCTGTTCCAGCCTCTTCACCCTCTGGGCGGCCCTGGTCGCCGTCCTGGAAGGCAGCTGGACGGCCTCGCCGGCCTACTTCGTCCTCTGCCTCGCGCTCGGTGGCGCCGCCGCCTTCGCGCTCGGTGCCGCGGGCGGCGCGCTGAGCTCCCGCGCCGAGCTGGCCGCCCTCGTCCTGCTGTTGGCCAATGCCGGCCTCGCCGCCCCGGCGTGGTGGATCTGGCGCCTCGACGGCCCCTGGAAGGTGAGCCTGGACGCTCTCGTCCCGGCGCTCGCCGCCGCTGCCGCGCTGCTTCTTGCCGGGCGGTGGCTGGGCGCCGGGGAACCGCCGCCGGCGCAATGTGCGGCGGCGGTGGCCGGCGGCTGGTTCTTCGTCGTCGTGATGCTGCCTCGTGCCCTCTTGGCCTGGGGGGGAGCTCCCGGGCCGCCCTGGCTCTCTCGCTGGGTGGTGCCGGCGGTGGCCAGCTTCTGCCTCACCCTCGGCCTGCTCGGCCTCGGCAACCGGGGCGAGCGCTGGTTGCCGAGCCTGGGGGGCGGTCTGCTGCTGGTCGCGACGACCACCGCGGTGGTCGGGCTGGGGGCCCTGGCACCCCTGCCGGTCGCGGAGTGGGTCCCCCTCGCCCGGCACTTCGAGCTCGGCGGCGGGCCGCGACCGTCGACGCCGCCAGCCGACGATCCAGCGCGACCGTCCGTCCTCCTGGTGGTGCTCGACACCGTGCGCGCCGACCACCTCTCGCTCTACGGCTACCGCCGGCCGACGACGCCATGGCTCGAGAAGCGGCTGCGCAGCTGGCCCGGCGCGGTGGTCTTCCCGCGCGCCTACGCCAACGGCAACTGGACCGTGCCCTCGCACGCATCGCTTTTCACCGGCCGCCTGGTCTCCGAGCACGGGGCGGACTTCGGCGCCGGCCCCGTGGCCTTGCCCCCAGGCGTCCCGACGCTGGCCGAGAAGCTGCGCGAGCGCGGGTACCGCACGGCGGGCTTCAGCGCCAACCCGCAGCTGCTGCTCACCCCGGGCCTCGGCCGCGGTTTCGACGTCTGGCGGCACCCCGTGCCCACCCACGGCCTGCCGGACCTCGGCGAGTCCCTGCGGGCTCGCCTCCTGCCCGGCCTCTTCCCGGAGGCGGTCACCGGCCATCCGCCGGCGGAGCTGGTCCTGCTGCGCGCCGCGCAGGAGCTGATCGCCTGCGGTGGGCGGCCGTGCTTTGTCCTCGCCAACCTCTTCGAGCCCCACGCCCGCTACGCCCCGCGGGCGCCCTGCCGCGGCCGCTTCGCTCCCTGGGGCCTCCGGGAGCCGCTCGAGCTGCCGCTCCTCTCGCTCGGCCGCGAAGGCCTGGCGCGCCTCGAGACCCGCTACGACGAGGAGGTCTGCAGCCTCGACTTCGCGGTCGGCGAGCTGTTCGACGAGCTGGCGGCGCGCGGCTGGTTGCAGCACAACTGGCTGGTGATCACCGCCGACCACGGCGAGGCTTTCGGGGAGCATGGTGTCAGCGAGCACGGCACCAGCCTGTTCGACGAGGAGGTCCGCATCCCGCTCATCGTCGTCCCGCCGCGCGGCGTGAGCCTGGCCGCGAGCCCGCAGCCGGTGAGCCTGGTGGACCTCGCGGCAACCCTCGCCGGCATCACCGGTGTCGAGCTCGCGACCTCCGGCCGTGACCTGCGGCAGCCGGCGGCAGGCCCCGGCCTCGCCCGCCTCGAAGCCTTCGGGGACCCGGGCAAGGCGCCGTACTACGGAGCGCTGGCGGCGCTACCGGCGCGGGCTGTGGTCGCCGGGCGCTGGAAGCTCGTCGAGCACGGCGGCGCGCGGGCCCTCTTCGACCTCGAGGCGGACCCCGGTGAGACCCAAGACCGCCTTGCCGCCGAGCCCGCCGTGGCGGCTGCCCTCGCGGCGCTGCTGCCACCCCTCGCCCGGCAAGCCGCGCCCGTGCCGACGCCGCCTCTCTCGCCGGAGGCCGAGCGCCGTCTGCGGGCTCTGGGATATCTGCGCTAGTGGGATATCTGCGCTAGGGAGTCTTGTCCAGCGCCGCCCGCAGGCGGTCGAGCGCCGCGCGCTCGCTGCCCTCACCCTGGTGGAAGTCGAGCAGGCGCCGCGCTTCCTCGCGCCGGCCGAGGGCGAGCAGGCTCTCGACCAACGGCGGCACCGCCCCGGGTAGCCGTGGCTCGATCGCCAGGGCCCGTTCGCCGGCGGCGATCGCCGCGGCGTGGTCACCGCGGCGTGCGGCGAGGGCGGCGCGCAGCAGCCAGGCGGCGGCGAACACGGGCCGCTCGGCCGTGGCACGGGCTAACCAGGCCTCGGCCTCGTCGACCTCGCCGGCGCCGAGCGCCAGGCGGGCGGCGTTGTAGAGCGCCTCGGGGCGGGCGCCGGGCGCGGCGACCACCGGCGCGAGGGCGGCGCGGGCCTCCTCGCGGCGACCGAGGCCGACGAGGGCAACGGCCCGCAGCTCGGCGACCAGCGGGCGCTCGGCGGCCTCGGCGGTGGCCAGCAGGCCATCGGCGAGAGCCAGGGCCTGGCTGAAGCGGCGCCCGCGCAACTCGCCCTGGATCAGGTCGTAGCGCGGCGCGAAGCTGCGCCGTGCCGCCGCGCCGGCGTCCTCATCGCCTTCCCGGACCGTCGCTTCGGCGCCCAGCAAGGCGCGCCGCAGGGCGTCGACCGCGGCGGTCGACGCCCGCGTGCGCACGACGGCGGAGGTGAGGTAGATCTCGCCCGTCTTTCCCTGGGGCGCCCGCGCTCCATCGGCGAGGTGGGCGGCGAGCAGGGTGGGATCGCTCTCGGCACGCGGGGCGGTGAGCTCCGCTCCCCCCGGTTCGCGCCGGATCTTGTGGTCGGTCATCAGCACGTGCACCACATCGCGGGGCCGCCGCTTCGGCATGTGGCAGGCAACGCAGTCGCCGAGGTCGGCACCGCCGCCGAGGTCGATGGCCGGGTGCTGCGCTGGAACGTCCTTCCCAGGGTGGCAGCCGAGGCAGGCGGCGCGGAAGTGGTCGCGGCGCTCTTCGGGGCGGACCTTGCGGTGGGGCGAGTGGCAGGTGAGGCAGGAGAGCCGACCGGCGCTGGCGAGAAAGCAGCGGCTCTGGCGCAGCCGGTAGGCCTGGTGATTGATCTCGAAGCGCTCGGCGGGCGCGACCCCCTCCTGCTCGACGTCGACGCCCACCACATAGCTCGGCAGCGCCTCTCCCGGCTGGAAGGAGAAGTCGTCGCGGTCGAAGCGGCGCACGCCGAGGAGGGCCACGGCTGGCTGCAGGTGGCAGCCGTTGCAGACGTCGTCGCGGCGCTCGGGGGGCAGGCGGGCGGGGTTGACGATCACCGCGCGCACCTGCTCGGGGGTGGCGCCGCCACCCGCCGCCCGAGCCACGTGGCCGGCCCCTGGGCCGTGGCAGCGCTGGCAGCCGATCCCCTCGGGCAGCGCCGGGGCGAAGAGGGCGGGGGAGGGATAGCGCTCGCGCCCCGGCGAGGGCGGCGGGTAGGCGTTGTGGCAGAACAGGCACTCGCGCTGCACCCGGCGCAGCACGCCATCGTGGTCCGGCCGATCGAAACCCGGCGCCATCCCCCACCGCCCTTCTTGCGTGTACCAGGCGATCGGCAGCTGGTAGAGCTCGCCGTTGGGAGTGCCGTAGAGATAGGTGCGGGCGTGGTTGCCGGAACCCAGCACCCAATCCACGGTTTGCTCGAAGAGGTGGATCGCCGTGCCATCGGCGGCGAGCTGATAGCGGCGGAAGACGAGGCGCTCGCCCTGCCAGCGCAGCTCGAAGCGCCGCCCGGAAGCGGCATGGACGAAGGTGGTGGTGAAGTCCTCGGGGCCCTTTCCCGGCTGCGGCTGGGAGAAGGCGCGGCCCATGCCGAGCTCGCCGAGCTGGGCCGCGATCTCGGTGTGGCAGCGGGCGCAGACCTCGTCTGCCACGTAGCCGGGCCGGTCGGCGACGGTCGCGGCCTGGGGCGTCGCGGCCGCGACCGGGCCCGCGGCGCCCAGCAGGGCGGCGAGGAGGGCGGGGGCAAGCTTGAGGACGACCATCCGACGACTTTCGCGGCGACCAGGGCGAGCGGGGTTGGCCCCGATCCTACCGGATCGTGCGCGCCGCGGGCCCCTTCTCGATCGGGTGGGGTGGAGGTGCTAGATTCTCTGCCTCAACACTCTCGTCTGTTTCCAGGAGGGACGTCCCATGCGCCAGACGATCGGCCTCGCGCTCGTTGCGAGCTTTGCCACCCTGCTCCTCGCCGGCACGGCCCCGGCCCTC
Organism: uncultured Thermoanaerobaculia bacterium; assembly: GCA_964420075.1. Lineage (GTDB taxonomy): Bacteria > Acidobacteriota > Thermoanaerobaculia > Multivoradales > SZUA-115 > CAYQRE01. Next base: position 197,834 of record CAYQRE010000001.1, on the reverse strand, counting down.
GCCAAGAAGAAGTCCGGTCCGCCGACCGGCATGCTCGACGACGGCCGCCTCGACCCCAGCTACTTCGGCGGCCCAAAGGCCTTCCGTGAGACCGACGAGGTGGACTATTTCTGGGCGGCGCCCGGCTTCGCGGCCGAGGGCAAGAGCTTCCACTTCGTCGACTGGCCGGAACCGAAGCTGATCGGCAAGGACGCCGAGGACCGCGACGCCAACGACCTGCGGCTGGCCCGCGAGATGAACGGCGAGATGGCGCGCCTGTTCAAGGAGACCCTCGGCCCCGAGCTGCGGGGACCGCTCGCCACCTCGCTCGACAGCGGCGACATCCGCGTCGAGGGCCGCATCGTCGACTGCAGCACGGGCAGCGTGGCCGCCAAGGCCTTGGTGGGTTGGGGCGCCGGCTCGGGTAACGTGACCATCGACCTCAAGTTCATCGACAAGAAGAGCGGTGAGGTGGTGGCCGCCCTCCACCAGCGGGTGGTCAGCGGCACCAACTGGTCGACCAGCGACAGCAAGTTCGTGCGCTGGGTGGGCAAATTCGCCAAGGAGCTCCAGAAGCGCGGCTTCGCCGGCCTCTACGACAGCGGCGACGGCGTCTCCGAGTAGCCCGGCTGGCAGGGGAACGTCGCCTGGCCTCAGGGCTGGTCGTGGAGCACTAGGGCCAGCTGCCTCACGGCCTCCAGGGCCAGCTCGAGGGCGCGTTCGCCGGCGGCGAGCAGGAGGTGGGCGAGGGCCTCCGGCCGGCACAGCACAGCGTGGGCGTCGCTCATCGCCTCCGCCAGGCCGCTGTCGGAGTAGAGCAGCACACCACGCACCTCACGGCCGTCGAGAAAGGCGTAGCCATCCTCACCCGCCTCGGCGGCCACGCTGAAGCGCTCGGGCGTGCCGGTCGCCGGCAGCAGGGCGGCCGCCAGGTGGGCGAGCTCGCGGTCCACGAAAGTGGCGACGATCTGCTCCGGCCAGGTGGCGCTGGCGCGCAGCACGGCGAACCCTCCCTCGACCTCGCGTACCCGCCACGGCCCGGCGGTCTCGGCCGCGTAGGCCGTGGCGGGAGCCTCCTGCTCGTCGAGCCGGCCGATGAACTTCTCGATGGCGTCAACCACTCGCCCACCGGGTCGGCTATCCTCTTCCTCGTCGCTCATGGCTCTCTCCATGGGTGGCAAAGGCCGGGTGGGGTGTTCGTGCACCCTGCCCGGCCGTCTCTCTTCTAGGGTTCGCCGGCGGCCTCCTCGGCCTTGGGAGCCTCCGGCCTGCCCGTCTTGGCGCAGAGCTCGTTGACCGTTGCCGCGAAGACCAGGCCGCGCAGGGCGAGTGCGCGCAGCTCCTCGCCCGCGAGCCTCGCCACCAGGGACGCGAGCTCGCGGCGGCCGGGCAGAGCCAGGGGTGGCGCCGGCGGCTCGGCGCCGGTGGCAGGTGGGGCGCTCGCCGCCAGCAGTGCTGCGGGGTCGACTTGGAGGACTGTGCAGAGCGCCAAGTAGGAGTCCATGCGGAGGTGGGCCGGCCCGCGGCCTCTGATCTTCATGAAGAGGTTCGCGAGATAGCTATCGCCATAGCCCAGCTGCCGGCTCACTCTACGCTGGGGGAGCCGGCGGGCCTCGATCTCGCGGGCCAGCAGGCTCTTGACGACCTCGACCCGCGCCTCGGCTGCCGCCCTGGTGGCGCTTGCGGTACTTCCCGGCACCAGCGTTCTCTGCTTGCTCATCTTCCGTCGCCCCTTCTTGGTGCCCCCTCAGTGCAGGGCACCGCCTCCCCGGGTCTCGCTGTAGAGCGTTTCGACGGCGCTGCGCAGGGCGCCGAGGTCGATCTCCAGGGCGAGCACCGTCGCCGCCTCGTGGTGCGCCTCGGCATCGCGGCCCAGGGCCTGGAGCACGCAGGCGCGCCGCCAGCGGCCCACGGCCTCGTCGTCCAGCTGGCCGGCCGCCACCGCCTCGGCGATGCCGGCGTCGAGCACGGTGAGGCAGCCCTGCCAGTCGCCGCGCATCCAGCGCACCCAGGCCTCGCCGTTGGCGATCTGGAAAGCCACCCGTGGGTCGCCGCTGCCGGCCTCGGCGATCGCGCGTGCGAGGTCGCAGGCCAGTGCCCCTTCCTCGCCCCGCCCGGCCTGCGCCGCGTACTCACCGCGCAGGGCCCACACCTCGGCCAGGAGGTCGGCCACCCAGATCGCCGGCACGCGGGGGCCGACCTTGACGCGAGCCGCCACCGCCGCCGCCAGGTGGAGGAGGCTCTCCGCCTGCGCGCCCGCCGCCGTCAAGGCCTTCGCATCCGGGCCGGTCGTACCCGGCAGGAGCCGGGCGGCGGTCAGCAAGGCCTGAGCGAACTCCACGGTGTGGAGGCTCGGCCGCCCACCGACCAGGGCCCAGCGCTCGCCCGCTGGCAAGCCCAAGAGGTACGTCGCCAGGCGGCCGGGGTCGCCCTTGGTCGCGGCCTCTCTCTCGGTCGCGGCCCCGGCCGCCGGCTCGCTCTGGCGGGCCATCAACGCGCTCACGTAGCGCCGCGTCCAGGCGCCGAAGGCCTCGTGGTCGACGGGTGGCCCTGCCACCCCGCGCTCGGCGAGGGCGGCCTCGAGCCCGATCATCGCCGCGATCTCGGCGATCGTCCAACCACCAGCCGGCTCGTGGCCGTCGACCAGCAGGCTGCTGCCGTCGAGCTTGAAGCTCAGGCAGGCGTAGGGCGACCTGAGCAGGAAGCCGGCGGTTTCGGCGAGCAACTGCTCGGCCGCTGCGCGGCTCTCGCAGGCCGCCTGCCGGCGCAGGCGCCGGCCGCCGGTAGCGCCCTCCAGCTGCCAGGCTGGCAGCCAGGCGACCAGCTGCTCGATGGAGGGCAGGGGCGGGAGGGCGCAGGTGGGGCTCGTCATGGCTCTCTGGGCTGGCAGAAAAAGGGTGGGCAAGGCCGGAGAGAGATGGGGCCCCGGCCCTGCCCACCTGCCTAGCCTTCTCCTCCCAGGAGGCGGTCGAGGCCCTGCGCCAGGCGCAGGCGGGCCGCCGTGGCCCGCGGCTGCGCCGGCAGCTTCACCCGCACGTTGTGCTCCTCGCCGTGGTCGAAGTGCACGGGCAGGCCCTCACCGCGGGCAAGCGACTCGGCCAGGCGGATGAACTGCTCGGCGCCGAGCCGGCTGGCGAAGAGATAGCGGCGGGTGAGGGCGCCAGTGTCCTGCTCGAAGTCCCAGAGGGTGGGGAGGGCTGGTTCCTGCACCCGTTCGGATTTCAGGCGGGTGGCGCGGGGGCGTGGTGGGGTGGCGGGGGCTGCGCTGCGCTCGGCCATCGATCGTCCTCCTCGAAGGCGGCCGGCAGGGGTCGTGGCCCCCCGCCGGCCGCTACCGCTGGTGAAGAGTCTTGCGGCGAGGAGAAGTGTAAGAGAGCCACAATCTGGTCGTGAGAGCACTAATTAGCATCTCAATGCTTCTTCGGAGAGTAGACAGTAGAGTGCCGGTATGACTCCCCCGCAGGAGGTGGACCGCCTGGCGTCGGCCTTTGCCGGGCTCCTGGAGCGCAGCGGGCTCGGGCTCGCCGCGGCCAGCGAGAAGCTGGGGCGCCATCCCACCTACCTGGGCCGGGTCCTGCGCCGCCAGACCCCCTTCAAGGTCGCGGTGGCCTTGCAGCTCCTCGAGATCCTGGAGGTGGACCCGGAGGAGTTCTTCTGCGCGCTCTACCCCCTCGGCGGCGTGCGGGTCGGCACCTTCACGCCCTCGGAGCTCGGGCGCCGGGGTGAGGCCGTGGCGCGCGAGCTGCTCTTGGCCCAGCGCGAGGCGTTGATCGGCCGGCCGCGTGACGTGCGGGCCTGGGTGCTGCGCTGTGGCGAGGTGCTGCGCCAGCTGCTGCGCCGGCGGGGGATGAGCCAGAAGGAGGCGAGCCGCCGCCTGTCCCTGGGGCCAGGTGCCCTGGGCCAGCTCCTGCGCGGGTTCGCCGGCCTCAACCTGGAGCACGTCTTCGCCCTCCTGGCGCTTCTCGACGCCAGCCCCGGGCGCTTCTTCCTGGAGATGTTCCGGCCGGGCGGCAGCGCGCTCGCCAGCGTGCTGTGGGCGGAGTATCTCGACGAGGTGGACGCGGGCTGGCGAGCAGCGGCGGCGCGTCTCGGCCCCCTCGCCCCGGGCGGTGGCGGCTAGAAACCCCGCTCCCGGCGCAGGGGGGCGAGCACGGACTGCACCTCGTGGAGCACCGGCCAGCCCACCCGGAAGTTGCTCGCCGCCTGGAGGAAGAGGCTGAAGGCCGCCGCGGCCTCGCGCGGGATGGCGAGGGAGCAGAAGGTGTCGTTCATCGCCACCGCCAGCTCGCAGACCTTGGCCCAGCGCCCCTTCTCAGCGTAGGACCAGCAGATGTCGAAGGCGACCAGGGCGGCGTCGTAATGCAGGCCCTGGGCGGCGAAGCCGCGGCAGACGCGCTCGAAGAGCTCCTGCGCCTGCTCCCAGGCGCCGCAGCGGCTGAACACCCGGCCGCAGATCCAATCCCAGCGCAGCCGCGCCGTCTCCCCCTCGATGGTCTCGCGCCAAGGGGCCAGCTCGCGCACCATGCGCAGGGCAAGGCCCAGCTCGCCCAGCTCGGCCAGGTAGAGGACGGAATCTCTCAGGATGCGGAAGTAGCGGGTCGGCTGGTCGTGAGCTGGGGTCGCTTGCAGAGCCTCGAAGGCCAACCGGTAGGCACTCGTCGCGTCGCCGTGGGCGTAGGCCACGGTCGAGGCCGCGTGCAGGGCGCGGCCGAGCGGCGTGTTTGGAGTGGCGGCGTTGCGGTAGGTGCGAATGGCCCGCGCCAGGAGTTTCGCTGCCGTCGGCAGCTGGCGTTGTGCTCGCCGGAGCAAGGCCTCCATTTCCGCCAACAGCGCGGCGAGGAGGGGATCTCGGCTCCCCAGGAGGCGAAGGTGGTGCGCTCGTTTCCAGGCACGTGTCGCCTCGCGGTAGCGCTCTTGAACGCGCAGAGCGTTCGCCAGGTGAGCCCAGGCCTCGGCTCGCAAGTCGGCGCGCACACTGGCTGGCAGCGCGGAAGTCCGGGCAGACCGCGCGGCCGCCAGTGCTGCTGATGCGATTGGCAACGCGCGGCCCGGTTCCTCCCGGGCGGCAGCCAAACTCAAGCGACAGAGCTCCTGAACAAGAGGGGCTGGGTTGGCAAGAGGCCTGCCGCGAAGTAGCTGGGCGTGGTTGGCGGCTTGCGCGGCGACCAAGGATGTGGCGAGCTCCTGCCAGGCCAGGGTCCCTAGGGGTGGCTCATTTGCCGGGCTCGCCCCGCCGTCTTCCAGCGTTTGCATGGGGAAACCCTAGCAGAGATGCGCGGGCGCGCGAAGAGCGCATTTCTAACATTTGCCCGCGATTGACCACCTTGAGCAGCTAGGTCGCGTCAGCCTTCCGCCGGCCCTCTCGACGCAGGCGCACTTTCCCAAACGCTGGCTGCGCACCCTCCCGGCCGTCCGAACTCGTCGCAGGTCGGCCCTTCCTTCTCCCAGACCCCATGCAGGTTCCCAGAGTAGGCCGGGGATGAAGCCGGCGCCGCTGACGGCACGCCGAGGGGGTCGAGGATCGGCCCCTCCTTCTCCCACACCCCGGCGAGCCAGCTCCAGACCTGCGCCCACAGGCCCGCCGCCGCGCCCGCGCGTGGCGCTGCCTGCGCCACCGGGGCGAAGGCGGTGAGCCCCACGAGGACCACCGCCGCCACGACCAGTTTCCGAGAAACGCAACGCATTCCGCCTCCCCGCGCCGCCACGAGACACGGAGGCGACCACCACGGCCGTCCGCGGGAGCGGGCGGCGCTGTCGGTATTGTGCGTCAGGACGGGGAATTGGCGCCGCCCACAGCGATCCCCGACGCTAAGATCGGCCCATCGAGAGGAGGGCCGTGCCATGTGTGGTCGCTACACCTTGACCGCCCCCGGCGACGCGATCGTCGACGCCTTCGAGCTGGCCGCCACGCCGCAGCTGCCGGCGCGCTACAACATCGCGCCCACCCAGGAGGTGGCGGCGGTGCGCCTGCCCCGCGGCGGTGGCGAGCGCGAGCTGGTGAACCTGCGCTGGGGCCTGGTGCCCTCCTGGGCCTCCGATCCCTCGATGGGCAATCGGATGATCAACGCGCGGGCGGAGACGGTAGCGGAGAAGCCGGCCTTCCGCTCGGCGTTTCGCCGCCAGCGCTGCCTGGTGCTGAGCGACGGCTACTACGAGTGGAAGAAGCTGCCGGACGGCAGCAAGCAGCCCTACTACATCCGTCTCAAGGGGGGGCGGCCGTTCGCCTTCGCCGGTTTATGGGAGCGCTGGGCTAAGGAGGGGGAGCCGCTCGAGACCTGCACCCTGCTGACTACCGCCCCCAACGAGCTCTCGGCGGCGATCCACGACCGCATGCCGGTGATCCTGCCGGCGGCGGCCCAGGCCCTCTGGCTGGACCCCAAGGCGAGCCGTGAGCAGCTGGAGCCCCTGCTCACCGCCTACCCGGCCGAGGAGATGGAGGCCTGGCCCGTCTCGCGTTTCGTCAACAGCCCGGCGAACGACGGCCCGCGCTGCATCGAGCCGGTGGCGGGGCCGGCTGCCGAGCCGGCCGGCTGAGGGCTGCCCGCGGCGAGCCTGCCTGCTGCCTCAGGGCAGCCAGGTGGGGACGGGGGCGGTGCGGACGGCATCGAGGCTCGGCACCTCGGTGGTGGGGAGCGGCATCGGCTGGCGCCTCGGCCGCGGGCCACCGTCGGGCATCCAGGCGACGCGTTCCTCGTCCTCGGGGTTGCGGCAGGGCGAGGTGGTCGCCGGGTGCTTCTCCTTCAAGCAGCGCGCCGTCTGCACCTCGCTCACCGGCAGCGGTGAGGTGGAACGGATCACGGCCTCCTGGGGAGCGTGGAGGAGCGGCCCGGCAGCGAGGTCGAGCTTCAGGAAGGCGACCTCGGCGGGCACGACGCCGAGGGTCGCGAGCGGCTGGTCCGGCTGCTGGACGTGCGAGCCGACGGCCAGCGAGAAGGCGGCGAACAGCATCACGGCGACGGCCAGCCCGAGGTGATTGGCAAGCGAGGGCCGCGGGCTGGGGCCGGCGAGGATGCGCTCGATGCGGCGCTTGAGGTTGGAGGCCCCGGCCGAGGAGACCGAGGCGAGCCGCCAACCGAGCCCGAACTGCACCGTCTTGAGCAAGCCGCGGGCGTAGACCTCGGCGCGGCCGCCGAGGGCGAGCACGCCCTCGTCGCAGGCCTCCTCGCGCTCGGCGAGCAGGCGGCGGTCGAGCATCCAGACCAGGGGGTGGAACCAGAACAGGCAGCAGAGGCCACGATGGAGGCTCGCCACTAAGTTGTCGTGCCGCTTCACGTGCACCAGCTCGTGGAGGAAGATGGCCTCGAGCTCGGCGGCGGAGAGGCTGGCCGGCATCTCCTCGGGGAGGAGCAGCACGGGGCGCCGCACGCGGAAGACGCCGGGCTCGGCGTCGCCGGCGAGGAGCGCGAGCTCGATCTGCCGGCGGATGCCCAGGCGGGCGCGGACGGCAGCGAGGATCTCGGCCTCCCGGCCGTGGGTCACCCGCTTGGCCTCGGCGAGCAGCTGGACGAGGCTGCGCTGGCGCCAGAACCACAGCGCTGCGATCGAGCTGGCGCCAAGCAGCCAAACCAGGCTCAGCAGGCAGTAGATCTCGCTGTGCAGGGTGGTGCCCGCGGCGTGGGCCAGCGGGCTCACCAGGCGGTCGAGCCAGGGGCCGAGATCGATCGCGAAGCCGGCCGGTGCGGAGAGCAGGCGGGCGAGACCGCTGCCGGCGAGCCAGGAGAAGAGGAGCGCGGCCGGCAGCAGGAACTTCATCGACGCCACCAGCGACAGGCCGTAGCGCAGGCGCGCGGGAGCGCGGTTGAGCAGGAGGAGGACGGGGAGGAGCAGGGCGACGAAGAGGGTCGATTGCCAGAGGTGGGTCAGGGCGAAGGGCCACACCTGCGAGGACCAGCCGGCCAACCACTCATGAAGGGTACCCATCGTCTGATCTCCCAGCGGTCTTCCGGGGCAGACACCCCGGCCACCTCCCGCCTGCGGGGCGAGCCCTGCAGGCGCCGTGTTGCCCTACTCGGTGGCGGTCTCTGCGGCCTCTTCGCCGCGAACGACCAGCTGCTCCAGCTCGCGCACGTCTTCGAGGCTGATCTGGCCGACCTCGGCGAGGTGGGCCATCACCGGCCGCGGCGAGCCGCCGAAGAGGTCGAGGAACTCGTGGATCAGCCGGCTGTAGGCAGCCTGCCGGGAGATCAACGGCTCGTAGATGTGCGCGTTGCCGATCTTGCGGACCTGGCGCAACGCGGCCTTCTCCTCCAACCGGCGGACGATGGTTTGTACGGTGGTGTAGGCGGGTTGTTTCTTCTTGGGGAGGGCTTCGAGGAGCTCGCGGACCGAGGCGCGGCCCAGCTTCCAGAGCTCCTCCATCACTTCGAGCTCGAACCGAGTCAGGCGGATGCCGCCTTTGGCCTTGCGGATCACGTGGACCTCCTTCCAGAGCGCCCTGGTGCGGCGCTCCCCGCCGGCCGATCGAGGTGATCGCCAGCGCTACGACAATGGCCCGTAATGCTACCACGCTCGTAGGCCCTGGCGGCCCTGGGCCGTGCTGGCCCGCGGCTGTAACCTTTGGCCGGCGGCATCCGTTGGAGAGCTGGAGAATGCTGGACCGTTTCCGCGAGCTCGTCGCCGAGCACCAACACCGCGTCTACGGCTTCGCCACCTACTACCTGGGCAACCCGAGCGAAGCGGAAGACGTCACCCAGGAGGTCCTCCTGCGGTTGTGGCGGAGCCTCGAGCAGGTGGACCCGGCGACCGCCGGAGCGTGGCTGATGCGGGTGACGCGCAACGCCTGCCTCGACAGCCTGCGCAGTCGTCGCAGCCGTGGCAAGCTGTTCGTTGACGGCCTCGACGGACCAGCCGTGGTGGCAACCTCCCGCGAGGACGACCCTGAGCAGGCGCTGCGCCGTCGCGACCTCGAGCAGGCCCTGCTGCGGGCGCTCGCCAACGAAGCGGAGCCCTATCGCACCATCGCCTTGCTGCGCGAGGTCCAAGAGATGAGCTACCAGGAGATCGCCGAGGTGACCGCGTTGCCGCTCAACACCGTCAAGACCTATCTGCACCGGGTGCGCCGCCGGCTGCGCGGCGCTCTCGCCGAGCACTTGAAGGAGGAGGGCCACCATGCCGCGACCGCCTGACCTCGTTGCCGGGGCGGCGTTGTGCCACCGCGCCCAGGCCTTGCTCGACCGTCGTGGGGACGGTGATCTCAGCGCCGCGGAGGAGGCCTTCCTCGCCGCTCACCTGAGCGCCTGTGCAGCCTGCGCCAGTGAAGCGGCGCTGGCCGACGAGCTGGCGGCGACCTTCGCAGCGCTGCCGCGTCCGAGCTGCCCGCCGGCCCTGAGCCGCGCCGTGCTTGCCGTGGCCGAGGGCGAGGCGGCAGGGGCGCGCGTCCTGGCCTGGCGGCCACCGGCGACGGAGAGGGTGGTTGAGAGTGGGCGCCGGTCGGAAGCGCCGGTGGCGACTTTGTGGCGTCGTGCGGCGCCGGCTGCGGCCGCCGCCTTGCTCGCCGTGGTGGCCGGTGGTCTCACCTACCAGCTGGCGGCCCCACGGACGAGCGGGCGACCCTCGGCGGCCGAGGTGGCGCGGGCCGAGCGCGAGTTGGAGCTCACCCTGGCCTATCTGGGCCGGGTTGGGCGCGAAGCGGGCGCGGTGGTCCGCGAGGAAGTGGTCGAGAACGTCGTGGCGCCAGCGCAAGAGCTGCTGGGCCACGCCACCCTGCGGTAGCGAAGGTCCGCCGCGGGTCGGAGTGCGAAACGGAGGTCCAAGGTCATGCAACAAGCAGAGCTCACTCCCTGGCGGTCAGCCGGGACCTCGCGGTGGTGGCGACGCGCTGCCCTCGCCGGCGCCGGCGCGCTCGTCCTTCCCGCTGTGCTCGTGGCGCAGCCGCCCGCGGCTTCCTTCGGACCGGGCTTCGCTGATCCGCAGAAGCTCGGCCTCAAGCTCGATGACGAGGCCTTGAGTGTCGAGGTCAACCTGCAGGGGCCATTGATCCAGTTCGTGGCCGAGGCTGCCAAGGCCGCGGACCCGGAGCTGGCGCGGGCGCTGGCGAAGATCCGCTCGGTCCTCTTCCGGCTGTATCGCACCGAGCCCGCGGAGCGCCCGGCCCTCGCCGGCGCCCTCGGGCGGACCGCCGCCCGGCTCGAGGCCCTGGGCTGGCAGCGAGCGGTGTGGGTGCGCAAGGAGGCCACGCAGACCTATCTCCTGCTGCAGACGGACGGCACGCGGATCTCGGGTCTGGTCGCCCTCTTCCTCGACGCCGACCAGCAGCTCGGCTTCATCAACATCGCGGGTGAGGTGGACCCGGCGCAGATCGGCCGCATCGCCCAGCGCTTCGACATCGGCGACCTCGGGGACGTCTCGAGCGAGCTGGGGGCGGGCGGCGAGGCTGCGCCCGCACCGCCGGTGAAGCCGCCCGGTGAGTAAGTCGACCGCAAGACGGCAAGGAGATCTCCATGCGTAGGCTCGCCAGACGTTCTACCCCCCTCGTGATCGCCCTCCTGGCGCTGCCCCTGGGCGCTTGCTTCTTCTCCGCCCCCGGCCTCGTGCCCTTGGAGGCCGAGGCGCAGCGGGCGTTGCCCGGCCTCCGCGCCTACCCCGACATGGAGCTCAAGCTCGGCAGGTTGTCGCTGGGGCTCGCACGCTCGATCGTGCGGGCCGCGGCGGAGGATGACGAAGAGGAGCAGGTCGCCAGCCTGCTGCAGCACGTCAACGGTGTGGAGCTCGCGGTCTACGACCTCGCGTCGCGGGACGACGGCGACGCCGCGCGGGCGATCGGCCGGCTGTCGCAGCTGGCGGCTCGCCGCGGCTGGCTGGCGGCGGCCCGCTTTCAGGACGCCGAGTCGAGCGGCGCCGTCTTCTTCCAACAAGACGGCGGCGGCATCCGTGGCATCTACATCGTGGCGCTGGAGGACGACAGCCTCACTCTGGTGCGCCTGCGCGGCCGGCTCGACCGAGCGATCGCCGACGCCATCGCCCTGGCCGGCCCCGAAGTTCCTCGCCAGCTCGTGGGCGAGGGGGCGAGCCGGCCGCGGCAGGAGGAGGAGCCGCGGCCGGCGGCGCCGGAGGCGGCCGGCCCTCGGCGCTGAGCGGTCCCTGCGGCCGCGCCTGTGGCAACATCCAGGCATGGGCTCGCGCCGGATCTTCGACCTTTCGCCTCGCCTGTCGCCGGCAACGCCGGTCTATCCCGGCGACGTGCCGCTCAGCGTCGAGTGGACGGCCACCCTCGCCGGCGGTGACGGCGCCGCCGTTGCGGCCATCCGCACGACCACGCACCTGGGCTCGCATGCGGACGCTCCCTGCCACACGGAAGCGGAGGGAGCCGGTATCGGTGAGCTGCCTCTCGCGTCCTTCCTCGGGCCTTGCAGGGTGGTGGAAGTTCCGGCCGTTCCCCTCCTCGGCCCCGAGCATCTGCCGCCCGCCCTCCCCGGCGACCCAGCGCGGCTCTTGCTGAAGACGGGGAGCGTGGCGGACGGCACCAGCTTCCCGAACCACTTCACAGCCCTGGCCCCGGAGGCGGCCCGCCTGCTCGCGGCGCGCAGGCTGCTCCTCCTCGGCCTCGATACCCCCTCGGTCGATCCGCCGGGAAGCCCCGAGCTGCCCGCCCACCATGCTCTCGCCGGGGCTGGGGTGGTGATCCTCGAAGGGCTGCTGCTCGCCGAGGTGCCGCCCGGCCTCTACGAGCTGATCGCCCTACCCTTGAGGCTCACCGGCCTCGACGCCTCTCCCGTGCGGGCCGTGCTACGGGATCTCTGAGGCCGAGCGCTTGCCGCGGAGCCGCCGCCAGGCTCTGCGCAGTCGTGCGGGCCAGCTTGCCTCGAGCGAGCGGACCCGGTCTCGCAGGGCCGTCGCGGTGGCCTCGTGGTGCGCCAAGGCCGCTCTGAGGGCGGCGACCTCGGCCCTCGCCTGGGAGAGAGCGTGCTCCTTCTGCGCCAGCTCCAGGTTGGCGGTGGCGAGCGCCGCCTTGGTGTCGAACAGCGGCAGGTAGTGCAGGGCGGACTCCAGCTGCCCGGCGTAGAGCACCAGCTCCAGGCCGTCGTGCCCCACCGCTTTGACGAGAAGCACATCCTGCATCCTGACGGCGATGTCGCGGAGCCGGCAGGAGCGCTGCCAACCGCTGTGGAGGAAGCGCTCGTCGTTGTGGGCCTGGGCCACGTCGAGGCGGTAGTCGGCGGTCGAGGTGGTGGTCAGCACCTCGTCGCCGAGTTTCACCTCGATGGTGGTGGGGCTGCCGAGCGCGTCCAGGTCGCAGGCCCAGCCGTGCAGCTGCAGGAGCTCGGGGGAGGCCAGCACGCAGCGGTCGAGGTGGCCCAGCGGACCACGCCGCAGATCGGGGGCCGCCGCCGGTGCGCTCGCCGCCGTCTCCACCAAGTAGAGGTCGTGGAGGTGCCAGAGCCCGCGTGGCTGGCGCCAGACCGCGAGTGCCCCCTCGCCGAGGGTCGCGACGGTGGCGCGGACGTAGTCCTCGCTGACCCAGGTGCTGCCGTAGACGTCGGCAGCCAGGGTGCTCGCCTCGCTCTGCGCCTCGAAACGCAAGCCGGGCTCGGTCTCTGCGGCGGCCTGCGGGGCGAGGGAGAGGTCGTGGGTCGAGAACAGCAGCACGCCGCCCGGTTTGAGCAGGCCGAGGAGGCGCTGCAGCCAGGCCCGGAAAGTGCGGTGGGGCAGGTGGGTGAAGAGGGAGAGGACGATGATGGCGTCGAAGCGGTGCGGGCAGGCGAAGTCCGCGGGCTCGGCCGTCGACTGCAGCGCCTCGACGCCGAGCTGGCGGCGTTGGAAGTCGACGGCGCCGGCGAGGATGTCGGCAGCGAAGAGCCGCGCACCCGGCAGGAAGGAGGGCAAGAAGCGCGTGACCCGGCCGTAGCCACAGGCGAAGTCGAGGAGGGCCGAGCCCGCGGCCGGCAGCCGGCCCGCCAGGGCGCGCGAGACGGTCTGCGCGGCCAGCAGGCCCGAGCGCACGTAGTGGACGAAGGCCTGGTCCCAGGCACCGAGGGTGAGGTCGTAGGTGTAACGCAGCATGTCGTCCGCCGGCTCGACGACGAGGGGCACGCCTGCGGCGCCAGGAGGCCGGTCGCCAGGAAACCGATCGCCGGGAAGCTGATCGCGGAGGAGGGCCCGCACAGCGGGGTGCTGGTGGATCTGGATCATGGTCGCGGCGGGGCTTGAGAGGGCTCCCTGGAGTGACGTCACCAGCGCTTGGGTCGAATCGCCGAGACGGCTTTCATATAGTACGAGCGAACGTTGGATCTGTCCTCGGTGGTCGGGCGGGCGCTGCCCGTCGGCAGACCGCCGTCACGAGAGGAGCCACAGGTTGGACAGCCGAGAGTTCGTCGCCGGGCTGGTGGCCGAGATGGAGGGACTGTTCGCCCGGCTGGGCGAGCAAGAGACCCTCGAGGCCGAGTCCGAGGGCAAGGTCGAGGTCGTGACTCTCCTGCGCCTGGCGCTTGCCAGCGAGCTCGAGGCGAGCGAGCTCGCCGCCTACTGGATGCCATCGACGCCGGAGCTCGACGCCAAGCACGTCTTCGCGGCCCAATGCGGCGACGAGATGCGCCACTACCGGTTGATCTCCGAGCGCCTGGCCGAGCTGGGCGACGACCTCGCCGGCTTCGATCCCTTGGCGGACGGCCGCAGCCCCCTCTACCACTACATGCACGGCCTGCGCACCACCGTGGAGCGCATCGCTGCCGGCCCGTTCTCCAGCGAGGCGATTGCCCAGGTGCGCAACCAGCAGTTCATCGCCTTCTGCGAGTCAGTGGGGGACGACGCCACGGCCCGCCTCTACCGCGAGGTGATCCAGCCGGAGGAGGCGCACCATCACCAGCTGGGCCGCGAGATCCTCGAACGCTACGCCACCACGCCAGCCCTCCAGGAGGCGGTGGCTGCCGCCACCCGCAGCACGCTGGCGATCGCCGACGAGCTGAAGACGCTGGCGGAGAAGACCACCGGCAGTGGGCTCTCGGCGGCCCTGCCCGTCTCCTGAGCACCGTCTCCGACGTCACACCCCATCGACACCGCGGAGGACCATGAGCCAGCCCATTCACACCATCGCCGTCCTCGGCGCCGGCACCATGGGGCGAGGGATCGCCCACGTGGCCGCCGTCGCCGGCTACTCCACCCGGCTCTTCGACGTCGCCGAGAGCGTGCTCGAGGCCGCCCGCGGCCGTATCCACAAGAACCTCGACAAGGGCGTGGAGCTGGGCAAGCTGGCGGCCGCGGCAGCCGGCGCCGCCAAGGCCAACCTCAGCCTGCACACCGACCTCGCGGCGGCCGTCGACGGCTCCGACCTGGTGATCGAGGCGATCCCGGAGTCGATGCCGCTCAAGATCGAGACCTTTGCGGCCGTGGCCCGGGCGGCGCCCGCGCACGCCCTCTTCGCTTCCAACACCTCGGCGCTGTCGATCACCGAGATGGCGGCAGCGAGCGGCCGCCCCGAGCGCTTCGCTGGCATGCACTTCTTCAACCCCGTGCACGTGATGAAGCTGGTCGAGATCGTGCGCGGCCTCGAGACCTCGCCGGAGACCATCGCGGCGATCGAAGAGGTCTCGCACCGCATGGGCAAGACGACGGTGCTGGTCAACGAGTCGCCCGGCTTCGTCACCAGCCGGATCAACGTCTTGATCGGCAACGAGGCCTTCCGCATGCTGCAGGAGGGGGTGGCGAGCGCCGAGGACATCGACACCGCCTTGAAGCTCGGCCTCAACCATCCGATGGGGCCTTTCGAGATGGTGGACCTCGTGGGCCTCGACGTGCGGCTGGCGATCCTCGAGTTCCTCCACAAGACGCTCGGTGAGGCCTACCGGCCCAGCAACCTCCTCGTGCAACACGTCAAGGCCGGGCGCCTCGGTCGCAAGGTGGGTCGCGGCGTCTACGAGTACGACGACGAGGGCAACCGCAAGCGGGAGAGCGGCAGATGAGCGCGGTCTTCTACAAAGTCCTGCACCTCGCAGGCGTGATCCTCACCTTCCTCGCCCTCGGCTCGTTGGTCGTGCGGGCGGGCGAGACGGGCAGCGACAGCGCCCGCCGGCGAGCCGGGATCACTCATGGCTTCGCCTTGCTGCTGCTCTTCGTCAGCGGCTTCGCGATGCTTGGCAAGCTCGGCCTCGGCCTGCCGGCCTGGGCGCTCGTCAAGCTGGTGATCTGGCTCGCTCTGGGCGGCGTGGTGGTGTTGCTGCGCAAGCTCCCCGAGAAGGCGGCGCTGTGGTGGTGGCTGCTGCCGGCGCTGGGCGTTCTCGCCGCCTACCTCGGGGTCTACAAGCCGTTCTGAGCTCGTCGCGGGCCGCGCGTCGGCTCAGCCCTTCGCTTCGAGCGCCTTGCTGCCCACGGTGAGCACCGGGCAAGGTGCCTGGCGCACCACCTTCTCGGCGGTGCTGCCGAGCAGCAGGTGCTCGAGCCCGGTCAAGCCACGGGTGGCCATCACGATCAGGTCGATCTGGTGGTCCTTGGCGATCTCCAGGATGCCGAGCGCCGGTGGTGCCTGCACCACCTCGATCTTCGAGCGGACCGCCGGCCCTTCCGCCGCGATCAGCTTGCCGAGCTCCTCGACCGCCGTCTTGCGGATCTTCTCGAGGTCGAGGGGCTGTGCGCTCGGCGCACCCGGGAAGTAGAAGGTCGGCAGCACCAGCTGCTCGACGATGTGCAGCAGCTCGAGCTCGCTACCCCAGCGGGCCGCCAGCTCGCGAGCCCACGGCAGCACGGCGCGAGAGGGCTCGGAGAAGTCGATCGGCAGCAGGATCCGCTTGGGGACCTCGGCCGGCCGGGGCTTCTCCTGCTCGCGGACGGTGAGCACCGGGCAGGGGGCAAGGCGGACGAGCTCCTCGGCGACGCTGCCCAGCACCCAGCGGCCGAGGCCCCGCCGGCCGTGGGTGCCGGCAACGATCAGGTCGATGTCGGCCTCGGCGACGTAGGCGAGGATGGCGGTGGCGGGCGTCGAGCTGCGCCGCACGACACTGCGTACCGGGACCGTGGTGGCACCCAGGGAGCGGACCAGGCGTTCCTGCTCGGCCTCGGCACTCGCTTCGAGGCGGGGCAGGCTCTCCTCCTGTGGCACCGGATACGGCGCCAGCGGATCGAGGTACTCCCAGGGTGGGATCAGGGCATGGAAGAGGTGCAGCTCGGCGCCCATCTCCCGCGCCAGCCAATGGGCTTCGGGGAGGGCCTGTTCGGCGCCAGGGGTGAAGTCCGAGGCATAGAGGATTCGGCGAATCGTGCGCATGGTGGCCTCCTTCCTCTCGTCGTTCGCACTCCTCGTCCACAAGCTTGTAGGCCGCTACCGATGGGCCGGCAATACCCCGGGGGATAGGGAGTGGCCCCTTCCCGTCCTGCCAGGCGGGCCGGTGTGGACGGCAGGCGGCGGTGGGGCGAGCCGCCAGAGGCTCAGTGCACCTTGCTGTGCGCCGGGGACGGGCTCTCGCTGTAGCCGTGGGTGAGCACGAAGAAGTAGGGCGCCTTGCGCTCCTTCTCGGTCTCGGTGATCAGCTCGAAGAGGAACTCACCCTCGGTGTCGCCCGGGGTGCCCTGGACGTAGGCGACACCTTCGGGCCGCAGGAAGATCTCGCTCACGAAGTGCTTGCCCTTGAGCACCTGGACGACCACGGTGCCGGGCTCTTCGCTCAGGAAGGCCCAGTGGAAGTCCTCGTCGTCATAGACCACGGCATCCTCGGTGCCAGCGCGCAGGATGCAGCCGGCATGGCCGTAGAGCCAGGTCCAGAAGGCGGCAAAGGAAAGCGTAACGGGCTCGTCCATCGAGGTCCCACCAGAGAAGCCGACCGCCGGGTCGGCAAGGCGCAGGGTGCGGCGGCATTGTACGGCAGGTCGCCGCTCGGTGGGCGGCGCCCTGCCGCAGACCTCGCACCACGCTACGGCACGGTGGACGCCCAGGCGCTGGTGTCGCCGCTCTCGAAGCCGTCCGAGAAGATCAGGCCGGTCTCGGCCTTCCAGTGCTGGAGCAGCTGGCGCAGGGCCTCGGGGGCGTTGCTGGCAGCCGGCTCGCCGGCCTGGTTGAGGCTGTTGACCCCGTGGCAGCCGTCGCAGGCGCGCAGCTCACCCGGCTGGAAGGTCAGCCAGTAGCGCTCACGCACCACCGGCGTCCCGGTGCCATCGGTGGTCTGCCAGGAAAGGGCGCGGTGGGCGGGGACGAACGCCGCCACCGAGCCGTCGAGGGCCACCCGGGTGCTGGCCAGCGGACCGCCCGGGTTGGGTGGGTTGGCAGCCACGGCGACCGGGTCATGCAGCAGCTGGGCGAGGACACGGCGGCCCGGGCGCGGGTTGGCAGTGCCGCCGAGGCCGCGGATCTGGTCGCCCTGGAAGAGCTGCATGTGTGCCACCTGGTAGATCCGCCCGCCAGCACCCAGCGTCTGCTCACCGCCTGGCACCAGGAGGTTGAAGGGCTGTTGGTGGTCGAGCTGGTCGCGGTAGGTCACGTTGCGGGCGGCGAGAAGGGCCAGGCCGCGCGTCGCGAGGTCGCGCGACAGGCTGCGCGGGTTCACCCCTTCCTCGCGGAAGACCTGCGCTTCCGGCGCCGGCAGGGGGGCGGTGAGGTAGGGCGGCACGCTCTGCGGCCGGACCTCCACCGGGTCGAGCTCCCAGAGCTCGCCGTTGTACTGCACCAGCACGTCCGGGTCCCAGTAGGAGATCGTCTTGCTGATCCCGGCGGTGAGCGGCGTGCCGGCCTCGAAGTAGCCATCCACGCGCGGGGTGAGCAGCCTCAAGCGGAAACGGTAGTTGGGGACCGGGTTGGCGCGGGTGCCGAGGTTCGCCACCCGGTGCGTCTCGGGGGCGTGGACGACCGCCACCTCACCGTCCGCCAGCGGCAGCGGGCTGCGGTAGTGGCCCGAGTGGTTGGGCGGCGGCATCTGACCGTCCGGCACGACCTGGCGGGTGTCCGGGTGGGTGAGGTAGGTGATGGCGATCTGATCGGCGGGTCGGCCGGGCGGGGCGAACATCGCGATCAGCTGGCCGGAGCTGTGGGTCTGGAACTCCGGCGCGTCCACGCCGAGGTAGGTACCGGCCGCCAGCACGTCCTCGCGCAGGTGGAGGAAGTTGTTGATCGAGTTGGGGTTCACCCGCCCGGAGGTCTCTGCGATCAGCTCTTCGAGGTTGGGGTCGTCGTTGATGCTGCGGTTGAAGTACGCATGCAGCTCGTGGCGCCCCAGGTGGTTGACCACCTCTTCCCCGGTACCGTTCTGGAAGACCTGCCAGGGGAAGAAGTGGTTGATCGTGTGACCCTCCAGGTTGGTGCCGCCGAGGAGGTCCTGGCGCACCGGCCGGGGCTCGGGGAAGACCTCGTCGCGGTTCGGCAAGCGGGTGGCCCCGGCACTCTCGTCGGCGTAGTTGAAGGTGCCGTAGGTATCGCCGCTCAAGACGTCGGTGTCGGCCTGCTGGTCGCGCTGGAGGTGGTCCCAGCGGGTGAACAGCACCCGGCCGTAGCGATCGAGGATGGGCGTGAAGACGCCGGAGGGCGAGTGGTCGAGGAGGTTGAGGTTGCCCGTCGCCGGGTCGAGGCTCCATAGGCCGGTGTTGGTGGCCGTCTCCTCGTACTCGTCGAGCTGCGGGTAGAGGTGGGCCGCGCCGGAGCGCGGGCGGTCCGAGACGAAGAGGATGCGGCCGTCCGAGCCGTAGATCGGCATCACGTTGTTGTACTGCGCCGGCTGGTTGGGCACCTTGGTGATCACCGCCGTCTGCCCCTGGCCGAGGCCGCTCACCTCGTAGAGCTGCCAGAAGTAGGTGCCGAGCTGGAACTGCTGCGTGGGAGCGCCGATCACCATGCTGAACACCGCCTTGGTGCCGCTCCAGTGCACCGCTGGGTTGCGCACGGCGATCGCGGTCGCACCCTGGAAGCCGCTCACGCCGTAGCCCGCCTCCTGGGTGAGGTTGCGCAGGCTGCCGTCCGGGTAGCGGATGTAGAGGTCGCCGCCGCGGCCGACCTCCTGCAGCCCGCCAAGGTGGTTGGCAAAGGTCGAGCCGATGGTCGCGAAGTCCACCGGGATCGGCATCTGGGTGACGAAGAGGATCGGGTTCGGCAGCGCCCCTCCGCTGCGGACGGCCAAGGCCTCGCCGGCGGTGAGCGACAGCGGTGGCAGGGCGGCGAGGCAGCAGGCGACGGCCGAGGCAAAGAGCCGGCGGGCGGTGGTGGTCATCGGGGTCTCTCCCAGAGCTGAAGCGAGCATTCTAGGCGGGTCATAGATGCGTGGCAAATCGCCAATGCCAGCCCGGCAACGCCACGCTCCGACCCCCGGGCCCTTGCTATCCTCGCCGGCAGACGAGCTCGAAGGGAGACAGCGATGGCGAGCCTGACGGGAAAGGTGGCCTTGATCACGGGAGGCAGCTCCGGCCTCGGCTTCGCGGCGGCGGCGGCGCTCGCCGAGCGGGGGGCGCGGATCGCGCTCGCGAGCCGCAGCGAGGAGAAGCTGGCGCAGGCCCGCCAGGCCCTGGCGACGCGGGGTGCCGAGGTGGTGACGCTGGCCTCGGACGTGCGGGAGCTGGCCGCCATCCAAACGCTGGTCGAGGCCGTCGAGGAGCGGCTGGGGCCGATCGACATCCTGGTCGCCAACGGCGGCGGCCCGCCCGCCAAGCCGGCCCTCGAGCTCACCGAGGCGGACTGGCAGGCGGCGATCCCCCTGGCGTTCCTCTTCGTGCCCCGTCTCTGTGCCCTGGTGCTCCCCGGCATGCGGGCCCGCCGCTGGGGCCGCATCCTCGCCATCAACTCCGTCTCGGCGCGGCAGCCGATCCCCGGCCTGGCGCTCTCGAACGCTCTGCGCCCGGCCGTGCTCGGCTACTTGAAGACCCTCTCCCAAGAGGTAGCGGCGGAAGGCATTACGGTCAACGCGGTGTTGCCGGGCTACACCTTGACCGAGCGCCAAGAGGAGCTGGCTGCGGCACGTTCAGCGCGTTCGGGAGAGAGCCCTGCTGAGGTGGTGGCCGGCTGGGCGGCACAGATCCCCGCCGGCCGCCTGGCCCGCGCCGAGGAGATCGGCGCGGTGGTGGGGTTTCTCGCCTCGCCCGAGGCGTCCTACGTCACCGGCCAGGCGGTGACGGTCGACGGCGGGTACGTGCGGTCGCTGCCTTGAAGACCTAGCTGCCGAACGCGGCGCGGCCCCGCCGCAAGGGCGTGGCCTGGCTGTCTTCGACCTCCGCCAGCACCCGGCGGACGGTGGCTTGCACCAGCTCGACCAGGCCATCGGCCTCGGCGGACCGCGCGCCGCGCTCGTCGAGGCGCTGCAGCGGCCCGTTCAGGCGGGAGGAGCCCATCAGCAGCAACGGCTCGTCGAGGCTCGCACGCGGCTCAGGGCGGCTGCCCAGCGCCACGGCGAAGAACCGTGCGGGGTCGATCTCGAGGACTTCCAGCGCCCGCAACAGGTCGATCACCTTGAGGTCCACGCGGCGCTGAAAGACGTGGCTCAGGTAGCCGCGGCGGCGGCCGATGCGTTCATCGACCTCCGTTTGGGTGAGTCCGGCGGCGCGGATCGAGCCCTGCAGAAGCTTGAGGAGCTTTCCGAGGCGAGCGTCATCCTCCATGTCTTCCCTCCGAGAGTAATCCTCTCCTGTTGTCGGAACCGAGCCTGCTTGCTGAGTGTAAGATTTTATCATTTCTCATTGTCTACGCTGTCAACTATCTTGCCGCCCGGGCGCGGCCGTCCGTCCGGCTGCGGATCGCGAGTGCAGGCCTTGGCCCTGTCTATCCAGTGCCGGACGGCCTGCCAACCGGGAAACGCGTAGGGCTTGCGGCGGGAGGGCCGCCGCGGTAGCTTGCGCGAGGCCTGCCGCCTGGCCCGTCGCGACGCTGGTGGCGGGGCCGCAGGGGCGGCGCGGGAGGGCTGCGATGATGGCGCGATGCCCGTGGTGTGGCACGGACCCCCTGTACGTCGACTACCACGACCGGGAGTGGGGCGTGCCCCTGCACGACGACCGGGCGCTCTTCGAGATGCTGGTCCTCGAGGGAGCGCAGGCCGGCCTGTCCTGGTCGACCATTCTCAAGAAGCGCCAGCGTTACCGCGAGGTCTACGACGGCTTCGACCCGGCGCGCATCGCGCGCTACGACGACGCCAAGGTCGCCAGCCTGCTGGCCGATCCGGGGATCGTCCGCAACCGCGCCAAGGTCGCCGCCAGCATCAGCAACGCCATGGCCTTCCTGCAGCTGGTCGACGAGCTGGGCTCCTTCGACCGCTACCTCTGGGGCTTCGTCGACGGCCGAGCGCGGCAGGGGGCCTGGGCCTCGCTCGCCGCCGTGCCGGCCTCGACCCCCGAATCGGTGGCGCTCTCCAAGGACTTGGCGCGGCGGGGCTTCCGCTTCGTGGGGCCAACCATCTGCTACGCCTTCATGCAGGCGGTGGGGATGGTCAACGATCACCTCGTGGGCTGCTTCCGGTACCCCGAGGTGGCGCAGCTGGCGGCTCAGGGATAGAGCTTGGTGAGCCGCCAGCCGGCACCGTCCCGCTCATAGCGGGTGCGGTCGTGCAGCCGGAACTCGCCGGCGATCCAGAACTCGAAGAGGCTGGGCACCACCCGGAAACCGCTCCAATGTGGTGGCCGCGGCACGGACCGGCCGGCGTAGCGGGCGCCGAGCTTGGCGACCTCCGCCACCAGCAGGGCGCGGCTGTCGAGCGGCCGGCTCTGCTGCGAGGCCCAGGCCCCCAGCTGGCTGCCGCGGGGCCGGCTGGCGAAGTACTCGTCGGCCTCGGCTTCGCTCACCGCGGTGGCTTCACCGAGCACCGTCACCTGCTGGTCGAGCTCGCGCCAAAAGAAGCTCAGGCTGACTCGCGGGTTGGCCTGGAGCTCACGCCCCTTGCGGCTCTCCAGGTTGGTGTAGAAGACGAAGCCGCGCTCGTCGACCCCTTTGAGCAGGACCACCCGCGACGAGGGCTGCCCCGCCGCCGAGACCGTCGAGACCACCATGGCGTTGGGATCCCGCATGCCGGTGGCGGTGGCGGCCGCGAACACCGTCTGGAAGCGCGCGATGGGGTCGTCGATTTCGGGTTCCACCAACAGCATGCGGTCGCTCCTCGGGGTCGTGGTGCGGCGGGGCGGGCCGGCCGCGGCCGCGAGTATGGCAGAGCCCTCCACGACCGAGCCTTGCGACGTGGCCAGGGATGGGCTAGGATTACGCAAAAGAGGCGTAAGTCCAATGGCATGATGGGAAGAATCCCATGATCTCGAGAAGGCAAGTCAAGAGCCAGACATTTTCGACAAGGAAAACAGCAAGGACTGGTAGTCGTCCGTCTTGGCGGCGCGGGTAGCCACCAGAACGGCAACGCGAGCGAGCAGCCAACCGAGCAGAAAGGAGCCTTCCGTGAGCCCTGATCCCGACGACCTGCAGCCGGCGCCGCCGGCCGAGCCAGCCAACGCCTTCGCCGCCGAGTTCTTGACCCGCCTTGACGGCCACGACGAGCCGCGGGAGGCGCTGGCTGCCGAGCTGGCCGGGCCCTGGGCGGTGCGGCCGCTCGCGGGCGGTTTTGGCGTCTTCCGCCAATGGGAGACGCCGGCGGCCGGCGACCTGCCGCGGGCGGTGTTCCGTGACCGCGCTCTCGCCCAGCTGAGCGCCGCCCTCCTGCCCGGGATCGGCTACGGCGGGCTGTTCGATCTCGCCGCCGAGCGCGGCCCCGCGGGCTTCGCTGTCTACGAGCAGGACGCGACCTGTGGCCACCTGCAGCACTTCGATGAAGCGCTGGTCGCCGCCCTCAACCTGGCCGTTGCCCTGGTGCGCAGCCCGCACGCCCTCGCCCTGCTCTTGACGGCGGCCGGTCCGACGGCGTTGCGCCTCACTGGCCGAGCGCTCGAGAGCGCGCTCGCACCCGCCGAGCCCGGCTAGGGAAGCCAGAGACGGACGGCGACGGCGATCACTGCGACGGTGACCACGCTGCGGATCCAGCGGTGGCCCTTGAGCACCGTGAGGCGGGCGCCGGCGAGGCCGCCCAGCAGGTTGCCGGTGCCGAGGGCGAGGCCGGCGAGCCAGTCCACCTTGCCCTCGGCGGCGAAGAGGGCCAACGAGAGGGCCGTGGCGATGAGGATCACGGCGACCTTGATGGCGTTGCCACGCACCAGGTCGAAGCCGGCGAACGAGGTCACGGCGAGGACGAGGAAGCCGACGCCGGCCTGGATGAAGCCGGTGTAGAGACCGGCGACGAGGAAGCCGGCCGCCACGAGCCAAGGGTGGGCGGTCGGCTGGTTCGCGGCGGCGGTCCGCGGCTGGGGAGCGAACAGGCTCCACAGGCTGATCACCACCATGAGGACGGCGAGGACGCGGCGCAGGGCGTCGTCCGAGATCCGCAGGGCGAGCCAGACGCCGACGAGGGCCCCGGCGCAGGCGGGCACGGCGGCGGCGAGGGCCCAGCGGGCGGCCAGCACGCCGTGGCGGCGGAAGCTCCACACCGCACCGAGGTTCTGCATCACCACGCCGACGCGGTTGGTGGCGTTGGCGAAGCTGGCCGGCAGCCCGCAATAGAGCAGGGCCGGCAGGGTGAGGAACGAGCCACCGCCGGCGACGACGTTGAGCACACCGGCGACGAGTCCTGCGCCGGCGAGGAGCAGGTAGGAGGAGAGCGGGTGGTTCACCATGGCCAAGGGGCCGGACCCCAGTGGGCCCGGCCCGAGACAGCCGTCAGAGCTCGCGCAGCGCCTGGGCGACCGGCAGGCGGGCGGCCCGGATGGCCGGGAAGAGGCCGCCGACCAGCCCGATGAACAACGCGAAAAGGGCGCCCTGCACCAAAAGGCGCGGCGTCACGGCGAAGGCGAAGGCCACCTGGCTGAAGCTCTGCCAGTTGATCGTCGAGGTCTGGATGCCGTTGAAGCCGAAGTAGGCGAGGGTACCGCCGATCAGGCCGCCGACCAGCGCCAGCACCAGCCCTTCGGCGAGCACCGAGATCACCACCGGCGCGGCGGAGAAGCCCAGCGCGCGCAGCGTGGCGATCTCGCGGCTGCGTGCGGCGACGGCCGAGTACATCGTGTTGACCGCGCCGAAGACGGCGCCGATGCTCATTAGCACGGCGATCAGAGTGCCGAGGCCCTGGATGATCTGGGTCATCAGCACGGACTGGCCGGCGAAGTAGTCGCGCTCGGTCTTCACCTCCACCTCGAGGCGGGGGTCGGCGGTCAGCGCGTCCTTGAACGCCCGGAAGCTCGCCGGCGACTCGAGGCGAGCGCGCACCGACTGCAGAAAGGAGCCGCGGTTGTAGGCCGGGGCGAGCACGGCGACGTCGGCCCAGATCTCGGACTCGACCACCGTGCCGCCGGACTCGAAGATCCCCACCACGGTCCAGCTGTTCTGGCCCCAGCGGTTGGTGCGGCCGAGGTCGAGGCCGGCAAACTCGCGGGCGGCGCCGCGGCCGACGACCACCTCGTTGGTGCCCGGGGTGAGCATCCGGCCCTCGACGACCCGGACGGCACCGCCCCGCACGGCGAGCGCCTGCGGCTGGATGCCGCGCAGGGGCACGTTGGCCTCCGTGCCGGTCGACCGCCGGGGCAGGTCGACGAGCACGTAGAGCTCGGCCGAGGCGATCGGGCCCTGCTCGTCACGGGCGACGCCCGGGGCCTGCTTGATGATCTCGGTCGTCTCGCGCGACAGGCCGGAGAGCATCTCGGAGTCGTTGCCGCCGCGCATCACCATGGCGATCTCGTCGCCGCCCGTCGAGCGTAGGGCGGCGCGGAACCCTTCGCCGATCGACAGGATGCCGACGAAGACGGCGACCACTCCCGCCACCCCGAAGACGGTGGCGAGCGAGGCGGCCAGGCGGTTGCGGATCGTCCGCAGGTTGAGGCTGGTGACGGCGAGGACCTGGCTCAGGCTGCGCAACATGCTCATCCCCTCCGCAGCGCGTCGACGATCTTGAGGCGCAGGGCCTGTACCGCCGGCAGCGCGCCGGTGGCGAGCCCGAGGAACAGCACCAGGGCGATGCCGAAGACGATCTGCTGGTTGGGCAGGTAAAAGATCGGCAGTGCGCCGCCCGTAGGATCGCCCAGGGAGACCCCCCAGGCGCCAAGGGCGAGCCCGATGCCGCCGCCCAGGAGCGCGATCAGGCAGGACTCGCCGAGCACCAACGCCATCACCCCCGGGCCCGAGAAGCCCAGGGTCTTGAGCACCGCCAGCTCGGCGGTGCGCTCGCGCACGGCCTGCGCCATGGTATTGGCGGCCACCAGCAGCATGGTGAAGAAGACGGCGGCGAGGATGCCGGTGATGATCGCCCCGATGTTGCCGATCTGCTTCGCGAAGCTCTGCATGAAGGCCTTCTCGGTCGAGGTCTCGGTCTCGCCCGGCGAGTTCTCAAACATCTGGTCAATCTGCTTGGCGATCGCCGCCGAGCGCTCCGGATCGGTCACCCGCACGATGTACCAGCCGACGATGTCTCGCCCACCCAGGCGCGACTCGTTGAAGTAGTCATAGTGGAAGAGGAACTGGGTGTTGTCCTGGCCCTTGGTCGCCGTGGTGTAGATGCCCCGCAGGTTGAACTCCCAGGTGCGCGAGCCACTCTTCTGGGGCCACGGGGCGAGCAGCGGGATGCGGTCGCCGATCTTCCAGCCGTAGCGCTTGGCGGTCGCTTCACCGACCACGGCGCCCTGCCGGTCCTCTTCCCAGGCCCGCAGCTGGTCGGCCGGCAGCTGGAACTCCGGGTACATCCGCAGGTACTCCTCCGGGACCACCGGGAACTGCCCGATGCCCTGGAAGCCCTTGGAGGCGTCCTGGTAGATGGCGCCGAACCAGGTGGCGTAGGTGACCTCCTTGACGCCGGGGACCTGGGCGATGCGGTCCCGGTAGGCGAGGGGGAGGGGAAGGATGATCGAGACGCTGTTGAGCACCACCAGGCGATCGACCCCGGCGACGTCGATGCCGGCGGCGAACGCCGAGCGGATCGCCCCCAGATAGGCGAACAGCACGAAGGCGACGGCGATCGACAGCAGGGTGAAGCCGGTGCGCACCTTCTTGCGCTTGAGGCTCGCCCACAGCAGTGGCAGGTACTTCATCGCACCGCCTCCTGGACCAGCGCCCCCTTGTCGAGATGAAGTGTCCGCGAGGCGCAGGCGGCGGCGTGCGGGTCGTGGGTGACCATCACGATCGTCTTGCCGTGCTGGCGGTTGAGCGCCGTCAACAGCTCGAGGATCTCGTCGCCCGACTTGCGGTCGAGGTCGCCCGTGGGTTCGTCGCAGAGCAGGAGGGTGGGATCGGTGACGATCGCTCGTGCGATGCCTACCCGCTGCTCCTGGCCGCCGGAGAGCTGCCGGGGGTAGTGCTTCATGCGGTCGCCGAGGCCGACCAGGCTGAGCGCCGTCGCCACCCGCTTCTTGCGCTCGGCGGCGCTCAGGCGGGTGAGCAGCAGCGGCAGCTCGACGTTGCGCTCGGCGGTGAGCACCGGCAGCAGGTTGTAGAGCTGGAAGACGAAGCCGATCTTGCGGGCCCGGAAAGCCGTCAGCTCGCGATCGGAGAGCTGGTCGATGCGCTCGCCGTCGACCTCGAGAGTGCCGCCCGAGGGCCGGTCGAGACCGCCGATCAAGTTGAGCAGCGTGGTCTTGCCGGAGCCCGAGGGCCCCATCAGGGCGAGGAACTCGCCGCGAGGGATCTCGACGTCGAGGCCCTGCAGCACGTCGATCCGCTCGCTGCCGCGGCGGTAGGCCTTGTGTACGTTGCGGATGCGGACCAGAGGTTCGCTCATCCCTGCTCTCCTTGCTTGACCTTGATGCGCTGGCCGTCCACCAGGGTCGGCGGCGGCTCGAGCACGACCTCTTCGTCCCGCGACAGGCCGGCGAGGACATCGGCCGGATCGTTCACCCCGACGCCGATGGTCACCGCGCGCTCCTCGACCGTGTCGCCCTGCACCACGAAGACCACCTGCCGGCCGTCCTTCTCGCGCAGCGCCGCCCGCGGTACCCGCAGGCGGGCGGCCGGCGCCACCGCAGCGCCACCGGCAGGCTCTTCAGCGAGGAAGGAGACCTTGACGCCCATGTCGGGGAGCACCCGCGCGTCCATCTCGTCGAAGCCGATCCGCACCTTCACCGTCGCCTTCTGGCGATCGGCGGTGGGGATGGTGGTGATGACGTGCGCCGGGACCTTCCAATCGGGGTAGGAGTTGAGCACCGCCTCGACCTTCTGGCCGGTGAAGACGCGGTTGATGTAGGCCTCGTTGACGTCGACCTCGATCTCGAGCGACGCCATGTCGACGATGGTGCCGATGCCGGTGCGGGTGAAACCACCGCCGGCCGAGACCGGCGAGATCATCTCGCCGGGCTGCGCGTCTTTCGAGATCGCCACGCCGGCGAAGGGAGCCCGGATCACCGAGTCGTCGATCTGCTGCTGGGTGAGGGAGAGCTGGCGCTGCGCCACCGCGACGTTGTCGCGGGCGGTGGCGAGCTCCGCCTCGAGGGCGTCGACCGCCGCCGCGTCGGCGTCGAGCTGCGACTGCGCGGCGATCTGCGAGTCGACCAGCTCGCGCGTCCGCCGTAGCGTGGTGCGGGCGAGCTCGAGCCTTACCTCGACCTCGCGCAGCGCCGTCTCGGCGGTGCGCTGGCGGGCGCGGTCGAGCTCCAGCTGGCGGCGCAGCAGCGAGTCGTCGAGGAGGGCGAGGACCTGCCCCGCCTCGACCTTCATGCCCTCTTCGATGCGGACCTCGGTCACCTTGCCGGTGACCTTGGAGGAGACGGTGGCCATGCGGCGAGCGGTCACGTAGCCGGAGGCGTTGAGCAGCGTGCTGGCGGTGGCCGTGGCGGCCGGTGCTGCTTGCACCACGGCGGTGCGCACCTCGACCGCCGCTGCCGGCTTGAAGAGGAAGAAGGCGCCGAGGGCGCCGGCAAGGAGCAGGAGCCCGAGCAGCAGCGGCCAGCGCCGCCGGCTGGGTGCCGCCAGGCGGTCGTTGGGGTCGATGCGCAGTTCGTCGAGGGATGCCATCGCAGTGTGCCTCTGAGAAGTCGCCTAGGGTCGGATGATCCTGGAGGGCCGTTCGCGGGGAAGATACGGGCGAAGCCCCGGAAGGTTATCAAAAGCCCCGGCGCGCCTTGCGGACGGCCGGGGCGGGTGCGGCGGGCAGGCGAACCGGGCAGGCGAACCGGGCGGGCAGCGAGCCTACGGCAGGGGCAGGATCGGCACCGAGGTCCAGAACTTCTCGGCCCGGCGATCGCTCGAGCGCAGCAGGTAGACCAGGGACAGCTGGCCGCTCGGTGCTGCGGCGAGGGCGTCGAGCTGGATCTCCAGTCGCTTGACGTTGCCCTCGGTGAGGGCGTCGAGCTCACTCGCCGTCAGGGCGAGTGGTTGGAAGCGGTTGCCGCTGCGCAGATAAAGGCCGAGCACGCGAACTCCCGCGCCGAAGGGGCGGGAGGCCCAGGCCGCGACCTCCAGGGTGGTGCCGGCGGCCGGCGGCTGGCCGTCGCTCGTCCCAGTGCCGGTGCCGAGGCGGGCGAGGAGGCCGTTCGGCGGCGGCTTGAGCACGCTCACACAGGGCACGCACGGGTTCGAGTCCGGGGTCGGCTGGGTGGGGCCTTCGCTCGGTGCCGCGGCGAGGTCGACGGGGCTCGGCAGCCGGCTCGTGGGGTCGAGGATGGCACCCAACAGACCCGTGGCGAGCCGCCCCTCGTTGCTTTCGAGGGCCCCGGCTGGCTGCCAGCCGCATCCCGCGAAGACGGCCGCCAGCTGGTCGTTGACCCGGCTGTTCATGCTCTCCAGGCGGGCCGAGCCAGCGACCAGCACGGCCGTCGGCCGGCTGCCCTGCCAGCGCAGCTCGGGCCAGAAGTAGGAGCCGGGCTCGAGCGGCTCGCGGGCCAGCAGGGGGCCGGCGAGCCAGCCGGTCAACAGGCTGGCGGCGTAGGACGAGCCGGCTGGCAGGGGCTCGGGCTCGCTGCCCTGACCATCGACGCCCTGCGGCAGGCAGAGACCAGCCCCTGGCATCAGGGACCAGGCGGCCTTGCTGCGGCTGCTCGGTGTTTCCCAGGCCGGGACCACGCCGGCGCTGGCGCCGAGAGCGGTGCTGTCGAGCATCCCCGTCGCCACCACCTGCGGCAGGCTCGCCGGGAAGAGCAGCCGGCGGTGGTTGCCGGCCGCCGCCACCACCATCACACCGGCGCCGCCGTCGGCCGGCCGGGCGGCGAGGTGGGCCAGCACCTGGTGGATCTGGCAGCCGAGGCTCTGGCCCGGACAGCCGCCGCTCTCAGCTGGATCGCCCGGCAGGGCGGCGCGGCCGAAGCTCAGGTTGAGGGCGAGGGGCGGTGGCAGGCGCTTGGCGTCCACCGCCGCCGCCAGCTGACAGAGGCGGTTGAGGACGTGGAAGTCGGTGGCACCGCGCTGCGAGTAGATGGCGAGCTCGCGGCGGGTACGGTCGAGGGGAAAGAGCAGCACGTCGACCGCGGCCGCCGCCTCCGGGGGGTTAGCGATCTCCCAGGCCAGCCGACCGACGCTGCGGCCGTGCTCATTGCCCCAGTCGAGGACGGCGAGCCAGGGCCGGCTGCCGTCGCAGCGGCCGCCGTCGCCGAGGCAGATCGGCCGCTCGGCAGCGGGCAGCCAGGCGAAGGCGGCGGCCGGCTCCGGCAGCTCGCCGGTGGCGGTGGGGCGAGCGTACCCCGGTGGCTCCTCCTGGCCGTTGAGCTTGCCCTCGGCGGCGCCCGGCCAGGGCGCCGGGCCGCCGGTGTCGATGGCGAAGTGGTAGGTGCCGAGGCGGCCGCAGGCGGCGGCAAAGCTGCCCGGCCATTGTGGGTCGCGGCCCGTGGTGTCGAGGTACCAGCGGACCTCCTTGGCGGCGGCCGAGGAGGCGGCGAGCCAGGCGGTAAGAACGGTGATCGCCAGCCCAAGGGAGCGGGTGTGGCGGCGGCAGCGTTGCAGAGGCTCGAAGCTCACGGTTCCTCCTCGGCAGCGGGGCCTGCTGGCCCCGGGTTCTCGCCCATCGGCGGCGCGGCCAGCAGCCGCAGCCGGACGGGTACGACGCGACGGTCCGGGGCCCGGAGGGCCGTGGCCGGGTCCTCCCCGGGAGCGAGCTCGACCCTCGCCGGCAGGGTGCCTTGCCAGCCAAGCGCGAGCCAGACGTGATGCTCGCCGGGCTGCAGCTCGGCGCCCAGGAGGTCGGCCGCGCGGGCGGTGAGCTGCAGGGCCCCGCGCTCTTCTTCGACCCGGAGGCGCGGCCCCGGAGGCAGGCGTTCGAGGCCGCCGCCACGCAGCACGTAGAGCCCACCCTCGACCCCACGGACGGCACGCTCGGCGCTGGCGAAGATCTCCAGCTCGGTCTCGGGCCGCACCAGGGCCGGCTCCCCGGCGCCGTCCACCGCGCCCTCGCTGCCACCGCGGTGGGTGGCGATGCCGTGCGCCTCGACGGTGAAGTCCGGCAGGGGGCCGTGGCCCTGCAGGTGGCTCAGCCACCACCAGCCGCTCGCCACCGCCAAGACCAGCGAGGCGGCGAGCGCCAGGCCGCGGAGGGCCCGGAGGCCAACCCGCCGCGGGGCTGCCGGCGACTGGCCGGCCGCCGCGGCGAGGACCGCCCGCCGGACCCGCGGCGAGGGAGCGGCTGCCTCGCTGGTGGCCAGCGCGACGAGCAGCTGGCGCGCTGACCGGCTGGCGACCAGCTGTGCCTCGATGCGGTTGCGCGCGGCCGCCCCGAGCTCACCACGGCGGTAGGCGGCGAGCTCCTCGCGGCGCGGGCCGTCACCGAGGTCGGGCCCGGCCGCGTCGACACCGTGGTCGTGCGCGCCGTACGCCGCCAGGGCAAGGGCTCGCAGCCACGTCTCGCGGGAGATCGGCGCAGCGTCGTTGCCGGGTCGGTCCACGGTCCTCACTCTCCTTGGCGGTCGCGGCCGGGGCCGAGACCGTCTTCTCTGTCTGCCTGGGAGTCGCGAGCGGGCTCGACCTCCCCCTCTGGCGGGGAGGCCGGCCGATGGAGCAGCAGCATGCCGCCCCAGTCCGCCGGTGGATAGCGCTGGGCGACTTGGAGCAGGGCCTTCTGGAACGCCACGGCTGGGGGGCTGCCCGCGGTCAGGGCGGTGTAGAGCTCGCGGTTGAACTCGCCGGCCATCCGGTCGTCGAGGTCGCCGCGGCTCGCCACCACCCAGGAGCTGCCGTTGGCGGCGAAGAGGCCCGCGATGCCGTAGTGGCCGCGGTCCGCCGTGGCCGGCCAAGCCCCGGAGCGGCACGACGAGAGGTTGACCAGCCAGGGGGCTGGGGCCAGCTCGCGCAACTGGCCGAGGGAGAGGCCGCCGTCCGCGAGCTCGAGGCGCGAGAGGTCGGGGAAGGCGCCGAGATAGCTGCCGTGGGCGTCGAGGTGGAAGAGGCTCGCGGCGGCGAGGCGAGCGAGCACGGCGGCGCGGCGGGCCTCGCCGCCGGCCAGGACATCGGCCTGGGGAAACAGCCGCCGGTAGTCGGCGAGGAGGGCCCGGCCGGCGGGCAGGTCGCGACGCGGATCGACCACGAAGAGGGGCTGGCTCGCGCGCTCGCGCGCCGTCGGTCCCAGGGCCGGTGCCGTGGGCTCGAGAGCGAGGGCAGCCCGCGCGATGAGCCAGCGCGGCTGCGGCGTGGCGCCTGGCTCGTCCGGCATCGGCAGGGCGAACAACGGCACGCGCTGCAGCAGGCCGTGGAGGGCATAGAGCCAGCCATGACGAGGTTCGCCAGCAGCCTCCGCCGGGGGGGCCAGGGCGGCGCCGAGCGGCGCCGCCAGCCGGCGCCAGCTGGTGGCCTCGCCCTTCTCGGCGGCCGTCTCGAGTTCGGCGAGGGCCTGGCGCAGCGTCCGCCGCGAGAGCGCCGTGCGGCGCACCAGCTCCACCGTTGCGTCGGCATGGCGCCACAGCACGATCACTTCGTCGGCGAGGGCGAAGGCCCGCAGGTCGGCTCGCGACGGAGCGGCGAGGCCGGCCGGTGCCGCCGCGCCGCCTTCGCCGCAGGGCTGACGCCGGCGCAGGCGGTCTTGCAGGCGCTCGCGCAGGGCCCGCCGCAGGGGCTCGATCTGGCCTCGCCGAACGCCCGCGGCCGGCCTGTCGAGGGCCTCGAGATCGGCTTCCAGGCTGGCGTCGAGCTGGCGCTCGGCGGCGGGTCGGGGGCCGCAGGGGCGCGCTGCCGGCCGTCGCGAGGCGAAGGCGTCGAGGCGGTCGAGCAGGGCCCAGGCCTTCGCCGGCTCGCCGCGCTCGACGGCGAGGCGGGCCGCGGCGAGGAAGTCGTCCGTCACCTGCCCTTGCCCCAGGGGCAGGCGCTGGCCGAGGTTGTCGAGCCCCTGGCGCGCGTGCAGGTCGAGGGCACGGTCGAACCAGCCGGCGGCACGGTCGAGGTCGCCGCGCCGCCGTTCGGCCTCGGCGGCGCAGCTCGCCGCCCAGGCGGCGAGGCGTGGGACCGGGTTGTCGGCGAGCGGCGCGCAGGTGGCGAGGGCCGCTCGCGGTCGGCCCTGGGCGGAGGCTGCGATGCCACCGAGAAGCTCGGCCCAGGCCCGCAGCAGCCTGCCGCGGCCACTCGCCGGGAGCGCGGCGAGGCCGCTCTCGATGGTCCCCAGCTCGGCCTGCGGGTCGCCCCCCTGGCGCAGGGTCAGATAGGCGAGGCTCAGCCGCACGTTGAGCGCCTCGAGGCGATCGGCCGCGACGCTGCTCAGGCCGAGGGCCTGTTCCAGGTGGCGGCGACTGGCGGCGAGCTCCGGCGGCCCGGCGTCGGGCTCCAAGAGCTCGATCCAGCCCAGCTCCTGCTCGGCAGCGGATTGCAGCTGGGGATCGCAGCCGGCCTGGGCGCACTCGCCGAGGGCGGCTGCGAGCCTCTCGGCGGCCTCGAGGCCGTCACCCACTGCGGCGAGGATCTCGGCCTGCTTCATCGGCACGGTGATCCAGAAGGGGTCGGCCGTCCGCCGGTAGAGGTCGTAGGCCCCCTCGAGCTCGAACCAGGCTCCTTCGAGGTCGCTGTCCTGGGCCTGGGCGAGGAGCGCCCGGTGGTAGGCGACCTGGGCGGCGACCGCGCTGGCGGCCGGCTGCTTCACCCAGGAAGGGATCGCGGCGAGCTGCCGGGCGCCCTCGGCGAGGTCGGCCGGCTTGCCGGTAAGCAGGCCTTGGTGGACGGCGATCAGCCGGAGCTGGGCTGAAAACAGCGGCAGGCCCTCGGCAGCCGCGCGCTGGGCGAGGGCCGTGAGGCGCCGAGACCAGGCGGCATAGGCCTCGTCCGTGAAGCCGTTGAGGAGGTCCGCCGTCGTGGCCTGCAGGCGGGTGAGCGACGCCGTCGGGCCGCCGAGCTCGACCGGCTGGCAGCCGAGGGAAAAGCGGCCGCCGTCGTAGGCGTCGGTGACCTCGCCGCAGAGCAAGGCCCGGCCCGGCGTCGTCTGGTCCGCGAAGCTGGCGTCGAAACAGAGCGTCGAGGCGAGGCGCTCGGGCTGGCTCACCCGCTGGCGGTACGAGTCGGCCCGCCCGGGCCCGCTCAGCCAGAGCTCGGCCTGCCAGAGGCTGGTGTCGAGGCGGGGAGGCGCTGCCACGCAGAGGCCCGGCCGTGGCGAACGGCCGAGGAAGCGAGGGACCGGCGGAAGGTCGACGCCGTCGAGGGCCACCTCACCGTGGCCGCGCACCGTCACCGCGAGCCCGGCCGGTGCCCGCTCGCTCGCCCGGCCGCCTGCGACCACCGCGGCGAGGGCAGCGGCCACCAGCGCGACCACCCCCGGCGCCCCGCCGAGCCCGCGACGGCCGGCCCGGGCCGGCCCTGCCCCCGCGCTCCCCATGCCGTCAGCCGGGGAGCCGTCGCAGCAGCGCCAGGCAGGCGTCGACGGCGCGGTTGAGGGCCTGCCTCAGCTTGTAGGTCGCCTTGCGGGACCAGCCCGTGGCGGCGACGATCTCCTCCGGCGCGAGGCCGTCGGCATAGCGCAACTGAAAGTAGAGATAGACGCGCTGGCCCCGGTCGCGTAGACAGTGATCCAGCTTGCGCAGGGAATCGCGGTCGATCAGCCGCTGCTCGGCCGACACCGGGTCGGGTTCGGCCTCGTCCTCGTCGCCGAGCGGCACCCAGCGGCGGGCCAGGCGGGAGCGGCGTCGGTTGGCGACCAGACCGCAGGCCTGATCCCAGAGGAAGCGCTCGAGGTCGCCGGGCTCGGGCGCGGTCCCGGCCGCGCGCTCGAGAAACGAGGCGAGCAGGCGGCCGTCGTGGCGGAGGGCGTGGACGAAGGTGTCCTGCAGGACGTCCTCGCGCTCCTCGAGCGTCAGGTAGCCGTAGCGGCGGCCGAGGCGCTGGAAGAGGCTCGTCGCAAAACAGTCGTAGAGCCAGGCGGCCGCCTCGCGATCGCCGGCGATCACGTGCCGCAGCCTATCGACCACCGTGAGCTCCACCCTCCGGCGTCCTCCTCGCCCGCCAAGCCGGCGCCGTTCTTTGGGTCTTGCACGAGTGCGGACGCTAGCCTAGCAGCCCGCGGCCCGGCGGCGTGCCGGCGCTCAGCGGGGCAGGGGGTCGACGGCGATCTGCAGCAAGGGCCGCGGCTTGGGCTTGAGCCTTCCCTTGTCGTTCTTGTGCACCACGGTGAGGTAGGGCTTGCCACCCTCGCCGTGGACGGGTACCACGAGGTTGCCCCCCGGCCGTAGCTGGGTGAGCAGCAGCTGGGGGATGGCGTCGACGGCGTTGCTGACCAGGATGGCGTCGAAGAGGATGCCCTCCTCCTGCCAGCCGGTCTCGAGGTCGCCCTGGCGCACCGTCACGTTGCTGTAGCCCAGGCGGGCGAGGCGCTTGCGGGCGGCGGCGACGACGTTTGGGTCAGGGTCGAGGGTGAGCACGCGCGCGGCGAGCGAGGAGAGCAGCGCCGCCTCGTAGCCGCAGCCCGTGCCGACCTCCAGCACCCGGGCATTGCCGCCGATGTCGAGCAGGTCGGCGAGGATCGCCGTCACGTAGGGCGCCGGCAGGCTGCGGCCACCGCCGAGCTGGATCGCCCGGTTCTCGTAGGCGGTCTCGACCTCGGCCGCCGGCACGAACTCGTGGCGCGGCACGCTGCCGAGGGCCGCGAGCAGCCGCGGCGACAGCTCGTCGCGGCCCACGAAGCCGCCGTGGAAGGCGGTGTCCACCTTCACCGCCTCGACCATCGAGGCCCGGGAGCCGGCGTAGGGATCGGGGCCGGCACCGGCCTGCAAGGCGGCAGCGAGGGCGAGCGCAGCGAGGGCGGACCGGCGGCACGAAGGTCTCATGGGCCGCCAGTCTATCCGGCGCTGCTACGGCACGGTGAGCGTCCAGGCGCTCGTCGTGCCGGACTCGAAGCCGTCGGCAAACAGCGGCTGTACCTCGTCGGCCCCGAGGTCGCGCCAGCCGTTCGGCATCTGCTCGGGTGCGTCGGGGTCGTCGTAGGTCCGCGCTTCGAGCTCGAAATCCAGGCCGAGGTTCGAGTACTGGCTCTCGTCGCAGGCATCGATCGCCGGCGAGCCCAGGCCGAGGTGGTAGTTGCCCGACGCCGGGTGGACGAAGCGCGGGTCGCCAACCTGGACGGCGCGCTCGACGGCCGCCGGCGGCAGGCTGGCGACCAGAGCGGCCTGGGCGGCGAGCAGGCAGTCGACCTGCGGTGCGAAGCCGGAGGGGTAGCGGGCGAAGAGGGCGCCGCCCTGCGAGACGACGCTCGACAGGACCCGCACCACCATGTTGCCGCTGCCGGCGCCGATCACGCCCTGGCCGTTGCCGGGGTTGTCTGCCAGGGTGACATTGGCGAGCGTCAGCTGGCTCCCGGCGCCGTCGACGGCGAGCACCTCGAGGCCCTGGTTGGCGATGAGCAGCGAGGAGTCGAAGGCGAGGCTTCCCCCTTGCGCCAGGATGCCCACACTGGCCGACTGCCCGGCGACGTTGTTGCGGACGTAGGTGCCGAAGACGAGGGCGTCGGCGGCCCGGACGTGGATCGCGGCGGCGTTGGTCGCGTGGTTGCCGGCGACGAGGGAGCAGAGGTTCCCTTGCAGGCAGTTGCCCAGGGCGGGGTTGCCGGTGGTCACGTAGGCAGTGGCACTGTCGGCCGCGTACAGGGCCCCGCCGGCCCCGCCGGCCGTGTTGTTCGAGAGTGAGCCGCCGTAGGATCGGAAGGCGGTACCGAGGCCGCTGACGTAGACGCCGCCGCCGTCCCCTGCCTGGTTGCCACCGAGGTCGGCGAGGCCGCGGTCGCTCGCCCGCAGGGTGACCGACGAGCCGCTGTCCGCGTAGATGCCACCACCCCGGCCGTTCGCCAGGTTGCCGGCGATGCCGGCCAGGAAGCCGCCGGAGGACGAGATCAACCGGCAGGCGCTGGTGAGATAGGCGCCGCCGCCGTCGCCGGTCACGCTGTTGTTGGCGACGGCCGAGGTGGCATCGATGGTGATCTCGGCGGCGCCGAGGCAGCCGAGGCCGCCGCCGCTCTGCGCCGAGTTGCTCGCCACCGTCGTCCCCTCGAGCAGTTGCAGGAACGTGCCCTCGGTGCCGAGGACGAAGAGGCCGCCGCCGCGGGCCTGCGATTGGTTGCCCGTCACCGTGCTGGCACGCAGCACCACGCTGCCGGTGCCGAGGACGTAGACGCCGCCGCCGTCGGCCGTCACGCTGCCGCCGACGAGCAGCAGCCGCCGCAGCTCGACGAGGTTGGTCGAGGTGTTGAAGATCGTCAGCACCCGTTGGCCGGTGGCACCGAGGAGGGTGCTGCTGCCGGTGGGCGTGGTGGCCGTGCAGGTCGCGTAGCCACCCTCGAGGACCAACGGGGTGCTGATCTGGAAGGGGCCCTGGTGGCTGCTGTTGCTGAGCAGGCGGATGGTGTCGTCGCCCGGGTTGGCATCCGCGGCGGCGAGCGCCGCGGCGAGGTTGGCATGGGTGCAACCGGCGCCGCTCCCCACGCTGTACGTGGCGCCGCTGAGCGGCACCGGGGCGAGGGCGACGAGCATGAGCGCGGCCGCCCAGCGGCGGCAGCGGGCGGGGCCGGCGAGCGCAGCGGCACGATGGACGGGCGTCGACATCAACTCCTCCTGGCCCGCGATCGGCGCGGGCATCTCTCGACGAGGGGAACGCAGTTGCCCGCGCGGAACCGCCAGCCGCCGCCACCTCGCCTCCTGAGGGCGTTGACGGCTCTGCTAGATTGGACAGGCGTCGCCGCGGAGCGAGCAGCACAGGAGGCCCAGCAGAGCGGTCGAGCCCTCCACGGGGGAGCGGCCTCGGCGCGGGAGGGACGATGAGCGAGACCTTGACCGAGATCTCAGCCGAGAGCTTGACGGGCGGGCAGGCCGGCACGGCGGTCGATCGCCAGGCCCTCGCCGAGGGCTACCGGCGGGTGCGCGGGCTCTCGATGGAGCTCACGGCGCCGCTCCAGCCCGAGGAGTACCGCATCCAGTCGATGCCGGACGTCTCGCCGCCCTGGTGGAACCTCGGGCACACCACCTGGTTCTTTGCCAAGAACGTGCTCGAGCCCCACGGCGCCGGTGCGGCCGACGACGGCCGCTACGAGTACGTGCTGAACTCGTATTACGAGAGCCTGGGGCCGCGGCTGCCCCGCGCCCAGCGGGGCCTGGTGTCGCGGCCGACGAACGCCGAGGTCCTGGCCTACCGCCGCTCGGTGGATGGCCGCATGGCGGCACTGCTGGCGAGCGCGCCGGAGGCGTCCCTGCCAGCGATCGCCGAGCTGGTGGCTACCGGCCTCCAGCACGAGCAGCAGCATCAGGAGCTGCTGCTCACCGAGCTCAAGCACATTTTCTGGACGGTGCCGCCGCCGCTGCGTGCCGCCTACCCCCTCGCCGAGCCGGTACCCGGCGGCGCGGCGCGCGCGCCGCGCTGGGTGGAGGTGGCCGGGGGCGTGGTCGAGATCGGCAACCGCGAGGGGGGCTGGTGTTGGGACAACGAGCTCGCCGTGCACCGCGCCCATCTCGAGCCATTCGCTCTCCTCGACCGCTTGGTGACCGCCGGCGAGTACCTGGAGTTCATCGCTGACGGCGGCTACCGGCAGCCCCTCCTCTGGCTGTCGAACGGCTGGGCCACGGCCAAGGAAGAGGGTTGGCAGGCGCCGCTCTACTGGTGGCTGGAGGGCGGCGCCTGGTGGCAGTGGACGCTCGCCGGCGCCCGCCCGGTGGCGCCCGCCGAGCCGGTGGCCCACGTCAGCTTCTACGAGGCCGATGCCTTCGCGCGCTGGAAGGCGGCGAGCGCCACGCCCTTCCGGGAGGCGCGGCTGCCTACTGAGCGCGAGTGGGAGCACGCCGCCCGCCAGCATGGCTTCGCCGTCGACGCCGGCAACTTCCTCGACCGCCGGCACTTCCATCCCCGCCCGGCGCCCGCCGGTGAGGGGCTGGTCCAGATGGCGGGCGACCTCTGGGAATGGACCAGCAACCACTACGAGGCCTACCCCGGCTATCGGCCGTTCGACGGCAACCTGATGGAGTACAACGGCAAGTTCATGGACAACCAGCGCGTGCTGCGCGGTGGCTCCTGTGCCACGCCGGCTGACCACATTCGGCCGAGCTACCGCAACTTCTGGCCGGCCGACACCCGTTTTCAGATGACCGGCATCCGCCTCGCGAGGTCGCTCTGAGCCGCGGCACGGACGTGGCGGCGATGCGCCAGCTGCCGCAGGCGGGGAGGCTGCTGGCGAGCGCGCCCTTGCGCGAGCTCGCCGAGCGCTTCTCCCTCGCCGAGGTGACGGCCGCGCTGCGCGCCGAGCTCGCGAGCTTGCGGCAGAGGGCCCGCGGCGGCGCGCTCGCCGTTGACGAGCTCACGGCGCAGGCGATCGCCGAGCGGCTGGCGGCGCAGCTCAGCGAGCGGGCGCGGCCCTTCTACCGCCGGGTGATCAACGCCACCGGCGTCGTCCTCCACACCAACCTCGGCCGTGCCCCGCTCGCCGAGGCTGCGGTCGCCGCTCTCGCCGCGACGGCCGGTGGTGCCCAGCGCCTGGAGATGGACCTCGCGAGCGGCGGCCGCGGCGGCCGCGAGGAGGGGGTGGCGGCCCTGCTCTGCGAGCTGACGGGCGCCGAGGCGGCGACGGTGGTCAACAACAACGCCGCTGCCACGCTGCTGATCCTCGCCACCCTGGCCCGCGGCCGGCGAGTGCTGATCTCGCGCGGCGAGCTGGTCGAGATCGGCGGCTCCTACCGCATCCCCGAGGTGATGGCCGAGAGCGGCGCCGTCCTCGCCGAGGTCGGCGCCACCAACCGCACGCACCCGGCCGACTACCGCCGAGCCTTGGAGGCGGCGGCCGGCGAGGTGGCGATGATCCTCAAGGTCCACCCCTCGAACTACCGCATCGTGGGCTTCACCGCCGAGGTCGCGCTCGCGGAGCTGGTGGCGCTCGGCCGTGAGCACGCCGTGCCGGTGGTGCACGACCTGGGCTCCGGCTGCCTCGTCGACCTCGGTGCCCAGGGCCTGCCCGCCGAGCCCTGGGTGGGCGCCTCGCTCGCCGCCGGCGCCGACCTCGTTTGCTTCTCGGGCGACAAGCTGCTCGGTGGCCCCCAATGCGGGGTGATCCTCGGTCGCCGTGAGCTCGTCGAGCGCTGCCGGCGCCAGCCGCTGTTCCGCGCCCTGCGCCCCGGCCGCCTGGTCTACGCCGCCCTCGAGGCGACCCTGCGCCTCTACCGGGCGGGTGAGGCGGCCGCCTGCCGCTCGGTGCCGGCCCTCGCCCGCCTGACCGCGTCGCCGGCGGACCTCGAAGGCCGCGCCCGCCGCCTGGCGCGCCGCCTGGCGGGTGTCGCGGGCCTCCCCTGCCGGGTGGTCGCCTGCCAGTCGCAGGCCGGCAGTGGCTCGCTGCCGGCCGAGGCGCTGCCGAGCTTCGGCGTCGAGCTGGCGCTCGGCGGCCTGCCGGCGGCCGAGCTCGCCGCTCGCCTGCGCCAGGGCGAGCCGGCGGTGGTCGGCCGTGTGCAGGACGAGCGGCTGCTGCTCGACGTCCGCACCGTGGGGGAGGACGAGGTCGGGCCGCTCGCCGCTCGCCTGCGCGCGCTCGCCGCCAGTCTGGGCGCCCAGGCCGGCTGAGCGCCAAGTCTGCCTTGTCCCCCGGGCCTGCGCCGCCTGCACCCCAGCAGTGAGCCCCTCGCCGCGTCGGCGCGCGCACGGGTGGTTCGTGAGGAGGACGGCATGGGTCTGATCGAGCCGCCGGGCGGGGAGCGTTCCCAGGTCTCGGCCTTCCGCCAGGTACCCCGCACCGGGGTGATCTACGTCACCACCGAGGCCCGCGAGCGGGGCTTTCGCTCCGGCCACCCCGCCTGGAGCAACCTCGGCCAGGGCCAGCCGGAGACCGGCCCGCTCGCCGGGGCGCCGGCGCGCCGGCCGGCGATCACCATCGACCCGGCGGACCAC
Source organism: uncultured Thermoanaerobaculia bacterium (assembly GCA_964420075.1). Classification (GTDB taxonomy): domain Bacteria; phylum Acidobacteriota; class Thermoanaerobaculia; order Multivoradales; family SZUA-115; genus CAYQRE01. Next base: position 157,729 of record CAYQRE010000001.1, on the reverse strand, counting down.
GAGTACGCCCCGGTCGGCGGCGTGATGGAGCTGCGCGAGGCGGTGGCCTCGTTGGTCAACCAGCTCTACCGCCGGGGGATGAAGTCGCAGTACTCGGCCGAGAATGTCGCCATCGCGGGCGGCGGGCGGGCCTCGCTCACCCGCGCCGCGGCGGTGCTCGGCCACATCAACCTCGGCCACTTCCTGCCCGATTACACGGCCTATGAGGAGCTGCTCGACATCTTCCGGCTGTTCACCGCCATCCCCATCCTGCTCGACCCGGAGCGCGGCTACGCCTTCACCGCCGCCCAGCTCGAGCGCGAAGTGCTCGGCCGCGGCCTCTCGGCCCTGCTGCTTTCGAACCCCTGCAACCCCACGGGCAAGCTGCTCTCCGGCGGCGAGCTGGCGGACTGGGTGGGGATCGCCCGTCGTCTCGACTGCGCCTTGCTGATCGACGAGTTCTACTCGCACTACATCTGGGGCCACGCCGCCGACGAGCCGGGCCCGACGGTGAGCGCCGCCCGCTACGTCGAGGACGTCGATCGCGACCCCATCGTCCTCTTTGACGGGCTGACCAAGAACTGGCGCTACCCGGGCTGGCGGGTCACCTGGGCGCTGGGGCCGAAGTCGGTGATCGACGCCATGGTGAGCGCCGGCTCCTTTCTCGACGGCGGTGGCACGCGGCCCTTGCAGCGGGCGGCCGCTGACCTTCTGGAACCGGCGGCCGTGCTCGCCGAGGCGGCAGCCATCCAGCGCCATTTCGGGACCAAGCGGCAGCGCATGCTCACCCGCCTGCGCGAGCTCGGCTTCCGCTTCGACCTCGAGCCCCAGGGCACCTTCTACGCCTGGGTGAGCCTTGCCGGCCTGCCCGAGCCGCTCGCCGACGGCATGGACTTCTTCCGTGCCGCCCTCGCCCGGCAGGTGATCTCGGTGCCCGGCGTGTTCTTCGACGTCAACCCTGGCGGCCGGCGCTCGCGCAGCTTCTCGCGCTTCCACCAGCACCTGCGGCTCTCCTTCGGCCCCGCGGCCGAGGAGGTCGACCGTGGCCTCGACCGCATCGCGGCCCTGGTGGCTGAGGCGAAGGCGAAGGAGTTGGTGAATGTATAGACAAAACATGACGATCCGTCGGTATTTCTTCTTGGTATGAGCCAAACCAAGACCGCAGCCCTGTTCTCGAACGGTGGTAGCCAGGCGGTCCGCCTGCCCAAAGAGTTTCGCTTTCCACCGGGAACCGAGGTCAGGATCTACCGCGAAGGGAGGCGGGTGATCCTGGAACCCGTCAGCAGGCAGTGGAGCGACCAGTTCCTTGCTCTCGCCGCCAGTGCCCCTGACTTTCCCTATCCCGACGAGCCGCTCCCCGCCGAGGCCGGGCCGGACTTCGATTGAGGTACCTCCTCGACACCAACGTCTGCGTCGACTACCTGAACGCCCGTTTCCCGGGTGTGGCGGCGAGGCTGCGGAGCCAGAACCCGGAAGACCTGGCCGTCAATAGCATCGTTGTGGCGGAGCTTCGCTTTGGTGCCAGCGAGAGCTCCCGGCCGGAGTTCAACCATCGCCGAGTCGATCTCCTGCTGGCTGAGGTTCCCTGCCTCGACTTCGACATCCCTGCTGCGGCTGTCTGTGGGGACCTCCGGGCTGCCCTGCAACGAGAGGGCAGGCCCATTGCTCCCTACGACCTGATGATCGCTGCCCAGGCCCTTTCTCGCGATCAGGTGCTCGTCAGCGACAACCTGGGCGAGTTTCGCCGGGTGCCGCTGCTGAGAGAGGAGAGCTGGCGCTAGGGAACCAGCCCCCCCGACCGTCCTACCGCCGGTGGCCGCGGCCGGTGTCCCAGCCGGAGACCTCGGCGAACTCGCGTGAGGCGAGCAGGGTGCGGAGCACCTCGGCGTAGCGCTGGCGGCGGACGTCTTCCCAGTAGGTCCTGACGCCCTGGGGGTCGGGGTCACGATCGAGCAGACCGCGGTAGAAGCTCTGCAGCAAGACGGACGGGCTCAGGTTCGCGCGCTCGCGGCGGAACTCGTCGCTCGCCAGCATCTGGTCGACGAGCCGCTCGAGGCCGCCGCGCCGGATGTCGTCGGCCGCCCGGGCGAGGCTCGCCGGCTCGCCGTCGCGGTCGAGGATGGCGCGGTAGAGACGCCGCGCGACCTCCTCCTCGACACTTTGGGCACCGGGACCACGGCCGTACTCGTGGTGCTCGCGGTCGACCTCCAACCGTAGCGGCCACTCGAGGTTGAGGTTGCCGGGGATCCACAGCGTCAGCGTGCAGCTGCCGCGCTCGAGGCCTTTCAAGTGGATGAGGCGGTGACTCTGGTCGACGTCCACCCGGCCGCGGCAGTCCTCCTCGCCGTCGATCCGCACCGCCAGGCGCTCCGTGGGAAAGACCTTGCCGTACTGGTCGTAGGCCACCACGTCGAGGTCGACGGCCCAGCCCTTGCGCAGGCCGATGCCGCGCTCGAGGTCGATCGCCCGCGGCTGACCGGAGTTGGTGACGTCACGGACCTCGATCGAGCACACCATGGGCCGGTTGCCCCGGCCGGCGCATTGCTGGGCCTGGACGGCCGGAACGGTGGCGAGAGCGCTCAGCACGAGCGCGGCGAGCACGGTGTGGCGGGAGTTTCGCTGCATGGGGGGTCTCCTCAAGGATGCGGCAGGGACTCTAGCAGCTCGCTCGCGCAGGGGGCTCTCTCGCCGGCGGGCAAGCCCTGTGCTTGCGGCAGAGCGCAACGGGAAGACTACGATTCGCCAGTCCATTTCACCGCCGGCCAAGAACCCGGTGAGGAGGCCCCCGATGCTCGGATCGCACCGCCGTGCCAGGAGCGGCGCCGCCATTGTCTGCGTCCTCGCCCAGGCCGTCCTCGCCGTGGCTGCCCTGGCGGCCTCCGCCGCGCCCAACTCCGGCCCTAGCGACCCTGACAACGCACCGCTCGCGCCGCTCGCCATCCAGCGGCTGGCTGCCGTCGCTCGGCTGTGGGGCACGGCCAAGCTCTACCACCCCTACCTCGCCACGCGGCCGATCGACTGGGACCAGGCCCTGCTCGACACCATCCCGCGCGTCGAGGCGGCGACGTCGACGGCAGAGTACCGCGCCGCTGTAGGACACCTGCTCAGCTTCCTGGGCGACCCGCCGAGCCGCGTGATCGACCCCAGCGAGGCAGAGAACGAGGAGCCACCGGGCGCCGAGGCCGCCGCGCCAGTGGTGCCCCAGGTCGAGTGGCTGCCGGGCCGGGTTGCCTGGATCGACGCCCGGGACTTCCATGGCCTGGTCGCCGCCGGGCGCTGGGACGGGGGGCTCTTCGCCGACGCCTTCGCCGCTGCCCAAGGGGCGGCCGGTCTGGTGCTCGACCTGCGGGCGGCTCATGGCGCCGGCTGGTACGTGGCCGGGACGTATCTGCGCACCAATCTCGAGACGGACCTACCAGCCCTCCTCACCCACGACGTGGTCTTGCCGGCGCTCCGTCATCGCTTCCATTCCGGCTACGCCAGCCAGGTGGCCGGCTACTCCGGCTACTACTCGGGGTTCGTGACGGCGGACCATCGCGTGCTGCCGGGCCGGGCCGCGGCGACGGCGGCCCCACTGCCACTGGTGGTGCTCGCCAACCAGGAGGCGGCGCCGTTCTGGGACGTCCTCGCCGGCCTCGAGGCGGCGGGGGTCGCCAGCCTGGTCTCTGAAGGCAAGGAAGGAGACTGGTCGAGTGATCTCGCCCTGACCGGCGTCGACCTCGGCGAGGGCGTCAAGGTGGCGCTGCGCACCGCCGAGCTCGTCAACGGCGACGGCAGCGCGACCCTGGCGCCCTCGGCGATCCTGCCCGCTAGCGGCGCAGGCGGCGAGGACCTCGCCCGGGCGCGTGCCCTCGAGCTCCTCGCTCATCCCCTGGCGCGGCAGGCGCCACCGCTGGCGCCGGCGCGCGTCCAGCGCGACGCCCGCTACGAGGACCAGCCCTACCCGCCGCGGGCCCTGCGCCTGCTGGCCCTCTTCCGCTTCTGGAACGTCATCGAGCACTTCTACCCGGACAAGGGGCTGATGGACCGGACCTGGGCGGACGCCCTGGTCGAGACCATGCCTGGCTTCGCGGAGGCGGCCGACGACGTGGCCTACACCCTGGCCGCCGCCGGCCTGGTCGCCCGCCTGCAGGACACCCATGGCTTCTTTCTGAGCCCGGTCTTCAACCGCTTCAGCGGTGGTTTTCTCGGCCCCGGCCTGCAGGTGCGCTTCATCGCCGGCGAGCTGGCGGTGATCGGCATCTACGACCCCGCGCTCGTCGCGGGCGGCGAGGTGGCGGTAGGGGACGTCATCGTCGCCGTCGACGGCGAGACGATCGCCGACCGCAGCGCCCGCCTGGCGCCCTACCTCGCCTACTCGACGCCGCAGGCGCGGGACTTCGTGCTGGTGCGGCGTCTGCTATCCGGCGAGAAGGGCAGCGTGGCGAAGCTCGAGGTCCGCCGTGCCGACGGCAGCCTCCACACCCTCGAAGCGGTCCGCCAGCCCCCTGGCCCTGCCGCCCAGGAGCTCCTCGACGCCCACCGCCTGTCCAAGGTCACCGTGCTGCCTTCCGGCCTTGGCTACATCGACCTCACTCGGCTCGAAGTCTCCGAGGTCGCGTCCGCGATGGAGCAGGTGCGCCAGACCCCGGGCCTCGTCCTCGACCTGCGCGGCTACCCGCGCGGTACGGCCTGGTCGCTCACCCCCTACCTGCAGGCGGCACCGCGCCCAGGCCCCCGCTTCGACCGCAGCCTCGGCCTGCTTGCCGAAGGCGACGTGGAGGCCAACCTCCATTTCGTCCAGCAGGTGCCGGGCGGCGGCCCCTGGCAGTACGCAGGCAAGCTGGCCGTGCTGATCGACGAACGGGCGATCAGCCAGTCCGAGCACAGCTGCCTGTTCTTCGAGACCGCCCGCCCGGACGTCGTCTTCGTCGGCACGCCCACCAACGGCGCCAACGGTGACGTCACGCAGGCGGTGATGCCGGGGGGCATCGTGGTGAGCTTCAGCGGCCACCAGGTGCGCCACGCCGACGGCCGGCAGCTGCAGCGCGTGGGGATCCAGCCCGACCTCCTGGTGGCGCCGACCCTCGCCGGCCTGCGACGTGGCGAAGACGAGGTGCTGGCCGCCGCCGTCCGCCTGCTCGCCGGTGAGGCCTCGCCGCCTGCCGTGCCCTGAGCGGTCAGGGCTCAGCGCCAGATCGAGGCTGCCGCAGTGGCGGCCTGCTGGCGCCAACGCGCCTCGTCGACGCCGTAGGCAAGGAGCCAGAAGATCTGCACTGCCGCGCCCAGCAGGCCGACGACCATCACGACGGGCAGCAGGCGGTCGGCGAGCGGCGGGTAGAGGAAGCTCAGCCAGCCCAGGCCGCCGGCCAGGGCGACCACTCCCAGGGCCCGCGGCAGGAAGCTCGAACGCAGGAGGAGCACGCCCTTCGCGAGGGCGTTGACCCCGAAGAAGACGAGGGCCATACCGGCAGCGAGGTCGTTGAGGGCGAGCGAGAAGAGCGCCAGGGTCTGCAGCTGCGCGGTCGAGAAGCTGGCGAAGGCATGGCTGCCGGAGAGCAGGACGAGCGGCGCGAGGAAGAAGATGCGACCGAGCGCCTTGATCACGCAGCCGGCGAGGCTCACCAGGGCGGCGACCAACGAGAGGCCACGGCCGGCCGGCTTCAGGAGCTCGTAGAGGGTGGCGGTCATCGCGATCTGGCACAGCATCTCGACCATGTAGGAGGCAAAGCCCAGGCGGACGAGCGGCGCGTGGCGGAGGAAGTTGGTGGCGGTGGCCACGGCGTCACCGGTGACCACCAGCCGGTCGCTGATCAAGGCCTGGGCGACGACGCCCGCGAGGACGGTGAGAAGGTAGAGGGCACCCGTGATCCGCGCCGCGGTCCGCGGCCGGAGCTCGCTCAGCTGCTGCATGGCTCGTCCTTTCAGGAGGAGGGTCGTCGCGCGCCGTGCGCTATCAGAGGAGACGCCGGCGCGCCCTCGCGCTTACGCCCGGCGGCAGGGAGACCGGGCGCGACGAGCCGTGGCGAGGGCGGGCTAGCGGCAGCCGGTGGCGGTCTGCGGGTGCTCGCCGGCGAAGACGGCGGAAACCGCCTGCGCCGCCTCCTGGTTGCCCTGTTGGCCCCAGGCGGCGAGGATCTCCCGTTTCTCCTCCCAGGTCAGCTTCCAGGACAGCGGTGCCGGGCCGGTGCGGGTGAAGCAGGCCATCGTGCTACGGATCTGCATCGCGTCGAGGATCTGGCGCAGCATCTCGACCTCGACGTCGCCGCGCACGTTCTGCGCCGAGCCCCAGGCGTTGAGCAGGGTCTGGACCGGGCCGAGGGTCGAGTAGATCCAGCCGGTCTCGGCCTTGCCGTCCGGCTCGTCGCGGGGGAAGGCGCGGATGCGGACCAGCAGCAGGCCGCGGTCGCGAACCTCCTGCCGGGAGGCCTCGTCGAGGCTGCCCAGCCAGCGAATGGCGCTCACGATGCCGAAGTTGTCGAAGTAGCCGCCGTCGGCGTAGTGGCGGCTCAGGCGGGCGGCGAGGTCGGCGGGCAGGCCGTTCGCGGCCTCGCCGGCCGAGGGGCGGGTGATCGGGGTGACGAAGGGGAAGGTGGCGGAGAGGCGGGCCGCGGTCACCGCCGGGACGTCGAAGCCCGGATAGGTACCGAAGAAGGTGTAGTCGCCGAGGCTGCCGGCGAGGTCGAGGCCGGTGAGCAGGAAGGGGTTGCCGGTCTCGACGTGGGTGGAGTTGAGGACGGCGGCCGGCAGCCAGCCGTCGGCGATCTTCCTCTGCCAGTCGCCGAGGGTGGCCTCCGGGTGGCGGAGGTCGCGCGTCCAGCTCTGCTCGAGGGCCCAGGCGCGATCGAGGCGCCGGGGCACCAGCTCGCCGAAGAACATCCGCCAGAAGTCGGGGTAGGCGAGGCCCCAGGCGACGGCATCGAGGCTCGAGCGGCCGGCGGCGTCGAGGATCTCGGGGGCCGCCTCTGGCGGCGGGAACCCCTCCGCCGAGAAGCGGTCGAGGTAGAAGAGGGCGCCGACGCTGCCGCCGGAGGCCGAGCTGATCAGCCGCACCGAGCGGGGGAACTCGTCGCCCACGTTCTGCTGCAAGGCGGTGAGCACCTTCGCCGTCCACAGCGAGGCGGTGATCCCACCGCCGCTCGCCGCCACCACCACGACGGGGCCCTGCGTCTCGCCGGTCTTCGCTTCGGCGGCCTGGAAGACCTCGGCGGGCTTGCTGGGGGCCACCGCCCGCCGCGAGATGGTGAAAGTGTGGTCGGTGCCGGCGAGCCAGCTGGTGAGAAAGCTCAGGCCCACCAGGGGCAGCAGCACGGGCACCCGGAAGCGGTCGAGGAAGAAGGAGACGCCCGGCATGCCCCAGCCGAGGAGCAGGGTGATCCACAACACGTAGACCAGGGCCGGCGGCGACGAACCGTGGCGCAGGCGGGCATAGCCGACGAAAAAGAAGAGTGCGTAGATCACCAGCGTCGTCGCGAAGAAGCTCAGAGCGAGGCGCTGGCCGGGCAGCAGATGGCGGCTCTGCGGGTCCACGTAGCCGAGCAGCAGCTCCTGCTGCAGCCAGCGTGGCAGCCGGCTCCACAGGGGCCGAGCGGGCGCCGGCGGCGGCTGCGCCGCGCGGCTGGCGGCGATCTCGCGGGCGAGGTCCGAAGGCGGCCCGATGCGCAGGCTGTCGTGGAGGTCGTCGAGGGCGCCCCAGCGGGCGCGCAGGAAGAGCGCCAGGTAGAGGAAGCCGACCGCCAGGGCGACGCCCACGGCTGCCGCGCCGCCCTTGGTGAGGAGGGCGGCAAGCGCCAGCCGCGGCCCGGGCTGGCGCAGCACGGTGTCTTGCTCCAGGAGCTCGAGGCCCAGGCCCTGGTAGAACGGTGAGGGCGAGACGACGACCACCGCCAGGACCATCGGCGCCGCGAGCAGAGCCGCCGAGAGGCCGTAGCGGTGCCGGGCGAGCCAGTCCGGCAGGCGCAGGGTGCCGAGATCGGCGCCGAAGCGCAGCGGCCCATAGCGCACCACCAGCTCGAGGCCGACCAGCGCCACCCAGGCGTTGAGCACCGCCAACAGGCTCACCAGCGTGATGCCCACCAAGGAGAGCGACAGCAGGTTGGCGAGCAGGCTGGGGGCGGCCGCCAGAGCGAGCAGCGGGAAGCTCGCGACGACGAGGGCCTGCAGCAGGGCGAAACGGCCGAAGAAGGCGTACTGCAGCAGCGGTGCCTTGCTCTGCGCCCGCACGAGAAGGCCGAGCAAGGCCAACAGCACCAGCAGGACGACGATCTGCATGGTTCCCTCCGTGGAGGTGTCGGAAGAAGAGACGGAAGCGCTGCGACGATTCTCGCGCGCCCGGCCGCAGGAGGGAAGTTCGTCGTTCAGCTGCCGGCGGTCTATTGCCGCAACGGGCGATAGGCCACGGCGTCGATCTCGACGGCCGCGCCGAGCGCAAGCTCGACACCGCCGACGGTGATCCGCGCCGGGACCTCGGCGCCGAGGACGGCGAGGTAGGCGGTGTTCATCGCGGCGAACGTCGCCATGTCGTGCAGGTAGACGGTGACCTTCACCAGGTCGGCGAGGCCGGCGCCGGCCGTGGCGAGCACCCGCTCGAGGTTGCGCAGGACCTGGGTGGTCTCCGGCCCGGTGCCGCCGGGGACCAGCTCGAGGCGGTCCTCGACGGTGCCGAGGGTGCCGGAGACGAAGATCAGGTCCCCCGCCACGACGGCGTGGGAGAAGGCGGCGAGGCGGCCGAGACCGGGGGCGTTGAGGCGCTGGATGGGCATCGGCAGATCTTAGCCCGCGAGATCTTGGCCGCGGGCGCGTGGCTGGTCTCCTCCGGGGCTCGCGCCAGCACCTCACTCGATGGAGCCAGGGCAGGACCGCCCCGGTTGCCGACCCGAAAGGAGCCCTGCATGTTGCGCCCTCGCCTCGCTCTCGCCGTGCTCGCCCTCGTCGCGCTGCTCGTTTCCGGTGCTCCCTACCGTGCCGACAACGCCGCCTCCCCGCCGCTCGCAACGGCGCCGCTCCTCGACGCCGGCCAATGCCCGGCGAGCCCCGCCGCGAGCCTCGCGCCGGCTCCCGACGCCGTGCCGCTCGGCGGCTGGATCCGCTGTACCTGCTCGTTCTGCAAGGCGAACCCGGACATCGATTGCCAGATCAGCCCGGACGGCTACTCGATCCGCTGCAAGGACTGGTACACCGGCCACTGCTGAAGCCGGAACGGCGCCCGCCGGTGGTGCGGTCAGCGACCGCCGGCCGCGTCGAGCAGGGCGCCGGTAACGTACGAGGCCTCGGCCGAGAGCAGCCAGAGGACGGCGCGCGCCACCTCCTCGGGCGCGCCGCCGCGCTGCATCGGCAGCTGGCTGGCGAGGCGCTCGACGCGGTCGGGCTCGCCGCCGCTGGCGTGGATCTCGGTGTGGATGAACCCGGCGCGCACGCCGTTGACGCGGATCCCCTCGGCCGCCACCTCCTTGGCGAGCCCCACCGTCAGGGTGTCGAGGGCCCCCTTGGAGGCGGCGTAGTCCACGTACTCGCCCGGCGAGCCGAGCACGGCGGCGCGTGAAGAGAGGTTGACGATGGCGCCGCCGCGTCCGCCGTGGCGGGTAGACAGCCGGCGCACCGCCTCGCGAGCACAGAGGAAGGCGCCCACTACGTTGGTGGCGAAGATCTGCTCGAGCCGTGCCGCGGTCATCGCCTCTAGCCGCATCTGCGGCGCCAGGATGCCGGCGTTGTTGACCAGCGCCGAGAGCGGGCCGAGCTGGCGGTCGCAGTCGGCGAACAGGCGGAGCACGTCTGCCTCGCAGGAGACGTCGGCCTGGAGGGCCACGGCGTGGCCGCCGGCGGCCGTGATCGCCGCCACCACGCGCTGGGCGGCGGCCGCGTCCTGGCGGTAGTTGACCGCCACCTGGTAGCCCCGCGCCGCCGCCAGCAGAGCGGTGGCCGCCCCGATGCCACGGCTCGCGCCGGTGACGAGGAGGGCGGGTCGGTGGTCGTCGCGCATGGCAGGAGCCGCATCCTACACGCCGCTCGGCCCGCTGGCCGGGCCGGGCTCCGTGGTCCTGAGAGCACCCTCCTGATAAGCTCCCGGGCTCGATGGAACCAGCTGGCGAGCTTCGCGAACCGTCTTCCGCTTCCCTCTTGGCCGGCCGGCCGGAGGCCGCGGCGGCGATCTGGCGCTGGCGCGAGCCGGCTGCCGCGGCAGGGCCCTCGGCCGCGGCCCTTCGTCGCGAAGGGCTGCTGCGCGCCGTCGTCGGCGGCCTCGTCGCCGGGGGCCTCTCCTTTTTCCACCATCCCCGCCTGGCCCTCGTCGCCGCCGTGCTCTCCGGGCTGGTGGCGCTCGCTGCCCTGGCCTCGCCGCGGGGTGCCTACGCCGCCCTCGGCAAGGGCCTCGCGGCCTTCGGCAAGCTGGTGGGGCGCTTTCTCGCCGTGCTGCTGCTGACGCCGGTCTTCCTCCTCTTCTTCACCCTCGTCGGCCGGATCATGCGCCGCGGGCGGCGGGACAAGCTCGAGCGGTGGTTCGACGACTCGACGCCTTCCTACTGGCACCAGCGGCCGCAGGTGGCGCGCACCGAGGCCTATTACCGTCATCAGTTCTGAGGCATCGACAACGGTGGAACCGCCGGACCCAGGCCGCTGAGCGAGCTCGTGGGACGACCCGGTTGCGAGAGGTAAGCGCTTGAAAATCCTTGGCTTGAGCGCCTTCTACCACGATTCGGCCGCCTGCCTGGTGGAAGACGGCGTGGTCGTCGCGGCGGCGCAGGAAGAGCGCTTCACGCGCAAGAAGCACGATCCCGGCTTCCCCCTCGAGGCGAGCCGCTACTGCCTCGCCGAGGGCGGCATCACCGACGGCGGCCTCGACGCGGTGGTGTTCTACGACAAGCCGATCCTCAAGCTCCATCGCCTGCTCGAGACCTATCTCTCCGTGGCACCGCGCGGCCTCAGCCAATACCTGGAGGCGATCCCCCTGTGGCTGCGCGACCGGCTTTGGCTCACCCCGCAGATCGAGGACGCTCTCGCGACCCTGGGCCTCACCGAGCCGCCGCCCATCCTCTACGCCGAGCACCACGAGTCCCACGCCGCGAGCGCCTTCTTCCCCTCGCCGTTCGAGGAGGCCGCGACCCTCACCCTCGACGGGGTCGGCGAGTGGTCCACCACCACCGTCGGGGTCGGCGAAGGGGCGAGCCTGCGGCTGGTCGAGGAGATGCGCTTCCCCCACTCGCTCGGCCTGCTCTACTCGGCCTTCACCTACTTCACGGGCTTCAAGGTCAACTCCGGCGAGTACAAGCTGATGGGCCTGGCGCCCTACGGCGAGCCGGTCTATCGCGACCTGATCCTGCGCGAGCTGGTCGACCTCAAGGCCGACGGCTCCTTCCACCTCGACCTCTCCTACTTCGACTACCTCGCCGGCTGGCGGATGACCGGCCCGCGCTTCGAGAAGCTCTTCGGTGGCCCGCCGCGGCAGCCCGAGGGTCGGATCACCCGCCGCGAGATGGACCTCGCGCGCTCGATCCAGGCGGTGACCGAGGAGATCGTGCTGCGCGCCGCCCGCCATGCCCGCCAGCTCACCGGCAAGCGCAAGCTCTGCCTGGCCGGGGGCGTGGCCCTCAACTGCGTGGCGAATGGCGTGCTCCTGCGTGAGGGGATCTTCGACGACCTCTTCATCCAGCCGGCGGCCGGCGATGCCGGCGGCGCCGTCGGCGCGGCGCTCGCCTACTACCACTGCGGTCTGGGCAAGCCCCGCCCGCAGCCGGCCAACCGCCGGCGACCGGGGGGCGACGGCATGCAGGGCGCCTACCTCGGGCCGGCCTTCTCGAACGAGCAGATCGGCGAGTTCCTCGCCGCCAAGGGCTATGCGGCGCGGCGGTTGGGTGAGGGCGAGTGGGCCGCGGAGATCGCCCGGCTGATCGCCGAAGAGAACGTCATCGGCCTCTTCCAGGGCCGCATGGAGTTCGGGCCGCGGGCGCTCGGCAACCGCTCGATCGTCGGCGACGCCCGCTCGCCCAAGATGCAGTCGATCATGAACCTCAAGATCAAGTACCGGGAGAGCTTCCGGCCGTTCGCCCCCTCGGTGCTCGAGGAGAGGATCGGCGACTTCTTCGCGCTCGACCGCCCGTCGCCCTACATGCTGCTGGTGGCCCAGGTGCAGGGCGAGCGCTGCGTCGAGCAGCCGGCCGCGGTGCGCAGCGACGACCTCCTCGAGTGGGTCAACCGGGTGCGCTCGGACGTGCCGGCGATCACCCACGTCGACGGCTCGGCGCGCATCCAGTCGGTGTCGGCCGAGACCAACCCCCGCTACCACGCTCTGATCTCGGCCTTCGAGGCGCGCACGGGCTACGGCATCCTGATCAACACCAGCTTCAACGTCCGCGGCGAGCCGATCGTCTGCACGCCGGAGGACGCCTACCGCTGCTTCATGCGCTGCGAGATGGACTACTTGGTGCTGGAGGACTTCCTCCTCGCCAAGCGCGAGCAGCCGGGCTGGGAGGAGAAGGAGAACTGGCGGGAGACCTTCACGCTGGATTGAGGGCCATGACGGCTTGGGCCGGTGCTCTCTCGCGGGCGCCGGCGTGGTGAGAAAGGGAACCGGAGATGGGAAAGTTACGACACGGCGGCCGGCTGCTCGCGGAGCTGCTGGCCTTCGCCCGTGAGCACAAGGCCTATTGGATCGTGCCGCTGCTCCTGGTGCTCGGCCTGCTCGGCCTGCTGATCGCTGCCGGCCAGGTGTCCGCCCCCTTCATCTACACGATCTTCTGAGGTGCGGCGCTACGGCGGCGGCTCGGCCGTTGCCTCGGCGCCGCCCCGGCGCATCCGCCCCAGGTTGCGCATCGCCAGCACGGCGAGGAACTCCAGCACCACCAGCCCCAACCCCAGCGTCGCGTTGTGGGTCAGGGCGACGGCGATCGCCATGCCGCAGAAGAGGATAGCGGTGGCGTAGATCGCTGTCACGATGCCGCCGCGGTGCGCCACGATCGGCTCGAGGGTGTGGTGCAGGTGGTTGCGGTCGGCGCGGAACATGCGCAGGAAGCGTTCGAGAAAGGGGCCGTGCGGGCGATCGAGGAAGCGCACGAACATCACCAGCAAGGTGTCGATGACCGGCAGGCCGAGGGCGAGGATGGGAACCAGGATGGCGACCGCCGCCGGCGCCTTGAGCGAGGACTGCACGCTGGTGGCGGCGAGCAGGAAACCGAGGGTGAGGGAGCCCGAATCGCCCATGAAGATGCGGGCCGGCGCCCAGTTGTGGCGCAGAAAGCCCAGGCAGGCGCCGACGATCGCCGCGAGCAGCACCACCGCCAGCAGGTTGCCGATGTCGAGGGCGTAGATCCACAGCCCCACGGCGACGATCGCCACCACCCCGGCGGCGAGGCCGTCGAGGCCGTCGATCAGGTTGATGGCGTTCGTGCAGCCGACGATCCACAGCAACGACACCAGCTCGCCGAAGACCCCGAGCTCGACGTTGCCGACGCCCGGCAGGGCGAGCACGTGGAAGGACCAGCCGATGTGCACCAGCAAGTAGGCGGCGGCCAGCTCGATGAGCAGCTTCTTGGCCACCGAGACGTCGAAGATGTCGTCGATCACCCCTACCAGGAAGACCAGGAAGGTGCCGACCGAGAGGGCCACCAGCTCGGAGCGGGAGATCCCCAGGTTCCACTGGTTCCACTTCATCAACAGCACGGTGAGGGAACCGAGGGCAAAGCCCGCGAAGATGGCGAGGCCACCCAGCCGCGGCACGGCACGGCTCTGCGTCTTGCGCTCGCTCGGATGGTCGAGGATGCGCAGGAAAAGGGCCAGCCGCACCGCCACCGGCACCAGCAGATTGGTGACCAGGCCCGCGGTCGCCGCGGCCCACAAGGCGGTGATGACGACGCTTCGCACGGCAGGGCCGCAGTCTACCAGCCGGCCATGAGACAGGGGGCCGAATGGCGCCCGGGTTGTGTAGGGGCGGGTTTCAAACCCGCCCTGCGACGAGAGCGAGAGTGGGATCAGCGCTGCCGGGGCGTGAGCCAGGCCCAGAGGAAGCCGTCGATCCGTCCCTCGTCGGTCACCCGGGCGTGCTCCTCGGGTCGCAGGCGGGCCGCCAGCTGAGGCGGCAGGGAGCCGGGTGGCGGCTGGGCCTCGATGAGCTCGCAGTGGTGGCTGGTGGCGAAGCGGGCGAGGACGGCCTCGGGCCGGCCGGGGTCGCCGGCCCGGTGAAGCTCGACGAGGAGGTCCGCGGCGGCAAGCGCCGGGGCTTGCCGCGGGTCGAGCAGCGCCGCCTCGCAGCCCTCGCAGTCGCAGACCACGAGGCAGCCTGGGCCGGCCAGCACGGCGAGGCGAGCGGGAGTGCAGCGGTTCTCGAACTGCACCCGCCCGGCTACCCCGTTGGCCGCCGCCAGGGCGGGCAGGCGACGCAAAGCCAAGGGCTCGAGGTCAAAGGCATAGACAGCGAGCTCCGGCAGCCGGCGGGCGAGGCCGACGGCATAGTAGCCCTCCGCCGCGCCAATGTTCACCAGCCGTCGTGGCCGGCGGCCGATCGCTCGCTCGAGGACCGGATGGAGCTCGGCCTCGTAGGTGCCGGCGATCTTCGGCAGGAGACCGCTCCCCAGCGCCTGCGGCAGGTAGGTCATGGCGGCGAAGGGGCCGCTCTGCACCCGGAGCGCTCCGGGAGACAGGCGGGTGAGGAGCTCCGTGAGCGACGGGTCCGGGCGTTCCGGGCGGAGCCGGTAGCGCAGATCGCGCAGGGCGAGGAAGAGGCGAGGGAGGCGGCTGCGCAGCGCCGCCTTGAGCCCCGCGCTCATCGGGCGGGCGACCCGGCGAGGTCGGCGATCGCTTCGAGGGCGGCGGCGACGGCCGTGGCGTCTCCCACGGCGGCCCGGAAGTAGCGCTCGGGCGGTAGGGCCTCGGCGGCCAGCAGGTGGACGTCGGAGTCGGCGCTCCCCACGTAGAGGAGGGGCAGGCCCGACTGCAGGCAGCCGTAGACCTTCGAGGGCAGCACGAAGCCCACCAGCTCGTCACGCAGGGTGATGAGGTGGGCGGCGGGGGTGACCAGCAACCGCGGCAGCTCGGCGAGGGGAACGGGGCGCGAGCGGTGGTGGGGAAGGCCGGCGTCGCGCAGCAGGCCCTCCACCTTGTCGGCCCGCGCTCCCGTGGCGTTGAGCCACAGCCCCACCCGCCCCGAGCCCGCGCGGTGGTGGCGGCGGTAGCCTTCGACGAACGTCTCGTGATCGTGGGCCACCCCGAAGTTCCCCGAGTAGAGCAGCACCACCTTGCCAGCGAGCTCGCCGGGTAAGGCGAGGGGCTGGGTACCGGGTGGCAGGTCGACCGGGCTGGGGTCGCGTTTCAGGCGGATGCGCTCGGCCGGGACGTCGATGGCGAGGAGGCGCCGGCGCTGGTCCTCGCCCAGCACCTCGAAGCCATCCACCTGGCGGCGCAGGGCGAGGGTCAGCCGATAGAAGGCGGCGAGCGGCCAGGGCACGCGGCCGAGCTCCGCCATCAGCACCTCGGGATGGAAGTCGGTGATGCGGTAGGTGAGCTGTTTGCGCAGCAAGCTGTTGAGCGGCGCCACCA
Organism: uncultured Thermoanaerobaculia bacterium; assembly: GCA_964420075.1. GTDB lineage: Bacteria > Acidobacteriota > Thermoanaerobaculia > Multivoradales > SZUA-115 > CAYQRE01. The sequence continues at coordinate 142,249 of CAYQRE010000001.1, read as the reverse complement.
GATGGAGCAGGAAGGGCGGGCTGCCGGTGAACAGCACCTCGTCGGCCGCCGCCAGCTCGCGGCGCAGCCGCCAGAGCAGCCGGGCGTTGGTGCTGAGGGTCCAGCGGGCGCGGCTGGCAAAGTCGGCGCGGTCGTAGGTCGGGGCGTGCAAACGCACCGTGGTCAACCGGCCCGCCCCCACGGTCTCGCTCTCGACGGAGCTGGCCGTCGACGACAAGCCGGCGAGCACCACCTCCTCACCGGCCGCCGCCCGCTCGCGGGCGAAGAGCTGGCTGTACTGGCCCACGGCCCCGAAATCCGGCGGCAGCCAGTCGCAGAGGTAGACGAGGCGGGGCATCGAGCTGCGCGGCAGGTGGCCTTCGCCCCCTACCGCTCGGTCAGCATCTCGGCGAGGTAGCCGCCGACCTCCTCGCGCCGCTTGGAGGCGAAGTACCAGTCGATCGTGCGGTGCAGGCCGTCGATGAAGCTCATCTTGGGCTCCCAGCCGAGGAGCTCGCGGGCGAGGTCGTTCTTCGCCACCCGGTTGAGCGGCCCGGTGGGCATGTGGGTGAGGAGCTTGATCTCGGCCTGGTGGTCCGTGTAGCGCAGCACCTCATACACGGCGTCGATCACCCGCGTGCGCTCCTCGGTGCCGAGGTTGACGGCGGTGCCGTCGTCGATCCTCTCGGCGGCGAGCACCATGCCGGAGACGATGTCACCCACGTAGGTCCAGTTGCGCACCTGGGTGCCGTCCCCCCAAATCTCGAAGGGGCTCTGCTTGACGAAGGCGCGGGCGATCATCGCGATCACCGCGTGGTTTTCCACCCCCCGCTCGCCGTAGACGGTGAAGAAGCGGCACGAGGCCGACTTGAAGCCGAAGTCCTTGTGGTAGGCCTTGAGCGTCATCTCCGTCATCAGCTTCGCCCAGCCGTACATGTTGTCGGCGTCGTAGGGCGGCCCGACCATGTCCTCGGTCAGGTAGAGCTCCTGGCGAACGTCCTGCTGCAGGAAGTTGGGGTAGACGCAGCCGGAGGAGGCGAAGACGAACTTGTCCACCCCCGACTCGTAGGCTGCCTTGACCAGGAGGCCGTCCATCGCCAGGTTCTGGGCGCAGGCCGCCTGGTGGAGGTCCACGAAGCCGCGCCCGCCGTGGATGGCGGCGAGGTGGAAGACGACGTCGATGTCGCGCACCGACTCCTGGGCCACCCCCGGCTCGAGGAGGTCCGCCTTGCGCATCTCCACGACCCCGGCGTCGAGGTGGTGCTGGATGTTGGCCAGCCTGCCGCTCGACAGGTCGTCCACCACGCGGATGCGGGTGGCGCCCTTGGCGACCAGGAGGTCGATCAGGTGGGAGCTGATGAAGGAAGCCCCGCCGGTGACGAGGACGCGCTTCTCTTTCCAGGTCATCTTGAGATTCTCATTTGGCTAGAAATGTCGAGCAAGAGCCTCGCGGGCATGCCTCGAGACGGCTTCGGGGACAACATGGAAGTCTACCAGCCGCGCCGCGCCGGCGCGCGGATCAACGGCTGAAGCGCTCCTTGAGCCGCAGGATGGGGGTTTCGAGGTAGCGATACGAGAGGGCCGCGACGCCGACTGTCAGGCCCAGGGCGAGGCCGTAGTAGGCGAGCACATAGAGCAGCAGATGGCCCCGCAACCAACCGCTGCGGGCGAAGAGCCAGGACGTGGCGTAGACCACCGGCATGTGCAACATGTAGAGCCCGTAGGAGATCCGCCCCAGGTACTCGGCCGGCCGATTGGTGAGCGGCAGGCGGCGCGCCGGGTTGGCGCCGATCTCGACGAGCAGCCAGGGGTAGAGGGCGAGCTGAAAGAGCTCGGCGGTGTTGCGGCCGAAGTGGAAGACGTCGACGAAGTAGAACTGCACCACCAGGAGACCGAGGAGCCCCTGGAGCCACGGCCGGCGAAAGACGGGGCTCGCCAGCAGCCGCTCGCGGTGGTGGAAGAGCGCCCAGGCGGCCAGCGCACCCGCCGCCATGAAGTGGAACTTCAGCTGGTCGAGGAACTTGGGCGCCCATCCCACCTCTCCCACGGCGAGGGGGCTCAACAGGAAGGTGGCAAGCGAGGCGACGAGCACCGCTGCCGCCAGGGCCGGCAGCCGGTGGTGCCAGCGCCGCAGGGCCGGCGCCCAGGAGAGGTAGAACTGTTCTTCGATGCCGATCGACCAGGTGGGGTTGAGAATGCCGCCCACCGCGTAGAGGCTGTTCATCAAATTGGGCAGGAAGAGCACGTAGAGCGCCGCGGCCAGGGGCAGCGGGTAGCGCACCTCGTAGGCGATCCCCAGCCGCGGCAGCAGGGCGTTGTAGAAGAGGAGGCCGCAGAGGACCACCGTGTAGTAGAGGGGCCAGATCCGCAGCACCCGCCGCAGGTAGAAGGCCTTGACGTCGATGCGGCCCCGCCGGGCCTGCTCGCCGAGCAGCAGGTAGGTGATCAGGAAGCCGCTCAGGGTGAAGAAGAAGGAGACCGCCGTGGCGCCGCGGAAGAAGAGAGCCCCGTAGTGCGGGTTGGGCAGGCCGAGGCTCGCCTGATTGAGGGGGACGTGACCGATCACCACGAAGAGCGCGGCGTAGGCCCGCAGGCTGTCGAGCCCGGGAAAGTGGGGGGCGGCCGGGCCGCTGGCGCCGCGGCTCACGGGGCCGGGGCGGCCTCGCCGACGAGCCCGCGGCGGACGAGCTCGGCGAGCAGCAGCTCGGCCACCCGCCGGTGGCCGCGCGGGCTCAAATGCACCCCGTCGAGGAAGAGCTTGTGGTGCTTGGGCTCGGCCCGCAGGCCGGGGAGAAGGTCCAGGAAGGGGATCTCGGCGTTCGCCGCGAAGCGGGCGAAGCGGGCCTGGATGCCGTCGTAGGCGGCGTCGAACAGCTGTACCTCGTCGGGCGAAAGCAGGACGAGCGTGCGTGCGCCGTGCTCGCGAGCGAGGTCGGCGATGCGGCGCAGGGCGACGAAGGCAGGGACGTCGGCATCGTCGGGGTGGTCGGTCAGATAGCGCAGCTTGTCGACCGGCTCGGCGCGGTTGAGCGTCGCGGGGTGCGCGAGCCGGCGGCGGTCATGGAAGAAGCGGTACGTCGCCGTGGTCGCCAGCTGGTGCAGGCGGCGGTAGAGGTTCGAGCGGTAGAGCAACAGGTTCTTGAGGCCGACCAGGCGCTGGCCGAGGCTGAGGCGGGGCGGCGGCCCGTCACCACGGGGCGCATGGATGGCGAAATCGTTGAGGTAGAACTGCACCACCACCAGTGTCGGGCGGTCGCCGAGACCGTCCTCGGCGAGGGCCTCCAGCTCGTGCTGGGTGTCGTAGGCGAAGATCGCGAGGTTCACCACCTCGTAGCGCGGGCCATAGCGCTGGGAGAGGAGGCCGGCGAGCTGCACCGGGTAGATGTCGGCGTAGGCGGCGCCGAGGCCGAAGGTCACCGAGTCCCCGAGGAGGACGATGCGCTCGCCTGGCGCGGCCGGGTCGTGGTCGCGGTCGCGGTAGCCCTGGCGGTTGAAGCGGTACTCGATGTCTCCGTAGCGCTCGGGCGCCACCACCCGGCCGCCGGGGGTCAGCTTGTAGCGGTCGCCCGCGGGAACGATGTGGTCGTAGAGCGAGCCGGTGGGGCGGTCCAGGGCGGCGTCGGCCAGGCGGAGCGCCACCTCGCCGCAGACGGCGACAGCGAGGAGCCCGAGGAGCAGGCGGCGCAGGCGGCGGAAGGCCGCAGCAGCAGGGGCGGGCGCGGTCATGATGTTCGAAGTGGCTCGCTAGAATAGTCGCTCGATGCCGGACGGCCAAACAGACGGCGTAGGGGGTGGCCCAGCGGGGCCCGCGGCAGACCGCGTGCCGAGCGTCGTCGCCACGCTGCTCGGCACCGGCCAGCTGGCGACCGCCCTGCCCTGCCTCGCGAGCCTCGTCCGCCTCTCGGTCGAGCCGCTTCGCCTGCGCGTCCACGACGACGGCACGCTCACGGCCGCCGACCATGAGCGCCTCGCCGCGGCCGTCGGCCCCCTTGACGTCCTGCCCCGGTCCGCGGCCGACCGGGCCCTCGCCGAGCTCTTGGCGCCCTACCCGGCGCTGCGGGCCTTTCGGGCCGCAAGCCCCCTTGCCGCGAAGCTCCTCGACGTCCCCCTGCTCGCGGCCGGCGACAGCGTCGCCTACTGCGACACCGACGTGCTCTTTCGGCGGTCGTTCCGCGGCCTGTTCAGCCGCCCGGAGGGCTGCGGCGCCCTCTTCATGGCAGACGTGCAGCACGCCTACACCGTGCGCTCTTGGCATCGCCTGCGGGGTCGCTGGCTGCGGCTGCCCGGCCGCGTCAACACCGGCATCCTGGCCTTCGACCGCCGTCACCTCGACCTCGCTCTCCTCGAACGCTTCGTCGCCCGGCCCGGGCTCCTGCAGCCGCCGGCCTGGGCCGAGCAGACGGCCTGGGCCCTCCTCGGCGGCCGCGCCGGCTGCCATCTCCTCGACCCCAGGCAGCTGGTGATCCCCGGCGCCGCGACCCCGCTCGATCCTGGCGCTGTCGGCTTCCATTTCGTGAGCCCGCTGCGCCACCGCCTCGCCGAGGCCCTGGCCCTGCCGCCAGCGGCCGACGCCGGGCCCGTCGCCCTGCGCAGCCGCCCGGCTCGCATGGCCGGCCCGCTTTCGCTCCTCGTCGGCGAGCTGCTGCGGCGGCTGCGACGGTAGGAGGGTGGTTGACCAGGGTCGGTTTGAAACCGGCCCCTCCCAGTCCGGCCTGAAGGGGGGTCCGTCCCGGGGCCCCGCCAGGGGCCGAGGTCGGTAGCCCGGGGATTCATCCCCGGGCGGGGCCGTCCTCGCGCGACCTTGCCACCGCCCGGAACACCCGCCCGGCCGCGAGGTGGCGCTGCAGGCTGCCGCCGCCGATGGCTTGCAGAGAATAGCCGGCAGCGGCGAGCCAGGCGACGACGGCGGTGGCGGAGGCCCCGAGCTCCGCCAAGCGCTGTGGATGGAGCTCCAAGAAGAGCCATGGGCGGGCCTGCTCCAGGGTGGCGCGGGCCCCCCTGAGCACCGCCAGCTCGTAGCCCTCGACGTCGATCTTGAGGAGGTCCGGCACGAAGGCGCGGCCGGCGAGCAGGCTGTCGAGGGTGATCTGCTCGACGGTCAGGACCCCGGCGGCGTCGGCCTGCGCGCCCGCCGGCAGGGCCTCGAGGTGCTCCCACTCCTGGCGCATGGCGAGGGTGCCGTCGCGGTCGCCGAGGGCGAGCTGCAGGGCCTCGACCTGGCAGTCCGGGTTGCGCGCGAGGTTGGCGCGGAGGGTCTCCTGGGCCACGGGGGAGGGGTCGATGGCGAGGGCACGGGCGGCCGGCCGGCCGGCGGTGAACGCGAGGGCGAAGAGCCCGTGCAGGGCCCCGACGTCGACCAGCCGAGTGCGGCCCTCGCGCGCGGCGAGGAAGGCGTCGAGCTCGCGGGCCATCGCCAGCGAACGGAAGCAGAAGTGCTCGAAGGAAGCGCGGGCGCGCGGGTCAACAGCGAGGCGCAGGCCCGGCCGCAGCACCATCGCGTCATCCCCCGCGCCACGGTTGAGCTGCCGGTGCTGGCGCGCCCGGCGGCGGCGCTCCGGGTGGAGCCGGCGCAGGCGGTCGAAGCCGGCAGCCAGCGCCGCGTAAGCCCCGGCGGGGAGCAGGCGGCGCACCAGGGCCTTCATCGGGTTCAGGAGCCCGGCCGCCGCAGCACCACGTCCCCCATCACCAGGCGGTCCATCTTGGTACGCAGGAAGCAGTCGAGGGCCTCGGTAGGGGTGTTGACGATCGGCTCGTTCTCGTTGAACGAGGTGTTGAGCACCATTGGCACCCCCGTCTCACGCCGGAAGGCGTCGATCAGCTGCCAGTAGCGGGGGTTGGTGCGCTGGGCGACGGTCTGCAGCCGACCCGTACCGTCGACGTGGGTCACCGCCGGCACCTGGGCCCGGCGCTCCGGGCGGATCGGGTAGACCTTGATCATGAAGGGATCGGGGTAGTCGACGGTGAACCAGGCGGCGGTCTCTTCCTCGAGGATCGACGGCGCAAAGGGCCGGAAGGACTCCCGCCGCTTGATCTTCAGGTTGAGGACCTCTTTCATGTCGGACCGGCGAGGATCGGCGAGGATCGAGCGGTTGCCGAGGGCCCGCGGCCCCCACTCGGAGCGGCCCTGATACCAGCCCACCACCTCGCCAGCGGCGAGGCCCTGGGCGGTCTCTCGGCAGAGGGTCGCGAGGTCGGGGGCCGTGGCGAGCAGCAGCTCTTCGCCCTCGTAGGCGTGCCGCCCGTCCTGCCCTCCCGAGCCGGGCAGCGCAGCGGCGAGCGCCGAGCGCACCGCCGCCTCGCCGTAGGCCGGCCCCCAGGAGCAATGCTCCATCACGAACGAGCGCGGCAGGCCGAGCACGGCGTGCTGTACGTAGAGGGCGGCCCCCAGCGAGGTGCCGGCGTCGCCGGCCGCCGCCTGGATGTAGACCTCTTCGACGTCCGTGCGCTCGAAGAGCTTGCCGTTGGCGAGCGAGTTCATGGCGCAGCCGCCGGCGAGCGCCAGGCGCTTGAGGTCAGTGCGCTTTTGCAGGGCGCGCACGAGAGCGAAGAAGCGCGCCTCGTAGACCGCCTGCAGCGAGGCGGCGAGGTCTTTGTGGCGCTGCTCGAGCTCGGCTCGCGGCGCCCGGGCCGGCCCCAGGAGCTCGGCGAGCTTGGGGGTGAAGACCATCCCCAGCCGCGGCTCGCCGTCATCCCAGCTCATGTCGACGCCTGCGGAGAGATGGCGGAAGTAGGCGAGGTCGAGCGTGAAGCTGCCGTCCGCTCGCGCCGGGACCACCTGCTCCAGGGCCGCCGCAAAGCGTGGCTCGCCGTAGGCCGCGAGGCCCATCACTTTGTATTCGTCGCCGAAGCCGTGGAAGCCGAGGAACTGCGTGATGGCGGTGTAGAAGAGGCCCAGCGAGTGGGGGAAATGCACGCGCTCGAGCACCTCGATCCGGTTGCCCCGGCCCACCGCCTGCATGGTCGAGACGAAGTCCCCGAAGCCGTCGACGGTGAGGCACATCGCCTCCTCGAAGGGCGAGGCGAAGAACGCCGAGGCGATGTGCGCCAGGTGGTGCTCGATGGGGTGGATGGTGGGCAGCTTCTGATTGCCGAGCTCGGCCCCGAAGGCGGCCTGGAAGCGCTCGTCGAGGGAGGCGATCGCCGCCAGGTTGCGCACCCGGCCGGCGGCGCGTCCAAGGCTGCGCGGGTGGCGCAGGGCGAGCAGCACTTTCTGCAGGAAGTAGGCCCGCGGCTGCCGGGAGACGGCGATCGCGGTGAGGCCGTCGAAGCGGCCGGCGTTGATCTCACCGAGGCAGAAGCGGATGGCGAGCTCGGGGAAGCCCGCCCAGTGCTTGACGCGGCGGAAGCGTTCTTCTTCGACCCCGCAGACGAACCGGCCGTCGGCGAGGCCGGCGGCCGAGGCGTCGGCGTGGAAGGCGTTGAGACCGAGGATGGGATGGCTCATGGGGTGTCGTCGGCCGTGGTCGCCGCGGCCACGACCTTTTCACCTGGGGCAGTCGCCAGCAGCTCCGCGAGCCGCACGTCGACGATCAGGCGGAACCAGAAGGCCTGCAGGAAGTGGAAGATGAAACCGTTCTTGCCGTCGAGGATGCCGAGCAGGAAGAAGTACCGGTAGAGGAAGTAGAGGCTCGGGCGCACGAGGAGAGGGAGGCGGTAGTAGCGCTCCTTGAGCCACAGCACCCGTTCGTCCGGGGTGCCGAAGAAGCGGCCGCGGGCCTTGAAGGCGAGCTTCTCGCGGCGGCGGCGCAGCTCCTCTTGCGCGAAGGCCTCGGCGTAGCGCAGGTGCTTGCCGAGGTAGAAGAGGATCTCCTCCTCCTTGCGGTTCAGCTCTTCGAGGGGCGCCTTGAGCTTGCCGGTGGCGCCGCGCACGTAGACGCGAGTGTCCTGCTCGACGGGGTCGAGCTCGCCGCAGCCGCGCCGGAAGAGCTTCATCAGGTACTTGCGGCCGTAGCCGCCGAAGCGCAGCGGCTTGCCGCGGAAGATCTGCCGGCGGCGGATGAAGAAGCCGTTCTCGGCCACCTCCGGCCGCGCCAGCAGGGCGGCGAGCTCGGCGCGCAGTGCCGGCGTCACCGCCTGGTCGGCCTCGAGGATCAAGATCCACGGGTTGCGGATCGGCAGGTGGTCGAGCCCCCATTGGAAGATCCAGGGAATGATCCGGCCGTGCTCGTAGGGCAGGTTGACCACCTCGTCGGCGTAACGGCGGGCGATCTCGACCGTGGCGTCCTCGCTCTCCGAGTCGATGACCAGGATCTGGTCCGCGAAGCCGTGCACGCTCCTGAGCGTGCGCTCCAGGTTGAGCTCTTCGTTGCGGGTGGTGACGAGGACGGTGAGCGGCGTCATGGTCGCGGGGCTCGGCCCGGCGTCGCAGGCGACGGCGAGCGCCCGAGGCGAAACGGCAGGCCCTGGAAGCGGCAATGTTGTCATGGAACCCGGCGGCCGTGCCGCGGCGGGTGCTGCCGGCCCCGCGGTGTCGTGCCGTCGTACCGTCTCTGTCGCACGGGAAAGGGCCCGGCGGTCGCGAGTGAGTCTGGTAACCTATTCCTCATTCCAACAGCCTGGTCGCATTCGCGATCGAACGCCGTCTACCGCCGCGTGGGAGCTGCTGCCATGTTCCGATCCCTTGACCTTCGCTGTCCCTTCTCCCGCCGCACGGCGCCGCGCTCGCTCGCTGGCCTTGCCGCCCTCACCGTCTGGCTTTTGGTCGTCGTTGCCTCCAGCGCCTCCGCTGGCCTCCCCGTGCCGACCTTCTCCAAGGCTTTCAACCAGGCGACCATCGGCCCTGGCAGCGTCAGCACGCTGACCTTCTCGATCAGCAACGCCGCTTCGCCGACGCCGGTCTCGAACCTGGCCTTCACCGATGTGCTGCCGGCCGGCGTGGTCCTCGCCACCCCGGCCTTTGCGACGACCACCTGCACCAACGGCATCCTCGGCGCTCCCGACGGTGGGAGCACGATCACCTTCACGGACGGCCAGCTGACGGCAGGGGCCGCCTGCACGGTCTCGGTGGTGGTGACCAGCGCCACGCCGGGAGTCCACAGCAATGTGAGCGGCGACCTCACCTCGAGCGCCGGCAACAGCGGCCCCGCCACGGCGGACCTGACCGTCGACGCCACCCGCCCCGGGTTCCGCAAGGCCTTCTCGCCGGCGAGCATCAACCCCGGCGCCACCAGCACGTTGATCTTCACCCTCGACAACACGGCGAGCGCGCTCAGCGCGGATCTGGCCAGCTTCGCGGACACTTTGCCGACCGGCCTGGTGGTGGCCTCGCCGGCCAACGCGACGACGACCTGCACCGGCGGCATCCTGCCCCCGACCCTGTCCGCCGCGCCGGGGGGGAGCGCGATCTCCTTGAACTTCGGCTTCGTCGGCGCCGGCGCCACCTGCACCGTCTCGGTGGACGTCACCACGGCGGTGGCCGCGAGCCACCGCAACCTCACCGGCAACCTCAATACCAACCGTGGCGCCAGCGGCAGCGCCGCGGCCGTGTTGGTGGTGGCGCGCCAGTTCGCCGAGAAGAAGTTCCTCGACGACCCGGTGGCCCCCGGCGGGACGGTGACGTTGCAGTTCACGATCACCAACTTCGACCGCCTCGATGCCGCCTCTGGCATCACCTTCACCGATGACCTGACGGCCGTGCTGAGCGGCCTGACGGCCGTCGGGCTCCCCCTCGCCAACCCCTGCGGCCCGGGTTCTTCGCTCTCCGGCACCACCCTCCTCACCTTGAGCGGTGGCAACCTCGACCCGGAAGAGTCCTGCACCTTCTCGGTCAGCCTGCAGGTCCCGGCGGCGGCCGCCGCCGGCCTCTACCCCAACGTCACCAGCTCCGTGAGCTACGCCCTGGGTGGCGTGCCGACGACGGCCGATCCGGCGACCGACCACCTGGTGGTCTCCCCCATCCCGCTGCTCACCAAGAGCTTCACGGACGACCCGGTGGCCGCGGGTGGCACGGTGACCCTCGAGTTCACCATCACCAACACCGACACCACCGGTCCGCTCACCGCCCTCACCTTCAGCGACGACCTCGACGCCATGCTGCCCGGCCTGGTGCCGACGCTGCCGGCGGCTGGCTTCTGCGGTGCCGGCTCGACCATCACCACCACCACCGCTCTGCCGCCGGTGGGTGATCTCCAACTCCTCGTCCAGGGTGCCAACCTCGCCGCCGGGGCCTCGTGCACGTTCAGCGTCAGCCTGGCGGTCCCCGCAGTGGCCCAGCCGGGGCTGTACTTCAACACCACCAGCACCATCAGCGGCACCACGGGCGGCGGCCCGGTGGTCGGTGCCCCGGCGAGCGACACCCTGGCGATCGCCGGAGCACCCGCTCTCGAGAAGTCCTTCCTGCCGGACACGGTGGCTGCCGGCGGCATCGCCGCCCTCCAGTTCACCCTGACCCTTAACGAGAGCGCCCCTGGTGCGGCGACCGGGATCAGCTTCACGGACGACCTCGGTGCCGTGCTCGCCGGCCTGACCGCCCTCGGCACGCCGCTCAACGACGTCTGCGGTGTGGGCTCGCAGCTGACGGGAACGACGCTCCTGTCGTTGAGCGGCGCCAGCCTGGCGCCGGGGGAACTGTGCACCTTTGGCGTCAACGTGCAGGTCCCGGTGGGGGCCAGCTCGGGGACCTACACCAACACCACGAGCACGGTCGCCTCGACGATGCTCGGCCTGCCGTCGACCTCGGCGGCGGCGAGCTCCGACCTGACGGTGGCGAACCTCAGCCTCAGCAAGGCCTTCACCGACGATCCGAGCTTCGCCGGCGGCACGGTGACCTTGCAGTTCACGCTGCAGAACTCGAGCAGCAGCGCCGACGCCACCGGCATCACCTTCACCGACAACCTGACGGCCGTGCTCAGCGGTCTCGCCGCCCTCGGCCTGCCCGCCAGCGACGTTTGTGGCACGGGCTCGCAGCTTGCCGGCACCACGACGCTCACCCTGACGGGCGGCAACCTCTTGGCCGGGACCTCCTGCACCTTCAGCGTCACCCTGCAGGTCCCCGTCGCGGCGACGCCCGGTGAGTACCTCAACACCACGAGCGCGGTGGGCGCCACGCTCGGCGGCTCGCCGGTGACCGTGCCGGGGGCGAGCGACACGCTGCTGCTGGTCGACCCGCTGTCGATCGCCAAGAGCTTCACCAACGATCCCGCGGTGCCCGGCAGCACGGTGAACCTGCAATTCACCATCACCAACTCGAACCCGGCGCAGGCGGCGACGGGGATCACCTTCACGGACGATCTCGACGCCGCCCTCTCCGGCCTCGTCGCCGTCGGGCTGCCGGTCGCCAACGTCTGCGGCGCGGGCTCGCAGATCAGCGGCACGAGCCTGCTGACGCTGACGGGCGGCACCCTCGGCCCGGCCAGCTCCTGCATCTTCAGCGTCACCCTGCAGGTGCCGGCCGGCGCGGCCCCGGGCACCTCCGCGCTCAACACCACCAGCACGGTCACCGGCACCCTCGGCGGTGTCGGCGCGGTCGGCGCGCCGGCGACAGACACCCTGGTGATCCAGCCGCTGACCTTCAGCAAGGCGTTCGACGGTCCGTCGGCGCCGACCGGCCAGCCGGTGCTGAGCTTCACTCTCACCAACCTCGACACCGGCGCGGGGGCGGCCGATCTCTCGTTCACCGACGATCTCGGCGCCGTCCTTCCCGGCCTGGTAGCGGTAGGGCTGCCGGCGGCCAACGTCTGTGGCGCCGGCTCGCAGATCGCCGGTACCTCGGTGCTCACCTTGACCAGCGGCAGCCTGGCCGCCGGTGCCTCGTGCACCTTCATGGTCACCCTGCAGGTCCCCGGCGGAGCGACTCCCGGCACCTACACCAACACCACCAGCGTCCTCGTCGCCGGCGGCCTGCCGCAGGCGCCGCCCGCCACCGCGATGCTCGACATCGAGCCGCCGCCGACCTTCGCCAAGACTTTCACGCCGGACTCGATCGGCCTCAACGGTGTCTCGACCCTGAGCTTCCTGGTCGACAACACGGCGAGCATCATCGCGGCGGGCAGCCTGGCCTTCAGCGACAACCTGCCAGCCGGCCTGGTGGTGGCCAACCCCGCCAATGCCTCCTCAACCTGCGGCGGCACGGTGACGGCGACGCCGGGAGCCGGAGTGGTCAGCCTGAGCGGCGGCAGTGTCGGCGCTGGGGCCACCTGCCTGGTGCAGGCGACCGTCACGGCGACGGCGGTGGGCAATCTCGTCAACACCACCGGCAGCCTCACCTCGACCTCGGGTGACAGCGGCACTGCCAGCGACACCCTCACCGTCAACCCACAGCCGGGCTTCGCCAAGGCCTTCGCGCCGGCGGCGATCCCCGCCGGTGGGGTCAGCACCTTGACCTTCACGATCGACAACTCGGCGAGCACGGTGGCGGCCAGCAGCCTCGTCTTCGTCGACAACCTGCCCACCGGCGTCGTGGTGGCGACCCCGGCCAACGCCACGACCACTTGCACCGGCGGCACCCTGACGGCGACGGCGGGGTCCGGCAGCGTCGACTACAACGGCGGCAGCGTGCCGGCCGGCGCCAGCTGCAGCGTGCAGGTGGACGTCACGAGCAGCGTCAAGGGCCTCGCCACCAACATCTCGGGTGCCCTGACCTCGTCGCTGGGCTCGAGCGGCACGGCGATGGCCGACCTGACCGTGGTCGGGGACCCGCTGTCGCTCGCCAAGCGCTTCGTCGGCAACCCGGTGCTGCGCGGCGGCACCATCGAGCTCGAGTTCACCGTCGTCAACGCCTCGGGCGTCGTCACCGTGACGGGGATCACCTTCAGCGATGATCTCGGCACCGCGATCCCCGGCCTGGTGGCGATGGGGCTGCCGGTCAACGACGTCTGTGGCGCTGGCTCGCAGCTCAGCGGCACCACCGTCGTCACCCTCACCGGCGGCAGCCTGGCGCCGGGCGCTTCCTGCGTCTTCAGCGTGCCGGTGCTGGTGCCGGCGGCGGCAGCCCTCGGGGTGTTCACCAACACCACCGGCGCGGTCAGCGGCGTGGCGTCCGGGGTGCCGGTCAGCGGGCCGCCGGCGCCGGCCAACCTCGAGGTGGTCTTCCTGGACTTCCAGAAGGCCTTCGCCGAGCCGCTGGTCGACAGCGGTGACCAGGTCGTCCTGAGCTTCACCCTCACCAACCCCGATCCCCTCAACACTGCCTCGGCGATCAGCTTCAGCGACGACCTGGACGCCTTCGTGCCCGACGCCGTCGCCGTCGGCCTGCCGGTGAACGATGTCTGCGGCTTCGGCTCGCAGCTCGCCGGTACCTCGGTGGTGACCTTGACGGGCGGCAGCCTCGCCGGAGGCGCGAGCTGCACCTTCGACGTCGTGGTCGCGATCCCGCTCGCCACCGTGAGCGGCGTCTACTCGAACGTCACCAGCGTGGTCTCGGCGGAGGTCAGCGGCCAGACGGTCGCCGGCGACGCGGCCGGAGCTGCTCAGGCCGACCTCGAGGTGCAGACCGTGGCCGGAGTGCAGATCCCGACCCTCGACACCCTCGGCCTCGCCCTCTTCGGGCTGCTGTTGTTGGGCCTGGGTCTGGTGGTGCTGCGGCGCCGCGCTGGTTTCAGGCTCGGCTGAGGCGCCCGGCGGCCTCCAGGATGCCTCGCCAGCTGGCCTCGTAGCCCCAGCTGGCGAGGACCGTCTGGTTGCGGGCGTCGACGGCAGCGCGGCCGGCGGCCTCCTGCAGGCGGCCGAGGATGGCGCGCAGCGCGGCAGCGAGGGCCGCGGCGTCGCCGCTCGGATAGCGCTCGCCGTTCTCGCCGGCGGCGATGAGGTCGACGCCGGCCCCCACCCGCGACGAGGCGATCACCGGCAGGCCGCAGGCCATCGCCTCGGCCACCGACACTCCCCAACGCTCCTCCTGGGCGGCGTGCACGAAGAGGTCGCAGGCCCCGTACAGCCGAGCGAGCTCGGCGTAGGGCCAGTAGCCGAGGAAGCGCACCCGCTCGAGGCCGTGGCCGGCGGCGAAGGCCTCGAGGGCGGGCCGCTCCGGCCCGTCACCGGCGATCGCCACCCAGGGCAGGGGCGAGGGCAGGCGGACGAGGGCGCGCAGCAGGTCCCAGGGCGCCTCGCGGGGGTTGAGCTTGGCGACGGCGAGCACCACTGGCCCGGCGGCAGGTAGCTCCAGCTTTTGCCGCAGCTCCCGGCGTTCGTCCGCCTCCCGGCGGGAGCCGGCGCGGAAGCGCGCGTGGTCGACGGCGTAGGGGAAGAGGCCGATCCGCGCCGCCGGTACACCCATCGCCCGCAGGTAGTCGCGAGTCAGGCTGCCGACGCCGAGGAAGAGGCGGAAGCGGCGCCGCAGATAGAGCGCGAAGAGCAGGCGCTTGGCGAGGCGGCGCGCCGCTCCGTGGCCCCAGAGCACCGAGTCGAGGCGCAGCGCCGCCGGAACCCCGGCGCGATGGGCGGCGGCGGCCGCCTGGCGATAGGCGCGTTGGGTGTAGCCGTTGATGATCAGGAGGTCGCAGCCGGCGAGCTCTCGGCGCCAGAAGGCACCGCCGTCCGCCGCCGGCAGGAAAGCGTGGTCGTAGCCGGCGAGGAGGTCGAAGCCCCAGCTCACCGCCCGGCCGAGCTCGGGGTCGAAGGTGGTCTCGGCCGCGCTGCCGGCACCGTAGACCACCCGTAGGTGATGCTCGGCGTCGGCTGCCGCGTGGCGGAAGAAGGGCGCCTCGAACTGCGTGGGACGCTCGACGAGGAAGCTCAGGCGCATCGCCGCGATGCTCTCACGGGCGAGCGGCCGTGGGCCGGCCGGCGGTGACCTTGGCGTAGACCTTGGCCATCTGGCGGGCGATGCCGTCCCAGCCGAAGCGGGTGGCGACGGTGGCGGCGCCGCAGGCGCCCATCGCTGCCCGCCGCGCCGGGTCGGCCAGCAGGCCGGCGAGGGCGGCACCGAGGGCCGCGGGCTCGCCCGGCACCACCAGGCCGCTCGCGGTCTCAGCCACCACCGGCGCCAGGCCCACCTCGGGGCTTACCACCACCGGCACCCGCACTGCCATCGCCTCCAGGACGGCGTTGCCGAAGTTCTCGGCGTAGGAGCTCAGGGCGAAGACGCTCGCGCCGGCAAGCAGGGCTGCCTTGTCGAAGCCGTTCACCGGCCCCACGAAGCTCAGCCGCCCGCGCACCCCGAGCTCTTGCGCCTGGGCCACCAGCCGCGGGGTGAGGGCCTCCTCGTCGTTGCCGGCGACGACTAGGCGCGCCTCGGGGGCGTGGGGCAGGGCGGCGAGCAGGCGGTCGAGGCCCTTCTTCCAGCTCAGCCGGCCGAGGAAGAGGACGTAGGGGCCGCCCGCGAGCGCCGTCGCCACTGCCGGCGAGGGCCTGGCGCCGGCGTAGGCCGGCGCGGCGGGGTCGAGCCCCAGCGCCGCGGGATCGAGGCCGTTCGGCACCTCGAAGACGGGCGGCAGCCGCCAGCCGAAGCGCTCGGCCTCGGCGCGCTCGAGGGCGGCCGTGAGGTGCAGGCCGGCGGCGCGCTCCACCGTCCGGCGGTCGCAGAGGGCCAACCAGAGGCGCTTGCGCAGCGTGCCGCGGCGGCGCAGGGGGTCGCGTGCCAGCATGCCCCGCGGCGCCACCAGGTAGGGCACACCGGCGTGCTCGGCGGCGCGCGCGGCGATGAGGGTCGGCCACAGGAAGAGCGAGTGCAGGTGGGCGACGTCGAAGCTTGCGATGCGCTCGCTGAGGGCGGCGCCCAGGGCCGGGGCACGGTGCAAGCGACGGGGAAAGCCGACGGGAAAGTAGGTCACGCGGACGCCGTCGAGCTCCTGCGGCCGGCCGGTCTCGACGTCGAGCGTGCCGTCGCCGTGGATGTTGGTGGTGAAGACCTCCACCTCGTGGCCGGCCGCGACCAGGGCCTTGGCCAGGCCGTGGACGGCGAACACCGGTCCGCCGTGCCGCCAGGCGGGCAGGTAGGTGGGGATGACCTGGAGGACCCGCATCGCCCGGGGCGACCTCAAGCGCTCCCGCCCGCCCCGGCCTGCCAGGCCTCCCGGGGCAGGGCCAGGGTGTTGAAGGGCGGCTGCGCGGTTGGTGCCTGGCCCGCCAGGGGGCGGCTGGCGTCGAAGAGGAGGTAGTCGGCGGCCGCGAGAAGCTCGCCGACCGCTTCCTCCGCCTCGCCACCGACCTCGACCAGGAGCACCGGGCGCACCGCGGCGAGCAGGTGGCGGGCCCCGGCGAGCACGGCAAGCTCGGCGCCCTCGACGTCGATCTTCACGAACTGTGGGGCCGGCCGGCCGGCGAGCAGGGTGTCGAGGCAGAGCGTCGGCACCAGCAGCCGGGAGCGCACGCCACCCATCTGCGACCGCCCGCCAGCGAGCTCGAGGGAGTTCGAGGAGCGGCCCCGCTCGGCGATCAAGAAGGTGCTGGTACCGTCGTGATCGGCGATCGCGGCGGCGAGGACGTCGATCGCGAGGTCGCCGTTGGCCGGCTCGGCGGCGCTGCGACGAATCAAGCCGGCGAGCCAGGGGTCGGCCTCGATGGCGAGCACCCGTCCGGGCCGCGCCGCGACGGCGGCGGCGAGGGTGAAGACGCCGACGTTGGCGCCGACGTCCCAGACCTCGCTTCCCGGCCTGATCCGCTCGCGGGCCACCCGCAAGAGGTCGGCGTCGAAGGCCGCCGCACCGGGTTTGAGGAGGCCGAGCTGAGCGTCCGGCGAGACGACGATGGGGCGGCCGCCGAGCGCGGCGGGGAGCCGGCGCTTCCAGCTGCGGTTGCGGGCCAGCCGCTCGAGCAGGGTGCGCACGCCGAAGTCTCTCACGCGGCCCCCGCAAGCCTGCTGACGAGGGCGGCGAAGCGCCGCTGGTAATCCTCCCAGGTGGCCGTCTCGGCGGCCCGCCGGCAGGCGGCCGAGAGGGCACGCACTCCCGGCGGATCGCTGGCGCAGGCGAGCAGGCGAGCGGTGAGGGCGGCGAGGTCCTCGTGCGGCACCACCCAGCCGGTCTCGCCGTCGCGGACCAGGTCCTTGGCCCCGACCATGGTCGAGACGACGGCGGGTACGCCGGCGGCGAGCGCCTCGGCCACCACCATGCCGTAGGAGTCGTTGCGCGAGGGCAGCACCAGGCAGTCGGCCGCGCGCAGCTGGCGGGCGAGCTCGGCCTGGGGCAGGGACCCGAGCTCGCGGACGGCGGCCCCAGGGTAGCGCGCGAGCTCCCCGGCGGCATCGCCGCGGGGGCCGATCAGCAGGAGCTCGCAGCCGGGCGCGGCGCGCTCGACGGCGGCGAAGGCGGCGAGCAGGAGGTCGAAGCCCTTGCGGCGGATCATCGCCCCGGCGAAGACGAAGCGCAGCGGGCCCTGCCGCGTTCCAGGCTCGCCGCGGCCACGGAACAGCTCGAGGTCGGCGCCGAGGGGAACGGCGTGCATCTTGGCGGCGTCGACGCCGGCCTCGAGGTAGGTGTCGCGGGCCAGCTCCGAGACGGTGAGGACGCCGTCGGCGAGGGCGATCTCGGCGTCCTTGACGGCGGTGATGCGGCGGTGGAGGGCGGCCGGCTCGACGAAGCCGTGCAGGCGGTCCTGGGCCGTGTGGTGGAAGGACGGTGCGTCGAGCAGGGTGACGAGTCCCTGCTGCCGCCCTCTCTGGAAGGTGGCGAGGGCGGAGATCTCGCAGGCGATCACCGCCGTCGCGCCGGCGGCGCTCAGCCGGCGGGCCGCCCAGCGGTCGAAGAGGCGGCAGGCGGCGTAGTCGGCGTGGAAGCGTGGGCCAGCCGGCAACGAGGCATCGGCCAGCCGGCGCACTACCGGGGCCCAGGGGTACCAACGCACCCTTTCCGCCGGCAGCGCCAGGGGGGCGTAGCGCACGAAGCGGTCCCAGACCGCCCGGGGGATGCCCCGGCGGTGGCGGGCCAGGGCCGGGGCGCCGGCCCAGTAGCCGGCAAGGAGCCCCGCCTTCGCGAGGGCGAGGGCGGCCTGGTGCGAGTGCTGGCGGCCGGGGTGGGTGACGAGGACGTGCGGCCCGTTCATGGCGACCCGTTCATCGCGGTGCGGTCAAGGTGGTCCGCTCACGGTGGTAGTGGCCAGGCCGGCCGTGCGGGATCGGGTGCCTGCGCCGGCCGCGGCCGGCGGCGTGTTGGCGCCGAGACGGCCGCCGGTGCCGCTGGCGGGGGGACCGTGGCGGGTACCGCCACCAGCGCCCGGTCGAGGCGGAGGACCAGGGTGAGCAGCCCGGCGAAGAACCAGAAGTACACGCCGGAGGTGACGTTGAACACCACGGCCCCCGGCAGGTGGGCGAGGAAGAAGAGCAGCGCCGAGGTGGCGAGGGCACGATGGAAGGGGGTGCGTAGCCGGAAGACTTGGCGCAGGGCGAAGAAGATCAGATAGAGGCGCACGAAGTAGACGAGCGCAAAGCCGATCGGCCCCAGCTCGAGCATCACCTGCCCCGGCTCGCCCTCGAGGACCACACCGTGGAGCCAGCTGTAGGCAGGGAGGTCCTTGGTCACGGCCGCCGCCGTCTGGTGGGTGGCGCCGATCCCGTAGCCCAGAAAGCCCGCCTCCTCGAAGGCGTGCAGCGGCTGGACGAACGGCGAGGCGAGCCGGCTGCCAAAGTCGCTGGTGCCGCTGGCGCGGCCGTAGAAGGCCTCGACGGCTTCCGTCCCGAAGTAGTTGAGGCCCACGGCGAGCAGGCCGCCTACCACCAGCAGCTGGCCGAGGGTGCGGCCGGCGCCACCTTCGCGGGCGAGCCCCAACCAGAAGTAGAGCGGCAGCAGGAGCGCCAGCATGAAGACCGGGCCACGCGAGCCGCTCATCAGCATGCCAAGGAGAGTCATCCCCAGCGCGGCGAAGACCACCAGGTTGCCCCGGAAGCGCCAGCGGGTGGCGGCCAGCACGGCGAGCAGCAGGATCGTCATCGCCAGCAGGTACGACGAGTAGCCGGTGATGTACGAGAACGTTCCTGTCACCCGCACCTGGGTGGAGCTGCCGAAGGTGGTGACGTAGCTGCCCGGCCCGGCCGAGCGGGCGTAGACGTTGAGCGAGCTGTCCGCCGGGGCGCGGAACTGCGCCAGGGCCAGCAACGCCACGGGGATCGACAGCCAGATGTAGCGGCGCAGGAAGGCGGCGAGGGCGCGGTCGTCCGGGAAGACCGCCGGCATCACCCAGAGCAGGGGCACGTAGAGGAAGTAGGCCTTGAAGCCGAGCAGGCCCACCAGCACGTTGGGCAGGTTGGGGTTGAAGATCTGCAGGGCGCCGAAGCCGGAGGCGGCGATCAATGCCGCTCCGAGGGCCGGCGGTACCACCTCGGCGGTGCGCGGCCGGCGCTGGAAGTAGCCGAGGAAGGCGGCCAGCAGCAGCACGTCCTTGCCGAAGTAGACGAGGTCCTGGGCGCCGGGGAAGAGCCATTTGCGGATGGCCCCCTCGAAGACCAACAGCACCAGGCTCGCCTCGATCGCCCGCCGCCAGTTGCGGAAGGCCCAGAGCGCCGCCGCCAGGCCGGCGAAGACGACCAGCAGGCGCAGGCTCAAGCCGCCCTCCTGGCGAGGGGGGCGAGCACTGCGAGGTAGCGGTCGATCACCCGCTCGGCACGGTGCGCGGCGAGGTGGTCTGCGGCGCCCGCGAGGAGCTCCTGGCGGCGTGCCGGCGCGGTGAGCAGGCTCGCCAGGCAGCCGGCGAGGGCCGCGATGTCGCTGTTCGGGAAGGTCAGGCCGCAGGGGCCGATCGCTTCCGGCAGGCCGCCGCCGGCCGAGCCCACCACCACGCAGCCGCAGGCGATGCCCTCCAGGGCCACCAGCCCGAACGGCTCCTGGTAGCGCGATGGCGCCACCAGCACCTGGTGGGCGTTGAGCTCGCGGACCAGCTCTTCGCCGGCGAGGAGGCCACGGAAGCGCAGCTGCCCGGCGAGGCCGAGGGTGCTGGCCTGGGCCTCCAGGGCGGGCCGCTCGGGGCCGTCGCCGACCACCGTGAGATGGGGCCTGAGCCCCTCACCGGCGAGCCGGCCGAGGGCGGCGAGGAGGAGGTCGGCCCCCTTGTCCGAGACCAGGCGGCCGACGAAGATCAGCTCGCGCTCCCGCAGCACCGCGGGCAGGCGCCGGAAGAGGTCGTCACGGTAGGGGTTGGGGATCACCAGGGTGTCGGTCCCGAGATCGGCGGCCATCGCGCGGCTGACGGCGATCGAAGCCGAAGCGTAGCGCAGCAGCCGGCGCTTCAGCTGGTCCTGCCAGGCGACGCGGCCGTCCGTGCGGCAGTACCAGCTGTGGTGCGAGACCACCCAGGGCCGGCGCACCACGAGGAGGGGCCAGAGCCCCCTCAAGCTGACGTTCGCCTGGAAGAAGACCTCGCACCAGCGCACCCAGCGCAGCAGGGCCAGCGGGCTTGGCCGGCGCACCACCCGGTATGCAGCTCTTGCCTCGCCTGCCTCGCCGGCGGGCGTCGTGGTCACCACCACCACCTGGTGGCCACGGCGTGCGAAGCCCTCGGCCGAGAGCGCCACCACGGCCTCGAGCCCGCCCACCGACGGCGCGAAGGCGGGGGAGGAGAGGAGGACCCTCATCCCTGCAGCCACTCCGCGCAGCGGGCCGCCTGGCGGCCAAGGGCGTGCTCGGCGTACCAGGCGTGGGCGGCGGCGGCGATGCCGGCGGCGTCCACCCCGGCCGCGGCGCCGGCCTCGGCGGAGGGCAGGGCCGGCGCCGACCTGCTGGCGACCCCAGCCTCTCCCGCCACCAGGGGCAGCAGGCCGTGCGCGGCGTAGGCGGCGTAGATCGTCGACTTGCCGAGGAAGGCCCGCGGATAGGCCAGGAAGCCGGCCCGTGCCGCGAGCAGCTGGCGCGAGACCTCGGCGGCCGGCAGCTCACCGAGGCCGCGGACGGGAAGCGCACCCAGGTGGTCGGGAAGGGTGGTGAGCGGCGGCCCGAGGTCGACGATCTCGACGAGGCCGAGGGCCAGGCAGGCGGCGGCGAGCTCGTCGCGGCAGGGGCCGAAGGCCCGCTCGCGGGCGCCCCGGCCGCCGAAGACCACCAGCCGCGGCGGGCGCTTCCCGAAGCCCGGCACCGCTGCTGGCTCGCCGACGGTCGAGAACACGGGGAGCACCTGCGGCCGGCAGCGCGGCTCGAGGCGGCGCAGCAGGCCGGCGTAGAGCTCGAGGCTGGTGGCGCAGAGGGTGCTCGCCGCGGCCAGGCGGCGCGCCAGCCGGCGCTGCCTTGGCCCCAGCCAGAAGGAGCTCTGCCAGGGCCGGCCGGTAGCGTAGACCTCGTGGAAGAAGCTCAGCAGGCGGTGCCGCGGGCGCGCCGCCAACCACCGTTCCAGGCCCGCGACGAGCCAGCCCGGGCAGCCGCGGCGGGCGAAGCCGTAGTTCGCGTAGTGCAGCAGCACCGTGGTCGCCTCTGGCACGGCGGCGAGCTGCGCGGCGAGGGCCCGCGGCTCGCGCTCCAGGGTCGAGGCGCCGGCAGACGGCTCGGCGCTGAAGAACCGCGTCGCGATCCCGTGGTGGGCGGCGAGCTCGCCGGCGAGCGCCGCCGCGTAGCCGCCCACGCCCTCGTGCGGTGGTGGCAGCCGGGGGACGAGCTGGAGCAGCCTCAACCGCCGCCCTCGGCCGCCGCGGGCGGCGTCCGCCGGAGGGCCGTTACCGAGTCCGCCGTGGCGCACACCTCCCAGGCGCCGGCCGCTCCGGCGAGCACCTCGGCCACCCAGCGCACGGGGCCGGTCGCGGGCTCGAGGTCGGGGCGTGCCGGGCAGATCCGACTGTCGTGGAGCGCGATCACGCCGCCCGGGGCGAGCCGCGTGGCCCAGGCGAGGAAGTCCGCCCGCACTGCCGGGTAGGAGTGGTCGGCGTCGATCAGCACCAGCTCGGGAGGGGGGCTGATCTCCGGGTCGCGGGCCGCCTCGAGCGAGGTGATGCGCAGGAAGCGCACGCGCGCCGCCCAGGGGCGGACCGTGCGGCGGGCGATCCACTCGGCGTAGGAGATCCCCAGCAGCCGCTCGGGGCGGGTGCCACGCAGGTAGGGGTCGACCAGCCACAGCCGGCCGTCAGGGGCGAGGGCCTGGGCGAGGGCGGTGCTGGTGAGGCCCTCGAAGACCCCCACCTCGACCACCGAGCGACGGCCGGCGGCCAGGCCGGCGAGGAGCCCACGCTCGGCAGCGGTCACCGTCGAGTGGGCCGGCCGGCGGCCGAGCAGGTAGCGGAGAAACTCGAAGGTGGGTCGGCTCATGGCGTCGTCATCCGGCCGTCGGCGTGGCCGGCCTGCTGGTGGGCTGCCAGCCAGTTGAGATAGGCCGATTCTAGACGCTCGACGGCTGCGTCCCAGCGCAGCTGCCGAGCCCGCTTCTGGCCGCTGGCGGCGAGCCGTTGGCGGAAGGCGTCGTCTGCCGCAAAGCGCGCCAGGGCCTGCTCCAGGTGCGGGCTGGTGGGCGCCGGCAGCAGGCTGGCCTCGGCACCGTCGGCGAGGCCGGCCGCGAAGCCCACGCGGCTCGCCACCAGGGCGCAGCCGCAGGCCATCGCCTCGGCGGCGGCCAGGCCGAAGCTCTCGTAGAGCGAGGTCTGGATGGCGATCCGGCTGCGCCGGTAGAGCGCCAGGAGCTCGCTCTCGCGCTCGGCCCGCGGCACCACCTGGACGCGGTCCGCCACCGCCGCTGGGAAATGCCGCCGCGGCTCCAGGTCACCGACGCCGACGAGCAGCAGGGTCCAGGCGGGATGCCGGGCGAGGAAGGCGGCGCCGTCGCGGGCGAGCAGCTCGATGCCCTTGCGAGGGATCCACGAGCCGCAGAAGAGGGCCGTCGGCGGCCGCTCGGCGAGCGGTGCCGCGCCCGGCGGTCCGTCAGCCAGGAAGGCCTCGGGCAGGGGATTGTCGATCGCCAGCAGCCGTTCGGCGGGTTGGTAGCCCTCGGCCTGGGCAAAACGGCGGTCGAACTCGCTCACCAGCACCAAGGCGTCGCAGCCGCGGAAGGTGCGGGCGTAGAGCCGGGAGAGGTCGCGCTGGAACCACCGCCGCTGGGCGCCGCTGGCGGCGAGCAGGCGCTCGGCCTGCGGTTCGAGACCGTTCGAGTGGGCGACCAAGAGCGGGCGTCGCCGCAGCCGGCGCAGCAGGGTGACGGCGAGCCAGGCCTCGCCGCCGTAGAGCTCCACGAGGTCGTAGTGGCGGCGGCGGGTGAGGACGGTGAGGGCCATGCCGAGCGCTTGCCGGTAGCGGATGGCTTGCGCCTGCCACGGGGAGCGGCGCCAGCGCGGCACCTCGATCTCGGGCGGCCCCAGCAGGTCCACCGTGTGGCCGCGCGCGGCGAGGCGGCGGGCGTAGCCCAGGATCACGTAGCCCGACCCCTGGCGGTCGTCGAGGGGGCAGTTGCTGAGGGTGAGGATGCGCACCACCGGCCTCGTCAGCGCCCACCGAGAAGGGCACGCAAGGGGAAGCGCAGGCGGCGAGAGAGCGGGCCGGCGGTCGAGAAGAAGCGGCCGAGCCCCAGGCCGGCGAGCGCCGAACGCCAGCGCCAGCCGGGCTCGAGGCCGCATTGGTAGTAGCGCAGCAGGCGAATGCCGAAGGCCCGCTCGCGGCGGGTGAGCCCGGCGAGCGAGAGCGCGGCGCGCAGGCGGCCGGCCTCGCTCGCGCAGCGCTCTTGCCAGCTGCTTCGGAAGGTAGCTGAGACAATCTCGGACCACCGCCGAGCCTGGGCCGGCGCAGTCTGGAAAGTGAGGCTGGCGGCGTGCCGGCGGTAGGTCTCGAGGCATTCGTCGACGAACCGCACGGGGCCGCGGCTGGCGGCGGCCAAGGCCAGCCAGCCGTCGTGGTAGCGCAGGCCGGCGGGAAAGGGCAGGGCGGCGAGGGCTGCCTCGCGCCGCAGCAGCATGGTGTGACTCACCACCCAGTTTTCTGCCAGGAGCTCGCGAACGGGCCGCCCCGTGCCGCGGCGGCGAGCGAAGTTCACGACTGCGGCGTGCTCCGCGGCATAGCGCACGGTGCCGTCCGGCTCCAACGTCTCGCAGGGATCGCTGTAGACCAGCTGCACGGGGTCGTCCGGGTCGCTCGGCTCCGTCGCCGCCGCCAGGCGGGCGAGCTTGTGCGGCTTCCACAGGTCGTCCTGGTCGGCGAGGGCGATCCAAGGGCTGCGGCAGAGCGCAAGGGCGCGGGCGAAGTTGCCCACCAGGCCCAGCCGCTCGCTGTTGACCTCGTAGCGCAGGCCACGTTGGCGGGCGAAGCGGGCGAGGATCTCGGCCGTGCCGTCCGTCGAGGCGTCGTCGCTCACCACCACTTCGGCGGGCGGCAGGGTCTGGGCGTAGATCGTCGCCAGCTGCGCGGCGAGAAACTGCGCACCCTGGCAGGTGGCGATCGCCACCGAGATCTCGGCCAAGCTCATCGCGCGGGCTTCCTCGCCCGCACCCGGTACTGAAACACGAAGAGCTCGTGCAAGCGGCCCAAGGTCGCGGCGTCGAGGAGCTTGTGGCGCCAGCCGTAGGCGCCCATGTTCTCGGCCAGCGCTTCCACCTCGAGGCCGGCCTGGCCGACCAGCTCGACGACGTTCTGGCGGCAGAAGAAGCGCAGATGGGTGCGGTCTCGCAGCCCCGCCGGCTCGTAGCGGAAGTCGCCGCCCACCACCACCGGCCACCAGGCGCGATGGTTGCGGAAGTTGGGCAGGCTGGCGAGGAAGAGGCCGCCTGGGCGCAGCAGCTCGGTCAGCCGGCGCACCATCCGCCAGGGGTCGACGAGGTGCTCCAGGACGTCGGCGCAGAGCACGGCGTCGAAGCTCGCCGCTGCCAGCGGTAGCTCCATGCGCTCGACGTCGCCGCTCAGGAAACGGTCGATGTCCTCGCCCGCGGGCACCGCCGCCGCCGCGGCCACGAGGTCGATCCCGGTCGTCGTCTTGGCGAGACCCAGCCGCTTGGCGGCGCGCAGGGTGGCGCCGTCCCCGGCGCCCAGCTCGAGGAGATCGAGACCGCCTGCACGGGGCAGCATCTCCAGCAGGTCGAGGCGCGCCGTGCCGAAATAACTCGCTTCCTTGTCGCGGTAGAGGTCGCTGGCGTCGTGGCTCATGGTGATCGGCGGTCCAGCCGCTCGCGGTAGGTGTCGAGGGTCGCGCGGGCGATGCGGCTCCAGGCGAAGGTGTCGGCGGCTTGGTGGCTGTCCGCCGAGGCCGCCTCGTAGGCCGTGGGTGACAGGGCGAGGACCTCGGCGAGGTGGCCGGCGAAGGCCTCGACGTCACCCGGCGGCACCATGCGCGGGCGAGCGAGGCGCTGCATCTGATCGCGCGGCCCTGGCGCATCGTAGGTCACCGTGGGCAGGCCGGCGGCGAGCTTCTCGAGCACCGAGAAACCGAAGCCCTCAAGGTAGCCGGGGAAGGCGCCCACGGTGGCGCTCGCCAGGAGGCCGGGAAGCTCGTCGCTGTCGTAGGCGGGTACCACCTGGACGGCGCCGCGGAGCTCGGCGGGGAAGCTCGCCAGCACCCGCTCCGCGCCGAGGCCGGTGCCGAGGAGCAGCAGGCGGGCCGAGGGGTTCCGCCGGCGCAGGTGGTCGAGGATCGCCGGCCAGTCCGCGGCGCCCTTGCGCTGGTTCCAGGTGCCGATGAACGCGACGGTCGCCCGCCGCAGGCGCTCGGCGGCTGGCTGCTGCGCGGCTGCGAGCGCCGCCCGTCGCCCTGCCGCCAGGCCGAAGGGGAAGCACACCACTTTGTCACCGAAGCCCATCGTGTCGCGCACCGTGGCGAGGTCGTCGCGGTTCGAAACGTTGATCAGGTCGGAGTGGCGCAGGCTCGGCAGCACGCGCCGCCGGCGCCGCCGGGCGCCCGGATAACTGAGCAGGCGCCGCACCCGCTCGCGCAGCGGCACGGCCTGTGGCCAGCGCTCCGTGGCCCAGCGCTCGAAGGCCTCGTAGGCGGGGATCAGGCCCACCGAGCGGGCCACCAGCAGGCCGTTGAAGCCGAGCCGGGCCTTGGCCACGGGCAGGTCGGTCTGGTGAGCGTCGATGATGTCGAAATCTTGCGCCGTCCGCCGCACGAAGGTGACGGCCCGGCGGCTGAAGTCGCGGTTGGTGGCGAAGTCGGCGGCGAGCGCCGCCGCCCAGCGCGTGCGCGGCGGCGGTGCCGCGGTGGGCGGAAAGGCGTCTTCGTAGCTCCACTTCGCGACCTCGTGGCCCAGCGCCGTGAGCTCCTCGCCGAGCTCGAGCTGCACCCGCGGCCCGCCGAGGTTGCGGGTCCACGGCGTGTGGATCACCATCAGGATGCGCAGGGGGCGGTGGGGATCGCGGCTGCTCATGCGGCCGTCTCCGTCTCCACTGCCGGGGCCAGGGCCGCGGCGTAGCGGGCGAGGCAACGGGCCGCAACCTGCCGCCAGGTGAAATGCCCTGCGACCCGCTGCCGCGCCGCCACAGAGAGCCGCTGCCAGAGCTCTCCCTCGCGGCGCAGCCGGCCGAGGGCGGCGGCAATCGCCGCCGGCTCGTTGGGGGGCACCAGCAGGCCCTCCGCCTCGTGACGGACGATCTCCGGCAGCGACGCGACGTTCGACGCCACCACCGGGCAGCCGCAGGCCATCGCCTCGACCAGCGCCAGGCCGAAGAGCTCGTGAGCGCCGGCCGAGCCGTGCTCATCGACCGGCGTCGGGTGCACCAGGGCCATCGCCCGGCCGAGCAGCGCCCGCACCTCGGCGTCCCCCAGGTTGCGGTGGAAGTGCACCGCCTTGCCGGCCGCCAGCCGCCGCAGCTCTTCGACGTAGGCGGCGTCCCCCTCGCGGCCGATCAGGTGGACGACCTCGGTGGGCCCTACGGCCCGGAGCAGGAAGTGCACGCCCTTGTGAGGCAGCAGGCGGCCGAGGAAGACCAGCGAGCCGTCGTGCTCCGGCCGTGGTCGCGGCGGGTAGCGGGCGAGGTCGACCCCGCCGTGGATCACCGTGTGGCGCAGCCCGCGCGCAGCGAGCGGGCGGGCGGCGTAGGCCGAGATCGGCAGCCGTTCGCTCACCCAGCGCGAGAGGTCGATCTGGTAGCCGGGCGTCCAGCCGCCGCCGCCGAGATCGGAGACGAAGACGCGGCTGCCCTGCCGCGCCCCCCACCAGGCGGCGAGAAAGGTCGAGAGCACGTTCTCCTGGTGGCAGTGGATGACATCGAAGCCGCGGATCGCCGCCCGGAGCCGCGGCGAGAAAGGCAGCATGGGGTCGTGGAACCAGCCCCGCAGCACCACCCGCTCGCAGCCCTCGCTGCGCCGCTCGCTGAAGGCCCGTGGCCCGAAGCTCACGAAGCGCACCCGCGCCTCGGCGGCCATCGCGCGGGCGAGCTCCTCGGCGAAGCGCTCGCCGCCGCCGAGGAGGGACTCCGGGGCGAAATAGGTGGGGCTCACGTGACAGACGGAGAGCATCGGTCCCGGTCGCCGCGGCCTAGGGCGCGGCCTTCACCGCTTCGAGGCGGAAGAGGAGGAACCAGGCGGGAACGATCCACGCCCAATGCCCTTCGTAGGTCGCCGGGTGGCGGTTGGCCCAGCGGGCGAAGTACTTGCGCAGCCGGCCGGGGCGGAAGGCGATGAAGCGCTCGCGGACGCGGAAGCGGGCGGTGCTGTAGAAGTTCCAGGTCGACTCGTCGGTGAAGTAGTCGAAGGAGGAGTAGCCGAGGTGGTGGCGGTGGGTGGGGTCGGTGAAGGAGTTGGCCGCGGAGAAGTGGGGGGTGGTGATCTCCAGGATGCCGCCGGGGGCGAGCAGGCGGTGGGCCTCCTCGACGAAGCCCTGGATGTCCGCCAGGTGCTCGACGACGTCGAGGGCGTAGATGTGCTCGAAGGCGCCGTCGGGGAGCGGGTAGGGGTGCTGGTCGAGGTCCCAGACGAGGTCCGGCCCCACGCCGGCCAGGCGGTCGACGTTCAGGCAGTCCGCGCGGAGCTGGCGGCCGCAGCCGAGATTCAGCTTCTTCGCCTCTTTCACCGTGTCGTCCCCGTCACCCTCACCAATGCACCCAGCGCGGGCGGCTGAAGCCCACGGCGGCGATCGCCACCTGCAGGAGAAGGCCCACCAGCGCGGTGCCGAGATTGAACCAGAGTAACCCTGCCGTGGTCGAGAGCGGCAGGGTGGCGGCGAGGGTCCCCTGCGCCGCGATCAGCACCACCATCGCCCCGGCCTGCCAGCGGTTCCACGAACGGGCGCCGTTGACGGCCACCGCGTAGCCGCTGAGGAGGGTGACGCCGGCGCCGGCGACGACCAGCAGGAGCTCGGCATGGAGGCCCTGGTAGCGCGGGCCGAGCACCCACAGGAACGGCTGCGGGAAGAGGGTGGCGAAGGCGAAGAGGCCGGCGGCGATGGCGGCGAGGAAGCCGGCGAAGGCGAGGCAGCGGCGCAGATAGAGCCGCTCGTCGCGCAGCTGGGCCAGCCGCGGCAGGAAGACCACCTGGATGAGGTTGGTGAAGACGCCGAAGACCATTCCCAACCGGCCGAGGGCGCCCACCTCGGCGATATTGCGGGTGGCGCCGAAGGTGGCGGCGAGCCAGACGACGAGGGGCGCCTGGAAGGAGAAGTAGACGGCTCCCGGCAGGGTGGGCAGCAGGTAGCGGAGGATCTGCCGGCGGTACGGCCCTAGCTCGAGGCCCGCCGCCGGCGCGTGTGGCTCGCCCGTCCGTGCCAGCCAGGCGGTGGTGCCGACGGCCAGGGCGCCGGAGCCGACGGCCGCCCAGGCGGGCAGCCAGCCGGCCCAGCGGGCGGTGGCAGCGAGGCCGAGGGCGAGGCCGCAGCGCACGGCCGCCCCCACCACCTCTGCCCGGTAGGACCGGGCGTAGCGATCGGCCAGGCGCAGCAGCAGGAGGTCGATCGCTGCCGAGAGCTGCCCCGCCACCGAGAGCACGATCGCGACGGCGGCGAGAGCGGCGGCCCCCAGGGCGAAGCCCCGCCCCGCCGCCACCCATGGGAAGGCGGCGAGCACTGCCAGGGCACCGAGCGCGAAGGCCGCCCGGCGCAGCGAGAAGACGGCGGCGCGATAAGGGGCGAAGCCCGCCGGCTCGTCGCCGGCGCGGTGGAAGAAGTAGACCAGCGAGGCCGTGCTCCCCAGGTCGGTCGCGAAGGTGAAGAAACTGATCACGGAAAAGGCGAGGGTGTAGAGCGCGTACTCCTCGACCGCCATCGAGCGGATGAACAGGAAGCCGGCCGTCAGGCTGAGCAGCTGGGCGAGGCCCTGGGCCCCGAAGTAGGCCCCGAGCACGCCGAGCCAGCGCCGCAGGCGGGCGGTCTGGCCGGCCGGGGTGGGTGTCGTCAAGGGGCGGTCGCCTCCGCGGCGAGCGGGATGCCCTGGGCCGCGAGCACGGCGAGGGCGAGGCGGCGCGAGCCGAGGCCGCCGGGGCTCACCTGCCGGGCATCCGCCATCCACTCGGCGAGCGGGACGTAGAAGCCGCTCTTCGGCCGCGTGAAGACCTCGGCCGGCAGCTCCGGGGCGAGCCGGCGGGCGATCTCGGCCTTGCCGAGCCGCCGCACGGTGGCGAAACCGTCGACCGCCAGGGCGTCGCGCAGCCAGGGGTCGACGAGCGGCACCCGCAGCTCGAGCGAGTGCGCCATCGAGGCCCAGTCGGCGTCGCGCAGCAGCTGGTGGCGCATGTAGAGGCTCGACTCCAGCTGGTGGACGGCAAGCCAGGGGGAAGGGCTCGCCAGCTCGGCGAGGGTCGCTTCGGCCGCGGCCACGGGGTCGTAGGCGGCGAGCGCTTCGGCGGCGCGCTCGCCGCCGAGGAGGCCCGGCAGCTCGCCGGGCAAGAAGAGGCCCCGGCGCAGGAAGTAGGCGCCGCCCAGGCTGCCCCCCAAAGCTGCGAGGGCGGCGAGCTTTGGCCGCCGGGCCGCGACGCCACGGGCCAGGCGGGGCCACAGGCGGCGAGCGCCCGGCAGGGCGGTGAGCCAGCGGGCGGCCGTGCGCAGCCGGGGCACGTCGCGAAACGACGGATAGCTGCCGAGGAGCTCGTCACCGCCGAGGCCCGAGAGCACCACCTTGAGCCCTTCCTCGTGGGCCAGCCGGGAGACCAGGAAGGTGTTGAAACCGTCGATCGACGGCTGGTCCATCGCCGCGATCGCCTCCTGCCAGAGGCCGGCGAGCACCTCGCGCCCGACGCGGCGCTCGCGGTGGTGAGTGCCCAGCCGGCGAGCCACCGCGGCGGCGAGCGGCCCCTCGTCGCGGGGCGTGCCGAGGAGCTCGTCGAAGCGCAGCGTGAAGGTCCGGGGCGGCGCGGGGAGCGCGCGGCAGGCGAGGGCGGCGAGGAGGCTCGAGTCGATCCCCGCCGAGAGGAAGATCGCCACCGGCACGTCCGACACCAGGTGGGCCTCGACCGTGGCGCCGAACAGGCCCTCGAGGTCCGGCTCGCCCGGCCTTTCGCCCGCCGGCGGCGCGAGGCTGCCGAACTGGTAGAAGCGCACCGGCTCCTCGACGCGCCCGCCGCGGGCGAGGAGATAGCTGCCGGCCGGTAAGGCGCGGATCGCCCGGCGGATGGTGTGGGGCTCGGGCACCGCGCCCCAGAGCAGGAAGCCGCCGAGCCCGGCCGGGTCGACGTCGAGGGGCAGGCCACCACCGGCGACGAGCGCCTTGACCTGCGAGGTGAAGCGCAGCAGGCCGCCGTGGTGGCTGTAGTAGAGGGGCTTGATGCCGTAGGGGTCGCGGGCGAGAAAGAGGCTCTCATCCCGGCTGTCCCAAAGCGCCAGGGCATACATCCCGCGCAGGCGGCGGAGCATCGCCGGGCCGTGGCGGGCGTAGAGGGCGAGCAGCACCTCGGTGTCGCTCTCGCTGCGGAAGCGCTCGCCGGCCGCCGCCAGCTCGGCGCGCAGGGCCCGGAAGTTGTAGATCTCACCGTTCAAGACGAGCTGGAAGCGACCGTCCGCCGAGGCCATGGGTTGGGCGCCGGCGGGGGAAGGGTCGAGGATGGCGAGGCGGCGGTGGCCGAGGGCGACGCGGCCGGTCGCGTCCTGCCAGCGGCCGGCGCCATCCGGCCCCCGGCGGGCGAGCGCCGCGCTGGTGCGGTCGAGCTCGCCGAGGTCGATCGTCGGAGCGCTCTCGGCGAGGCGCAGGATGCCGTGGATGCCGCACATGGGAGCGAAGAGGGAGTCTACGGTCGGCGAGTCTATCGTCCGCGGGACGGGCCTTGGCTAGCGGCGCTGCCCGAGCTCACGGAGTTGCTCTCCCGGCGGGCTCAGCTAGCGCCGGTGATCGCTGCGAGATGGGGCCAGAGCTCGGCGTCGAAGCGAGCTGGCGAAGAGTGCTCGGCATAGCGGCGCCGGCCCGCCTCGCCGAGGGCCTGCCGGCGCCCGGGATCTGCGAGGAGCGTCACGATGGCAGCGGCCAGCTCGCCCGGCTCTCCGGCCGGCACCAGGAGCCCCGTCTGGCCGTCGGCGACCACCTCGGCGGCGGCGCTGTCGCGGGCCGCGATGCAGGGCTTGCCCGCCCGCATCGCTTCCAGGTAGACGAGGCCGAAGCCCTCGCCGCGGCTCACCAGGGCGAGGAGGGCCGCCCGCCGGTAGAGCTCGCTGCGGGTCGCCTCGCTGACGAAGCCGGTGAACGTCACGCTCGCTCCGAGGCCCAGCTCCGCCGCCTTGGCGGCCAGCCGCAGGCGGTCGTCGCCGTCACCCACCACCACCAGGCGGGCGCTGGGCTGGCGCTGTTGCACCGCGCCCCAGGCCGCCAGCAGCTCGTCGTGCCCCTTGTAGCGCTCGCTCGCCGCCATCCGGCCCACGATCAGCACGAAGCCCTCGCCCAGGCCGGCGAGCAGGGCGGTGTCGGGGCTGCCGGCAGCGCTCCGCTCCTCGATCACCGGGTGGATCACGGCGGTGGGGCCGAGGCGCGGGGGGAGGAAGGGCTGGGCGTGCTCCAGGGTGTAGCGGGAGATCGCCAGCCGGCGGTCGGCTCCCAACAGGGCCCGCCGCCGCGACCAACCGAGCGGCTGCCAGACCTCGATGCCGAGGAGCGCGATGGCATACGGCGATCGCCAGGGCCTGGGCAGCCAGGCCTGCAAGCGGGCCGGCCCCAGGAGATCAAAGAGGAGGGCCGGCCGGTCGGCTGCCAGCTGCCGCCGCCAGACCTCGCGGGCTAGGCCGGCCTGGCTTCCGGCAAGGCTGCGTTGGGGGATGGCCGGGTCGAGCCCGGCGATGGGCCCAAGGGCGAGGACCTCGAAGGCGAGCTTGCGGTCGGCGCTGAAGCGCGCCGCGCTGGCGGCGAGCACCCGCCCGAAGGCCGCGCGACCGCCGCCGTCGGCCTCCAAGCCGGACGAGACCAGGACGAGGTCTCGTGGGCGGCTCAGGGCCGGGACGGCGAGGTCTCCGAGGGAGGCGGCTCGATCACCACCAGGGAACCGGTGGTGAGAGCGGCGGCACCGACGGTCTCTTTGGTCCAGAAGGGGATCACGCAGCCGCGGCAGACCTCGTCCGGTCGCATGATGCCTTCGTGGTTGATGCGGGTCACCACGCCGTCGCAGAGGAAGCCCAGAACCTTGCGGCCCTGCTGCGCCGCGACCGTTTCGCCGACCACGAGATTGTTGGCGTAGCCGACCTGCTTGGGCGTGAGCTGGATGGGGCAGTCGTCTCGGACGGGCGAGAGCAGCGTGTCGGACTTGCCGAGCGTCCGGCCGGTCGGATCGACCACCGCGACGTAGTATTCGAGGTTCTCGTTGCGGGGTTCCGGCCGGGCCGGCAGACCCCAGTAGGCGCCGCTACCCTCGGCGACCATCTCCGTGTAGTACATCGCGCCGTGCTCGTTCCAGCGGAAGTAGAGCCGTACCGAAGCGCCGCCGACCTCAGGAGCGACGTTGGCGTCGATCGCCACGTTGGCTTCGGTGGGGACGCACGCCGCCTTCTGCACGGTGACCACGGGCGCCTGGGCGAAGGCTCCCGCAGAGAGGCAAAATGCCAGGGCAAAAACGGCCGTCCGCACCATCCTGTCGCTCCTTTCGGCGCCGAATCTAGAGATCTCGCTATACGCTGTCAAGCGTTCGCTCGGATCGCCAGCCCAGCTCGCCTCGGATTCCTTCAAGTATAGCTCAACCTTCTCGGCAGGCAAGCCCAAGAGCGCTCGATGTATGCAAGAGCGATTCCCGTGGAGGTCCGGCGGGAAGCTCGGGGTGGAGCTGCCTCAGCCGGGCGGCTCTCCCTCGCGGCCGAGGATCTTCGCCCGGTAGGCCTCGACGAAGGTCGTCCGCTCGAGCTTCGGCAAGCAGCGGCGCAGGGCGGTCGCGGCCTCCTCGAGGTCACCGGCCTCGTAGAAGGAGACGGCCATGTAGAAGAGGAGCACCGGCCGGCCCTCACCCGGATCGCCGCCGCGGCGGAAATACTCCGCCGCCTCGTTGAAGCGCGAGGCGCGGTAGGCGATCTCTGCCACCAGCAGCTGCGCTTCGCTCGCGGTCGGGTTGGCGTCAGCGAGGTCGCGGGCTTGCTGCAGGGGCTCGGCGAGCTCGCCGGCATGCTGGGTGCGGGCCAGGCTCCGGCGCAGCTCGTCGATGCGCGCCCGCAGCTCGGCGGAGAGCGGCGCGCTGCGCGGCGGTGCCAAGGCGGTGGCCGGCACCGGCTCGGCGGAGACTCGTGGGGCTTCCGTGAGGGCAGCGGAGGCGGCTTGCGGGGTGCCCCCGGCCGGCGAGGTGTCCGCCAGCGGCGGGTCGCCAGCGGTGCTTGCAGCGGTTGCTTCCGCGGCGGCCGGGCTCGCTCGCGCGTCGAGCTGCCGGCCGAGGCGGGCGACCCGCTTGTCCTCGCGGACCTCGCTGGAGAGGGCGGCGAGCAAGGCCCTGGCCTCGGCGAGCTGGCCGAGGCTGAGCTGGCAGCCAAGGGTGGCGGCGGCATTGGCCGGGTCGGTCTCCGGCTCGCCGCAGGACGCCAGCTCGGGCAAGGCCTCGGCGCAGCTTCCGGCGGCGGCCCGCAGGCGGCCGCGCAGGCAGTGCGCGGCCGCCAGGCTCGGGTCGAGCGCGAGGGCGTTTTCGACGCTGCGGGACGCGGCGTCGCGGTTGCCCACTTCCTCTTCCAGCTCGGCCAGCAACACGTGCCAGAGGGGGTTGCGGCTGTCGCTCTCCAGGCGGCTCGCGATCTGCGGCCGGCGCTTGGCGGGGGCCAGCTGCCGCAGCTTGGCCGCTTCTCGCTCGACGGCGAGGGGTGCGAAGGTGGCCACCGAAGCGAGCTGGGTCTCGGGGATCAGCCGCACCAGCCAGCTCTCGTAGGTGGCGCGATCGGCGGCCGACAGGTCGGCCTGGCGGTAGGCGCCGAAGCGCTCCTCGAGGGTGGCTAGGCGGCGGAAGGTCTCGGCGAAGGCCTCCTTGTCGTCGCCGGCGGCCTGGGCGACGCTCAGGCGCACCAGGCACTCACCGAGCAGCACCGGCTCGTCCAGCATGCCGAAGCAGGCGAGACGCAGGTCTTCGGCGGCGCGGCGGAAGCGCCCTTCACCGAGGCCCTGGGTGCCCTGGCGGTAGAGCTCGAGGTAGAAGGAGTCGATCCGTTGACTGGCGGTGGTCGCGGTGCCGCGCGCCTCACCTGCGGGCGGGCGTTGGGCTGTCGACGGGGCCGCCACCAGCCAGCAGCCGGCGAGGAGGCCGGTGAGGATCAGGGCGTGCGGTCGGGACAAGGTGGGCATCATCGGGCGAAGACCCCCTGCGGCAGGGGTTGGTTGGCGATCACGGCGCCAGGGTTGAGAAGGGTGAGGGCTTCGGCCACCTCGGCCCCCCAGGAGCGCTCGAGGGCGCGCCGGGCTTCGGCAAGGCCGGGCGGACGCCGCTCGATGCCGTGCGCGTCGCTCGCCACGAAGTGGGCCAGGCCAGCGTCGAGGAGCGCCGCGCAGGCGGCCTGCGGGCCGCGTCCAGAGCCGCCGAGCAGACTCTTGGCGGTGAGCTGAAACAGTGCGCCGGCGGCGGCCAGGCGCTCGACGAGGCCGGGTTGAGAGATCAGCCAGGGGTAGTGCTCAGGGTGGGCGATCACGGGATACCAGCCGGCGACGGTGAGCTCGTGCACCACCTGGACGGCCTCCGGGTTCGCCCGGTGGCGGTCGAGCTCGAGCAGCAGGTAGCGCGAGCCGGCGAGGGGCAGAAGATGACCATCGGGATAGCGATCGACCTCGAAGAGCAGCTCGTCGTCGATGCGGATCTCGGCGCCCGGCAACAGGCGGGGCGAGGGGCCGAGATGCGCTTGCAGGCGTTCGAGGCCCTGCAGGAGTGGTGCCCGCTCCTCGTTGGGCCAGCTGGGGTGGCGCTGGTGGGGGGTGGCGATCAGGGTGTGGCAGCCGTCCTCGGCGGCGTGCCGGCACATCGCGAGGGCCTCCTCGAGGCTCGCCGGGCCATCGTCGACGCCGGGTAGGAGATGACAGTGCAGGTCGATCATCGTTCTGCCGGCAACGCTCTGCCGGGGGGCCGCACGCCGCGCCGGCTCAAGCCGCCGAGCCCGTGGCCGGTTCCGCCGTGGACTCGGAAGTGTACGCCTCGTAGCGCTGGTAGCGCTTGCCGTAGCGGCCGAGGTCGGCGCGGTAGCGGTTGAGCACGGCGCCGAGGATCTTCACCTCCGCCCGCACCAGGCGATCTCGGCAGGCTCGGGCTTCTTCCCGCGGCACTTTTCCCGCCGCGACGCAGAACAGCACGCCGTCGGTCAAGGTGCCGATCAAGGTCGCGTCGGTCACCGCCAGGGCGGGTGGCGAGTCGATCAGCACGAAGTCGAAGTGCGACCGTACGTGCTGCACGAAGTCCGCCATGCGGTCCGAAGCGAGCAGCTCGGCCGGGTTGGGAGGGATCGGGCCCGAGGGGATCACGAAGAGGTTGGGCACCGTCGTGCGCTGGAAGACCTCGTCGGACTTGCCGGCCCCGGTCAGCAGGTTGACCACCCCGAAGCGGTTCGAGAGCTGGAAGATCTCGTGCAGCCGTGGCTTGCGCAGGTCGCCGTCGAGCATCAGCACGCGGCGGCCGAGCTGCGCCATCACCACCGCGAGGTTGACGGCGGTAGTGGTCTTGCCCTCGCCGCTCTCGGCCGAGGTGACCGAGATCACCCGCAGCTCCTCGGCGCTCGACAGCAGCATCGCGGTACGCAGCTGGCGGTAGGCCTCGGCGATCGCCAGGCGGGGCTTCGAGTGCGGTAGCAGCTCGATGTTGACGTCTTCCGCCGTCTTCTTCTCCAGCCAACGGCCCTTCTTCTTGCTGCCCTCGGCACTGCGCGCACCGTAGCCGTAGCCATAGCCGCCGTAGCCGTACCCCCTGCCGCCTTCCTGGTTGTCGGGGATCACGGCGAGGGTCGGCAGGCCGACGATGCGCTCGAGCTCGGCCGGGTCCTTGATCGAGCGGTCGAGGAACTCGATCAGGAAGACGATGCCGATCCCCAGCACCAGGCCGAGCATCAGGCCGAGGGAGAGCTCGCGGCGCAGCGACGGTCGGAACGGTCCGCCGGGCAGCAGGGCGCGGTCCACCACCTTGACGTTCGACTCACGGGTCTCCTGCAGGCGCGAGGTGACGCCAGTCTCGTTCTGGGTGCGCAAGAGGTCGTTCAGGTAGTCGCGGCGGGTGGAGATCTCGGTCGCCAGGTTGGTGTACTCGAGTGACGCCGAGCTCTGGTCGAGGCTGGCGTCACGGGCAAGGCTGAGCTCGCGCTCGAGGCCCTGTTCGCTGCGCAGCGCCGCCTGGTAGTCGGCGTAGGCCGCGTCGC
Organism: uncultured Thermoanaerobaculia bacterium; assembly: GCA_964420075.1. Taxonomy (GTDB): domain Bacteria; phylum Acidobacteriota; class Thermoanaerobaculia; order Multivoradales; family SZUA-115; genus CAYQRE01. The sequence goes on along the minus strand of CAYQRE010000001.1, from coordinate 105,828 downwards.
GGGCGGTACGGGTGGCCTCGCGGACGCTTTTCACCAGCGCCGCCTCCTGGGCGTCGATCCGCGCCTTGAGCTCCTGCATCTTCGGCCACTCGGGCTTGAAGGTCTTGAGCTTGGCCTCGTAGTCCTGCTTCAAGCTGTTGAGCTCGTTGCGCTGGGCCACCACCTCGGGCGAGGCGCCCTCGACGAGGGCGTCGTCGGAGCCGCTGGCGAGGGCCCGGTAGCGGGCCTCGCGGCCGATCCGCTCGTTCTTCGCCTGCAGGTAGCTCTGGTTGAGGGTGGTGAAGCGGTCGCTCGAGAGTTTCGAGTCCGGGCTGGTATCGAGGAGGCCAGTATTGCGCGCCAGCTCCTGGAGCTTGGCTTCCTTGCTGGCGATCTCCTGCTTGATCTGGGTGATCTGCGCCTCGATGAAGCTCGAGGCCTTGCCTACCGTCTGCGAGCGGGTCTCAAGGCCCCATTCGATGAAGGCGTCGGCGAAGCCGTTGGCGACGCTCGACGCCAGGCGCGGGCTCTGCGAGGTGTAGGCGATCACCACCAGCTGGGTATTGGCGATCGGCGTCACCTGCAGACCGCCCAGCACGCGGTTGGCGAGCGCCCCGAGCATCGCCTCGTCGTCGGCCGCGGTGGCGGCCCGGCCGGTGGCGACGGCGGCACCGCCGGGGTTGAACTCCGGGTCCTCCGCCAGGCGCAGGTTGCGCACCACCCGCTCGGCGAGGCCGCGGCTCTGCAGCAGCCGGTACTGGGTGGGGTAGTACTCCATGTTCCACCAGCTGTCGAGCCAGGGGTTGGCGGCGCCCTGGCTGCTGGTCAGGCTGCTCAGGCTGCGACGCTCGATCTGGATCTGGGTCTCCGCCCGGTACTCGCGCGGCGTGATGGTGTAGCGCACGGCGAAGGCGGTGAGCGAGAGCAGGGTGGCAACGGCGATCAGGCGCCACCGCTGCTTCAAGACCTGGAAGTAGTCGGCGATGTGGAACGAGCTTGCGGCACTGTCGCCGGCAAAGGGGTCGAGCTGGCCCGCGAGCGGCGCTTCGGGGTCTGGCCGGGTGCTCAAAAGAAGGCCTCCTTGACCACCAGGACGTCCCCTTCCTTGAGCTCCACGTCGGGGTCCTTGCCGCCCAGCACGCGGCGGGCGTCGACCTCGATCTCCTGGGCCCGCTCGCCCTGCTGGCGGCGGATCACCACCTTGCGCGAGGCGCGGTCGGTGAGGCCGCCGGCGCGCGCCAGGGCCGTCAAGAAGGAGATCCGCTCGTTGCTCTTGAAGCTGACGGCGCCCGGCGTCTTCACCTCGCCGACGAGGAAGACGGTGACGCTGACCGCCGCCGGCACATTGATCAGGTCGTTGGCGAAGATGGGGACGTTGACCCGGGGGTCGGCCCTGATCAGCAGGTCGTCGACGCGGATCGTCACCTGGTCGGTGAGGCCGTTCTCGGCCCGGCGCAGGACATGAATCAGCTCGCCATGGTCGGCGACCAGGCCGCCGGCGGCGGTCAGGGCCTCGATCAGGTTCCAGCGCCCGGGAAACGACAGCGGGCCCGGTGTCTTGACGGCACCGATCACCGAGATCGGGCGCGAGCGCACTTCCTTGACCAGCACCGAAACAGCGGCGGCCTGGTTCTGCAGATACCTCGACTCGAGGAGCGTCTTCAGCTTCAGGCGGATCTCGCTCTCGGTGAGGCCCGCCACCTCGACGTCACCCACCAGGGGGAGGTTGATCTTGCCCTCTTCGGAGACCCGGCGGTCGCCGTTGAGCTCGGCCACACCGAGCACCTGGATCTCGAGCAGGTCTTTCGGCCCGACGCGATAACCGGCGGCGCCGGTCTGGGCGGTCAAGGGGGCGGCCGCGGCAAGAAGCCCCGCCAGGAGCCCGAGAGCGAGCCCTGGAGCAAGCGCTATTCTCTTCACAAGCTTGAGTTTACCCCAGGCCCCCAGGGGCGTCCATCGAGCCGCCCACCGTGGGGTCTGCACCACGGTGGGATCAGTACCACGGAGAACGGCTGCTGCCGAAGGTCAAGCCTACTCGCACGGTGGTGAGGGCGCGGTCGCCGTCCGGCACGGCGGAGGAATACTCCTCGCGGCTGAGGCCCATCTGCAGGCCGAGCTGGCCCCGCAGGTTGAGCTCGTAGCCGGCGCCGTAGGCCGTTTCGTCGTCACTGCGGGCGGCGGCGGCGCCGCCCGCGACGTAGGCGTCGCGGCCCCGTTCGAAGAAGAGGAGGGCCGAGGAGCGGTGCCCCAGCCGTCCGGTCAGCGACACGCCATAGCGGTCGCTCTCGATGTAGGAAGCCGTCCGGGTGAGGGTGTAGACGAGGTTGCGGCTGGCGTAGACCCCGGGCTTCAAGCGGCGGTCGCCGGCGAGCCCCAGCCGCAGCGTGCCGGTGAGGCCGTCGAAGGCCTCGAAGCTCGACTCGTCGCGGGGTTCGAGCGAGCGCCAGGCCAGGCTGATCGCGATGTCGAGGTCACCGCCTTCGGGGAACATCACTTCGACGATCGGTGCCGTGCCCTGGTTCGAGCGGCTGTCCGTCGCGGCGTCGAAGTCGACCTGGGAACGCTCGACGCCGACGCCGATCCAGAACCCCCGCCGGCTCCTCAGGCGCAGCCCGGCGCGCACCGTGCGCTCGCGGCGATCGAGGTTGCCGAGGTTCGCCAGGCCGACCGTGCCGGCTTCGACCTGGTTCTCGATCGTCGAGCGGGCGATGTCGGCGAAGCCGTAGAAGGCCCCGGCCAGCCTCACCTCGGCGGCAGCGGTCAGCCGATCGGTGCGCTGGTTGGCGCGGCGCAGCACCTCGGGGGTGGCGATCGCCAGCTGCTGGCTGCGCCCGACGGTGGCCTCCAGGGTCAGGCGGTTGAAGAAGGCGAAGCCGCCGAGCCCGAAGCGGCCGTTGGTCCGGCGCAGCGCCGGGTCCTCGGCCCACACGTACTCGGGGAGGGCGTGCGCCGCCCAGATCACCTTGGGGCCGCTCGGCAGGTAGGCGCGCAGGCCGCCGCCGGCGGTGGCCGAGAGCTGCGACTTTCGGTCGTTGCTCACCGTGCTGCGATCGTTGACGTAGCCCACGTCGTGGAGGGCGAACCAGGGGTCGAGACGCACCGGGCCGAGGCGGAAGCGCGCCTCGCTCACCGCGTTCTCCAGGCGCTCCTGGCGGTCCTCGACCGGTGCTCCAGCGCTGCCTGGCGGCGTATACTGCGCAAACTGCGCAAAAGACGGAATGGTTTCGGCGAGGAGAAGGACGAGCCAAAGTGCGATGGCGGACAGTGGAATGGGGCGGCGGATCGCGGCGCGCATCGACCTCTCTCGTCTCGGGATGATGGCTGGGACCGGGCGATGATACGTCAAAGCCGCTGGCTGGCAACCGGCCTCCTCTGCCTGCTGCTGGCGGCCGCGCCGCTGCCGTTCGGCAGCGTCGTGCCGTGGGCGGCGGCCAGCGTCGTGGTGCTCGCCTTGCTCGCCGCCGCTGCCGCCCTGGTGGGGCTCGAGAGCCAGCGCGTGGCCGTCGCCGTGGCGGTTCCCACGCTTGCCTTGCTCCTCCTCGGGCTCTACGGCTGGCTGCAGGCGCTGCCGCTTCCCGCCGGCCTCGTGGGGGCCCTCTCGCCGGCCCACGCCGAGCTCTATGCCGCCTCGGCGCCCCTTCTGCCCTTGGAGGCGCCGGCACCGCACCCCAGCCTGTCGCTCGCGCCGTCGGTGTCCCGCACCGTGGGACTGGCGTTGATCGCTGCCGCCGGTGCCTTCCTCGCCGCCAGCGTGGTGGGGCATAGCCGGCGCCGGCGCCGGCTCCTCGTCGTCGCTCTCGGCGTTGGCACCCTCGTGCCGCTGCTCTATGGCGTGCGGCTCTGGCTCGAACGCCGCCCGGCGATCTGGGGCATCGAGGTGCTGGGCGACTCGAGCCGCCTGCGTGGCACCTTCGTCAACCCCAACCACTTTGCGCTCTGGCTGGAGATCGCCCTTGCGGTGGCCTTCGCCGCCGCCTGGTGGGCGCTGCGCCGGGCACGTTGGGAGCTGCGCCTGGAGCACCGGCTGCTGCTCGCCGTCCCCCCGGTGCTGCTCTGGCTGGGCCTCTTCGCCACCCTCGCTTTCACCGGCTCGCGGGCCGGTCTCGCCGCCCTGGCCCTCGGCCTCGCCGCCCAGGGCCTGGCCCTGGCCGCCGCGCGCCGCACCCTCCGGCCGCTCCTCTGGGTGCTGGCCCTCGCCGTGGCAGGCGGAGCCTTCGTGGCCGCCACCGGCTGGCGCGAGGGGATCGGCCGCTGGCTCGCGGCCTCGGGCCTCGGCGGTGGCGGCGGCCGGCGCGAGGTCTACGCCGCGAGCTACGAGCTGCTGGCCCGTTTCCCCGTCTTCGGCAGCGGCCTGGGCACTTTCCGCGAGGCCTTTCCCCTGGTGCAGCCGCCGACGCTCCCCGGCACCTGGTGGCATGCCCACAGCGACCTCCTGGAGCTGGTCCTGACGGCCGGCGTCGTGGGCACGGCCGTCGCCCTCCTCGGGCTGTGGTCGCTGCTGCGTCGCCTGCTCGCGGTGATCGCCCGGGGAGCGCGCTCGGAGGACCGTGCCGCCGGCCTTGCCGCCCTCGGCGCGCTGGTGGCGGTGGCGGCTCACGAGGCCGTCGACTTCGGCCTCACCATGCCCGCCAACGCCTTCGCGCTAGTGATCGTTCTGGGCGCCGCCTGCGGCGCCGAGCTCCAGGCGCAGCGGCCCAAAGCGCGCCGGGAGACCGGCGAGGTGCCGCAGCTCGAGGTGGTGGATCCCCGGCGCGAGGGGCTTCGCGAGGGAGAGGGAAGCGTCCCCGGGTAGGACGGCGAAGGTGCCGAGGCCGCTGCCGTCGAGGCTGGCGGCGATCACCGTGCCACCGGGCGGTACGGTCACCAGCGCAAGCCGCAGGCCGCGCGCCGGGCGGGCGGTGTAGAGCTCGAGCCGCGAGACCTGCTCGTTGCCCCACCAGGCCTCCGGCCACTCCTCGGCGGCGGTGCTCGCCAGCACGTGCCGGGCCTCGGCTGCTGCGGAAAGGTCGCCGACCGCGGCGGCCACCGCTGCGCGCAGCTCCCAGGTCTCGAGGTCCCCCTCGCCGGCGGCGAGGAGGGGCGCCAGGGTCGCCTGCGCCTCGCGGGCCTGGTCGTGGGCGAGGAGCCAGCGCACCTTCTGGCGCCGGTAGTGCTGCCAGCCGGCATGGGCCGGTAGTTCGAGCCGGCGTTCGAGGAGCTCGGCGCCTGTGAGGTCACCGGCCAGCAAGCTCAGGGTGGCCTGGTCCGCCGGGGACTCGAGCTCGGCGGCGCGCGCCAGCCGGCCGAGCGCGGCGGCGGGCACCGGGCAGTCGCCGGGGCGGCAAGCGGTGAGCAACCACTGCGTCCACGAGCCCAGGGTGGGAAGCGCGGCGGCGTCCAACGGGCCCGCCGGCAGGTTGCCGAGGGCGCGGCCCAGCAAGGGGGCGAAGCGGCCGTCGACCGGCATCGCGGCGATCGCCGCCAGCAGGTCGGCCCGTGCCTGCACGGCTCGACCGCTGGCGAGCACCTCCGTGGCCGCCTGCACGCGCGCTTCGAGGTCGCTTGCCAGCACGCGGTCGAGGCCGTTCGCTGCCTTGGTGTAGGCGACGCTGTCGTGGCGGTTGGCGAACAGGTTGCGCAGCAGCTCCCAGGCGAAGGGCCGCGGTGGCACCAGGGCGAGGGCGGCGTCGAGGTCGCCGGCGGCGGCCAGCCAGGGCTCGATCAGCCGCTCGAAGGTGTCGCGGTCGGTCATCCCGCGGGCGAGCAGGGCCTCGACCTCGCGGCGCTTCCACGCCGGCAGCACCGGCCAGATCTCGAGGTAGGCGCGGGCGAGGAAGCGGGCCGGATCGAGGCGGCTGGGCGCCAGGGCGATGGCTCGGCGCAGCGGCAGCTCCCAGGCGCGTGCCTCGGTGAACAGGCGGTTGTCCTGCCGCAGCGAGCGATCGAGGTAGGTGGCGGCGCCGAGGGCGAGCATCGCCTCGTGGTTGGCCGGGCGGCGGCCGAGCACCCCGGTGGCGAGGTTGGTCGCTAGCTCGAGGCGGGCGAGGTCGCGCTCGCGGCGCCGCTGGACGGCCGCCGCATCGAGGCCGACGGTCGACTGCAGGGCCTCGACCACCAGGGCGCGGGCCAGGCGGGCCCGGAAGCCCACTTCGTCGGGCTCGCTGCGCAGCTCGGCAAGGGCCGCACGCCCCGCCACGCTGTCGAGGAGCGGCATCACCTGCCGGCCGAGGGCTCGCCGCTCGGCGACGGCGGCGAGAGCACCCCACGCCGCGGCGACGGCGAGGGCGAGGGCAACGGCGGCGGCGAGCAGGCGAAGGGCGCGGGGCATCGTGGCTCGGCGAACGTGCGTAGTCGCGGGAGAATCTGCGGAAAAGCGTAACCGCGCTGGCCGCCGGCGCACAAGCGGGGCGCTAACCTTGACGCCGGAGGCAATGCGATGACCTCGATCCTCACCCGCCCCACCGACCACGCCGTCTTCTCGCCCGACCGCATGGGCAAGGCCACGCTCTACCGCTCACCGCAGCTCTTGGTAGGGGTCAACGCCTTCGAGCCCGGCCAGGAGCACCGGCTCCACACCCACGCCGGGCAAGACAAGGTCTACCACGTGCTCGCCGGCGCGGGGCTCTTCCTGCTCCCGGAGGGGGAGCGGTCCATGCGGGCCGGCGACCTGCTGGTGGCCCCGGCGGAGGTCCCGCACGGCATCCGCAACCCCGGCCCCGAGCGCCTGATCGTCCTCGCGATCCTGGCGCCGGCGCCGGGCTGAGGGGGCCAGGGCAGATCTGGGGCCTACCCTCGTTCGCGCATCCAGGCCGCGGCGACCTGGCGTCCGCGGTCGGGATCGTCGACGACGAGCACCAGCTGGTGCTCATGGTCGCTGTAGAGCACCTCGATGTTGACCCCGGCTGTCGCCATCCGCCGGCAGAGCTTGCCCAGCTGGCCCGGCTCGTCCTGGCGCAGGCGTTGGACGACCACCGGGCGCACGGCGAGCACCCGCAGGCCGGCTGTTTCGAGGGCAGCGCGGGCCGCGGCGCCGTCCGTTACCAGGAAATGGGCGATGCCGCGGCCGTCGACGGCGAAAGCGCCCCCGCCCTCGACGCTCACCCCTGCTGCGCCCAGGGCCTCACCCATCGTGGCCAGGCTGCCCGGCCGGTCCTCCAGCTCGATCGCTACGTCCTCCACGTTTGCCTCCTCGCTTCGTCGGGGTTGAGGGTTCTCTCGCTGCCGGCTCAGGCGCCGATCTCGATCTCTGGCAGGACCTCGATCGGCGTCGCCGTGGAGGCGGCGAGGAAGCATTGCCGGTGAGCTTCTTCGTGGAGGGTGCGGGCGAGCTCGGCGCTCTCGCCGGCAGCGATCCTGACGTGGGGCCGCAGGGTGATGGCCACGAAGCGGCCGCTGCCGTCACGCTCCAGGCGGAGGAGGCCATCCGCCGAGTCCTCGTAGGCCAGCACCTTGAGGCCACGGCGGGCGCAGAGGGCGAGGTAGGAGAGCAGGTGGCAGGCGGCGATGGCACCCAGGTAGAGATCCTCGGGGTTGTGGCGGCCGCTGTCGCCGCGGAACACCGGGTCCGCCGAGCCGGGAAGGTCGGGCTTGCCTGCCACCTGCACGCGGTACTGCCGCCCGTAGGCCGCATAGCTCGCCGTCCCCTCGCCCAGGTTGCCGTCCCAGATCAGCCGCGCCGCGTAGGGATGCTCGTGCTTCATCGTCGCCTCCTCGCTCCTCGTGCTCTTGGGCCGGCCCGCGCGCCGGCAGCGAGCCGAGGGTATGGCTTGTCGGTGCACCATGCTTCGGCTACGATCGAAATATGACCGACATGCTCGAGATGCCCGACGGGCCCGACCTGGCCGCCGTCGCCGCCCTGCTGGGAGATGCGACCCGGGCCGCCATGCTGGCGAGCCTGATGGACGGCCGGGCCCACACGGCGACCGAGCTGGCCCTCGCCGGTGGAGTAACGGCGTCGACGACCAGCAGTCACCTCTCCCGCCTCCACCAGGCCGGCCTGGTCGCCATCACCCGTCAGGGCCGGCACCGCTACTTTCGCCTCGCGGCGCCCGAAGTGGCGGCGGCCATCGAGGGCCTGATGGGGGTAGCTGCCCTCGCCCAGCCGGCTGCTCCCCGCCGCACCCCCGTCGAGCCCGCCCTCGCCCGAGCCCGCACCTGCTACGACCACCTGGCGGGAGCGGCCGGCGTGCGTCTGCTGGATCGCCTGCTGGACCGCGGCCTCGTCCGTTTCCTCGGCGCTCAGGGTGTCGTTCGGGGCGGCGTCCGGGCCGGCGATCAGGGCAGCGAGCTGGAGCTCACCGCGGCCGGGGAGGCCTGGTGCCCGGCGGTCGGCATCGACCTCGCCAGCCTGCGGGCCGGCCGCCGACGGCTCTGCCGCGGCTGCCTGGACTGGAGCGAACGCCGCCTGCATCTCGCCGGGGCGTTGGGCGCCGCCCTCCTCGACCGCCTCTTCGCCCTGCGCTACGCCCGCCGCGAGCTGGCAGGCCGGGCCGTGGTGCTCTCGCCGCGCGGCGAGCGTTTCGTCGAGCAGCTCGAGCTGGCCGGCTAGGGCCCGCTCTCGACCCGAGACCTCTGCGAGGAGAATCCTCATGTCGACCTTGATCTCGCGCACCAATGCCGCCCTCTACCTCCTCGCCGGTCTCGCCCTGCTCTTTGCGCCCGACGCCGTGCTGGCGTGGCTCGCCCCTGGATTTCCTGCCTCCGCGCTGTGGCTGGGGCAGCTCCTGGCCGCCGCCTGGCTGGGCCTCGCTGCCCTCAACTGGCTCAGCCGCCGCCTGGTGCTGGGTGGGATCTACGGTCGACCGGTGGTCTTCGCGAACTTGCTCGCGACCTTCGTCGGCGCCGCCTCGGTTCTGCGGGCGGCGCAACGCGCGGGCTTGCCGCCGGGCCTGCTGGCGGTGGGCCTCGTCCTCGCCGCCCTTGCCCTGGCCCATGGCCTGCTGCTCTTGCGCGGGCCCTTCGCCGGCGACCGCGAGCGGCCGGGCGAGGCCGCCTAGCGGTGTGGTTATGGCGGCAGCAAGCGGAAGCTCGCGAGAAGCGCCGCCAGCACGCCACGGTCTTCTGACCAGTGGTCCGCCGTGGTGCGCAGCTCCAGGGTGAAGACCACCGTGCCGTCCGGCGAGTGGGCGAGCCAGGTCACTTCGAGCTGCTCGTCCTGACTGCCGGGGCAGCTGAAGGTGACCACCTGGGCGAAGGCGGGGAGGCCACCCAGCCGGGCCGCCCGACGCTCGACGTGCTCGGCACCGGCGCGGGCGGCGACGCCGTTCAGGGTCTCGGTGAGGGCGACCTCCCCCACGGTCTCGGACATCTCGTAGGAGGCGTCGACCCACAGGTATCTGGATGGCTCGCTGGCAGGCACGCCGCCGAGGACGATGCCGAAGCCGTGATCCGGTGCCGGCTCCGGGTCGGCGTGGGCGACCACGCCGGGCGGCACCTCGACCGAAAAACCGTAGGCGGTGTTGGTGTAGGGGCCCTCGATGCGGCGCATCGCGGGGTCGTCGAAACCGGGGCCGGGGAAGTCCTCGCAAGGCCCAGCGGCGAGAGCGATCACCGGGGGCCACAGCAGCAACCAGGCGACGATCGCCCACCCGTTCCACCAGCCCGCGCGCGAGCGCGCTGGGTGACGGTCCTGGCGCGGCCGGGCGAGCCGTCGATCGACCATCGGTGAGCCTCCCGTTGCGCCGAGAGCATACGCCCGCAGCAGCGTCGGGTGAGCGCGGCCCAGCAAGGTCCAGCGCCAGCCGGCCGTCGCGCCGACGCTAGTCGTCGTCTCCCTCGCTCTCCTCGCCCTCTTGCCATTTCCAACGCCAGGGGAGCGGTGGTTGGGGCAGCTCGCAGACGGTGCCGGGGGCTTCGGCGACCCGTTGCCGGTGTCGTTCGACGACGGCCGCGAGGTCGGCCGGGGCCGCCATCGCGAGGGTTCGATCGGCCGGGTCGCCGAGCCCCGCCGCGAGCGCACCGCCGACGGCGCTGGCGAGCGCGGCACCGAGCCCGGGTGCCGGCGCGCGGTCCTGCGGTTCGGCGCTGGTGGTGATGAGCTGCGGCCTTCCGGTGGCCGAGAAGGCTGGCTGCTTCCAGGTGTGGAGCTGGACGAGCTGCAGGCCTGGGGCGATCCTCGCCCGCGGCCGGCCGAGCACCACGCTGCCGCTCAGGTCGACGAGGGTGGTGGCATCGAGCTGCCAAAACTCGCAGGCTGAGGTGGCGTCGCCGCCGAGCGGCGAGAGATGGCGTTCCAGCAAGCGGCCGCCGAGGCCGGTGAGCACGCAGCGGTAGGCCGCGGAATCGGCCTCCCAGCGCGCCTCGGCGGGGGCGTCGAGGCCGCTCGCGGCCACGGGCGACAGCGCCTCCGGCGACCGCGAGCCGGCCGCGGACCTGGCCGCGGCCCGGGGACCGAGGCCGAACAGGGCGAGGACGGCGCTGTAGAGCGCGAAGAGCGGCACGGCGAGGAGGAGGGCTGCGGCGAGCAGCAGGCCGAGAAGGCCCATTGCGGCCTGGCGCAGGAAGCGGCCCCAAGGGCTTGCCGCCGGCCGCCGCGACAACGCGGCAAGCGTCGAGACGATGACCGCGACGCCGGTGAAGAAGGGCAGGGTGAGCGCCACGAGGAAGCTCTCGCCCAGGCGTTGCCACCAGCTCCTTGCAGGCCCTGCGGAGGTCGTCATCGGTGTGCTCGTCCAGGGGTCCGTCGCGAGCGTACTACGCTGCGCGCCGGCCTTCGCTATCCTCGCCACGTGCCCGCCCTTCGCTTCCGACCACCGCGGGTCGAGGCGAGCCCGGACTTGCGCTGGGTGCTCGCCCGCGCCTTCGGCCCCGTCGGCTTGCCATTGCCGGCGCCGGGGCCGACAGCCCTGGACCTCGCCCAGCGGCTGCAGCTCGCGGCGCGGATCGCGGCGCGGACGCCGGCGGCGATCCTGGAGACCGAGCTCGGTGCGGCGGCCACGCAGCTGCGGCGCGAGCGCGCGGTGGTCGCCGCCGCCGACCTCGGCTGGCAGGCCCTGGCCCGCGAGCTGGCCGCTGCGGCCGGTGCGCTCGGCATGCCGATCGTCGTCCTCAAAGCGATGGCCCTCAAGCTGGCTGGCCACACGCCGGCCGGCTCCCGCGCCGCCGCCGACCTCGACGTGCTGCTCTCGGAAGGGGACTGGCGGCGGTTCGCCGACCACCTCGTGGCGGGCGGCTTCGTGCGCTCGCCGCAGCCCGAGATGGAGCACCAGCTGCCGCCGCTGCGCTCGCCGCAAGGTGGCACGGTCGAGCTCCACCGCATGATCCTCGGGGTACGCCTGCGGCCCGGCCGTTCGGCCCGCCTCGAAGACCTCGCCGCGGCCGGCCGGCTGCGGCGGGTGGTCTGGCCGGAGGGGGAGGCCCCGGACGGCGCCTGGCTGCCCGACCGTGCCATCCTCGCCGCGCACGCCGCCGTCCACGGCCTCGTGCAGCACGGCTGGGCGCCCCACTCGTATCCGCCGCTGCGCACCTTGGCCGACCTCGCCGACCTCGGCCTCGGCAGTGCGGCCGGGCAAGAGCTGGCGGCGGCGTTCGGCCCCCACGTCGCCGAGGAGCTGGCACCGGCCACGGTCACGGCCCTGACCGAGCTGGTGGCGAGCCTGGTCTCGGGCGAGGACCGGCTGCTGGCAGCTGCGCCGTCCGAGAGCGCGGCGGCGACCCTCCTGCACCACGGCCTGGCCGGCGCCCTCGACGCCGACTATGGCCGCTCGCTGCGTTTCACCATGCTGGCGAGCCCCCTCTCGGACCTTCCACCCTGGCGCCGTCGCCTCGGCGCCGTCGCCGGCGCCCTGTTCCCCAGCGCGGCCGAGCTGGCGGCCCTCTACGGCCCGGCCCCGACGCCCCTCGAGCGCCTCGGGCAGCGCCTCGGTCGCCCCTTCGACCTCCTGCGCCGCGCCGTCGCCTACCGCCGCAGTGGGCGACGTTTGGCCGCCCGGCGGCAGCCTCCGGGCCAGGAGGGGCGGTGATAGGCTGCGCTGGCTTCGGCCTGGCCCCGAGTCGCCCCGGCGCGCCCGTCGGCCACAGCGAGAACGAACCCACCGCGAGCGTCCGCCTGTCGACTTGAGCCGACCGTGAGCCGATCGAGCCAACGCCCGTCGGGCCCACGCCGACCGCCAGCAGGGCGTTCGGCCCCGCGGCCCGATGCCGCCAGCCTGCCCCTGCAGGTGGGCGAGATCCTGCTCGTCCTCACCCTGTTCCTGCCGCCCGTCTTTCTGTGGACGAGCGCCAAGGACTCGTTCCGCCTGCCCAAGCTGATGCTGGCGAGCTGGCTGGCGCTGGCCTCGGCCCTCTGCTTCGTCTGGCTGTTGCGGCGGGTGCCGCGGTGCACCGTCCGTGACCTCGCTGCCCTGCCAGCGCTCCGGGCCGTCGTGCCGCTCCTCGTCGTCGCTACCGCCAGCCTGGTCACCAGCGCCCACCGCGCCCATGTCGTCGAGGGCCTCGCCGACCTCTGGATCGGCGCCGTCGCGCTCGTCGCCTGGTCGCTCGCCCTGCCGGCCGACCGGCTGCGCCGCTTCCTCCAGCTGCTGTGGCTGCCGGCCGCCGTCCTCGGCCTGATCGGCGTGCTGCAGGCCCATGCGCTCTGGCAGCCCCTGCAGTTCACCCAGCGCTACGTCCAGGGCCGCCTCTCGGTCACCTCGCTTGCCGGCAATCCCGGTGACCTGAGCGCCTTCCTGGTGCTGCCTTGCCTGGTCCTCGAGATGCAGATCTGGGCCAGCCGCCGCGGCCGTTGGTGGCGCCTCGGCCTCCTCGCTCTCTGCCTCTACGCCGCCGCCGTCACCCAGAGCCTGACGCCGCTCATCGCCTTGCTGGTCGCGAGCGCCGTCTTCTGGGGGCTGCTCCTGCCCTGGCGCCGCTCGCTCGCCGTTCTCGGCGCCGGCGTCGCTGCCACGGCCCTGCTCTTGGTGGTCATCCCACCGCTCGGCGAACGAGTGCTGGGCAAGGTGCGCGACGTGCGGGGTGGCGACCTCAATCACCTGCTCACCGGCCGCCTCGACGGCTGGCGAGCGGCGGCCTGGATGTTCGCCGAGCACCCCGTGCTGGGCATCGGCCACGGCGCCTTCGCGGCCGAGTTCAGCACCGCACGCCTCGCCCTGGTCGACCGCGGCGTCACCTTCTTCCGCTCGCAGGACACGCCCGTCTTCGCCAACGCTCACAACGAGTATCTGGAGGTGGCGGCGGAGAGCGGCCTGCTCGGTCTTGCCGCCCTCGCCTGGGGGATCTGGGTACTCCTGGCTCGGGCCCGGCGCATCGGGGCCGGCGGCGGCCGCGCGCATGCCGACACCGCCGAGCGCACCCATCGCCTGGCCGACCGCGCCCTCGCCTGGGCCGGTCTCACCGCCCTCGGCCTTCTGGCCCTCACGTTCTTCCCGCTGCGCGCCGCGATGATCGCTTACCCCTGGTTGCTCTTCCTGGCCTGGCTGCTGCGGCGTGCCGCCGAGGAGGCGCCGGCGTGACGGGCAAGGCGCTCGCGGCCGTCCTCGCCGTCCTCCTCGGCCTCGGCCTGGTGCTGCAGACCCGGCGGGCTGCCGACCGCATCCGGGCGAGCGCCGAGCTGCAGCGCGTCGAGACGGTGTCGATGCAGGCGGCGCGCATGGGGCCGGCCGGCGCCAGCCTGCTGCGGGCCAACCTCGAGCTGCTGCACCGGGCCGCGGAGCGCGACCCCCAGGAGGTGGGCATCCCGCTCGCGATCGGCAGCATGCACCTGCTCCTGCGCGCGCCGCAGGCGGCCCGGGACTGGTATGAGAAGGCCCTCGCCCTCGAGGCGCGGCCGGAGATCTACCTCAATCTCGGTCGCGCTCAGGCCGCGCTTGGCGACCCGGCCGCCCGCGACAGCTTCGAGAAGGCCCTGAAGCTCGACCCGCACCTCGCGGCGCAGGTGCCGGAGGCCTTCCGGCCGCCCTCAGGTACCCCGTGAGGTGAGGACGATCTTGACCGTCTGGAAGAGGATGGCGAGGTCGAGCCAGGCGCTCCAGTTGGCGATGTAGGCGAGGTCGTAGCGCAGCTTGTTCTCCGGCGTCGAGTGGTAGTCGCCGTTGATCTGCGCCAGACCCGTGAGCCCCGGCGGCACCGAGAAGCGCTCGGAATAGCCGGGCACCTCGGTGGTGAAACGCTCGACGAAGCCGGGGCGCTCGGGCCGCGGCCCCACCAGGCTCATCGCGCCGCCGATCACGTTGAGCAGCTGCGGTAGCTCATCGAGGCGCAGCCGCCGCAGCACCCTGCCGACCGCGGTGAGCCGCGGGTCGTCGGTGGTCGCCAGCACCTCGCCGGTGGTGGACTCGGCGTTGTCCGTCATGGTTCGGAACTTGAGGATCCAGAACGGCCGCCGGCCGAGGCCGAGCCGCTGCTGCCGGTAGAGCACCGGGCCGCGGCTGCTCACCGCCACTGCCAGGGCGCAGAGCAGCATCAGAGGCAGGCTGAGCACCAGGAGCAGGCTGGCGCCGAGGACGTCGATACTGCGCTTTAGGGGCCGGTTGATCCGCCACTCGCTCTGCCGCACGACTTCGATCAGCGGCACGTCCTCCACCCAGCGGTAGCGCATCCGCCCGATCAGGCTCTCGATCGGCCCCGGCAGCAGAAGCACGTTGCCGCCGCTGGGAGCGCTGGCCAGCTGGTCGAGCAGGCGGGTCTGCCAGGGGCGGCTGCGCGCCGCGAGGATGATGTCGTCCACCTCGCCGCGGGCCAGCAGGCCGGGCAGGTCCTGCAGCGTGCCCAGGCGGCGCCCGAGCTCGGGTGGGTCGTTGGGCGGCTCGGGCTCGTCCGGGGCGGGCAAGAAGCCCACCACCTCGATGCCCTGGGCCCGCTGCTGGCTCATCTTCGCCGACAGCTCGCAGGCCGCTGGGCTCATGCCGATGATCGCCACCCGCCGGCGGGGCGCCCGATAGAGGCGGGCGGCGAGGCCCCGCCAGAGGGCGAGGGCGAGGAAGTTCAGGGCGAGGAACACCACCAGCACGGAGCGGGGGAACTGGCGGTCGGTCAGGAAGTAGTAGCCGGCGAGGCCGAGCCACTGCAGGCTGGTCGCCACCAGGAGGCGGCGGGTGCGGTCGGCGCCGGCGCCGGAGCGCGGCGGATCGTAGAAGCCGAAGAGGTAGAGGGCGAGGGCCTGCGAGAGCGCCACCACCCACCACTCGCGCTCGAAGAAGCGCAGCCGGCTCGCTGGCAGGGGGAAGGCGGTGAGCGGCAGCGGTACCCAGATGCGAACCAGGAAGGCGAGGTAGAAGGCGCCGACGCCGGCGGCGAGGTCGCCAGCCAGGCGCATCCAGCGCCAGCTGGAGGAGGCGGGGTTGAGCTGGCTCAACGCGGTCGCGGTAGGTCGCGGGGGGAGGGCCGCGAACCGCCGCAGTGTAGCAGGGCGCCGCGTGACATCCCCGCGACGGCCCCCGAGCTCGGCGGCTCGTCGCCCGGCTGACCCAGGGCACGGCAGCGCCCGGTTCGTGGGGTAGCCTATGTCCCGGCGCCGCGCTCGGGCCCGCCGAGCGCGGCGGCCGTTGCGAGCTTTCGAGAGAGATGTCAGCCGAGGGAGTGCGATGAAAGTCACCGAGCATCTGGCCAACGCCAGTCGACCGCTGATCAGCTTCGAGATCATCCCGCCCTTGCGGGGCGGCAAGGTGCAGAACCTGTTGGCGGTGATCGACGACCTGATGCCGTTCCAGCCGCCGTTCATCGACATCACCAGCCATCCGGCCGAGGTGGTCTACGAGGAGACGGCGAGCGGCTACCAGCGGCGGGTCAAGCGCAAGCGGCCGGGCACCCTCGGCGTCTGCGCCCTGATCCAGAACAAGTACAACGTCGACGCCGTGCCGCACATCCTCTGCCGGGGTTTCAGCCGTGAGGAGACCGAGGACTTCTTGATCGAGCTCAACTACCTGGGGATCGACAACGTGCTCGCCGTGCGCGGTGACGACAGCGGCTACCAGAAGCCGCTGACGGCCGGCCGCAGCGCCAACGACCGCGCCGCCGACCTGGTGCGGCAGATCGGCGACATGAACGCCGGCCGCTACCTCGAGGCGGACCTGCTCAACGCCGAGCCCACCCACTTCTGCGTCGGCGTCGGCGGTTACCCGGAGAAGCACTTCGAGTGCCCCAACATGCGCAGCGAGATCCTCGCCGCCAAGGCGAAGGTCGACGCCGGCGCCGACTACATCGTGACCCAGATGTTCTTCAGCAACGAGCACTATTTCCGCTACGTGGAGCTCTGCCGTGCCGAGGGCATCGCGGTACCGATTCTGCCGGGGCTGAAGATCCTCACCACCAAGAAGCACCTCAACTCGATCCCGCGCAACTTCTACGCCGAGATCCCCTGGCAGCTCTCCGCCGAGGTCGAGAAGGCGGCCCCCGAGCGGGTGCGCGACGTCGGTGTGGAGTGGGCGCGCCAGCAGGTCCAGGAGCTTCTCGACCGCGGCGTGCCGTCGATCCACTTCTACGTCATGCAGGACGCCTCGGCCGTCCAGCAGCTGATGGCAGGGGTGAAGCTGTAGGGAAGCGGTGGCCTCATCGCCCCGCCGTGCCTGCGTCGAGGCGCAGCTCCGCCAAGTCCCAGAGCAGGACCCCGGCCCGCTGCGCCTCCCGCGGAAGTCGGAAGCGTAGCTTGTCGCCCACCGCAAGCCGCTTCCCGGCGAGCTCGGGTACGCCCTGGTAGTAGGCCCAGACACGGGTCCCGGCGAGCTCCGGCGGCTCGACGACGGTGATCAGGAAGGCGTCCGAGACCATCCCCGAGCCGTCCTCGAGCTCATCGATCAGCCATTGAGGAAGAAACTCCGCCACCACGGCGCGGACCTCCGCGCCTTCGCCGCGCTCGGGCTGGCGAGCTTGTACCGAGGGGGCTGCGGCCTGCCGCGGCGGCGCTGTCGGCGAGCCTGAGGCGCAGCCGGCAAGGGCGCCAGAAAGCAGGGCGAGAGAGGCCCCTGCGACAGCGGCCAGCGTGAGGGCCGAACGAAGCGCCGTGCTGAGCTTGGACATGCGGCTCTCTCCTCCCTTCGCCTCTGCAAGCTGGCGCCCGACGCCTAGGGCAAGCTCTCGCGGACCTGGAAGACGTTGCCCTCCGGGTCCATGGCGTTGCAGACGACGAAGCCCGGGCCTTGCCAGCTCTCGTCGAACACCTCGCCACCCAGCTCCGCGGCCAGCGACCGCGCACTCTCCAAGCTCGGCACCGTGAAGAAGAACTTGAGCGCCGTCTCCTCCCGGCGCACCGGCGGGGATTCGATCACGATCTGCGCCGCGATCGGCGGCGGGATCTGGTGGACGAGCAGCTGGATGTCCGGGGACTGCAGGACGACGAAGCCGTCCACCGCGTGCAGCCGCGACATCCCGGCGACCGCTTGGTAGAAGCTCGCCAGCCTCTCGGTGTCCTTGGCGTAGATGAAGAGACCGGCGCGTGCTGGACCCGGCATTCGTTCTCCTTGCAGGTGCAAGGCCGGGCTCGACGGCTGCCCCTGCGGTGTTGTTGTCGCGTTCGTGCTGCGCGCCGACGCCGACCTCTAGTTGCCAACCCGCGGGAGCGTCACGGCCTTCGCTGCGGCGAGCATACAGCTGCGTTGCCCCTGGCTCGTGCCTACCGGCCGCGCGCTTCCTGTACGCAGGCGAGCTTGGTCGCCCAGGCGACCATCTCGTCGGGGTAGCCGCTGGCGAAGAGGGGCGGCGGGATACCCGCGCCGAGCGGCCAGCGCAGCAGCGAGTGATCTGCGGCAGCAAAGAGGGCGAACTCGAACTGCTGGTTGCCCGCGGCCTGGCCACTCCGTTGGTAGGTGAAGACCGCCGGTTGAGGGCGACCGCACGCTCAATGGCAGACTGCGGGAAGCCCTGCCCCTCTAGGCGGCGCACCATCTCCTGCTCGACCTGCTCGACCTGCTCGACCTGCTCGACCTGCTCGACCGGAGAGACGCCGCTCGGCGCGACGACGGTCACGAAGGCGGTCCGCGAGTGGGTGCGCGACAGCGGTGTGAAGTGGGCGCGCCAGCAGGTCCAGGAGCTCCTCGATCGCGGCGTGCCCTCGCTCCACCTCTACGTCATGCAGGATGCCTCGGCCCTCCAGCAGCGGATGCCGGGGATGAAGCAGTAGGAACACGTACCGAGCCGACGGGCGGCCTCGGGCCGCTGCCGGTTCGGGCTTCTGGTTGCTGGCGGCGGGGCCGCCTCAGGACCCACCGCCGCACTCCTGCACGCACTCGAGGCCAGCGCAGACACAGTAGGTGCACTCGCAGCCGAGCCAGCAAGTGGACGGCGGTGCGGACTCGCTGGGTCCGCAGGCGTCGAGGCAGCTCTGGAAGGCCGGCCAGCAGTCCCCACCCCAGAGCCATGCCGGTGGCGGGACCCGTGCCGGGTCGGCGGGTGTGAGCTGAGCCGCCGAGCAGCTGCTCGCGGCTGGCGTGGCTGCAGCCGCGTCGCTGGGACCGGCGAAGACGGCGGAGGCGAAGGCGAGGAGGACAAGGGCAACGAGGCGACGGACGGTCTGGTTCACGTGGACCTCCTGGTAGGCCCGCCAGGGCGAGCCGGGTTGACCGTGGGCAGAGCTCCTCCGGGCCCCTGCGCTCGGTTGCGCCCTGTCGCTCGTTGAACCGGCACCGAGACGCCGAGCCCTCTCTCTCAAGGTGCTCCTCAGCGCTTCCTGGGCTCCGGGTCTGGGGGTGAGCCTTCCGCCGCGGTGGTGCGGTCAGCTAGCGGCCCGCTGCCCCACCGCCGGTGCACGTGCTGGCGGAAGCGTTCCCGTTCTTCCGGGCTCAGTCCCTCCCAGCGCTGCCGCCAGCGGCGGCGCCGCGGCCTGGCCAGGCGCGGCCCGAGACCACCGAAGAGGATGCGGCAGAGCAGCAGCAGGCCGAGGGCCTGCCAGAAGGTCAACGCCGGCCAACCGAAGAGCCCGGGCAGGAGCCAGTTCCACAGCACCTGGACGAGCGCGCCGCCGAGCGCGACGAAGGCGAGAAAGCCCAACGTGGCCAGGGGGGCGATGAGGATCACTTTGCGTCGCATGGTCAAACCCTCGCAGATCGTCAGAGGTCGGTCAGTTCGTCGTAGAGGCCCTGCAGCCGCTCACGCAGAGCAAGAACGGCGTAGCGCTTGCGGGAGAGGAGCGTGTTGACGCTGGTGCCAGTCGCAGCTGCCATCTCCCTGAAGCTGCGCCCGTCGACCTCGTGGCCGAGGAAGACCTCGCGCTGCTCGGCAGGCAGCTCGGCGACCGCCGCCGCCAGCTCCTCGACGAGCACCCGGCGCGCATAGAGCGCTTCGGGGCCCGCTTCAGGCGAGGGCAGGAGGTCGTCGAGGGTCAACGTCTCGTCGTCGGTCGCCGGCTCGCGCAGGGGGTCCGTCTTGGCGCGGCGGAAGAGGTCGGTGATGCGGTTGCGCGCCACCCGGAAGAGCCATGCCGTCACCTGCTCGATGGGCATCAGGAGCCGGTTGGCCTCGACCAGCTCGGCAAAGACGTCCTGCAAGACGTCCTCGGCGTCCCGCGCGTCTGGCACCCGCCGGCGGATGAAGGCGAGGAGCCGCGAGCGGTCCCGCGCCACCTGCTCGGTGGTCTGCCGGTCGCGGTCGGTCATCGTGCGTTGCGGGGTCGCCGTGATGTCCATCTACTGGGGTAGACGCACGCGGGCCGCGGATATTGTGACGCCGGGTAGCGCGTCGAGAGTGGGCGGCGCGCGGCGCTCAGCCGAGCCGTTGGCGGACCTTCGCGACCACCTCACGGGGCCCGGTGACGGTGACGCCGAGGTAGGTCTCGGCGCGGAGAGTCAAGCGCCCCTCGGGGCCGGCGAGCTCGCAGAGGAGGATGTCCTGCGAGCCGACGACGGCACTTTCGCTCGCCTTCACCCGGTAGCCCAGCGCGTGCGCGGCCTCGGCCACTCGCACGAAGAGGCCTTCCTCGTACTCGGGCCCCGCGTTCCAGCTCTCGACCTCCGCGGCCTCGCTTGCCTCTGCCTGCGTCTCGCCCTTCAACGCCAGCTCCGCATCTTGCTCCTTGGGCCCCGACTCTCCCTCCCGAGGGGCGGCGTTCGCCGGCACGCGGCAAGATGCCGGGCGAGCGAGGTGCTCGCCTCAGCGGCGGGCCGTCGTCTTTTTCGCTCGTGGCCGCTTTGGCTTGGCCGGGATCGCCTCGGCGGTCACCGCGAGGGCGGTGCGCAGCCGCTCAGGGTCTTCGAGCTCGGCGTCGAGCAGGAAGTAGTCCTTGGCGCCGGGGTAGGGCGCCGCGAGCTGTACCGCGCCCAAGAACTGCCGGCCGGCTTGCGTCGGCTTGAGGAAGAGCTGGTCGTCGCAGACGAACGCCACCACCTTGCCGTCGAGGTAGAGGCCGTACTCGCCGAACATCTTCTTGTAGGTCAGCCGCTCGCCCAGCGCCAGCTGGTCGCAGATGTAGAGCACGGTGTGGAGGTCGCTCGCCATGGTCGAGGAAGGCGCGGGAATCGCCAGCGCCAGAGTGGATCCTAAGTCCTGGCGGGCCCGAAGAGCCGCTTCCAGAACGATCGCTGTTTTCTCGGAAACGACAGCAGTCGGCCCGAGAGCCAATAGGTACCCTTCAGCACGCCACCCGGCACGGGAGGATCGGGCAGCAGTGCGGGGTCGATCACCACGTCGAAGCGGCCGCCGTAGGTGTCGATCAGCGCCCAGTGGAAGGCGTTGTCGGTGAGCGAGTTGCGCAACTGCCGCGCCTCCACCACGTGGCCCGTGAAGAACGCCAGTGCCGCGGGCACCTGGCCATCGTCGCCGGCGGCGTTGAACAGGCCCAGGGGAACGAAAGAGCGCGACGCGAACGGGGCCTGGGAACCCTCCTGGTCGGCGTCGAACGCGGCCTCGGAAGGGAAGAACTGCGCTTCGTGGGCAAAGCCAGTCACCTGCGCCTCGGCGATGCCGGGAAGCGCGAGGTCCGCGTAGCGGGCGGCGTCCGGCAGGTCGAAGACGAAGGGGTAGGCCCCTTCCTTCGTCGTCTCGCCGCCAGGCTGCGCCCAGGCGTGCAAGGCACCGTCGAGCGCGCTGTCGCCCGGCCGCTCAAGCCGGTGGGTGACACGGACCGGCAGCGAAGACCTGCCCGCGAAGTGGGGGTTCATCCCGGTCAGCTGCCGCCCGTTGACCTGCAACCACAGCTCCTCACCGGCCTGCCCGGTCCAGCGCAGGTAGCGGCCCCCCGGGACGCGAACCTCCTCGGCCAGCGGGGCGACCTGGTTCGCCAGCTGGGCGAACTCCTCCTCCGTGGCAACGGAGAAGCCGATCGAAGAGAGGTGGCTCGCCATGGCGCGGGTGGTTGCTTGCGTCGTGAGACTGGCAAGGATCCTAGCTGATCACGCCCAAATCGCCATTGGCAGACTTGCCCAACGTTTGACACCTCCCCGCGGCTTCTCTACCCTAAGGGCGCATTTCGAGCGGCTCGGGCCGGATGGCGCCGGGCTCGGCAACCTGGGAAGGACACCCAAGGTGCCCTCCCGCCGGCAGCGTGGCGGGAATGCGGCTTTCGGCTCTGGCTACCCAGGCCCGGTGGCAACCAAGTGTCCCGCGCGCCACTCTCCAGCGCGCTCCCCCGTCGAGCAAGGTTTCCGGTCGAGTGGAGTTTCCCGCCGCCTCGCGATGCGAGCGGGTTGTCGCCGTGCCGGCGACGACCTGACGGGCTCACCGGCAGAAAGCCGGCGGGCCGGGGAGAGAGGACGTGGACCCGACGCTTTTCGACGTGACGATCCCGCCGCGACCGGCCGACCTCGAGGCCCGCCAACAGGCGCTCGAGAAAGCGCTGGCCGAGCGCATCCTGGTGCTCGACGGGGCCACCGGCACGGCGCTCCAGGCAGCCCAGCTGACCGCCGCGGACTTCGGCGGCCCCGAGCTCGAGGGCTGCAACGAGAACCTCTGCATCACGCGGCCGGACGTCGTGCGCGGCGTCTCCGCGACCTATCTCGCCGTCGGCTGCGACATCGTCGAGACCAACAGCTTCGGCGGCACGCCACTGGTGCTCGCCGAGTACGGCCTCGCCGACCAGGCCTGGGAGCTCAACCGCCTGGCGGCGGCTCTCGCCCGCGAGGCCTGCCGGGCCTTCGACACGCCGGCGCGCCGGCGCTTCGTCTGCGGCTCACTGGGCCCCACGACGAAGGCCATCTCGGTCACCGGCGGAGTCACCTTCGAGGAGCTCATCGGGCACTTCCGGGTGCAAGCGCTGGGCCTGATGGCGGGGGGCGCCGACTACCTGTTGATCGAGACCTGCCAGGACACTCGCAACATCAAGGCCGCGCTCTTGGCCTGCGAGCAGGCCTTCGCGGCCGCCGGCTGGCAGCTGCCGGTCGCCGTCTCGGTGACCATCGAGCCCACCGGCACGATGCTCGCCGGGCAGGACGCCGAGGCTCTCGCCGTCTCGCTGCTGCACGCCGACCTCCTCTACGTGGGCCTCAACTGCGCCACCGGCCCGGACCTGATGAGCGACCACGTGCGGACCCTCGCCGAGCTGGTGCCGACCCGCGTCGCCTGCGTGCCCAACGCCGGCCTGCCCGATGAGGAAGGTCGCTACACCGAGGGCCCGGAGCACTTCGCCGAGGTGCTCGGGCGCTTTGCCGACGCCGGATGGCTCAATCTGGTGGGCGGCTGCTGCGGCACCCGGGCCGCGCACATCGCGGCCCTCGTGCGCACCTTCACCGGCCGGCCGCCGCGCCAGCCGGTGGCCCACCACCGCTGCCTGGTCTCCGGCATCGAGGCCGCGGAGCTGACCGCCGACAACCGGCCGCTCCTGGTGGGTGAGCGCACCAACGTGCTGGGCAGCGCTCGCTTCAAGCGCCTGGTGGTCGCGGGCGACTACGAGGCGGCCGCCGAGGTGGGGCGGGCGCAGGTGCGGGCCGGCGGGCAGGTCCTCGACGTCTGCCTGCAGGACCCCGACCGCGACGAGATGGCGATGATGGAGGCCTTCCTCGACCGCCTGGTGCGCCTGGTCAAGGTGCCGTTGATGATCGACTCGACGGACGCCGCGGTGATGGAGCGCGCCCTCACCTTCTGCCAGGGCAAGGCGGTGCTCAACTCGATCAACCTCGAGGACGGCCTCAGTCGCTTCGAGAAGGTGCTGCCGCTCGCCCGCCGCTACGGCGCCGCGGTGGTGGTGGGGCTGATCGACGAACAGGGGATGGCGGTCTCCGTCGAGCGCAAGCTGGCGGTGGCCGAGCGCAGCTACGAGCTTCTCACCGGCCGCTTCGGCATCCGGCCCGAGGACATCTGGTGGGACGCTCTCGTTTTCCCCTGCGGTACTGGCGACGAGGCCTACATCGGTTCGGCGGCACTCACCATCGAAGGCGTGCGGCAGCTCAAGGCCGCGATGCCGGCGACCAAGACCATCCTCGGCGTCTCGAACGTCTCCTTCGGCCTGCCGACCGCCGGCCGCGAGGTGCTCAACTCCGTCTTCCTCTACCATGCAACGCGCGCGGGCCTCGACGCCGCGATCGTCAACACCGAGCGGCTGGCCCGCTATGCGGAGGTCTCGGTCGCCGAGCGCGAGCTCGCCGAGGCGCTGCTCTTCCTGCCGCCGGGCGACGCCGCGGCGAGCGAGCGGGCGGTGGCGGCCTTCACCGAGCACTTCCGCGGCCAGAGCGCCGGCCGGCACGGTCCGAGCGGCCCGCGCCGCGCCGAGCTTCCCCTCGACCAGCGCCTGGCGCGGGCGGTCGTCGAAGGCAGCAAGGAGGGGTTGCACGACGACCTCGCGGCGGCCCTCGCCGATCCCCGCTGGCCGGACCCCCTGGCGATCATCAACGGGCCGCTGATGGCGGGGATGGGCGAGGTGGGACGGCTGTTCAACGACAACCAGCTGATCGTCGCCGAGGTGCTGCAGAGCGCTGAGGTGATGAAGGCGGCGGTCGCCTACCTCGAGCCCCACATGGCGCACCTCGGGGCGGGCAGCAGCCGCGGCAAGGTGTTGCTGGCGACCGTCAAGGGGGATGTCCACGACATCGGCAAGAACCTGGTCGACATCATCCTCAGCAACAACGGCTTCGAGGTCGTCAACCTGGGGATCAAGGTGCCGAGCGAGCAGCTGATCTTGGCCGTCCAGGAGCACCAGCCGGACGTCATCGGGCTCTCGGGCCTGCTGGTCAAGAGCGCCCAACAGATGGTGTTGACCGCCGGCGACCTCGCCGCGGTGGGGATCGACACGCCGCTTCTGGTCGGCGGCGCGGCGCTCACCCGCCGCTTCACCCACCGCAAGATCGCCGCCGCCTACGACGGCCTGTGCACCTACGCCAAGGATGCGATGACGGGCCTCAAGCTGGTCGAGCGCCTGGTCGACCCCCGCGAGCGGCCCACCCTCGAGCAGGAGGTGGCCGACCTCCTGGCGGCCGATGCGGCCACCGTCGAGGTGGCGGCCGCCGGCGAGGACGCGGTTCCCCCGGGGGGCGCCGCCGTGCGCCGCGACCTGCCGGTGCCCCGGCCGCCGCATCTCGAACGGGTGGTCGAAGAGCTCGACCCCGACGAGGTGTGGCCGTTCGTCAACCCCAAGATGCTCTTTGGCAAGCACCTCGGTCTCAGCGGCGGGATCGAGGCGCTGGCCCAGCGGGGGGACCCGCGCTGGAAGAAGGTGGCCGCGGTGGTCGAGGAGGCCCGTGAGCTCGGGCGTCAAGGGGCGCTGCCGGTGCGCGCGGTGTGGCGCTTCTTCCCGGCCGCGGCCCACGGCGACGAGCTGCGGCTGCTG
This sequence comes from uncultured Thermoanaerobaculia bacterium, assembly GCA_964420075.1. Classification (GTDB taxonomy): domain Bacteria; phylum Acidobacteriota; class Thermoanaerobaculia; order Multivoradales; family SZUA-115; genus CAYQRE01. The sequence goes on along the minus strand of CAYQRE010000001.1, from coordinate 81,254 downwards.
ACTCCGGCTGGCAGCTTGGCGGCAAGCTGGCAGCTACCCCGCCAGGCGCGCCCGGGCGGCCTCTGCCTCACCGACTTCGTGCTGCCCGGCGATCACCTGGCACTCCTCGTCACCACCGCCGGCCGCGACGTGCGCCAGCGGGTCGAGGCGCTCAAGCAGGCGGGCGAGTACCTGCTCAGCCATACCCTCGCGGCGCTCGCCCTGGAGACGGCCGAGGCCGCCGCCGAGTGGCTGCACCAGCGGCTGCGCGCGGCCTGGGGCTTCCCGGACCCGCCGCAACTGACCCCCCGCGACCTTTTCGCCGGCCGCTACCGCGGCAAGCGCTACAGCTTCGGCTACCCGGCCTGCCCGGACCTCGCCGGCCAGCGGGCGCTCTTCGCGGCCCTGGCGCCCGAGGAGATCGGCGTCAGCTTGACGGAGGGCGACATGATGGACCCCGAGGCGAGCGTCTCGGCGCTGGTCTTCCAGCACCCGGACGCCCGCTACTTCGGGGTTTGAAGGTGGGGGAACGGGGCGCTACGGAGCCTGCGCCGGCTGAGCCTCGAGCACGAAGACGCGGGCGGCGTCGGGCTGGCCGACGGGCTGCACCTCGACCTCGATCGGGTTGCTGAGGCCGCTCGCGGCGGGGAAGCGCAACACCACCTGCTCGAGCCGTGGGTCGACGGCGAGCGGGCCGGCACGTAGCTCCTTGCCGTTGGCACCCCGCAGGACGCAGGTCACGCGGGCGCTCGCCAGGCGGCTGCCGAGGTAGAGGACGGCTTCACAGCCGTTCTCATCGCACGGGACGGGCAACGGCGTGGCGCTAGGGCCGACGCCGCCACGGGTAACCTCGCCGCCGGGCGGTACGCCGTCGAGCACCGGCAGCGAGCGCAGCACGATGCCGGCGATCTTCGCTGGCTGCTCACCTACGCCGATCGCAGAAGCCGCCTGTTCGCGCTGCAGCGCTTTCTGCTCTTCGATCTCGCGGATGGCACCTTGCAGGCGGTCGATCTCGGCGCGCGCCGCCGCCGTCGCGCCGGCTGCCTCGCGGTTCTGCTGCTGCAGCTGCTCGAGGCGCTGCTCGAGATCATGACGGGCGGAGAGCGCGCTGGCGCTGGCGGCATCGCTGCGCAGCAAGCTCCAGACGAGACCGGTCGAGACGAGCGCGAAGGCCACGCCGGCCGCCAAGGCCAGCCGCTGCCAACGGCCCGCGCCCCAGCGGTCCCCCAACGTCCTGCCCGTGGCTCCCGCGGCCTCGACCGCCGGCGTCATCAACGGCCGAAACGGCACCACCGTCGCCGTGGGCGCCTCGTCGGCCGGCTGGCCCTGGCGCAGCAGCTCGAGCTCTTCGCGGCAGCTTTCGCAGCTCGCCAGATGGGTAGCGATCGTGGCGGGGCTGAGCCCGGGGACCGTTTCGCCGAGGAGGTGCGCGATGAGCGCCGCCGGCGGCAGGTGCGCGGCGAAGATGGCGGCCGCTTGGCGGGTCGCCGCGAGATCGGCCCGGCACTCTGCGCAGCCCACGAGATGCTGCTGCACGAGAGCCTTTTCATCCTCAGCTAAGGAACCGTTCAAGAACCAGGGCAGCAGATCGGTTGTGGTGTGGCAGCTCACGGGTCTCTCACCTCCCGCTGACCTTAGGCGGGGCGTTGTCCTGGGTGTTACCGTGCGGTGGCGAAGCTCGCCCTTCGACCTCGTCGCGGACCGCCAGGGCGCGGCGGCGGCAGCGCAGCACGCGCACCCGCAGGGCCCCTTCGTTGACTCCGAGGACGTCGCTCATCTGGCGGTAGGACAGGCCTTGCAGCACCATCTTCCAGAGCGCGATGCACTCCGAGGACATCTCGGCCAGCACGCGCAGCAGCAGGTCGCGGGTCTCGTCGCTCTCCTCGCGCTCGCGGGCGGCCCGCCGTGGCACGTCGGAGACCTGGTCGACGATGTCGATCTCCTCCCACTGCACGCGCCGCTGGCCGCGCACGCGGTCGACGCAGGCGTTCGAGGTCACCCGCCAGAGGTAGGTCTTGAGGCTGGACTCGCCGCGGAACTTGCCGTCCTTGAGCAGCCGGGTGACCTCCAAGCGGACGTCCTGCAGGGTGTCTTCCCAGCTCTGGGAGAGCCGCTGGCGGAAGGGCCAGGCAGCCTGCTGCAGCCAGCCGTCGACCTCGCGAAGGGTCTCGGGGTTGCCGGCGAGGTAGCGCTCGATCAACCGCGCTTCTTCTGGACGCAACGAGGCTCTCTCCTCCAAACGCTTGATGCTTGCAAGAGTCGGTGGCCGAAGTCAAACCCGAAGAGGAGTTTAGCGCCGAGAGGCGGGGGTCGGGGCTGGTAGAGTAGCGACGGTGGGCCCCCCGCACGAGTTTCGGCGCTCGCACCGCGCTCCAGGTCGGCCAGATGGGAGCGGTGAGCCCGTCCTGGCCACGGGCGGCCGCCGCGCGCGCGCCGCCGCCTGGGTGCCTCTCCTCGGGCTCCTCGCCGGTGCCGCCCCGCCCCTGCCGCGCCCCGTCGAGCTCGTCGCCGTGCTCCGCCCCGGGCAGCCGCAGGGCGGCTCGCTGATGCCCGGCGAGCGCAAGGCCTACGGCCTCGACTGCCGCGCCGGCTCGCTGCTGCGGATCGTTGGGGAGCAGCACGGCGTGGACCTCGAGCTCCGCCTGCTGGCGGCCGACGACCGGGTCCTCGCCGTGGCGGACGACTACCTCGGCTTGGACGAGCCCGAGCTCCTCCTCGCTCTGGCGCCGCCGGACGGTGGCTGCCGGCTGGAGGTGGCGGGCGTCTCTCCCGGGCCAGCCGGGGCCTTCGCGCTGCGCCTGACGGTCGAGGCGGAGCCGGGCGCCGAGGACCGCCAAGCCCTCGCGACCCGGCAGGAGCTGCGCGCCGAGCGGGACCGGCTGGGCGCCGCCCTCGACCACCTGCCCGCCGCTCCAGGCGAGCGCCTCGCCGCCCTCGAGGGCCTGGCGACGGCGGCGCGGGCGCTCCGTGATCGCCTGCCGGCCGGCACCGACCACGCCTTCGTCGAGAACCTCCTCGGTCGCCTCGAGCGCAGCCGCGGCAACGCCACGCTGGCCCGTGCCCACTTCGAGGCGGCGCGCGCCGGCTGGGTGGCGGCCGGCAACGCCTGGGGCGAGACCACCGCGCTGCACAACCGCGGGCTCCTCGCTGCTGGTCTCGATGGGGCGCCGGCCGAGGCCGTGGAGCGCTACCGGGAGGCGCTGTCGGCGGCCGAGCGAGCCCGCGACCCCCGGCTCGAAGCCGGCGTGCTGGTGGACCTCGGCGTCGCGCAGCGCCGGCTCGGCCGTGCCCAGGACGCCATCGCCAGCTACCGGCGGGCGATCGAGCTGGCGCGGGCGGTGGGCGATCTCGCGAGCGAGTGCCTCGCCCTCGACGCGCTGGGCACCGCCGAGCGCTACACCGGTGCGGTGTCGACCGCGATCACCACCCACACCGCGAGCCTCGAGGTCTGCGCTCGCGCCGGCGACGACGAGCGCCGCGCGCTGATCCTCAACAACCTTGCCGTCGAGTACCAGGACCTCGGTGAGCTCGGCCGGACCCTCGAAGCGCTCGACGAGGCGGCCTCGCTGGCGCAGCGCCTCAGCGCGCCGATGGCCGCCCGCCTGGTGGCGCTCAACCGGGGCAACTTCTACCTCCAGCTGGGCAAGTGGGAGGACGCTGCCGCGAGCTACGCGCAAGCCGTCGCGGGTGGTGAACCGGCGCGCGGTGACCGCCTGGAGAGCGAGGCCGAGCTGCAGATCGGTTGGCTCCGGCTGCAGCAGGGCGACGGCCAGGCCGCCCTCACCGCTTTCGCCGCGGCTGGCCGCGGCGCCGAACAGCTGGGCGACAGCTGGCTCCTGGCAGCAGCGCTCCATTCGCGAGGCGTTGCGGAGCGCCACCTGGGCCTGCAGAACGCTGCCCGCGACCACCTGGAGGTGGCCCTTGCTCGTCGCCAGGTCCTCGGTGACGACTACGGCGTTGCCTCGACGGCCGGTGAGCTGAGCGAGGTGTTGCGGGACCTCGGCGACGACGGCCAGGCGGCGGCCAGGCTGGATGCGGCACTCGCCATCAGCCGCGAGCTGGCCGACCCCAGCCTGCGCGCCGTCCTGCTTTGGCGGCGCGCCCGGCTGGCCCGCGACTCGGGCGATCTGGCAGCCGCGCGGGGCCAGATCGACGAGGCGATCGCTCTCTTCGAGACGGTGCGCAGCCGCCTCGACGACCCCGAGCTACGGGCCTCGTTGCTGGGCCTGCGGCGCTCGCTCTACGAGCTCAAGATCGACATCCTGCTCCGCCTCGACCAGCAGGCGCCCGACCCCCGTCTCCAGGCCGAGGCCTTCGCCACCGCCGAGCGCTCGCGCTCACGCTGGCTGCTCGAGCTCCTCGCCGAGGCGCGGGTCGACCTGCGTTCCGAGCTGCCTGCCCCCTTGGCGGCGGCCGAGCGCGAGGCGGAGAGCACCGTGGCGGCGCTCGAACGGCAGTGGACGCGGCTGCGGCGGCAGGGCACGGCGGGCGCCGCGGAGCTGGCGGCCCTGCGCGCGGCGCTCGCCACCGCCGAGGAAACGAAGCGGGCCGTCGAGCGCGAGATCCGCCGCAGCGCGGCCCACTACGCGGCGCTGCGCTACCCGGAGCCGATCGACCTCGCCGCCACCCAGGCCCTGCTCGCCGGGCGCGGCAGGACTGCCTTTCTCGAATACAGCTTGGGCAGCGAGCGCTCCTTTCTCTTTGTGGTGCGCGCCGGTGACCTCCGCATCTTTGTGTTGCCCCCGGCCGGCGGGCTCGAGAACGGCGTGCAGGGCGCTCTCGCTGCCCTCGAGGCGGCGAGCTTCAAGAGCCGGCGCGAGGTTCCCGAGCTTGGCTATGAGCTCTTCCAGGAGCTGCTCGCGCCGGCGGCGACGGTCCTCGCCGAGGTCGACCGCCTGGTCGTGAGCGCCGACGGCCCCCTCTTGCGGCTGCCCTTCGAAGCGCTCGTGGTGGCTGCGCCGCAGCCCGGCGAGCGACCGCGCTGGGCGCTCGATCGCTGGACCGTGAGCTACGCGCCGTCGGCGACGGTCCTCGCCACCCTCGCCGCAGGGCCGGTCTTGCGGAGCCTGCCGGCCTCGCTCGACCTCGTCGCCTTCGGCGACCCGCTCTACGGCGGCGAGGCGGCGCCGGCGGCCACCACTGGGCGCAACGGCAGCTTGTCCTTGCCCCGCCTCCCCTTCTCGGGTCAGGAGGTCGACGAGATCGCGGCCCTCTTTCCGCCGCGCGACGAGCGGACGCGCCTCTTCGTGCGCGGCGAGGCCACGGAAGAGAACGTCAAGACGAGCCCGGCCGTGGCCGCCGCCGCGCATCTCCACTTCGCCCTCCACACCCTCACCGACGAGCGCGACGCGGACCATTTCGGGCTCGCCCTCAGCCCACCGAGCGCCGGCGCCGCCGCCGGGGAAGACGGCATCCTCGAGCTGCGGGAGATCTTCCAGCTCAAGCTCTCGGCTCAGCTGGTGGTGCTCTCCGCCTGCCGTTCGGCGTTGGGGGAGGAGGTCCGCGGCGAGGGCCTGGTGGGCTTGAGCCGTGGCTTCATGTACGCCGGTGCGCCGGCCGTGCTGGCGAGCCTGTGGGAGGTGGACGATCGCCAGACGGCGGACCTGATGGTCGAGCTCTACCGGGGGCTCGCCGGCGGCGAGCCCAAAGCCGAGGCGCTGCGGCGCGCCAAGCAGAGCCTCGCCGAGGCCGACCTGGCGCCCCGCTACTGGGCCCCGTTCGTGCTGTTGGGAGACCCCTGGTGAGGGTGGGTAACAGCCTTCTGCCGAGGGGCGCCCATTGGATGGAACCGCCTTCCATCCAACCGTTTCCATTCCCGGCGGCGCCCGCGCCGCCCTGACTGCCTGACGATCGCATGAGGAGGAATCACCATGCCTGCTGGAAACCAGACCGGACACGATACCGACTACTGCGTGGGCCATCCACCGCCGGGCAACCAGGCCCTGCTCTACATCGGCGCTGCCTTCGTGGGCACCGTGGTGATGCTGGCGGCCTGCGGCGCCGGCTCGAAGCTTGGCGTGCTGGCGGGCTTCATCCTCGCCGCCGCGAGCCTGTTCGCCGCGGCCATGGCCGTCCGCAAGCTCGGTGCGGCCAGCCCCCGGCCTATCGAGACCGATGTCGCGCGGCGAGCCCTCTCGCTCGGCACCTCGGACCTCCTGGCCTCGGCGGCCTGCCCTACGCCGAGCCTCGGAGTGCGCTATCACCTCGGGCCGAACAGCTCCAGCCCTTGCCCGGAGACCTGGCCCGTCGGCGAGACGGTGGTCTTCCTCGATCGGGCGAGCGACGTCACCCTCGCTTCGATCGTCGTCACCCAGGCGAAGTGCACGCTGACCCTGAAGCCGAGCCTGGGGCTCAACGCCCACGGCCAGCCGCTGATGATCGAGGTCAGTTGAGGCGGGAGGCCCCGGCGCCGGCGGCGGTTGCGGCCGGCGCCGGCGGGACGGTGGCCCAGTCGCGGGGCATCAGTAGCGGAAGAGGTAGCTCACCTTGACGAAGACCTGCCGGCCGGTCGAGGTGTCGGCCGAGCGGGTGCGGCCGATGCTCGGCGGTGTGGTGGGCAGCAGTTGCAGGTTCTGGTAGTTCTCGGTGTAACCCACGTAGATCGCCGTGCCGGGGTGGGGGAGGTAGGTGAAGAGGACATCGCCGGTCAGGCGGCGGTCCCGTTCGAGCCCCACCAGCGAGGCCGTTGGGCTCAGCGCCGAGTAGTCGAGGATGACGCGCAGCGAGGCGCTGCGGCTCAGCTGGTAGTTGAGCTTGGTGCGCCAGAGAGCGTTGCTGAACACCGTGCGGGCGCCGGTGGTGCGGTCGGCCACCGCGCCCTGGCTGCGCAGTTGCGTGTAGATGTAGAACTGGTCGACCCGCAGGCGGTGGATGGGCCGCAGGGTGATCGAGGCCTGGACCGTCTGCTCGGTGCCGAGGAAGGGGTCGAGGCCGGCCGCCGGCAGGAAGTTGATGGCGTCGCCGTGGTGGTAGGAGAGCGAGCCGATCAGCCAGTTCAGGGGCTCTGAGCTCGCCGCCACCTCCCAGGCGCTCTTGTCGAACTCGAAGCCGAGGAAGCGTTCGAAGGCCCGGGTGAGGCTCGCCGAGAAGTTCGTCTGGCGGGTGAGGCTCAGGCTGTAGGTACCGGTGACGTCCCAGTCCTGCGTTTCACCGTCCTGGTCCCAGGTGCCCAGGTACGAGAGGCTGGGGCCGTAGCTCACCAGCTTGCCGCCCTCCGGCTTCCACAGATACTGCGCCGTCTGCGCCAGCTGCCGGATCCCCACCCGCGGCACGAAGCCGAGGTCGGTGCGCAGGTCGTCGCTGAGGTCGAGGTAGCTCCCCGAGTAGACGAAGTTGAAGCCCTGGCGGTCGAGCTGCAACTGGTAGCCGGAGCCTGAGAGATCTTCGCTGCCGCTGGTGTCGGTGGCCACCGCCTGCGCCGTCGCCACCCAGGCGTCGTTGAGCTGAAAACGGCCGTCGAGGGCGGTCACCTGGTTACGCGTACCGCCCTGGTTGCGCTGGCTGGTGAACAGGCCGACGCTCGACTGGCGGCCGATCTCGCGCTGCAGCCGGAACACGCCCATCTCGGCGCGATCGTTGCTGTTCGTGAGCTTGCGGGGGGCATCGTCGTCGATCGCCAGGGCCCCGAAGGCCCAGCGGTCGACCTTGCCGGTCACCCGCGCGCCCACCCGTGGGTCGAGGATGCGGCGTGAGAAGAAGAGGTTGATCGGAGTGTTGAAGAAGCCGGCGTTCTCGAGGAAGAACGGGCGCTTTTCGGGGAAGAAGACCTCGAAGCGCTGGTTGACGATCACCTGGGGCTCGTCCGACTCCACCTGCGAGAAGTCGGGCTGCACGGTGAGGTCGACGGCCACCGCATCGTGCACCACCAGTTTGGCGTCGAGGCCGGCGCGGGTCTCGGTGTCGGTGCGAAACCGGGCGCCGGTGGGCTCGTCGGCGAGCAGCCGGGCGCGGCTCGCTGCGGCGTAGGGGATGAACTGCAGGTTGCGCCCCGGGGAGATCGCCGCCGGGATCTCCAGGCTGGCGAACTGGTTGACCACGCCGCTGATCCGCTGGGTGATCAACGGGTAGTAGGAGAACTCATTGGCCCGCGGGATGATCCGCGCCAGGGCGAACCCCCACTTCTGAGTCGGCGTGCGGGGGAAGCGCAAGCTTTTCCAAGGGATCGTCATCGAGGCCACGAAGCCGTTGGCGGTCAGGCGGCCATCCGAATCCCACACGGTGTCGAAGTCGAAGTTGTAGCCCTGCCCCTCGGTCAGCACGCCGTCGAGCTGCACGCCGAAGGGGTTGATCGCGAAGAGGTAGGCCCGCTGGTTGTCATCGAAGGTGTCGAGGAAGAGCTCCACGCCTTCGTCGCCGAAGATGTCCTCGCGCTTGCCGAGGTGGGCGCGCACCAGCTTCGGATCGTCCTGGCAGACGAACACCACGTAGAGGTTGCGGTCGTCGTAGGACAGGTAGGCCGCCGTCGGCAGGCTCACCGGCTGGCCGTCGTTGGGAGCGAACTGCTGGAACTGCGTGATTTTGAGGCCGGCATTGGCCGGTTCGCCGGCGGCGTAGTCGTCGAGGTTCGGCGGGCCGTCGGCCCGCGGGATCACGGCGACGGAAACGTCGGTCGCGGTGCTCTCTTGCGCAAGGGCCGCCGAGGTCAGCACGCCGCCTTGGACGAGGGCGGCCAGGCCGAGGGTGACCAGGGCGTAGCGGAGGGATCGAGGCACGGATGGTTCTCCTTGGGATCTCGGTCGGTCGTCACGGGTGGCCGGCGCGCGCGGCGAGCGCGGCCACGGCGGCGATCAGGGCGACGGCGAGCACGGCGGCACCCCAGGCGAGGAAGCGGTCCTGCCGGCGGGCTCGTGCCTCGGCGTCGCCGTAGGGCATCGTGGTGTGGGCGATCATCGTGTAGAGGGGGAGCCAGCGGCGCGGGAAGAAGCGGTTGAGCAGGAGGTCCAGGCGCTTCTTGGCGCGGAACCACGGCGAGGCGATCTGCTGGCGAAGCTCGACGAAGTTGCGCTTCGACAGCTCGACCAACACGTCGACATGGGGCTTGCGCTGGTGCTCGTAGGCGGCGAGGGCGGCCCCGCGGTCGCCCGGCGCACCGTCGAGGCAGGCGAGCAGGGTGGAGCAGTCCTCGAAGGCCGAGTTCATGCCCTGGCCATAGAAGGGATAGACGGCGTGGCAGGCATCGCCGACCAGCACCAGCCAGTCATCCAGGTGCCAGGGGGCCGTGCGGGTGGTCAGCAGGGCGCCGCTCGGGCGCGTCTGCCACTGCTCGAGGAGGTCCGGGATCAGGCCGGGCAGGTCGGCGAAGTAGCGGCGGAAGAAGCTCTCGACGGCCGGCGGCGTGTCGAGGCTGGCGAAGCTGTCCGGCCCCTCCCAGGGGATGAAAGCGGTCAGGGTGTGGGAGCCGTCGAGGTTGGGGTGGGTGACCGCCAGGCAGTGGGCCCGCGGCCAGACATGGAGCGCTTCCAGGCGGACCTGCGAGCCCCCTTCCGGCTTCGCCGGGATGGTGAGCTCCTTGTAGCCCCATTCGAGGTATTCCTGGCTGAAGCTCGCCCGCGAGCCGCGCTGCAGCTCCTGGCGGGCGAGCGAGAAGGCCCCGTCGGCGCCGATCACCAGGTCCGCCTGGAGGAGCTTCGGCTCACCGCCGTCCTCGGCGGCCACCACGATGCCGCGAGCCTCGCGATCCAGGCGCACGAAGCGGTGGCGGAAGTGGAAACGCACCCGCTCGTGCTGCGCCGCGCGGTCGATCAGCAGGCGGTTGAGCTCGTTGCGATCGATCGAGTGCAGCACCTCGCGGCCGTCGGTGCCGTAGGCCTGGAAGATCACCCGGCCGTCGTGGGTGTGGATGGCACGCCCGCGCATGGTGACGGCGCGGGACAGCACAGTGTCCAGCAGGCCGACCTCGGCCAGGCCCTGCATGCCCCGCTTCGAGAGCCCGAGGTTGATCGAGCGTCCCTCGGCGCCGAGGCGCTTCCTGGGGTCCTCACGCCGCTCGTAGACCTCGACCGAGAGGCCCCGTTGGGCGAAGGCGTTGGCCAGCAACGAGCCGGCGAGGCCGGCACCGACGATGACGACGGTGTTGGTCGCCGCGGCACCCTGCGCGGCGGTGGAGGCGGCGTGGGAGGAGCTCATGACTGTCCTCCCGTGGGCCCTTGCGGGCGGTCCCCGCCGAAGGCGCGGTGCTCGATCTCGGCGTTGACCAGCGCTTCGACGGCCTGATCGAAGTTCTTGAGGCCTGCCTCTGAGCCCAGGCGGCGCAAGTAGGCGCGCAGGTACATCGAGCGCAGCGCGGGGGTGTCGAGGTCGCGCGAGAGGAAGGGCAGGTCCGACTCCACCATCAGCCGGATGGCGATCATCGGCACCGGGCTGTCGAGGGGCCGGAACGCGGCATTGCGCAGCCCGGGGGTGGTGTTGCCCGGGAAGAACTCGCCGATCATCAGGCCCTTCTTGACGAACTCCGGCTTGAGCTCCTTCTGCACGCCGCCGATCAGCTCAGCTGCGTGCTCGCGGTCGAGGTCGCCGAAGACGACGACGATCGCCTTGTTGATGGCGTCGATCGGCGCCGTCGGCTCGAGGGCGAGGAAGCGGTCTCGCAGCTGCGCCACCAGGGTCAGCAAGGCGGCCCGGTCGGGCTGCTCGCCGGGCACGCTGGCGAACCAGATGGTGTCGAGGGCGAGGGAGATCGCCACAAACGGGCAGACGTGGCCGGCCCGGCCGACGTCCCGGTGGGGCCGGCCGAGGAAGTCGCGGACCCAGTTGCGAGCGAGCACCAGCTCGGGGTGACAGCCGCTGTGGGCGTCGACCTCCGAGGCACGGTACAAGTGCGGGCCGAGGACGGCCTCGTGCGGAGCCGCGACGTTCGCCGAGTGTTGATGGGGAGTGCTCATGGCATGGCCTCCAGGGGAAGTCCTTCGCCGCCCGGTTCAGGCCGGGACCCGCAGCGAGAGGTCCTGCTCGGGCCGCACCCCAGCGGTGGGCCCCGAGGCGGCGGGAGGCGGAGCGTCCGGGCGGCTGACGTCCGGCAGCTCCTCTTCCAGGTGCCGCATTGGTTGATAGAGATAACCGCCGAGATTGGCGACGAGGATCGCCAGCCCGGCGAGGATGAACATCAGGGCGATGCCGCGGCCGGGGCCGACGCCGATCCAGCCACCCAGCGAGGAAGCCAGCGGCCCACCGGCGGCGAGCAGGGGCTCGAACACCCGGTCGGCGAGCGGCCCGGCCAGCACGTAGCCGAGCGGCAAGGCAGCCTCGGTCACCACCCGCTGGACGGCGAAGGCGCGGCCTTGGAGGTCGTAGGGCACCTTGGTCTGCCAGATGGCGTCGTTGCTGGCGTTGACCACCGGCAGGGTGAAGAAAAAGGCGAAGCCGGCCACGCAGAGGAGCAAGAGCGAGGGCCGGAAACCGTGGAAGACCAGGAAGACGCCGGCGAGGGCCAGGAAGCCGAGAACGCCGTGGATGCGGCGGCGCGGCCCGCCCCACACGCTCATCGCCAGGCCACCGGCGAGGAGACCCGCTCCCCCCACCGACATCTGCAGCCCGAGGCCGGCCGGCGAGGTGAAGGAGAGGAGCATCGGGGTGATCAGCACCCCGATGATGCCGAGCAGGAAGTTGAAGAGGCCGATCTCGGCGAGGAGCGCCAACAGGCCGCGCCGATGGCGCACGAAGTGCCAGGCGGCGAGGTTGCCGCCGCTCGCGGTGGCAGCTGCCTCCGCTGCCGCCAGCCGCGGGATGCGGATGATGGCGAGCGCCGCGACACCGATCAGGTAGGTGGCGGCGTCGATCAGCAGCACGCCACCCAGCGAGAGCGTCGAGACCAGCACGCCGGCGGTCGCCGGAGCGAGCACCTGTGCCGCGGCCCGCGACATCTGCACCAGGCCGTTGGCCCGGTTGAGCTGCCCCGGATCGACGAGCAGTGGCACGCTGGCCGCCTGGGCGGGCAGCTGGAATGAGCTCGCCACCGAGATCAGCGCTGCCACCCCGTAGACGTGCCACACCTCCAGCCGGTCGGCGAGGGCGAGGAGCGCGGCGCTGCCCGCCACCAGCGCCGCCACGAGGTCGGCAAGAAGCATCGTCAAGCGGCGGTCGAGGCGGTCGACCAGGGCGCCGGCGAACGTCGACACCAGCACCGCCGGCAGGGCGGTGAACAAGAAGATCAGCGCGAACCGGGTCGCCGATTGGGTGGTGGTGTAGACCCAGATGCCGAGGGCGAAGGAAGACAGCCCGGAGCCCACCACCGAGACCAGCTGGCCGAGCCAGAGGAGGCCGAAGTTGCGCGAGCGCAGCGGGTGGGCCGCGGGCGTCATGGCGCGGCCTCGGGGAGGGGGGCGACCGGGGCCGTCCGCGTTCCAGCTTCTCGTGCCACGGAGGGGCGCAGGACGACACCCAGGCAGAGGCCGAGAGAGAGGCCCTGGCCCAGCAGGCTCAAGAGCGCGATCGTCCGCGGCGCCAGCATGCCGAGGCTGCCGAAGGGCAGCACGGCGGCGAGCACCAGCCAGGCCGCCGCCGCGGCCCAGCGCCAGGGCGGGCGCGCCGGCAGCTCGGGGACCATCAACAGCAGGAGCCAGAGGGGGGCGAGCAGTGCGTAGGCGTCGGGCTCGAAGGGGCTGCTCAGGGCGGCCAGGGCCAGGAGGGCCATCACCAGCTGGGCTTGCCGCAGCCGGGAGGCCCCGACCAGGCGGCGGCCGGCGAGGATGGCGAGGCCCACCAGCAGCAGCGTGTAGAGCCAGCCCAGCCTACCGACCCAGCCCGGGTCGAGCTCACCGAAGCCCAGGACCTTGAGCTTCCAGGCCAACCCCGGGATGCCATCGTTGATCGCCGCCACTGCCGCGAGCTCGTCGAGCCCCAGCCAGGAGAAGGCCTCGCCGGACGAGATGCGTGGCATTTCATAGGTGAGGAAGGTCCGGAAGGGCTCGCTGCCCAGCCACAGCCAGGCAAGGGCGCAGAAGATCAGGCCCCACGCGGCGGCCCAAGCGATCAGCCGCAGGCGTCGCGCTACCAGATAGGCGATGCCGAGCACGCCCGGGAAGACCTTGCTGGCGGTCGCCGCGGCCAGCACGGCGCCGGCGGCACCCGGCCGGCGGTCGGCGGCGAGCACGGTCAGCAGGCCGAGCGAGAAGGCGGCGATCTGGAAATTGCCGATCTGCAGCGTGAGGATCACCGGTGTGGCGGCGAACGCCGCGGGGGCGAGGAGCGCCAGGAGACCACCGCGCCGGCCACCGACCCAGGCGGCCGCCGCCAGCCAGGTGGCGAGGAAGAGCCAGCTCTCGCCGGCGAACCACAGGGCGCGGAGCACCTGGAAGTTGGTCACCACCAGCATGGCCAGCCGCGGCAGCAGGAGAAAAGGTGGCGGATAGAGGAACTCGTCGGGGCGGAAGCGGCCGAAGGCCTCCTGGTAGAGCGTCGGTTCGTAGAGGTTGGCCGTGCCGGCCTGCGACAGGCGGGCGGCCTGGAAGTAGGCGGTCAGGCAGTTGTGGCCGATGTAGAACTCGTCGAAGCCGAAGGCCGAGTGCGCCGACTGCGAGGGGTCGGCCATGAACTCGGCGAGGCCGCTGAGGCGGGCAACCGCCAGCAGCGAGAGGGCGAGCCAGGCGGCGAGCACGAGCGGCCGGCCGGCGAGAGGGGCGGTCACCGCTGCCGGCACCCGCCGGTGCAGGTGGCTGGCCAGGCCGAGGCCGAGGGCCACGGCGAGCGCCGCCGCAACCGGGAAGGGAAGGCCCAACCAGGCGAGCAGCGGGGCGGCCGGGACGGCGGCGAGCAGGAGCCCCACGGCGGCCACCAGCCAGCCGGCGAGGGCAGGGCTCCGCCCTCCCGTTACCACGGGCACATCTTGGCCCAGCGCAAGAGAACCCTCGCTCTCCTGCTGGCCGTCCGAGGTTCGTGCCGTTGAGGTCACTGGGTAATACCGAATCGCGTCCAGAGCACGGCTGCGCACCGCTCAGCTCTTGGTCACCCGCTACATGCATTTCGTTAGATGGAGTGTGACAACCGCCGTGGCTGAGCCGCACGGCCGGGTCTGGGGATGAATCCCCAGGCTCCAGGCCTCGGCCCCATCCGGGGCCCGTCTTGCTAGCCCGGGGTGGCAACCCCGGGCTCTTGCGACCCAGCCGGTACGGGGAAACCCCGGGCAGGCCGCCGGCACGTGGAGCGAGGCCGGTGGCGCGCGCTGCCGGCCGTAGCCGCCGCTGCGCCTACAGCGCCGGCTGGTTGGCCTGGTAGCGAGAGAGGTTCTGGCGCAGCTTGTCGAGGATGGGGGCCGGGGCCCCGGCCTTTTCGGCCTCGGCGAGCAGCCGTTGCTGCCAGGTGACCGCTTCCGGGAACCGGTCGTTGGCGGCGAGCAGCTCGGCGTAGAGCTCCACCAGGTCGGCCGTCGGCTGGGCCTTCATCGCCCGCTCGGCGGCGGCGAGGGCGCCTGCCTTGTCGCAAGGGCCGCCGTCGCTGCAGGCTGCCAGCAGGCGGGCGAGGGCGGCCTCGAGGCGTGGGTCGTTGGGGCGCTGGGTGAGGCCGTCGTTCAACACCTGACGAGCTTCGTCGAAGCGCCGGGCGTTGCGCAGGGCCGTGCTGAGGCCCAGGTAGGCGGCGGGGTCGCCGCGGTCGGTCTCTACGGCCCGCCGGAAGTGGTTGGTGGCCTCGTCCAGCTGCCCTTGACGGGCGAGGGTGAAGGCGAGGTTGAAGTGCGCGTCGTGGTAGTCGCGGTCGAGCTCTAGGGCCTCGCGGTAGAGCCGCACGGCGGCCACGTCGTCGCCCAGCTGTTGCTGGAGGACGGCCTGGTTGAACAGCAGCCGCGAGCGCGGGGCGGGCTCGGTCACCAGGTCGAGGGCCGCCTGCAGGGGTTCCAAGGCACCGCGCAGGTCCTTGGCCTCCGCTCGCTCGGCCGCTAGCCGCACGCTTGACTCGGCCAGCCGGCGCTGTGACTGCAGGTAGCGGGGCCGCAGAGCGAGGACGGCCCGGTCATGCTCGATCGCTGGCGCCAGCCGGCCGGCCTCGGCTTCGAGCTGGGCGAGCTCGAGGTGGGCGAGGGTCAGCTCGGAGGAGTCACGGCTGGTGGTGAGCACCTGCTCGTAGGTCTGGCTCGCGGCCGCGGTGTCCTTGGCCGCGGCGTAGCCGGCGGCGAGCGCGATCAGCGCCTTGGTGTTGTTCGGCTCGGCGGCGAGCAGTTTCTTGAGCTCGGCGATCGAGCGGTCGGCCTGCCCCAGGCGCTGCAGCACCCGCGCCCAGCGCAGCCGCGCCGTCTGGTCGTCGCCGTTGATCTCGAGGGCGCGGGCCAGCTGCCTTTCCGCCTCCTCGAGGCGGCCGGCGTCGAGCAGCGCGACGCCGTAGTAGTGGTGCGCCTCCTCGAGCTCCGGGGCGAGCTGGACGGCGCGCTCGAAGTGCTCCAGCGCCTCGGCCGTGGGGCCGGACTCTTCGTGGATGGCCCGCGCCAGGCGCAGGTGGTTCCAGGCGTCGGAAGGGTTCGCGGCGACCGCGGCCCGCAGCTCGGCGAGGGGCCCGCTCGCCGGCAGCGGAGCATCGGCGGGCGGCGTGTTCGCCGCCAGCTGGCCGGCGGTCGCCAGGCCCAGGAGGAGTGCCAGGACCGCGAGCGGCCACCCACCCCGCTCGATCACACGGGTTCTCCCACGCGGAGACCCTCCA
Source organism: uncultured Thermoanaerobaculia bacterium (assembly GCA_964420075.1). Classification (GTDB taxonomy): domain Bacteria; phylum Acidobacteriota; class Thermoanaerobaculia; order Multivoradales; family SZUA-115; genus CAYQRE01. The sequence continues at coordinate 65,654 of CAYQRE010000001.1, read as the reverse complement.
GCTCCTGCTCGATCGCTTCCCATGCGCTCATCCTCTGCTCGACACGTTCTTTGAGCCGCTTCTGCTCGTCCTCGAGGCGGGCGATCTCGGCACGCGCCGCCCGCTCGAAGAACGTCGGATCGCAGAACTGCTCGTTGATCTCGTGGATCCTGGTTTCGGCCTGCTCGATCTCGGCGGTCAGCTGGTCGCGCCGCTGGCCGAGGTCGCGGCGGCGCTTGCGCTCGGCGGCGTCCTCCGGCCGGCGCTCCGGGGCCTGGGCCTTCTGCGCCTTCTTCTTCTCGCGCCGGGCCCGCAGCAGCACCGATTCGGCGTCCAGATGGTCGTCACCGCAACGCTCCAGGTACTCGTCGTAGGTGCCCCGGAAGTCGTTGATTCCCTGGTGGGAGATCTCGAGGATGCGGTTGGCCAGCCGGGAGACGAACCAGCGGTCGTGGGAGACGAAAAGGAGGGTGCCGTCATAGGCCTCGAGCCCGGCCACCAGGGCCTCGATGGCTTCGAGGTCGAGGTGGTTGGTGGGCTCGTCGAGCACCATCACGTTCGGCTTGGTGACCGCCAGGCGGGAGAAGATCAGCCGTGCCGCCTCGCCCCCCGAGAGGCTGCGGACGGCTTTCTTGACGTCGTCGCCCGAGAACAGCACGCTCGCCAGGTGGCCGCGCACGAAGCCGATCGGCTCGCCGGGGCAGACCTCCCACAACCAGCTCTCAAGGGTCATTCGGCCGCTCGCCTTGAGCTGCTCGCCGTGGTCCTGGGCGAAGTAGCCGGGGTGGGTCTCGTAGCCCCACTCGATCTTGCCCTGGTCCGCCGCGACCTCGCCCATCAAGATCTTGAGCAGCGTCGACTTGCCGATGCCGTTGGGGCCGATGATCGCCAGGCGGTCCCCCCGCTCGACGGTCAGGCCGACGTTGCTGAGGACTTTGTTGTCACCGTAGGCCTTGGCGATCCCCTCGGCGGAGATCGCGATGCGGCCGCTCGGCCGGCACTGTTGGAAGCGAAAGGTCGGGTAGCGCCGGGACGACTTCGGCAGCGGCACGATGTCGTCGGCCATCTTCTCGATCAGCTTCGCCTTGCTCTGCGCCTGCCGGGCCTTGGTCGCCTTGTAGCGGAAGCGGTCGACGAACGCCTGGTGGTCGGCGATCTGCTTTTCCTGGCGCGCGATCTCCGCCTCCCGGCGCTCGCTCTCGGCAACCTTGGCGGCCATGAAGTCGGCGTAGTTGCCGGGGTAGAGCAGGATCGTCTCGTAGTCGACGTCGACGATGTGGGTGCAGACGTTGTCGAGGAAACGGTGGTCGTGTGAGATCACCACCGCCAGACCCTCGTAGTCGTTGAGGAACTTCTCGAGCCAACGGATGGACAGGATGTCGAGGTGGTTGGTGGGCTCGTCGAGGAGGAGGGCGTCGGGCTTCGCGGCCAGCACCTGGGCGAGGAGCACCCGCAGCTTGAAGCCGCCGGAGAGGGTCGAGAGGGGGTTGCGGTGCACCTCGGCCGGGATGCCGAGGCCTTCGAGGATCTCCGCCGCCCGCGCCTCGAGCGAGTAGCCGTCGTGGGCCAGGATGACTTCCTCGAGCTCCGAGTAGCGCTCGGCATCGAAGCTGTCCGCGGCGTTGGCGAGCAGCTCCTCCTTCGCCGCCATCGCCTTCCACACTTCCTCGTGGCCCATCATCGCCACCTCGACGATCGGCATCGTCTCGTAGCGGAAGTGGTCCTGCTTGAGCACCCCGAGGCGCAGCCGCTTGGCGATCGCCACGGCGCCCGCCGAGGGCATCTCCTCGCCGGTCAGGATGCGCAGGAAGGTCGATTTGCCGGAACCGTTCGCCCCCACCAGGCCGTAGCGGCAGCCGGGGTTGAATTGCAGCGAGACGCCCGCGAAGAGGTCTTGGGGGCCAAAGGACTTGCCGAGATCAGAGACAGCCAGCATAACCCTCCTAGAATAGCAGGCCGCCGGCTCCCTCCGAGCGCCCGCTGGTGGTCTCGCGGCGGGCTCGCGGCCGCCGCCCTGGGCCGCCCAGGGCAGGGTCGAGCGGCCGGCGGGGATCTTGCTTCAAGAGGATGACCATGAGCCTCAAGCGTTGGTGGAAGGATCCCGCGCACCGGCGCTGGACCTGGTTGGGTCTCAGCGCCGTGCTCCTCGCCGGGGTGGTGGCGTTCGTGCTGTTCGCCCGGCCGTTTTGGCAGCTCTCGGCGCAGTTCTCGACGGCTCCCAGCCGTGAGCCGTCGCGGCTCTACGGCCGCTCGACCGTGCTCTCACGGGGCGGCTGGATCAGTCCCCAGAACCTCGCCCGCCACCTCGCCAACCTGGGCTACGCCCGTGCCGGGGCGGCAGGCCGCCTGGAGGAGGGCCGCTATCGCGACACCTCTCGCGGCTTCGAGGTCTACCTGCGCCGCTTTCCCACCCCCCGCGGCGTCGGCGGTGGTGCTCTCCTCGAGATCACCGCCGACGGCAACCGCATCCGCCAGCTGGTGCTGGGCGGCAAGGCGATCGAGTCGGTGCTGCTCGAGCCGCCCCTCCTGACCTCCTACTACGGGCCGGACGTCAAGGAACGGCGGTGGGTGCCCTTCGCGGAGATGCCGAACACGCTCGTCGAGTCGGTCCTCGCGGCGGAAGATGCCGGCTTTTTCGCCCACTCCGGGGTCTCGTTCACGGGCATCTTGCGCGCCCTGTGGGCCAACGCCCGCGGCGGCGAGGTGCGCCAGGGCGGCTCGACGCTCACCCAGCAGCTGGTCAAGAACCTCTTCCTCACCCAGGAGCGCACCGTCAAGCGCAAGGTGAAGGAGAGCCTGTTGGCGATGTTCCTCGAGATGCGCTTCTCGAAGCAGCAGATCCTCGAGGCCTACCTGAACGAGATCTACCTGGGCTCGGCCGGCGGCGTGAACCTCCACGGGATGGGAGCGGCGTCCCGGGCCTACTTCGGCAAGGACGCCAGCGAGCTCGACCTCGCCGAGGCGGCGACCCTCGCCGGGATCATCCCGGCGCCCGGAAACTTCTCCCCGCTGAGCCACCCGGACAAAGCCCTCGAACGCCGCAACCTGGTGTTGCGTCGGCTCGAGGAGCTGGGCCGCTGGCCGGCCGCGGAGATCGCCCACGCCCGCGAGCAGCCCCTGGGCGCCGTGCGTCAGCCGCCGCTGCGCCGGCGGGCGCCTTACTTCGCCGACCTCGCGGCCCTGGAGGCCGCCCGGCGCTTTCGGCTCGCCACCCTGGAGGACAAGGGGCTCACCCTGCTCTCCACCCTCTCCTTCGCCGACCAGCGCTCGGCCGAGGAGGCGATCGGCTGGGGCCTGGAGCAGTTGGAGCAGGGCTGGCAGAAGAAGGCCAAGACGGCGAGCCCGCTGCAGGTGAGCCTGGTCTCGCTCGACCCCCGGGACGGCTCGATCCTCGCCTACCTGGGAGGCCGTAGCTACCGGCAGAGCCAGTTCGACCGCGCCAGCCAGGCCCGGCGCCAGGCCGGCAGCGCCTTCAAGCCGGTGGTCTACGCCACCGCCCTCGAGCACGGTGTGGTGACTCCGGCGAGCCGGGTGGAGGACGCGCCCCTCACCCTCGAGCTGGCCGGGCAGAGCTGGACGCCGATGAACGACGACGACGAGTTCGCCGGCTGGGTGACCGTGCGCCAGGCCGTGGAGCGCAGCCTCAACGTGCCGACGGCACGGGTGGCGATGGAGACCGGCCTCGACGAGATCGTCGCGACGGCGAAGGCGATGGGCGTCTCGAGCGACCTCAAGCCCTACCCGGCCCTCGCCCTCGGTGCCTTCGAGGTCTCGCCCCTCGATCTCGCCACCGTCTACGCCACCCTCGCCGCCGGCGGCATTCGCTCGCCCGTGCACGCCCTGACCGGCGTCCTCGACGACGAGGGGCAGCCGATGAACGGTGATGACCTGGCCGAGCGGCAGCGGGTGCTGTCGCCGGTCACCGCTTTCCTGATGACCTCGATCCTGCAGGGCGTGGTCGACCACGGTACCGGTGCCGGGGCGCGCAAGGCCGGCCTCGGCGACCCGGTGGCGGGCAAGACCGGCACGACCAACGGCCGGCGCGACAGCTGGTTCGGCGGCTACGCCCCCAACCGCGCGACCGTCGTCTGGGTGGGCTACGACGACAACACCGAGACCCGGATGTCCGGCTCACGCGCCGCGCTACCGATCTGGGCGCGCTTCACCCTGGCGGTGCGGCCGGCCGGCGGCTACCCGGGCTTCGCGGTGCCCGAGGGCGTCGCCACCGCGGTGATCGACCCGGCCTCCGGCGAGCTCGCCACCGTCGATTGCCCGGAGCAGCTCACGGAGTACTTCCAGGCTGATTACGTGCCCACCGCCGTCTGTTCCCTGCACCGTGGCTGGTCGGCCGTGCCGGTGACGCAGCCCGGTGGTGTCGAGGCGGACGAGCGACGGCCGGTCCGCCGCTGGCTGCGGCGGATCTTCGGCGAGGACAAGAAGCCCGCGGAGGACCGCGAGGGCGACGGCGGCTGACCGCCAGGAGCCAATCCAGGGCGCTGTCCTCGCCGTAGGGAGCTCACGAGGAGGCCCCATGGCCGCACAGCCCGCGCAGCGTCGAGACAGCTCCGAGCCCAGCGTGACCCGTCGTCGCGGTCGCCGCCAGGCGCCGAGCATCGCCGGCATCCTCTGGTCACTGGCCTTCGCCGGCGGCCTCGGCGCCGGGCCGCTCGCCGCCGAGACGGCCCTCTACACCGTGCACTTCACGGCCTCCTGGTCCGCTGCGACCCATCCCCGCGACTTTCCCGCCAACGCCCACTTCTCGCCGCTCGTCGGCGGCACGCACGCCGCGGGGCTCGAGCTCTGGCGGCCCGGTGGTCTCGCCAGCCCCGGCATCGAGCAGATGGCCGAGATGGGCCTCGTCCAACCGCTGGTCGCCGAGGTGCGGGCAGGGATCGCCCGCGGGCTTGCCGACCAGGAGCTCACCGGCGCCGCGATCGCGCAGTCACCGGGTGAGACGACGCTTTCCTTTTCCGTCGACTCCCGCTTTCCGCTGGTCAGCCTGGTGTCGATGCTGGCCCCGAGCCCCGACTGGTTCGTGGGCGTCCACGGCTTGTCGCTGCGCGAGCGCGGTGATTGGGTGCAGGAGAAGGTCGTGCACCTGCTGGCCTACGACGCCGGCACCGACAGCGGCACCACCTTCCGTTCGCCGGACGCCGACACCGTGCCGCGGCGCCCCATCGCCGTCATCGATCGCGGGCCGCTCGCGGAAGGCAGCTACGTCGGCACCTTCACCTTCACCCGCACGGACTCGACCCCGCCTCCACCCCTTCTGCTCCAAGAGGGGCGCTTCGCGGTCCGGGCGATGTGGGAAGACTCCGGTGGCAGCCGCGGCTTCGCCCAGGCGGTGCCGTTGACGGAAGACTCCGGCACCTTCTGGTTCTTCAACGCCAACAACGTCGAGCTCCTGGTCAAGGTGCTCGATGCCTGTGGCGGCTTCGACCGCTTCTGGGTCTTTGCCGCGGGCCTCACCAACCTCGGTGTGGAGCTCACGGTCGAAGACCTCGAGAGCGGCGTCCTGCGCACCTGGCGCAGCCCGCCGGGCGAACCCTACGCGCCTCTGCAAGACACCGCGGCCTTCGCCACCTGCCCCTGAGGCTGCCGCAGCACGCTCAGCGCAGCTCGACGCGGGCGCCGAGAGCTGCGAGGCGGGGTGCCAGGTCGGCCGCGACCAGGTGCCGCAGCGTCGCAGCCTCCTCGGGCCGGCAGGCGTGGAGGAAGACGCGCTTGCCGCGGTAGACCACGTCCTCGGGCAGCTCGATCACCGCGATCCGCACCCAGCGTGCGGGGATCAGCCGCTGGATCTCCGGCCACGGGGCCGTGGTGATCGCCAGCCGAGCGTCCTCGCGCTCGGCCCAGGCCTCGACATCGCTGGCCGTGAAGGGGCCGCCGTCTTGACCGGCAGCGAGCGGCTCGCGGCTCGCCAGCCCGACGAGGTCGAGCACCCGTCCCTCGCCGTAGTAGGCCAACGCTCCGATGTCGTTGGCGACCACCGTCTCGCCGCGCAGGTGGTCGCCGACCCATTCGGCCGGCACCACGTGCTCGATCTCGCGGTCGGCGCCGCCCCACACCGTCTCAATGATGCCGAGCCGGGCGCGGCTGGCGAAGGGCGCGAGCAGGAGGGCGCCGAGCAGGGCACCGCCGGCGATGGCGAGCGCACTGTGGCGACGCAGGGCGACCAGGGGCGGGGTCGCATCCGCCAGCAGGACCACGGCGAGTGCCGGGATGCCGAGGACGAGCAGGTAGGCATCGTAGCGGAGGAGAAAGCCGAGAGCACCGTAACGCTCCTGTGCCAGGCAAAGCGCTGCGGTGGCGAGGAGCAGCAGGCTTGGGAGGCGCCACAGCGAGCGGTCGCGGTCGAGGCGTCGCACCAGGAGCAACGAGCTGGCTACCAGCAGAGTGAGGAGCGCCGGGTGTCGCCACAAGCGGTCGATGTCCACCGGCCGCAGGGGCAGGAGCGCGGCGAGGTCCCGATGGCCCAGCAGCCCAGCCTTGAGGAGCACCGAGTTGGGCAGGAAGTGCCAACCCTCCGCCCGCGACCAGAGGCCGAAGACGATGACGGGTGCCAAGCCGCAGGACGCCACGACGGCGGCGCGGAGGGGGCGCCGGCGGAGCAGCAACAGGCCGGCAACCAGGGCGAGGGCGGCGAAGCCTTCGTAGCGGGTCAACGGGAGCACCGCGGCCAGGGCCGGCAACCACCAGCGGGCGGGCGGCGTCCCGTCGCCGTCGGCCAGCTCGCGGGCCGCGGCGACGAGGAAGGCGAGGTTCAAGAGGGCGTGCAGGCTGTGCTCCATGCCCACGAAGGCGAGCCCGGCGAGCGGTGTGACGACGAGGGTAACGAGCAGCGTGATCGCCCGCCAGCCGGCGGCGACCCGCTCGTGGCGGAGGAGCCGGTCCACCAAGACCAGGACCCCCCCAGCCGCCAGCGCGTTGAGCAGCAGGGGCAGGTGCTCGTGGACGCCGCCAAGGGTGAACAGGCCGGCGAGCAGGAGGCACCACAACGGTGACGAGGAGGCCGAGGTGAAGGCGTGGGGCGTGACGCCGAAAACGCCGTGGAGGGCGAAGTTCTTGGCGATCGCGAGCTGGATCCAGGCGTCGTCGTAGCTGTAGAGCAGCCGCCCGCCCGCCTGGCGCCAGCTGAGAGTAGCCAGGGTGGCGAGGGCGGCGGCCAGGAGGCCCAGGGCAAGCCAGCGGGGCCAGACCGCGGAGGAATCGGGGCGTATGCGCATAGCGGCCGGACCTCGCAACGGGCAGGCCACCGTCGGCCCGCCGTCGAGGAGACGCGCGGCTCGCGGTGCTCCTCGGTCATCGCCTCCGGCTGCGGTAGGCTCGCTGCCGCGCCGGCTCCCGGCCGCCGCCGAGCCTACGCGAGAACCGCCTTCGCGAGCGAGCCCCCCGCGAGACCACGCCGATGCGCCGCGCCGACCGCCTCTTCCGTCTCCTGCTGCTGCTGCGCCGCGGCCGGGTGGTGACCGCCCAGCGCCTCGCCGCCGAGCTTGAGGTCTCCGAGCGCACCGTCTACCGCGACGTGGCGGACCTCGCCGCTTCCGGCGTGCCGATCACTGGCGAGGCTGGGGTGGGTTACCGGCTCCAGGGCTTCGAGCTGCCGCCCCTGATGTTCGACCGCGAGGAGGTCGAGGCGATGGTGCTCGGCGCCCGCACCGTCGAGGCCTGGGGGGACGACCGCCTAGCGAGCGCCGCCCGCGAGGCCCTGGCGAAGATCGAGGCGGCCTTGCCGCGGGGGCGCGGCCACCTCGTCGAAGAGACCCGCCTCTATGCCCCCTTGCACGGCGAGCGACCGGCCGAGAAGCTGCCGCTGTCGGCCTTCCGCTTGGCCATCCGCGAGCACCGCAAGGTGCGCCTGCGTTACCGCGACGAGCGGGGCCAGGAGAGCGAGCGGCTCCTGCGCCCTCTCGCCCTCGCCTTCTACCCGCCTGTCTGGCTGGCCATCTCCTGGTGCGAGCTGCGGCTGGACTTCCGTAACTTCCGCCTCGATCGCTGCCTCGGGGTCGAGATCTCCGCCGAGACCTTCGTCACCGAGCCGGGCAAGACCCTCGCCGACTTCCTGCGCCAGATCGGGGCGGAACCGTAGGTTCCCGCTTCTTCCTGGCCCCAGAGGGGCCCCTGGATAGCCCGGGGTGGAAACCCCGGGCGCGGCCGTGCCGCCTGATGTGCTGGCAACCCCGGGCGCGGGCGCTCGCGGCGTCAACCCCGGACGAGGCCGTACCGTGTGGCGGGCGAGACCCCTACTCCGCGTAGGGCATGCCGGGGACGCGGCCCAGCAACCGGAGGTAGACCGAGAGGGCGCCGCGGTGATGGCCGGTGTGGTCGATCAAGGCCTCGTAGGCGTGGTAGCGGGGTCGGCCGGGCAGGATGGGGTTGTCCGCCATCGTCGCCGCGAGCTCCTCGTTGCTCGCCGCCCGGGTGGTCTCCCGCAGGCGTTCCCAGGCCTCGCGCATCGTCGCCCGCGCGGCGGCGAGCGAGCTGACCTCGTTCACCCGGCGCTGACTCGCCTCGAAGTCCATGTCCCAGGCGCCGTCGAAGGCGCCCACACGGATCCAGTCGATGACCTGCGCGGCGTGCGCCACCTGCTGGGCGGCGGTCATCATCTCGGGCCGGGGCCGGAACCCCGAGTCGGCCTCGGTGAGCTCGGCGGTGGTCATGTTGAAGAACTTCTCGGTGGCGTTGATCGCCTTCAGGGCTTCGGTCTTGAGGTCCATGGTCTCCTCCGTCGGTTGCGGCCGGCATCTACCGGACGAGAGAGACGATGACACCCCCCTCCTGACAGCGTGGTGGCAGCAGGGAGGAGAGGTACTGCCGCGGCGCCTCAGCGGGTCGCAAAGTCGGCGAGGAAGTCGACCAGGGCGCGGGCGTCGTCGAAGTTCGAGATCATCCCCAACGAGGCGCGCACGGCGCCGGTGCCCTTGCCCTGGATGCAGTGGCGGAACTCCTCGTAGGTCATCACCGTGCCGCTGCCGGTGAAACAGGTGACGATCTCCTCGCGGGACAGGCCGAGGGCCACCTCGCCGGCGCCCGGGTTGCAGAAGCAGCCGGTGCGCAGCGAGATGTCTCGCTCGGCGGCGGCCAGCTCGATACGCTGATGGTCGATCAGGTTGCCATCCTCGGCCTCGACGTTAAAGGCCAGGGTGCCGCCCCGCGCCTCGGTCTCCCGCGGGCCGTAGAGGTGCACCATCGGGCGGCCATTGGGGTGGCGCAGGGCGGTCAGCTCTTCGATCAACCAGCCGGTCAGGCACTCCACGCGGCGATGAATGGTCTCGATGCCGATCTCCTCGATCAGCTCGAGGCCGATCTGGACGGCGGGCAGCGAGGTGTAGTTGACGGTGCCGTCCTCGAAGCCAGAGGCGCCGGTCGCCATGGTGTGGAGGTCGGCCTGCACCGAGGCCACGTTGATGGTGCCGCCCGAGAACCAGGGCCGGTGCAGCTTCTCGAGGGCCTGGTGGCGAGCCAGCAACGCTCCCACACCGGTGGGGTAGCCGAACATCTTGTAGAACGACAGCGCGACGTAGTCCGGGCGCCACCGCGAGAGGTCCAGCCGATTGGTCGGCACGTAGGCGGCGGCGTCGAGCAGCACGTCCCAGCCCTGCGCCTGGGCCTTGGCGATCCACTCGAGGGGATGCTGGACGCCGGAGAAGTTGGACTGCGCCGGGTAGGCGAGGAGGCGGTTCTGCGCCGAGCGTGCAATCCCCAGAAAGCTCGCCAGGGTGCGCTCGTCGATCCGCAGCGAGGGCGGCAGCACCGGCACGTAGGTGGTGTGCGCGCCGCGCATGCGGTCGAACTCGCGGATGCCGTTGACCGAGTTGTGGTTGTCGTAGGTGAGCAGCAGCTCGTCGCCAGCCGCGAAGGGGTAGGACTCGCCCACCAGCTTGAGCGACTGGCTGGCGTTGGCGGTGAAGATGACCTCGTACTCGCCGGGATCGGCGTTGAAGTAGGAGAGGACCTTGTGGCGGCAGGCCTCGGCGAGCTCGGTCGAGCGCCGCGAGGTGGGGTTCTCCGAGTGGGGGTTGCCGAGCACCTCGCGCAGCAGGAGGTCGGCGTGACGGCTCACCTGCCGGCCGGCGTAGAGGCCGCCGCCGGTGAAGTCGAGATAAACGTGGCCGGGCTCGTCCAGGCGAGCGAAGTCTGAGCGCCGCAGCTCGTCGAGAACCTGTGTCTCGCCGTAGGCGGGGTAGCGGTGCAAGAAGTCCGCGAAGGCACGATCGCGGGCCGCCGAGGCGGTGGGAGGCGTGGAGAGGATCGTCATCGGTACCACCTCGAAGGGCCGGCGCAGGTGTGGCGTGTCGAAGCGCCTATCCTAGCAGCCCATCGAGGGGCGCCCCGGGAGCTCCGCCTCAGGCGAGCGTGGCCAGGGCCGCCTCGCCCTGCTCGTGCACCATCTGCGCGCGACCGACGATCAGCGGGTCGAGGGGGCCGATGCGGTCGCTGTCCTTGCGCCCGTAGGGCAGTTTGTGGAGGACGTAGCGCAGAGCACCGAGGCGCGCCCGCTTCTTGCAGTCCGACTTGACCACCGTCCAGGGCGCGTCGGCGGTGTCGGTGTAGAAGAACATTGCCTCCTTGGCACGGGTGTACTCGTCCCACTTGTCGAGCGAGGCCATGTCGATGGGCGACAGCTTCCACTGCTTCAAGGGGTGCTTCTCGCGCTCCTTGAAGCGGCGGCGCTGCTCCTTGCGGCTCACCGAGAACCAGAACTTCACCAGGTGAATGCCGCTGCGCACCAGGTTGCGCTCGAACTCGGGGGCCTGGCGCATGAACTCGAGGTAGTCGTCCGGGGTGCAGAAGCCCATCACCCGCTCGACACCGGCGCGGTTGTACCAGGAGCGGTCGAAGAGCACGATCTCGCCGCGGGTGGGCAGGTGCTGCACATAGCGCTGGAAATACCACTGGCCGCTCTCGGCCTCGGACGGCTTGTTGAGGGCGACGACGCGGGCGCCGCGGGGGTTGAGGTGCTCCATGAAGCGCTTGATGGTGCCCCCCTTGCCGGCGGCGTCGCGGCCCTCGAACAGCACCACCACCCGCTGCCCGGTGTCCTTCACCCAGGCCTGGAGCTTCAGCAGCTCGACCTGTAGGCGGTACTTCTGCTTCTCGTAGTTCTTGCGGGACATCAGGTTGCGGTAGGGATAGCCGCCGTCCCGCCAGCTCGGTGTGAGCTCGTCGTCGGGGTCGATGGGGAGCTGGCCGTAGATCGGCTCCTCTTCGGTGGTGAGGGCCTTGCGCAGAAGCCGGGCGTCGTCCGGGGAGCTGCCGGCGATCACCGCCTCGAGCCAGCGCGCCACCGAGGCGACGTCCGCCGGCGAGGCCGTGCTCAGGATGTCGCGCACCGCCGTGACCTTTGAGCTCTCGGCAGCGTCGATCGCCTGGCTGATCTCGAAGCGCTCGATACCGTCTTCGGTGATCTCCGGGGCCGTGTCGCCGAGCTCGACGGGGCGGATGCGGCCATCGACCCGCCGGGGCTTGCCTGCTCGGCCCTTGCCGTTCTCAAAGCGCGCCGCACCCTTCTCCTGCTCCATCGTCGCCGCCTCTCCTGGTTCGCCGCCGGCCGGAAGCGGCCGGGTATCTCATAACCATAGCAAGGGCGCGGCGTGGAAGGCCCTACCTCGCTGGGCAGCGGCCGTATCGGGAGAGATCGCGATTTGCCTTCTTTCTTGGCATCGTCTCTGCGGAGATGAGGTCACGGTTGGCCGGGGGTCGAGCACTGAGCTTGCCAGGGGGCTTTCCGCGGCGGCGCCCGCCGCTGCCCGGCTGGCGATCTCCTGGCGGCTTGACCCCAGAACGAACGACCCCCAGAACGACAGGGCCAGAGAACGACAGACCCCCAGGAACGGGGAACCCACTCAGCAGCTCCAGCGGAGGACACCATGTTCGCTTCACTCGTGCGTCCCTTCAGCGGCGCCTCCCGTCGCCTTGCCTCGGGCGTGGTGCTCGTGCTCGCCATCGCCGCCTCACCGGCGACGGCGCAAACCCCACTCGGTGCCACCTTGGTCACCGGCGGCGTGCAGTTCGCCCTCTTCTCCCAGAACGCCACCCGCGTGGAGGTGTGGATCTTCGCCAGCGCCACCGCCTCGACCCCCTCGGCGACCTACACGCTGACCAAGACCGACACCGTCAACCACATCTGGACCAAGACCGTCTCCGGCCTGGGCGCCGGCGCCCTCTACGGCTACCGGGTGTGGGGCCCCAACTGGCCCTACTCGGCGAGCTGGACGCCGGGCAGCAGCGCCGGTTTCGTGAGCCACGTGGACTCGAACGGCAACCGCTTCAACCCCAACAAGCTGCTCACCGACCCCTACGCCAAGGCGGTCACCGGCGAGCCCCTGCGGGTGGTGGGGGGAGACGGCCAGGCCCACTACTCGACGGCCATCCTCGGCGGCACCAACACCTACGCTTTCGTCGACAGCGCCGGCGCCATGCCCAAGTCGATCGTGGTCAACGACGGCTCCTTCAGCTGGACGGGGGACGTGCGGCCCGATGTCGAGATGCGGGACTCCGTCGTCTACGAGGTCCACCTGCGCGGCTTCTCCCGCGGCGACACCACTCTGCCCGCGGCCCAGCGCGGCACCTACGACGGCCTCAAGAACCGCGCTTCCTACTTTAGCGGCCTGGGGGTGACGGCGATCGAGCTGCTGCCCATCCACGAGTACCCGCAGTACGACGACCCGGTGGGGGGCGCCACGGCCGACCGCGTCAATTACTGGGGCTACATGACCACCCAGTACTTCGCCCCCAACCGCGAGATGCTGTGCACTGACGTCGCGAGCTGCACCTACGTGGCCGGCGAGCAGGTCAACAAGGCCAAGGACATGGTCAAGGCCCTGCACGCGCAGGGCGTCGAGGTGTGGCTCGACGTCGTCTTCAACCACACCTTCGAGGGCGGCGCCTGCAGCGGTTACCCGGTGCGCTACATCAACTTCCGGGGCATCGACAACGCCAGCTACTACACCTTGGCCGACGACAAGACCTGCTACTGGGAGTCGACCGGCACCGGCAACAACCTGAACGCCAGCCGCCCGGCGGTGCGCCGGCTGATCCTTGACAGCCTTTCTTACTGGTACGACCAGATGCACGTCGATGGCTTCCGCTTCGACCTTGCCTACACCCTGGGCCGGGAGGGCAGCGACGGGCGGGTGTTCAATCCCAACGCGCAGACCCTGGTCGACATCGCGCAGCTGGCGCAGACCAAAGGCTTCAAAGTGGTGGCCGAGGCCTGGGACACCGCCGGCTACGGCGTCGGCCAGTTCCCCGCGGGGTGGAGCGAGTGGAACGGCTTCTACCGCGACAACCTCCGCAAGTACATGAAGGGCGACAATGCCCAGGTGGGTAGCCTCGGGGCCTCGCTGACCGCCACCTGGAGCGGCTTCGCGACGCCGCCCGAGAGCGTCAACTTCATCACCGCCCACGACGGCTTCACCCTGGCCGACCTGGTCGCCTACAACAGCAAGCAGAACGGCACGGGCCCCTGCAACCCCACGGGCGCCGACGCCGGCAGCGGCAGCGACAGCAACGACAGCTGGGACTCCGGCGGTGACAGCGTGCTGCGCCGCCGCCAGCAGCGCAACTTCCTCGCCGACCTGCTGCTCGGCCACGGCGTTCCCATGCTCCTCGGCGGCGACGAGATGGGGCGCACGCAGAGCGGCAACAACAACGGCTACATGGCGGACAACGCCTGCGGCTGGCTCAACTGGGCCGACCTCACGACCAACGCCAAGCTCTACGACTTCACCCGCAAGCTGATCGCCCTGCGCAAGGCCCATCCCGGCCTCCGGCGCTCGGTGGCGGTCGGGGGCGCCGACCACGACGGCGATGGCTACAAGGACCTCGGCTGGCACGGCACGACACCGGACAACCCGGACTGGTCCTCGACCTCGCACACCCTGGCGCTGCTGATCGACGGCTCGTCGGCCGAGACCGGCGGCACGAGCGACGCGCCGGACCTCTACCTGGCCTCCAACTCCTATTGGGGCAACCTCAACTTCACCCTCCCCACGGCCCCCAACGGCAAGTGCTGGTGGCTGGTCGCCGACTCAGCCGACTGGGCCGAGGGCACCGGCAACGCCTACGTCACGCCGCCGATCAGCGACTGGAACGCCCAGCTGCTGCCCAAGGTCACCGGCTCGACCTACGGTCTCGCGGCACGCTCGACGCTGGTGCTGGCGGCGCGACCGTGCAACGCCGGTGAGGCGGTGCGGGTGGACTTCACGGTCAACGGCTTCGTGACCTCACCGGGGCAGGACCTCTACGTGGTGGGCAACGTCGCCGAGCTGGGGGGCTGGGACCCGGCGAAGGCCGTCAAGCTCAACTGGGTGGACAGCGACACCTGGAGCGGCCCGGTCTTCTTCGGCGCCAGCAAGGGGCAGGGGATCCAGTACAAGTACATCATGCGCCAGGGCGGCTCGACGACCTGGGAGACCGGCGCCAACCGCACCTACACCGTGCCCTCGACCGGCACCGGCAGCCGCAACGAGAACTGGAGGTTCTAGGGCGCGGAGACCGAGGCGGCTAGGCGAGATCCAGGATAACCGCCAGAGAGGCTCCGGCCAGGGCGGGATCGATCCCATCGCCGCCGACGCTGAGGTCCGGCCAGTGGTAGCCCGTACCCTGAGCGCGATGCGCAAGGGTGACCCGCAGGGCCTCCTCGACGAGGGCACGCAGCGTCGTGCCCTCGCGCTTGGCCGTCTCCCGAGCCCGCGCTAGCAGCTCGTCGTCGATGTCGACCGTCGTCTTCACAGCATCACCCTTGCATGGGGTTGGCCAGCGACGGGGAGGGACCTGGCGTCCCTCTCTCCTCCCCCCTCGCGGCCCTTCTCGTAGAATGGTCTGCTCGCCGCTCGGCGAGCCCACCATGCTCAGACGAGAGACCGCCATCGAGGTGCGCAAGGCGCGCACCCACAACCTGAAGAACATCGACTGCCGGGTGCCGCACGGCAAGCTAACGGTGGTCACCGGGCCGTCCGGGGCGGGCAAGTCTTCCCTCGCCTTCGACACCGTCTTTGCGGAGGGGCAGCGGCGTTTCGTCGAGTCGATGTCGACCTATGCCAGGCAGTTCCTCGACCAGATGGAGCGCCCCCCGGTCGAGGCGGTGGACAACGTGCTGCCGGCGGTGGCGCTCGCCGCCACCAACTCGATCCGCAACGCCCGTTCGACGGTGGGAACGATCACCGAGGCCCACGACGTGCTGCGCCTGCTCTTCGCCTACCTCGGGGAGGTCTCCTGCAGCCGCGGCCACGGGCCCGTCGAACGCAGCACTCCCCAGGAGGCCGCGGCGGTGCTCGCCGCCGGCGCCGTGGGAGAGACCTTCGTGCTCGTCGCGCGGCTGGCGCGCCCGGCCCGGCGGGCGGACGACGCCCTGCGCGAGCTGATCCGCCAGGGCTGGGCGCGGCGCCTGGAGGGCGGCGAAGTCGTGCGCATGGAGCCGGCGGCGCGTTGGTTCAAGAAGCTCGACCCCCTGCCGCTGGTCCTCGGCCGCTTCCGCGCCGGCGCCGGCACCGAGGCGCAGCTTGCCATCACTCTCGAGGAGGGCTTCCGCCTGGGCGGCGGCCGGGTCGAGGCGCTGGGGGAGGCCAGCTCGCGGTTCTTCACCGCCGAGCTCGGCTGCCCGGTCTGCGGCACGCCGGCCCGCCGGCCGGAGCCGCCCCTCTTCTCTTTCAACTCGCCGCTTGGCGCTTGTCCGCGCTGCCAGGGCTTCGGCCGGCTGATCGGCGTCGACCGTGAGCGAGTCATCCCGGACCCGAGCAAGACGCTCGCCGAGCGGCCGATCGCGCCGTGGAACTCGCCGGCCTACGAAGACCTCTACGACGGCCTGCTCGCCGCCTGCCGCCGCGCAGGGGTGCCGCTCGACGTGCCGTGGCGGGAGCTGCCGGCGGCGGAGCGGGAGTGGGTGTGGAGCGGCGACGGAAAGTTCACCAACCTCGACGAGTTCTTCGGCTGGCTCGAAGCGAAGATCTACAAGGTCCACGTGCGTGTGCTGCTGGCCCGCTACCGGGCCTACACCCCGTGCCCAGACTGCGGTGGCAGCCGCCTGCGCCCCGAGGCCTTGGCGGTGCGGCTGCACGGCCGCACCTTGCCAGAGCTCACCGGCTTCTCGATCGAGGAGCTGCGCGGTTGGCTCGCCGCGCGCCCCTGGAGCCCGCGCGAGCTGGCCGTGGGCTCGCATCTGCTCGAGCAGCTGGGCGAGCGCGTCGAGGTGCTGCACCGGGTGGGCCTCGACTACCTCACCCTGGACCGCCAGGCCCGCACGCTCTCCGGCGGTGAGACCCAGCGCATCCATCTGGCGGCGGCGCTCGGCAGCGGCCTCACCAGCACCCTCTATGTGCTCGACGAGCCCACCATCGGGCTCCATCCGCAAGATTCCGACCGCCTGCTCGCGCTTCTCCGAGACCTCGCCGGGCGCGGCAACACCGTGCTCGTCGTCGAGCACGACCGCACCTTGATCCAGGGGGCCGATTGGGTGATCGACCTCGGCCCCGAGGCCGGTGAGCGCGGCGGCGCGGTGGTGGCCGAGGGCCCGATCGAGACGGTGCTCGCCTCCGAGGTGTCGCTCACCGCTCGCTATCTCAAGGCGCGGATCCCCACCGAGGCGCGGCGCCACCTCTCGCGCTTCCGCCGCGAGCAAGGCTGGCAGACCCTCGACGACGAGCTGGCGCGGCGGCCGCTGCTGCGCATCCGCGGCGCCCGCGCCCACAACCTGCGCGGCTTCGACGCCGAGCTGCCCCTGGCGGCGCTGGTGGCGGTGACGGGGGTCTCCGGCTCCGGCAAATCGACCTTGGTCGAGAACGTGCTCTACGGCACCTACCAGCGTTCGCGCGGGGTGGTCGACGTCGAGCCGGGGGAGGTCGACGAGCTTACCGGGCTCGCGGGCCTCGCTGACCTGACGCTTGTCGACCAGCGGCCGCTCGGCCGCTCCAGCCGCTCGAACCCGGTCACCTACGTCAAGGCCTACGACGAGATCCGCAAGCTCTATGGTTCGCTGCCGGCGGCGCGGGCGCGGCAGATCACGCCGGCGCACTTCTCCTTCAACCTCGACCGCGGTCGCTGCCCGGCCTGCCAGGGCACCGGCGTCACCGAGGTCGACATGCAGTTCATGGCGCCGGTGACAGTGGTCTGCGATGCCTGCCAGGGTCATCGCTTCCGCCCCGAGGTGTTGGCGGTGCGCTACCAGGGCCGCAACATCGCCGAGGCGTTGGAGCTGACGGTCGACGAGGCGCAGAGCTTCTTCGCCGGCGAGAAGACCCTCGTCCGCCGGCTGACCCTGCTCTCCGAGGTGGGCCTCGGCTACCTGCGGCTGGGGCAGAGCACCTCGACCCTCTCGGGGGGCGAGGCACAGCGGCTCAAGCTGGCGAGCTTCCTCGATCGGCCGGCGAGCGAGAAGCCCCGCCTTTTCCTCTTCGACGAGCCCACCACCGGCCTTCACCTGGCGGACATCGATCTGCTGTACCGCACCCTGCGCAAGCTGGTGCAGCGCGGGGACGGCGTGATCGTGGTCGAGCACAGCCTCGACCTCATCGCCCGCGCCGACTGGGTGATCGACCTCGGTCCGGGCGGCGGCCATCACGGTGGCGAGCTGCTGCACTGCGGCTCGCTCGAGTCCTTTCTCGATCGCGGGGAGAGCGCCACGGCGCGGGAGCTGCGCGCCTTCCTCAAGTGGGACGCCGACGCCCCAGGCCCAGCGGCCGGCGAACCGGCGGAGGAGAACGATGCCTGTGGGTAGGCCTGAGGGCGGCCAGCCCGGTGGTATGCTCGCGGCGTTCAGGAGCCAGGGCGACGTGGCCGGGATCAGGGTCATTCTCGAAGTACCACCGGAGCGGTTCGAAGTCCCTCCCGGGGTGACGACCATCGGTCGCAGCCGGACCTGCGGCGTGCGCCTGAACGACCCCAGCGTCAGCCGCAACCATGCCCTCCTCTCGGTGGCGGGGTCGCGGGTCACCTTGCAGGACCTCGAATCCAGCAACGGCACCTTCTTGAACGGCGAGCGCGTCGAACGGGAGACCGAGCTCGTGCACGGCGACTCGGTGGCCTTCGGCGAGCCGACGGCGCTGGTGCTGATCGAGACGGCGGCGCAGGCCGATACCCGGCCCGATGGGCAGGAGATGCCGCCGACCGAAGCGCTGTCGCCGGTGGTCCCGCCGACGATCCGGCTGGCACCGAGCTCGTCCGAGGCGATCGCGGTCGGTGACGTGCTGCCGATCGGCGAGGTCCTCGCCCGCTCGCCGCTCGCCTGGGAGAAGACCGGCATCCTCGATCTCGGGCCGTCGGCGCCTCCGAGCGAGCCAGCGGCCGCACCGCCACCTTCCCAGGCGAAGCCGGCGTTCGAGCCCCGCCCCCTGGCCTGGCCCAACGAGCCCCTCGGCGAGGCGGCGCCCGCCGGCCGCGAGGCAGCGGGCAGTGAGCTCCTGCCGTCGCTCGCCGACCTCGAACGCCAGCTCGCTCTGCGGCCGGACGACACCCGCGAGACCGAGCGCAGCGCCCAGCCGCGCGACGCCGCGCCGCTGCCTCCCGCCTCTTTCGTGGCGCGGGCGCTCGCCTTCGCCATCGACGGCCTGCTGGTCGCTGCCGCAGCCCTCGCGGCGCAGATCGTCCTCGGCTCCTTCGCCGGTCTGGTGACCGCCATCGCGCTGTCGCTGCTGATCCCCCTCGCCGGCTGGGCGCGGCGAGGCGGTTCGCCCGGCAAGCGGATGATCGGCCTCGCCGTCTGCGACGTGACGAGCGGCCGGCAGGGGATCTCGGTAGGCCAGGCCCTGCTGCGCTGGTCCGGCTACCTGGCGAGCGGGATGACCCTCGGTCTTGGCCACCTGCTCGCCCTCGTGCGGCGCGATCGGCGAGCGCTCCAGGACCTCCTCGCCGGCACCTACGTCGGCCGCCGCACCTGAGGCCGGCTTCGACGGGCCCCATGGGCTGCTAGGATCGGCCGGATGGTGGCCGAGCTCAAACCGATCACCGGCAGCCTGGTGCAGCCGGCACCCTGGTGGCAGAGGTTTTTGGGATACGGCGGCGCCGCCGTCCTCGGGGCCGTGTTGTTGTTGGCCGCCTGGGGCAAGATGCTCGACCCAGCGGCCTTCGTCGAGCAGATCCGCCTCGAGGGCCTCGATGCCTGGTTGCCGGCGCCGGCCGTGGCCTTCGTGGCCCTCGGCCTCGAGGTCGGCCTCGGCCTCGCTTTGCTGCTCAACCTTCGGCGCTGGTGGGTACTGCTGCCGGCGACCGCGCTGGTGATCTTCTTCACCTACCTCACCGGCCATGCCTGGTATCTCTCCGCCCACGGGCTGCGGGCGGCGGACGCCTCTTGCGGCTGTTTCGGCAACCTCGTGGAGCGTACCCCGGCGGAGGCCTTCTGGCAGGACCTGCTGCTGCTCGTCCCACCGTTGCTGCTCGCCTTTCTGGCCCGCCCGGCGGCCCGCCGGCTGCCGAAAGGGCGGCTCGCCCTGGTCTTGATGATCACCTTCGGTGCGCTCGTCTTCGCCTGGGCCGCTCCGCAGCTGCCGCTCGATGACCTCGCCACGCGCCTCAAGCCTGGCTTGAATGTTGCTGAGCGCTGCACCGGCGCTGCCGACAGCCGAGTCTGTCTGCATCACGTGGTGCCCGAGCTGCTGCACGGCGAGAGCGTGGTGGTCCTCGCCGACCTCGCGGCGGACGATTTCGTGGCGGCGGTGGCCCGGCTGAACGACTATGCCATCGCCGGCCAGGGGCCGCGGTTGTGGGTGCTCACGGCCGCGACCCCCGAAGCCCTGCGCCGCTTCCAGTGGACGCAGGGGCCGGCCTTCGAGCTGCGGGAGGCGCCGCCGGCGCTGCTGCGGCCGATGTACCGCACGCTGCCGCGCAGCTTCCTGGTGCGCGACGGCAAGGTGGTGAGCACCTATCGGGGCCTGCCGCCGTTCGGCCAGCTGGCCGCCAGCGGCCGTCGCGAGAGCTCGGAGCCGACCCCGGCGGACGCCCCGGCGGCGGCGGTCGAGAGCGAGAGCCAGAACCCCGAGCCTTGAACGCCGAGGCTCGACAACGCGAGCTTGGAAGACCTGGAGAGACTGTCGATGACCGATCGTAGGTTGCGCCGCTGGTTCCTGGCCCCCGTCCTCTCCCTGCTGGTGCCCCTCGCCGCCGGTGCCGCCACGACGCCGAGCGCCGACGCCGTGCTGCGGGACTTCGAACCCACCAGCGAGTACGTGTTGTGGGTGGCCGGCAAGGAGGTCCCCAAGGCGGAGATCTTCTTGTCGCGGGTTGCCGGGGCCCTGTTGATCGTCGCCTCGAGCTTCCCCTCGCCCGTCTTGCTCGGCCAACGTTCGGGGACCGTCGAGACTGTGGACTTGATGAAGGTGGCCCGGCAAGAGGACGGGTCGATCGACCTTCTGGCCGACGCCAGCCTGGCGCCGTCGGGTGGCTTCCAGCTGCTCGGCGAGGACGTGGTGTTCAAGGTGCAGGGCAAGGAAGCGCGTCTCAAGCTCCAGGCTCCGCTCACCGGGCTCCACCCGCGCGCCGACCTCCTCGCTCACACCCCCGAGTACGCCAAGGGGGCCGCCGCCTACAAGCCGGACGAGAACAGCATGGCGCGCCTGCGCCGGGTGGCGGCGCCGGTGACCGTCAAGGTGTTCTTCGGCTCTTGGTGCCCGCACTGCAAGCAGCACCTGCCCCACCTGATGAAGGTCGAAGAGGGCCTCACCGGCTCGAAGATCAAGTTCGAGTACTACGGCCTGCCGCGTCCTCCCGAGGCGTGGAAGGAAGCGGAGGCGGTGCGCGCCAAGGTGAACGGTGTTCCCACCGGCATCATCTACAGCGACGGCAAGGAGATCGGCCGCATCGAGCGCGAGGATTGGCTGGCGGTCGAGAAGAAGCTGATCGACACTCTCCAGCGGTTGCCGGTCAGCGGCGACCAGGCCCGTCCATCCGGCGGCGGCTCCGCGTCGTAACGAACCCGCACTCTGCATAGACTGGTGGTCGCGATAGCAAGACCACCCAGAGGAGGGACGGCGATGGGAAATCGTGCGCTCAAGGCGCTCGTCGGCAGCGCTTGTCTGTGGGCCGTGTTGGCGCCGCCGGCGCTGGCCGAGGCGGAGCAGACCGGCGAGGAAGCGGTGGAGGCGGTG
The DNA here is from genome assembly GCA_964420075.1 of uncultured Thermoanaerobaculia bacterium. GTDB lineage: Bacteria > Acidobacteriota > Thermoanaerobaculia > Multivoradales > SZUA-115 > CAYQRE01. Next base: position 44,598 of record CAYQRE010000001.1, on the reverse strand, counting down.
GCACCGGCGGGGCCCGCGTTCAAGCTGGGCATCGAGGCCAAGGCGAACCTGCGGGTGAGCGACGAGAACCGCTTCCCCTTCGTGGTTCCACCGGTGGTCGGCCTGCCGCCGGGCAGCATCGGTTTCCTCGAAACCGTCAACCAGGGGACCCATCTCGAGCTCTCGGTGGTCACCTTGTTCGCCGACGCGACGTGGGGTGAGTCCCTCGCCGCCCACGCCAAGGTCGACTTCATCGACCTCTACGACCGCAACCCCACCTCGGAGGACCAGAAGGTCGACGTCGACGAGGCCTGGGTCCGCTTCGGTCGCGAGCGCGAGCCGGCCGTGGTCCCGGAGCGCCCCGGTGCCTACCTCAAGGTAGGGAAGATGGCGAAGTTCGAACGCCAGAACGACCGCCACCTGGAAAGCTACGGGCTGGTCTCGACCGCCTTCAACCGCTTCGAAGACCAGGGCCTCGAGCTGGGGGTGGACCTCGGCCGGCACCTCTACCTGCGGGGTTCGCTGACCCAGGGTAACCCGCTTTTCTTCCGTGACCCCAACGCCCTCGCCGGCGACAACGGCACGTCCTTCTTCAAAGACCCGATCCCCGGCCAGGAGCCGCCGCTCAAGTCCGGCATCCTGATCTTCTACGACGCCGAGGTGGAAGACCTCGACCTCGACGGCAAGCCGGAGACCGGGGCGGCGCTCGGCTGGCGGTGGAGCGACGCCGAGGGCAACGACGGTGTCGACGTGATGGTCTGGGGCTATCGTCGCAAGCTGGCGAAGACCGTCGCCTTGAACGGCACTTTCTACGGCGGCGATCTCGACCTGCTCAACGGCCCTTTCGACGCCACGCCGTTTCCCGTCAATGGTGATCGCAAGCAGGAGGTCGGTGCCAACCTGTGGCTCTACCTCGGCAGCTTCTCCTTCTTCGCCCAGTACGTCGATCAAGACCTCGCGGGCCTCGGTCGCAAGGGCCTCGAGGGCGAGGTCGCCTGGCGTTTCGACCTGCCTCTGCGCTGGGGCCTGGCCGGCAAGCAGCTCTTCCCCTGGGTCCAACCAGCCTTCCGCTACTCGAAGCTCGACCCCGACTTCCGCAACGCGGCGGGTTTCCCGGCGGCGAGCGTCAGCTGGGAGTGGACGAAGCTCGACTACGGGTTGCGGCTGGCGATCGTCGACGGCATCGACGTGACCCTCGAGTACGCCGACAACTCCTTCATCCTCGGCTCGGGCGCCAAGCGCGAGAACAACGAGCTCTTGGGGACGCTGCGCTTCAAGAGGTGAGGAAGGCTAGCAGGGGATGAACGCCACCGTTGTGCCAGGTGGCGTCCGGGCTCTGGAGGCGACCCGGGAGCGCACAGCGGGAGATCCCGAGCCCGCCGAGGGCGGGTTCGAGCTGCCAGGCGTCCGCTCCGGCGAGGGCGGCTCCCTGCAGGCGGCCGGCCCAGGGGGCGAGCACCGCCGGTAGTTCTTCGAGGCGCGCCAGGGGCAGGACCCGCACGGTGCGCAACCCCGGAGACGGCTGGAGCGCGGGCTCTCTCTCTACCACGACGGTCCCGGCGGCGAGCGGCAGGACGGGCACCACGAGCCCGCGCAGCTCGGCCGCGGCGCGCAGCTGCTGGACTTCGGCCGCCGCCGTGAGGTCGCGGGGCCCGGGCGGCAGCCTGCCGGCGAGCTCGTCGAGGGCCCTTGCCAGGGCCACGGCGAGAGCGGCGGCGTCGCCGGCGGTATAGACCGCCACCACCGACAGGCAGCCGCGTTGATCGAAGAGCGCGATGTCCCAGGCAAGGCCGGCCGCGACGGCCGTGGGGTCCACCTCTGCCCCCACCGCGGCAAGGCTCAGCTTGGGGCCGTAGGCGAGGACGGGTACCGGGCTGCGGCGGGCGAGGTCGGCGAGCGCGGTCTCACCGCCGTAGGCCACGACCAGGCTCACCCGCGCCAGGACCTCCGTCTCGACCTCCAAGTCCCCACCTTCCCAGACGTCCGTCACGACGCGTCCGGTGAGGCGAGGCTCGCGGGCGGTGAGGGCGGCGACGAAGGCGGGCGCGAAGCTCGGCTCGGCCGTGGGCGACTTGAGGATCACTGGCCGTCCAGCAAGCAGTGCCGGCAGCAGCGGCTGGACGGCGAGGCCGGGGAGATTGGCGGCGAGCACGACGAGGATCGGCCGCGGATCGGCGGGCGGCTTGGCCAGCATCGCCGCCGGCACGCTGGCGAGCAGGCGCTCCGCCGCCGGCCGCCGCACTCCTCCGAGCACTGCCTCGAGACCGGCGGTGAGGCCGGCCGGCGAGAGGCCACAGTGGGCGGCGAGCACCGGGTCGAGGGCCCGGCGCTCGGGCGAGGCCGGATCGCGAAAGGCCTCGACCGTCGCCCCCCAGGCGCCGAGCAAGGCCACGGTCGGTAGCCGTTCCATTCCCCTCAGCTCGCGCGCCCGGCCAGCTCCTCGGCGGTGAGCGAGCAGCCGCGCAGCGCGGCACCTTCGGCGCGGCCCAGCAGGCGAAAACCACCGCTCTCGGCGACGCCGAGGTCCTCGGTGAGGAGGTGGATCGCCGCGTTGAGGTTGGCGAGGTCAAAGACGGCGATCAGCCCCGGGCTGCCGGGTGGGGCGGCGTCCAGAGTCTCGGCGTCGAGCACCTGGGCCCGCACCCAGTGTGGGGCCACGAAGAGGTCCGGGTCGCCGCCGGCCAGCACGCGGGTGTAGCACTGACTGGTGAGCTCGGTCATCCCGTACTCGCGCACCACCTGCTCGCGGGCCACCCCGAGCCTCTCTTCGAGGCGGTGCAGCAGCTCCTCGCGCTTGAGCTCGCCAGCCTGGCCCTTGAAACCGCCGGTCTCGAACACCACCGAACCGGCGGGCAGGCGGAAGCGCAGGTCCATGCGCTCCAGGCGGTCGAGGGCCTGGCCGAGGGCGAGGGCGGTGGTGAGCACGAGGGCCGGCTGGCGCTCGCGCTGGCGAGCGGAGCACCAGGAGCGCAGGCCCGGGAAATCGAGGCCCCGGGCGGTGAGCGCGCTCACGCTGCCGGTGGCGCCGAAGCGCTGTAACAGATGGTCGACCATGAACGACAGGCTGGACTGCGGCAGGTCGGCGAGCGGCGGCACCAGCGAGAGGATCGGCCGCCGGCCTCCGTCGGGCAGGCAGAAGGGCGGGAAGGAGGCCTCGATCACCCGCCGGTAGAGCTCAGGGAAGGCCTGGTGATGGACGCTGCGCGACGTCAGGCCCTGGCTGGTGCCGCTGCTCACGAAGATCACCTCGGCCGGGCGTGCGGCGAGGGTCAGGCTGCGGAAGGCGGTGGTAGGGACGGCGGGGACTTGCCGCCAGTCGGTGAGGCTCGCCGGGGTCACGCCGCGGCGCTCGCAGAGGGCGCGGTAGGCCGGGATGTTCTCGAACTGGAAGGCGAAGGCGGCAGCGGCGAGGGCCTCGAAGCTGTCCGCCGCGGGGTCGGTGAGGAAGCGAGCGATGCGATCGATCGGCATGGGCGGATTCTACGTGGGGCGGCAGCCGGCGGCCCTCGCCCCCTCGTGTTACCATCACCGGACGTTTCTGCACGCCATGATGAGAAACTGCTTCTTGCTCGGGGTAGCCGGGTTGCTCGGGCTGCTTGCCCTGCCAGCGCACGCTGGCCAGGTCGCTGGCCGATTGAGTTTCACCGACAAGGACGGCAAGGCGGCGCCGGACGCTGCCGATGCGCGTTACGCCGTCGTCTACTTCGAGCCGGCAGCGGGCGGGCGGCCGGGCGCACCCCGCGCCGCCGAGATGGCGACCCGCGGCAAGCAGTTCGAGCCCCTCGTGCTCGCCGTGCCGCGCGGCTCTTCGGTGCGCTTCCCGAACTTCGATCCCATCCTCCACAACGTCTTCTCGGTCTCCGGCGAGAACCGCTTCGACCTCGGCCTCTACGCCAAGGGTACGGGCAAGAGCTGGACCTTCAAGAAGAGCGGAGTGGTGCGGGTGTTCTGCAACGTCCACCACTCGATGGTCGGCTACGTCCTGGTGCTCGACACGGCCTTTTTCGCCAACGTCGGCAAAGATGGCTCCTTCGTCCTCACCGGCCTGCCCGACGGCCCCGGCAAGCTCACCGTTTGGCACCCGCAGATCGACCCCTGGGTGCGCGATCTCACCGTGGGGGCCAGCACAGCGCCGCTCGCGGTGGCGGTGACCGCCGTGCGCGAGCGGGTCCCGAGCCACAACAACAAGGCCGGCCGGCCTTACTCTCGGAACCGTCGTGACCAGTACAACGGCTGAGCGCAGCAGAGGTTTGTCCCTGGGGACGCGGATCTTCCTGATCTCCGCCCTGTCGATCATCTTCGCCGTGGGCGTCGCCGCCTTCGAGACCTTCCGGCGCGGCAATGCCATCGCCCGGGAGGCCACCGTCAAGGCGCTCGAGCGCAGCGCCGCCGCCCAGCGCAACCTGCAGCAGCAATACGACGCGCAGCTGGGGCGGCTGGCGGCCACCTTCACCGACCAGTACCTGACCGCCTACCTCATCGAGGGCATCGGCCGCGCCGACGTCGCCTCGATCGACGACATTCTGAAGCAGCGCCAGGACGACTTCGGCTTCAATTTCGCCATCGTCCTCGACCGCACGGGCAGGGTGGTCTACCGCACCGATCGCCGCGGTGGCAGCGGCGGCGAGAACCTCTCGCGGCGGCCGCTGGTGGTCGAGGCGCGCGAGGGCAAGCCGGCGGTGGGCGTCTGGTTGGAGGATGAAGCCCTCTACAACGCCGTCGCCATCCCGCTGGCCACCCAGTTCGAGCTCGCCGGCACGCTGATCGCCGGCTTCAAGATCGACGAGGTGCTGGCCAACGACCTCGAGGCGGCGAGCGGCACCAAGGTGGCGTTCCTGGCGGCTGGCGAGCGCGGCGTCAAGGTGGTGGCCTCGACCCTCGGCAGCGGCGCCAGCAGCGAGCTGGTGAGCGCCCTCGGCGGGCGCCGCGCGCTGACCGATGGCCAACGCGCCGAGACCGACCGCAGCCTCACCATCGATGGCCGGCCGTGGCTCGCCCGCGTGACGCCGCTGCTCGACCACCCCGACGGCGTACCGGTCGGCGGTACCGTGGCTCTGGTCTCCCTCGACGAGCAGCTGGCGCCGTTCCGCCGCCTGCAATGGGTGCAGCTGATCGTCGGTCTGTTGAGCATCGCGACCGCTCTCGCGCTCTCCTTCGGCCTCGGCAGGCGGGTGTTGGGACCGATCCGCCGCCTGGTCAAGAGCGCCGAGGCGGCGCGCCAGGGCGACTACGAGCAGAAGGTGCCGCTCGAGGGCCGTGATGAGGTGGGCAACCTCGCCCGCAGTTTCAACCACCTGCTCTCCGACCTGCGGCAGAAGCGGGACATGGAGGTCTACCTCGGAGACCTGGCGCGCAACCTGCCGGAGCCGGCCCGGGGTGGGGCCGCGACCCTGCCGACCCAGATGCGCCCGCTGACTCTCGTCGGCCTGGAGCTGCGGCGCTTCGCCCGCATCCAGACCACCAGCGATCCCCAGCATGCTCTGCAGCGACTGGCGCGCGACCTGCGCAAGGCCGCGAGCGCTACCAGCGCTCGCCAGGGCCGGGTGGAGGCGATAGCCGGGCACCGCCTGCTGCTGAGCTTCGACGGCGATGCCAAGTCGCTGCGGGCCCTCGGCGCCGCCGCCGAGATCGCCGCCGCGGTCGGTTCCCCGGAGGACGCCTTCGATGAGCCGGCCGAGCCCCTGGTCGCCCTGGCGACGGGCAACGCGACCTCGGGCACGGTGTCGCTCGGCGAGGCGGCGCAGCCGAGCGTCCTCGGTTTGCCGGTCCAGAAGCTCGAGAGCCTGATGCGGGAGGCGACGCCCGGCGAGATCCTGCTTGCCCGCGAGGTGCAGGATGAGCTGGCCTCGGCGCTCGCTGCCGCCGGGGTGACCCCGGCCGCTCAGCGCGGCGTCCTCGGCGCCATCCCCTACTGCGTCGTCAAGCTCGATGACGCCGCCCGGCTGACCGGCGTCGACGTCAGCACCCCGGCGGCCCCCACCGTCGTCACCACCCGCTCGGCGGTGATCGCCGAGCTCGCTCCCGGCAAGATCCTCGGCGGTCGCTTCGAGATCCTCAGCCAGCTGGGTGCCGGCGGCATGGGCGTGGTCTACAAGGCCCGCGACCGCGAGCTGGGCGACTTGGTCGCCCTCAAGGTGTTGCGCCGCCAGGCCTACGAGGACCCCGTGCAGCTCGAGCGGTTGAAGGACGAGCTGCGCCTGGCGCGCAAGATCACCCACCCCAACGTGCTGCGCACCTTCGACTTCGGCGAGCTCGACGGGGTGCATTTCATCTCCATGGAGTTCGTGCGCGGCGTCACCTTGCGCTACATGCTGGACCAGTCCGACCGCCTGCCGTTCTCCGCCGGGCTGCGCGTCGCCAAGCAGCTCTGCGCCGGCCTCGGCGCCGCCCACCAGCAGGGCGTGATCCACCGCGACATCAAGCCCGACAACCTCATCCTCGACCAGGCCGGCAACGCCAAGCTGATGGACTTCGGCATCGCCCGTCCGGTCGAACGCCTGACGCCGGGGCACACCCAGCAGGGCTGGATCGTCGGCACGCCGCAGTTCATGGCGCCGGAGCAGCTGGAGGGCGGCGAGGTGGATGCCCGGGCGGACGTCTACTCGACCGGCGTGCTGCTCTACGAGCTGTTCTCCGGCCAGCTGCCGTTCACCGGCACGACGCCGCTCGAGATCGCCATGAAGCACATCAACGAGCCGCCGGCGCCGCCGTCGCTCTACTGGGCGGAGATCCCGCTGGCGCTGGAGAAGACCATCCTCACGTGCCTGGCCAAGAAGCCCGCCGAGCGCTTTGCGACCATCGAGCAGTTGGGCGTCCAGCTCGAGGCCTTGAGCGCCTAGGCGGTCGACCCAAGCAGCGCAAGAAGAGCCCACTCCGGGGGTTCCACGCCTGGTGACGGCGCCGGCGGTGGACACGAGCGGGCCCGCGGGGGCTGCCGCGGAAGCGGCGGACTGGCTCGCCCTCGAACGGGTGGCGGCGGGGGACGATCATGCCTTCGCCGGCCTCGTCGAGCGCCACCAGCAACGCCTGCTCCGCCTCGCCGAGCGCATGCTGGGGAGCGTCGAGGACGCCCGGGACGCTGTGCAGGAAGTGCTGCTCAAGGTCTACCGCAAGGCAGCAGCTGTCGAGCGGCGAGGACAGCTTTCCACCTGGCTCTTCCGGGTCACCGTCAATCACTGTCTGAACCAGCTGCGCCGGCGCCGCCTGGTGACCTTCCTGCAGCTTTCCCGGGGTGCCGACGCCGACGAGCGCGAGCTCGATCCGCCGGATGGTGCTCCCGATGCCGCCGCCGTGCTGGCGGCGCGCCGGCGCTGGCGCGACACCCGCCGGGCGATCGGCCGGCTGCCACCGGGCCAGCGCGCCGTGCTGGTGCTGGCGCGCTTCGAGGGCCTCTCCTATCGCGAGATCGCCGATGTCCTGGGAATCACCTTGGGTGCCGTCGAGAGCCGCCTGTTTCGTGCCATGCGCAGCCTGGAAGCGCAGGATGCCGCCGCCAGAGGTGTTCCATGAGGGGACCGCGATGACGAGCAGAGACGAACGAGACCTCGGCCGCTACCTCGCCGGCGAGCTCGACGCCGACGAACGGCGGGTGCTGCGTGCGCGGGCGGCGGGCGATCCGGCGCTCGCCGCCCGGCTGGTGAGCCTGGAGGCGACCTGGCGCCAGCTAGAGCTGCCGTCGACCGTGGCGGTGCCGGCGGGCTTTGCGACCGGCGTCGTGGCGAGAGCACGGGCCGAGGCCGACCGGCGTCTCAGCTGGAGCCTGGCACCGACCTGGGTGCGCGCGACGGCGGCGGCGATGCTGGTGGCTGGGGTGGGCTTGGGCGTGGGTCTCGGCCTCTGGCAGAGCGAGACGACGAGCTCCGATTGGGAGATCACCGGCGCGCCCAGCCTCGCCGAGGGCTACTGGCAGACGCTCGAGACCTCGTTCGCCGAGGAGGCGGCGCCATGAGGCGGTGGTGGCTCCTCCTCGCCCTGTTGCTGTCCACCGGCGTCAACCTCGGCGTCCTCGGGGTCCTGCTGCTGCACCGCCCGCGCCCGTTGCCGGCCGAGGACCTCGAGCCGCCTCGGCTGCAGCTGGGGGTCCAGCGCCTGGTCGATCACCTGGGCCTTGAGGGCGAGGAGCGGGAGCGCTTCCTCACCTACCAGCGGCAGTTTCTCGAAGCGACGCGCGGTGGGCGCCTGCAGATGGCCGAGCTCCATCGTGCTTTGCGCCAGGAGCTGGCTCGCCCCGAGCCCGATCGCGCCGAGATCGATCGGCTCCTTGCCGAGTCGCGCGAGACCTTCGCGACCATGGAGCGCTCGATGACGGAGGCGGTGCTCGGCTCGCGCCAGCTGCTCGACCCGCAGCAGGACCGCGCCTACCTGCGGTTCCTCGAGCGGGTCGTGCCGGCTCCCGGGGCCGGGCGGGCACCCCGCGGGCCGGCCCTCGCCCCCGGGCGTCGCCCCCTGCGGCGGCCCGGTGGGCGCGAGCGGCCGATGGTAGACTCGCCGGCCAACCGCCGATGAGCCTGCGATGATCGCCCGATGATCCAGGTAGTCCTCTTCCGCGCCGACGGCTCGCTCGAGTGCGGGGACACCTCTCTGCTCGCCCTGCCGCTGGCCCCCGACGACCGCCTGTGGATCGACGTCGAGGGGCAGACGGAGGACAGCATGGCCTTCGTCGAGGGGCTGGGGTTCCATTCCATGGCGGTCAAGGACTGCTTCACCCTGCAGCACCAGCCCAAGATCGAGGACTATGACGACTGCGTGTTCCTGATCGTCCGTGGCATCGACTTCAACCGCTCGGACGGCCAGCTCGAGACGCTGAAGCTCGCTGCCTTTCTCACCGCCGAGCGCCTCGTCACCTTTCACCGCGCGCCGATGCGCAGCGTGCGGACGGTGCGTGAGCGCCTCAGAGAGAGCCACCGCAGCCCGCCGGGCGGGCTCTCCCACCTCCTCTACTCGCTCTACGAGGAGATGATCGGCCTCTACTTTCCCGTGGTCGACGAGGTCGGCGATCAGCTCGAGGAGCTGGAGGACGCGATCTTCTCGGATCCCCGCGAAGAGCAGCTGGTGAAGATCCTCGCCCTCAAGAAGCGGCTGGCGTCGTTGCGGCGGGTGATGCTGCCGCACCGGCAGGTGTTCAACCACCTGGGCAGCGGGAGCGTCGAGGAGATCGACCCTCGCGAGGCCGTCTTCTTCCGCGACGTCTACGACGACGTCGTGCGGCTCGCCGACGCCATCGACCTGCAGCGGGACCAGCTGCTCAGCGTCCGCGACACCTATCTGTCGGTGATCAGCCAGCGGACCAACGAGATCATGAAGGTCCTGACGGTGATCTCCGCCGTCCTCCTGCCGTTGACGGTGATCGCCGGCATCTATGGCATGAACTTCCAGCACATGCCCGAGCTCGAGCGACCGTGGGCATACCCGACGGTGCTCGGCTTGATGGCGGCGGTGGGGCTGGGAATGTTCTTCTTCTTCCGGCGCCGCGGCTGGATCTGAGCTCGGGCCCCAGAAAAAAAAGCCCCCGCCACGGGCGGGGGGAGAGGAGGAGGTTCGTTGCGCGAGGAGACTGTCGCGTGCTCTCCTTGCTAGTTCATACGGGCGAGCCGCCGCATATGTTTTGGCGACATTTTTGCGCGTGCGGAACCCGTGCACGTGTCAGTTTGGCCAGCCCTCTCCGCGCGCTGCGGGCACCTCGAGAACGCGCCAGGGCCCCGCTGGGAGCAGCTTCTCGCAGGCTGCCGAATCAGCTATAGTCTCTCTGCCATTTCCTGTAGATGTCCTGAGACTTTTGGGGGGTAACGCGGAGGCCGGCCAGATTGGCCGGTCGTGGTCTGTATCCCCACCGGGCCCCGGGGCGCATTCACAGCTGCCTGCCTTGCAAGGAGACTTGGACAATGAGAACCGAAGGAACCCCTGAGAAGGTCCGACCGGACCGCTGGGCAGTCCTCGCCGCCGTCGCCCTGATGGCGATCGGCGTCGCCCTGCTGGCCCCCCAGCCGGTCGCGGCCGAGGCCCAGTCGGCCGCCGAGATCCAGAAGCAGCTCCAGGACTCGTGCGCCAAGCTCGACAACCCCAAGTACCTGGGGATGATGGACGGCTTGTTGCCGCAGCTGATCGAGCGCTGCGGACGCCAAGACCTGCTGGGCATGGTGCGCGAAGAGAGCGCCATCGAGCCGGACCGCAACACGGCCCTGGCCACCGACGCGGCGGTCAGCAACCCGGCGCTCGACACCCCGACGGGCTCGCATACCCAGAGCGAGACGTCGATGGCCTACAACCCGACGACCGGCACCCTCTGCTCGGCGTTCAACGACTCGTTCCACGGCGTGGCGCAGGGCCTCGGCTTCTCGGGTTTCTCGCGTTCGACCGACCAGGGGCTGACCTGGACCGACAAGCTCAACGTCAGCAGCGACGACAGCGGCGACCCGGCGATGATCTGGCGTAAGGTGGACGGCAAGTTCTACTACGCCGCCCTGCGCAATGGTGGCTTGGGCTTCTACCGCTCGGACGACGACTGCAACAGCTTCACCTTCGTCTCGCAGATCTCGAGCACCAACAACGACGACAAGGAGCTGGCCGCCGTCGACAACAACCCGGCTAGCCCGAACTACGGCAGGATCTACGTCGCCTGGACGGACTTCACCGACGCTCGGATCACCGTGCGGCGCTCGAGCGATGCCGGCGCCACCTGGTCGGCCCCGGTCAAGATCAGCGCCGCCGGTGAGGACGTACAGGGTGCCTGGCCGGCCGTCGCCCCGAACGGCGATGTCTACGTCGCATGGCTGCACTGGCTCTCGCCGGGCTTCCCGAGCGGCAACATCGAGGCCCAGATCGCTCGCTCGACGGATGGCGGCGCCACCTTCAGCCTCGTCACGCCGCCGATGACGAACAAGACCAACCCCCGCGACACGGCCTCGACCAGCTCGTGCGGCCGGCCCGCCCTCAAGGGCAACGTCCGCTACCTGCCGTCGCCGGAGATCGCCGTCGGCGCCGACGGCGTCCTCCACGCCGTCTACACCTACGACCCGGACGCCACCGGCAGCGGTGACGTCACCAACGCCTACTACCGTCGCTCGACCGACAGCGGCGCCACTTGGGGCACTGAGGTCCAGGTCAACGACGACGGCGGCACCAACGACCAGTACCAGGCCTCGCTCTCGGTGACCGACGCCGGGGTGGTGACGGTCGGCTGGTACGACCGCCGCAACGACGTCAACAACGTGATGATCGAGTACTTCGCGCGTCAATCCTTCGACGGCGGCGTCACCTGGTCGAACCCGAGCGTGAAGATCGCCGACGTGCCGTCGCCGATCTTCCTCGACCCGAGCCTCGCCACCTGCTACCACGGTGACTACGACACCCAGGGCTGGGGCCCCGGCTTCGTGATGTTGCAGTGGTCGGACGACCGCAACATCCAGGGCGGCCACAACGACCCGGACGTCCACGGCGAGCGCATCGACGCCGGCACCGACTTCCTGGTCACCGCCAGCCCGAACGCGCTCTCCGTTTGCGCGCCGGACCCGGCGGTCTACAACATCTCCGTGCCACAGTTCCAGGGCTTCTCCGAGTCCGTCACCTTGTCGGCGAGCGGCAACCCGGCGGGCAGCACGGTGGGCTTCGGCACCAACCCGGTGACTCCGCCGGGCGCTTCGGTGATGACCGTCACCACCACGGGTGCCACCGTCGGCGACGCGACGATCACCGTCACCGGTACCTCGAGCCCGAGCAGCATCATGCACTCGGCCAACGTCGCCCTCTCGCTCTTCGACGCCACGCCGGGCACGCCCACGCTCAGCATGCCGGCGAATGGCGCCACCAACGTGGCGGTCAACCCGACCTTCACCTGGTCGGCCGGCTCGCAGGCCGAGACCTACACTCTGGAGGTCGCGACGGACGCCGGCTTCACCAACATCGTGGTCACCGAGACCGGCATCAGCGGTACTTCCTCGGGCCTCAGCTCGACGCTCAACACCAACGTCGTCTACTTCTGGCGGGTGCGGGCCATCAACCCCTGCAACACGGGGGCGAACTCCACGGCCTTCACCTTCACCACCATCCCGGCTCCCGGTGACTGCGCCATCGGCGTCACGCCGCAGGCGATCCTCACCGAGGGCTTCGAGGGTGGCACGCTGCCGGCTGGCTGGACCTCCGACGGCACCGGCAACAGCTGGACCAGCTCGACGGCCCGCTTCCACTCCGGCGCCCGGTCCTTCTTCGCGGCGGACCCGGCGGTGGTGAGCGATCAGCACCTGGTGACGCCGGCGGTCTCCCTGCCGGCGGCCGCAGCGGCGCCGATCAGCCTGGTCTTCTGGCAGCATCAGACGATCGAGGACTCCGGCACCGGCTGCTTCGATGGTGCCGTGGTCGAGGTCTCGACCAACGGTGGGACCTCCTGGACTCGGCTCGAGGCGGAGGTCCTGCTGGTGCCCTACGACGGTCTCGTCTCGACCTCGTTCAGCAACCCGATCGCTGGCACCAACGCCTGGTGCGGCGATCCGCGTGACTGGTCGAAGACGGTGGTCGACCTCAACGCCTTCGCCGGTCAGGCCGTGAAGCTGCGCTTCCGGCTGGCGAGCGACAGCTCGGTCAGCCACGAGGGCTGGTACGTCGACGACGTGGTCTTCCAGTCCTGCGCCCAGCCGCTGTTCGCCGATGGCTTCGAGACCGGCGACACCTCGGCCTGGTCGTTGACCGTGCCGTAAGGCGATGACCGCTCCGGGGTCGTGCCGACGGCACGGCCCCAGGTGGGTCTCAGGGGCCCACTCGCTGCGGCGGGTGGGCCTTTTCTCGTTGTAGGACTGGAGTCGCGGCTAGTCCTGGCGGTTCTCGCCGAGGCTGCGGAAAAACTCGCTGGCGGCCCGTGCCGGGTTGCCGGTGATGGTACGAACGCCCTCCTCCGGGACCCAATCGGCCGGCAAGTAGTCCTTGTACGGACGGGTGAGGAAACGGCGGTCGAGGAGCGCGATCACCCCCGTGTCCTCGGCCGAGCGGATCAGCCGCCCGGCCGCCTGCACGACGCGGGTCATCCCGGGGACGACATAGGCGTACTCGAAGCCGCGGTCGAACCGCTCCTCGTAGTACTGGGCGAGGAGCTGTTGCTCGAGGGTGACGGCCGGCAGACAAGGCCCCACCACGGCGACCGCCCGCAGCATGTCCCCAGGGTAGTCGACGCCCTCGGCGAAGACGCCGCCGGCGACCGCCGCGAGCAGGAGGTCACCGAGGAAGCTCCGCCGCAGGTGCTCGAGGATCTCCTCGCGCTCGCGATCGCCGTCGGCCCGCTGCTGGACGAGGAGGCGTTTGCTCATGGGGCTCAGCCGGCCCACCACCTCGGCGAGGAAGCGGTAGCTGGGGAAGAGGGCCAGGCAGTTGCCCGGCACGGCGTCCGCCAGCTCGCCCAGGCGCTGGGCGATGAGGTCGTAGTTGCCCTCGCGCTCGCGGTAAGAGGTGGCGACGGCGGCGTCGATGACGATCCGGCGGTGTTCCGCGGGAAACGGGGCCGGCAGCGAGAGAGAGCTGGTGCGGGCCGGCTCGAAGCCCAGCAGGTCGCGGTAGAGCTCGGTCGGAGAGAGGGTGGCCGACAAGCCGATCGTCGAGTGGGTGCGGCGGATCACCGCGCCGAGAAAGCGGCTGGGGTCGCGGCAGAGCAGCTTGAGGCGGCGGTCGACCCCTTCGCGTTCGGCGATCTGACTGAACGAAGAGTCGGCCACGGTGAGACCGTTCAAGAAGCGGACGACCGCGAAGTAGAGGTCGACGAAGGCGTCCTCGGGCTCGAAGCTGCGGGTGTTGCGGCGGTGCTCCAGGTAGTCGACGAAGGCGTTGTCGAAGCTTGGCCGCAGCGCCCAGAGCTCGTCCTCGGGCAGGGCGGCCTCGGTGGCTTGCAGGCTCGTCCCGTCGGACTCGTGGCCTTCGAGGGCCTCATCGGCGCTGCGCTCGAGCAGCTGGCCGAGGCCGAGGCAGAGGTCCTCGAGGGCGTAGGAAACCGGGTCCCCCAGGCGTGCGACGGCCTCGGCGGCCCGGCGGGCGGCGGCGCTGCTCAGCACGGGGCTCAGGTAGCCGCGCCCGCGGTCGAGGAGGTTGTGGACCTCGTCGATCACCAGGATGGTGTCCGAGAGATCGCTCTCGGCCGCGAAGTGGCTGAGCGCCACATACGGATCGAAGGCGTAGTTGTAGTCGCAGACGGTGACCACGACCTGCTCGGTGAGCTCGAGCGAGACCTCGAACGGACAGACCTCGTCCTGCTTCGCGGCGGCGAAGATCAGGTCTGGTTCGAGGCTCGTGGACTCGGCGAGCAGCCGGCGCTGCAGGCCCGAGGTCTGCAGCTTGAGGTAGTAGTCCCGGGCGTAGGCGCAGTACTCCTCATGGCACAGCACCTGGCCGTTGGCGCACATCTTGGCCTTGGCCCTCAGCCGCAGGGTGTGGAACGAGGCCTCGGTATTGAGCAGCCGCATCACCTTGACGGCCATGTCCTGCTGCAGCGTCTTCGCGGTGACGACGAAGAGGCGCTTGCCCTCCCGCAGGGCGTGACGAAGGGTGGGATAGAGGGCGGCAACCGTCTTGCCGATCCCCGTCGGGGCCTCGATCAGCAAGTGATCGCGATTGGCGAGCGCCGTCTCCACGGCGGCGACGATCTGCTCCTGCCCGGGGCGGACCACGCCGTAGGGGAAGGTCAGACGTTCGCCGGCCTCCTGGCGCCCCCAGGCCGCCTGCCGCGCCTCCTCGGCCGAGCGCAGCAGGGCATTGAGCCTCCGGAAGAGGGCGGCCTCCAGGGCCGCGAAGTCGACGGTGAGCTCGCTGCGGTCGGCCTCGCCGCTGCCGATCTCGATCAGCACCAGCTCGGCCCTCGCCTCGCTGCCGTCGCGTTCGCGCAGGAGCCAGGCGTAGAGCAGGGCCTGGCGTTCGTAGAGCTCGCGCACCGCCGGCGAGAGGCCGCGACCCCGGCGGACGGACTTGATCTCCTCGACGATCAGCCGCTCGCCCTCTCTGCGCAGGCCATCGATCCGGCCCTCGACGCTCACCTCCCAACCGCGATGGACGAAGGTGTGGCGGACGCGCACCTCGCTCTGGTAGGTGGGATCGCTGGCGAGGGCGGCCTCCTGGTAGCGGCTATGGATCGCCTGCCCCAGCCAGAGGCGTTCGAACCCACCGCGCTGGGCGAAGCCCAGGCTGGCGACCAGCCGCGGCTCGAGGAGATCGGCCACGGCCAGCTCGAGCGTCAGCCGCTCGAAGTCGAAGCGCGGTGCCATGCCGGGCGAGTATAAGGCGGCGCTGCCGGCGGGGGAGCCGGCAGCGTCTCAGCAGCGAAAGCGGGGAGCTCTAGGAAGGGCGCTCGTAGCGCAAGGACGGGCTGTAGCGGGCCTGCTTGAGATAGCCCGCGATCCCTTCCACCATGCCCAGCGACACGGTTTCGATCTCGGCCGCGCGCTTGAACACCATGAGCGCCGCGAGGGCCTCGCGGTGGATGTCCCGCGACTGGAAGATCGGCAGCATCTCCGAGGCCAGGTCCCGCGTCTCCTGCGAGCGGCCCTGGCGCAGGTAAAGGCTGGCGAGGTCGAGGGAGACCAGGGCTGTGTCGTAGCCGTTGCCCTCGCGGGCGAAGGCGGCCCGGATCCGCAGCAGCTGGTCCTCGGCCTCGACGTAGCGGCCGAGGTCGGCAAGCAGGCGGGCCTCCAGCCACTGCACACGCAGGCGGTCGAAGCGGTTGCCGAAGGACTGCGCGGCAAGCCTCGCCTTGGGCACCATCGCCAGCGCTTCCTCGTAGCGGCCGAGCTGGTGCAAGAGGATCGCCTGCTGGTCGATCAAGATGAACTGCAGGCGCGGCTCGCGAACGGTGTCGATCAGCTGGCCGGCGCGCTCGAGGAGCCGGATGCCACGCTCGGGGCGGCCGGCGTCGCTCTCGACCAGGGCTTGTTTGAGGAGCACACGGCCCACCAGGTGGGAGTCGCCGGACCGGCCGTAGGCCACCCGCACGCGGCCGAGCAGGCGCGAGGCGGACTCGAAGCGGCGTTGGTCGCGCAGCAGGGTGGCGCGCAGATCGAGCACCTCGGCGCGAGCCAGCGGATCGCCGCTGCCGACCTCGAGGAACGATTCGGCGATGACGAAGGCCTCTTCGCTGCCGCGCAGGTCCGACTCCAGACGGCGGATGTTGCCGACGTAGGCCCAGCGGCGAGCGCGCAAGTCGTTGATCGCCGCCGAAGCGTCGGGCCGCGCGGCCAGCTGGTCGAGGACCTCGAGGGCGAGGTCGGCCATCGTCTCGGCCTCTTCGCGCTGCTCGATCCAGCTTTGCCGGCAGCGCTCGAGAAGCAGGTCAACGAGGGCGCGGGAGTGGAACCGTGGATCGTTCTGCACCCGCTGCAGGCGCTCGAACGGCGATTGGGCGAGAAGCGCGGAGAGGAGCTTGGGCGCCGTCTCGATCTCGCGCTCGACGAGCGGGGCGGTGACGGCCAGGCGGCGGCGGAGACGATCGAAGGCACTGCGATAGGCGCCGGGTTGGCTCTCGACGGGATCACGTACGGCCGGGACCTCGGCCAGCAGGCCGAGCTCATCGGGAGCCAGCCGGGCCAGCAGGTGCCGGCAGCGATCGCACTCCCACAGGTGCTGGGCGACTTCCTCCGCCTCACTGGCGGAGAGACGCTTCTCCAGGACCCGCTTCAGGGTGGACCGTTGAAGGTGCCTGTCCGTCATCGCGTTGACCTCCTCGTTTGATCTGGCGCGCTGCCCGTGAAGCTGAGACTCGGCAGCGACACCGCCCTCAAGGCGCAGACCATCAAGGCCAAGACCTACAAGGCAAACACATGCAATGCAAAGACTTGCAACGGAACCAAGGCTTCGGCCCGGCAGCCGGGCTGGCCAGCCGCCGAGCTGGGGAATCTCTGTCGATCAACCGTCCGGGTCACAGACCACACCGTGCTCGCCGGGCAAGCAGATCCCGGCGTTGCTGACCGGCGGCGGCGGGATCCAGCCATCCTTCTCAAAGGCGGCGCTGTCGTCCGCCACCGGGGCCGTCCACAGATCGAGGAAGCTGTGCCAAAGCGCTTTCAACCAGTCGAGCGCGCTCTCATCACCCACGGCGACGGGGGTGGGTCCCATCAGGCGACCACCTTGCGCCCAGGCCACCGGTGTGATGAGGAGCCCGATGGCGAGGATTATGGCGGTGGTGAGGTTACGGATCGCCTTACGATTCATGACTTTCTCCTCTCTTGCGCATCGAGATACCGGTTGGCGCCTTCCCAGGTCGGCCGCTGCGGCCGGGTCGCGCCGGCAGCGCCGAGGCACACACGAGATCTCTGGATATCTGGTATGTGCGACCACATGACGGAAAGGTGACACCGCAAAGGAATGTCCTCGACCCAGGCTCGTGACCACATTGTCGCGGATCGAGGCATTGTGCGCTTCCCGCGCCCTCGATGCAAGAGGGGGGGCCGTGCCGGGTCTCGCTCCCGGTTCGCCGTTGCTCTATGATTTACGTCGGTAGTCGTACTTCCTCCGAAGTCTGTCGGCGCTCGCCCTCGCGGTCGAGCCGCTGGCACCTCCGGCGGAGGTCGGCGGCTAGGACCGTAGAGATGCACGTTTCGAGAACAAGGGGGATTGACTGATGCTGAAAAGACTCGTGTTGGTGACCCTGGCCCTCCTCCAGGTGGCGCCGGCTGCCGTGTGGGCTGCCAAGGGCAAGGAGAAGCCCAAGGCCGCGAAGGAGGAGGAGAAGAAGGAGCTGATGGCCCCGGGGACGTTCACCGGCCTCGGCCTGCGCGCGATCGGTCCGGCAGTGACCTCGGGCCGCATCGTCGACCTGGCGGTCGACCCGCAGGACCCGAAGACGTACTTCGTGGCCGCGGCCTCGGGCGGTGTGTGGAAGACGACCAACAACGGCACCACTTGGGCGCCCGTCTTCGACCGCCAGAGCTCGTATTCGATCGGCACCGTGGTGCTCGATCCGCGCAACCCCAACGTCGTGTGGGTGGGGAGCGGAGAGAACAACAGCCAGCGCAGCGTCGGCTACGGCGACGGCGTCTACAAGTCCCTCGACGGCGGCAAGAGCTGGGAGAACGTCGGCCTGAAGGCGTCCGAGCACATCGGCAAGATCCTGATCGACCCGCGTGACTCCGACGTCGTCTTCGTGGCCGCCCAGGGCCCGCTGTGGGGGCCCGGTGGCGATCGTGGCCTGTACAAGACCACGGACGGCGGCAAGACCTGGAAGAAGGTGCTTGAGATCAGCGAGAACACCGGCGTCACCGATGTCGTGCTCGACCCGCGCAACCCCGACACCCTCTACGCCGCCGCCTACCAGCGGCGCCGGCACGTCTGGACCCTGATCGACGGTGGCCCCGAGTCGGCGATCTACAAGTCGGTCGACGGCGGCGCCAACTGGCGCAAGCTGTCGAGCGGTCTCCCCGGGGTCGAGATGGGCCGCATCGGCCTTGCCATCTCGACGATCGACCCCGACGTGCTCTACGCCACTGTCGAAGCCCAGAGCGACGCCGGCGGCTTTTTCCGTTCGGCCAACCGCGGCGAGAGCTGGGAGAAGATGAGCAGCACGATGGCCGGCAGCCCGCAGTACTACCAGGAGCTCTTCGTCGACCCCCACGTCTTTGACCGCGTCTACCTGGTGGACCTCTACGTCATGGTCACCGACGACGGCGGCAAGAGCTTCCGCCGCCTGGGTGAGCGCTTCAAGCACGTCGACAACCACGTCGTATGGGTGGACCCCCACGACGGCGACCACCTCCTGGTGGGTTGCGACGGTGGTCTCTACGAGAGCTGGGACCAGGCCGCCACCTGGAACTTCAAGGCGAACCTGCCGATCACCCAGTTCTACCGCGTCGTGGTCGACGACTCGCAGCCGTTCTACTACGTCTACGGCGGCACGCAGGACAACTTCAGTCTCGGCGGCCCGTCGCGTACCACCTCGGCCAATGGCATCACCAACGCCGACTGGTTCGTCACCCAGGGTGGCGACGGCTTCGAGAGCGCCGTCGAGCCGGGCAACCCCAACATCGTCTACGCCGAGTCGCAGTACGGCGGCATCGTGCGTTTCGACCGCCAGAGTGGCGAGGGCCTCGACATCCAGCCGCAGCCGATGGCGGCAGGCGAGTCCTTCGCCTGGAACTGGGACTCGCCGTTGCTGGTCAGCCCCCACTCGCCGACCCGCCTCTACTTCGCCGCCAACAAGCTCTTCCGCAGCGACGACCGTGGCAACACCTGGAAGGCCGTCTCGCCGGACCTCAGCCGGCAGATCGACCGCAACAAGCTGCCGGTGATGGGCAAGGTGTGGAGCATCGACGCTGTGGCGAAGAACGCCTCGACCTCGCTCTACGGCTCGATCGTGGCGCTCGCCGAATCACCCAAGGTCGAGGGCCTGCTCTATGCCGGCACCGACGACGGGCTCATCCAGGTGAGCGAGGACGGTGGCGCGAACTGGCGCAAGGTGGAGACCTTCCCGGGCATCCCGGACCGCACCTACGTGGCCTTCCTGGTTGCGTCTCAGCATGACGACAACACCGTCTACGCGGCTTTCGACAACCACAAGATGGCGGACTTCAAGCCCTACGTGCTGAAGAGCGCCGACCGCGGCCGCACCTGGACCGCGATCACCGGCAACCTGCCCGAGCGTGGCACGGTCTACAGCCTGGCCGAGGACCACGTCGATGCCGATCTGCTGTTCGCAGGCACCGAGTTCGGCCTCTTCTTCAGCAACGACGGCGGCAAGAAGTGGGTGCAGCTCAAGGGCGGCCTGCCGACCATCGCGGTGCGTGACCTGGCGATCCAGAAGCGCGAGAACGACCTCGTGCTGGCCACCTTCGGCCGCGGTTTCTACGTGCTCGACGACTACTCGCCGCTGCGCCATCTCGATGCCGCGGCGGTCGAGAAGGGCGACGCGCTGCTGCCGGTCAAGGACGCCCTGATGTACGTTGAGCGGGCGCAGCTCGGGCTGCCCAAGCAGGGCTTCCAGGGGCACAGCCTGTACACCGCCGCCAACCCGGACGTCGGGGCCGTCTTCACCTACTACCTGAAGGAAGACGCCAAGAGCCGCAAGGACAAGCGGCAGGAGGCGGAGAAGAAGCTCGCCGACGCCGGCAGCGCGATCCCGTACCCGAGCTGGGACGACCTGCGGGCCGAGGAGCGTGAAGAGGCGCCCAAAGTGGTCTTGACGGTGCGGGACGAGGACGGCCGGGTGGTGCGCCGCCTCGACGGGCCGGCCGCGGCCGGCGTTCATCGGGTGAGCTGGGACTTCCGGTATCCGGCCGCCAACCCCACCCGGCTCAACCGCGGCGGTGGCGACAACATCTTCGGCTTCTCGCCGACGGGCCCCCTGGCGGCGCCCGGCCGCTACACGGTGAGCCTGGAGCGGGTGGTCGACGGCAAGACCGAGGCCCTCGGCACACCGCAGAGCTTCAACACCGTGCCGCTCGCCAACCTCACCCTGCCGGCCCCCGACCGCACCGCCGTCCTCGCCTTCCAGCAGAAGACCTCCCGCCTGCAGCGTGCCGTCCTGGGCGCTGCCGAGGCGCTCGAGGAGGCGCAGACCCGCGTGGCGCACATCAAGCAGGCGCTCGTCGACACGCCAGCGGCGGGGCCCGAGCTCTCCACGCAGGCGAGCGCGATCGAGAACCAGCTGAAGGACCTCGCGATCCAACTCGTCGGCGACGAGCTCAAGGCCTCGCACAACGAGGCCTTCCCGCCGTCGATCGCCGATCGCGTCCAGGGCGTGGTCTACGGCCACTGGTACACCACGGTGGCGCCGACCACCACCTTCCAGCAGAACTACCAGGTGGCGGCCGAGGCCTTCGACAAGGTGCTGCAGGACCTGACCAAGGTGATCGAAGGCGACCTCGTCCAGCTGGAGACCCAGATGGAGAAGCTCGGCGCACCGTTCACTCCCGGCCGGCTGCCCCGCTGGCACCCCGAGTAGCTGTCGACGCCCCTACCGTAGCCCAATCAGCTGCCCCGAGCGATCCGCTCGGGGCAGCGCCCCACGGGCCATCACCCCCGCGCGTCGCACCGGCGCTCCGTTCCGCTACACTCGGCCCAGAACGCCCAAGGCCAGAACGCTCAACTCAGACCGCGGTCCCGATCCACGCTCCCGGCGCTCGCGCGCCAGCATCGGAGGAGCCGTCATGCAGCGAACCCCCATGGTTTTGCGCGTACTCGCCGCCGGGCTCGCCCTGGCCTCCCTCACCGTGGTGCTCGCGGGCTTCGACCGCATCACCGGCCGCTCGTTCGCCAGCCGTTCGGAAGTGATCGCCCGCCACGGCATGGCGGCGACCAGCCAGCCGCTCGCCACCCAGATCGCCCTCGACGTCCTGAAGGCGGGAGGCAGCGCCGTCGACGCCGCGATCGCCGCCAACGCTGCCTTGGGGCTGATGGAACCCACCGGCAACGGCATGGGCGGCGACCTCTTCGCCATCGTCTGGGACCAGAAGACGCAGCGCCTCTACGGCCTGAACGGCAGCGGCCGCTCGCCGCGGGCGCTCACGCTCGAGCACTTCCAGAAGCTCGGCCTCACCCACATCCCGCCCCACGGCCCGCTGCCGGTCACCGTTCCCGGCGCCGTCGACGGCTGGTTCGCCCTCCACGACCGCTTTGGCAAGCTGCCGATGCCGGCGGTGCTGGCGCCGGCCATCCGTTACGCCCGCGAGGGCTTTCCCGTCTCCGAGCTGATCGCCTACTACTGGCAGCGCAACGCGGCGGCGCTCGCCAAGTACGAGGGCTTCGCCGACATCTTCATGCCCGGCGGCAAGGCACCCGCGAAAGGCCAGGTCTTCCGCAACCCCGCCCTCGCCAGCACTCTCGAGGCGGTGGCGGCCGGCGGCCGTGACGCCTTCTACCGGGGTGAGATCGCCCGCAAGATCGCCGCCTACATGCAGGAGCAGGGTGGCTTCCTCGCCTACGAGGACCTCGCCGCCCACCGCTCCGAATGGGTGGAGCCGCTGGCGACGAACTACCGGGGCTACGACGTCTGGCAGCTGCCGCCCAACACGCAAGGCATCGCCGTGCTCGAGATCCTCAACCTGCTCGAGGGCTACGACCTGAAGACCATGGGCTTCGGCAGCGCGGAGACCCTGCACACCTTCATCGAGGCCAAAAAGCTCGCCTTCGAGGACCGCGCCCGCTACTACGCCGACCCCGCCTTCGCCCGCCTGCCGCTTTCCGGGCTGTTGGCCAAGAGCTACGCCGCCGAGCGGCGGGCGCTGATCCGGCCGCAGAGGGCGGCACGCACCGTGGAGGCCGGCAATCCCGCCCTCGACACCGGCGACACCATCTACCTGACCGTCGCCGACGCCGACCGCAACATGGTGTCGCTGATCCAGAGCAACTACCGCGGCATGGGCTCGGGGATGACGCCCGGCCACCTCGGCTTCGTGCTGCAGGACCGCGGTGAGCTCTTCGACCTCGAGCCGGGCAGGGCCAACACCTACGAGCCGGGCAAGCGTCCCTTCCACACCATCATCCCCGGCTTCGTCACCAAGGACGGCAAGCCCTTCCTCAGCTTCGGCGTGATGGGCGGCGCGACCCAGCCCCAGGGCCAGGTGCAGATCCTGATGAACATCATCGACTTCGGAATGAACGTCCAGGAGGCCGGCGACGCCCCCCGCGTGCTGCACGAGGGCTCCTCCGAGCCGACCGGCGAGCGGATGACCGACGGCGGCGAGGTCTCGCTCGAAGAGGGCTTCGCCTGGGAGGTGGTCCGCGAGCTCATCGCCCGCGGCCACCGGGTGGGCTTCGACCTCGGCAACTACGGTGGCTACCAGGCGATCCGTTACGACCCCGTCGAGGACGTCTACTACGGTGCCTCCGAGAGCCGCAAGGACGGCCAGGCTGCGGGGTACTAGCGCGCCGCCGCGCCGCTTGCCGGCGGCGGTCGGGTAACATTCCTGCGCAGATCTCTCCGAAATTGAGGAGATTCCACGGTAGCGCCCGCGGTCTCGACGGCGGGCGCCTCTCGCGCAGGAGACCCGACGATGGCCGAGCCCCGCAAGCCCCGTACGCCGCGCAAGCCCCCAGGCCCCAAGGCCAAGACCGGCAAGGCGCGGCGTACGCGCACCAGGGCCGGGAGCCGCGCCGCTGCCGCGCCGGCCGAGCCCAACGCGCCGCGCGATTTCCTGGAGTACGAGCTCGCCGACGAGGCGGTCGAGCGCTCGCTGCTTTCCGGGGACAACGCCGGCCTGCTCGAGGACTACTTCGGCCCCGAGAGCTACGAGGAGCTGCGCCAGCTCGCCCGCGAAGCGTCGTCGCGGGCGGTGCGCGGCGGTCCGCGGGTGCTCATCCTGCCCGGCATCATGGGCTCGAAGATCGGCAAGCACCGCCTCGGTGGCCTCTTCGACGATACCTACTGGCTCGATCCGGTGGACATCGCGATGGGTCGCCTCGCCGAGCTGCGGCTGCCCGACCAGGGCAAGTTCGGCGCCATCGGCGTGCTCCTGACCGCCTACCTCAAGCTCAAGCTGCGCTTGAAGATCGCCGGCTTCGACGCCGACTTCCATCCCTTCGACTGGCGCAAGTCGATTGCCGAGCTGGGCGCCGAGCTCAAGGCCCGCCTGGCCAAGGAGGGCGGTGACAAGGTCAGCCTGGTGGCCCACAGCATGGGCGGGCTGGTGGGCCGTTGGGCCCTCGGCGCCGGTGCCAAGTGCAAGCGCCTGGTGATGCTGGGGACGCCGAACTTCGGCAGCTTCGCCCCGCTCCTCGCCCTGCGCGCCGTCAATGAGGTGGTCGTCAACCTCGGCAAGCTCGATCGCAAGCACCAGCCGGAGGCCGCGCGCTGGCTCTCCGAGCACGTCTTCTCGACCTTCCCGGGCTTGATCGAGATGCTGCCCTCCCCGCAGGTGTTCAGCAACCTCGATCTTTACGACCTCGCCACCTGGCCGGACGACGGCATGGTCCCCGCCAAAGCGGCCCTCGCCGGCGCCCGCGCCGTGCAGGAGGCCCTGCTCGACCAGGGCGACAACCTCTTCCTCATCGCCGGTGTCAACCAGGACACCGTGACCGGTGCGCGGCGCACGGGCGATGAGTTCGAGTACGAGCGCTCGAAGGCCGGTGACGGCACCGTGCCGCTCTCCTTCTGCCTGCTGCCGGCGATCGCCGAGCGCACCTACTACGTCGAGGAGGGGCACGGCAGCCTGCCCAACAACGGTCTGGTGGAGAAGGCGGTCTGCGAGCTGCTCGACCGCGGCCGTACCGAGCTTCTACCGCAGCAGCCGCCGGCGCAGCGGACGGCAGGGCGCTGGGTGAGCGAGGGCGAGCTGCGGGCGAGCTTCGCGGCGCTGCGCGCCGCGGGACCCATGGGCCGGCGCGAGCTGCGCAACCTAGTGCGCGAGCTGGCCGCTCCCGATGCCCGCGCGACGGTGACCGCCAGCTTGCCGCCCGGTGCGGCAGAGGGCTTCGATCTGGACGGCTTCGAGCACCGTTTCGACCACGTGGTGGTCGGGCGGCGCAAGCAGCATCGGCTGG
The DNA here is from genome assembly GCA_964420075.1 of uncultured Thermoanaerobaculia bacterium. Lineage (GTDB taxonomy): Bacteria > Acidobacteriota > Thermoanaerobaculia > Multivoradales > SZUA-115 > CAYQRE01. Next base: position 20,190 of record CAYQRE010000001.1, on the reverse strand, counting down.
AGATCCGGCTCGCCAAGGGCAGCATCACCGAGGCGGACACCCGCGCCATCGCCCTCGGCATCTTCCGCGATGTGACGCCGCGCGGTGCCGCCCTCGCCCTCGACCAGCGGTTGGGCGGCGCGATCACCGACCTCACCCGCCGGCGGATGTTCTCGGGCGACGTCGGCGAGGTGTTCATGATGCCCACCGGTCGCCACCCGCTGGCGGCCGACCAGATCGCCTTCGTGGGCCTCGGCGCCTTCGATCGCTTCAACGACGACGTCCTGGAGACGGCGGCAGAGAACATCCTGCGCATGTTCGTGCAGACCCGCGTCGAGGAGTTCGCCACGGTCGTCTTCGGCGGCGGCTCCGGCAAGAACCCCGCACGCGCCCTGCGCAGCCTGCTGGCGGGTTTCGTGCGTGGCCTCGTCGACGCCGACCACGACCACATCTTTCGCCGGGTGGTGATCTGCGAGCGGGACGCCGAGAGCTTCATGGCCATCAAACAGGAGCTCTTCCGCCTCTCCTCGACGCCGCTTTGCGAAGGCGTCGAGGTCACCTTCGACGAGACCCTCCTACCGCAGGAGATGCAGGTCGGCGCCGGTGCCGTGGCCCGCCATCTGGCCCCCGGCCCCGAGCCCTCGTACCTGATCGTCCGCCTCGACGGTCGTAGCGAGCTCGCCGACGCGACGGACCTCGACGTCCGCTCCTCGCTGCTCACCGCCGGCGGCAAGGCGACCGTGGTGAGCGGCCTGCAGAGGGTGAGCCGCCAGGACTTCGAGGCCCTGGTCGCGGCCGCCGTCGACGAGACCGCGGACTTCACCCAGACCGGGCCCAAGCTCGCCGCCGGGCTGCTGGCCGAGGAGGTGCTCGACGTGCTGGGCCGCTCGGCGGAGAACCATCTGGTGGTCGTCCACGACGCACCGCTGTCGAAGGTGCCGTGGGAGACGCTCGGCCTCGCCGAGGAGGCGGGTGGCGGCGACGGCTTCTGGTTCCCGGCGGCCCGCGAGGGGATGAGCCGGCGCTACGCCGCCGAGAACCTCTCGGTGGCGAAGTGGCTGGAGAAGAGGGTGGCGGCCGAGTCCCTGGAGGTGCTGCTGGTGGTGAACCCGACGGGGGACCTGCCGGGCGCCGCGGAGGAGGGTGCCGCCATCGCGGGCTTGCTCGAAGGCCAGAACGGCATCCACCTGCAGCGCCTGGTGGGCGGCGAGGCCACGCGGCAGACCCTGCTTCAGGAGCTCTCCTCGGGTCGCTACGACATCGTGCACTACGCTGGCCACGCCTTCTTCGACGAGCGCAGCCCCGAGCGCAGCGGCCTGCTCTGCGCCGGCCGCCAGGTGCTCGCCGGGGCGGACCTGATCGGCCTCGGTAACCTGCCGAGCCTGGTCTTCTTCAACGCCTGCGAGTCGGGCCGGGTGCGCCGCCTCGACCCGCCCCACGAGCGCGGCAGCGGTGGCAAGCCGAAGGAGCGCCGGCGCAGCTTCGTCAACTCGATCGGCCTCGCCGAGGCCTTCATGCGGGGAGGGGTCGCCAACCTGATGGGCACCTACTGGCCGGTGGGCGACGAGTCGGCGAAGACCTTCGCCCGCCTCTTCTACCAGGAGGTCCTGCGCGGCAGCACGATCGGCGAAGCGATCAAGGCCGGTCGCCAGGCCCTCTTCGCCGCCGGCTCGAACGATTGGGCGGACTACCTGCTCTACGGGGACGCCAATTTCGTGATGAAGGCGGCGCGCTGAGCGAGGTCGGCGCTCTACGATAGGCGGCATGGGTTTCTACCGCCACTGGCTCTTCCCTCGCCTCTGCCACTGCGCCCTGCGGGATCCTGAGGTGGCGCAGCTGCGCCGCTGCACCCTCGCCGAGGTCGCCGGCGAGGTGCTCGAGATCGGCTTCGGCACCGGCCTCAACCTCGAGCACTATCCGGCTGCCGTCGCCGCCCTGACGGCGATCGACCCCAACCCGGGCATGCGCGCCTTGGCCGCCGGCAGGGTGGCCGCGGCGCCGTTTCCCCTTCGTCTCGAGGATGGCAACGCCGAGGAGCTGCCCTTCGCGGCCGCGCGCTTCGATTGCGTGGTGAGCACGTTCACCCTTTGCAGCGTCAGCGACCTGCCGCGGGCCCTCGCCGAAGTTCGCCGGGTACTGCGGCCGGGAGGGCACCTCGTCTTCCTCGAGCACGGCCTGGCGGCGGAACCAGCCGTCGCCCGCTGGCAGCGCCGGCTCACCCCCTGGCAGCGCCGGCTGGCCGACGGTTGCCACCTCGATCGTGACATGGCAGCGGCGGTGGGCACCGCCCTCCGCCTGCGAAGCGTCGAGCGCTCCTACCTGCGCGCGGCGCCGCGCGTGATGGGGGCCCTCTACCGCGGCGTGGCGGTTGCCGACTGAGCGGGCTTCCGCTCGTCGTTGCCGATCAGCGCGTCGAGCCGGCGCACGTCGATCGCCAGCGGGGCGGTGTCGTCGTCGCTCAGGAAGAGGTCGCCGAAGCGGGCGTCCCACACCAGCTCCTCGGCGCGGTAGGAGGTGCGGGCGTGGACGGTGGCGGCGGACGCCTCGTCGGTGGCGGTCAGCAGCACGAGCAGCTCGGCGTCGCTCGCCAGCAGCTCCTCGCGGCCGAGCCCGGCAAGCGGGCTCTCGGCCTCGATCGGGTGGACCACCGTCCAGGCGAGGGGCAGAAAGACCACCTTGGTGCGTTCGAGGGCCAGCGGGTAGAAGCGGCGGACGGTCCGCCCATCGTGGACCTCGAAGCGCGAGAAGGTGACCTGCACGGCCACCTCGATCAACTCGCTGCGGCGCTGGTTGACCAGGCGGAACATCAGGCCCTGGCCGCCTTGGTAGGGGGCGAAGACGGCGTTGCGGCTGAAGCGGATGTGGGCGGTCGGGCGGGAGAAGCGGCCGAACGAGATGCCGGTCGCGAGCGCCACGGTCAAGAGGCCCACGAACGACTCGACCGTCATCAGCAGGTTGGCCGCGAAGCCCACCGGCACGATGTGCCCGTAGCCCACCGTCGACAGGCTCTCGACGCTGAAGAAGAAGGCGCGCGCGAACGGCCCGAGCTCGCTGCCGCCGGCGAGGGCATGCTCGCCGAGAGCGAGAAAGGCGAGGGCGAAGAGGGTGTTGAGCACGAGATAGAAGGCCGCCAGGCAGGCGAGGAAGCGCGGCCAGCTCAGGTAGAGCAGGAAGTCGTAGAGGGCGATCGAGGGGCGGCGCCGCAGGCCGTGGCGCTGGACGTTGAACGAGCCGTCAGCGTTGAGCAGGCGCTGGCGGCGAGTGCCTGCCACCACCGAGCCAAAACCGAGGTCCCGCGGCTCGTCGGTGGTGCCATCACGGCCGCGGCCGGCCCCTGAGGTCTCGCGCTTGCGTAGCATGGCCGTGGATTCTATGCGGCGTCCGAGGCGATGAACCCGTCGCAATGAAGGTCGTGCATATGCGCTCCGTGCTATGGTCTGCCGCCACAGGAGGTCAGCCATGAACCGAGCCCATCCAGCCTTGCTGCCTTCCGTGCTTGTCACGCTTCTGGCCCTCGCTGCCAGCGCTCCGGCCTCGGGCCAGCTGGCGGTGGTCGCGACGGTGCCGGCCCGGCACAGCGGCACGGCGTTGCCCGGCGCGACGATCTCGATCACTTTCGACCGTCCGCTCGCCGTGGGCTCGGTGAGCGCCGGCTCGGTGCGCGCGTTCGGGCGCTCGAGTGGCCCGGTGGCCGCCGCCTTCTCGTTCAGCAACGCCAACGCCACGCTGACGCTCACCCCGAGCCGTCCGTTCAAGAACGGCGAGGTGGTGACGGTGAACCTCGCCAACAGCCTCGCCGCCGCCGATGGCAGCCAGCTGCGCAGCGCTGGCTACGCCTTCCAGTTCCTCACCGTAGCGGGCGCCGCGCAAGGGGTGTTCGACGAGATCGACACCATGTCGGTGCGCACGACGGCGGCTGGCACCCGTCTCTACGGCGGTGCCGCCATCGATCTCGACCTCGACGGCTGGACCGACCTGGCGACTGCCAACGAGGATTCCGGCGACCTGCGCATCCTGATGAACCGGGCCGACGGCTCCGGCCTCTACGACCTGCTGACCCCACCGACGCCGATCGACCTCGGCCCGTCCCCCAACGAGGCGGCGGACTACGACAACGACGGGTTGCCCGACCTGGCGACGGCGAACTACCTGCCTTCGACGGTCTCCATCGTGCTCGGCAACGGCGACGGCAGCTTCGCCGCCCAGCAATCAGTGAGCGTCGGCGCCACTCCGCACGGTCTCGCCGCCCTCGATTTCGACGGCGACGGCGATTGGGACCTGGTGACGGCGAACGAAGGGGCGAGCAATCTCTCGCGCCTCGCCAACGACGGGAACGGGGTGTTCACGGCTCTCACGTCCTTCGAGGGTGGCGGGAGCGGCGAGTACCCGGTGGCGACCGGCGACATGAACAACGACGGCATCCTCGACCTCGTCGTCGGCACCCGCAACGATCAGCAGGTCCACGTGCTGACCGGCAACGGCGACGGCACCTTCAGCCACGTCTCGAACCGCAGCGCCGGGGGCCTGACCTGGATGATCGTCCTGGGCGACCTCAACGGCGATGGCAATCTCGATGTCACCTCCGCCAACGGGCAGAGCGCCAACGGCTCGGTGCTGCTCGGCAACGGGGACGCCACCTTGCAGCCGGCCGTCGTCTACACCTTCTCCGGCCACATGGTGGCCACCGACCTCGGTGACCTCGACGGCGACGGCGACCTCGATTGGGTGACCTCGAGCTTCGGCGGTGGGCGCTGGCACGTGCTGCGCAACGACGGGACGGGCAGCTTCACCCAGGTCGACCAGATCTTCGCCAGCTCGAACGCCTCCTGCGCCGTGCTCTACGACTTCGACAACGACGGTGACCTCGACATGGCCCTCTTCGACGAGATCGCCGATGAGGTGAAGCTGCTGCGCAACCGAGGAGGCACCTCGATCTTCGCGGACGGCTTCGAGACCGGCGACACGATGCGCTGGTCACTCACCGTGCCGTAGCCCGGCCCCCACCTCCGCGTGGAGGTCGGGGCCGAGGCAGGTCGTCAGGGTGTAGTGGCGCGGGTCGGGGCGTTGCAGCAGGCCTGGCGGACCAGCCGCTCGGTGAGGGCGGCGATCCGCTCGGGCGAGTCGTCGTGCTTGAAGAGGTGGCGCACCCGCCCAATGCCGTCCAGGAGGTAGATGTAGGTCGAGTGGTTGATCAGGTAGCGGTCGGGGCTCGAGCCGGGGACCACCTCGTAGCTCGCGCCGTAGCTCTTGGCGACCGCCGCGACCTCCTCGGGCGTGCCGGTGGCGCCGACCGCGTGGGCGTCGAAGAACTGCAGGTACTCGGCGAGCTTCGCCGGGGTGTCGCGGTTCGGGTCGAGCGAGATGAAGAGCGTCTCGATCATCGAATCGAAACCGCTCGGCGCCAGGGCCTCCTTGGCGCGGCTGAGCTTGGCGAGGGCGGTCGGGCAGGCATCCGGGCAGCTGGTGTAGCCGAAGAAGAGCCACACCGGGTGGCCGCGGAAGCTGGCAAGCGTGACCGGTCCCTGGGCGGCCTGCAGCGTGAGCTCACCGCCGATGGCGATCGGTTCGAGCTCACGGTCGAGCTCCTGGTCGATCTTCTGCTGCCGGTTGCAGCCGAGCGCCAGCAGCAGGCAGCCGGCGAGGCTCGCGGCGAGCAGGCCGGAGAACTGCCAGGAACGTTCAGCCGCCATGACCCATGTCCTTGCCCATGTGCTTGCCGGGGGCCTTGGCGATGGCTACGACTGCGACCTCGCCGGCCTTCTCGAAACGCAGGGTGAGGGTCAGCGGCTGCTCGGCTTGGAGCGGGCCTTTGAGGTCGAAGAGCATGATGTGAAAGCCGCCCGGGGCGAGCTCCACCTTGCCGTGGGCGGGCACTTCGATGCGCTCGACGCGCTCCATCTTCATCCGCTCACCCTCCTGCTTCATGGTGTGCAGCTCGACGGTGCCGGCGCAGCTGCAGCTGGCGGCGAGGAGGGCATCGGGGGCGTCGCTGTGGTTCTCGATCGTCAGGTAGGCCGCCGAGATTGGTTGGCCAGGGGCCGTGGCTCGTGCCCAGGCGGCGGAGATGACCGGCTCGATGCTCGATGCCGGCGGGGTAGCGGGGGCCGGCGGGGCGCCGAGGGCTGGCACGGCGGCGAGGCTGCCGGCGAGGAGGGTCGCGATCAGGAGTCTCTTCATGGTGCGTTCGTCCTTCCTTCAGGGTGCAGGGTTGGTCGCCGCGGAGCGCGACAGCGAGAGGATGTAGAGGGCGATCTCCCGGCGCTCGGCGGGGGGGATGAAGGGATGGGCCGGCATGCCGCCGGCGATCCCTTCGGCGATGACGTTGGCGATGGCCTCGGCGGAGGCCCCGCGGGTGAACGAGGAGGGCAGGCGCAGGTCGCGGGGCGGCCGCGGCAGGCCGCGCGCCACCGGCCCGTCGCCGCCGCCCGCCGGACCGTGGCACGAAGCACAGCCTCGCTTGAGATAGAGGGCGCGGCCCGCCTCGACGGCGGCACCGGGCCCGCCGCCCGCGCAGGCGAGCGCGCCCAGGGCGAGGAGCAGCGGGCAGAGCAGCCCGCCGGCGACGAGCTGCCTCACCATCGGTAGGTGACCCCCAGGCGCAAGCGGTAGTCCGGTACCGATTGCAGCTCGGTGGTCTGCTGGCGGACGGGGAGGTCGACCTTGAGGTCGCCGTAGAAATGACTGGCGAAGGAGTAGCTGGCGATCGGACCGGCGTAGACCGCCGACAGATCGGTGTCGCGGGCCGGCTCGCCGGCCAGCTCGTCGAAGCCCTTCTTCTCGCCGTTGACCTCGACGCCCAGGCGCCAGGCGTGGCCATGGCTGAGCGAGGCGAAGTAGCCGGCACCGAGGCTCCAGCGCAGGTCGTTGGCGTAGCGGTACTGGTAGTCGCCTTGGCGGCGCAGGGCGTACTGCGCTTCGGCGGCGAGGAAGGCCCGGCCGTGGCTGCCGAAGGCGGAAAGGCCGAGAAGGCCATCCGTCGAGCCGCTGCCGAGGGCGAGGTCGTGGCCGTGGACGGCGCTCGGGACGCCGTCGTCATGCTCCCCTTCATGCTTCAGGCTCGTGAGGACTGCTTCCTCGGCAGCGTGGAGGTGGTCCTCCGCGAGCTCCTCGGCGATGCGGTCGCTGCTGCCGGTCGAGAGCTTCACCCCGGCCAACAGGTTGAGGACGAAGGTGCGGTTGCCGCTGTAGTGCTCGTAGGCACGGAAGTGGGCGAGGACGGTCACGTCCCCCAGGCCGCTCTCGCTCCCCGTCTCGACGGCATCGCCTTCGACGCGGCGGAACGAGCGATCGATCCACGGCAGGTTGACCTGCAGGCCCAGGCGGCGGTTCACCTGGTAGCCCAGCACGGCTTGGGTGATCCAGCTGTCGAGGTGCTGGTCGGCGGGGTTGGCCACCGCGTCGCCGTCCTCGCGCAGGGTTGCTTGCTGGGAGTACTGCTGGAAGAGGCTCAGGTACCAGCCCGGTTGGGCCTCCTGAGTCTCGAGCGAGGTGTAGATCGCACAGAGGTCACAGGCGTGGGCGGCCGGCAGGGCCACGAAGCCACCCAGCAGGAGGGTGGCGAAGGTGCTGAAGAAAGTTCTGCGCATGCAGAAGCTCCGCTCCGGGTGCGCGCGGCAGACGTCGGTCCGCCGGTAGGCACCGGTTCCAAGTCTTTGGTTTCGCCCCGACGCTCGGGGCGGGCTTTGGGCTCAGGCGGGGCGGTGGGAGCGGGGGGGTGGGAGCTCGGGGCGCTGGGAGAGCGCGCGATCGTGGGGCGGCGAGAGCGCAGCAGGTCCGCCGTTTTCCGCTCCGGGGGCCACGGCGACCGCCACCGGCAGCACGCCCGGGCGCTGGTCGGCGACCACGACGCCACCGCGGTGGTGGCCGCAGTCGGCGAAGAGCCCGCAGCCGGTTGGCGCCGGGTCGCGCTGCTCGCTCGCCGCCGTCCCGTCGTGGTGGCAGCCCGTCGCGGCGCCGGCCACCTTGCGGCAGGTACAACGGTCCGTGGTGCACTCGCAGCGACCGCCGGCCACGAGGCCGAGGCTTGCCGGCTCGCCGAGGCAGAGGGCCAGGACGACGAGGGCGAGCAGGCGACGGGCCGAGCGCAGCACGGGCATGGTCACGGGCAGCGGCGATGCTACGCCATGGAGCCCCGGAGCGGCCAGCTCGGTGCGGCGCCGCTCACGGGCGACCCCCGACGCGGTTGGGGACCAGCTGGTACGGCGTCGTGAAGTGCGGGCGCTGCTCACCGCTCGGCGGCGGCAGCACGTCCGGCCACCAGCCGCCCGGCACGTTGGTGGGATAGGTACACCGTGCCGCGAGGCCGAGGTCTGCGAGCAGGGGTGGGTCGCCGGCGAGCGCGAGCTGGACGGCCTCCCGGCCGCCGCAGCGGTATTGGGGGCTGCCGAAGGCCATCGCCAGCGTGAGCAAGGCCGCGGTGACGGCCCAGGCGGTGACACCAAGGCGGGCCAGCTGGCGCCGGCGGCTGTGCAGAAGCGCCGCCGTCCACAGCGTGGGCGCGAGCAGCATGGCGTGGAAGAGGGTCACCCCCTGCCACCACATCACGGTGGTGGGCGCGGCGGCGAAGATCAGCACCGAAGCGAGAGCGCAGGCGAGGAGGTAGCGCTCGAGCCAGCGGCGGGGGCTCGCCCCGGCGCTCGACCGCCAGGCCTGCCGCCGCCACAGGCGCCGCCCGAGCCACACCAGGGTGAGCAGTACGAAGAGGGCGGTGAGCGGGCCGAGGACGGCGGTGACGAGCTTGCCCAAGGGGGCGAGGCGATGGTCCCAGGCGGCCCCCAGGGCGGGCGTGAAGTCGAGCTCGACGAGCTTGCCAGGCAAGGCCAGCGAGGGGTAGCGGAGCCAGAGCAGCAGGCCGCGGACGAAGGGGAAGACGAAGAGCAAGCCGCGGCCCGGAAAACCGTGCGAGACGGGGAGCAAGGCCGGGTTCGCAGCCACCGCTTGCCAGTAGGGCACCAGGCTGAGGAGCACCAGGGCGCCGCCGGCGAGGGCTCCCGGCCAGCTCAGCCGCCAGCCGCGGCCCAGCCAGAGGAGGCCCGAGGCCGCCACCAGCAGCACGGCCGAGGCGTGGAGCTGGAGGGCCAGCCCCAGGCACAGCACATGGGCAAGGGAAAGCCAGAACCGGCCGCGTTCGCGTTGCCGGTAGAGGCTCCAAAGATGGACGGCGCCGGCGAGCAGCAGGTAGTTCGGGTTCCAGACGAAGCCCGAGAGGAAGAGCCTGAGGGGCGAGAGGGCGAAGAAGAGGACGAAGAGTCGGCGCGCGGTCGGGTGGAGGGTCTCCCGGAGGACGCGGTCGAGAAGCCACAGCGCCAGCAGGTGGCAGAGCAGGATCACCAGCACGGGGGAGCGAGCGTCGAGCCATACCGCGAGCGGCAGGCCGACGAGCCAGCTGGTGAGCGGGCCGGGGGCGACGCCACCGGACGAGCCGGGGTTGCCGTAGGGGACCAACGTGCCCTGTTCGGCGAGGAGCCAGCCCCGGGCCAGCAGGTTGAGCTGGTCGCCGCCGCTCGCGGCCCGTTGCCAGAGCAGGAGCGAGAGGAGGACCACCACGACGGCCAGGAGAAGGGCCGTGGCGTCGCGCCGCCGGAGGAGAGGGCCGGCCCGAAGCGTCGAGGGGGGGCCGCTCGTTGCGCCTCGTGTCACGCCTTGCGTCTCGTTCTGGGCTCGCCGGTCGAAGGCCTGGGAGGTGAGGCGAGCGAGACTAGCAGATGGGGGCCGCGGCCCGCGCCGGCGCCTGAATCTGCCGGCGCCTGAGTCTGAGGTGGTCGCCGCCGTCAGTGGAGAGCGCGGGCGCCGTCGCGCCGGCGGCGAGGGACGCTGCGTCCCGCTCGTTGGGCGAGGTCGGCCAGGAGCTGGGAGCGCCGCAGCAGGAAGCCCTCGGCGAGGCCGGGCTCTGCGCTGGCCTTGGGGCCGGCATCACCGGCGCGCTGGCGCAGGCGCGAGCGCAAGGCCTCGATCCCGGCCAGCTGGCGATCCGCCTGGCAGCGCTCGCAGAGGGCCTGGGCCATGTCGAGGTAGGCCTCGGCCTCGACCTGTCGGCCCTCGGTCCCGCGCAGCTCGGCCAAGCGAGCGAGGAGCTCGGCCTCAACGCACGGGTCCGCCGTGCCGTCACGATCGAAGAGCTGCAGGGCGTGCTCCAGGCAAGCGGCGGCACGCACCGGCTCGCCCAGGGTCTGGAAGGTGCGGCCGCACTGGGCCTGGGCACGAGCGATGGCGGTCACCACCCAGCTGCGGCCGAACTGCACCGCGGACAGGCGCAGCGCGACGCTGTAAGCCGCCTCGGCGAGAGCGTGGGCCTGCCGCGGGCTAAGCGGCAGCTGTGCTTGGCTTTCCTCGATCAGTAGGTCGACGAGGATCGGGTTGCGGAAGCGGCCGGAGGCGGCCTCGATCTCTTCCTGTTGGCGCGCCGGGGGCAGGCCGGTGAGCTGCACGAGCTCCATCTCGGCGACCAGGTTGAGCCGGGCGAGCTGACTGGCGCGCCGGGGCAGCACGCGGATCGCCCGGTCGACCGCCGCGAGGTGGCTGGCGGCGGGTGGCTCGGGGCAGAGCGGCCGGCGGGCGGCAGTGCCCTCGGCGAGCAGGCGGTCGATCACCGCCTCGGGGTCGAGGTCCAGGGCCATCATCTGCTGCAGCTGCGACGAACAGGGACTTGCTTGCCTCATCGCCGGCTCCCGGCCAGCGCTGCACCGTGCCCTGAAGAGATGGTTATCATGAAATTCTTATAATGTCCTAATAGGCGTTCTCAGCTTAGTCGATTCTCTCTGCCTTGGCAAGGAATTGCCGTGGAAGGCAAGGCGCCCACGGGGTACGCGTGGGCAGTGCGGTGGAGAGCAGGTTGTAGAGTTGGCGTCGCGGAGGAGGTCCCCATGCGCACTCGCAAGCCGTCCCCTTGGCTGCTGCTCTGGCTGCTCACCCTCGTCCCGAGCCCAAGCTGGGCCAAGGGCGTGCCGCTCACCCTCGAGCACCTGTCGCTGGTGCGGCGGGTGAGCTCTCCCCAGCTCTCGCCCGACGGCAAGAGCGTGGCCTATGTGGTCAGCCAGGCCGATACGACCGCCAACCGCACGCGTGTGGAGATCAAGGTCGCGACGGTCGCCAACGGGCGGGTGATCGCCGCCTGGGAGGGCAGCGAGCCGCGCTGGGCCCCGGACGGCAAGACGATCGCCTACCAGGGCGAGACGGCCGGGCAGGCGGCGCTCTTCCTCTACGACCTCGCCGCAGGAACGAGCCGCAAGCTCGTCGACCTCTTCACGAGCGACGCCTTTCTCGGCCACGAGGCCGACAAGGGCTTCGCCTTCTCCCCGGACGGCACCCGGCTCGCCTACTGCGGCACCGAGCCGCCGCCCCTGGCGACCGCCGAGGACCTCTTCCTCCAGAGCGGCCTCGCCTCGGGCACCGCCGAGATCCACCGCACCTTCTTCAAGAGCCGCACCGGCCTCGCCGACGACCGCCGCACGCACCTCTGGCTGGTCGCCGTCAGCGGTCCGGCAGCTGGCAAACCCCGCCTCCTCACCCCTGGCCCCTACGACGAGCACTCGCTCAGCTGGTCGCCTGACGGCAAGCAGCTCGCCTTCGTCAGCAACCGCTCATCCGACTCCGACACCAACTATGCGGACGATCTGTGGAGCGTCGAGGTGGCGAGCGGCATCCTCCGCCAGCTCACCGCCACGCCGGGCACCGAGATGCACCCCACCTACTCGCCCGACGGCCGCCGGATCGCCTTCCTCGCCATGCAGCGGCCGGTCAACACCCGTGACAGCCCGGCGGAAGACGCCCATCTCTACCTCGTGCCGGCGATCGGCGGGCAGGCCCAAGCCCTGGCGCCCGAGCTCGATCGGCGGGTGGCGAGCGTCGCCTGGCACCCGGACGGCGCGAGCCTTCTGGTGACGATCGACGACAACGGGCGGGTGCCGGTGCTGCGGGTGCCCGTGCCGGCGGCCGGCCAGACGGCCGCCTCGCCGGAGCGCTTCCTCGACGGCTTCAGCGTGCTGCTCGAGCCCCACGTCGACGCCGCGGGCACCACCCTCGCCTATCTGCGCAGTGAGATCACCCGCCCGGCCGAGGTCTGGGTGACGAGCTTCAAGGGCAAGCGCACCCACCAGGTCAGCCGCGAGAACCAGAGCTTCCTCAACACGGTGGAGCTGCAGAACGCCGACAACCTGACCTTTCCCAGCTTCGACGGCCAGAAGGTCCAGCTCTTCCTCTTCCGGCCGGTGGGCTATCGCCCTGGGCAGAAGTACCCCCTCGTGCTGTGGGTGCACGGCGGGCCCCACGGCATGTTCGCCTTCACCTACATCGAGCGCCTGCAGGTGCTCGCCGCGGCCGGCTACGGCGTGCTGGCGATCAACCCGCGGGGCTCGACGGGCTACGGCCAGGCCTTCACCGACGGCACCCGCGGCCAGTGGGGCGGCGGCGACTACCGCGACCTGATGGCCGGCCTCGACTGGGTGCTCGCCACCTATCCGTGGGTGGATGCCGAGCGACTGGGGGTGGCGGGCTGGAGCTACGGCGGCTTCATGACCAATTGGGTGATCACCCAGACGCCGCGTTTCAAGGCGGCGGTGGCCGGCGCGAGCCTCGCCAACCTGGTGAGCTTCTACGGCACCAGCCTCTACTCGGACCTCCTCGAGAGCGAGTTCGCTCCGCGGCCGTGGGAGGGCGACGGCTTCGCCGAGCTCTGGCGCTGGTCGCCTCTGGCACAGGTCGGCAAGGTCACGACGCCCGTCCTCTTTCTCCACGGCGAAAGCGACCAGGACGTGCCGATCACCCAGGCCGAGGAGATGTACACGGCCCTGCGCCGGCAGGGCAAGGAAGCGGTGCTGGTGCGCTACCCGGGCGAGGGGCACGGCCTCCGCAAGCCGCGTAACGTGCTCGACTCCTACCGGCGGATCGTCGACTGGTTCCGCCGCTTCCTGCCGCCGACGCCACCCCCCACGCCTACCCCGACACCAACCCCGGCTACCGCCGCCCCGCCGGCGAACGAGGGAGGTCGATGATGGACGCCGAAAAGACCGCACGGCTGCGCCGCAGCTACCAGGAAGAGGTGGACAGCAGCTTCCTCTACGGAGCGCTCGCCGGGCTCGAGGCGAGCGCGGAGCTCCGCGAGGTCTTCCAGCGGATGGCCGCGGCGGAGGGCCGCCACGCCGCGGCCTGGCGGCAGCGGCTCGCCACGGCCACCGGCACGGCACCGGCCGCTCGGCCATCGTGGCGCGCGCGCACCCTGGCCCGCCTGGCCCGCCGCTTCGGCAAGGGGCTCATCCTCTCGACCCTCGTCGACGCCGAAGCAGCCGCCTCTCGCACCTACGGCGGCGGCCAAACAGCTGGCGGCGGCGGGATGGCCCGTGAGGAACGCTCGCACCACAGGCTGCTCCAGGCCCTCGCCGGTGGCAGCGCGACGGGCCTCGCCGGTGCCGCCGTCGCCCGTCTCGAAGGCCGCCATCGCAGCCTCGGCGGCAATGCCCTGCGTGCCGCCGTGCTGGGTGCCAACGACGGCCTGGTCTCCAACCTCAGCCTGGTGATGGGGGTGGCGGGGGCCGCCCTCGACAGCCATGCCATCCTGATCACCGGCTTCGCCGGCCTCCTGGCCGGCGCCATCTCGATGGCCCTCGGCGAGTGGCTTTCCGTGCAGAGCTCCCGGGAGCTCTACGAGCAGCAGATCGCGATCGAGGCCGAGGAGCTGGCCGCCGCGCCGGCCGAGGAGGCCGCCGAGCTCGCCCTCATCTACCAGTCGAAGGGCGTCCCCAAGGCGCAGGCGGAAGAGCTCGCGGCGCGGCTCATCGCCAACGAGGAGACTGCCCTCGACACGCTGGCCCGCGAGGAGCTGGGGATCGATCCGCAGGAGCTCGGCGGTTCGGCCTGGGAGGCGGCGGGCACCTCGTTCGTGCTCTTCGCGATCGGCGCCATCGTGCCGGTGGCGCCCTTCCTCGCCGTCACCGGGCCGCCTGCCGTCGTCCTCAGCCTGGTGGTCAGCGCCGTCGGTCTCTTCGCGATCGGCGCGGCGATCACCTTGATGACCGGCCGCGGCGTGCTCTTCTCTGGCTCGCGCCAGATGCTCTTCGGCCTCGCCGCCGCTGCCGTGACCTACGGCATCGGCTGGTTGATGGGCGTCTCGCTCAGCGGCTAGGGCGCTCGGCGTGCTCTAGAACTGGAAGTAGATGAAAGGCTCCGCCTTGAGCGGCACGAAGGCGAGGGCGAGGGCCCAGAGGGTGCCGTAGCCGGTGGCGAAGAGCCAGTCCGGCAGGGCCTCCACCCGGCGCTCGAGGACGCGGTGCTGGCCCAGCCAGTGGAGGGCGAAGAGGGCGGCGATCAGCAGGATGAGCCAGGGCGAGAGGCTCGTCTTGCCCGCAGCGTCGAAGAGCACGAAGCCACGCAGAAGGGTGGCGGCGTTGAGGAAGGTGCCGGCGCGGAAGAAGATCCAGGCGATGCAGACGAAGTAGACGGTCCCGGCCCAGGCCGCCAGGCGGCGAGCGGCGACCGCGGCCGTGCTCCCAGTGGCGGGCTCGCCGCGTCGCCGTCGCCACTCGCGATGGACGACGAGCGCGAGGCCGTGCAGCGCACCCCAGAAGACGAAGGTCCAGGCCGCGCCATGCCAGAGGCCGCCAAGCAGCATGGTGAGCATCAGGTTGCGGTAGGTGAACAGGCGGCTACCGCGATTGCCGCCAAGCGGGATGTAGAGGTAGTCGCGCAGCCAGGTGGAGAGCGAGATGTGCCAGCGGCGCCAGAAGTCGGTGATGTTGGCGGCCAGGTAGGGGAAGCGGAAGTTCTCGCAGAGGTCGTAGCCCAGGAGGCCCGCCGAGGCGATCGCCATGTCGCTGTAGCCGGAGAAGTCGCAGTAGATCTGCGCCGCGTAGAGCCCGACCGCGACCCACACTGCCTGCGTGCCGTGGCCGTGCGGCTGCCCGAAGACCTGCTCGACGAAGGGTGCGATCTGGTCGGCGACGCAGCTCTTCTTGATGAAGCCGACGACGAAGAGCCAGAGGTGCGCGCGCACCCGCACGTTCTGCCAGCGGGGCCGCTCGACGAGCTGCGGCAGGAAATCGGCGGCGCGCACGATCGGGCCAGCCACCAGCTGGGGAAAGAAGCTCACGAAGAGGGCGAAATCGAGCAGGCTGCGCACCGGCTTGAGGTGGCCGCGGTAGACGTCGAGCGTGTAGCTCATCGTCTGGAAGGTGTAGAAGCTGATGCCGGCGGGCAGCACGATGGCGAGCGCGCGGTCGGGCAGGTGGACGCCGAGGGGGCCGAGGAGCGCCGAGGCTGACTCGAGGAAGAAGTTGAAGTACTTGAAGACCCCCAACAGGCCGAGGTTGGCGGTCAGCGAGAGGCGGAGCACCCACAGCCGCCGCTTGGGGTCCGTCACGGTCTGGAAGAGCAGGCCGGCCGAGTAGTCGATGATGGTCGAGATGGCGATCAGCGACAGGAAGCGCCAATCCCACCAGCCATAGAACAGGTAGCTTGCCGCGAGCAGCCAGAGCTTGTGGCGGCGGTGGCTGCGCTCACCCCAGGCAAGGCCGAGGACGACGGCGAAAAAGACGAGGTAGATCGGCTGGGTGAAGAGCATCGGCGGCGGGAGAGGGCCTCAGGGCGACGAGGGGGCCGCCGTCGTCCCCGCTGGCTGGCCAGCGAGGAGGGGCGCGAGTTGGTCGGCGAGGGCGCGGCTGAACAACTCGGCTCCCGGCGGCGTCAGGTGCTCGGCGTCCCAGTGCACCTTGACGGCGTAGAGCTCGGGATAGGCCTTGGGATCGTTGAAGGCCAGCAGGTGCGGGATCACCCCTTGGGCGGCGAGGGCCCGCACCTCGGCGTTGGTCGCCAGCGTGGGCGGGATGAAGTAGATCGGCTCGAAGCCGGCGGCGCGCACGGTCGCCACCTGTTCTGCGATGGCCGCGACCGGGTAATGGGCGAGGTCGGCCGGCTTCTTGAGGCGGCGGGGCAGGCTGCGCAGCCGCCGCTGGTAGCCCGGCAGGTCGGCGAGGAAGTTGCGGCGGTTGTTGTCGCGCAGGTCGTCCCGCCCCGGCCGCACCACGAAGGGCTCCCAGCCGCGGTTGGTCGCCAGGCGGGCGAGGGCGGCCTTCGGCACCCCGCTCTGGCCGAGACGCTGACGGACGATCGCTGGCCCCTGGCCGGCGGCGGTGGCGTAGGCCACGCCGTGCAGCACGTTCACCCAGGCCTGGCGCAGCCGCGTCGCAAACGGCAGGTCGGCGAGGGAGATGGTGCGCAGCACCGAGAGCGTCTCGTGGCGGTCGTGCCAACGGATGGTGCGCCCCTTGAACTCGTTGCGGGGCTCCAGGCGGCCGCTCCAGTCCTCCACCTCGATCAGCACCCAGCGCAGCTTCTTGGGCCGCACGGCGAGGGCCCGCCGCAGCGTCGCGCTGATCTCGTGCGCCTCCATCCCCGGCAGGCCGAAGTTGAACGAGCGCACCGCGAGCCCCTGGCGGGCGAGCTCGGCGTCGACCTCGGCGGGAACCAGGCCGCGGTAGGTACGGCTCGAGCCGAAGGCGACGAGGTCGAAGTCGTCGCGGTTGCGGGCAAAGTAGGTGAGCTTCGAGGTGACCTCCTCGAGCCGTGGGTTCGGCGTCTTGCCGCTCAGCCAGTGAGCGACGCCGCCGAAGCTGAGGGCGAAGAGGGCGAGACAGGCGAGCTTGTGCATGCGAAGGCGGCAGTCTACCGAAAACGCCGCCGGCGGCTGGCGGGGGGGGCGATAAGATGGGGTGCCATCTGCCGATCGGAGGAGCAACGAGATGAAGATCGAGAGCTTCCGCCGCCCGCCCGGCGAGCGCTTCCATCTGGCCGAGATCGACCCGCGTGGGGCCGGCAAGCTGCGCAGGAAGGACGCCGAGGAGCGCCTCGCCGCCAACCGCGTGCGCCTGCAGCGGCTGCACCAGCGGCTCTACGCCGAGGGCAAGCACGGCTTGCTGATCGTGCTGCAGGCGATGGACACCGGCGGCAAGGACGGGGTGATCCGCCACGTCCTCGAGGCCTTCGACCCGCAATCCGTCGCCGTTACCTCGTTCAAGGTCCCCACCCCGGAGGAGCTCTCGCACGATTTCCTCTGGCGTGTCCACAAGGCGGTGCCGGGCCGCGGCATGGCGGGGATCTTCAATCGCTCGCATTACGAGGACGTCCTGGTGGTGCGGGTCAGAAAGCTCGTGCCGGACAGGGTCTGGCGGGCCCGCTACGAGCAGATCAACGCCTTCGAGAAGATGCTCGCGGCCAACGGCGTCACCCTCGTCAAGCTGTTCTTGCACCTCAGCCCGGACGAGCAGGCCGAGCGCCTGCGTGACCGCCAGACCGACCCCGAGGAAAAGTGGAAGTTCAACCCCGGTGACCTCGACGAGCGCCGCCGCTGGGCGAGCTACATGGCCGCCTACGAGGACGCCCTCGCCAAGTGCAACACCCCCTGGGCGCCCTGGTACGTGGTGCCCGCCGATCGCAAGTGGTATCGCAACCTGGTGGTCTCCGAGATCCTGATCGCCGTGCTCGAGGGCCTCGACCTGCAGTACCCGGAGCCCGAAGAGGACATCACGAGCTACGAGATCCCGGCCGTCGAATGGCCCTGAGGCGCCGCTGCGGCCGGCGGCCCTGAGCCGCCCTCGGCGGCGACCAGGCCACGAGTGACGAAGCGGTCGCGCAGCCAGGGGGGGATCGGCCGCTTCTCAAAGCTCTGCATGTCGACGGCGACGGTGACCAGGCGGGCGCGGAACACCGCGTGTGCCTCGCCCTGCCGGTAGATGGTGTACTCCCAGACCAGCGACGACGAGCCCAGGCGCTCGATCCGCGCCTCGATCTCGGCCTGGTCCCCGTAGCGCAGCGGCTGGTGGTAGCTGACGTCGATGTGGACCGTCGGGAAGCCCAGCCGATGCTCGCCGAGCAGCCGCGGATAGTCGAGCCCCACCGCCTCGCGGAAGAACTCCTCCATCGCCACGTGGCAGAAGTGGAGGTAACGCGGGTAGTAGACGATACCGGCGAGGTCGATGTCGCCGAAGCGGATGGTCAGCGCGGTGCGGAAGGCCATGGCGCGGACTCTACCAGTCGAGCTGCTGGCGGCTTGCGACATCGATGCTCTCGCCGCTCGCCGGGTCCGTGAAGCGCAGGCGGCGGGCGAGGAGCTGCAGCGGGCGGTGGAAGTCGTCCGCCGCTTGCGGTGCCAGGTCCGGGTAGAGGCGGTCGTTCTCGATCGGGACGCCGAGGCGCGCGAGATGGAGACGCAGCTGGTGCTTGCGCCCCGTCGTCGGCCGCAGGCGGAAGAGCCCCCGCCCCGTCTGCAAGGCCCCCGCGCGCCAGGCCACGAGCTCGACGCTGGTGTGGGCATTGGGCAGGCCGTCGACCTCCGCCATGCGAAAGAACGGTGCGCCGCGGACGATGCGGCCCTCGACCTCCTGCCGCTGCCAGGTGGGAGCGGCGACGCCGGCGCCGATCGCCAGGTACTCCTTGTCGACCGCACGCTCGTCGAAGAGGCGATGGTAGAGCCGCCGGGTCGCGGCGCGGCAGGACAGCAGCACCAGACCGCGGGTCTCGCGGTCCAGCCGGTGCACGGGCTGGAGGTCGGGGTTGCCCGTCTTCTGGCGCAGCCGGTAGAGCAGGCATTCGTTGACGAAGCGGCCGGCCGGCACCACCGGCAGGAACGGCGGCTTGTCGACGACGAGGAAGTCGGCGGTCGCCAGCAGCACCTCTTCTGTGAAAGGGATCGGCGGCTCGCTGGGCAGCTCGCGAAAGTACGAGACCCGCAGGCCCGGCACGTAGGGCGCACCGGCGGTGAGCGGCGCGCCGTCCGGCCCGAGCACGGTGCCGGCCGCAAAGCGGCGCCGCCACTCCTCGGCCGGCACCCGCGGGAAGTGGGCGCAGAGGAAGTCGAGCACGGTGGCCGCCTCCGCGGCCGCCGGCAGGCGGACGAACGAGGCTTGCGGCGCCCGGCTCGTCATCCGTGGGACCGCTGGCGGCGCTGCCTCAACGCGGCCAGAGCCAGCCGAAGGTGCCGGCGGTCAGCAGGCCGTAGACGATGCCGTCGAGGATGTCGCGGCTGGTGGCGCCCCAGCCCTTGCCGAACCAGATGGCGTTGGAAGGCAGGGCCCCGGCCCAGGCGAGGACGGCCGTCGCACCCACCACCTGGAAGACCCGCAGGTACTCGGCCCCGGGGCCGAGGGTGCGACTGCCGACGTAGGCGATGAGGAAGCTCAGCACCAGGCATTGCACGAAGTAGGTCGCAAGGCTCTTGCCCATCGTGGCGCCGCCCTTCGGCCACAGCAAGAGCAGCCCCGAGGGCCCTGCCTGCATCTTCTTCTGGAACTCCGGGTCCTTGCGGGTCTGGTTGTCGGCTGCAAAGGGGAAGGCGAAGGCACCGCCCTGCCAGCCCTGGCGGTTGAGCTCGGCGCGTAGGCCGTCCTCGTCCGCCAGGCGCGCGAAGTCCTTGCGGTGGTGCGGCAAGGCTGTCCAGGCGAGCGCGCTGGCGAAGAAGACGAGCAGGGCCGAGACGACGATGGGAAGCCACAGCGCCGACAACGAGACCATGGTTCTCTCCTTCCTGGGTTCCGTCCACCGGCCAGCAGGCGGGTGGGAGCGGACCGCAGGTGACGACCTGCAAGGGACGATGACGGGAGCGTAGCAGAGGAGGCGCGGGGCCACGAAGGCCCCGCCCGTCCCGACCTGCTAGAACGCTTGCGTATCGCCGACGCTGCCAAAGCGGCGCCGGGGGTTGGCGTAGGTCTTCGCGGCGCCGGTGACGGTGTCGGTGACGGTGAGGGTGTACTCGACGTTCGAGAGCGCGCCGTAGAAGACCCAGGTGTGGCCGTTGACGGCGGTGGCGTCGAGCACCTTGAGCATCACCTCGACGTTGTCCGGGCCGAAGAACCAGAAGTAGCCGGTGTCGCCGGTGAGCGGCACGGCCTGGCCGCTGCCGGTGCGGTCCTGGAAGTCCCGCCAGGTGGCCTCGACGGCGAAGCGGCCGTCGCCCAGGCAGAGGCGGGTCGCGGTCGGCCCGCAGCTGCCCGAGGCGCCGCGGCCCGCGAAGGAATCGACAGAGGAATCGACCAGCAAGGGTAGGCCGTCGCCCGGCGCCTCGGCGGGCACGCGGAAGCTGGTGAGCGAGGCGCCGAGCGGACCGAAGGCCTCGGTGTCCCCGCGGCTCGCGAAGCGGCCCTCGGGGTTGAAGTAGCGGCGGGCGACGCCCGTCTCGGCGTCGGTCACCGTCAGCCAGTACTGGGTGTTGGAGAGCGCGCCGTAGAACAC